>JBPFDW010000037.1:0-4293 GCA_051061375.1 Methylocystis sp. | reverse complement strand
AGTTCTAGCAGCCGCAATGTTGTGGGCGTCATTGGCGCAAGCCGGCGCATGGAGCGACGGTCGGTATCTGCCGGACTACGGAGGGCACTACCGCCACGGGCACCGCGATTGGAGCGGCGGCTACGGCTACTACGGTGGGGGCGGCGGCCACGTCCACGGTCCCTGCTGGGTATGGGATCAAGGTCAATGGGTTTGGGTTTGCCAGTGACGCCCAGGCTGTTCGCATTAAAGACGCCCGCCGTATTTGGCGGGCGTCGGATTCTTGCGACACAAATCTCACCCGCCCTCAAAACAATTTGTAAATTTCTTCGCCGACACTTGATACGAGCCGGTTCCGTTCTAAAAGCTTGACCCCTTGACGCAGCGCAACGTCATGATCGTTTGCCCACGCCGGCGACGTCACCGAATGCAGTTTGCAGGCTCGCCACAACTTCTTTCGCAAGCTCGCGCTCGGCGGCCACGTTTGACGTGGCCCGCCATCGCTTTAATCATGCCCGTGCGCGGTTTCGGCTAGCCGCCTTTGATCGCACTACTTCTTATCCTGGCACACTATCGAGGTGCCGACGACGAGTTCATAAAAAACGCTTGCCGAGAGCGAAACACTACCGCTGCCGTTGTCTGAAGGTCGAACCCTCGCCCGTGCTAGGCGCGGATGAACTTCTCGCTAGAGCGGGCGCATGTGGTCACATCCAAGAGCACGCCGCAGCGGACAAATGACAGCGACCTTGCGAACATTTTTGGCGGATGCCAGTTCGAACTGCTATCTTACAAATTAAGATCGCGCCTTCATTCCACATGGCCCGCGCCATGTCGAGCTGAAAGCAACCGACTGGGATGCAGTTTCGGCTCGTATTCTGCTGAAGCCATTTCAGCATCACACGGAACCACCCCCCATGAATCTCACCTTCCGCGTTCGCGAAATCCTCGACTGGTACGAAGGCGAGACCCCCGGCGCCAAAACCAACCTTGCTCGCATGCTGATGGCGGGCAAACTGGGCGGCACGGGCCGTATGGTCATTTTGCCAGTCGATCAAGGGGTTGAGCATGGGCCGGCGCGCAGCTTCGCCGTCAACCCAGCCGCCTATGATCCGCATTATCACTACCAGCTGGCGATCGACGCCGGTCTGAACGCGTACGCCGCGCCGTTAGGGCCTTTGGCCACAGGCGCCGATACCTTTGCGGGCGCCATTCCGACGATCCTCAAGCTCAACAGTGCGAACAGTCTGTCGCGCCAGACGGGAAATGCCGATCAAGCGATTACGGCGAGCATCGCCGACGCCCTTCGCCTCGGCTGCGCTGGAGTTGGCTTTACGATTTATCCGGGTTCCGACGCGATGTATGATCAATATGAGGAATTCCGCGAGCTATCGATGGAAGCCAAAGCCAAAGGGCTGGCGGTCGTTCTGTGGTCTTACCCACGTGGCGGCGATATCAGCAAAGACGGCGAAACCGCCATCGATATTGTCGCCTATGCCGCGCATATGGCGGCCTCGCTCGGCGCCAACATCATCAAGGTCAAGCTGCCCACGGCGCACCTTGAAAACAAGGATGCGAAGAAAGTGTATCAGGAAAGGAGAATCCCTATTACCACCCTGCCGGAGCGCGTGGAGCACGTCATGCAATGTTGCTTCAACTCCAAGCGCATCGTCGTGTTTTCGGGCGGCGCCGCCAAGGGCGAGGACAGCGTGTACGATGATGCCCGCGCGATTTACGCGGGTGGCGGCAACGGCTCGATCATTGGCCGCAACTGCTTTCAGCGACCCCGCGAGGAAGCGCTGAAGTTGCTGGATACGCTGGTGGAAATTTACAAAGGCGCGTAATGCATTCATTATTCAAATAGAATAGTGTCCGCGAAAATGGGCGCCTAAATGACGCCCTACAAATGATGACCGCAAACGCGAACGTCGCCTCTAGTTGGGTCACGAGACGGAGCAATGAATACTGTTGCAAAAGGACTTCGGAACGGAAGCATTTCGGGTCAGGTCGTCGCGGTCCACGGCTCCGTAGTCGATGTGAGGTTTCCGCCGGGCGGGCTGCCCGCCATCAAAGAAGCCATCACGATCGAGTGGGATCTTGGCCGCCCCCTCGTCGCGGAGGTGCAGCAACATCTCGACGCCGCCACGTTACGCGCCGTGGCGCTCGATAATACCGCTGGCCTCACGCGCGGGACGTCGGCACATGCCACAGGCACAACGATCCGCGTGCCGGTGGGAGATGCGGTACTTGGCCGGCTCCTTAACGCCCTCGGCGAACCCGCCGATCGCGGACCAGCGCTTCCGGCGGATATTGAGCGCCGTTCCATCCATGGGGCGGCGCCGGGAATAGACAGGCTCGGCGGCGGCCTTGAGATCTTCCATACCGGCATCAAAGTCATCGACCTCCTGGCGCCGCTCGTTAAGGGCGGCAAAGCCGCCATGTTCGGCGGCGCTGGCGTTGGCAAGACAGTGCTCATCATGGAGCTGATCCGCACGACGGTCGAGCGGCACTCTGGGATTTCGGTCTTCGCTGGGATCGGCGAACGCTCGCGTGAAGGGCACGAGTTGCTGCTCGAACTCGGGCAATCAGGAGTGCTCGGGCGCACGGCCCTCGTCTTCGGACAGATGAATGAGCCGCCGGGCGCTCGCTGGCGGGTGGGGCTGACAGCGCTCGCCATCGCCGAATATTTTCGAGACGTCGCCCATGAGAACGTGCTGCTGCTCGTCGATAATGTCTATCGGCTGGTTCAGGCAGGCGGCGAAGTGTCGGGTCTGCTCGGCCGGCTCCCCTCGCGGGTGGGTTATCAACCGACGCTGTCGAGCGAGATCGCCGAATTCGAGGAGCGCATCGCTTCCGTCGCGGGCGCGGCGATTACTTCGATTCAAGCGGTCTATGTGCCGGCTGATGACTTCACCGACCCCGCCGTGGCGGAAATTTTCAGCCATCTTGATTCGTCGATCGTGCTCTCGCGCGACATGGCAAGCGAAGGCATGTATCCGGCAGTCGATCCCCTCGCCTCGACTTCGAGCCTTCTTGACCCTCGCTTGGTGGGCGACATCCACTACCGGACAGCCCAGGATGTTCGAAAGACAATTGCCCACTATCGCGAGCTCCAGGAGATTATCGCCTTGCTGGGAATCGAGGAGCTGAGCGCCGTAGACCGCAATGCGGTCAAGCGCGCGCGGCGCCTTATGCGTTTTTTGACGCAGCCCTTCATGGTGACGCTCGCCTTTACCGGCAAGCCGGGTCGGTCGGTCGAGCTCGAAGCGACAATTGCTGGCTGCCGCGCAATTCTGAACGGCGAAGCCGACGACTGGGCCGAGGCGTCGCTCTATATGGTGGGAGACCTGGAGGAGGCCCGTCATAGAGAGTCGGCGGCACAGGGAGCGCCATGAGGCTCAACGTCAGCACCCCGCTTGCGATTGTCGTCGACTCGGACGATGTCACACGCCTTCGGGCCGAAGACGAGACCGGCGCCTTCGGGGTTCTGCCAGGCCACGCCAACTTCTTGACGGTTCTTGCGGTTTCGGTGGTGACTTGGCGCGATCGGACCGGGACCGAACATCACGTCGCCGTCAGGGGCGGAATGTTCGAAGTGCGCGATGGAGACTCGATCGTCATCGCGACAAAGGAAGCCGTTCACTGCGACGACCTGCACCACCTTGAAACAGAAGTGCTTGTCGCTTTCCGCCGCGGGCTGGAAGAAGATCAAACAGCGCGGACCGATGCACAGAGGCTCTATCTCGCGGCGGTCCGGCAGATTTGCTGCTTTTTGAGATCTGAACGCCCTACAGCGACGCTCGGCGGCTTTAGCGCTCGGCGCTATGACCAATCCACACAATGACGCAAGATCCGCAAAATCACGAACCTCTCGACGAGGCTGTCCGAAAACGGCGTGAGCGGCGCGCCTTTTGGCGCCGCGAGGGCGAGCGATCGCTCGGCCAGAACCTTGCGATGATCGGCGCGCTTGGCTGGACGATTGTTACGCCGGCTTTGATCGGCGTCTTCGCCGGGCGCTGGCTCGATAGGCAGTCCGGTTCCGGCGTCTTCTGGACTCTCGGCCTGCTCGTTTTCGGTCTCGCGGTCGGATGCGCCCTTGCCTGGAAGAGGATGCTCCGTGAATGACATATGAAGCCTTCGCTTTGACCGCTGGGATCGCGTTCTCGATGGCGATCGTAGGATTCGTCTTTGGGCTCGCTTATTTCGCAGCGTTGCGCCAAACCGCGGCCCTTTTTGCCTCTGGAAGCGGCTGGCTGGTTCCCTCGGCGCTGACAGTCGGCCGCATCGGAGCGATTACGATCGTTTTGACCGCCGCGG
>JBPFDW010000036.1:0-84816 GCA_051061375.1 Methylocystis sp. | reverse complement strand
CCCTGCCCCCCATGTGAGGAAGCAGACCGCAGACCCAGCTCAGCGTGCCGCAACAATTCCAATATCCCCAACGCCACACAATACCCCTTGGTATAGAGCATCACAATCTATCGAATAGCCAATACAACCATTCTGGGTGGTAACATACCTATCCGATAGGGAATCCGAGCGACAGTTTGACGCGCCGCACGCATCTAATTATCGATTTGAATTTTATTAATATTCTTGATCAGGTCCGCCAACTGGCGCGACGTCGTCTCAGATTTTGCTGCGTTGCAAGGGACGGCAACCATCAGGGGTGGGGCGCCTAATCGTCGGCCCATGGACGCACGCCCGTCGCGTCGGCGCGGGCGAGCGCCTCCTGCATCGAGACTCCATCCAATTCGAGGTCCGGCGCGATTTCGGCGAGCGGCGCGAGCACAAAGCCGCGGCGGAACAGCTCCCTATGCGGCAGGGTCAGTTCGGGATCGTCGATCGCGTGATCGCCGAGGAAAAGTATGTCGACGTCGATCAGCCGCGGCCCCCAGCGCCGGGTCGGCGCGCGTCCCATGTCGGCCTCGATCGTCTTGACCGCGGCGAGCAGCTCATAGGGCGTGAGCGCCGTATCGCCGATGGCGCAGGCGTTGGCGAAATCGCCCTGGTCGAGGTCGCCCCAGGGCGGCGTGCGGTAGATTCGCGAGACCGCCTCCAGCCGCGCCAGTCCGCGCGCCTCGATGAGACGCAGCGCCTCGCGGATGTTCCGCGGCTTATCGCCGAGATTGCTGCCAAGCCCGAACCCGACCCGCATCGTCTCAGCTCCCTCCAGGCGCGGCGAGTATGCGCAACACTTCGAACGCCGCGCGATGTTCGGCCGCGTCATGCACGCGAAAGACTTCCGCGCCGCCCTGCGCCGCCAGAAGGTTGGCGGCGAGCGTGCCGACGAGGCGTCCCTCGAGCGCGCCGTCGCCGAGACCCTTGAACAGCGATTTGCGCGAGACGCCGATGAGGAGCGGAAAGCCGAGCGAACGCAGCTCCGGAACGGCGCGCAGCGCCGCGTAATTCTGCTCGCGGCTCTTGCCGAAGCCGACGCCGGGATCGAGCAGGACATGGCGCTCCGGCACGCCGGCGCGGCGCGCGATCTCAAGCGAACGGTCGAAATACCGCTTCATGTCGGCGACAATGTCGATCTCTGGATCCGTCGTCTCGCGGTTATGCATGATCACCACGGCCGCGCCGGCCTCGGCGATCGTTCGCGCCATCAAAGGATCGCGCTGCAGGCCCCAGACGTCGTTAACGAGGCAGACGCCTTCGCCAAGCGCGCGCCGCGCGGTCTCGGCCTTATAGGTGTCGATCGACACCGGCGCGCCCGCCTCGGCGACGAGCGCCGCGAGCAGCGGCGCGAGCCGCGCCCATTCCTCATCCGCGGTGAGCGGCGTATGGCCGGGGCGGGTGGATTCGGCGCCCACGTCGACGATGTCGGCGCCCTCGCCGACGAGCTTCTTCGCCTGCCTCAGCGCCGCCGCGCGGGTCGCGAACAGCCCGCCGTCCGAAAAGGAGTCGGGCGTGACGTTGACGATTCCCATGATGACCGGGCGCGTCCCGATCAGCGAGAGAAAGCGATCGCGCGCCTTGGCGATCGCCCCGATGTCGAAAGCCAAGCGCCAGGTCCCGTCAGTCGTCGTATTTCACATAGGCGAAGCGTTGATCGGTTTCCGGGGTGCCTTCGAGCGCGCCGCCGGCCTTGCCCGGGCGCCAGGAGACGACCTCCTCGATCTTGCCGGCGAGTTCGAAATCCTTGTCGGTGATCCCTTTCGCCGTATGGGTCTGAAGCTTCACCTCGACCCAGGCGTAGGAGGCGGCGATGTCGGGATGGTGCCAGGCGGCTTCGGCGAGATGGCCCACCGTATTGACGACCATCAGCGTGCCCTTCCAGCTGTGGGTCTTGAACTTGCGCCTGATCCAGCCGTTCTCGTAACGCCAGTGCGGCAGTTCGCTCTTCAGCCGCGCGGCGATTTCGTCTTCGGAATAGACGCGCTCTTCCTTGGCCATGACCGGCTCCCCTCCTGCGCAGTGCGACGCAACATTCTTTCGTCGAGACGCGTTATAGCCTAAACCGATCGAAAGTTCAGTCCCACCAAAGAGGCGCTATGCCGGCTAGTGTGAGCGTCGCGGCGAGCGCGCGGCTGCATCTGGGTTTTCTCGACATGAATGGCGGGCTCGGCCGCAAGTTCGGCGGCGTCGGGCTGGCGCTCGACGCGCCGGCGACGCGGCTGACGCTGACGCGCGCCGACAAGAATGGCGTCGAAGGTCCAGAAAGCGACCGCGCCGCCGCTCTCTTGGAGCGCGCGCAGGAGGCGCTCGGCGTCGCCGGCCGCCATAGGCTGACGATCGAACAGGCGATCCCCGCCCATGCGGGTCTGGGCTCCGGCACCCAGCTGGCGCTCGCGGTGAGCGCGGCGCTGCGCCGTCTCGAAGATTTGCCGCATGATCCAACCGCCGACGCGGCGCTGATGGCGCGCGGCGCGCGCTCCGGGCTCGGCGCCGGGCTGTTTCAGTCCGGCGGCGTCGTGGTCGACGGCGGCCGCGGCCCCCATACGACGACGCCGCCGGTCGTCGCCCGCGCCGAATTTCCCGACGCATGGCGCGTCCTGCTGATCTGCGATCCGGAAGACATCGGGCTGCATGGCGCCGATGAGCGCGACGCCTTCGCCGAACTGCCGCCGTTTGACGCGGCGACGAGCGGCGAGGTCTGCCGGCTGGTGCTGATGCAGATACTGCCGGCGCTGGCGGAAAAGGAGCTCGCGCCCTTCGGCGCGGCGGTGACGCGCATTCAGGCGCTTGTCGGCGATCATTTCGCCCCGGCCCAGGGCGGCCGCCGCTTCACCAGCGCCAAGGTCGAGGCGGCGGTGGCGCGGCTCCTCGCCGATGGCGCGACCGGCGGCGGCCAGACTTCCTGGGGGCCGACCGGCTTCGTCTTCGTCGACAGCGACGCTTCGGCGCGCCGGCTGCTGGGGCGCCACGGCGCGCAGGCGCGCCAGGAGGGGCTCGACATTTCGATCCATCGCGGGCTCAACCGCGGCGCGAGGATCGACGCGGTTTACGCGCGGATCGCGTAGCGCGCGCGCCAAAAGCGACGCCGACCTACTGGCGCCGCATTTTGGCGCCCTCTTTGCGGGATGACCCTCGCACGTCTCGCCATCGCCCCGATATTCGCCCTCGCCGCCCAGGCCGCCTTGGCGCAGGAGGCGCCGGCAAGCGGCGGCGCGCTCATCGGGCGGCTGTTCGAGGCCACCGGATTGCGCGCCCCGCCCCAGCAGGCGGCCGATTTCGTGCGCCAGTCGCGCCACGAGCAGATGGACTACCGCCCCTTCGACCCGGCGCCGCAGAAGGACCCCAGGCGCAAATCCGCCGCCGATCTTCGCGCCATGGGCGCCGGGCTCGAAGCGGCGGCGGCGGAAAACCGCCGCAGGGCGGCGAGCGTCGCCAGACCCGACGCGCCCGCGAAACCGGCGCGCTAAACGCGCACGAAAACATCGGCCCCGGCGTTGATCGACGCCCATTCCTCGCCCGGCGGGACCTGCGAGGTCATCTGCCACAGCGTATTGATCGTCTGCGTCGGCGCCTTGGGGTCGAGCTGGCCGACCCAGGCGGTGATCGCCTGGAACTCATCCCAATGCACGACGAAGGAAATCAGATCGCCGTCGACGAATCCGGCAAGAACCCCGGTCGTCGAGCTTCCGCCCTCGCTCACCGCGCTCACATATTGGCCCGAAACGACGTCGCCGGTCTGAGCGATCGTGGCGATCGAGCCGAGTTCGTTCTTCCATTTGCCGGTGAAATCGATAGAAGCGCCAGTGCCCTTGGCGATGCGCGAGAGTGATTTTTCGAGACGCATTTTCGCAACTCCATTCGAGAAAAATTTTGACGCCCGCAGTCTGCCGCAGGGCGCCGTCGCGCGCCACCGCTCCTTTCGCTTTCGCAAAAATTTTAAGGCCCGAATGTCGACGCGCGGCAAGGGCTTTGCATGTAGCGCGCAACCCTCTGAGCGGCGCTTCCACAATGGCCCCCACCCCCGACTTGGGACAGACCGACCCCGGCCTCGCCGTGCTGCGCATGGCGGCGCTGATCGCGCAAGGCCAGGACGGCCCGGACGACGAGACGCTCGACCTTCTCTTCGAACAGGTCGAGGCCGGCCATCTCGTCGACGCCGACCCGGCGCTGATGTGGCCGGAGCTCCTGCGCGGGCTGATGAGCCCCGCCCCGTCGAAAATGATCCGCACGCTGCGCGGCTGCGGCGCGCTCGTCGAAATTCTGCCCGAAGTCGCTTCGCTCTTTGGCGTGCCGCAGATTGCCGACGGGCAGGACGAGGTCGATCTCGGCGAGCATCTGATGAGATCGCTCGATGAGGCGGCAAAACGCGGCGCGACTCTGCCGGTGCGTTTCGCGCTGCTGGCGATGAATGTCGGCAAGTCGGATTCGCCGCGCGAACATCTGCCGGTTCATTACAAACATGTCGAACGCGGGCGCCCGCGCATCGAGGAAATATGCGCGCGCTTTTTCGCGCCGGCGGACTGCCGGGAGTTGGCGCTGCTAGCGCTCGCCGAATGCGAACGCGTGCATCGCGTCTCAAAAATGCGCGCCGGGCCGGCGGCGCTGATGCTCGAACGGATCGGGGCTTTCGACGCGCCGGCGCGATTCCGCGAATTGATGACGGTCTGCGCCTGCGATTTCTGCGCCCATGACGGCCGCGAGGGGCAGACTTACCCCAAGGCGGCGCTGCTGGAGATCGCGCTTGCGGCCTGCGCCGGGGTTACGGAGACCGGCTCAGCCGAGACGCGCCAAAGCGCCCGCGCCGAAGCGATCGCGAGGGAGTTTCGCTCGGAGCGCTGGTCGAGCGAGGTGGGGTAGGGGAAGGACGTATTGCGAAGTTTTGCCTTGAAAAGGAGCTACTCGTCTAAAGATTTCCCGCGCCGTCGCCACACTCCGCTAAAACGCCGACTTAGCACTTTCCGCGAGGGTGTGCCTCGTTAACACTTCCTTAACTTTAACATCCGCATTATATGTTCTCTTTATGTTCCGAGGCACACACATGGCCAACTCTACCGCGATCGAATGGACGGACGCGACTTGGAATCCGGTGACGGGTTGCACGAAAATTAGTGCAGGGTGTGACAACTGCTATGCTGAGCGTTTTTCAGAGCGGTTCCGCGGAGTACCTGGGCATCCATTTGAACAGGGCTTCGATCTTATGCTCCGCCCTGAGAGACTACTTCAGCCGCTTGCTTGGAAGACACCAAAAATAATCTTCGTGAATTCAATGAGCGACCTGTTCCATAAGAGCGTTCCACACTGTTTTGTCGATAAGGTTTTCGATACAATGGAAAAAGCCAACTGGCATACCTATCAGATTTTGACCAAGCGTAGTTCGCGCATGCGCGACTATGTGAACCGTCGCTACAACGGTAAAACTGCGCCCTTTCATTTGTGGCTTGGAACTTCCATCGAGGATGGAATGCGAAAATCACGCATTCAGCATTTGCGGCAAATGAACGCCTCAATACGCTTCTTATCCGTGGAGCCCTTGATCGGGCCAATGGGGCTCATGAATCTTGATGGAATTGATTGGGTGATCGTAGGAGGTGAGAGTGGCCCGCGCGCAAGACTCATGGACCCTGAATGGGTAAGAGAAATACGTGACCAATGCGTTGAGGCCGGCGTTGCATTCTTCTTTAAGCAATGGGGCGGCCTGCGCCCCAAAACCGGCGGCCGTAGCCTCGATGGCCGCGAGTGGAGCGAGCGTCCGGAAAAACGGGGTCCTTATGCCATCGCAGCGGAATAGAAATGGTTACTTTACAGGATTATGAAGGCCGCGAGCAGGCCTATGTGAAGCATCTGCTATTAGACAATTACCTGCAATCGCTGGTCCATAAAACGGCCAGTACGTACAAGCACATTGTGTTCGTAGATGGGTTTGCTGGGCCGTGGCAAAGCGGTGCCGAAGATTACAAGGATACTTCGTTTGGCGTCGCGCTCAGGGTCCTAACAGATGCTAAGGCGTCGTGGGGAAAGCATGGGCGCAACGTGACGATGACGGCTTTGCTCGTTGAGCGCAACCGGCAAGCCTATTCCCAGCTTGAAAGGATTGGCGAAAAATTTCCGCAGGTCGTGGTCAGAACATATCATGGTGACTTTCTCGAGAAGTTGCCCGTACTCCTTCAGGACATTCCACGCGGCGCTTTCACATTTTTCTTGATCGATCCTAAAGGTTGGAAAATTCCGCTGGAACTCCTCAAGCCACTGCTTCGGCGAGAGAGATCGGAGATCCTTTTTAATTTCATGTTTGATTTCATCAACCGTTTCGCGATCCATGATGACCCATTTATCACAGAGGCGTTGAATAGCCTGATGCCGATAGGAGATTGGCGCGCAAGGCTCATCGCGGCTGTACGGGAAGGGGTAAGTCCGGAACAGCGCAAAACGATACTAGTTGAAGCATTCTCAGAAAATCTTCGGCAATTGGGTCAATATACGTATGTCTGTGAAACTCCAGTTTTTCGCCCGGAACGCGATAGAGCGCTTTACAGCCTCTTTTACGCCACTCGTCACGATACGGGACTAGAGGTTTTTCGCGATTGCCAAGTAAAAACGATTGCCGCGCAATCAGAGAGCCGGGCCCAGACGAAAATTAAACAGGCAGCAATGCGAAGTGGTCAACGAGAAATGTTTGACTCGGCACATGAGATGGCACCCGATCGCGAGGCGTTACCGTTTTTGGAGGCAGAACGCCGCGCAGCAGAAAACACCTTGCTCGCTGCTACACCAAAGGCGCCCGACTGGGCACCATATAGAGATATATGGCCGCGAGTATTAGCGCAGCGCGTTGTCAAGAAAGCAGACGTTAACGCAATTGCTGCACGATTGCGCAAGGACGGCCGCCTTCTGGTTCCGGATTGGGAACAACGTCAACGTGTGCCGCGCGACGACAACGAAATGCAGCGGCCCTAAGTCGTCTGCAAAATCGCACACGGAAGCTCTCAGTTGGTGTCTTCGGATCAACCACTGAAGTTGAACCTCAATTCCACATAAAAATCACAGCTTCCCCTCATCGGTCAGCGACATCACCTCGGCGACAATTCCGCGCTTGACGAGGCCGCGCCAGGGCGCGCGGTTGGGGCCGACGCCGATCGTCAAATTAATATTCGCCTCCGAGGTTTCCGCGCTGAGCGTTCGCCACATTGCGCCACCCGCCCCGGCCCCTCACCCTCGCTTCGCTCGACCTCTCCCCGCGAGCGGTGAGAGGTTTGCGCGCACCTGTGAGAATTCCGCGCCTCATCCGCGCCGTTTGATCTTGAGCCGCTACGCCCGCCGCCCCCTCTCCCCGCTGGCGGGGAGAGGCGAGGTGAGGGGCTTGGGGGTTTTCGCGGAAGGCTGATCGCGGCGACAGACTCGGCCCCCTTCGCCAAATTCCGCCGCATGCCCCGCGCCCCTCACCCTCGCTTCGCTCGACCTCTCCGCCCAGCGGGGAGAGGTTCGCCCCCGCGCCGCGGGCTGTGCCCCGCCGCACTTTGCCGGCGCCGGCGCGCGTGCTACCCGCGGTTCGCTAATCGTGGACCTTGGGGGGCCCATATCATGACCATCGTTGCAGCGAACCGCCGCGGATTTCTTTGCGCCATGCTCGGGGCGGGCGCCCTCGTCATTGGCCGGCGCGCCTATGGCGCCGAGCCGTTGGCGGATGTGAGCCGGCTCAAGCCGGGCGAGTTCATCTGGCGTCCCGAACTCGCCCCGAAGGGGCCCGTCTCGGTCGTGGTGTCGATCCCCGAGCAGCGCGTCCATGTCTATCGCAATGGCGTGCGCATCGCCGCCTCCACCTGTTCGACCGGCAAGCCCGGACATTCGACGCCGACCGGCGTCTTCGTCGTGCTGGAGAAGGACCGCAATCACCACTCGTCGCTCTATGACGACGCGCCGATGCCCAATATGAACCGCCTCACCTGGTCGGGCGTCGCGCTGCACGCCGGCAATCTCCCCGGCTATCCGGCCTCGCATGGCTGCGTGCGGCTGCCGATGAAATTTTCCGAACTGCTGTTTACCGTCACCCATATCGGCACGCCGGTGATCATCGCCGGGGCGCATACCGACCCCTGGGAGCTGACCCATCCCGGCATGGTGCTGAGCGGCTATGCCGAGAAAGAGTTCGAGCAGGTGCTCTCCGGGCTCGAGGGCAAGAAGCATCCGTCCGACTGGGCGGAGGCCGAGACCTATCCCGTCACCAGCATCGTCGCCTCCTCCGCCGACCATGTGATCGAGCTGATCGAGAACGACCATGTGATCGCGCGATCGGTCCTTGGGCTCGAGGGCGCCGACAAGCTCGGCTCGCATGTCTTCGTGCTCAACGGCGCCGACCAGAATTCGCGCGGCATGCATTGGAGCGCGATCACCCATCATCACGAGGACGCGGCGCTCGCGCCGGACGCCAATGTGATCCAGCGGCTTCGCGCCGAGCCTGCCTTCAACGCGGCCATGCAGGCGCGCATGCATCCCGGCATGACCATGGTGCTGACCGACGCGCCGCTGTCGCCCGACAGCCGTTCGGGCAAGGATTTCGTCATCGTCACCAATGATTGACCGGCGCCAGGCGCAAGCGAAGGCTTCGCAAAGTCAGGGCGATCGGGGGAAGGGCTTCCTCATCCTGAGGAGCGTGCGCAGCACGCGTCTCGAAGGACGAGGAAGCCCGGCTTCGCGTATATTCCTCACCCTCGTCCTTCGAGACGGCCTCTTCGAGGCCTCCTCAGGATGAGGGTGAGGAAAACAATCCCAATTATATAGTTGACGTACCAGCATTGGAATGATAGGTTTGGCTTCAATAGAGGTCAACCCAATGTCGCTCCCTGAGATTTTCACCAACGAAGACAAAGCCCGCCAGCATCTTGAGGCGCAGCGCTGGCCGACCGGCCCGTTCTGTCCCCATTGTGGGAATACAAACCAGGCGCGCATACGCAAGCTTGAAGGCAAGAGCACGCGCCCCGGCGTTTACAAGTGCAACGAATGCCGCAAGCCGTTCTCTGTGACGGTCGGAACCGTATTTGAGCGCTCCAAGGTTCCGCTACACATGTGGATGTATGCGACGCATCTGATGACTTCCTCAAAGAAAGGCTTTAGCGCCCACCAGCTTATGCGTATGTTGGGCGTAACCTATCCGACCGTTTGGTTTATGGCCCACCGCATCCGCGAGGCCATGGGCGACGCTCCCGGAACCGCTGGCCCGCTAGGCGGCGATGGCAAGATCGTCGAAGCCGACGAAACCTACCAAGGCACGAAAGAGACCGTCACCAAGCGCACGAAACGCGGAAAGCCTTCCCATAGCTCCAAGCGTTCTATCGTCGCCCTTGTGGAGCGCGGCGGGTGCGTCCGCTCTTTCCATGTCGAGACCGCGACCAAGGAACGCGTCCGCGAAATTCTCGTCACCAACGTTCGCCGAGAAAGCCGCCTGCATACGGACGAAAGTCGCCTTTACACTGAGACCGGAAAGGAATTTTCCGAACACGAAACCGTCTGCCACAGCGCCGAGGAATACGTTCGCGGCTCGGTTCATACGAACACGATCGAAGGCTATTTCTCGATCTTCAAGCGCGGCATGAAGGGCGTCTACCAGCATTGCTCTGAGAAGCACTTGCACCGCTATCTCAAAGAGTTCGATTTCCGTTACAACAACCGTTCGAAGCTTGGCGTCGAAGACAGCGAACGCCGCGACATTGCCTTGGCGAAGATCGCTGGAAAGCGTCTCACCTATCGGCGGATTAACGGCCCCATTAACGCGTAAACAAAACTCCCGTCGTTTCCTACGATGGCGCAGGGCGAAATGGGCAAAAGATGAGAAAATTTAAAGTTAGAGCTTCCGCAGGCGGAAGGCTTGTCGTGCTCGACGGAATCGAATGGCAAGGGAAGCTGTGGATTGTTCCAAACTGGCTCGACTCACTATCCCAAGGAGTGACCATGCCAGCCAGAATAATTCGCTTCGACAACCTGATGCATTCAGATGCTCGGGGGACTGGCAACTATGTCCTAACAGCCTCAATTCCCAAAGAGCTTCTTGAGGTAAAGACGCCTCGACAAGATATTGTCGGATTTGAATATATTGAGCTTCCAGACATCCGGATCGCTCTCGATACGGGGAAGCGCGGTCACTAGCCGTCAATTTTTCCCCTTCGCCTTATGGACACGCCCTTTGCTTGCCGGGCGCTCCTTTTTAGGCTCAGCTTTCGGCTTATGCGGCTTCGGCGGCGTATTGAGCATACGCCGCAGAGTCGCGTTCATTCTTTCGGAAGAACCGTTCGTTTCAATCTTCGAGGTGGCCATGGACGAGTACCGCGTCAATCTATCGTTGGGCCAAGAAACATTCCCGTTCATATTCAACGGCGGACCTCTCTCAGAGATTGGTCTGATATCACCATACGTCCAGCGCCTTGGTTACGCTATTGCGGCATGGGCGCAGCTTGAACGGCATCTAGACGCGATACTGATACACATCAACCAAGAGAAATATTCTAAGACACTTTACAACCCAGACCATCCAGTAAGCCTTAAAAATAAATTAGCGCTACTCCGTAAATGGTTCAACCAACACAAGGCTCTATCAGCAGAGTTAGACGACTTTCGAACGCTCAAATCTCGCATCAAAGAGCTATCCGGAATAAGAAACAATATTATGCACTTCGCTATCGATTTTTATGATGGGCCTACCAACACAGCAACAATCACAGGGTTCTGCCAAGGCGAAAACGGGCTAAAGCTTTCTCGCGTTGACTACAATATCGAACAGCTTGCTGCGTTCACCGACGCGACCATTATGTGCAATTCATACCTAACTAAAATTTCCAAAACAATTTTTACTTTAGAAAAGCTTGAACTATTGAAAACACCTTAACTGCGCATTCTTCAATACTTTCTTCTACGCACGACTCTGTGTTTACATTGTTTAGGTATTTACACAGACTGTCCATGCACTCGCGCCTCATGGCGCGAGGCATACTAACCCCTCTGTATGCACCTTCCGGCCTGTCACGCTGCTCAGCTTTAGCTTGTTTGCTCATGGTACGTCAACTATATAATTGGGAAAAACAATCCTTCCCCCGATCGCCCCGGGCCCCAAGTTCCCGCCCCTCCCCGCGCGCGGCGAGAAGTGCTAAACTCCCGCTTCGCGCCCTCCGGAACAAAGCCAGAATGTCGGATTTCTATCGCATCAAGCGTCTGCCCCCTTATGTCTTCGAGCAGGTCAACCGCCTCAAGGCCAAGGCGCGGGCCGGCGGCGCCGACATCATCGACCTCGGCATGGGCAATCCCGACCTGCCCGCCCCCAAACATGTCATCGACAAGCTGGTCGAGACCGCCGGCAAGCCGCGCACCGACCGCTATTCGGCCTCTAAGGGCATCGCCGGGCTGCGCCGGGCGCAGGCGGGCTATTACGCGCGCCGCTTCGGCGTGGCGCTCGATCCCGAATCGCAGGTCGTGGCGACGCTCGGCTCCAAGGAGGGCTTCGCCAATATGGCGCAGGCGATCACCGCGCCGGGCGACGTGGTGCTGGTGCCCAACCCCTCCTACCCGATCCACGCCTTTGGGTTTCTGATGGCCGGCGGCGTCATCCGCTCGGTGCCCTCGGCGCCGACGCCGGATTATTTCGTGGCGCTGGAGCGCGCGATCATACACTCGATCCCCAAGCCGATCGCGGTCGTCGTCTGCTATCCGTCCAATCCGACCGCGGAAGTCGCCTCGCTCGACTTCTACAAGGACCTCGTCGCCTTCGCGAAGAAGCATGAGATTTTCGTGCTCTCCGACCTCGCCTACGCCGAAGTCTTTTTCGACGACCATCCGCCGCCGTCCGTGCTGCAGGCGCCGGGCGCGATGGACGTGACGGTCGAATTCACCTCTATGTCGAAAACCTTCTCGATGGCCGGCTGGCGCATCGGCTTCGCGGTCGGCAATGAGCGGCTGCTGTCGGCGCTGGCGCGGGTGAAGAGTTACCTCGACTACGGCGCCTTCACGCCGGTGCAGGTCGCGGCGGCGGCGGCGCTCAACGGCTCGGACGATTGCGTGCGCGAGATGCGCGCGATCTACAAGCGGCGGCGCGACGTGATGGTCGAGAGCTTCGCGCAGGCCGGCTGGCCGATCCCGGCGCCGCGCGCCTCGATGTTCGCCTGGGCGCCGGCGCCCGAGCGCTTCCGCAATATTTCGACGCTGGAATTCTCGAAGCTGCTGATCGAGAAGGCCGAGCTCGCCGTCGCGCCGGGCGAGGGCTTCGGCGAGCATGGCGAAGGATTCGTGCGCCTCGCGCTGGTCGAGAACGAGCAGCGCATCCGTCAGGCGGCGCGCAATCTCCGCCGCTTCTTCGAGACCGCGGACGCCCAGCTCCACAATGTGGTGCCGCTCGCCGCGCGGCGGTGACGGGCCGCTAAAAATTTAAGAGCGCCGATTTCGACGCGCAGGATTTCTTTGCGCTATAGAAGCCCTCCCGGCCCGGCTTGCCGGGTCCGCCCTCCCCGCAACCGGGAGGGATGACGCCCTTCCTGCCTCTGCTCGCACCCCGATGACGATGGACAAAACATTCAATCCCGCCGCAATCGAATCGCGCATCCGTGACGCCTGGGAAGAGGCGCAAGCCTTTCGCGCCGGGCGGCCGGAACGCGCCGGGGCGAGCCCCTATTCCATCGTCATTCCGCCGCCCAACGTCACCGGCAGCCTGCATATGGGCCATGCGCTCAACAATACGCTGCAGGACATTCTGGTGCGCTACCGCCGAATGAAGGGCGACGACGTGCTGTGGCAGCCGGGAACCGACCATGCCGGCATCGCGACGCAAATGGTCGTCGAGCGCCAGCTGATGGAGCGCCAGGAGCATCGCCGCACGCTCGGCCGCGAGAGATTCGTCGAGCGCGTGTGGGAATGGAAGGCGGAGTCGGGCGGCAAGATTGTCGAACAGTTGAAGCGGCTCGGGGCCTCTTGCGACTGGTCGCGCGAACGATTCACGCTCGATGAGGGATTGTCCCGCGCGGTGGTGAAGGTTTTCGTGCAGCTCTATCGCGAGGGGCTGCTCTACAAGGACAAGCGCCTCGTCAATTGGGACCCGGCGCTGCACACCGCGATCTCCGATCTGGAGGTGCAGCAGGTCGAGGTGAAGGGCCATTTGTGGCGCTTCAGATATCCGATCGTCAACGACGCAGGCGAAGAGACGGGCGAATACATCGTCGTCGCGACGACGCGCCCGGAGACGATGCTGGGCGATACGGCGGTGGCCGTGCATCCGGAAGACGAGCGCTACAAAGCGCTCGTCGGCAAGCGCGTCCGTCTGCCCTTGGTCGGCAGATTGATCCCCATCGTCGCCGACGACTATTCCGATCCAGAGAAGGGCACCGGCGCGGTGAAAATCACGCCCGCCCATGACTTCAACGATTTCGAGGTCGGCAAGCGGCATGGATTGCGGCTCGTCAATGTGATCGACGCGCAAGCGCAAATGACGCTCAAAGCCAACGCCGAATTTCACGAAGGCTTGGAGCCTTCCGAAGAACTCGTCGCGTCCGTCTCCGCGCTCGACGGCCTCGATCGCTTCGCGGCGCGCAAGCGCGTCGTCGAAATGATGGAGGCGCGCGAGCTGCTCGACGGCGTCGACGAACACAAACACATGGTCCCCCACGGCGATCGTTCCGGCGCCGTGCTCGAGCCGCGTCTCACCGATCAATGGTATGTTGACGCCAAGACTCTTGCGCAGGCGGCGCTCAAGGCGGTGCGCGAGGGGCGCACGATTTTCGTGCCGAAGAATTGGGAGAAAACTTATTTCGACTGGCTGGAAAACATCCAGCCCTGGTGCGTGTCGCGGCAGCTCTGGTGGGGTCATCGCATTCCAGCCTGGTATGACGAGGACGGCAACGCCTATGTTGAAGAGACGGAAGAAGCGGCGCTTGCCGCGGCGCGCGCCAAACTCGGCGATGGCGCGACTCTCACGCGCGACGAGGACGTTCTCGACACCTGGTTCTCTTCCGCGCTCTGGCCCTTTTCGACTCTCGGCTGGCCGGAGAAGACGCCGGAGCTTGCGCGCTATTATCCGACCAGCGCCCTCGTCACCGGCTTTGACATCATCTTCTTCTGGGTCGCCCGGATGATGATGATGGGCCTCCATTTCATGGGCGAAGTTCCCTTCCGCGACGTCTATATCCATGCGCTCGTCCGCGACGAGAAGGGCGCGAAGATGAGTAAGTCGAAGGGCAATGTCATCGACCCGCTGCATCTCATCGACGAATACGGCGCCGACGCGCTGCGCTTCACGCTCGCGGCGATGGCGGCGCAGGGCCGCGACATCAAGCTCGCGACGAGCCGAGTCGAGGGCTATCGCAATTTCGCGACCAAGCTGTGGAACGCCTCGCGCTTCGCCGAAATCAACGGCTGCGCGCGCGTCGCAAATTACGATCCGCGCGCCAATAAAATTACGCTGAACCGCTGGATCGTCGGCGAGGCGGCGCGCGCGACGGCGGAAGTGAGCGCGGCGATCGACGCCTATCGTTTCAACGACGCGGCCAACGCAGCCTATCGCTTCGTCTGGAGCGTCTTTTGCGACTGGTATGTGGAGCTCGCGAAGCCGCTGCTGCAAGGCGCCGACGGCGCGCAGAAGAACGAAACGCGGGCGACGACCGCCTTCGTTCTCGACCAGATTTACGCGCTGCTGCATCCCTTCATGCCCTTCCTCACCGAGGAGCTTTGGGCGATCAAGGGCGCCGAGGGCCCCAAGCGCGAAACGATGCTGGCGCTCGCCGACTGGCCGTCGCTCGAAGGCTTGGAGGACGCCGAAGCCGAAAGCGAAATCGGCTGGGTCGTCGACGTCATTTCGGAAGCGCGCTCGCTGCGCGCCGAGATGAATCTGACCAGCGAGACCGAACTGCTGCTGATCGGCGCCGATGAGGCGCTGCAGGCGCGGGCGACGCGCTGGGAAGAGACGATCCGCAAGCTTGCGCGGCTCTCGCGCCTCGGCTTCGCTGAGACCGCGCCGAAATCCAGCGCGCAAATCATCGTGCGCGGCGGCGTCGCCGCCATGCCGCTCGAAGGCGTGATCGATCTTGACGCCGAACGAGCGCGACTGGCGAAGGAGACGGCCAAGCTCGAAGGCGAGTTGAAGAAGCTCGACGCCAAGCTCGCCAATGAAGGCTTTCTCGCCAAGGCCGACGAAGAGGTGATCGAGGAGCACCGCGAACGGCGCGAGGAGACCGCCGCGCGCATCGACAAGCTCAACGCCGCGTCGGCGCGTCTAAGTTAAGGCTTGTCTTAGGGCTTGGCCTTCTCGACGACGCCGACGATCGGCCCCATCGCCGGCAAGAATCGATCATGGCGCGAGAGCGAGGGCGCGTAGAGTCCTGAAGCCGCGCCGCCATCGAGAAACAGCGCGTCCGAACAATGCAGGCGTTCGCGAAACAGCCGGGCGAATTCGAAAAAGCTCACCGGACGGTTGGAGATCGCAAAACGCGCGATATGACCGTCCTGGACGCAGACGCCGTTACGAAATTTTCGCGACATGCCGTCTTCGTGAATGCGCGGATGAATGCGCCCGCTAATCACCAGCATCGGCCCCGATTGGGTGGCGAAGTCGACGCGCTGCCGGCTTTTCAGGAAACGCGCCGTCTCGGCGACGCCGGCCCGCGGCCCGTCGATCCAGAAGACGCCATTGGGCTTCATATGGAAATTGCCGGGGCCAGGGCGCGTATTGGCGTCCTTGAGCGTTTTGCCGTTCTCGACATAAAGTCCGACCGGCGCGCGGTCCTCTGCGTACATGCCGGCGTTCATCGCGAAGACGAGCGTTTCGCCCTTGCTGGCGCGCGTGCTCGCGAGGCGAGAGAAGTCGCCATAGGTCTCGCCTGTCTCATCGCGCAGAAAAAGCCGAATGTCGCTTTTGCGCGCATCGAAGTCGCACACCGTGTAAAGGGCGCCGCCCTCCTCAAGGTCGGCGCAAGGCTTTTCGCCTGCGTAAGCGGGCGGCGCGAGGAGCGCCAGCGCTGCAATTGCGAGAGTCATCAGCAAGCATGCGGCCGCGCGCGTCTTCGGTTCCCAGTCGGACAACCAAGCCTCCTTTCTTCCTCGCCTTGACGCAATGTCATTCACAGCCGGCCGAAGGCCCGATCGGGAATCCGGAGCAACGGCGGAAGCGCTTGTGACTCTGGATTCTCGATCGCGCGTCGCGCGTCGGGAATGACAATTGCGAAAGCTGCGCAACCAGCGTTTGAAACGCCGCCTCGGCAAGGCTAGATATGCAATGCAAGCGCCGCAAGCGGCGCGTCCCGGAGATCTCATTGTCCCATTCCATCACCGAAGCCGTCGAGGCCGTGGCCAGAGGCGAGATGGTCGTCGTTACCGATGACGACGATCGCGAAAATGAAGGCGATCTCGTCATCGCCGCATCGCTCTGCACGCCGGAAAAGATGGCCTTCATCATCCGCCACACCAGCGGCATCGTCTGCGCCCCGCTGACGATCGAAGAGGCGCGCCGTCTCCATCTCGCGCCGATGGTGGCGGAGAATGACGCGCCGCTCGCCACCGCCTTCACCGTATCGGTCGACGCCCGCCACGGCCTTACCACCGGCATCTCCGCCGAGCAGCGCTGCAATACAGTGCGCGCGCTCGCCAACGGCAATATGGGGGCGAGCGATTTCGTGCGGCCCGGCCATGTCTTTCCGCTGATCGCCAAGGACGGCGGGGTGCTGATGCGCTCCGGACATACCGAAGCGGCGGTGGATTTGTGCAGGCTCGCCGGCCTGCCGCCGGTCGGCGTGATCTGCGAACTCGCCAATGACGACGGCACGGTGATGACCGGCGGCCAGATCGAGGAATTCGCTCGCGCGCATGATCTCAAGCTCGTGTCGGTTTCCGATCTCATCGCCTTCCGGCAGGCGCGCGAGAAACTCGTCGAGCGCGTTGCGACCTTTCCCGTCGCCACGGAGGCGGGGGAAATGATCGGCCACGCCTATGTGACGCCTTTCGACAGCGTGCAGCATTTCGCTTTCGTTCTCGGCGCGATCGGCGATGGGCGCGACGTGCCGACGCGCCTGCATCGCGCCGACATCATCTCCGATGTGATGTGCGGCGCGCCGACGATCAAGAAGACCCTGGCGCGTTTCGCCCGCGAAGGGCGCGGCGTCCTCGTCTATCTGCGCGACGGCGCGGCCGGCGTGCCGGCGAATATCGTCGGGCGGGGCGAGGAAAACGCCGAAGAGACGCGCAAGCGGCAATGGTTCGACGTCGGGCTCGGCGCGCAGATTTTGAAGGATTTGGGCGTGTCGTCGATCCGCCTGCGCTCTTCCTCCGCAAAGCCTCGCGCCTTCGTCGGACTCTCGGGCTTCGGAATCGAGATCACCGCCGTCGAGCCGGTGGAGTGAGCGGCTTTCTCAGCCGCCAGACCAGGACCGCGAAGCCGAGAAGGAACAGCGCGGCGGCGACGGCCAGGGGAAGGCCCGACTCGGCGGCGGCGATCACGAAGAAAATATGTTCGCCTTCATGCGTCACGCCATCCGGCTTCCGAATGCTCACGGCGACGACATATTTGCCGTCCTCGGAAAAATCATAGTCGAAGGAAATCGACGCGACGCCATGCGCCCGATAGGTTTTTAAAAGTTCGGGCGTCTTGAGGTCGTTTCTGGCCCAATAGAGCCGGGCCTCGATGTCGAGGTCCTTGATGTCCTCGAATTGCGGCGGACGCGTCGGATCGTCCTCGCGCCCGGCGATCTCGATGTTCAAATGAGTCGGCCCGAAACTCGGGATTTCCCGGTAATAGCGCTGCGCCGTTCCCTCTTCGTAGGTTTGGGTCGCGAAAAAACCCATGAGATAGGGGCCAACCGCGAAAATTCCCTGGCAGGCGTCGCCCTTGCAGACGTCCGTCGCGGCGGCGCGCGCCATTAGGCCGGCGCCGGCGAAAATGGCGATCAGCGCAAGGATCAACGCCCGGCGGAACATTCGAGCTCCCTTTCATGCGCCAGAGCGGGCAGGTTTCGATCATAGGCCGTCACGGCCGGGTCTGTCCCCGCCCCCGCGTCGACCATTCACCCTCCCCTCGAGGGGGAGGGTCGGCGCGAAGCGCCGGGGTGGGGTGGAGCCACGCCGCAAAAGATTGTCTTTAAGCGCACGGCTCGACGCGCGTCTATCGACGGATTCATTCAGGCGTCACCCCACCCCGCATTGCTTCGCAATGCGACCCTCCCCCTCTAGGGGAGGGTGGAGTTCGCGGCGCGTCACGCCTTCGGCTTCACTCCGCGCGCGGATGCGCCGAACGATAGGCGTCGAGAAGCCGCGCCTTGTCGACGGCGGTGTAAATCTGAGTTGTCGACAGCGAGGCGTGGCCGAGCAGTTCCTGGATCGTGCGCAGATCGCCGCCGCGGCCGAGAAGATGCGTCGCGAAGGAATGGCGCAGCGCGTGCGGCGTTGCGCTCTCCGGGAGTCCAAGCGCCCCGCGCAGGCGCTGGACCGCGAGCTGGATGATGCGCGGCGACAGCGGCCCGCCGCGCGCGCCCACGAACAGCGGCCCGCCGGCAAGGTCGTAGGGACAGAGCGCGAGATAGGCTTCGATCGCCGCGCGCACCGGCGCGATGACCGGCACGGTCCGGCTCTTGCCGCCCTTCCCCAAAATCGTGACCCGATCGGCGGCGCCGACTGGCGCCTCGGCGCGCCCGATCGACAGCGCCTCGGAAATCCGCAGACCGGCCCCGTAAAGCAGCGCCAGCACGGCGGCGTCGCGGGCAATGACCCAGGGTTCGCGCGCCTCGCCCGTCCGCTGCGCGGGATCGACGATGTCGCGGGCGTCCGGCACGGCGAGCGCCTTGGGCAGGCTGTGCGGGCGCTTGGGCGGGCGCACCGCGCCGAACACATCGGTGCGGGCGAGGCCCTTCTTCTCCAGAAGCCGAAGAAAATTGCGCAAGGCGGCGAGCGCCCGCAGCAACGAGCGGCTCTCCAATCCGTCGCGGCGGCGCTTGGCGAGAAAGGCGCGCAGGTCCGAAGGCTGAAGGGCTTTGAGCTCGGCGGCGCCGGGCGGCGTCCCGAGATGATCGGTCAGAAAGGCGAGAAAAGCGGCAAGGTCGCGGCCATAGGCCTCGACGGTGTGGCGCGAGGCGCGCCGTTCGTTGGCAAGATAGCGCAGCCATAGGGCCGCTTCTTCGGCGATCGCCGGCGCAGCCGAAAAATATGTCGCGTCAGGCAGCGGTTTCGGGGACGAATCGCGCATCGCGTCACGATCGCCGCAATTAATGAACAACGCGGTAAGGCGCGGCTATTCGCCCGCCTTGATCTCCGCCTTCGCCTTGGCCAGCATCTCGTCCATGGTGCGGCGGATCTGGTGCTCGGACTGATTCACCCCCGCCGCTTCGAAATCCTTCTTGACCTGCGCCACGACCCGCTCATCGGCGTCGGCGGCGACCTCGGCCACGACCAGCGATTCGGCGTAAGCCTGCGCCTCGGCGCCGGTTTTGCCGAGCTTTTCCGCCGCCCACAGGCCGAGCAGCTTGTTGCGGCGCGCCTCGGCGCGAAACTGGAGCTCCTCTTCATGGACGAAACGCTTTTCGAAGGAGTCTTCGCGCTGGTCGAAAGTGCTCACGTGCATCCTCGGCGGGCTGTTCGAAAGGGAAGGCGAGCGGAAAAACCGCGTCTGCTCCGGCTCGATATAGGCGCATTCGCGCGCAAAGCCAATGGCGGAAACCCCGATCTCGGCTGCGTCCAAACGCCCGATTTAAGCCGATCGCTAACAGGCGCGGCGCGGACATCGCGCCCCGGCGAAGATAAATTGCTAGCGAGGCCGCGCCGTCTCGCCAAACCTCGTCCAAATGCTAGTGTTCGCCGTCCGATCGGCGGACCAGGCGGGAGACTTCAATGAGGAAATTTGCAATCGCGTTTTCATCCGCCTTGGCCTTCGGCGGGCCGGCCTTCGCCCAGCAAATGAATAGCGACGACCTCAAATGGATCAATCAATGCATCAGCGATAACAAGGGCGAAGAAGGCGGGACGCCCCCCATTATCCGCGCCTATTGCATTTGCATGAACGAAAAGATGGACGACAGCGAAACGCGTTCCGTCACCCAATGGGAAAAGGCCAATCCCGAAGCCCAAAAAGACTGCGAGAAACAGGCGGGCTGGAAATAGAGCGAGCGGACGCCTCGGTCGCTCCGCCGACGCCCTGCGTGGGACGCCCGGAAGCGTCAAAAATAAGGGACGCGATCCATGTGCTCAAATAGTGGGCGCAGGCGCGCGAAAGGAACTGACAGGGCCACGGTAACGCTCGGCCGCCGCCCCGTCAGTCTCATTGTATCGCCTTTCCCTTTGCGATAGAATGCGATGTCGGCTTGTCACTGACGGCTAAAAACGCTAGGACCGCCGTAATCTTCGGCCCGGGCCCCTTGCCCGCCGCCGCTCCCTGAGGCCCCGCGCCCCGGAACGGGCGGCTGCATGCGGACAAGACTTCGGAGGAGCCAGCCCACCCCATGGATTTTCTCAAGCCCCGGTTGATCCCGATGAACCGCCGTCGCCGCATTTACGAGGGCAAGGCCAAGGTCCTCTATGAGGGCCCGGAGCCCGGCACTTTGATTCAGCACTTCAAGGACGACGCCACGGCCTTCAATGCGAAGAAGCATGAGGTGATCGACGGCAAGGGCGTGCTCAACAACCGCATCTCGGAATATATCTTCCAGCATCTGAACAGCATCGGCGTGCCGACCCATTTCATCCGCCGGCTGAACATGCGCGAGCAGCTCATCCGCGAGGTGGAGATCATTCCGCTCGAAGTCGTCGTGCGCAATGTCGCGGCCGGCTCGCTCGCCAAGCGCCTCGGGATGGAAGAGGGCACGCAATTGCCCCGCTCGATCATCGAATTTTATTATAAGAACGACGCGCTCGACGACCCGATGGTGTCGGAAGAGCACATCACCGCCTTCGGCTGGGCGACTCCGCAGGAGATCGACGACGTCATGGCGCTCGCCATCCGCGTCAACGATTTCCTCTCCGGGCTCTTCCTCGGCGTCGGCATCCGCCTCGTCGACTTCAAGATGGAATGTGGACGGCTCTGGGAAGGCGACATGATGCGAATCGTCGTCGCCGACGAGATTTCGCCCGACAGCTGCCGGCTGTGGGACATCAAGTCGAACGACAAGCTCGACAAGGACCGCTTCCGCCGCGATCTGGGCGGGCTGGTCGAGGCTTATACCGAAGTCGCGCGCCGTCTCGGCATCATGCAGGAAAACGAGACGATCCGCACCGGCGCCCCGAAGCTGGTGCAGTAGCCGGCGCCGCGGGCGCCGGGCTGCGATTTGAGAAAGACTGCGCGAAACAAAAAGCCGCGTCGGCTGAAGCCGGAGCGCGGCTTTGTCGCATTCTTGGCGCGGGATTTTCTCGTGCGCGGCGATGCGATTGCTCGTCGAAGCGCCCCGCCCGCCGAGACTCGATGCCGATCATAACCACCAATGCCGCTTCTTCGGCGGAAGAGTCGGCGCGTCGACTCCCGACGCTTGGCCAAACGACGCCTCCTGCGCCAGGATAAAGCGAACGATCACGCCGATCGTCGCCGCTAACGGCACGGCGATGAGAAGACCGACGAAGCCGAACAGATAGCCGAAGGCGGCGACGGCGAACATGACCAGGAGCGGGTTGAGCTTGACGCGCGCGCCGATGAAATGGGGGGTCAACGCATTGTCGTCCACCAATTCTCCCGCGATGAAAATCCCCAAGATGATCGGGATCGTGCTCCAGCTTGGCCAAAACTGAAGCAGCGCCACGCCAACCGATAGGACGACGCCGGTCAGCTCGCCCAAATAGGGAATAAAACTGATCAGCCCTGCCGCTATTCCGATCAGATAGGCGTGATTGAGCCCTAATAATTCCAGCGCCAAGGCGTAATACGTAGCGAGAATGAGGCAAATGATCCCCTGGCCGCGTAGAAAGACGCTGATCGTCTCATTGATCTCAGACGCCAGAGCCCGCACGGTCTCCTGCTGAGTCGCCGGAATCATTTTATCGAGCGCAGCGATGATTTCGTCCCAATCAATCAGCAGATAGAAGGTGACGATTGGCGCGATGACAAGCAAGGAGAAGATCGACGCCAAGGCGCGCCCGTCCGACCATAGCCGACGCAAGAGATGTGCGCTCAAATGAGCGCCGAGGGTGGTCAGTTCTCCAGTCGATTGCCGAGCTTCGCTGAGCCCCTCGGAGATGATCTTGCGCATCCATGGCCGGCCTGGATCTGTCGCCAAGCTTTGCAGTTGCGTGAGATAGCCAGGGAGTTTTTCGATGAATAGCGCGATCTCCTCGCCGATGATCGGCGTGAGAACAACGATCAAAGAGATGATCGCGCCGTAGAAAAGGCTGATGATTCCGAGCGCCGCGACGCCGCGGCCCAATCCGAAGCGCTCGAGCCGCGTGACGAGCGGGTCGAGCAGATAGGCCAGAGCGATCCCGACCAGGAAGGGCGTCAGGATTTCGCGTAACAGGAAAACCAAGACGGCGATGACGACAGCGGTCGCGATCCAAAAAATCGGTAGACGTTGAAGGTTCATGGCTTGATCTCGTCCCCAGAATCCTGACCCCGAACGGCCTCAGAAAAAAGCAGCGCAACCTTTCCGAGACCGATGGCGACCTGGTGAATATCGGAGTAATTGAGATTGCGCGTTTGCGTGGCCCCCACTAACACTTCTCCATTCAGCATGGACCTTAGCCAATGAAAGCCCGCGTCGTCGTCACTCTCAGATCCGGCATTCTCGATCCGCAAGGCAAGGCGATCGAGGGCGCGCTGAAATCGCTCGGCGTCGAAGGCGTCGCGAGCGTGCGGCAGGGCAAAGTGTTCGACGTGGAGTTCGCCGGAGCCGACGCGGCCGCCGCGAAAGCTCAGTTGCAAATCGCCTGCGAGAAGCTGCTCGCCAACACCGTGATCGAAAACTACCAGATCGATGTGTGAGGCGGTAGACGGCCGTCGGGCTTCTGCCGTCGGCTGTCGAAAAAGCGCCGACCTGCCGACTGCCGACCTGCCTGCTGCCGACCTGCCGCTCAGGACACGCCCATGAAAGCCGCCGTCGTCGTTTTCCCCGGCTCCAATCGCGAAGGCGACATGGCCCGCGCGCTGAAACAGGCGACCGGGCGCCAGCCGGCGATGCTCTGGCACGCCGATCGCGAATTGCCGTCCGGCACCGACCTCGTCGTATTGCCCGGCGGCTTTTCCTATGGCGATTATCTGCGCTGCGGCGCGATCGCCGGCCGCGCCGCGATCATGGACGCGGTGCGCGCGCACGCCGCGCGCGGCGGACTGGTGCTCGGCGTCTGCAACGGCTTCCAGATTCTCTGCGAAAGCGGCCTACTGCCCGGCGTGCTGATGCGCAACGCCAATTTGCGCTTCATCTGTCGGATGCAGCATCTTCGGGTCGAGCGCAATGACACCGCCTTCACCCGGCATTACGCCAAGGGCCAGACGATCGAAGTCTGCATCGCCCATGGCGAAGGCAATTACGAAGCCGACGACGCGACGATCGAGCGGTTAGAGGGCGAGGGCCTTGTCGCCTTCCGCTACTGCGATTCCGCCGGCAATCTCGGCGGCGACGCCAATCCCAACGGCTCGCGCAACGACATCGCCGGCGTCTATTCGGACGGGCGCAATGTGCTCGGCCTGATGCCGCATCCCGAAAATCTCATCGACCCGCTTGTGGGCGGAATTGACGGCCGCGCGCTCTTCGAGAGCCTCGCCAGCGCGGCGTAAACAAACGAGACGACCGATTGTTATTTCCCGAGGAAGCGTCA
Source organism: Methylocystis sp. (assembly GCA_051061375.1). Taxonomy (GTDB): domain Bacteria; phylum Pseudomonadota; class Alphaproteobacteria; order Rhizobiales; family Beijerinckiaceae; genus Methylocystis. The sequence continues at coordinate 61,053 of JBPFDW010000036.1, read as the reverse complement.
AAGGCGCTTCAGAAAAAAGGAGCGGCGCAATGAGCTATGTCGACGGTTTCGTGATCCCCGTGCCCAAGGGCAAAAAGGAAGATTACCATAAGGCCGCCGCTCTGATGTGGCCGATCATGAAGGAATGGGGCGCGCTGCGCGTCGTCGAGTGCTGGGGCGACGACGTGCCCGACGGCAAGGTCACCGACTTCAAGCGCGCCGTCGCCGCCGAGAGCGGCGAGAACGTCGTGTTCTCCTGGGTCGTCTGGCCGTCGAAAGACGTTCGCGACGCGGCCCACAAGAAAATGCCCGAAGACCCGCGCATGAAGGACATGCCGATGCCGTTCGACGGCAAGCGCATGATCTTCGGCGGCTTCGAGATACTGATGGACGAAGGCCAAGGCTGAACTATCGCCGGGCGCTCGCTTTCGCGACGTTCCACAGCGCGCGCTCGGCCTCCATTTGCGCCGCGGCGGCGTTGGCGCGGGCCCGCGTCTGGGCGGCGCGCAGCGGCTCGATCAGCGCGCCGAGGCGCGTCGATGACCAATTCTTGAGCTGTTCCTCCATCAGCGCGCGATGCATGAAGCCGAAGCCGGCGCGCATCAGCGCCGAGACGCCGGCGTCGGGCCGCCCGCCCTCGCGCTCCATGGCGAGACGGCCGCGGTGCAGCGCCACGGCATAGCGCAGCGCGCCGAAGAGAAGCTGCTGCGCATCGCCGTCCTGCGTGAAATAAGCGTCGAGCGCCGCGCCAATGTCCGCGGCGCCGCCGAAGGCCGCCGTCACCACGCGATCCGACGCAATATTCGAGGCATGGGCCACGATCGCTTCGACGTCCTTGGCTTCGACATGCTCGCGCCCGTGCATATAGATCGCGAGCTTTGACAGCTCCGCCCGACTCATCAGCCGGTCTTCGCCCAGCGCGCCGAGGAGCAGGCCGCGCGCCTCGGGGCTTGCGACGAGGCCCGCGTCGCGCAGGCTGCGATCGATCAGCGCCTGCAAATCCGCTGCGGCGTCCGGCAGGCATTCGATCGCCGCGCCCAGTTTCGCGCCCTCGACCAGCTTGCGCAGCGGCGAGTCGCGCCGCAGCGCGCCCGCCGTCAGCACGACCGTGCAATGCGCCGGCGGCGCGGCGATGAGCGAATTGATCGCCGGCAGCACCGATTTGGCGCCGGTTTCAACGAGGATGGCGCGCCGCCCGCCAAACAGCGGCGTGGTGTTGGCCTCATCGAGCAGCGCGAGCGGGTCGGCGGCGACCGCGTCGCCGCTCATTTCGACGAATTGGAACGGGTCGCGGCGATCGTCGACGCGCCTGTCGACGATCGCCAGCGCGCGTTCGCGCGCCAAGCCGGCGTCGGCGCCGAAGACCAGAAAAAGGAAAACGCCCTCCGGCGGCGCGGCGGCGAACCGTTCGGCGTCGCGGCCCCTGACCGCGGTCATGACGCGCCGCTGTCCGCTTCAGCCGTCAATTGGGCAGGACGGGCGGCGCGACAGGCGACAGACGGGTCGCCATCACGGTGGCGATTCGGGTGCGGATCGATTCGGCGATGACCCGCGCGTTGCGAATCTCCGCGTCGCGCGCGGCGCGCACATTGGAGAAACGGTTCGAGAAACGGTCGTAGCTCGCGATATTGAAGGCGATGCCCTTCGTCACCTCGACTTCCTGAGGCACGGTGACAAGCCGGTATTCGGCGTCGACGATCACCGTCGCCGAGGTGGCGCGACTGGTCACCGTGTCGAGAATCGGCGTCTGTACGCGCTCGCGCAGCGTCACCATCAGCCGGTAGCGCGGCGGCGGGTGGGAGCCCGTGCCGTTCAGGCCGAAGATCAGTTCGTTGCGAACATAATGTCCGAGCCGCTGGGGAATTTCGTCGACTTCGATCGACTGCAGCTCGGCCGCGAGCGGCGACGAGTCGAACCCCATGCCCGCCGGCGCGTAAAGCGGCTGAAGACAGCCGGCGAGCGGCAGGGCGAGCAGCGCGAGGCAGGGAACCGTCAAATGCCGGAAAAGGGCCGTCGGCAGTCGGCAATCGGCAGTAGGAACGCCGACTGCCGATCTGCCGACTGCCGACTTGCCGACCGCCGTTTTCCTAAACCACCACATTGACGATCCTTTTCGGAACCAGAATGAATTTCTTCAGCGGTCTGCCTTCCATGGCGCGCTGCACCCCATCTTGCGCCAAAGCTTCTTTGCGAATCGTTTCTTCGTCGGCGTCATGGGCGACGAGAATTTCGGCGCGCTTTCTGCCGTTGACCTGCACCGGCAGGCTTATCATCTCCTGCGCCACCAGGGTAGGATCGGCCGCCGGCCAAGGCGCTTCAGCAACCAGACCTTTGTGGCCCAAATCGGCCCAGCATTCCTCGGCGACATGGGGCGTCATCGGCGCGACAAGGCGTATGAGCGCGTCCGCCGCCTCTCGGAAAGCGAAGGCGAGGTCGTCCGGAACCGGCGTTTCGGTCACGGCGTCGAGCGCGCTGGTCAGCTCATTGGCGAATTCGCGGATGCGGGCGATGGCGCTGTTGAAGCGCAGACGCTCGATATTTTCGCTCGCCTGGGCGATCGAACGATGCGTCGCCTTGCGCACGGCGAGCGCAAGATCGTGAAACGCCGCCGGCGGCTCGGCGCCGACCGGCGCCGCCACCCGGCCGAGTTCGCCGGTCAGGCGCCACAGACGCTGGACGAAGCGCCAAGCGCCCTGCGCGCCCTCGTCCGACCAGATGACGTCGCGATCGGGCGGGCTGTCGGACAAAACGAAGAGGCGCGCCGTATCGGCGCCATAGCTCGCGACGATGTCGTCGGGGTCGACCGTGTTCTTCTTCGACTTCGACATTTTTTCGATCGGGCCGATCTCGATCTCGACATCGCCGTCGATGAGAAAGGCGCGGCGGCCGCCGTCCTTGGCCTCGACGCGGATGGCGTCGGGCGCGACCCATTGGCCGTCGGGCGCGCGATAGGTCTCGTGAACGACCATTCCTTGCGTGAAGAGCCCGGCGAAAGGCTCCGCGACCGCGGCGTGGCCGCTGTCGCGCATGGCGCGGGCGAAGAAGCGCGAATAGAGAAGATGCAAAATCGCGTGCTCGATGCCGCCGATATATTGATCGACCGGCAGCCAGCGCGCGACCGCCTCGGCGCACGCCGGCTCAGCAGCGTTGTGCGGATCGGCGAAGCGCGCGTAATACCAGGACGAGTCGACGAAAGTGTCCATCGTGTCGGTTTCGCGCCGCGCCGGCGCGCCGCAAGAGGGACAGGGGACGTTCTTCCATGTCGGATGGCGATCGAGCGGATTGCCGGGCTGATCGAAGGAGACATCTTCGGGCAGCCTGACCGGCAGATCTTTGACCGGAGCCGGGACCGGCCCGCAGGTGTCGCAATGGATGATCGGGATCGGGCAGCCCCAATAGCGCTGGCGCGAAATCCCCCAGTCGCGCAGCTTGAAATTCACTTTCCGCTCGCCTTGCGGACGGTCGAACAGCGCCGTCGTCGTCAGACGGTTGGCCACCTCTTCCTTCGCCTGCGGCACGGTCAGCCCGTCGAGAAAGCCGGAATTGACCAGATTGCCGTCGGCTTCGAAGGCTTCACGGCTTTCGGCGATCTGATTTTCCAGTTCATGCGCCGCGACATTCTGCGGACAGACGACGACCTTGAAGCCGAGCCCATATTTCGTCGCGAAATCGAGGTCGCGCTGGTCATGCGCCGGGCAGCCGAAAATCGCGCCCGTCCCGTAATCCATCAGGATGAAATTCGCGACATAGACCGGCAGCGTCCAGTTCGGATCAAAGGGGTGAACGACGCGCAGCCCCGTGTCGTAGCCCATCTTTTCCGCGGTCTCGATCGCTTCGGCGGAGGTCGCGCCGCGCCGGCATTCCTCGGCGAAGGCGGCGAGCGCCGGATCCTTCTCGGCGGCGGCCTTCGCCAGCGGATGGTCCGCGGCGAGCGCGACGAATTTCGCGCCAAACAGCGTGTCGGCGCGAGTGGTGAAGACTTCGATCTCGCGTGTTTCGCTGAGCGCCTCGGCGAGCGCGAAACGCACCAGCATGCCTTCCGAGCGGCCGATCCAGTTGCGCTGCATCAGCCGCACCTTGTCGGGCCAGCGCTCGAGTTCGTCGAGCGCGGCGAGCAGCTCTTCGGAATAGGCGGTGATCTTGAAGAACCACTGCGTGAGTTCGCGCTGCTCGACGAGCGCGCCGGAACGCCAGCCGCGCCCGTCGATGACCTGCTCATTGGCGAGCACGGTCATGTCGACAGGGTCCCAGTTCACCTTCGATTTCTTGCGATCGACGATGCCGGCCTTGAGGAAGTCGAGGAAGAGCTTCTGCTGGCGCCCGTAATATTCGGGATCGCAGGTCGCGATCTCGCGCGACCAGTCGAGCGAGAGGCCGAGCGTCTTCAGCTGCGCCCGCATGGCGGCGATATTGGCGTAGGTCCATTGCGCCGGATGCGCGCCGGTCTGCGCCGCGGCGTTTTCGGCGGGGAGGCCGAAAGCGTCCCAGCCCATCGGATGCAAGACGTCGAAGCCCCTGGCGCGCATGAAGCGGGCGATGACGTCGCCCATCGAATAATTGCGCACATGGCCCATGTGCAGCCGGCCGGAGGGATAGGGAAACATCTCGAGCACGTAATATTTGGCCGCGCCCGGCCGGTCGCCCGACTTAAAAGATTGTTTTTCTTCCCAAATTTTCTGCCAGCGCGGCTCCACCTCGGCGAAATTATAGCGTTCGGGTCTCATCTGGCTGGCGCGTCCGGTCAAGAGGCGTTCTGGATTGCGCCTCTAATGCCGGGGGGTCGGAACGATGTCAAAGGGCGGTCCGAGATAACTTGGCGAAACTTGACATTTTGCGCTCAGGCGCGACCATATTTTGGTTTTGGTTTGACTCGCTGGACAAGGTTAAGAGTCTGCTGCAGGGTCGAAAACCGAACCGCCTTATACTTTTGACTACCAGTTTTACATATTTTGGAAAATTACAAATGAACGCCTCCAAAGGAAATTTCTTAGCCGTTGTTGGCGTTTTGGTTATGGCCGGGGTCTTGTTTTTCACTGGGCGTTCCGTGACCGAGTCGATCAACGCGCCAGGATGCACGGCCGAGGTCATGAGTTCGGCTTCGCTGGACACTAAAGAGTCAGTTGTCGTGCCGGCGGGTCAAATGGCCCTCGGGACCAAGATTCCTAGAAGTTTTGAACTTAACGGACCGCTTTGCATTGCATTGAATGCTCCGAAATATTTTGACGAACGCGCTATGTCGAGCCGGGCAGCCGAAGCTGCCTCGCCTGCCGAGTCAAAAGCGAAGAAATCCGCCGTGAGTGACGCGGTAACGGCGGCCGAGCAACCTTTGGAAAAAATTCAAAAGCAAGACGACGCCAAGAGGGGCAACAAAGAGCATTTCTTTGACGGCAAGTCGATAAAATTGTTCATTGATGGCGTTGATACGCGGATCGTAATTCCGATCGGGCCTAATGCCAAAAGTGCGGATGCGAGCGATTGGCTCTGGCTAAATTGGCCGATCAGACCAGGAGAAGACCAGCAGGCGAAAACGAATTGGAAGAAGATTCTCGGCGGAGCAAATCTATTAACCGGTCAGCGTTCGGTAAGCATCGGTGTGGGCAATGACACAGATACGGCTCCTCGCATCGTCACCAGCGACGCCAACAAAGCGACGCTCCTGGTTTTTCACCCGAATCTCGTATTGGGAGGCATCATTGGCCTACTGTTGATTGCCGCCGGACTTATCGTCGGAAACAAGAACTCAGGCATGCTCAGGGACGGAAGCGGAAGCGTTCGCCAAGCGGCTCAAGGGCAAGTAGAGAAAGAATATTTAACCACGTTCAGTCTTAGCAAGGTCGTTCTGGGTGTATGGTTGATCTTGACAATCGGTTGCTTCATCCTTCTCTGGGTTGTCACGGGAAATTCGGACGGAATTGTAACCTCGGAGGTCCTTACGCTGCTCGGCATTCAGGGAAGCAGTGGGGTTGCGTCGGCATTAATGGACGATAAGGAAGAAGCGCAACCTTCGACTGGTAACTTCCTCACCGACATTCTGTTCGACGGAAAATCCGTGACCCTCTATCGCATACAAATGCTGGCGTGGACTCTCATTCTCGTCGCGATTTTTCTGTGGTCGGTCGTATCCCAACTCGCCTTTCCGCAATTTGACGACGATCTCTTGATCCTCGCCGGCATCGCAAATGGCTACTACCTGGGATTCAAGTGGCCGCAAGAGCAGAAGAACACAAAAGTTAATCCATCACCAACGCATCCATAAAATTTAGCATGCCTCAATTATTTGACTAAGTTGAACGACTTGAGCGCGAATCCGCGATGGATGGGGCACAAAGCCAAAATAGGGGCTCCCTCCCGCCCCTATTTTGGCTGTTGTCAGTTTCAAGCCTTCGCCGAAAGCCCGACGGTGATCCAGCTAATCCCCTCGAAGATCAGATTGATCGCCAGGAACAGGCCGAGGATGTAAAAGCCCGACGTCGGCCATTCCGCGATGATCATGCCGCCGAGCGCGACGCTGATCACGCCCGAAAAGGCCACGAGCCCCCAGGGGCCGACATCGCGTATGTGCCAGGCGAGGATCAGCTTGAACAGGCCGGCGACGATCAGCGCGACGCCGATGAGCGCCGTCAGCGACACCGCGGCGAGCAAGGGATGCTGAAACGTAAAGAAGCCCGCGAGGATCGTGATGATCCCGATCGCGCCCCACAGCAGCGCCCTGCCCCAGGGCCTGATCTGAACCGCGGTGATGATCTCCATCACGCCGGCGACGAGCATCGCCGCGCCGACGTATATCACGGTCACGATCGTGGCGGTGGCGACGTTATAGAGCGCGAACAGGCCGCCAATCAGCATCAGCGCGCCGAGCGCGACGATCCATCCCCATTTGCGGCGCAGATGATGCAGATCCATCGTGCGCCCGTCATAAATCAGGCTGTCATTGACCATAGTCGGCCTCCAATGCTGTGCGAATGATAATTGGAAGGGCGGGAGCGATTCTCAATATCCAGCTTCGAAACGATCCCGCATCTCGCCCCCGCCGCAAGCTTAACGCGCTCAGCGTGGCGAAGTTCCGCAGTGCGAAGGCGCAAAAGATTCGGCGCTTGACCCTTTCGTGGAAATCGCGATTTTCGCGGGCCATGGGAGCTCTGGATCGCCTGATTTCGACCCGCGAAGCGATTTGCCGCGCCGCAACGGACTGCGGTCGCGATCCCCGCGCCGTGCGGCTCGTCTGCGTCACCAAGACCTTTCCCGCCGAGGCGGCCCTTCCCCTGCTCGAAGCCGGCCAGCGGATTTTCGGCGAGAACCGTGTGCAGGAGGCGGCGGCGAAATGGCCGAAGCTGCGCGAAAAATATCCCGATATCGAACTGCACCTCATCGGCCCGCTGCAGTCCAATAAAGCGCGCGAGGCGGTCGAGCTCTTCGACGTCATCGAAAGCGTCGACCGCGAGAAGATCGCCAAGGCGCTGTCGGAGGAAATATCCCGGACAGGCAAGCGCCCGCGGCTTTTCGCGCAGGTTAACACCGGCGCCGAGCCGCAAAAGGCCGGCGTCCTTCCCGAACACGCCGACAGTTTTTTGGCCGCCTGCCGCGACGATTACGGGCTGAAAATCGAAGGGCTGATGTGCGTGCCGCCGGTCGAGCAGCAGGCCTCGCCGCATTTCGCCCTGCTCGCCGACATCGCCGCGCGCAACGGGTTGAGCGAACTCTCGATGGGCATGAGTTCGGATTTCGAACGCGCGATCCAGTTAGGGGCGACCTATGTCCGGGTCGGTTCGGCGATCATGGGCGAGCGGGATGATCCGGCTTGACCCCTGCTGAGCGACGGAAAGGCCCACCCTCCCCTTGAGCGGGAAGGTGAAGGCGGCGTCATCCGATCAGCAGCGCGACTTTGCGCCCCAGCCGCGGCAGAAGCCGCGCCATGTCGCGGGCGCGCAGCGCCACGCAGCCGGCGGTGCGCGAAAGGTCATCCGTCGCGATGTGAAAGAAAATCGCGCTGCCGCGCCCGCGCGTGCAGGGACGAAGATTATAGCCCATCACGCCGACGGCGTCGTAGAGCTGATCTTCGCGCCACATTTCCTCATGGCTGAGACGCGACGGCGCGCGGAGCGGCTTGTTGTAGAGAAACGAGCGCGGGTCGTCGCACCAGAGATCGCCCGGCCGCGTGCGCCGCCATGGCAGGCGCAGAGCGACTGGCGCGCGCAGGTAGAAATAGAGCAGCGGCCAGCGGCCGGCGGGCGTCGCGCCGTCGCCCTCGCGTTTGCAACGCGTGATTCCGCTGCGGCCGAGCGCGCAGGGAAGAACCAGCGTTCCGGCGATCAGCCGCCCCTGATGCGGGCGCCCGCCGATGCGACGCGCGACGCGCAGCATTGCGAATCCGGCAGGTTTCGTCCGCTTTGATCGCCGTGGCATGATGTTTCATCTGCGCCGCTTGCCGGCGCGTTCGACCGCCTATAGCAGGAATGGTCTCGTCGAAGCGAGAAGCGACCGCCGGACCATGTCATTTCCGCGCACCATCAGCATCGCCGCCGAACCGCAGTTGCGGATGACTCTCGTCGAGCAATTCGCCGCGCTCGGCCGCTATGCGCTGCGCGACGGCCGGTTCGCCGCGCCCGGCGAAGATTGGCCCGATGCGGCGATCCTGGACGAGGCGCATTGCGGGGCCGAAGGGCTTGCGGACGCGCGCCGCCAGGGCTGCACAACCAACATCGTGCTGATCGCTGACGCCCCGAAAGCGCCGCCGCCCGGCGTCGACGCCGTCATCGCCCGTCCGTTCCGTTTCGCGGAGCTTGTCGATCTCATCGATTCGGCGCCGAGCGCGGTCGGCCCCTATCGCTTCGAAGCCGGCGAATTGCGGGCGCCGTGGGGCGCGCGTCTGAAGCTGACGGAAAAGGAATCGGCGATTCTCGCGAGGCTCGCGCGCGCCCATGGCGCGACGGTCTCTCGCGAGGCTCTGCTGCGCGACGTATGGGGCTACGGGCCGAATATGTCGACCCGTACGCTCGAAACCCACATTCACCGCTTGCGACGCAAATTCGAGTCCTCGCCGGGGCGCCCGCGCTGGCTCAAGACGGAAGGCGGCGGCTATCGGCTCGCGGTCCGTGAGGAGGACGCGGCGTCTTGACGCTCGTCCCCTGCGGCCGCCGCATAAGGAGGTCTTCCGCCTGAGACGCCGACGCGGGCCGTTTATCATGAATGAGAAAAAAGTTCGGCTTTAGCCTCTCGAAGCGGAGCGAGTCTCGCCTAACTGAGTTGTTATTCGCACGTAAGCTCCAGGGGGGTTTGCGGCGTCGCGCGGCGGAACGTCGCGCCAAAAGGAGCGAAGGAGGATTACGATGCGTAAAGGCCTGAAACTGGCGCTTTCCGGCGCGCTGTGCAGCGCGACTTTGGCGACCGCCATGCCCATGGAAGCGTTCGCCGGCCCGATGAGCGCGCCGGATCGGTCGGTGGTCGCGCCCGCAAGCCCTGTCGAAAACGTCTGGTATCGCCGGGGCTGGCGCGGCGGCGGCTGGGGCTGGCGTCGCGCCGCCTGGGGGCCCGGCTGGCGCTATCGGCGCTGGGGCGTCAATCCTGGCGCCGTCGTCGCGACGGGCGTCGGCCTCGGTCTCCTGGGCGCCGGCCTCGCGGCGACGAGCTATTACGACTACCCCTACGGCTATGGCTACGGCTGGGGATATCCCTATGGCGCGTGGGGCGGCTGGGGCTGGGGCGGCGGCTGGGGCGGTTGGGGCTGGTAAGCCCGAACTCTCCAGGCAATTTTAAAAAAGGGCGGCGCGGGGCCCCTATCGCGCCGCCTTTTTTGCCGTTCGTGGCGAATAAAGCCAGGCGTTGCGCCAGAGTATGCCGGGTCCGCCGAGCGCGCGGATCGCGAGATCTCGAACGGCCGCCGGCAGTCCGCTCAGATGATCGTAAGCGCCCTGGCGGCGGGAGGCGCGCACGACCCGCTCGGCGCGGTCGAGCCGAGCGGTTTCATAGGCGGCGAAAGCAGTCTCGACCGTCGCGCCCAGTCGCATGAAGGCTTCGCCGAGCGCATCGGCGTCCTCGATCGCCTGCGCCGCGCCCTGCGCCAGAAACGGGACCATCGGATGCGCGGCGTCGCCGAGCAGCGTCACGGGTCCGCGGCTCCATTGTTTCAGCGCCGGCCGCGCGAACAGCGGCCAATGCCGCCAGGAGTCGCCGGCATTAATCAGGTCGCGAAGCTCGGCGGCCAGGTGACGCGGCGAGAAGCGGCTGGCGAGTTCTGCGCCGTTCAGCGACAGGCTCGAGTGGGCGTCCTCGGCCTCCGGCGGCTCTTCGATGATGACGACCGCGTTGATCAGCGACGCGTCGCGCAGCGGATAATGCACGACATGGGCGCCCGGCAGCAGCCAGAGGTTGGATTCAAGCGCGCGCAGCGCCGCCGGAACGCTGTCGGCGGGAAGCGTCGCCCGCCAGGCGACGCAGCCGGAATAGGCGGGCGCGTCACGCTCCGAAGGAACGAGATGTCCCCGCACGCTCGACCGCACGCCGTCGGCGCCGACAAGACCCGCGGCTTCGATTTCCTCGACGCCTTCCTGCGTATGCACGCGGATGCGCACGCCCCGCGCGCTTGCTTCGAAATCGCCGACGCGGGCGCCCGAGCGGACATGTGCGTTCGGATTGTCCAGCGCCGCCTGTAGCAGCGCGCCCTGCAGATCGGCGCGGTGGAACAGCCGGAATGGCGCGCCCCAGCGGGACGAGGCGTCACGAAGGTCTAGCCGCGCCAGAACGGCGCCGTCGCGCCCACGCCGGACATTGATCGCTTCGGGTTCGAGCGCCACGGCGGCGAGCGCCGGCTCGAGCCCGAGCTTGGCGAGAATGCGCCCTGCGTTCGGCGCGATCTGCAGTCCGGCGCCGATCTCCTCGATCCGTGGCGCGCGTTCCAGGACCAGCGCGCGCTTGCCGGCGCGCGCCAGCGAGAGGGCCGCCGTGAGGCCGCCGATGCCGGCGCCGGCGATGACGATCGGCGCGCTCACCTGCTGGCTGATGTCAGGCGGCGCTGTCTTGCGACACGCGATAGACGCATTCGGCCGGGTCGGCGCCGCCGCGCAGCGCCGGGTCATAGACGTAATGGGTCGAGCAATAGGGGCAGACGGTCTCGTTAGACGCGCCCATGTCGATGTAGACATGCGGGTGATCGAAGGGCGGCAGCGCCCCAATGCACATAAATTCCTTGGCCCCGATCCTGATCTGCGCGACGCCGGGCTGATTGTGGAAATGGGGCGTGGAATGCTGGGCCATGGTCCGCTCCTTGATTGGGGCGCCGGGGCGGCGGGAACTCGCCCGTCCCTATATTGCAGGCGCGGCCGATTGGATAGAGGCCGCCGTCCCAACGCAAAGGCCGTTGGGGAAAGAGTCGACGGCCTTGATCGTTTTTTTTAGCTGCGCCTTAGAGCAAGCTCCGAAAAAGTTGACGGGCTTTTTCGATCGGAACCTGCGCCTACGCCGAACCGGATTGGCGAAAAAGGCGCTAGCGCCCCGAGAGGCCCAAAATAAGGTTCAGCGTGAAATAAAGCCCGCCCGACAGGAGGATGGCGCAGGGCAGCGTCAGCACCCAGGCGAGCGCCAGATTGCGGATCGTGCCCATCTGCACGCCGGAGCCATTGGCCGCCATGGTTCCCGCGACGCCCGAGGACAGCACCTGCGTCGTCGAGACCGGCAGCCCATACATGTCTGCGGCGGCGATGGTGCTCATGGCGACGAGTTCCGCCGCAGCGCCTTGACCATAGGTCAGATGCTGCTTGCCGATCTTCTCGCCCACGGTGACGACAATCCGCTTCCAGCCGATCATCGTTCCAAGACCGAGCGCGATCGCCACGGCGATCTTGACCCAGGTCGGGATGAACTTCGTCGCCTGGTCGATCTGGTCCTTGTAGTTTTTCAGGATTTTCTTGTCGTCGTCCGTCAAGACGGCTTCCTTGTCCTTGACGAGGAAACGCAAGGCCTCGGAAACGAGATAGATGTCGTTACGGGTGTTGCCGACCGCGGCGAAAGGAATTTTCGAGATCGAGCCATAGGTCTCGATCTCCTTGGCGATGTCGCGCATCAGCACGGCGAGCGAGGGAAAGGTGCCTTCGTTCAGCTCATGGCGCGAAATATATTGCGTCACCGCCGGGCGCGGATCGCCGAGCACCCGATAGCCTTCGGCCCTCCCTTCGACGACTTTCGAGGCCGCCGCCGAGGCGCTCGTGAAAGCCGCGATATGACTGGCGGGCAGAGCGCGATTGAGCGCATAGGAGGTCGGCACCGTGCCGATGAGGATCAGCATGATGAGGCCCATGCCCTTTTGACCGTCATTCGAGCCATGGGCGAAGGAGACGCCGGTGCAGGTGACAACCAGCAGGCCGCGAATCCACCAGGGCGGCGGGTTCTGGCCCTTGGGCTCTTGATAGAGCTCGGGCTTGCGCGCCAGCAGTTTCATGGTGAGCAGCAAAAGCGCCGCCCCAATGAAACCGACGACCGGCGAGAACAGCAGCGAATAGCCGATCTCCACCGCCTTGCTCCAATCGACGCCGGTGGTGCCGTCGCGACCGCGCATGAGCGCATTGGCGATGCCGACGCCGATGATCGAGCCGATCAGCGTATGGGAGCTCGAGGCCGGCAGGCCCAACCACCATGTGCCGAGATTCCAGATGATCGCGGCGATGAGCAGGGCGAACACCATCGCGAAGCCGGCGCTCGACCCGACTTGCAGAATAAGTTCGACGGGGAGCAGCGACACGATGCTGAAGGCGACCGCGCCGGAGGACGCCATCACGCCCAAAAAGTTCCACACGCCCGACCAGACGACCGCGATATTGGCGGGCAGCGAATGCGTATAGATCACCGTCGCAACGGCGTTGGCGGTGTCGTGGAAGCCGTTCACGAATTCGAAGCCGAGCGCGATCAACAGCGCGACGCCAAGCAGGACGAAGGGGAGATAGGTCGTCACCGGCGCGCCCGATTCGCGCAGATCGCTCCAAATGCTGAAGGCGGTGAAGCCGAGGCCGCAAGCCATCACGCCAAGAAAGACGAGAATGCTGCGAATGTCGAAGGAATGATCTAGTTTGGGCTTGGGGCTGTGGGGATCGTGACCAGCCGTAAGTTCGACGCGGGAAGCAACCGAAGTCATAGACGGCTCCCTATTCGAGCCGGGGTCGTCTAATATTTTCGTGCAACGACTGAATGACAACCCCACCTATTCCCGCGACTCTATATCGTCGAAACGGGCGACGCCAAGTCCCTCGAGACGCGCCCTTTCCTCCGCGCTGAGCGCCTTCGTCGGCGCGGCGGCGAGACCCGAACGTCGCCGGGCCGCCATCCAGACGGCGGCGGCGCCGGCGAGCAGCGCGATCGCCGGCGCGCTCCACAGCAGCAGCGTGCCGGGCTTCATCGGCGGGCGCAGCAGCACGAAGTCGCCATAGCGGGAATGGACGTAGTCGCGCACCTGCGCATCGCTCATCCCCTCCTTGAGCTTCTCGCGCACCAGCACGCGCAAATCCTGGGCGAGCGAAGCGTCGGAATCGTCGATCGATTGGTTCTGGCAGACAAGGCAGCGCAGCTCTTTGGTAATCTCCCGCGCCCGCGCCTCGAGCGCCGGATCGGCGAGCAATTCGCCGGGCGTGACCGCATGGGCCGCGAGGGGGAAGAGGAGCGGAAAGAGGAGGCACGCGATCAATGTCCCAACCCCAACCCTCCCCCGCTTCGCCGGAGAGGGCGTTAGACTCGGCGATCGCTCGGATCGAGGCGAATGCCGATCGTTGGGGCGCCCTCTCCCGCACAAGCGGAGGAAGGACAGGGAGGGGGCTTCGACGCTCATTCCGCCGGCTCCAGGGCTGGCGCGGGAGCGCGGCGGGCGACGCCGATGCGCAGGCGCCGATCGGCGAGCGACAGCGCGCCGCCAAACGCCATGATGAGCGCCCCGATCCAGATCAGCGTGACGAGCGGCTTCCAGTACAGCCGCGCGTCGATCGTCCCGTCCTCATGCGAATCGCCGATCGCCGCATAGACCTGTCCGAGGCCGAGCGTGACGATGCCGGCCTCCGAGCGCGACATGCGCCGGACCTGATAGAAGCGCTTCGCCGGCTCGATCGTCGCGAGCGTCGCGCCGTCCCTGCGCACCGCCATCACCGCGAAGACTTCCGAATAATTCGGCCCCTGGCGCGGCGAAACGGATTCGATGCCGATCTGATAAGGACCGACGTCATAGAAGCTCGACGGCTTCATCGCCACAATGCTCTCGACGCCCCAGCCGGTGGCGGCGAGGCCGAGAAGCGTCAGGCCCATGCCGGCGTGGGCGAATGACGTTCCGAAGGCGGAAAGCGGCAGGCCGGCAAGCCGCTTGAGGCTCGGGCGTCCCGAGCTTGTCCGCGCGCGCAAAACGAGATCGCTCAAGGCGCCGACGACGAGATAGATCGCGATGCCGGCGGTAACGATCGAGAGGAACGGCGTTCCGTACCAGGCGCCGAAAGCCGCCGTCGCGACGACGCCGACGACGAAGGCGACGCGCAGCCGCTGCAGGGCGGCGGCAAGATCGCCGCGCTTCCAGGACAGCATCTGGCCGATCGGCATCAGCAGCGCGAGCGGCAGCGCGATCGGGATCAGCACTGTGTTGAAGAAAGGCGCGCCGACGGAAATCTTTTCGCCGGTGATGGCTTCGAGCGCCAGCGGATAGAGCGTGCCGACGACGACCGTGGCGCAGCACGCCGACAGCAGCAGATTGTTGAGAACCAGCGCGCCTTCGCGCGAGATCGGCGAAAACAGGCCGCCGACCGGCAGCGCTCCCGCGCGCAGCGCGAAGAGCGCCAGCGCGCCCCCGATGAAGAAGACGAGAATGGCGAGAATGAACACGCCGCGGTCGGGATCGCTCGCGAAAGCATGCACAGACGTCAGCACGCCAGAACGCACGAGAAAGGTGCCGAGCAGAGACAGCGAGAAGGCGAGGATCGCGAGAAAGATCGTCCAGACCTTCAGCGCCTCGCGCTTTTCCATCACCGCGGCGCTGTGCACCAGCGCCGTGCCGGCGATCCAGGGCATTAGCGAGGCGTTCTCGACCGGGTCCCAGAACCAGAAGCCGCCCCAGCCGAGCGTGTAATAGGCCCAATACGACCCCATCGCGATGCCGAGCGTCAGCGCGATCCAGGCGAAGAGCGTCCAGGGGCGAATGACCCGCGCCCAGGCGGCGTCGATGCGTCCGCCGATGAGCGCGGCTGCGGCGAAAGAGAACACGATCGAAAAGCCGACATAGCCGAGATAGAGCAGCGGCGGATGGATCGCGAGGCCGGGGTCCTGCAGGATCGGATTGAGATCGCGGCCTTCCCACGGCGCCGGCGCGACGCGCGCGAAGGGATTGGAGGTCTGCAGAATGAAGAGCAGAAAGGCGGCGCCGAGCAAGCCCTGCATGGCGAGCGCATCGGCGCGCAGCCTGTCGGACATCGCATTCGAGAAAATCGCTATCAGCGCGCCGCAGAGCGAGAGGACAAGCACCCACAACAGCATCGAGCCTTCGTGGTTTCCCCAGACGCCGGAGATTTTATAGATGAAGGGTTTCAGCGAATGGGAATTCTCGATCACGTTGACGAGCGAGAAGTCGGAGACGACATGAGCGTAGGTCAGCGCGCCGTAGGAGAGCGCGACGAACAGGAATTGCGTGATGGCCGCCGGGCGCGCGACGCGCATCAGCGCCGCATCGTTCAAGCGCGCGCCGATGAAGGGAATGGCGAATTGCGCCAGCGCCAGGGCGAGGGCGAGAACAAGCGCGTAATGTCCGGTTTCAACGATCATGCGGACCTCCGGACGGCGCAGCGATACCCTCTCCCATCGGGAGAGGGTCGGTCCGCAGGACCGGGGTGAGGGGAAACAATCTTTGGCGTCTTTCGCCGCCCTTACCTTCAGCGCCGTAACCCCTCTCCCGGCCGCTGCGCGGCCTCCCTCTCCCAAAGGGAGAGGGTTGACGCGCACTTGCTTGACGCGCGCAAATTTTGCTCACCGCTTCTCTCCCTGCCAGACGCCCTGCTGCTTCAAAGCGTCGGCGACGTCGCGCGGCATGTAGCGTTCGTCATGCTTGGCCAGCACGCTGTCGGCGCGAAAGGCGCCGCCTCGCTGCAGCACGCCGTCGACGACGACGCCCTGTCCTTCGCGAAAGAGATCCGGCAGCAGGCCGGTATAGGACACCGCAAGATCGCTCGTCTTGTCGGTGATCGTGAAGTTCACATCCTGGCCATTCTTGACGACTGAACCTTCCTTTACGAGCCCGCCGATGCGCAGCCGCGCGCCGGCCGCGACCTCTTTCTTCGCAAGCTCCGAGGGCGTGTAGAAGAAGACGATATTGTCGCGCAGCGCGAACAGCATCAGACCGGCGGCGACGCCGAGAACCGCCATCGCTCCAGCGATCAACGTCAGTCGCTTTGCCTTGCGCGTCATCTGGTTCAGAACGCTCCCTTGCTCCCGCGAAGACGCGAAGCTTCGCTTTAGCCGCCGATATTCAATTCCTTCGCCAGCGCATCAATGCGCGCCACGTCGTCTTGCTTGCGCGCCAGCGCCTGTCGCGCGTCGCTCACCGCCTTTTTCGCCTTTTCGGTCTCGGCGAGCACGCTGTAGGCGCGAATGAGCTTCAGCCATCCCTCGACGTCGTCGCCCTCGGCCTCCAGCCGCGAGGCGAGACGATCGACCATGCCGCGGATCATCGCCTGGCGCTCATCGGCGGGCATGGCGGCGATCGCCTTGCCCTGCTCGCTCGACGGCCCGCGCGCGGCGACCGGCGCGCTTGCTTCCCCGCGCAATCTGGCGAGCTGCGCGTTGACAGCCTTGAGATAGGCGGCGTCGGCCGGCGCGTCAGCGGCCATCTTCGAAAAGATTTCGATCGCTCTGTCCTTATCGCCGGCCTGCGCCGCGGCGAGGCCGAGATAATATTGCGCCTGCGGCGCTGACGGATCGAGCGCGAGCGCCGCCTCGAAATCCGTCTTGGCTTCCGGCGTCACCATGCCTCGCGCGATGACGACGCGCGCCTCGCCAAGCGCCGCATGTCGCGGCGCGGTCGCGCCCAAAAGCCGCAGCGCTTCCGAATAGGCGTGGATCGCCTCTTCGCCGCGGCCGGTGCGCAGATAATAGGGCGCGACGACTTCGAAGCCGCGGCCGTCTTCTGGGTGCTCGCGCAAATGCCGCTCGATGCGCGCGACGGCGCCGGCGAGATCGCGCGCGTCCGGCGCGGATTCAAGTCGCGCCGTCAGCGGCGCATCAGGCATGTCGGAATGGCCGAGGCGCGCGTAGAGCGACAGCGCGATCGCCGGAATGGCGACGATGGCCGCGAGCGCGGCGGCGAGCGCCAATTTGCGCGAGGCGGCGGCCTTGGCCTTCGGCGCGGCTTCGGCCCGTAACAGGCGGCGCGCGGCCTCGGTCTTGGCGGTTTCGGCGTCCGATGCGTCGAGCCGCCCCTCGGCGCGCTCGCGCTCGATCTCGGCGATCTGCTGCTCGAAGAAGGCGACGTCGGCGGCGCTTTCATTCTCCGCCCCGCCCCGCATGGCGAGCGGCGCCAGCACCGACATCACAGCGGCGCCGGTCAGCAGAGCGAAGATAAGCCAGATCATGGCCCGCTGTTTAAGGCCTTGCGCGCCTTATTGGAAGGGCGCCCATTGCCGGCCCGCGCGCGCCCGGGCATGAATCGCCAAAATGGCGCTGGCCGTCACGGTAAGGCTTGACTGGCGCGACGCCGCATTGGAATTGGCTGGACCCGCATGCAAGACCATACGCTCCGAGACCGTCATGATCTTTATCTTTGACCCGCCCTCGATCGAACAGCTTTCCAATGTGATCTCGCAGGTCACCGGCCCCGCATTTCTGCTGGCGGCCGAGGCTCAGCTCTTGTCCGTCCTCGTTTCACGATTGGACCGCATCGTCGATCGTTCGAGAATCATCGCTCAGACGGGCGGCGATAGCGAGGCGCAGGCCCATCTGAAAGCTGAGCTGCCGATCCTCAAACAGCGCGGCATGCTGATGCATTACGCCATCTACTGGGGCGTGGCGAGCTGCATCGTGACAAGCGTTCTCGTCATCGTCAGCTTCGCGGCCGCTTACATGCATATGCGCCATGAATACGGCGCGGGATTGATGTTCGCCGTGGCGATGGCGCTCTTCACGGCCGCGCTGATCGCCTTCGCGAAAGAATTGCAGCTTGGATATCTGGAGATTACCATCGGCGCTAAGCCGCCCCAAACACCCGCGCGAAAATCGTATCCACATGTTTGAAGTGATACGAGAGGTCGAAGAGCTCGTCTAATTCCGCCGGCGACAATTTTGCGCTCACGTCCTTGTCCTGTCCAAGCAGCGCGCGGAAATCCCCCTCGCCGCGCCACACCGGCATGGCGTTACGCTGCACCATGGCGTAGGCGTCTTCGCGCGAGGCGCCTTTTTGGGTCAGCGCCAGAAGCACGCGCTGCGAGTGAATGAGGCCGCCGAGCTTTTCTAAATTCTTGCGCATGTTTTCCGGATAGACGACGAGATTTTCGATCACGCTCGTTAAGCGCGCCAGCGCGAAATCCAACGTCACCGTCGCGTCCGGCGCGATCATGCGCTCGACGGAAGAATGCGAAATATCGCGCTCGTGCCACAGCGCGACATTCTCCATGGCCGGAATCGCCATGCCGCGCACGAGACGCGCGAGCCCGGTCAGATTCTCGGTCAGCACCGGATTGCGCTTATGCGGCATGGCGGAAGAGCCCTTCTGGCCCGCCGAAAAATATTCCTCCGCTTCGAGCACTTCGGTGCGCTGAAGATGACGGATTTCGATCGCCAGCCGTTCAACCGACGACGCCACCACGGCGAGCGTCGCGAAAAAAGCCGCGTGACGGTCGCGCGGAATGACCTGGGTCGAGATCGGTTCGGGCGTCAGCCCCATCTTATGCGCGACATAATCTTCGACGCGCGGATCGATATTGGCGAAAGTGCCGACCGCGCCCGAAATCGCGCAGGTCGAAATTTCCCGGCGCGCCTCGACGAGCCGCGCCCGCGCCCGCGTGAATTCGGCATAGGCCTGAGCCAGTTTCAGCCCGAAGGTCGTCGGCTCGGCGTGAACGCCATGCGAGCGGCCGATCGTCGGCGTATATTTATGCTCATAGGCGCGGGTCTTGAGCGCCGAGAGCAGCGCGTCGACGTCGGCGATCAGGAGATCCGCGGCGCGCGACAATTGTACGGCGAGACAGGTGTCGAGCACGTCGGACGACGTCATGCCCTGATGAACGAACCGCGATTCGGCGCCGATGAATTCTCCAAGATGAGTCAAGAAGGCGATCACGTCATGTTTGGTGACGCGTTCGATCTCGTCGATCCTGGCGACGTCGAAAGTGACGAAATCCGCTTTGTCCCAGATCGCCTTGGCGCTCTCCCTCGGGATGACGCCGATCTCGGCGAGCGCGTCGCAGGCATAGGCCTCGATCTCGAACCAGATGCGAAACCTTGTCTGCGGCTCCCAAATCACGGTCATTTCGGGTCTGGAATAGCGGGGGATCATCAGGCGCCTTGAAATTCTGCGGGAAGAGAGTGGCGCCTAGCACGCGCGTTGCATCAAAGTCCATATATGAGGCGACCGCCCTGGAGGATATATGAAAGCGACGGATGTC
The DNA here is from genome assembly GCA_051061375.1 of Methylocystis sp. Lineage (GTDB taxonomy): Bacteria > Pseudomonadota > Alphaproteobacteria > Rhizobiales > Beijerinckiaceae > Methylocystis. The sequence goes on along the minus strand of JBPFDW010000036.1, from coordinate 41,473 downwards.
GTGGTTCTTGGCGCCGGCGTCGTCGGCGTCAGCGCCGCGCTGCATCTGCAGGCGCGCGGCCGGGAGGTCGCGCTGATCGATCGCGCCGGCGCCGTGGGTAGGGAGACGAGCTTCGGCAACGCCGGGCTGATCGAGCGATCTTCGCTCATTCCCTATCTTTTCCCGCGCGACCCGGCGCGGCTGGTCAAATATGCGCTGAATCTTCTCCCAGAGGCGCATTACCATGTCTCCGCCCTGCCGGCGGTGGGGCCGTGGCTGCTGCGCTATTGGCGCGCCAGCGCGCCCGCGCGCGTGCAGAAAAACATCGAGGCGCGGCGACCGCTGATCGAAAACAGCCTTATCGAGCACGAAACGCTGATTGAACAGGCCGGCGCCGGCGAACTCTTGCGCAAAAGCGGCTGGATCAAGCTGCATCGTCGCGACGAAACTCTCGCCGCCGCGGCCGCCGAGGCGGAGCGGCTGCGTGGCTACGGCCTGCATATCGATACGTTGGACCCCGCCGCCGTCGCGGCGCTGGAGCCCGATCTCGCGCCGGTCGCCGGCGGAATCCATTACCGCGACACCGCCGCGATCGTCGATCCCGGCGCGCTCTCGCAAGCCTATGCCGATCTCTTTATGTCGCGCGGCGGCCGGCTCCTGGCGGGAGACGCCAGCAGCCTGTCGCCGGAGCCGGACGGGCGCTGGCGCGTGGCGACGGCTGAGGGGCTTCTAGTCGCCGGGGCGGCGGTCGTGACGCTCGGCCCCTGGTCGGACGCCATTTATGCGCCGCTCGGCTATCGCATCCCGCTCGGCTGGAAGCGCGGCTACCATATGCACTACGCCGCGAAAGACGGCGCAAAGCTCAATCATCCGATCCTCGACGCCGACGTCGGCTATCTGCTGGCGCCGATGCGCCGCGGCGTCAGGCTGACCAGCGGGGCCGAATTCGCGCGCCGCGACGCGCCGCCGACGCCGGCGCAGATCGAGATTTGCGAGCCCACGGCGCGCCAATTGTTTCCCCTCGGCGAACGGCTCGACCCCGAGCCCTGGCGCGGCGCGCGGCCCTGTCTGCCGGACATGCTGCCGATCGTCGGCCCCGCCCCGCGCCATAAGGGCCTGTGGTTCGATTTCGGCCACGCCCATCACGGTCTGACGCTCGGACCGGTCTGCGGTCGCCTGCTCGCCGAGATGATGACCGGCGAGACGCCCTTCATCGATCCGACGCCCTATCGCGCCGACCGGTTTTAGGCCTACTCCGCCCCGACGAGCCTCAGCGCGGGCTCCAAAACGCGCACGACGCGCGACAGATCATGGCCGCGCCGCAGCACAAGCCCCGTCGCCGCGATGACCGAATAGGCGCCCTGCCGGCGCGCCAGAGCGGGATTTTTTTCGATCCGATAGAGCGGCGCCTCGCTCGCCCGCCGAAAAATCGAGAACACCGCCTTGGCCGGCGTGAAGTCGATGGCGTAATCGCGCCATTCGCCCTGCGCGACCTTCGCGCCGTAAAGATTGAAGATGACGTTGAGTTCAGGCCGGCTGAAGGACACCGCCGCGCCGCGGTCCGCCCGCGCCCCCTGCGCCGGCTCCGGCGAAACGCCGTTCACGACGAATAGCGCGGGTCGGGCTCGGCTGGGCTCCGTCGTCTCCGACTCCGCCATGCGTCACGCTCTCCTCGACTTCCTTTCCCATGTTGGCAAGCGCCGATGCGCCGGGCAAGACTTAATGACGGGATTGCGACGAGAATCTTTGCGGCTGCGCAACCAGATAAGATTTGGCCTGCAATAATCATACTTTCGCCGACATGGCGCCCCTTGCCAGACAAACGCGCCGCCCAAAATGAAGATCATTGCCTCGACAGCTCGGGGCCGCGCGCTTTCGGTTTCGTCAGCCCCCCAGCCCCCCGAAGGCGTACGTCTCCGAGTGATAGAGGTCGTGGCGATGGTCGGGCCGGCCGGGAGTTTTACTCCCGCGCCGGCCCGTCTACGTTCGGCCTCGGCCGGGAGCGACGAAGCGCGCCCTTGCAAAATTCCCGACAATGACGAACTCAAGATGCGCCGTCGCGCCGACCGCGACGCTGATTCCTATTTCTTTTCATTGGAGTGAACATGACCGACGACGCCGCATCCGTCGAAGGCGCGGCCCCAGCCGCCGATCCGCAAGCCGCCGATTTCGGCTTCGAGGCCGATGTCGCGCGGCTGCTCGAACTGATGACGCATTCCGTCTATTCGGAGCGCGACGTGTTTTTGCGCGAGCTTGTCTCGAACGCCGCCGACGCCTGCGAAAAACTCCGCTATGAGGCGCTTTCCGACGAAAAGCTCGCCGCCCAGGCCGCCGCGCCCCTTGTCACGATCTCGCTTGATAAGGACAAGCGCACGCTGACGGTCGCCGACAATGGCGTCGGCATGTCGCGCGAGGAGCTGATCAGCGCGCTCGGCACCATCGCCAATTCGGGCACCCGCGCCTTTCTCGACAAGCTCGGCAAGGAAAAGGACGCTGGCTTTATCGGCCAGTTCGGCGTCGGATTCTATTCCGCCTTCATGGTCGCCGACCGCGTCGAGGTCGCGACGCGGCGCGCCGGCGAGGATCAGGCCTGGCTGTGGCGTTCGGAGGGCAAGGGCTCTTATCAGATCGCGCCGCTGCCGCTCGAAGAGGCGCCCGTCGTCGGCACGCGCGTCACGCTGCATCTCAACGAAGAGAGCGATGAATTTCTCGACGGCTGGCGCGTCGAGAGCGTCGTGCGCGAACATTCGGGCGCGATCGCCGCGCCAATCGACCTCATCGCCGCGCCGAGCGAAGAGCCGCGCCGCATCGCCGAGGGCGTCGCGCTGTGGACGAAGCCGAAGTCGGAGATCACGCAGGAGCAATATGTCGATTTCTACCGGCAATTGTCGGGACAGCTGGATGAGCCCGCGCTGATCGCCCATTGGCGCGCTGAAGGACGCACGGAATATACGGTGCTCGCCTTTGTTCCGGGCGCGCGGCCGTTCGATCTCTTCGACCCGGCGCGAACCAGCAAATCCAAGCTCTATGTGCGCCGGGTGCTGATCTCGCGGGACATGGCGCTTCTGCCCGCCTGGCTGCGCTTCGTTCGCATCGTCGTCGACAGCGCCGACATTCCGCTCAATGTCTCGCGCGAGATGGTGCAAAAGAGTCCGGTCGTCGGCGCGATCGGCAAGGCGATCGCGACGCGCATGCTGCAGGAACTCAAAAAGCTCGCCGAGGCCGAGCCTGAAAAATTCGCGCAAGTGTGGAAGAATTTCGGCGCCGTGCTGAAGGAAGGACTGCACGAAGACCCGAGCCGGCGCGACGCCTTGTTCGAGATCGCGCGTTTCGCTTCGACGAAGTCGGAGGAGAAGACCCGGACTCTCAAGGATTACGTCGCCGATCTGCGGGAGAATCAGACCGCGATCTATTATCTCGTCGGCGACGATATGAAGCGGCTGCGCGCCAGCCCGCAGCTTGAAGGCTTCCGGGCGAGAGGCGTCGAGGTGCTGCTTCTCGACGACGCCGTCGACGCCTTCTGGGTGACGAGCGCGCTCGGCTTTGACGGCAAGCCGTTCAAATCGGTGACCCAGGGTCAGGCGGACATCGACGCGATCGCGCTCGTCGACGACGCCAAAACAGCGGACGCGGCGCCAGCCGACGTCGCCGATCTACTGTCGGCGCTCAAGGAAACGCTCGCCGAATATGTCGACGACGTGCGCGCCTCGACGCGGCTCACCGACAGCGCCGTCTGTCTGGTCGCGCCCGACACCGGCTTCGATCGCCAATTGTCCCGCCTTCTGGCCGAACATGGTCAGGAAGTGGCCTTTGGAAAGCCGATTTTGGAGATCAATCCGAGACATGCGGCGATCATCGCGCTGGCCGGCGCCCTACGGGACAAAGGGCGCGAGTCGACCCGCGACGACCAGCTCCTGCTGCTCGATCTGGCGCGAGTCGCCGACGGCGAGCATCCGATCGACGCGGCGGCGTTTGCGAAGCGGCTCGCGGCGCTTCTCGCCAACAAGGGATAGGACATGAATCCGAGCGTCGGAAAACAGGCGGCGGACAGCGCGCCGGCCCCGACGCGAATCGAAGCGATCGGGCTGGTCGCGGACCGCCTCGAAGCCGCCGGCGTCGCGCATCCGCAGGACGAGGCGCGCGCGCTGTTGCGCGGCGCCGCGGGGCTGACGCGGCTCGAACTTGCGCTCGCGCCGCGCGCGCCGCTGTCGGAGGACGAATCGCGCATCCTTTCCGACTATGCGGCGCGGCGGGCCGCCCGCGAGCCCGTGTCGCGCATTTTGGGCGAGCGCGGATTCTGGACGCTCGATCTTACCGTCGCGCCCGGCGTGCTCGATCCGCGGCCGGACACCGAAACGCTGATCGAAACCGCGCTGAGCCTCCTCGCGGAAAGGCGCGATTCGCCGCTCGCCATTCTCGATCTCGGCTCGGGCTCGGGAGCCATCGCCTGCGCGCTGCTCAGCGAGCTTCCCGCCGCCTGGGCCCTCGCTGTGGATCTGTCGCCCGACGCCTGTGCGGCGACCGCCGCCAATCTCGCGCGCTGCGGGTTCTCCGATCGCGCGTATGTCGTGCGCGGCCGCTGGGCTGAGGCGCTGCAGGGAGGGTTCGACCTCATCGTCGCCAATCCGCCCTATGTGCGCAGCGACGATATCGCCGGACTCGACCCCGAGGTGCGGCTCCATGATCCGGCGCTGGCGCTCGACGGCGGCGCCGACGGGCTAGACCGGTATCGAGACATTATCCGCGATCTGCCGCAACTGCTGGCCGAAGACGCCCTGGTTCTGTTTGAAGTCGGCTTCGACCAAGCCGCAAGCGTCGCCGAGCTCTTGGCCGTCCGTGGGCTCCAAATCGCGCAGGTCGCCCGCGACGCCGGCGGACATGAAAGGGTTGTCGCCGCGCGGTCGGCCCCCTCGCCGACGTGACATATTGGCTACAGTACCCCCTTTTTTGGCTCGCTGCTCAGCGCGCGGTCTTGTTGGGGGGCGCCCCCTCCACTATAGTCATCCCAGGTCCAGCCGATCGCCGACTTCGAGAGAGAACCTCGAGACCTTTGGCTCCGCTTCGCGAACGGAAGCCCGAAACGACCGGCCGGGAGCAAAGTCGAAATCGACATGAGAGCGCCGGAGTAAGGCCACTTCGATCGTCGCGGGGCGTTTTGCGCCTGGCAGGCAGACGGCATCCCGTCGCGCTTAGCGTCATGAATTCGCGCTGAGGGGAATTGGCGCAGAACTGGGCGGGGCCGCCGATCGCGGCCGACTTGAGGACATTCGATTCGCGCGCGCCGTTCTCGAAGCTCGCGGTCCGGGAACGGGTCGCTGTCGCCCGGTCGCTTGGCGTGGACGGCTTCTGGCGAAGGAATTAGGCGGCGGCGTTGTTGATCAGGCCATGCAGGCGAGAGCCGAGCGCGGCGAGATTGCGGGGAGTTTGATGAGACCAGGACAAAACAAGAGAATGCGCGGACGCAACGGCCGCAAGGGGCCCAATCCGCTGACGCGATCCTATGAGTCCAACGGCCCCGACGTGAAGATTCGCGGCACGGCTCAACATGTCGCCGAAAAATATCTTCAGCTCGCGCGCGATGCGCAGTCTTCCGGCGACACGATCATGGCCGAAAGCCTGCTGCAGCATGCGGAGCACTATTTCCGGCTGATCGCCGCGGCGCAGCAGCAGGCCAACGGCTATGCGCGCCCGCAGTTCGAAGCCGAAGTCGAGACCTCCGAGGACGACGATGATTTCGCCCCGCTTCCGGATCGTTTCGCGCCGCTTTCCGAGCGATTGCCGGCGCCGGCCTACCAGCCGCAGCAGGCGCAGCCGCCGCAACCGCAGTCTTTCGCGCCGCAGCCGCATTTCGCGCCGCCGCAGCCCCAGCCTCAGCCTTTCGAGGAACGCCCGATCGGCGAGATGCAGCGCGCCGAACGGCCCGAGCGACCGCAGCGGCCGGAGCGCCCGCCGTTTAATCGGGACCGCAACGCCGAGGGCGGCGAGCGTCCGCGGCACCAGGGCTACGACCGCAGCCGCGACCGTCGCTTCCAGCCGCGCGCCGAGGCCGGCGCCGCCGAGGGCGGCGCGGGAGCCGCGCTTCCGTCATTCATCACCGCGCCCGTGCCGTCCCGCCCCGCTGCTCCGAGCGAAGGCGCCGAGCCCTTCGTCGAGCGCGAAAACGCGCCGCGCGACCATGAGGGCGGGGTCAATTATCATCTGAGTTCGCGCCGTCGCCGGCGGCCGCGCCCGCCGATGGATGACGTCGCCGGCGGCGCGCGGGACGATGACGCGCCGGAGGTCGGCGAACTGCCGGTCGAGCCGGATCGGTTCTAAATCGGCGCCGCGAATGAATTGCGCCAGTCCTGCGAGCCTGGAGGCTCGCGGTCCGGACGCGCCGCCCTTGGAACGCGAGCCTCCAGGCTCGCCAAAACTCCGGCGGCCGACGCAGTTATTTCTGGCAAGGCCTAACGGCCCTCGGCGACGACGCTGATGGCGTCGCCGGTCGCGATGCGGCCGCCCTCGATCACCCGCGCATAGACGCCGCAGTCAATATGACCGAAATTCGCGCGCAGCGTCTGGACGAGATCCATGTCGCGCCGCCCGGTTCCGGGCTCGACGCCGGTCGCGGCGCATCGGTCGGTCATTTTGAGGATTTCGAGCCGCACGCCGCCGATCGCGAGGGTTCGGCCCGGGAGCGCCGCCTCGGCCCAGGGGGCCATGTCCTCGACATAGAGATTGGCGCGAAACCGCAGCGGATCGACCGCGGCCTTCTGCGCCGCGCCGATCGCCGCGACGCTGGCGAGATTGACGAGCGAGACGAAGCCCGACTTCGAATCGGTGAAGCGAAAGCCCTCCGGCGCGGCGAGCAGCCGCACGGGACCGCGGATTTCGGCGCCAAGGAAGCCGGTCAGGAAGTCTTCGATCACTTGGCGCCCTTCGGCCGATCGCAGATCGCCGCGCGCGACCTCGCGCCCGTCTTGCGCGATCGTCAGCGCGCCTGTCGCCGAGTCATAGCGCGTCGCCAGCCCGGCGAGCGCGCCGTTCCGCATCAGCATGAGAAATTTGATCTTGGGCTGGTGCGCCGGCGCCGTCGGATCAAAGCCCGACGGCCCGTTCTCGAGCGCGAACAGCCGGTCCCCGGGAAAGTAGCCGTCTGAGCGCAGATCGGCGGCGCCCAGCGGCTCGGGCGAGAGGCCCTTGACGGGATAGCGGTAGAGGGCGGCGAGACGCATGGACTTCCCTGCTCGGTGACAAATCGAGGCGAATTGCCTACACCTCCCCGGCCGTCGCGAAAACAGCGCATGTTTCTCGAAGGGGGCAAGCCATGCCGGACACGACGCTCACAGTCCTCGTTCTGACCGCGATCGCGCTTTCCGCCGCGCATGATCTCGACCATCTTTTACGCGACGATTTCTCGCAACCATCGGCGTGGACGATCGTCGCCGGGTTTCTTTCGGTGAAATACGCGCTCACGGGCGCGGCATTGTATTTCTATTTTCGCGGCAAGATTGGCGCGGGGTTCTGGGCGGTGATCGGCGTTCTTGGCGCCGCGGCGCTCTGGTTCGCTCATCTGAGCCCCGGCGCCGAACAGCGGCCATCGAATATCTATGCGATGTATGGCAGTCCCATCGCCGGTCTCATCTCCTCCGGCCTGGTCTATGCGATGATGCTGTCGCTCGTGGTCCTTACGCTCTATGGGGGATGGCGTGCGGTCTGGCCGGGGGCGACGCGCCTGCCGCGCCAAGGCGATTAAGCGCCATTTCGCGGTCGAGCCCGCGCTTTCGCGCCGCACCCCCTTTACCGCCGCCTGGAGCTTCCCATATCGACGACGAGGGCCGCCGCAAGGGGTCCTCTCACAAAATATTGGACGCGGGGCGGACCGCTTGAAAAAGGGCCGCCTCAAGGTCAGAGGGGCTATGAATGAACTTTGAGAAATACACCGAACGCGCGCGCGGATTCGTGCAGAGCGCGCAGGCGCTGGCGACGCGCGAGGGCCACCAGCAGTTTACGCCCGAACATATTCTGAAGGTCCTGCTCGACGATGATCAGGGCCTTTCCGCCGGGCTGATCGACCGTGCCGGCGGCCGCTCGCGCGAGGCGCTGGCGAAAACCGAGGCCGCGCTCGCCAAACTGCCGAAAGTCGGCGGCTCCGGCGCCGGCCAGCTCTATCTCGCGCCGGCGACCGCCCGGCTCTTCGACAACGCCGAGAAGATCGCCCAGAAGGCGGGCGATTCTTATGTCACCGTCGAGCGGCTGCTGCTGGCGCTCGCCATGGAGAAGGATTCCGAGGCCGCGCGCATCCTCAAGGACGCGGGCGTGACGCCGCAGACGCTCAACGCCGCGATCGAGGATTTGCGAAAAGGCCGCACGGCGGATTCCGCGTCTGCCGAAAACGCCTATGACGCGCTCAAGAAATACGCCCGCGACCTCACCGAAGCGGCGCGCGAGGGCAAGCTCGACCCGGTCATCGGCCGCGACGAGGAAATCCGCCGCGCCATCCAGGTGCTGTCACGGCGCACCAAGAACAATCCGGTGCTCATCGGCGAACCCGGCGTCGGCAAGACCGCCATCGTCGAGGGCCTCGCCTTGCGCATCGTCAACGGCGACGTGCCCGAGTCGTTGCAGGATAAGAAGCTGCTCGCGCTCGACATGGGCGCGCTGATCGCCGGCGCGAAATATCGCGGCGAATTCGAGGAGCGGCTGAAGGCGGTGCTGAACGAAGTCACCGCCGCCGAAGGCAAGATCATCCTGTTCATCGACGAAATGCACACGCTGGTCGGCGCCGGCAAGGCGGATGGCGCGATGGACGCCTCCAATCTCTTGAAACCGGCGCTGGCGCGCGGCGAATTGCACTGCGTCGGCGCGACGACGCTCGATGAATATAGGAAACATGTCGAAAAGGACGCGGCGCTCGCCCGGCGCTTTCAGCCGGTCTTCGTCGACGAGCCGTCGGTCGAGGATACGATCTCGATCCTGCGCGGGTTGAAGGAGAAATACGAACTCCATCACGGCGTGCGCATCACCGACAGCGCGATCGTCGCCGCGGCGACTCTGTCGAACCGCTACATCTCCGACCGCTTCCTGCCCGACAAGGCGATCGACCTCATCGACGAGGCGTCGTCGCGACTGCGCATGCAGATCGACTCGAAGCCAGAAGAGCTCGACGAACTCGATCGGCGCATCATCCAGCTCAAGATCGAGCAGGAGGCGCTGAAGAAGGAGACCGACGCCGCCTCGAAGGACCGTCTGGCGAAGCTCGAAGGCGAACTCGCCGACCTCGAAGAGAAGTCGGCCGCTCTCACCGCGCGCTGGCGGGCCGAAAAGGACAAGCTCGGCGCGGCGCAGAAGCTCAAGGAGCAGCTGGAAGCGGCGCGCAACGAACTGGCGCAGGCGCAGCGGCGCGGCGAATATCAGCGCGCCGGCGAACTCACCTACGGCGTCATTCCCGACCTCGAAAAGAAGCTCGGCGAGACCGAAAGCCAGGCCGACACGCTCGTCGACGAAGCGGTCACCGCCAATGACGTGGCGCAGGTCGTCTCGCGCTGGACCGGCGTGCCGGTCGACAAAATGCTCGAAGGCGAACGCGAGAAATTGCTGCACATGGAGGACGAGCTCGCCAAGCGCGTCGTCGGGCAGCATGACGCGGTGATCGCCGTGTCGACCGCCGTGCGCCGCGCGCGCGCCGGACTGCAGGACCCGAACCGCCCGATCGGCAGCTTCATCTTCCTTGGCCCGACGGGCGTCGGCAAGACCGAGCTAACCAAGGCGCTCGCGGCGTTTCTGTTCGACGACGAGACCGCCATGGTCCGGCTCGACATGTCGGAATATATGGAGAAGCATTCGGTCGCGCGGCTCATCGGCGCGCCGCCCGGCTATGTCGGCTATGAGGAAGGCGGCGCATTGACCGAAGCGGTCCGTCGCCGGCCCTATCAGGTCGTGCTGTTCGACGAAATCGAGAAGGCGCATCCGGACGTCTTCAACGTGCTGCTGCAGGTGCTCGACGACGGCCGCCTCACCGACGGCCAGGGCCGCACGGTGGATTTCAAGAACACGCTGATCATCATGACGTCGAATCTCGGCTCGGAATTCCTGGTCATGCAGAAAGAAGGCGAGGATTCCTCCGCCGTGCATGACGAAGTCATGCAGGTGGTGCGGGCGCATTTCAGGCCAGAGTTCCTGAACCGCGTCGACGAGATCATCCTGTTCAACCGCCTGCGGCGCGAGGACATGGGCGCGATCGTCGACATCCAGGTCAAGCGGCTGCAAAAGCTCCTCGAAGACCGCAAGATCACGTTGCATCTCGACGCCAAGGCGCGCGACTGGCTGGCGGCGAAGGGCTATGACCCGACCTATGGCGCGCGGCCGCTAAAGCGCGTCATGCAGAAGGAGCTGCAGGACGCGCTCGCCGAACGGCTGCTCGCCGGCGAGATCATCGACGGCGCGAGCGTCGAAGTATCGGCCGACGCGACGGGGCTTGTCATCGACGGCAAATCGGCGCATGGCCGCGCCGCGCCGCTGCTGCGAACGGTGGGGAACGCTTAACCCACTCCCCAACCTCCCCCGCGAAGCGGGGGAGGGACAGGGAGGGGGCTCTTCACATTTCCTGAGCGGCCGCTTTCTTGACGCGGCGCGTCGCCCTACCCCAGCCGCTCTTTCCTCCGATTCAACACATCCGCCTCGCGCAGATCGAGCTCCCGCTCGATACGGCGGCGGGCCTCGTCCTTGAGTTTGCCTTCCCGCAGCATGGCGTAGATCAGATTGCGCTCCTCTGCGATGAGCTGCAGGTCGAGTTCGTCGTGGCGCTCCGCCAGCGCGCGGCGTTCTTCGCTGACTTCACATTTCATGCGGATGCGCGACAGGAAAAATTCCTGCTGCGCGCGAAGCGTCAGCATCGCTTCTTCGGGAATGTCGCTCTCCACGCCAAGAGCTGCGAGCTTCGCGCTCGAAGCCTCGATCGCGGCATGGCGGACGCGCAGCTCCTCGGCGCGGTCGAGGATGCGCTCCTCTCTGCCCGTCTTGGCGAGACCGAGTTTGTGGATGATCCATGGCAGCATGGACCCCTGAAAGACGAGCGTGACCATCACGACGAAAAAGGCGATGAAAAAGATCGCGTCGCGATGGGGAAAGGGTTCGCCCTGCGCCGTCGCGAGCGGGATCGCCAGCGCCGCGGCGAGCGAGACGATGCCGCGCACGCCCGTGAAAGAAATGATGAAGGGCCGTTGCCATGGCGGCGAAGGATCGCGCCGCGCCAGCGGCGGAATGAGCCAGCGCGGCAGATAGGTAAGCGGAAAAATCCATACGAAGCGCGCCACGATCACGACGAGCGATACGATCGCCGCGGACGCCGCCAATTCGTACAGCGAATGATTCTGGATTCGCGCCAGCAGCGCCTGCGCCTGCAGGCCGGTGAAGAGAAATACCAGACCTTCGATGAGAAAAAGAAAGAAGTCCCAGAAAAACACGCCCTGCAGCCGCGTCGCGGCGCTGATCAGCCGGGGCCCGTTCCAGCTGATGTAAAGGCCGGTCGCCACCGTCGCGATGACGCCAGAGCCGCCGAGGTGTTCGGGCGGCCAATAGGCCACGAACGGCGTGATCAGCGAAAGGGTGATTTCAATGCGCGGATCGCGCATGAAGCGGCGCAGCCGCAGCATCGTCCAGCCGACGCCAACGCCCCAGACGATTTCTCCGGCAACGATAGTGACGAATGTCTCGGCCCCCTGCGCCAGAGAAAAGGCGCCGACGCTGACCGCCGCCACCGCGAAGCGATAGAGAACCAGCGCCGTGGCGTCATTGGCGAGGCCCTCGCCTTCCAGAATGACAAGGATGCGCCGGGGCAATTGCATGCGCCGGGCAATGGCGAGCGGCGCGACGGCGTCGGGCGGCGAGACGATGGCGCCGAGCACGAATCCGACCGCCAGAGGCCAGCCGAGCAGCCATTTCATCGCGAATGAAACCGAAACGGTGGTGAAGACGACGCAGCCGACGGCGAGCAGAAGTATCGGCTCCAGATTGAACTTGAACTCCCGCCAGCTCATGTTGACCGCGGAAATATAAATCACCGGCGGCAGCACGAGCAGCAATACGAACTGCGGCTCGAGCACAAAGGGCGGCACGCCGGGCGCGACGGATATAATCACGCCGGCCGCGACAAGCAGGATCGGCAAGGCGACGCCCGAGCGCAAGGCGATAAAGGCGACGAAGGCCACCGCCGCCAGGAGAAAGACAACGATTTGCAGACCCGCGAGCATGCGCGCACCTCTGTCGCCAGCGCCCGGCGTGACGCCCGGCCTAGAGCTTTCGCAGCGCCACTTCCTCGATCCTGTGATCGGCGTCCTTGGTCAGGATCAAACTCGCGCGCGGCCGGGTCGGAGCGATATTCTGTCGCAAATTCTCGAGATTGATGCGCGTCCAAATCTCCTTGGCGACGCGCGTCGTCTCCTCTTCGTCGAGATCGGCGTAGACTCGGAAGTAGGACTTCGGATCGCGGAAAGCCGTCTGCTGGAGCCGTCGGAACCGCTCCACATACCAATGCTCCAGCACGTCTTCGGGCGCGTCGAGATAGACCGAGAAATCGAAAAAGTCCGAGACGAAGGGAATTTCACGGCCGTCGCGCGGGCGCGGCGCGAGCAGAACATTGACGCCTTCGACAATGAGAATGTCGGGCCGGTCGACGCAGGTCGCCTCGCCTTCGACCACGTCATAGGTCATATGCGAATAGACCGGCGCGCAAACGTTGCGCCGGCCCGCCTTCACGTCGGACAAAAATCGCAGCAGCGATTTATTGTCATAGCTTTCGGGGAAGCCCTTCTTGTCCATGAGCCGTTCGGCTTCGAGGATTCGGTTGGGCAGGAGAAATCCGTCGGTGGTGACGAGCTCCACTTTCGGCGTGTTCGGCCAGCGCGACAGCAATGCGCGCAGCACGCGCGCCGTGGTGGATTTTCCCACCGCGACCGAGCCCGCGACGCCGATGATGTAGGGAACCTTGCCGTCTTCGGCGCCGAGAAAACGCTGGGTCGCCTTGAACAGGCCTTGCGTCGCCGCGACGTAGAGGGCGAGCAGACGCGACAGCGGCAGATAGATTTCGATGACTTCTTCGAGCGAGATCGGATCGTTGAGCGACTTCAGCCGGGTGAGATCCTCGAGGGTCAGCGTCAGCGGCGTATCGGCGCGCAGCGCCGCCCATTCGGCGCGCGTGAAGCGCCGGTAGGGCGACAGGAGTTCGCTGTTGGGGACGAGTTCCGCCGCCGTCATCCCTTGGCTCCGCGCCCAGCTTTCTCCGCAAGTCCCGATTGTTGCGTGCGCCGTTCCAATTCGCGCAAGACGTCGTCGAGCGCGATTTCGCGCGCTTCGAGCATGACGAGAAGATGATAGAAGGTGTCGGCGGCTTCATTGATGAGCGCCCGGCGGTCGCCCTCCACGGCCGCGATCACCGCTTCCACCGCCTCTTCGCCGAATTTCTTGGCGATCTTCGACATGCCGGCGTCGAGCAGGGTTTTCGTATAGGAGGTCGAGGCGCTGTCGTTGCGCCGCGATCTGATCAGCGCCGCGAGTTCGTCGAGGGTGAAGGTCATCGTAAGTCCCCTCTCCAGCCCTCCCCCGCTTCGCGGGAGAGGGAGCGGCCCCGGCGCTCGATATCAAAAGCGCGAATGCCGCTCGTTAGCGTCTCCTCTCCCATCCGAAGTCGGCTGTTGCCGACTTCGGCGTCGATGCGCAAACCGGAAACACCCGGTTTGCGATAGCGGGGGAGGGACAGGGCGGGGGCTTTCGCCTGAACCCCACGATGGCGTTTTTTCACCATCATGCCGCCTCCAGTCCGTCGAGTCGCATGGGCAGCCCCGCCGCGGCCATGTAGCGCTTAGCCTGCGGGATCGAAAATTCGCCAAAATGGAAGATCGAAGCCGCGAGCACGGCGCTCGCATGGCCTTCCCTGACGCCGGCGACGAGATGATCGAGCGTTCCGACGCCGCCGGACGCGATGACCGGCGCAGGCACCGCGTCGGCGACGGCGCGCGTCAGCGCGATATCGAAACCGCTCTTCGTCCCATCGCGATCCATCGAGGTGAGCAGGATTTCGCCGGCGCCCAGCTCCGTGACTTCGCGCGCATAGTCGATGGCGTCGATCCCGGTCGGACGGCGCCCGCCATGGGTGAAGATTTCCCAGCGTCCGTCGGCGACGCGCTTGGCGTCGATCGCGACGACGATGCATTGCGCGCCGAATTTCTCCGACGCCTCGCGCACGAATTGGCGATTGGCGACGGCCGCCGAATTGATCGAGACCTTGTCGGCGCCGGCGAGCAGGAGATTGCGGATGTCGTCCAGCGTGCGCACGCCGCCGCCGACGGTGAGCGGCATGAAACAGGCTTCCGCCGTGCGCTGCACGACGTCGAGCAGAATGCCGCGATTCTCGTGGCTCGCGGTGATATCGAGGAAGCAGAGTTCGTCGGCGCCGGCGGCGTCATAGGCGATGGCGCACTCCACCGGATCGCCGGCGTCGCGCAGATCGACGAAATTGACGCCCTTGACGACGCGGCCCTCTTTTACGTCCAGGCAGGGAATGACGCGGGCTTTGAGCATTACGCGTTCTCCGCCGCCCGCGCGCGGCGAATCATCGCCAGCGCCTGCGCAGGATCGAGGCGTCCGTCGTAAAGCGCCCGCCCGGTGATCGCGCCGGCCAGCTTGCGGCAATCGGGCTGCAGCAGCCGCTCCACATCGGCGAGCGAGGCGAGGCCGCCCGAGGCGATGACCGGAATCGTCAGGGCGTTGGCGAGCGCCAGAGTGGCGTCGATGTTGAGGCCGGTGAGCACGCCGTCGCGCGAAATGTCGGTGTAGATGATGGCGCTGACGCCAGCGTCTTCGAAGTTTCTGCCGAGATCGAGCGCCAACATGCGCGTCGCGCGCGCCCAGCCGTCGACCGCGACAAAGCCGTTCTTGGCGTCGACGCCGACGGCGACGCGGCCGGGATAGAGCCGCGCGGCCTCGCGCACGAAGGACGGGTCCCTGACCGCCGCCGTGCCGATGATGACGCGGGCGACGCCCTTGTCCAGCCAGCGCGACAGCGTGCGCATGTCGCGAATGCCGCCGCCGAGCTGCACGGGAATGGTCAGCGCCGCGAGAATGGCTTCGACGGCGGATGCGTTGCGCGGCGCGCCGGCGAAGGCGCCGTCGAGATCGACGACATGGAGATATTCGAATCCAACCTGCTCGAAGGCCCGCGCCTGCTCCGCCGGGTCGTCGCTAAATACGGTCGCGCGGTCCATGTCGCCCTGGGCGAGGCGCACGCACTGCCCTTCCTTCAAATCGATTGCGGGAAACAGAATCACGGTCGCCACCTGAGAAAATTGCCGATCAAAGCTAGGCCGAGCCTCTGGCTTTTTTCGGGATGAAACTGCACGCCGACGAGATTGTCGCGGGCGACCGCCGCGGTCAGCGGCGCGCCATAGTCGGTTGTCGCCAGAACATGTTCCGGCGCCTCGGGCGAGAGCTGAAACGAGTGCACGAAATAGGCGTGCCATCCGCTCTCTCCGGTCGAAATGCCGGCAAAGAGCGGATGCTCGCGGTTCAGCGTCAGCGTGTTCCAGCCCATGTGGGGGATTTTCAATGACGGATCGTCGGGCGCGATCGCCGCAACGTCTCCGGGAATCCAGCCGAGCCCCGGCGATTCTCCATGTTCGAGGCCACGCGCGCCCATGAGCTGCATCCCGACGCAAATTCCCAAGAACGGCCGGGCGCGGCCGATGACCGCCTCCTGCAGGGCCGCGTAAAGCCCATCGATCGCCATCAGGCCGCGACGGCAATCGGCGAAAGCGCCGACGCCCGGCAGAACGATGCGCTCAGCGGCGCGCACGACCTCAGGATCGCTGGTGACGCGAATATCGGCCGGCTGCGACGATTCCCGCCCGGCGCGTTCAAAGGCTTTCAGGGCGGAATGAAGATTGCCCGACCCATAGTCGATGATCGCCGTCGTCAAGGAGCGGGCTCCCGCGCGCTGTCTCGTCCCGCGTTCGTCTGAGTCTGACTCTGGCGATGAAAGAAAACCGTTTCCGCCTCGTCAATGTCCTCGCCGACGACGAGATCCCGCTCGACATAGCCGCGGCGCGCCAGATTCCAGCCGACGAGCCGTTCCCCTTCGAAGCCGAGCCAGACGGCGAGCGCGAAAGTCAGCAAAGATATGCCTTCGCGGGACACCCGCAGTTTCCAGGCGAGGAGCGCCAGGGCGACGAGAAGGAGCGTCCACAGGCCGGCGACGGTCCAGGCGCGCCGCCAGGCGAGCCAGAACGGACCGAAGAGGAACGCCGGCCAGGAAAAGCCGTCGCGCAGGAAGACGATCTTGTCGGGCGCGGGAAGCTGGCCCGCCGCCGTTCGCGGAACATGAACAGTGAAAATGGCCATCGGCCGTCCCCTCCTCGGCGTCACGCGCCTCCTGTCAGGCGGTGAGCGTTCCCTTGGTGGAGGGCGCTTCGGCTTGCGAGCGGCGCGGATCGATCGCGACCGCCTTGCCGAACGCCCGCGCGAAGCCCTTGAAGGCGCTTTCGGCGATATGATGGCTATTGACGCCGCGCAGGCACTCGATGTGCAGCCCGACGCGGGCCTGGACCGCGAAGGCCTGGAAGAATTCGCGCATCAATTCCGTATCGAAGCCGCCGATCCGCTGCGCCGGGAAGCAAACGTCGTATACGAGAAAGGGACGGCCGGAGACGTCGACGACGACGCGGGTCAGCGCCTCGTCAAGCGGCACATGGGCGTCGCCATAGCGGGCGATGCCCTTGCGGTCGCCGAGCGCGCGATCCGTCGCCTGGCCGATGGCGATGCCGACGTCCTCTACCGTGTGATGTCCGTCGATGTGCAGATCGCCCTCGGCGCGCACTGCGAGATCCAGCGGCGCATGACGGGCGATCTGGTCGAGCATATGATCGAAAAAGCCCAATCCCGTCGAAATCTCCGATCGGCCGGCCCCATCGAGGTCGACGGTGACGGAAATTTTCGTTTCCTTCGTGTTGCGCTCGATCGTCGCGCTACGCATTTCCTGCCTTTTTGTGGGCTTCGCCGGCGATTCCGGCGACTATGGCCAAAAGGCCAGCTTGTATCAATTCCGTATTGGATACGCCACCCGCGCCGCTTCCGCGTCAACCGACCGCGCCGCTTCCGCGTCAAGGAGAAGCGAGATATGCGCCAACGAACGCGCCTTGTCGGCAAATCGGAAGCGCAACAGACAATGGTCCTTCGGTTCGCCTCGATTCCCCGCCAAAGCGCGACCACGACAATTTGTCTGGCGCTCTGAAGGCTTATAGCTTGGCGAAATCGCCCCAAGAAGACGCCTCCACGCGCAAAATGCCGCATCCGCAGGGACGCGCCATTGGCTCAGCCGAACCGCCAGGAGCGAGACGAGGAGACGGAAAACATGCGTGTGAGATTTGTTCTTGGCCTCGTTGCGACGACGTTGTGCGCTCAACCGGCCGCCGCCGAACCTTGGCGGGACGGCTTTCTATCGCGCGTCGAAGCGCTGGCCGTCATGCAAACGCTGAACGCCTCGCTGCTCGCGAGCCGCAGCGCGACCGCGACGCTCGAGAAATGGTGCGCCGATCACAAAATGTCGGCCGAGCCCAAAATCGTCGCGCGCCGCGTCGCTGCGATCGAGAAACCGCCGAGCGAGGAAACGCGCCAACGGCTCGATGTCGGCGCCGGAGAACCGGTGAAATATCGGCGCGTGCAGCTCGCCTGCGGCGAACATGTGCTGTCGGAAGCCGACAATTGGTATGTGCCGGGTCGGCTTTCCGACGACATGAACCGCGCCCTGGAGACGACGGAAACGCCCTTCGGCAAGGCGATCGCTCCGCTGCAGCCGTTCCGTCGCACCATCGAAATGAAGATGCGCTGGTCGCCCTTGCCCGAGGGCTGGGAGGTCTCCGCGACCGCCGCCTCGCCCGACAAGACGAAGGGCGCTCTCTCAATCCCGCATGATCTCTTCGAGCATACGGCGGTGGTTTATGCGCGCGATCAACGTCCGGTCTCTGAAGTGCATGAGACCTATACGCGCGAGATTCTTGGCTTTCCCGCGCCCGCTGCGCCGCGCGATTGACCGGTCCGCGGCGGCCGCCGCCGTGTCGCCCTTGCTCAAATCAGCGCAGAACCTTACATCGGCTGAACGTCTCAGGCTGGATAAGCGAATGAATAGCGAACAAGCCCGCTCGGCGACGATGCACGCGACGACGATCATTCTCGTCAAGAAGGCGGGAGAAACAGTGATCGCCGGCGACGGCCAGGTCAGCCTCGGCCAGACGATCATGAAGGGCAACGCCAAAAAAGTGCGCCGCCTCGGCAAGGGCGACGTGATCGCCGGCTTCGCGGGCGCCACGGCCGACGCTTTCACGCTGTTCGAACGGCTGGAATCCAAGCTCGAACAATATCCCGGACAGTTGATGCGCGCCTGCGTCGAACTGGCCAAGGACTGGCGCATGGATCGCTATCTGCGGCGTCTCGAAGCGATGATGCTCGTCGCCGACAAGAGTGTCGGCCTGGTGCTCACCGGCTCCGGCGACGTGCTTGAGCCGGAAGGCACGGGCGAGGGCGCGGTGGCCGCCATCGGCTCGGGCGGAAACTTCGCGCTCGCCGCCGGACGCGCTTTGCTCGATTCGCCGCTCGACGCCGAAACCATCGCGCGGCGGGCGATGGCGATCGCCTCCGAGATTTGCGTCTACACCAACCATAATGTGGTGGTGGAGAAGATATAGGGCAGTCGGCATTCGGCAGTCGGCAGCGGGATAACGCGACTGCCGAACGCCGACTGCCGACTGCCGTCCCGAAGGAACCTGCCATGGCCGACTTCTCGCCGCGCGAGATCGTTTCCGAACTTGATCGCTATATCGTTGGGCAAGGCGACGCCAAGCGCGCGGTGGCGATCGCGCTGCGCAACCGCTGGCGCCGGCTGCAGCTCGAAGGCCAGATGCGCGAAGAGGTGTTGCCCAAGAACATCCTGATGATCGGCCCGACCGGCTGCGGCAAGACAGAGATCGCGCGGCGTCTGGCGCGGCTCGCCAATGCGCCCTTTATCAAAGTCGAAGCGACGAAATTCACCGAGGTCGGCTATGTCGGCCGCGACGTCGAGCAGATTGTGCGGGATCTGGTCGAGGTCGCGATCGTGATGGTCAAGGAGCGCCGCCGTAAGGACGTGCAGGCGCGCGCGCAGCAAGCGGCCGAGGAGCGCACGCTCGATGCGCTGGTGGGTCCCGCCGCGTCGCCCGGCACGCGTGAAACGTTTCGGCGCCGACTGCGCGCAGGCGAACTCGACGATAAGGAAATTGAAGTCGAGCTGACCCAGTCGGGCTCCTCGATGCCGATGTTCGAACTGCCGAACATGCCAGGGAACGTTTCCGCCTTTTCGCTCGGCGACATTTTCGGCAAGGCGATGCAACGCGGCAAGCCGCGCAAACTCTCGGTGAAAGAGGCGCAGGCGCCGCTCATCGCCGAAGAGAGCGACAAGCTGATCGACCAGGAGGCGAGCGTCCGCGAGGCGATCCACGAGGTCGAGAACAACGGCATCGTCTTTATCGACGAGATGGACAAGATCTGCGCGCGCGAAGGCCGCGGCGGCGCCGACGTCTCGCGCGAAGGCGTGCAGCGTGACCTACTGCCGCTGATCGAGGGTACGACCGTCGCGACGAAACATGGAACGGTGAAGACCGACCATGTGCTGTTCATCGCCTCCGGCGCCTTCCATGTGGCGAAGCCCTCCGACCTGCTGCCGGAACTTCAGGGGCGCCTCCCCATTCGCGTCGAACTCGCCTCGCTCAACGAGGATGATTTCCGGCGCATTCTTACCGAAACCGAGGCCTGCCTGACTAAACAATATTCGGCGCTGTTGGGCACCGAGGGCCTGACCCTCGAATTCGCGCCTTCCGCCGTCGACGCCATCGCCAAAGTGGCGGTGCAGGTGAATACCTCCGTCGAGAACATCGGCGCGCGGCGTCTGCAGACGGTGATGGAGCGCGTGCTCGACGACATCAGTTTCTCGGCGTCGGACCGCGCTGGCGACAGTATCTTGATCGACGGCGCCTATGTCGAAGAGCATATCGGCGATCTGGCGAAGAACCGGGATCTGAGCCGGTTTATTTTGTGACGCGGAAATTTGGCGTTACCCCTTCTCCCGCTTGCGGGGGAAGATGTCATGCGCAGCATGACGGCGGAGGGTGATCGCAGCGGCCCTCACCCGACCCCGCTTCGCGGGGCCACCCTCTCCCGTAAACGGCAGAGGGAGCCGTCCCCTTGCCTCAGCCCCCGCTTGTCGCCATAAGACCCGCCAAACGCAAAAACCCTGGCCGATCACATGTCCAACTTCCCTCAGCGCGTCTTCTCGGGCGTGCAGTCCACCGGCAATCTGCATCTCGGCAACTATCTCGGCGCGATCGTCAAATTCGTCGAGCTTCAGAAGAGCTTCGACTGCCTCTATTGCGTCGTCGACCTGCATGCGATCACCGTGCCGCAGGACCCGATCGCGCTGAAGGCGAATACGCGGGAAATCGCCGCGGCCTTCATCGCCTGCGGCATTGACCCCAAGCAGAACATCGTCTTCAACCAGAGCCAGGTGCCAGAGCACGCCGAACTCGCCTGGGTGTTGAATTGCGTCGCACGGATCGGCTGGCTCAATCGCATGACCCAGTTCAAGGACAAGGCCGGCAAGGACCGCGAGAACGCCTCCATGGGCCTGCTCGACTATCCGGTGCTGATGGCCGCCGATATTTTGATCTATCGCGCGACCCATGTGCCGGTCGGCGACGACCAGAAGCAGCATCTCGAACTCGCGCGCGACATCGCCCAGAAGTTCAACAACGACTTCGCGGAGTCGATCGCGCGCAACGGCTTTGGCGAGGCCTTTTTCCCCCTGCCCGAGCCGCTGATCTCTGGGCCGGCGACGCGGGTGATGAGCCTGCGCGACGGCACGAAGAAAATGTCGAAGTCGGACGCTTCGGATTATTCGCGCATCAATCTCTCCGACGACGCCGACCAGATCGCGCAAAAGGTGAAGAAGGCGAAGACCGATCCCGACGCTTTGCCCTCGGAGGAAAAAGGACTCGAAGGGCGCCCCGAGGCCGACAATCTCGTCGGCATTTTCGCGGCGCTTTCAGGGCGCGGCAAGGCGGATGTTCTCGGCGAATTCGGCGGCGCCAATTTCTCGAGCTTCAAGAGCGCGCTCGTCGATCTCGCCGTCGCCAAGCTCGCGCCGATCACCGACAAGATGCGCCGCATTCGCGAGGATGAAACCTATGTCGACGGCGTGCTGCGCGACGGCGCGGAACGCGCCCGCGCCATCGCCCGCGAGAATATGAACGCGGTGAAGGATATTGTGGGATTTTTGCGTTAGTCCTGAATTACACGGAATCCTGACAATCAGTTCACGTGTCATTCCCGGCGGACCGAAGGTCCGACCGGGAATCCAGAATCAATCCATGAGTATTAGCCTTGCTCTGGATTCCCGATCGCTCGCTTCGCGAGCTCCGCGCGGTTTGCAAGCAATGTATCGATCAGCGGCATCGCCACATCCCCTCCGTTCGATCATATCAGCTTTTCCATGCCGCTGAAGGCTTCGGTCCGCCGCTCGCCCAGTCGAGCAGTTCGACCGTATGGACGACGGGAATGGGCGTCCCCGACCTGATCTGAACGATGCAGCCGATATTGCCGGCAGCGACGATGTCTGGCGCGACAGTTTCGATATTGGCGACTTTTCGCAAGCGCAGCTTCTTGGCGAACTCCGGCTGCAGCACATTATAGGTTCCCGCCGAACCGCAGCAGATGTGGCCTTCCGGAACGTCAACGACGTCAAAGCCCGCCGCGCGCAATAGCGCGACCGGCTCCTGCGTTATCTTCTGCCCATGTTGCAGCGAACAGGCGGAATGGTAGGCGACCCGAAGTTTGGGCGCGTCGCCCGACGGCGCAAAGCCGATCTCCTGCAAAAGCTCCGTCACGTCTTTTGCAATCGACGAAATATACGCGGCCCTGTCCGCGAGGGTCGGTTCGTTGCGGAACATATGGCCATAGTCCTTCACGCTCGTGCCGCAGCCTGAGGCGTTGATGACGATATGATCGAGTCCGCCGGAGTCGATTTCGCGCGACCAGGATTCGATGTTGGCGCGCGCATAGCGTCGCGACTCGTCGATCTTGCCGAGATGATGCGACAGCGCCCCGCAGCAGCCGGCGCCTTTGGCGACGACGACCTCGACGCCGTGGCGTCTGAGCAGCCGTATCGTCGCCTCGTTGATCGACGTGTCGATGACTGTCTGAACGCAGCCATTAAGTAGTGCAACGCGCATTTTGCGCGCGCCTTGCGCGGTAAAGACCTGCGGCGCGTCGACGCCGGAAGCGGGCGGGAGCCTGGACGGCGCGAGCGCGAGCGGCGCCGCGAGCCGCCGCGGCAGAAAGCGCGCCAAAGGGCGCAGCGCCGCCGCAATGCGAAACAGCGGCCGCGCGAGCGCTGGCCTGGGCAAGACGAAAGCGAGCGCGCCGCGCATGGCGCGTTCCATAAAGGGCCGCGCATATGTTTTTTCGATATGCGCCCGCGCGTGATCGACGAGATGCATGAAATGCACGCCCGACGGACATGTCGTCATGCAGGAAAGGCAGGACAGGCAGCGATCGATATGATGGGCGGTGGACTCATCGGCCGGCCGCTCCTTCTCGAACATCTCCTTGATGAGATAGATGCGCCCGCGCGGCCCATCGCGTTCGTCGCCGGTAAGGAGATAGGTCGGACATGTCGCCGAGCAGAAGCCGCAATGCACGCAGGCGCGCAGAATCTTCTCCGTTTCCGCCATTTCGGGATCGGCGAGCGCCTGCAGCGAGAAAAACGTCTGCATCGCCTTAGTACTCCGCGCGCAAACGGCCGCGCTCCAAAATATGCGCCGGATCGAAGCTTTCCTTGACGCGCCGCGTCAGCGCCGCAAGCGGCGCCGGCTGCGGATGAAAAACGTCAACAGCCGCGCGCGTCTCTTCGCTCGCCCGGACAAGAGTCGCATGGCCGCCGCTGGCGTCGACCGCGCCGCGCACCGCGGCGGCATGCGCGTCGGGCGCGGCCTCGACGCAGAGCCAGATCAATCCCCCCGCCCAATCGTAAAAATGCGCGAGTATCGGCGCGCCCGCGCGTCGAATGCGTTCGATGACCGCGAAACTCTCGCTTGGCGCGATGGACATGCGCCACGCCTGCCCGGCTTTCGCCGCGATTGGCGCGGCGTCGCGCAAGTCTCGCCACAGCGCTTTCGAGTCGCTCTCGTCGAGCGTCTCAAATCGGACGCCGTCGCCCACCAATCGCCCGGCGAGATCGTCGCGGCGCGCCGTCACCGATATCGCCGGTCCTTCGAGGCGAATGGCGGCGGCATGTGCGTCAAGCGTCAAGGCGGCGCCGGCCGGCAGCATCGCGAGCGACGACGGCTCGCAGGGCGTCGCCGTGGCGCGGCGCAGCAGCGCGAGACTCTCGGCCTCGTCCGCGCCGATGGCGAGAAGCGTGCATTCAGTCTCTGGTTTCGGCAGCACCTTGAGCGTCAGCTCCGTCAGAAGCGCCAGAGTTCCGTAGGAGCCGCAGACGAGTTTCGACAGATCATAGCCGGTGACGTTCTTCATCACGCGGCCGCCGGATTTCACCAGCTCGCCGCGTCCCGTGACGCAGCGGAATCCCAGCACATGGTCGCGCGCCGCGCCCGCTTTGATCCGCCGCGGGCCGGAGGCGTTGACGGCGACGACGCCGCCGATCGTGGCGGAGCCCTGCGCCGAGCCGAGAAGCGGTCCATAGTCGATCGGCTCGAAGGCGAGCTGCTGGCCGTTGGTCTCCAACAACGCTTCAATTTCGCTTAAGCGCGCGCCGGCGCGCGCCGAGAGAACGAGTTCGTTGGGCTCGTAGAGCGTTACGCCGGCAAGCGCCAGGGTGGAGAGCGCCTGCGCCTGCGGCGCGCAGCGCCCTAGTCCTGACTTGGAGCCGCCGCCGACGATCGCGCAGGAGTCGCCCTTCACATTGGCCGCGCAAATCGCGTCAACGGCGTCCGCCTCGTCGCGGATGTCGAGCGTCAGGCATTCGGACTGCATCGCTAAAATCTCGGCAGGTCGGGAAAGCGCGCTGTGCCGCCGGAGACATGCATCATGCCGAATTCGGCGCAGCGGTGCAGCGTCGGAAACACCTTGCCGGGATTGAGTCGGCCCGCCGGGTCAAAGGCGCATTTGAGCCGCATCTGTTGCTCGAGGTCCACCTCGCTGAACATTTCGCCCATCAGATCGCGCTTCTCGACGCCGACGCCATGCTCGCCGGTGAGAACGCCGCCGAGCGACACGCACAGGCGCAAAATGTCGAAGCCGAGTTTTTCAGCGCGTTCGACGTCGCCTTCTTTCGACGCGTCATAGAGAATGAGCGGATGGAGATTGCCGTCGCCGGCATGGAACACATTGGCGACGCTCAGCCCCCGCTCCTTGGCGAGCCGATCCATGCCGGCGAGCGCCTCGGGCAGCCGCGCCCGCGGTATCGTGCCGTCCATGCAAAGATAATCCGGCGCGATGCAGCTCACCGCCGGGAAGGCGTTCTTGCGGCCGGCCCAGAACTGCAGCCGCTCGGCTTCGCTCGTCGACGCCCGTATCGTCGTCGCGCCTTCGTCGCAGGCGATATCTTGCACGACGCCGACAAGATGATCGACTTCCGCCTGCGTCCCGTCGAGTTCGACGATGACGAGCGCATCGGCGTCGAGCGGATAGCCGCAAGGCTGAAAGCGCTCGACCGCATGGATCGTCGCCCTGTCCATCATCTCCAGCCCGCCCGGTATGACGCCCCGCGCGATGATCGCGCTGACGCAGCGCGCCCCCGCCGCCACGCTCGCGAAGCCGAGCAGCAGCACCCGCGCGAGGGGCGGCTTTTGCAAGAGCCGCACCGTCACCTCCGTCACGACGCCGAGCAATCCTTCCGAACCAGTCATCAGGCCGATGAGGTCGTAGCCCTCGCTGTCGAGATGCTTGCCGCCGAGCCTGATGAGATCGCCGCCCATCAGCACGACCTCGAGCCCCAATATATTGTTGGTCGTCAGGCCGTATTTCAGACAGTGAACGCCGCCAGCGTTCTCGGCGACATTGCCGCCGATCGAACAGGCGATCTGCGAAGACGGATCCGGCGCATAGTAGAAGCCCCGCGCTTCGACGGCTTTGGAGATCGCCAGGTTCTGAACGCCGGGCTGCACGCGCGCGCAGCGGTTTTCATAGTCGATGTCGAGGATGCGATTGAACTTGGACATGCCGAGAAGAATGCCGTCTTCAAGCGGCATGGAGCCGCCAGAGAGCGACGTGCCGGCGCCGCGCGGCACGAGTTTGACGTTCATTTCAGCGGCGAGCGCCATGATCGCGCGCACCTGTTCGACGTTCTCCGGCAGAGCGACGACGAGCGGAAGCGCGCGATACATGGTGAAGGCGTCGCATTCATAGGCGCGGCGCGAGACTTCGTCGACGATCAGGTTTTCGCGAGGCAGAATGGCGCGCAGTCGCGCGATCAACTCATTGCGTCGCGACATGATCTCCGGCTCGGGCGCCGGCATAAGGAGAGTCATCGTCCCGCGGCTCCGGTGCGAGCGAGAGCGCCGTTGAACGCCCCTAGCTTTCCGCCAATCGCGAAGCGTAGACTTTGCTCGGGGCGCTGCGCCCTATGGTGCAATCCGTTTAGTTGAGGGCCGGATCGCGCGCAAGCCCGCCAGCAAGCCTGCGGCGACCGCACGATCGTTAGAAATGCGCGGATTTTTGGCGCTTTCGATTAATCCGCCTATGCTAAGCAAAATTCCATCGCACCCCGGAACGCGGGCCGACAGACAATGACCAAAACCATACTGATCGTCGAGGACAATGAGCTCAATATGAAGCTCTTCAATGATCTCCTCGAATCCAACGGCCATGCGACGCTATGCGCGAAAAACGGCCGAGAGGCGCTGGCTTTGGCGCAAGGTCATAGGCCTGATCTCATCCTGATGGACATTCAGCTGCCGGACATCAGCGGCCTCGACGTCACGCGCCTGCTCAAGGCCGATGACGATCTCAAAGCGATTCCCGTCGTCGCGATCACCGCCTTCGCGATGAAGGGGGATGAGGAAAAAATCCTTCAGGGCGGCTGCGAAGCCTATCTGTCGAAACCGATCTCGGTGGCGAAATTTCTGGAGACGGTGAATTCCTTTCTCGAGGAACGCCCCTGACCGGCGATTTCGCCGCAATCGCATGGTTTTCGACGGGCTTGCGGGGGACGCGCGGCTGAACTATACAGCGCGCGACGGCGGCGAGCCGATCCGGACCTCTCCCCAAGAGGCGTCCGAAAGAGAATGGGGCCATAGCTCAGTTGGGAGAGCGCTTCAATGGCATTGAAGAGGTCGTCGGTTCGATTCCGTCTGGCTCCACCAAACCACGTTAAGCTTCAATACGTCGCAGCGAGATAGTCGACGATCGCGGCAGCGTCGGCCTCGTCGATCTGGGCCCGATAGGACTCGATCATTTTTTTCACGACGCCATCCCAGAACGCCCTTCCCATCCTGGCCGGCTGGCGCTCGATGTAGTCGACGGAATGGCAGGCGACGCAATTCCTCTGCACGGTTTCCTGGCCTAATTCGGCGCCCAGCCTCGCGGTTTCTTCCGGCAGGGAATAGGTGAGCGTCTCGGCGGCGCAGAGCGTCGGCGCGAGAAACGCCGTCGTCGCGATCAGCATCAATCCTGTATGCAGGCGCTTCATGTTGCTATACTGCCTCAATCTGAACCGTCTCAACAACGTTGCGCATATAGCCGGCGTGGTTCCATAAGGGCGCCAAGGGCTGCGACTGGCCGACGCGATTGACGGCGCGGCATTTCAAATTGTGCACGCCGGGTCTTAGGGACAGTTCGCTCCGCCATTCTCGAAAGGAATATCGACCGAGGTCTTCGCCAAGCCGAGTCGCGATCCAGCTCGCGCCATCATCGGCGGAGAGAAGAACGGCCTCGACGCCATGACCGCCGTCGAAGGCGATTCCCTTGACCTCGAAGGCGACATGGGCCGCGACTTTCGCGTTTTCGGCCGGGCTCGTTATGAAGCTGCGCACATTGAGCCGCTCGATCGGCCGCGTCGCGCCTTTCGGCGCTCCGGGCGTCACGCAGGCGCAGTCATTATCCGGGATGCGATACGCGCTCGACATCCAGAAGCCGTCAAAATCCTTGTCGAGCACTTCGATCTCGTTGAGATGCTTCACCCAATAGGTTCCATAGCAGCCGGGAACCACGAGCCGCAGCGGAAAGCCATTCAGCCATGGAAGATCTTCGCCATTCATGCCGTATGCGACCATCACTTCGCCATCGCCCGCGTGCGCGACGTCCAGCGACTTGAGGAAATCCGGGGTTTCCGGCGCGACCGGACCGTCCAGTCCGTTAAACGCCACCGACCGGGCGCCAGGCTTCGGCCTGGCCTTTTCCAGGAGCGTTTTGAGCGCGACGCCCCGCCATCGGGCGTTGCCCATTGCGCCATGGCCAAATTGTCCGCCGCCGACGCGCGGCTGGACGAACCCGCGGCTATTGCCCGAACATTGGTTGACGGCGACGATCTCCATCGGCTCGAAGTTGCGCTTCAGCTCTGCAAGCGAGAACGAGAGCGACGTCTCGACATGGCCCCGCAGTTCGAGGTGAAAAGCTTCTGGGTCGATGGCGAGCGGAATGTTCGCCAAGTGATATCGAACGAAAAACGCGTCGTTCGGAGTCAACACGCCTTCGTTGAAGACCGAAAAGGGGGTTTCGAGCTGGGGAGGCCTGACGGTCTGCTCAAATAGCGCGCGCTTCCCTGGATAGCGCACGAGAGTCCTCTCGCCATTGGCGAAGCCCAACTGCGCGATTTCCGCCGACCAAGCGCGGCGCGCGGCCGGCAAAGAGAGCGCGGAGACGCCAGCGCCCCGCAAAAATGATCGCCTGCTTGTCGTCATCATTACGCCAATGCCGCCGTCCTTCCCTGACCTGACCGCTCTTCTGGCCCGGCGGATTTGAAAATAGCGCAATGTCGCGCTCTGATCGAGAGCGGGACGGAGGCTGCACAAGATTTCCTGGTTCAAACACTCGTCGCGCAGCTTTCCGTTGCCTGGTCAAGGCAGACATTCAGATCAAATGTCGCAGTGTCCGAAAAGTCTGTTTGAATGCCTGCATGCGCAACCTTCAATCTATATGCGCCATGACCACCAAACGTTTCACTTCGCCGCTTTCAAACGCCTGCAAAAATGCGTCGTAGCGCTTAAACACTACGCAACCATTGGAATCGCCCTTCGGCCCAAGCATATATGTGTGCGCGAGGAGACCTGTTCGTCCATAAATGTAGCCATTGCCCCCGATTGGCTTCAGACGCAATGCACGAACGCCGTGAAACGGTTTCTCCCTCACGGCAAGCTCATATACATGCGGCGGAGTCGCGCCCTCCATGCGTTTATGGACGTTACGCGGGTCATCCAAATTGGCGCCTCGGCCCGAGTGCGCCTCTAATGCCGCGCCATTTGGTAGATAAACCATATGCGCCGAGATATCATAGACGGCCGTCCATCGATCCAATCCAGACAGGCCGTTGGATGCAAATCGATTGTCCGCAATGCCGGACTCCGGCGGCGCATAATTCAGCGCGGGTTCCGAAAGCGACGGCCCAGAGTTCTTTGGGGCGACGGCGAGTTCCGAGGAAAGTCCGCGTCGATCCGATTGCACGGCCTCCACTGGCGGTTTTGCTAGAAAACGCCATGGGAATTGCGATGGACTGAAGAGTTGGGTCGATGCCGCTACCGAACCGACAAACAAGCTGAAAAAGAACAGGACTTCAAATCGCCTGGCGAGCGGAGCCTCGGAATACCGCCATATCCAAATGATAAAAGCCAAAGGCAAGCCAGCAATGGCTATTGTGTAACTAAAGGGCCATTCCATAGGGCCGTCCCACCGAAATAGGCGCGTTTGCGCTTCGAGGTCGTCCGACTTAATACATCAAGTTTTTTGAGTTGGCTGTTGCAGGAAGGTCACACGGGCCGGCAATTTGGCAATGACGCGTCAGTCGCCGACGCCCTCCTGGAAGCGCCTCGCGGCGTTTCCGCTCGATCCTCAGACAGCCGATATCTGTCCGACAGTTCCTCGCCCTGCGCAAGGACGTGCGACGTCGCGATATCGCGCGCCGAAGCATAATGCCGAAATCGACCTCGCGTCCCGTTGGCTGCACGCCGTCGTTTGGCGAATGACGCCGCGCGCCTGGAATTTAGCCGGTTAGCTTCGACGACAATAAGGAAGTCTTCGTCGGCGATGCTGCAGGCGAGCCCGCCCCTTGGGTCGGGAAGCGGATGCTATTTCTTAAGAGAACGTTCAGAAATCGCGTTAACGGCGATGTTAAGGAGAGCGTGAAACTCGGCCGCTTTTTCGGCGGGCACAAGCAGGATTGCGCCCATAAAGCCGAACGAACCGGCCAAGAATGCGGTGACCACGAAGGAATAAAGCGCTTCCGCCGCCTTGCGCGCCGGCCTCGCCTGAATTGGCTCGCCGCTCCGCAATGGATGTATCTCGACAAAATCGCTTGGAGTCATGCCCCTGTCGTCGCGCCACGAGTCGCTTGAATGTGATTGAGCGTGGAGATCACCGTTTTTACGATCATCGGCCGACTCATCCTGTTCGACTTTGCCGTAGGTGAATTCCTGCCGTGGATTCGTCTTCGAATCTTCTCCTCGACGGAGGGAAATATCGTCTGCGAAATAGGCCGCGCCGCCGGTCGGCGTCCCTCTTTGGGATGGCGCCGCAGCGGCTTCAAACTTTTCTCTGCTTTGACGCTCATGCTCCCGCTGCTCGAGAATAGCGAGACGTTGTTCGAGGAGAAGAAATCTTCGCTGCAGATGTACGACGGTCACGCCGCTCAAGGGCTTTTCATCGTTGTCACGAAACTCCTGCCCGAATGGCGCCGCTCCCGCCGGTTTTTGCTCGTTTCGGCGGCGCTCTTCTTCCCTTTGCAAATAGGCGATCGGCGTCCAATCGCTAAGAGGCGTTCCGCTCATTTAGCTTCCTTCTTCCGCGCTTTGGGCGCTCGGCGCTTCGAGCCGACGGTCGAACGAACGGCCCGACGACCTAAAGCGATGTGCATAGAAAAATGTCGAAGCCTTGCTGATTTTACGGCGAGCGTGAGGCGTCGGCGCCCGAGCAATCTTATTATTGAATTCGGGAGAGCGCTTGAGAAGAAGAGAGGCTTCCATATTGCAGCCTCTCACGACCGAGACGATCGAATGTTGTCGTTTTGGAATGGGCCGGGCGTCAACCGGTCGGCGCGAATGCAAAATAGCGCTTTATTCTCCGATTGTTGCGTCGAAGCTCTCGCCTGCCTATGATCATGGCGGCTTGAGCGAGTCAGCGGCGGCCGCGCACGGCCCATCCGCAGCGTAATTCATTGTAAATTCAGTAATTAACCGATTCCGGCTTTAGGAGTGCTCGATATGGCTGAGCGCGCGTTCATTCGTCGATCCATGTCTTTCATTGCGGCCATCTGCCTTATCGCCCCCAGCCTTTCCGGCTGCATCATTCCGGAAGCCGCGCCTCTGCTGGGACATGAAAGAAAGAAGCGCATCCTCTACGACGTGATCAGAGGCGTGCAGTGCGAAATCAGCAACGCGGTCAGATATCAGATCTATTTTGACCGGGCCGGCAAGTGGGGCGCGCGTAAGCTCGAATGGCTCGAGTCCTGGAACGCTTTGATCGATTTGAATGTCAAGGTCGACGATTCGGTTGCTTTCAATCCGGGGATTTCCTTTCTCACCCCCAATTTGCCCGATGCGGTCGTTTGGCTGGCGAACACCACGAGGCACACCGTGCCGCAGTCCTATCGATTCGGCGTCGGCGCAGGCGTCCAATATAATCCCAGTCGAGAGGACATGGTCCAATTCGTTTACCCGTTCGAACTGTTCCTGAATGAAAGAAGAGAATTTGTCGAACTTTCCGATACGAGACCATGCTATTCGATCGCCGGCATTACCATCGAAGCAGATCTTAAACTGCACGATTGGCTCGACGATGTGCTGGAGCCGGTGAAGAAATGCGCCTTTTTGGGATTTCCGCTCGATGTTGAACAAGCGGAAAGAATGACGATGTTCGCCGGCGAAGCTGAACAGAGCGAAGCCTGCTATAAGACGGACTTCAGAAAAATTCTTATGGGTAATCCGATTTCGACGCTCACCCATCAAGTGCAATTCGCGCTGCGATTCAACGTCAACGCCACGCCCTCCTGGAGCCTTGTGCGCGTCTCCACCCCCTCTAGCCCGTCGCTGTTCGACGCCAGCAGAAGGGACACAAGCACCCTGTTGATCACCATCGGCCCGCCTTCCGGCAGAACGGCGCTGACGAAGGTCGTCTACCCGAGAAACTCCAGAACCGGCCGAGCCCCGCCGCCGATTACGTCGTCCTTGTCGCTCTTGTCGCCCGAAATGCTCTTCACCCATCAAGCGTATGAAATTAGAGCTTTTGGGCTGTCGGGGGCCCAATGAAACTCATAGTCGGAAATAGCGCTCCAGCACGTTGAGATACACCGCGCAGAGCCCGTCGATATCGGCGAGGCGGGCGTATTCGTCGAAGGCGTGGATCGTCTCATTGGTCAGGCCGAACTCCAGCACCGGACAATAGTTGACGATGAAGCGCGCGTCGGACGTGCCGCCTGTCGTCGAGAGTTCGGGAGTCAGGCCCGTCACCTGCCGCACCGACTCGATCACGAGTTCGGTGAAGGGGCCGGGCTTGGTGATGAAGGAGTGGGCGTTCGACGGCGGAAATTCGACCTCGACATTGGCGCTCGGCGCCGTCTGCTTGATCACCTGCAGAATACGTTCCTTCAGCGTGTCATGCGTCCAGACGTCGTTGAAACGGACATTGAACTGCGCGCGCGCCTCGCCCGGAATGACATTGACTGCCTTGTTGCCGATGTCGATGGTGGAAAATTCGAGATTGGAGCGCTCGAAATGGGTCGTGCCCTTGTCGAGCTCATGCCCCGAAAGCGCGGCGACGATCTGCGCGATGACCGGCGCAGGATTTTCCGCGCGGTGCGGATAGGCGACATGGCCCTGCTTGCCGATGACGCGAATGCGCCCGTTGAGCGAACCGCGCCGGCCGATCTTGATCATGTCGCCGAGGGTCGACACATTGCTCGGCTCGCCGACGATGCAGTGATCGAAACGCTCGCCGCGTGAACGCGCCCATTCAAGAAGCTTCACCGTGCCGTTGATCGAAACGCCTTCCTCATCGCCGGTGATGAGCAGCGACAGCGTTCCCTTCGGCGCGCCGCGCCGTTCGACATAAGCAATCGCCGCCGCGACGAAGGCGGCGATTGCGCCCTTCATATCCGAGGCGCCGCGGCCATAGACGCGCCCGTCCGAGACTTCCGCGGAGAACGGATCGAATCGCCAGCGCGCGGGGTCGCCCGGCGGCACGACGTCGGTATGGCCGGCGAAAGAAAGATGCGGCGCGCCCGCGCCGATCCTGGCGAATAGATTGTCGACATCCGCCGTGCCCGGCGCGGAGAAGACGATTCGATGCGTCTCGAATCCCGCCGACTTCAGCGCCTTCTCGACAACGTCGAGCGCGCCGGCGTCGGCCGGCGTCACGGACGGACAGCGGATGAGTTCGCGGGTAAGCGCGACAGCGCGGGATTCGGTCATTCTAGAAGGCTTTCGGCGGCCCGGCCCGTTTCAAGACCTCATTCGCCGTATGACGCGATTTGGTCGTGCGAGGCAATGTGAAATCCCGGTTCGCGATCGGACGATGCCAGATCTCATGGCTGCCCTTGCCAGAGCGCGCCAAATTACACCCGGCGGCGACAAGAAGCGCTACGATCTGCGGATAGAACTCGGCCATTAGCCGGCGGCGAGCGCGAGATGCGTCTCCGCCTTGAAAGAAAGCGAAACTTCCTGCAAGCCTGTCGCATCGAGCTCCAGCAAGTCAGGCAAGACAGCGCGAACTTCGTCGATCATCGAGCGCCAGGACGCCGCCTCGACGACCAAGCCCGGCGCGTCACGGCTCGTCGCAATCCAGACGTGCACATCGTCGTCCCAGCGGGCGTCAATCGGGATCGGCGCGGTCATGCGAGAAAAATCGGTCGGAGCGGCCAATATGTCAAGTAACGACGGCAGCGCTCAAGCGGAAAGCTGCTCTTTTCTCACGACGCAGCGGAATCATCCTCCCGCCAGCCCAATTCATAGACGGACCAGAGCGCGGCGGCGACAAAGAGCGCGTCGACGCCCCAGACATACCAGCGCGACATGACTTCGGCGACGTAAGGCTGCAAAAAATGCGCGGCGCCGGCGAGGAGCGCGAGGAGCGGCGCGAGGCTCGCGAGGCCGAGCGGCGGCTCAAGGCCGCGATCGCGAAAGCGCTTGGCCGAAAGATTGATGAAGCTCACGACGCAAAGCATGACGGCGAAGGCGTAGATGATGACATAGGCGTAAGCGAGGATGGTCATCGGCGCGAAGAACGGCGTCGTCGCCAGATCATGCGCCGAATAGGGCGCAAGCGCGAACCAGATCAGCGTCAGGGGCGCGAGCGCCGCGAGAAGCGCGCCCGCGCCGCGCCGCCAAGTCGCGCGGTCGATGCGGCCCTGTTCGGTCTGGTAGAGAAAGCGCAGGCGCGCGGCGTCCATCAATCCCTCAGCAGCTCGTTGATGCCCGTCTTGCTGCGGGTCTGTGCGTCGACCGTCTTGACGATCACCGCGCAATAGAGCGAGGGGCCGGGCGCGCCGTTCGGCAACGGCTTGCCGGGCAGGCTCCCCGATACGACCACCGAATAGGGCGGCACATAGCCGACATGGACCTTGCCGGTGGCGCGGTCGACGATTTTGGTCGAGGCGCCGATGAATACGCCCATCGACAGCACCGAGCCCTTGCCGACGATGACGCCTTCGACGACCTCGGAGCGCGCGCCGATGAAGCAATCATCCTCGATGATGGTCGGATTGGCCTGCAAGGGCTCCAGCACGCCGCCGATGCCGACGCCGCCGGAAAGATGCACATTCTTGCCGATCTGCGCGCAGGAGCCGACGGTGACCCAGGTGTCGACCATGGTCCCGCTGTCGACATAGGCGCCGAGATTGACGAAGGACGGCATCAAGATCGCGCCCGGCGCGACATAGGCCGAGTGGCGCACGATGGCGCCGGGCACGGAGCGAAAGCCCGCCGCCGCATGCTCGCCGGCGCCCCAGCCGACGAATTTCGAGGGGACCTTGTCCCACCAGGTGGCGCCGCCGGGTCCGCCCGCGATCACCGCCATGTCGTTCAGCCGGAAGGACAGCAGCACGGCCTTTTTCAGCCACTGATTGACCTGCCAGCTCTCGGGGCCGTCCTGGCCGTCGATCTTCTCGGCGACGCGCAGCTTGCCGGCGTCGAGCAGGCGCAGCGCGCTGTCGACGGCGCGGCGAATGTCGCCCTGGGTCTCGGCGTTGATATTGGCGCGATCCTCGAAGGCGGCGGTGATGAGCGTCTCAAGTCCGGTGTGGGGCATGAAATTCCCGAGATGATGCGGTGAAGGCTGGCGCGGTTGTAAGGCTATGGCGAGGGGAGTTCAACACGGCGGCGTCTCGTCGGAGAGTTTGCTTGGTTCTAACCCCGTGCTGAAGAGAAACGTTGCGCATCCTCTCCGCACCCTCACGCAAGTTCTACGGCATTGGCGCAACGTCTCGGCGTGGTTGGCCGGGACAAGCCCGGCCATGACGCGAAAACCTTCGGCAAGCGCCGCAGCGCAAATGTTGACGCGCCGACCGCCGCCGCCTATGTTTCTACTCTGTAGATACACCCACACGCCTATTTCTATCTCGGTGAACGAAGTATCGCGCCGCGTGCTCTTGAAGCGCATGAAAAGCGCGGCCACCAACGTGCAATCTTGAGCAGAATGCTTTTGCCTTGTTCTTTTGAGCGTATACTGCCTCTGGATAATACCAATTTTTGTGGCGACCTGACATCGAAGGCTCCTACCAATGGAGCGAGGAATGAAGTCGATAGATTCCCCCTTCAGCAGTGAGAGTGTTCGCTGTGCTGGCACACTCCTACTTCCCGATACGAGTGGCGTTCCGCCCGTTGTGATCATGGCGCACGGGTTTGGCTTGATCCGCGCCGCTGGTCTGATGGCCTTTGCAGAACGATTCCTCGCATTAGGTCTGGCGGCATTTCTTTTCGACTATCGCAGCTTCGGCGACAGCGATGGGGAGCCGCGGCATTGGATCAGCCCCAGGCGTCATCTTCAGGACTGGAAGGCGGCGCTGTTGCATGTGCGCTCTCTGCCTGAGATTGACGGCGAGCGCGTGGTGCTCTGGGGAACATCCTTTTCAGGCGGACACGTCCTTGAAACCGCCGCCCGCGACAACAACGTGAGCGCTGTCATCGCGCAGGTGCCGCATGTCGATGGGAGTGCAAGCACGTCCCAGACGCCCGCTCTCGCCAAGCTCGGACTTGGAGCCGCGGGCATTCTCGACTTTGTAGGCGGTGGGTTCGGTCGGCCGGTATATCGTCAAATCGTCGGCCATCCAGGAGAACTCGCGGCCATTACGGGCCGCGAAGCCTGGGACGGCTACATGGGAATTATACCCAAGAGCGCACGTTGGGAAAATAAAACACGAGCTCAGATTTTCCTAGAAATGCCCTTCTATAGTCCAATCCGCCACGTGCAAAGCATTAAAGCGCCGACGCTCATCATCGCCGCTCGCTCCGACACGGTCACGCCGGCTAACGCCGCTCGCGCCACAGCGGAGCGACTGCCGAATGGCCGTTTTGAACTGTTAGAGGGTAATCATTTCGAACCATACAGCGGCGCTGTCTTTGAAAAAAACATCGCGTTGCAGGTCGATTTTCTCAAGGCGCAGAAGCTTTTGTCCCGTGACCAATGATCGGCCAGTGAGCATTGCGCAATGAAACTCGGGCTTATGCGTAACCACCGCTGTCAACATCGAGCCAGACCATGACCCCCCGCGCTGCAACCGAACCCGGCAACCGGCTCCATCAAATTCTCGCCCGGCAGCGAGACGCCTTCTTGCACGAAGGCCCTCCTTCGCTCCTCCAGCGTCGTGCGGACCTAAAGAAACTCCGAAATGCGGTTCTCGCGCGAAAGAGCGAGATCGAAGATGTGCTGAACTCGGATTTTGGCCATCACTCACGGCATGAGACCGCGATTATGGAGATCATGATTCTTATCCAGGAGATCGATTATCTCTACCGCAATTTGCGCCGTTTCATGCGGCCGACCCGCCGGCACGTGGCCCTGCAATTCCGGCTCGGAAGCGCCCGCATCGAATATCAGCCGCTCGGCGTGATTGGCGTCATCGCGCCCTGGAACTATCCGTTCTCCCTCGCCTTGGCGCCGCTGGTGACGGCAATTGCCGCTGGCAATCGTTCGATGATCAAGCCGTCGGAGTTCACGCCTGCAACCAGCGATTTGCTTGTGAGTCTGCTTGCAGAAGTTTTCCCGCAGGAGCAGGTCGCGGTCGTACTCGGCGATGCCGCGGTCGGGGCAGCCTTCGCGGCGTTGCCATTCGATCACCTCGTGTTCACAGGCAGCACACCCGTCGGGCGCGCCGTGATGAAGGCCGCCAGCGACAATCTCGTGCCCGTCACGCTAGAACTTGGGGGCAAGTCGCCGGTCATCGTCGCCAGGGGCCACGCGCTCGACCAAGCGGCGGCGAGGATCGCATACGGAAAGCTTTCCAATGCAGGACAGACTTGCGTCGCGCCCGATTACGCATTGGTGCACGAGGACGAGATTGCGGAGTTCACCGCCGCCTACGACAAGGCGGTCGCCTCGCTCTATCCAAACGGGCCCGCGAGCGACGACTACACTTCCATCATCAACGACCGCCATTTTTCCCGTCTGACCAGACTGATCGATGACGCCCGCGATAAGGGGGCGCGTATTCTGGAGGTAGGACAAAAGCCCGGTGATGCGGGTAGTCGTCCCCACACAATGGCGCCCACGATCGTGCTCGGCGTCAAGGAGGATATGCTGATCATGCAGGAAGAAATCTTTGGCCCCCTTCTGCCGATCCTGCCTTACCGCGACATCGACGAGGCAATCTCCTGTGTCAATACGAGGCCGCGGCCGTTAGCGCTCTATTATTTCGGCAGAGATGGCGAGGATCGACGCAACGTGCTGAGCCTTACGACCTCCGGCAACATCACGATCAACGGCACGCTCATGCACTATGCGCAGGACGACCTGCCCTTTGGCGGTATCGGTCCGAGTGGCATGGGGGCCTATCACGGCGTCGAAGGCTTCCGCACGCTCAGTCACGGCAAGGGTATCTTCGAACAGGGACGGTGGAACGGCGCTAATTTGCTGAGCGCACCCTTTGGAAGACTGACCAAAGCGATCCTCAGCCTGATGCTTCGATAGTGGTGTTGAAGGTTGGAAGGCGCTCTCAGAATTACTCCAGGGATTGCAGCGGGGGTTGCGCCCATCGCGAGGAACGCAAGCGACGAAGCAATCCCGAGAGCGCTGCGTCATAATGAATCGCTTCGCTGCGCTCGCAGTGAGTGCGGGATCAGGAGGAAGGCCATGCGCGCGACCATAAGAAAATGGGGAAATTCCGCCGCCGTGCGCATGTCGGCGGCGGTGATGGAGGAAGCCCGGCTCGAAATCGACCAGCCGGTCGACATTCGCGTCGAAGCGGGGCGCGTCGTGATCGAGCCGCTTGCGACGCCAGAATTCACGCTCGACGCGCTGCTCGCAGGCGTCACGCGCGACAATCTGCATGAGGAGGAAGACTTCGGCGCGCCTGTCGGCCGCGAGGCGCTCTAATCGATGAACGACGTGTCGACGACGCGTGTCATTCCCGACAGGCCGCAGGCCTGATCGGGAATCCAGA
This sequence comes from Methylocystis sp., assembly GCA_051061375.1. Classification (GTDB taxonomy): domain Bacteria; phylum Pseudomonadota; class Alphaproteobacteria; order Rhizobiales; family Beijerinckiaceae; genus Methylocystis. The sequence continues at coordinate 3,684 of JBPFDW010000036.1, read as the reverse complement.
GCAACCGCAAGCATTCTGAATTTGCCCCTGGATTCCCGATCGCGCTCCGCGCGTCGGGAATGACATGCGCGAAATGGATTATTGAAATGCCTTACGTACCCGACCGCGGCGATATCGTCTGGCTCAGTTTCGATCCGCAGACGCGACATGAGCAGAAGGGCCATCGGCCCGCGCTGGTGCTCAGTCCGAAGACGTATAACGGCAAGACCGGGCTGATGCTGTGCTGCCCGATGACGACCAGGATCAAGGGCTATCCCTTCGAGGTCCTGCTCGCCGACGCGAAGCCTTCCGCTGCGCTGGCGGATCAGGTGAAGAGCCTCGACTGGCGCGCGCGCAAGGCGAAGAAGAAAGGCGCAGCGACGAAGGCGGAAGTGGCGCTGGCCCTGGCGAAGGCAAGGGCGCTGCTGCAATAGGCGGACAGAAACAAGAAAGTCACATGATACGCTCCACATTTGTACAGACCATGGCGCGCTACAATCGCTGGCAAAACGCCGGCCTTTACGCCGCCGCCGACGGCCTGTCGGACGAAGAGCGGCGCAAGGACCGCGGCGCTTTCTTCAAATCAATTCACGCGACCCTCAACCATCTTCTCTGGGCGGACCATATCTGGCTGAGCCGCATTTCCGACGCCCCCAGGCCTTCCACGCCGCTGAGCGAATCGGCCTCCTATCGCGACGATTGGGACTGCTTGAAACAGGACCGTCTCGCCTGCGACGAAAGGCTGCTCGCCTGGGCGGACGCCGTCACCGACGACTGGCTCGCCGGCGATCTCATCTGGCGTTCAAGCCTGATGCAATCGGATATGGTCAAGCCGAAGTGGCTCGTCGTCAGCCACATCTTCAATCACCAGACCCATCATCGGGGCCAGATCCATGCGATGTTGACGGCCGCCGGCGCCATGCCGCACGACACCGATCTGATCTTGATGGAACAGCTAACGACTTAATCCTCGATCAACCCCTCCAAAAACCCCACCAAATCATCGGTCATGAAATCCACATGCGGCTCGTCGCCGGTGGCGATTTCCCATGTCTCCCGCTCCGGGCCTTGGTCATGGGCCGGCAGCACCAGCACCGTCGTCATGCCGCGCGCATGCGGCACGACGAGGTTGCGGACGATATCCTCGAAAATCGCGGCGCGCTTGGGCTCGATCTTCAACTTCTCGAAAAAGCGCATATAGGCGCCCTCATCGGGCTTGGCGATGAACTCCGCAGCGATGATGTCGAAAATATCCTCAAAAACATGGTCGATGCCGAGTTGCTTCGCCGTTTCGATCGCGTGATGGCGCGAGCCGTTGGTGAGGATGAGCTTGCGTCCGGGCAGCGCCGCGATCGCTTCCGCCAGCGAATGATTATGCGCCAGCGACGAGCGGTCGATGTCATGCACATAGGTCAGATAGGCTTCGGCGTCGACCCCGTGCTCGGTCATCAGACCGCGCAGCGTCGTGCCATATTGGCGATAATAATGCTTTTGCAGCGCGCGCAGCGAAATCGCGTCGAGGCCGAAGAGCCGCATCATGAACAGCGTGATGCGCGCGTCGATCTTCGGCCAGAGATCGGCGGTCTGCGGATAGAGCGTATTGTCGAGATCGAACACCCAAGTGTCGATGTCGAGAAAGCGCGATGTCTCGGGCAAGAGTTTCGTCATCGCATCTGTCGCAGCATGTCACTCCCGCGAAAGCGGGAATCCAGAGCAACGCCAACGATCGTTGAGGCTGCTCGGGATTCCGGATCGCGCGTCGCGCGTCGGGAATGACGCTGATTCATCGCGCTAATATCTCCTCCACCCATGACGGCACGATTTCGCTTGCCGCGCCATAGCGGCTGTCGTCGAATTCCTCGGCATTGTCGGAAGGCTCGAGGTTGAGTTCGCAGCAGCGCACGCCTCTCATCCGCGCCTCGCCCACCAGGCCCGCCGCCGGATAGACCGCGCCCGACGTGCCGATGGCGACGAAGAGGTCGGCCATGTCCAACGCCGCGCAAATCTCGTCCATATGGAGAGGGATCTCGCCGAACCAGACGACATGCGGCCGCAGCGCGCCGGCGCAGCCGCAGCGCGAGTCGACAGTAAGATCGTTCCGGCAGTCGCTCACCGCGCCGCATGACGCGCAACGCGCTTTCAGCAATTCGCCATGCATGTGAATGACGCGGCTTGAGCCGGCGCGCTCATGCAGATCGTCGATGTTCTGCGTCACGAGAGTGAGCGCGCCGCCGAGTTGCGCAAGTCCTGTTTCGAGTCGCGCGAGCGCGACATGCGCGGCGTTCGGCGAAGCGGCGATCAGATTGCGCCGCCGGGCGTTGTAGAAATCATGCACCAGCGCCGGATCACGGGCGAAGGCTCCCGGCGTCGCCAGCTGCATTGGATCGAAACGCGTCCACAGCGCTGCGCCCTGCCCGCGAAACACGCCGAGGCCGCTTTCGGCGGAAACCCCGGCGCCTGTGAGGATGAAGACGTTCATCGAAGCGCTCGATGTCCTGCAGTCGTCATGCCCGCGCTGTCGCGGGCGTCCACGCCGCGACGTTGCGAGCGGCCGGAGCGTCAAACGCGATCGTACAGTATCCTCTTAGCGACTGCGCGGCTTCTCGGCGTGGATGGCCGGCACAAGGCCGGCCATGACGGAGAAATAGCAATAACTGGCGTTAGGCCGTGTGACGTTCATTAGGAGCGCAGAGCGCGTCATCTTGTAATCAGCGTGCCTGCGCCGTGGTCGGTGAGCAGTTCGATCAGCACGGCGTGCGGCAGTTTGCCGTCGAGAATGACGACGCCTTCGACCCCGCGCTCGATGGCGTACATGCAGGTCTCGACCTTGGGGATCATGCCCCCGGTGATCACGCCCTCGGCGATGAGGCCGGGAATGTCGTCGACCTTCAGCTCCTCGATGATGTTCTTGTCCTTGTCGAGCACCCCCGGCACGTCGGTGAGAAAGATGAGGCGCTTGGCGTGAAGCGCGCCGGCGATGGCCCCGGCGAAAGTGTCGGCGTTGACATTATAGCTCGCGCCGTCGGGGCCCTGCGCCACCGGCGCCAGCACCGGAATGAGTTCGCGGCCCAAGACCTGATCGAGCACGGTGGTGTCGACCTTGTCGGGTTCGCCGACAAAACCGAGATCGACCCCGTCGGGGCGCTCCAGCTTTTTGGCGGTGACCATGCGCCCGTCCTTACCGGTCAGACCGATGGCGCGGCCGCCTTCCGAATTGATGAAGCCGACGATCTGCTTGTTGATGGCGCCGGCGAGCACCATTTCGACGACGTCCATCGTCTCTTCATCGGTGACGCGCAACCCGTCGGCGAAGCGCGACTCGACGCCGAGTCGCTTCAGCATCGCGCCGATCTGCGGCCCGCCGCCATGCACCACGACGGGATTGACCCCCGACTGTTCGAGCAGAACCATGTCGCGCGAGAAATCGCGCGCCACCTGATCGTCGCCCATGGCGTGGCCGCCGTATTTCACCACCACGATCGCGTCGTCATAGCGCAGCATATGCGGCAGCGCCTGCATGAGGATGCGGGCCTGCTGGAGCGCGGTGTCGGCGGCGTCGGTCATCATGGAGCCTCGCGGGGCGCCACCCTCTCCCTAAGGGAGAGGGTCGGTCCGGAGGACCGGGGTGAGGGGATGGATTCTTGTTACACATCTGCGCCGGCCGAAGCGAGGGGCGCCCCCTCACCCGGCCGCTTCGCGGCCACC
>JBPFDW010000035.1:0-51142 GCA_051061375.1 Methylocystis sp. | reverse complement strand
TGGCGCTTGGCGTGTTCGGCGTCGTGCTTCAGCTGCTGATGAACATTCAGCGTCTGATCGGCAAGGAAGGCGTGGCCCTCCTGACCGAGTAATCGGACCGAGAGAGAGACATGGCGCCGCCCGCCTGGGGCGGGCGGCGTCGCCAACGAAAATTCCGGGAGGGTCTCTATGGTTGTCGCCATGTTGGTGTTGGCTGCGGCGCTCTCGCCGCTCTGCTTCCTCTATGCCGCGCCGCGCCGCATCCCGCAGCGGGCTCGCGACGAGGCCGCTCGACCGCCCTGTCACTAAATCGATTTCTATTGAGAGGGCCGGACCGCCGGCGTCGCCGCAAGGCGTTGCAGGCGTCGTCGGCCGTCCGCTCTTCCGCTGTGATCGGGCTTCTCAGAGGAGAAGCCGCGCCGCATTGTCTTGTTCCTTTCGCTGAACTAGATCGTTAATGGCGCCGCGCCGAGTTCCGCGCGCGAAAAAGGAGAGCCCGATGAACGATCTTCTCGTGATTGCGTTTCCCTCGGAAGAAAAGGCCGAGGAAGTTCGGCAGAAGCTCTTCACGATGCAGAAGGAATATTTGATCGAACTCGGCGACGCGGTCGTCGCCGTAAAGGCCCCGGACGGGGCGGTGAAGCTCAATCAGCTCTTCAGCACCACGGCGCTTGGCGGAGTCTCCGGCGCGTTCTGGGGCGCTTTGATCGGCTTGATCTTCATGATGCCGCTTGCGGGCGCGGCGATCGGCGCCGGCGCCGGCGCGGTCTCCGGGGCGCTGACCGATTTTGGCATCGACGATAAATTCATGAAGGATGTCGCCGCCGCGATTCCGCCGGGCGGCGCCGCTTTGTTTCTGCTCGTGCGCAAGATGACGACGGACAAGGTTCTCGAAGGCTTAAAGGGCGTCGGCGGCGTCGTGCTGCGGACATCCTTCGACAAGTCGAAGGAAGACGCGATCCGCGCCGCGATCGCCGCGCAGCCCGCATCCGCCTAGCCGAAACGCGCGCCGGCGAAGCGCCGGCGCGCGTTTCGTTTCATTCAGGCGACATCGTCCTCAGCGGCGTTGATCTTTCGCCGATGCGAATGCATCGTGATGTAAACGCTCGCGACGACAAAGACGATCCCCAGGATCGAAACCAGAATAAAGAGCGACGAGCGCTGAATGATCGCGACTGCAGGCACGAAGATTGCGAGAATTATCCCGACGGCGCAGATTTGCCAGGCGACGGCGTGCACGCCGGCGACGAAGGTCGCGACGGCGAGCAGCACCATCAGATTGAGGCCCGCCGCATTGACGTCGATGAGGCTGCGCAACGGCGGCGAATAGATCAGCCACATGCCGAAGAGAAACGCCGCCCAGTGCAGGATTTGCGTCCAGACGAGGCGCGTGCGTTCATGCGTGGTTTCCGCATGGCGCCATCCGACGTAAATGCAGATGGCGCAATAGACCGGCGTCAGGAACTCCCAATAAAAGGCGACCGGCTGTCCCGTGAAGGTGACGATGCCAATGCCGAGCACGGCCATCGACAGCATGATGATATAGGGAAGATCGATTTTGATGACGTCGAGAAACAGAATGCCGGGCGGCTGGGTCCTGATCTCCTCGATGCCGTGCTCGAGCGTCTCGAAGCCGTGCTCGATCGTCGTCGCCCAGTTCTCTTCTTTCGGCGGCGTCGGTTCGGCCGGGTCGGAGCTATTCGACATAAGCAATCCTCGCTGGTTCGGGCGCGAAAGATGGCGCGGCGCCTTCGCCTTGCTCTTCGCGCCTGTTGGCCGAATGAGAGCGTCAAGATAGTTCGTGCGCGGGAAGCGAGCAACCGGCGCGCCGCGAATTTGGCGCGCCACCTCGCGCCAAACGGCTGGACGCATTGCGGCGTTGCGACAAATCATGCGGACCGCGGCGTCCGCCCGTTGTCATTGTAGCGTCACATGGGCGCCGGCAAGGGCTATAATAGGCGCAGACAGAATCTCAGATGGCCCGATATACATCGTGCGGGTAGGAGCGGATGGCGGCCCAAATGGACGGCGCGACGGCGATCCTCACGGTCGAAGGCCTGGAAGCGCTGCTGCAGGCGATCCAGGCCCGCGGCTATCGGACGATCGGTCCAATCCTGCAGGACCAGGCCATCCTTTACGGCGATGTCCAATCGACCGACGATCTGCCGCGTGGATGGACGGATGAGCAGGATGGCGGCCGCTACAGATTGATCCGTCGCGGCGACGACGCGCTCTTTGGATACTCGGTCGGCCCGCATTCGTGGAAAAAATATCTCCATGCGCCAAAGCTGCGGCTTTGGACGGCCGAGCGTCACGGCGACGATATCAGCGTCGCGCCCGAGCCGCAGCCCGACGATCGTCTTGCCTTCATCGGCGTTCGCGCTTGCGAAATCCGTGCGATCGAAATCCAGGATCGGACGCTCGTCGGCGATCTCTACGCCGATCCGCACTACAAGGCGTTGCGCGAACGCGCGCTGATCGTCGCGGTCAACTGCGGCCAGGCGGGGGGCACGTGCTTCTGCGCCTCAATGCAGGCCGGCCCGCGCGTGAAGCAGGGCTTCGACATCGCGCTGACCGAGCTGCTCGAGGGCGACGAACATCTCTTTCTGGTCGAGACCGGCAGCGACGAAGGGCGCGTGTTGATGGCGTCGATTGCGCATCGCGCCGCGTCGGATGACGAGAGCGAAGCTGCCGAAAAGGTGATCGAACGGACCCAATCCTCGATGGGACGTAACATGCGTTCCGACGACCTCGACGAATTGCTGATGAACAATCTCGAACATCCGCGTTGGGACGAGGTGGCGACGCGCTGTCTGACCTGCGCCAATTGCACGCTCGTTTGTCCGACCTGTTTCTGCACGTCGGTGGAAGACGTCTCGGATCTCTCGGGCGAGCGCGCCGAACGCTGGCGTCGCTGGGATTCGTGTTTCACGATGGATTTTTCTTACATCCACGGCGGCAGCGTGCGGGCCAGCGCCAAGTCGCGCTACCGCCAATGGATGACCCACAAGCTCGCGACCTGGATCGACCAGTTCGGCTCGTCGGGCTGCGTCGGCTGCGGGCGCTGCATTACATGGTGCCCGGTCGGCATCGACATTACCGAGGAGGTCCGCGCCATCCGCGGATGCGACGCCTCCGCCGAGGAGCCGCAATGAAGGATCTCGCCGATCTGCTTCGTCATCATCCCTTCGCCGAGGGGCTGGATGACGACACGCTGGCGCTCGTCGCCGGCTGCGCCAAGAATGTCTTGCTGCAGCCGGGCGACTATTTTTTTCGCGAAGGCGCCGCCGCCGACTCCTTCTATCTCGTGCGGCACGGCGCCGTGGCGCTGGAAACCTTCGTGCCGGGACGGGGAACCTTCGCCTTTCTCACCGTCAAGAGCGGAGAGATTCTCGGCGCCGACTGGCTTATTCCGCCCTATCGCTCGTCATTCGACGCGCGGGCCGTCGAACTGACGCGCGCCATCGCTTTCGACGGCAAGTGCCTGCGCGGCAAATGCGAGGCGGATCCGCGCGTCGGCTATGAAATGATGAAGCGTTTCATTCCGCCGCTGGTCAAGCGACTGCAGTCGGCGCGGATGCAGGCGCTCGGGATGTATGATGCCGCGAACGCTTGAAGCCTGCGCGCCGCAACTGCCTCCGATGGTCCCGCGGATGACGCCGGTGACGCGCCTCGTCCGCGAGTCGGATGACGTGTTCACCTTCGATCTTGCGCCAGAGCGCGCCATGCCCTTCGCGCCGGGGCAGTTCAACATGCTCTATGCGTTCGGCGTTGGCGAAATACCGATCAGCATCAGCGGCGACTCGAAGACGCCGGAGCGATTGACGCATACGATCCGCGCCGTCGGCCCAGTGAGCGCCGCGCTTGGTCGATTGAAGGTCGGCGATCGCGTCGGCCTGCGCGGTCCTTTCGGCGCCGGCTGGCCCATCGACGCATACCGAGGCTTCGATGTGCTGCTGATCGCCGGCGGCATCGGCCTCGCGCCGCTACGGCCCGTCATCTATTGGCTGCTGCGCCATCGCGCCGCCTACGGCCGCGTCGGCGTTCTCTATGGCGCGCGCGCGCCGGACGACCTCATCTTTCGCGGCGAATTGGACGAATGGCGACGAACGCCCGACTTCCAGCTGCGCGTCGCGGTGGAGCGCGCCGGTCCCGAGTGGACGGGGGACGTCGGCTATGTCACGCCCTTGCTGTCGAAGCTGCGTTTCGATCCCGCGGACACTGTCGCGATGATCTGCGGGCCGGAGGTGATGATCCGCGCAACGGCGCTTACGCTGGAAGACGCCGGCGTCGCGGATTCGCGAATCTTCGTCTCGATGGAGCGCAATATGAAATGCGCGATCGGCCATTGCGGCCATTGCCAATTCGGTCCGCTGTTCATCTGCAAGGACGGGCCGGTGCATTCTTACGACCGTCTGCGCAATCTTCTCGCCTGTCGGGAGCTGTGACGTGGCGCGTATTCGACCAAAGCTCGCCCTCTGGAAATTCGCGTCCTGCGACGGCTGCCAGCTGAGCCTGCTCGATTGCGAGGACGAGTTGCTCGCGGTCGCCGGAGAAGTCGAGATCGCCTATTTTCTCGAAGCGACGCGGGCGACAGTCGAGGGCCCCTACGATCTCTCTCTCGTCGAAGGTTCGGTGACGACGCCGCATGACGCCATGCGCATTCAGGAAATCCGCAGGAAGTCGCGTTTGCTCATGACAATCGGCGCCTGCGCCACCTCGGGCGGCATACAGGCGCTGCGTAATTTCGCCGACGTGCGGGAATATGCGGCCATCGTCTATGCGCGGCCTGACTATATCGAGACGCTCGCCACGTCGACGGCGATCGCCGAACATGTGAAGGTCGATTTCGAGCTGCGGGGCTGCCCGATCAGCACGCGTCAGCTCGTCGAAGTGATTTCGGCTTTTCTCGCTGGGCGCAAGCCGCAGACGCCGCCGCACAGCGTCTGCGTCGAATGCAAGATCGCCGGCAATCTCTGCGTGATGGTCGGCCACGGGACGCCATGTCTGGGGCCTGTAACTCACGCGGGCTGCGGCGCGCTCTGTCCTTCGTACAGCCGCGGGTGCTACGGCTGCTACGGGCCGATGGAGACGCCGAATGCGCCTTCGCTTTCGGCTTGGCTAAGCAAGCTCGGCATGGACGATGACGCGCTGAAGCGCGTCTACCGGACGTTCAACACCAATGCCGACGCCTTCCGCACGGAAAGCGAGCGTCATGAAGGTTAGGACGATCAAGGTCGACCAGCTCGCCCGCGTCGAAGGCGAGGGCGCGCTCAGGGTCGTGGCGCGCGACGGCGTCGTGCAGTCGGCGGAGCTCAACATCTTCGAGCCGCCGCGCTTCTTCGAGGCCTTTTTGCGCGACCGCATGTTCACCGAGGCGCCGGACATCACGGCGCGCATTTGCGGCATCTGTCCGGTCGCCTATCAGATGAGCGCGGTTCACGCCATGGAGAACGCGCTCGGCGTCGTCGTCGACGGACCGCTGCGCGAATTGCGGCGCCTCATCTATTGCGGCGAGTGGATCGAGAGCCATACGCTGCATGTCTATATGCTGCATGCGCCGGATTTTCTCGGCTATGAAGGCGCAATCGAAATGGCGCGCGATCACGCCGACATCGTGCGGCGCGGCCTCGATCTCAAGAAAGTCGGCAATTCGATCATCGCGCTGCTCGGCGGCCGCGAAATCCATCCGATCAATGTCCGCGTCGGCGGCTTTTATCGCACGCCGCGCAAGCGCGAGCTTCAGCCGCTCGCCGAAGACTTGAAGCGCGCCCGGGACCAGGCGCTCGCCACCGTGCGCTGGACCGCCGGTTTCGATTTCCCGGACGTTAAGCGCGACTATGAATTCGTATCGCTGCGGGGCGCCGGCGAATATCCGTTCAGCGACGGGCGCATCGCCTCGAGCCGCGGGCTCGACATTTCGGCCGTTGAGTATGACGAACATTTCGAGGAGAGCCAGGTCGAGCATTCGACCGCGCTGCATGCGCATTTGAAAGCGCGCGGGCCCTATCTCACCGGGCCGCTGGCGCGTTACGCGCTGAACTCCGCGTCGCTTTCGCCGCTGGCGCGCGAGGCCGCGCAGGAGGCAGGGCTTGAAAGAGTCTGCGCCAATCCCTTCCGCAGCATCATCATTCGCGCCGTCGAAGTTCTCTACGCTTGTGACGAGGCGCTGCGAATCATCGACGACTATGAAGAGCCGGAACGGCCCGCGATCGAGATCGAGCCGCGCGCGGGAACCGGCTTTGCGGCGACCGAGGCGCCGCGCGGCATGCTCTATCATCGCTACCGCCTCAATGCCGGTGGCAAGATCGCCGATGCGCGCATCGTCCCGCCGACCTCGCAGAACCAGCCGAGCATCGAAGCGGATTTGAAGACATTCGCGACCGCCTGGCTCGATCTGCCCGACGACGCTCTGCGGCGCCGCTGCGAGCAGACGATCCGCAATCACGATCCATGCATTTCCTGCGCGACGCATTTCCTGCGTCTCGAGATCGATCGTGGCGGATAGGGCGCGCGCGCGCCGCTGCGTCGTGCTCTGTATCGGCAATCCTCAGCGCGGCGACGACGCTGCAGGCTGCGCCGTCGCGAACGCGCTGCGCGCTTTGCTTGACGATGTTGAAATTATCGAAGAGGACGGCGAGGCGACAAGAGTGCTGGCGCGCCTTGACGGCGCGGACGCCGCCTTCATCGTCGACGCCTGCGCGTCCGGCGCAAGCCCCGGCGAGATTCACCGTTTTGACATCGGCGCAGATCCGCTTCCGCCGACGGTCTTCAGCGCGTCGACGCATGGCTTCGGACTCGCCGAAGCTGTGGAACTCGCGAGAGCGCTCGGCGCGTTGCCGCCGCGTTGCGTGATTTACGCGATCGAAGGCGCGACCTTCGATATCGGCGCGCCGCTGTCGCCGGCGGTGACGACGGCAGTCGACATTGTCGCCGGGCGATTGCGGGCGGAAATTCTCGGCGACCCATCGGCGGACGGGCTCTATCCCGCTCTGTGTCAATGTAGAGTTAAAAAGCGGTAAACGAATTCCAGCAGGCCGTTTTTTGCTCAAGATGGGCTTCCTTTAAGCAAACGCGGCTCGATGGCGGCGCGAGAATTTCAACCGCGCACAAATTTGACGCCGTGCCGAAATGGTTCGGCAACATTGCGGCAACCCGGCTGAAACGTCTGCATGGCTAACATGCATCTCGCCTTCGCTCTCCGGGTCGCCTTCCACTGCGAGAGTGGGCGCCGAGGGGCGAGCGGGCCGCCAGCGAATGGAGATATGCATGCAGCGTCTTGTTTCTTCGCCGACCTTTGTCGCGACCGTCTCGACGGTTCGCGTGCTCGTCCGGCTGCCGATGAACATCGCGCGTCGTATCGCCGCTTCGCCGGAGGCGTTCATCGACGCCATTGAACGTTTCGCAAAGCGCTAGATCACTTCGCCTTTAGGCGACTTCGCCCATGCTCGCGATCGATCGGATCAGAGCGCCCCATGCGAAAAGCAGGGGCGCTTTGTCTGCATGCGCGTGAGGGTCGACTGTCGTGCGAATGATTATTTCCGAACGGTCGTACATGCTTAAGCGCCAGCAATAGGGCAGACACGACTGCGGATTGAATGAATTTGTTTGCAACCCAGCTGCACTTGGCAGACGCCAAACAGCTCGGAGGAAACAATGCTCAAATTCACGCTATTAACGATCGCGGCGCTGCTGGCGCTCGCGCCGTCGGCTCAGGCCCAGCGAGTGGGCGCATTGCCTTACGACGGAGACATTCAGGCGTACGGCGGCCCCTGGCGCTATCAGCACAGGGATTGGAGCAGGCCCGGTCATCCGCTCGATCCGGGCGTGTGCTACTACTTGAACGACCACGTCGGGCGATGGGAATGGCGGTGCTGAGCAAGCGCGCATAACATCGCTGCGATGCTAAGAACGCCCCGCCGGGTCGCCGCCGTCGGGGCGTTTATGTTATGAAATTGGAAGGCGGCGTCGAACGCCGACAAGATTATTGTCTCGGAACGCCATAAAGTCGTCAGATCCTGCATATGTCGACCGCATTGTCCGAATCTCGAACGCGTCACATTCACTGCTGGCGGGCCGTCCGGGCGGTTGCGCTTTTGTATTTGCTGCTTGCGGACGCGGGAGCAAATGCGCAGGGCGCCAAGGTGACCGCTGAGCCAATACCGGACGCAATATGGGCTTATATGCAGGGAAGGTCGTGGCGCGCGGAGCTTCCCTGTCCCCGACGGGAACAGCTTGTTCTCTTGCGGGTCCCTTACATCGATTTCGACGGCAATGCGCGAACCGGCGCTCTGATTGTCGCAAGAAGCGCCGCAAGAGCGGTCGCCGCCGCCTTTCAGGAAATTTACGACAGCGGGAAGTTTCGAATCTATCGAATGTCGCTGATCGATGAATTCGGCGGCGACGACGCGCGATCGATGGCGGCGAACAACACCAGCGCCTTCAACTGCCGAACCACCGATCGCGGCGCGATGTCGCGACACGCCTATGGCATGGCGGTGGACATCAATCCCGTTCAAAACCCCTACCGGGAAGGAAATCTGACCGAGCCCGAAGCGGGGCGCGCCTATGACGAGCCCTATAAGCGCAGAAGCGATATCGTCGGGATCATCGTCGACGGCGGCGTCGTGACCAGGGCTTTCGCGCGACAAGGCTGGCGCTGGGGCGGACGCTGGAAAAGAAGCGTCGACTATCAGCATTTTTCCAATGATGGACACTGACCGGGGCGGCTGGCGTCAATGGAGCGTCGCAATGAATGCTGGACCACCGCCGATTGCATCATGTATTTTCTCGGCGCCCTGGTCCGTGTTGAACGCGACCTCCTTTGGTCGGGGCGAAAGTCCAATAAGCTGATGTCCGCCATTATTTCTGACTGTCCACAATATTCCTTGTTTTCCGGTGATTAGCGCATGAGTATGTCTTTCGCCGTACGCGGCTGTGCCCGACAATCCTCGTCGAATTTGTAAGACTGGATCGGATGGCGAGCGCCGAAAGAAGCTGACTGCCCGCGCAACTGCGACCAGAAAGCCCGGCCGCTATGGCGACGTTCTGATGACGCAAGGTCAATCGATGGCGGGAGCCATCCGATCGTTAGGCGTGACGGAAGGCCGCGGCACCCGGCGTAAGATAAGGAGATCGTCGGAGGGGAAGGGATTACGGTGGTCGAGCGACAACGCGTGGATGCCTGACGAGACCGCACGCCAATTGTAAGACCGCTCGGCGCAATGTCTCTGCAAGCTATTGAATTAATTTGTAAAAAACTTGGAATTGGTCGGAGTGAGAGGATTCGAACCTCCGACCCCCTCGTCCCGAACGAGGGCCGCGATTTCAATAGCATGCAAATTCAATGATTTCTGATGGCGTTCGCCACTGAATGTTCGCATTCAGTTCCGCTCAATCAGTGGCCAATCAGTGGCCGCTTTTGACCCTGGCTGTGTGAAAACGCGATGGCCAAATTAGATTCAGCCGAAAATGGACGCTCTCAGCCTCACCTTTTGCGATTTTCCTTCCTCTGATCGGCCTGAGGCCTCGAAAATTCATTGACCCTTTTCAGTGGCGCAATCTCCGCTGAGTTTTTACACAACCAAGACCCGAAGCAGACCTCCCCCCGGGGAGCTTTGGTCGGCTAGGGAGACCCTGTCCTGCCCGCCCGCGCCGTTCTCTTACAAGGCACCTACAAGGCACCGTTTTCGAGAGCCCCCGCCAGCCCTCAAGAATGAGGACTCAATCAAACTCGCGCCTATAGGCGACCTCGATGTAATTCGACTTAGAATCGAACAAAAATCTATCAACGTCCTCATTAAACCACTCCTTTAAAGTATTCCTATTGTATGTGCCACTGCGACATTTATTATCTCTAGGCCGCAACCATTCCAGATTGCGCCTGAATAAAGCACATTTAGCAGCATACACGCTGTTATCCGGAGCAACCCCAGAAGTGATGCCTTTCAAAATAGAGCCCTTATCGCTACCTAAGTTACATTGAAAATACGATGACCTAATATCAATCTCCCCAGGGCGAATTCCAACAAGAAATAGTTTATTGTTATGAGCAAAAAAATAGCCACTTTGCTTCCTTACTCCAAGATCAGATAACCTCCATGCAACGTATAAATATAGGGAATTCTTCTGAAACAGGTTGCATCTATAAACTATCGCATTTTCCATATCAATATTAAATACCATCCAATACATTCCGACGTAATATTTTGACTGAGCATATATATTGTTGCTGCGTTCACCAAATATAAAACCTGGAAACGAGGGCATTTGTAGACTATCAGCATTATTATTTGGTAATATTTGTTCAATTTTACCTATCGTTTTCTGTGAAAAATTCAAGCTTTTTGACATACACTTCTCAAGTGTAGACAAGCTTATACCAACAATTTTGGCAAACTCCTTCCTACTGATGCGTTTTTTTATTATGTAAGCATTAATTTGTTCTATTCTGTCGTCATCATTCATTTTATTCTAGCCTACTTGCTCTAGCCTACCGCAAAAATCTGCATATCACCGCATTCTATCGCATTTTTTTGTTTTAAAAAGTGAAAAAATGTCCTGTCGTGAGGCGCTTTGCGGGCTATTGACGAAGCTGGTGAATTCGGAGCAGTTGATATGAAGATTTATGATAATATATTGCAGGTTAATGTTGTGTTAAATAGAGGCTAAGTATGAGATTATATTTTTGCTCTCAAGAGAAGAGCTGAGGTTTAATTGGAGTAGGCAGATGGCGAATACCACTACGCATGCTGCTGTTGTGGCCCTTGTGAGCATTCAGCTTGCGCTCCTCGCTGCTGGTCACGCTGCCGCGGAAGAGGGCAAAGCCGCGACTGCGCAGGCCGTCCCGAACAGTTACCCGCCCACTGTTCGATATGACGTTCCGGTCAACGACCGCATCAGCATCAGCGGAACTGTGCAGGGCAGGCTGCCGGAACCGAGCAATCCCCGCATTGAAGGCGGCACTGTCGGGGTCACGATTAGAACCCCGTAACTACCTAATTAAGGGCCGCCCTTTAAGGCGGCCCTTCGAGCATCTGGCCAATGAGAATGTGGAGACAACTCTAATGAAGACAAGGACTAATGCCGCTATCTTCATCGTTGTCGGCAGCCTGATAGTTCTCGCAGATACATTGGCGCTCGCCGACGCGAACGACCAAAAACAGGAGCGGGTCAACGACGGTAAGGCGGAAGCCGTCGGCAAAGCCGCCGGTGCCGCTGCCGGCACGGGCGTGGGCGTGGCGGCGGGCAGTGCAATTGGGGGGAGCGGAGGCGCTGCAGCTGGTGCTGTCCTCGGTCGGGAAATCGGCGACCGCGCCGGCTCTGCCGCAGGACGATATCTTGATCAGCGAGCCGAGGAAAACAGCCGGTCAGGCCGTGGAGGTGCAAACGACCCGCGGTATGATCCCCGTGAATTGTTCCGATAATCGCAATATACAACCCGCGAAGCCCGCCCCTACGGCGGGCTTTTTCGTTCCCGCACTGGAACGCGCGCGAAGACCCGAAAATGGCAGATTTCGTTGAAAAACCCCCGAAAGTGGCGCCCGTCAATATTGATGCGAATCGCTTTTTAGCCGAGCGTCGTCGGTTAACGCCACCGTGCAGGATCAGCGGAAGCCCGCCATTCAGTTGACGCTTTGGCAGGTAGACCCCTGCTCCTTTTTCTATCAGCGCACCAGCGGCTTCGAGAAATTTCGATCAGCCTCCCAAAAAGACTTTTTCAACAGTATCGGCACAAAGCAGACTAGCGCGCCCGCCGCCCGATCGCCTCGACTGCGGCCTTCTGGTTATCAGGATGATGGTGCCCGTAGTTGCTCTCGAGAATCTGGACCGTCATCCCGAGATAACCGGCTGCTTCCCATAGATCGCACCGATTCTGCATCAGCCAAGTCGCCGCCGTGTGCCGCAGAGTATGAGGCGAGACGCCCTGGAGGCTGGCGTCGGACGCGCATTGCGCAAAGGCTTTGTTTACACGGCCGACGGGCTTTCCACCCCACTCGACGACTGCGTTCTCGCAGAGCTTCAAGCGGGCCCAGCGGCGCATGTGGGTCAAGAGGCGGGCAGGGAGGCGGACTGGCGGCTGGCGTTTCTTCGTTTCCCGGGTGCCGGCGGCGCGCCGATAAAAGACGCCGGTGTCGAGATCGATGTAGCCGCGTCCGGACACCCGATCGAGCGACGCGCCGCAGATCGCGCCCGC
Source organism: Methylocystis sp. (assembly GCA_051061375.1). GTDB lineage: Bacteria > Pseudomonadota > Alphaproteobacteria > Rhizobiales > Beijerinckiaceae > Methylocystis. The sequence continues at coordinate 38,967 of JBPFDW010000035.1, read as the reverse complement.
GCGCGTGCCGGTATAGAGGCCAACGAGAATGAACCGCGCGACGTGTTTACGCGTGGCCCTGACGGTCTCTCCCTCGCTGTTCGCGTCCTTCTGCCGCGCGCGCCAAGCCGCCCACAGCAGTTTCGCGGCTTCGGAGCGCGTCAGCCAACGCTCGCGCGGCCGCGGCTTCTCGGGCAATACCACCTCGACAATTTCGGAGCATAACCCTTCACGCCGATGGTGGTTGATCGCGGCGCGCAGATCCTCGAGCTCGCGCCGCGCGGCGGCTTGATGGCCTCGCGCGGATGCGTAGGCCCGGCAAAGCGTACCATTGATTGCGGAGAGAGGCTTGTCACCGAAGAACCCGAGCAGTTCGGTTACGCGTTGCGCCGTCTCTTTCGGCCGGGCGTGGTTGGGGGCGATGTCGGCGAGATAGATGCTGAGGACGTCTGCGATCGGGATGTGAGAGGGATGACGACTCTCGGTTCGCTCGGGAGTGTATTTGGCTGCGATGTAGCGGCCGAGCGCTTCTTCAGCGCCTCGGCGGTCGCCAGCGCCGCAGCCTGTGCTCTCTTCATGCGTTCCGTCTCGGATGAGCCAGACGGCGGGGCGGACCCGCGCGCCGGACTTGCGCGCGGGCCGAAGCCAGAGGCGAGCGCCTTTGCTGGGACGCGGCATAGCTTCCTCATTTCCTCGATCGCCGCCAGGGTGACGAAATCTTTGCCCGCCACCCGTTCGATGGCAAGTCGCCCCCGGGCCGCCTCTCGCCGTAGTCCGGAAACCGTCATCCCGCCCTGTGGAAAGGCGCGCGCAACCGCATCGGCGAGGCGCAGCGGAGTGTTTGCGTCGATCGAATTGTGAGCCGTCGTCATCGTCGCCACATTTGTTCGAACACACGCTCGAATTGCCGCACGACCCCCGGGCAACGCAACGCGACCAGCGAGTTGTCCTGGCGCAGCAAACCGCCGTGAGAGAAGTTGCCAGAGCCATCACGTAGGATTTGCCCATCGATGACGTAGGACTTCAGGTGCATGAGCGGCGCGGGCGCGGGCTTGTACCGGATTTCGACGTTCTTGCGCGCCGCGAGCCGATCGTAGGCGTCGGCCAAAGCGCGCGGCAGGCGCACATCGGCGCCGTCGCGATAAAGCCGAACGCGGACGCCGCGCGACGCGGCACGGTCCAGAGCCTCGACGATGGGAATACTGGTCAGCACGTAAGCCGCCATGTCTATCGTCTTAGTCGCACGCCCGAGTAGCTCGCCGTCGATAGTTTCAAGGTTTTCAGTCGGCGCATAGGCCTGGCGGACGATGCTGCATGACTCGTCGGCCGCCGCCGGCGCCGCGAAGATGATTAGGAGCGCGATCAGTCTGCGCATGGTCTCGCCTGCCTGTTGCTAATCCTCGCCATCACCAACCGCGCCCGCGGCAGGCGCCACTTCGCGAGCGCGCGCCGCCACAGGCAGGCCGTGTCGCGCGCCCAACACCGGCCACCCTGGTCGACGACGTGCAGGGCAGCACGGCAGCATTCGCAGCGGGGCAGGGCGGTTCTCACGGCGTTTCCACGGACTTGTCAGGATCAACTAGTGCTTCCGGTTTGCGCATCTGCGGCGGAAGCCATCCTTGCGCCTTCGCCCGTTCGACGCACAGTGCCGCGAGCTCGCTCTTCTTCTTTGGGCGGCCTTTCGGCTGAACGCCCATTTCGTCGAGCGCGACGTGGCACAGGTCCGCCTTCACGGCCTTAAAGTATGCGTCAGCGTCGAATACGGCGCGCGCTTCGCGAAGGAAGGTTTGGTTGTCGATGGCAGCTACCAGCGCGTCAAATTCTGGTCTGGGCGCGCCGCCGGTGTAGTTTCGCATATCGAATGCGGGCTTGATCGCTTCCGCCAGGCGCTCGAGCACGGATTCCGTCGGCTTTGCGAGCAGCACGGCGAGCGCGTCTTCGAATGACAGATCGTCGTTGTCTTCAGCGCGCAGCGCCGAGTAGCCTTGGGCGCTCAACTTTAACGGACCGGTCGCATATGTCTGGTCGAGCGTGGCGACTACCGCGCACAGCGCCAGTTGCGGCCACCGGGCCACCGCGTTCGCCGCAGCGATCGTCAGTTGCTCGGAAAGTCGAAGCCCCAGCGACGCGCTGATCGTCGGCTTCTCGTCGCCAGCGGCGTCATCTTCCGCGTCCGCCTTGCGCGCCTTCTCCTTCGCGGCCTTTTTCGCATCCTTTGGGTTCTGGACGCCGTAAGCGATCGAAACGGCCCCGCGGTGGTCGACCTCGACGAAGCAGCCGGCCGTCTTCTTTTGTTTCACGCCCCAGCGCCGCAGATCGATGGCCTGCTCAATGCGCTCGCGCTCAATATCAAGCTCGTCGAGTCGGGCCTCGTCCTCATTGGACAGCCCATCCTCACTTTCACCGCGCGCGTTGATTTCGTCGCGCTCCTTGTCAATCTCGGCGAGCCTCGCGTTCTCTTCGTCCGTCGCCGTCGCCTTTCCGCTCGGCTTCAGGCGCGGCCAATTCCAGGACTCCTTCACGCCCTCTCGCAGCACAGCAAACGACCAGCCTTCGGCGATCAGGGCATCGCATTCGGACTGAAGGCGCTCGGCGAGCAGCTTCTGCGCGAGCTTCGGGTCGCTGACAACGCAGTCGTCGCCGAACAGGTCTTCGACTAGATGCCCGCCGGCCGCACGGTATGCCTCGGCGCCGATGATCTTAAGCGCCTTGGCCGCATCGTGATTCACTCCGAGTTCAGCCTTGATGTTGTGCGACCAAAGATTGTGCTGCTTCTCCAGCTTCTTGAAGATTTTCAGTTGCTGCTTCTGGTCAGTCGCGAGCGTGAAGGCATGCGCGGAGTCGTCACGCAGCTTGCCCGCGCGCCAGGCTTCCCGGATGTCTGGATGCAATCCGCCCAACGCGACGCGCTGCCGCACGAGTCGCTCCGTGATGCCATAGCGCGCAGCTATTTCCTCGGGCGTGTAGCGTTCAGACAGGCGTGAAAATTCTTCGAACTGGTCGATTGGGTGCAGCGGTAAACGCTCAATGTTGGCAACGAGCGAAGATTCGCGCGCATCGAAGTCGTCGGCGTCTTCGGGGCGATAGTGCACCGGCACAGAATAATGGGCGGGGATGGAGCTGGCGTCGACAAGTTTCTTGAGCGCCGCCCAACGCCGATTCCCATCGATGATCTCGGCCTTCTGATCATCTGCGGATGAGACGCGAACCGCCAAGGGCTCGATTATCCCCTTTGCGAGAATCGACGCGGCGAGCGAGTCGATGCCTTCCGACCGACCCGTCGAGCGGGCGTTGATTTTTTCGCCAGGGATTAGCGCGTCAAATCGAACAGTCGCCATCATTTGTATCCTCTCAGCATTGCAAGCATTTCCGCCTTGTGCCGCTCTGCGGCGTTTCGCGCGGCCGCGCGATCCTCGTCAGTCTCGCCGCTGTCCTGCATCAGCGCGAGAAACTGTTGTTCCTTGATGTTGAGAGCCTGCGGGGTTTTGCCGAGGCCCATGTCATCGGCGAGCAGCGCTCGGCTGTTGGCAAGCAGGAAGCGGACGCCTATGGTCTGGAAATCGCGCAGCGTTCCTCTGAAGCGACCGCCGCCCATTGATGCAATGTCGCCGAGCGAACCGCAGCGCAGGCGCCATCCCGCGATCATGTCGTCGTAGCGCTCGTTCCAGGCGTCGACCGCGCTCATTTCGAGCATGATCGGATAGCGATGCATCAGCATCAGCAAATCCTCGAACGTGGCCGGGACATCTGGCCATGAAATCGCATCGCGTCGGGCGTTGACGTTCGCGCCGGAGAACAGCCGTTCGGCGAGTACGATCGGGCCGATGGCGCCGCGTAGCGTCCAGCGGGGGATACGGTCACCATCTTTGGTCTCTTGGCCGCGTGACCACGCGAGGCGCGCAACAGCGCCTTCCTCCGCTGGCCGCTGCATGAGCAGTGGCAGCTCGCCGCCGGGGCGATCGGACTCCTCAAAAAGGGCCAGCGCGGTCGACGTCATCCGCGCTTCGCCTTCTTCGCCGCGTTGCCGGCGTCCCAGCCAGCGAAGTAGTCCGGCGCCTCCGCGTCATCGAGGAACGCGGGAGTGGCCGTCGGACGCTTCGACTGTTTTTCGCCGTCTTCGTATCCAGATCGATACGCCATCGATTTTCCCTGGAAAGGGTCGGCCGCAGCGGTGACGCGGGCGTTCGTGTCGCTGTCCGGTTTCCTGCCGGCTTCTCCCGCTGCGGCCTCTGGCGCCAGGGCCGATGACTCCCCCGCGCCAGTTTCCTTGGTCTCTGTAGCGTCCTGGTTTTCGGGCTTGACCTCTCCGGTCTCCGGATCCACGCTGGCGAGCGCGTCGAGCCGATCGGCGAGCGTTCCCTTTGGCTCCGCCGCCTTCGTCGTCGGCGCCGGGAAAAGCTCGTCAAGCGTCGCTTCGCCGTTCTTTAGCGCTGATTTCGCTCCCGTGAGCGTCGCCAGATGATCGAGTGTTATCTCTTCGACGCCCGCGATATCCAGCGCGGCAAAAATGCGCTCCTCCGCGACTCCGATCTTGGTGAAGACCCGAAGCGCAGCGTCGCGGCGTTCGGCCAGCGTCTTAATATCCCCGCGGATGACACTCTCGACAGCGAGATAGCCCTTGCGCGCGATGCCCTTCGGAATGCCGGAGAGAATGGCGTTGCGCCGGGCGATGGAGCACGCGGCGGCGCCGGCAAGCTGGATCATATCGGCGTCGATCCCCCTGCCGCGCTTTGCCTGGATCGTGCGGCGCACGCGCGCCGTTTGCGCGACATTGGTTTCGAGGTCGTGAAAGACGCCTTCGGCCTCGACATATCCTTCGATCTTATCGACATGAACGACGCGAGCGCCGACGCGGCAGTTCCCCCATTGACTCGCCATGATCTCGGCGAAGCGAATCGAGGGGCCGCGGATCGTCTTTCCTCCGCGAGGAACGGCATAGATGCACTCTTCCGCCGTCTCTTCGTCTAGCGTCGCCAGCGTCGTGATATTGGAAATCGCGCGCTGAACCGACCGCGGTAACGCGCGTGAGGTGGCGATTTGTTGGTCGATCTCGGCGCGAGCAAGGCTGACGGCAAGGCTCCCTGACGCCTCATATCCGGCAGGAAGACCGGAAATTGTCTCTTCTACTTGCGTAACGACCTTGCTCATGATTTTGCTTCCTTCACTTTCACGGCCCGATAGCTGCTTGCGGCGACGGAATAGGCTTTGCGCCTGACGGTCTTCGCCTCGATCACGCGCCCGTCGGCAAGCCGCCCGCGCGCCGCGTTGCCGAGCAGGTGGATGATCTCGGCGTCGTAGACCTTGCGCTGCTTCCCGGCGTCGGCGCCGTCCGCCTCGCGGCTTTTCAATTCGTCGCGGGCGCGCATGATCTCGACGATGCGCGCGTTGCCGGAGAGGTCAATTTCGTCGCCGTTGTCGTCGGCATAGATATCCGCGATCAACGCGCCGTCGCGCGCATAGTCCGGCGGATATGGCTCGTCACGCTCGACGCGATCCCAGAATTCATCGACCGCCTTGCGCAGTTTCGCCATGATGCCGAAGTGGATCGGGATGTCGATTTCCGGAACGTCGACGCCGTGGCCGACAACGATCGGCGCAACGGACGCCCATTGTGCGCCAGTCAGCGAAGCCTCGATGATCGCCTGTATCGCTATCCAGGTCGGAGGTTCCACTTCACCGTCGATCTTCCACTTGCGATGAAAGACGCTCGCCTCGACGCTTTTGATCTGGACGACGCCGCGCCCGCGCTCGGGACAGTCGGCGACAACGTCGGGCGTGGCGCCCATTCTTGCTAAAGGGTCGCGATAATAAACGCGGCTAGCACCGCTGTTGTGCCGGATCATCCAGTCGGGATGGCGCTCGCGAAGCACCTGGACGGCGACCGGCTCAAGCAGGCGCCCACGCCGCATCGGCTCAGTTTCTTCGCCTTCTGTCGCGACGCCTTTTTTTGCCTGGAACAGACCGAATGGCGTCTCCCATTCATGGCAAATCGCTCCATCCTGGTCCTTGATGAGCGCGGCGGCGGCGCTCGCCGTCACGTCCCGCGCGCGGGCGGCGCGCCAGAGCGCATCGTCGGCGCAGGGGATGATCTCGACGCCGGGCGGGGAAGGGCGCAGATGGTCGATCACCACGCGCGTTGCGCTTTGACGGTCGACGACTGGCGCGGTGTGGATGGTCGCGGTCATTTCGTCAGCGTCCCCGGCACGATCCAAAGGGAGGTGGGCTTATCGAGCGCGAATGATCCCGGCCCGACGTAGTAGGAAGACTGGATTCCGTCGCCGTGCATGTTCGAAACTTCGATGTAACCGGACATGAGTCGCTCTCTCGTTTGGAAATTCACTGCGCGCGGCCGGCGCTCGACACCTTGACCGGCCGCGCGCTTCACTCGCGGGGAGGACGCGAGAGGCTGTTTGCCGTCGCCACAACGGCGACGATCGAATTCATTGGCTGTCCGCGGCTTGCCTTTGCAGCCGCCGTCGCAAATCTGTCTCGGCTCGCGAGCTCGCGCTTTGCCAGCGACACGATGAGCGGTTCTTGGCTGCCGGCGACAAGCGCCTGCAGTTCGGTGCGTGTCGCCGAACTGATGCGCTGGTCGATGCCGTGAAGCCCACTCATTGCTGGGCGTCCGCAAACGCTGCGTCGGTGCGCGCGCTTTTCCAGTTTGCTTCGGCTTCTGCGTCCTGCTCGCCGTTACGCGCGACGGCCACCAAGGCGTCGATCTGCTCCGAGCGATATTCGACGAGGGCGTTCGAGATCGGCGCCCATAGCGGGTGCGAGCGGTCTATTGCCGCGCTGCTCTCGACCCAGAGGTTCTTCTGCGGTCCGTCGGGCTCGCTTGGCGCCGGTTGAAGACGCCCCGCGTCGAGCGCGATGGCCGAAACCCACCAGTCGGCGTCGTCATATTCGATTTCCGCCTCGCCATAGACGTAGACGCAAATTTCGTCGCCGTTTGGCGCGCGGAAGGGAGTGAATTCGTCGAGCTCGTAAGGGATGGAACGCATGGGGCTCACCTCGATTGGTGAGCCAGCTATTACAAACAAAATTGTAGAAAGTCAACAAGCATATTTGTTATTGGCTCAGACGCCTGTCCCAGCCTGATAATCCAACGGTCTTTCCTGACCTTTCCGCGATGATTCGGCGCACGCGATGCCAATGCCCGGGCGGACGATTGGCGTCTATTGTTCCTGGTTGATGGGACGCCCGCAAGCGAGCCTCGAAATAGGCTCCATCCCCCAGTCGCGCGATCATCTCTTCCGCGTCGCGTTCGGCGAGTTCTCGGGCCGACCGCCGTTTGGCAAGCCACTTAAACATCAGTTGACTGTGAAGCGGCCGGCGAAACGGCCGATGATGTTCACTTCGTCCAGGGTCGCTTCATAGGGCTCGTACTGAGCGTTTGCAGAAATGATCCTAAGTCGCATGGGATCACTGCCGCGTACGACCTGAATGCGCTTGATGACGACGCCGAGGCCATCCCACAGCGCGAAGATTCCTTCGGGGCTGGGCACGCGGTAGCGCACGTCGATGAAAACGCGATCGCCCTCGTACAGGCGCGGCTCCATCGAATCGCCGATGACTTCAAATACACGAATGTGCGCCGGCGCCGCATGCAGCATTTCACGAACGATCGTCGGCGGAATCACCCATCGATCGCGAATTCCTTCCGCATGATAGGAATTACCGTCCGGACTCGTGACGTAGGCCTCGACGGGCACGCCGCCTCCGCCCGCGCCGGCGCGGACGTCGACTTCAAGGATCGCGCCGTCTGGTTGCTGAAGGCCAAGGTCTGCGTTGACCGCTGATTCGACTTCCTGCGGCGTCGGCGTTGCAGGCCGTTGCCCTTCGCCGTCGCGAAGCCATGACAGCGGTACGTCCAACACTTCCGCAATCGTGGCGATCTCGGCGCTCGTCTGCGCCTTGTCCGCCTCGAGCGACGCATACGCCTGCTGTGAGAAGGGGCGCTTCCTGCGCTTCGAGACAGCTCTAGCGACAGCCGCTTGGCTGAGGCCGAGTTGTTTACGGCGGAATTTCAGGCGCACGGCGAGGGTTTCCATAACGCCGAAAGATACAAAGGAGTTTGTTGCGCATCTCGACAAATCTAATTGTTGACTTGTTACAAACAAAATTGTAATCCTTGTGTCATGACCAACGAAGACCCCCGCCGCGCCCTCGCCGAAGCCATCGACCGAGCCGGCGGCTCCCAAGCTGCGCTGGGTAGACTCATCGGCGTGACCCAGCAGACCATTTCCAATTGGCTGAAGACGAAGACAGCGGCCGAATACGTGCTCGCTATTGAACGCGCGACGGGCGTTCCCCGTCAGCGCCTGCGCCCCGACATCTATCCGCCGCCCGAGGAGGAAGCTGCCGCATGACGCTCGTTCTCCAACTTCTCTCCTTTCTCGGTGAATGCGTGCTCGATTTGGCGCGCAATGAATATGCCGCGTTCGAACTCGGCGCGAGCAAGCCACGCGCGGAAAGGTGAAGCCGGGAGGCCTCACCTTTCATGCCGGCGGGCCTCGCGTCCCGCCCTGAAAGAACCGTCGCAGCTGCTTCGCTGCGGATCAACCATAACGATGCGGGGCTTTTATGGTCTATCAGCCGACTAAGCCGCGAGACTACGGAACGACGAAGGCTGTCGTCGGTCGTCTCATCGACGACGCCGGCGGAGCGAAGCAAGCGGCATTCATCGTCGAGCGCGCCGCATCGCAGGTTTACGCCTACGCCGATCCTGACGTCGACGCGCAGATGACGCTCGACATGGCGCGTCGACTCGCAGCTGCGAGTAGCTCGCGCGCGCTGGCGGACGACGCCGCGGCGATGGCGGGCGGCGTCTTCATGCCGATCACCGTCGATGAGGACTCGGTAACGAAGCTTGCCGCGCAACGCGCCCACGAACACGGCCGCGTCACGGCGCAGCTGTTCGTCTCGCTCACCGACTCGAATATTTCCGCTCCCGAGGCGCGCGATCTCATCGGCCGCGTCGACGACGAGCTGCGCGCGCTTGTCGGGCTGCGCGCGCATCTCGCGAAGATCGCGGAGGGGCGATGAAACTGCCCACAGCCTACATCCGCTCCATAGACGGCGCCGAAATGGTCGAGATAGCGCCGCATGTCTATGTCGCGCGCGCGGTCTTTGAGAGGCTCAAATGAGCGGCGCGCCCCGCCTTGATCCCGCGCCGACGCGGCGCGAGCTTCCAACTAGGCGCGCAAGCGAATTGCTCGATTTCGAGTTTCGCGGCGGCGCCTACGTCGCTAGTTGTAGCCGCTTCCAAAGCGGCCAGCTCGCAGAGGTCTTTATCGATGCCGTCGGCGCGACTTCCAAGGGCGTTACGCCGCTGCACGAGGACGCGAAAGATGCAGCGGTCTGCCTTTCAATTGCGCTGCAGTACGGGGCTCCCGTCGAAGTAATCCGCAAAGCCGTTACCCGAACATCTGAAGGCGAGCCGACCGGAATCGTCGGCTGCGTGCTCGATCTATTGGAGGATCAGGATCATGACTGAATGCGCATCGAAGATCATTAACGACAAGCAATTTTCGGCGCTGGTGAAGGCCGTCGACGAAAACAAGACAAAGGTCGCATCTCTGAACGGCGCAATCGGCGAACGCATTCAGCACGCCGCCGACAATGCGCACCTTCACCCGGGCGCGTTCAAGCTCGTCTGCAAGCTCTACCGCATGGACGAACAGAAGCGCGACGAGTTCTTGCGCCAGTTCGACATCTATCGCGAGAAGGCGATCAAGATGGGCCTCTTTGGCGAAGAACATGTCGGCGACATGGTCGACCAGGCTGAGGAGCAGACACAGGAAGAAGCCGACGCGCGCGCGGCGGCGGAAAACTCCAAGCTGCTCGAAAAGGGCATCGGACAGCTTTCCGACGAAGAACGCGAGTTCGACGACGCGACGTCGACCAAGCCATCGCGGCGGCGCGCCCGCAAAGCCGACGCCGAGGACGCGGATGAGGCGGCGGGCACTTATCAGGTGACGCACTAAGCACAATCCTCGAATGATCATCATGACCCTCGACATCGCGACATACACGGGCTTCGCCATCGGGCGTGTGGGCGACATCCCGCGCTCCTGGAGCGTACGCCTGAAGAGGCCGCATGAGGGCCCGGAGATCGCGGCCTTCAACATGCGCTGCTTTTTGCGCGACCGCCTGGCGCTGGAAAAGCCGGACCTCGTCATTATCGAGGATTTCCTCAACCCGCGCTTTCAGAAGGGCGCAGCGGCCGTGACCCTAAGCATCGGCTGCCATTTCGTGGCGCGCGCGGAGCTGCTCGCGCGGCAGGTGCGTCACGAGCCCGTGGCACCCTCGACGGTGCGTAAGCACTTCTGCGGCGCCGCCCATGCCGGCGAGCGCGCCGATACGAAGCGCATGGTGATCCGGCGCGCACGCATGCTCGGTTACATCCCGCGCGATTGCAGTGACGATAACCGCGCCGACGCGTGTGCGATGTGGGACTGGGCGGCGTCGAATTACGGCGGCGTTCGGCCCAAAGAACTTGTGATGTTCGGGGAGCGCTACGCATGAGCTCTTGGACACCACAAGAAGATACAGCTTTGAGAGCCGCGCTCGCTGAGCGCATGACAGCGGCGCAGGCTGCCGCGCACCTAACCGCAGTCCTCCGCCGAGAGATTACGCGCTCGGCCGTCATCGGCCGCGCGCAAAGAATCGGCGTCGTTCTCTGCGGTCGCCATCCGAATAATAAAAACACCCGCGTGATCACACCCAAGCGGACTTCAATTCTTCCGCGCTCGCATGCGCCGGAAAGCCATCTGTCGAAGGAGAAGCGCCTTCAGCCGCGCGCCGAGCGCAACGGCGGCGTCGCACCGTCGAAACTGAAAAAGGCGGTTCTATCCCAGCCAATGCCGGAAGAAATCCATGCGCCCGCATCCAAGCGCATCGGCGTGATGGAGCTGCGCGACTCGACATGCAAATGGCCGATCGGCGATCCGCGTGGAGCCGATTTCGGCTTTTGCGGCGCCAAGCCGGTCGACAACTGTCCTTACTGCGCCCCTCACGCGCGCATTGCCTATGCTTCGATTGCCGATCGGCGCCGCCACGATGCGTTTGTCCGCAAGGGAACGGGGCGTCTATCGTGAAGACGGGCATTTCAGACGCTTCACAGAAAGCCGCGATCGACGCCGCCATTCGCTGCATCCGCTTCAACGAGCGACCTCGGCAGGCAGAGCGGGAGGTTCTCGTCCAGCAACTTGAATTCGTGAAGGCCCGCATCACGCGCGCGGAGGAAGCCAAGCGGATCGCATCGCAGCGCGAGCGACAAGCCGATGTCGGCGAGGTCTACCGGCAAGAGAGGGCGCGGCGATGACGTGGCCGTTCACTCCCCTTCGGCCGCACTCTGTAGATGTGATTAACGCCGATCCTCCATGGCGCTTCGTCTCCTACACGGACGAGGCATCGCCGAAGTCGGCAGGCTCGCATTACGAGCTCATGGATATCGACGAGATCAAGGCGCTGCCGGTCGGCGCTCTGGCGGCGCGCGACGCGTGGCTGTTCCTTTGGACGTCGGCGCCACAGCTCGATGATGGAATCGACGTACTGCGGGCGTGGGGCTTTGACTATTGCACCCGCATCGCCTGGCGAAAGGTGACGCGGAACGGCAAGCCTCGGCCGGGGCCCGGGTTCGTGGTGCGATCCTGGCACGAAGACGTGCTGATCGGGAAGGTCGGCAATCCGGCTTACAGCGCGCCGCTCGACTCGCTCTTTGACGGCGTCGCGCGCCAGCACTCCCGAAAGCCGGAAGAGTTCTATTCGCTCGTCGAGCGGTTCGCGCCCAAGGCGCGACGAGTCGACTTGTTTTCGCGTAGGCGCCGTTCTGGCTGGAAGCATTGGGGCCGCGAGGTCGGAAAATTCGATCGGGAGGCGGTATGACAGGTCCAGATCGAATCCCCTGTCTCGTCCCATTCTGTCGGCGCACGGCGGCGCGCGAGCGTTTCCCCGAAGCGGAAGAAATCATTTGCGGCAAGCATTGGCGCATGTCTGCATGGCGCACCCGGAAACTCTATTACGGCGTTCGGCGAAAACTGCGGCGATGGCCGAATGACGAGAGGTTGCGCCGTTTGGAATGGCGCTTATGGGAGCGTTGCAAGCGACAAATCCTGCAGGCTGCGGGAGGGCTGCGATGACTGCCCACACATCGGCCCCTGCCGATCCGCTTCCCGTCAACATCGAGGCCGAGCAGGCGCTGCTCGGGGCCTGCCTGATCAATAACGACGCCATCGCTATGGTGTCGAGTTTCCTCGAGGCCCGCCATTTTTCCGAAGGCCTGCACGCCCGGATTTACGAGACGATGTGCGAACTCGCGGGGCAGGGCGTGCGCGGCAGCGCGGTCACGTTGAAGAGCTATCTCGGAGACATCGAGCTGCCGTCCGGCGTCACCATCCAGGCCTATCTGGCACGGCTCGCAGCCGAGGCGACGACCGTCATCGACGCCCCGCACTATGCCGCCATAATCGTCGACATGTGGCGCCGGCGCGAGCTGATCCGCGTCGCTCAGGACATTGCCGACGCGGCGCGAACCCCGTTCGTCAACGTTCCGACGGGAGACCTGCTCGACGAACTTGATGCGCAGACGACCGAGCTGCGCAACAGCGCCCCAGTCGAAACCGAACGCTCCACCGTTGCCGGAGGAGTCGACGAACTTCTGATCGACATCGAGACCGTCCGATCCGGCGAGGCGCCGCCGATCGCGACATCGGGGTTTCTCGACATTGACCGCCGCCTGGGCGGCGGTCTGCGCCCTGGACGCCTCATCGTCCTTGCGGGACGCCCGGGCATGGGGAAGGCGCAGCCGATCGATAGCCCGGTCCTTGCGCCCACAGGGTGGAAGCGCATCGGCCAGCTTAAGATCGGCGACACCGTCTGCCACCCCAGAAAGGGATCGACGCGCGTTGTCGGCATCTATCCGCAAGGCCGAAAGGAGACTTTTCTCGTAACATTCCACGACGGGCGTCAGACGCTTTGCTGCGCAGATCATCTTTGGGAAGTGAAGGACCGCCATTGGCCAGAGTCGCGCGTTATGGCGCTCAAAGATATCATGAAGAGGAAAGAGCTATTCCGCTTTAGCATCCCTCTCGAGGCGGCAGAGTTCGGCGACCAGTGGCGGTCTCCGATCAGTCCCTACGTTGTAGGAGCGATGTTGGGAGACGGCGGCTTCTGCGCCCGCCGCGCGCCGGTTATCTCGTCTGCGGACCAGCACATAATTGAGCGTGTCTCGTTAGGTCTGCCGGCGCCAGCAATTCTCAAGAAACAAGAAGGATACGACTATTATTTGCAGGAAGGCCTCGGCCGCGGAGCGAAACACTCGCCGCTAAAAGCGGAATTCGCGCGACTCGGGCTAGGAGACGATTCGAAATCCCATAACAAATTTGTCCCGTCGGAAATTCTCTGCGGGAATTTCGAGACCAGAATGCAGGCGTTACGCGGGCTTCTGGACACTGACGGAACAGTGGAGCCGAGCAAAACGATCCGCTTCACGTCATGTAGCGAGCGACTGGCACAGGACGTCGAATACCTCGCCCGCAGCGTGGGCGCCTGGGCGAAGATGCGACAGCGCCGAGCGCCAGCATATTCACACAAAGGACGGAAGCGGACGGGGCGCGACTGTTGGACAGTGACGATCCGTCATAATGACCCGCACTCGTTATTCAGCTTGCCGCGCAAGATTGAGCGTCTTGGCGACGGTGGGCAGTATGCCAAAGGCTTACGACTCGCGTTCAAAAACATCGAGCCTGCGCCAGAAACCGAATGCGTCTGCATTAGAGTTGAGGAAGACGACGGTCTCTACTTTACCGACGACTTTATCATCACGCACAACACCGTGCTCATGTGCGCCATGGCGCGTCGCGCCGCGCAAAAGGGTTTTGGCGTCGACATCTATTCGCTGGAAATCGATCGAAAGGAATTGACGGCCCGGATGCTCGCGAATGCGCTGGGCGCGAGCACATATCCTCTCGACTATCGCGACATCCTGTCCGGTCGGGTCGATGACAGCGACATTCCGCGCCTGGCGCGGCTACGCGACAAGTTCGCCGAGATCCCCCTTTCGATCGACGCGACGCCGGCGCTGAGAATTTCACAGATCGAAAGCCGCGCGAAGCGGACAGCCCTCCGGCTGGCGCGTGGCGGCCGAACGCTCGACGTCGTGTTTATCGACTATCTCGGGCTCGTGAGCGTCGGCGATCGTTACAAGGGAAACAAGGTCGCCGAGCTCGGCGACATCGCGCTCGGGGCCAAGAACATGGCGAAGCGCCTGGGCTGCGCCGTCGTGTTGCTCTCGCAGCTCAATCGTTCGGTCGAGTCACGCGACGACAAGCGGCCGCTGCTGTCCGACCTGCGCGAGTCCGGAAACATCGAGGAACATACCGACGCCGTCGGCTTCCTCTATCGGCCCGCCTATTACGACGATCAGGACCCGCGCAAGGAGCGCGACGCCGATTTCGCCGACGCCGCGTTGCGACGCGCGAACGATCTCGAAATCATCTGGCGCAAGAACCGGCTCGGGCCGACCGGAACGGACAAGCTTTACTGCCGCGTCGAACGGAGCTTCGTCGATAATGGGGAAAGGTATCGATGATGGAATTGCCGGAGCCGCTTGTGCCCGCCGAAGTCGACTGCTCTGACCTCGACGGCTTCATGTTGAACGTCGAGAGGCTGATGGCTTCGGAACTGGTCGCTTTAGGCACGCATGAAGAGATCGCGGCGGCGCTGTTCCTTTGGTGCCGAGCATGGAAGCAATCGCCTGCGGCGAGTCTGCCAGACGACGATCGCGTGAATGCCGCGTTCGCCCGCCTGCCTCTTGCGCGCTTCAAAAAGCTGAAAGCGAATGTGATGCGCGGATTCGTCAAGTGCAGCGACGGGCGGCTCTATCACAGGTTTCTTGCCCGCGAAGCTCAGGCGGCGTTCGATCGAAAAGAAGCGTTTCGCAGGAAGCGTGACGCCGACGCGGAACGGCTACGGAAATGGAGAGGAGAGAAGAATGAACGCATCGATGAAGCACGTTCTGAAACTCAACATGAAACGCGCGTCGAACCGCAAGCGAAACGCCAGCGTAACAAGAATGAAACGCGTTTCGTCGCGGAAGGACAGGGACAGGGACATGGACAGGGAATAATAGATAACCTCCCAGCGCAGCTTCCCGTTGCCGCGCACGAACCGCCGAGGACCGAAAAGCCGGCAAGCGAACGGCCGTCCGATCCCGGCGCTGCGCGAGGAAAATCCGAACTGGACGCCGTGGAAGCGGCATGCCGTGAAGCGCTCGGCGAGGCGCAGCCGCAGGACGTCGTCATCGGGCCGATGGTCGAAATTGTCAGGAAATTCGGGCAGGAGCGCGTGTCGCTGTGCCTGGCTTCCGAGGTGCGAAGGCCGCGTCGGAGGCCGATCAGAACGTGGCGGATTTGGGCCGAGATCGTTGCGGAAACGTTGGCGGGCGCGCCAAGAGCCCCATCGGCGCAGGCGCCGCCTGATGAGCCGGCGGGTTTCTTCGTCGATCGCCAGCGCGCGCAAATCCGTGAATGGATCGACACCGGCAAGCGGAACGCCGCGTGGAACGAGAGCGTTTTCGGGCCTCCCCCAGACCAACCAGGCTGCCGTATCCCGAACGAACTGTTGGCCGAATTTGGTTTGAGCCGCGTTCCCTATCCGCGAGACGACGAGGTTGCAGCGTGACGCGAGCACGAAAAGCCGGGCGCTACGATCTTGTTCACGAGGCCACGCACCCTGGTCCCGACCTGCCGAATATCCGACTGCCCGGGCGTATCGAGACCGTCGTCGCGGCCGTCGCCGATCCGAACCCGTCGGAGGGCGAAAAGCTGAAACGGCAACGCGTAGCGGTAAACGTCGCGCGCGATCCGCTCGAGCAGGAATACCGCCGGCATCGCATTTCGACTGCAGCCTATCTTGCCGGGCGAGCTTACCAACAGGTCTGGGAAGCGGCGCAGATCGGCGGCTGCAGCGCTAATTTCGATGCGCCAGAATGCGTAGGCGACCACGAAGCCATCGTCGCGCGGCGGTTCGACCGGGCACGATCAGCAGTCGATCTCGACGCGAACATTCGCGCCAGCATCGGCGCATGGTCGGCGATGATGCTTCGCGGCGTGCTTGTCGATGGACACGCGATTCGCGAAATTGCCGCGCGAAATGGTCGCGGCTCGAAGGACTCGATTGCCGCGGTCTGGAGCGAGTTTCGCGTTGCGTTAGAATATCTTGGCGAGCACTACAATG
This sequence comes from Methylocystis sp., assembly GCA_051061375.1. GTDB lineage: Bacteria > Pseudomonadota > Alphaproteobacteria > Rhizobiales > Beijerinckiaceae > Methylocystis. Next base: position 22,749 of record JBPFDW010000035.1, on the reverse strand, counting down.
GTCGCGACTGGAACTGGGCTTGACACAGCCGGAGCTAATCGGTGACAAAAGCGCATCGGTGAGAACTGGGCCCGGAGCTGGAAACGGCTGCCGGGCTTTTTCATGCCCAACGGCATATCTCCAGTCCTAAAAAGGGGCGGGAGCCGGGGCGCGGCAACGCCCCAAGCCGCGAGACTGCAACTCGCATGACCATCAGCCGGCCGGACATCCGGTCACCCCGCCACCGTGCGCGACACGGCGGGGCCGTTATGGCTCGACGTCATGCAACAATCCGTTACCGCGTTGGCCGTGGAGACATGGCCGATCGAGCGCGTGCGCCCGTATGAGGGTAATCCGCGCGTCATTTCCGACGCCGCGATCGAGAAAGTTGCGGCGTCGATCAACGCCTTCGGCTGGCGCCAGCCCCTCGTCGTCGACAGGGAAGGCGTGCTCGTCGTCGGGCATACGAGGCTTTTGGCGGCCCAGCGTCTTGGATTGGCGAGCGTCCCGGTCCATGTCGCCGCTGACTTGACCCCGGAAGCGGCGCGCGCCTACCGCCTTGCTGACAATCGGACGGGCGAGGAAAGCCGGTGGAATCCGGATGCGCTCGACTTCGAGTTGAAGGCGCTCGGCGAGACGAGTTTCGATCTCGCGCTTACGGGATTCGATCCCATAGAGCTGCCGACAATTGAGGCTCCCGGCGCCGAATGGCCAGAAATGCCCTCAGGCGATCGACCGCCGTTCCAGCAAATGACGTTCACGCTGCACGACGCCCAAGCGTCGAACGTTAAGGCAGCGCTCGACATCGCGAAGAAAACGCCCGCGCCTTCGGACACGCCAAACCGCAACTCGAATGGCAACGCGCTGGCGGCCATCTGCGACGCATATCTCGTGGCGCATGGGCGCGGCTAAAGCGATCCGAATCGCGCCGATCGACCGAGATCGGGCGAACAGGCTGGTTGAGCGGTGGCACTATTCGCACAAGATTGTGCGCAACAGCCAACTGCATCTGGGCGTCTTCCTCGATCGTCGGCTGCTTGGCGTGATGCAGTTCGGCCCGTCGCTCGACAAGCGGAAGCTCATCGGGGTCGTCGCCGGCACCGCCTGGAACGGGTTCATCGAGTTGAACCGCATGGCGTTCTCGGACGCCTTGCCGCGTAATTCGGAAAGCCGAGCGCTTGGCGTTGCGCTACGGATGATTCGCGCGCAATACCCGCACATCGAATGGGTCGTGTCTTTCGCCGATGCGGCGCAATGTGGTGACGGGACGATTTATCGGGCCTCGGGTTTCGTGCTGACCGGCATCACGCCGAACAGGTCAATCGCGCGGCTGCCTGACGGCCGGATCATCGCGAAGGTCACCTATTCGCAGCGCGGCGATCGCAACCCGGATGGAGCAGCCCGAATGCCGGACGGCGCAACAATGTTGCCCGGGCATATGCTGCGCTACATCGCATTCCTGAACCCGTCGGCCCGAGCCCGCTTGATGACGCCCGAGCTGCCATTCTCTGAAATCACCGCGCGGGGCGCGCGCATGTATCGCGGCGTGAAGCAGTAATTGCGTGCGAAGCAGGCGATGGCCGGAAACCCTTCGGCGCAGCGGCCGGGCAGCGCGGACCCGCACGCTCCAGACAACGAGGACCCATGGCGCGGCTGCCATTCAAGCCGAGCGACGAGCAGCGCAAGATGATCGAGGCCTATGCGGCCTACGGCATCTCGCAGGAGGAGATGTGCACATTGGTGGGCGTCTCGCTGAAGACGCTGCATAAGCACTTCCGCCAAGAGCTCGACACGGGAATGACGAAGGCGAACGCCAAAGTCGCCGAGTCGCTCTTTCGTCAAGCCGTCGGCGCGCCGGCGCAATACGACAGCGAGGGCAAACTGTTGCGCGCCGAACAAGCGCCCGTCGTCTCGGCCGGCATCTTCTGGGCGAAGGCCCGCATGGGCTGGAAAGAAACGGACGTGCATGAGTTCCAGGGCCGCGACGGCGGGCCAATCGAGATTGAGGACGCGCGATCCAAGCTCGCTGATCGACTCGCTCGTCTCGCTGCCGCCAGAGCAGCGCCTGAGGGTTCTTGCAGGCCTCAGCCAGAGTGAGGCGCGAGCGCTTCTCTTCGATTGGCGCGCATGGGCGCGCCCCGAGCAAGTCGCGCCACAAGGGAGTTGGTCGTTTTGGCTTGTGCTCGCCGGGCGCGGTTTCGGCAAGACCCGCACAGGGGCCGAGTGGGTTCGCGAAAAGAAGGAAAAATGCGGCCGCATCGCTCTCGTGGCGCCGACGGCCGGTGACGCGCGTGACGTGATGGTCGAGGGCGAGTCGGGCATCCTCGCCTGTTCGCCATCGTGGGATAGACCGCGCTACGAGCCGTCCAAGCGGCGCGTAACCTGGAAGAACGGCGCCAGAGCGACGCTCTATTCGGCCGAAGACCCCGAGGCGCTCCGCGGCCCACAATTCAGCGCCGCCTGGGCTGACGAACTCTGCGCATGGCCCTATGCGCAGGAAACATGGGACATGCTGCAGTTCGGATTGCGCCTCGGGCGGAATCCGCAATGTGCCGTCACCACGACGCCGAAGCCGATCAAGGTTCTCAAGGATCTGATCGTCAATCCGGCGACGGTCGTGACAGGAGGCTCAACTTACGCCAATCGCGCGAATCTCGCCGAAGGATTTTTCGCGCAGATCATCCGACGTTACGAAGGTACCCGACTCGGCCGGCAGGAGTTGCTTGCCGAAATCCTCGACGACGTGCCGGGCGCGCTTTGGACGCGCGCGATGTTCGACAAGCATCGGATAAGGGCAGCGCCCGAGCTCAGGCGAGTGGTCGTCGCGATAGACCCGTCGGGTGCGAGCGGCGATGACGACGCTTCGAATTCGATAGGGATCATCGGCGCAGGCCTCGGAATCGACGGGCGCGGTTACGTTCTGACCGATCGGACGTGCAGCCTTTCGCCGGCCGGCTGGGGTCGGCGCGCCGTCGACGCCTATCACGAGTTCAAGGCTGACCGGATCGTCGCCGAACAGAATTTTGGCGGCGCGATGGTCGAGCATGTGATCAAGACCACCGATCCCAAGGCGTCCTTCCGCGCCGTCGTCGCATCGCGCGGAAAGGTCGTTCGCGCCGAACCGGTGGCGGCGCTTTACGAGCAAGGCCGCATCTCACATGTGGGCGCCTTTTCAGACCTCGAAGACCAGGCGTGCCAAATGACCGAAAGCGGATTCGTTGGCGACGGCTCGCCTGATCGCGTCGACGCGCTCGTGTGGGCGATCACCGATCTGATGTTCGGCGAGAAGCCATATGGAATGCTCGGAGTCGTCGGCTGACCATGGCGAAAGCGAAGACGGCGCTTGCCGACAGCCTCGCGAATCTTGCGGCAAGCCTCGGCGCCGGAAAGGACAAGCTCGCCGGCGACTCGTTCTTCATTGCGCCGCTCTCGCGCGAGCAGCTCGATGCGATGTATCGCGGCGACTGGCTGGCAAGGAAAATCGTCGACATCGTCCCCTACGACATGATCCGCGAATGGCGGGAGTGGGCGGGTGACGCAAAGGCAGTCGATCGGGCGGAAGCGGTCGAGAAGAAGTTTCGCTATCCCAAGGTCGTTCAGCGCGCGCTGACGATCGGGCGTCTCTATGGCGGCGCGGCGATCGTCATCGGCACGAAGGAGGAGAAGCCAGAGGCCCTCGCCGAAGAGCTTGTCGCCGAGGACGTGAAGGAGGGCGACATCCGCTTTCTGCATGTCGTCAACCGATGGCAGATCACGCCCTTCGACCTCATCCGAGATACGCTCGACCCCTATTTTGGCGAGCCATCGAAATATCACGTCGCGTCTGCGACCCGCGGGACGATCGAACTGCATCCGTCGCGGGTGGTGCGCTTCCTCGGCAATGAGCTGCCGGACCCGATCGATCGGCCGGCGACCGACGGGCAGGGCTGGGGCGATAGCCTCCTGCAGACCGTCTATGACGCGGTCCACGCCGTCTCACTCTCGGCGACGGGCATCGCAACCCTGGTGCACGAAGCGAAAACCGACGTCATCAACGTGCCGGGCCTTTCCGAACATCTCGCGACGCAGGCGACGACCGATCAGCTCACGAAGCGATTCTCCTATGCGTCGATGATGAAGAGCATCAACAACATGCTGTTGCTCGGCGACGGCGAAGAATGGAACCGACACCAGATCAACTTCACAGGCCTGCCCGATGTGCTGCGCCTCTTCCTGCAAATCGCAGCGGGCGCGGCCGACATCCCCGTCACGCGTCTCCTGGGGCAGTCGCCGGCTGGCCTTTCATCGACCGGCGAGAGCGACACGCGCAACTATTACGACATGCTCTCGTCGCGGCAGGAAGTCGACCTGAGACCGCAACTCGAGCGCCTGGACGAAATCTTGATCCGAAGCGCCGGAGTTGCCCCCGACGCCGTAAGCTTCGAATTCCGGCCGTTGTGGCAGATGACAGAAGCCGAGAAGGCGGAGCTGCGCCTGAAAAAGGCGCAAGCGACGGCGGTCTATGCGACGAATGCGCTCCTGCCCGAACCCGTGCTGCAAAAGGCCGTGCAAGAGCAGCTGATCGAGGACGGCGTGTATCCGAACCTCAAGCAGATCGCGGAAGACTTCGACGACGAAGACGATAGCGAAGAACTCGAGCCAGGAGACGAGCCATCCGAGGGCGCGGAATCTGAAGAGACCAGCGCGTGAACAAGTATGAGGTTGCGCGCATCGCGTTGATATTCGGCATCGCGCGCGACATCACGCTTCGCCCGATCGCACCGAGCGCCGCGTTCGAACAGGAACTGCGCCGCATTATCGGCAAGATACCGGCGTCCTGGCGGCGCGCCTTTCGCGAGCTCATCATGCCTGCATACAAGGCGCTGAAGGAGTATCTCGCGCCGAGGACGAGGACGCTCGGGGTAGAGCCTCCCAATCATCATCTCGAAAAGGCCATCGCCGCTGCCGCCGAGGAAACGGCCCGTGTAGTGCTCCGCTCGACGCGCGAGCTTGATCACTGGACAGCGCGCGTCGAGCAATGGACGCGAGCCCGGATGCTCGAAACCCTAAAGGCGGGACTCGGCAAAGATGCCGGCCTCATCCTCTTCCCTGACGACGTGAAGCACGAAATCGCTGCCTCGATGCAGGGCAATATCGCCTTGATCCGCGATCTCGATCGCGACGCGCGCAAGCGACTTGAGCAGATCATCTGGCAGGGCGTCCTGAAAAATCACAGCGTCTCGGAGATCGAGACCGCGCTTTCAAAGCAGCTCGGCATCGTCGGGCGTCGAGCGAAGCTGATCGCGCGGGACCAGACCCACAAACTGACGGCCGACCTTGTGCGGTTGCGCCACCAGCAGATGGGGATCGTTGAATACGCCTGGCACACGCGCGAGGACGATCGCGTGAGGGGCAATCCATACGGGCGCTATCCGAAAGCGCGGCCGTCGCACTGGGCGCGCGAGGGCACGATTTTTCGTTACGACCAACCGCCTGAGGACGGGAACCCCGGCGAGCCGATTCTCTGCCGTTGCGTCGCGCGCGGCGTAATCCGCCTCGAAAAGGAAAAGCGGCGGCGAAGATTCTTCGCGGAGGCAGCGTGAAACTCGAACTCTTTGACGCTGTCGCGCTCGGCGACGCGCGCATCACGAAGCACGGCTATCTCGTCGCCGACGCTCGCGTCGCGCGCACTGGAATCCAAGACTATCGCGGGTTCGAAGTCGGAAAGCCAGAGATCGCGACGGTGCGTGTGTACCGGCCGGAGACGGAGGTCTTTTCCCGCGACGCGATGGCCTCTTTCGCGCATCGGCCCACCACGATCGACCATCCGCCGGAAATGGTGACGGCGGAGAATTGGTCGAAATACGCGGTCGGCGACACTGGCGACGAAGTGGTGCGCGACGGCGATTACATCCGCGTTCCCCTCACCTTGATGGACAAGTCGGCGATCGACGCAGTGCGGGCCGGCAAGCGCGAACTCTCCGCGGGCTATTTCTGCGACCTCGACTTCACGCCGGGAAAGACGCCGGCGGGCGAAGCCTACGACGCGGTTCAACGAAACATTCGAGGCAACCATCTCGCGGTGGTGGACGCCGCGCGAGCAGGTTCGAAGTGCCGCATCGGCGATGTCGGCGTCGGCAAAGAGGCGTCCCCTCACAACAAGGATCAGGTGATGACCTTGCAGAAACTGACCATCGACGGAATCACCGTCGAAGTATCCGACACGGCCGCGCAGGTCGTGATGAAGTTGCAGGCCCTGCTCGCCGATGCGAATGCTAAAGTCGACAAGGCCGAGAGCGCTCGTACAACAGCCGAGGACGCGCACAAGAAGGCGCTCGAAGCGAAGGACGGCGAGATCGCCGCGCTCAAGTCGAAGATCATCGACGAGAAGGCTCTCGACGCCTTGCTCGCGCAGCGCGCCGTCGCACTCGAGGCCGCCAAGAAGCTCATCGGCGACAAATTCGATGCGAGCGGCAAAAGCATTGCGGACATCCGCCGCGCGGCCGTCGCGGCCCGGCTCGGCGACGCGGCCGTGAAGGACAAGAGCGACGATTACATCGCCGCCGCTTTCGACACGCTGAGCGTGACCGCGAAGGACGCGGGCGGCAATCCGCTGGCCGACGCGTTGCGCGACGGCAAGCCGGCGCGGGATGCGGCTTCCACAGCTTACGACACCTATCTCAACGACCTCTCCAACGCTTGGAAGGGCCCGGATCAGAAGGGAGCGCACTGACATGCCCGCTGTGCAAAGCACATATGGCCTGACGATCGCCGCCGCGCGCGCCGGCATGATCGCCAACGAAGAGCAGCTGACGAACGTCATTTCCCGGATCGTCGACTCGGCGGGCGCCATCGGCTTCGGAAAAGTCGTCGTCCAGTCCTCGGAGGGCGACGAAAAAATCAAGGTCCCGACTGCTGGCGGAGCCTTCCGCGGCATCACTGTGCGCGACGTGACGCTGCGCCCAGACGACAACGACCAGTATGCCGTCGGCGAAAGCGCCGCCGTACTCACCAAGGGCGTCATTTGGGTGCTCCCGTCCGTCGCCGTCGCCGCGGGCGATCCCGTTTATTTCACCGCCGCGGGTGCGCTCACGAACGTTCCCACCAGCAACACGCAAATCATCGGCGCGTTGTGGGATAGCGCCGGCTCGGGTTCCATCCTCGCGAAGCTGCGGCTCGCCTAAGGATCCCAATTCCGCGTCAGCGGGCCAAAGCCTCGCCTGTTCATCACAAGGAACCACGAAATGAGAATCCGAACGTTCGACGCGCAGCAGGCGCTCGGCTATCTGCTGTCGCAGGTCACGCACATCGAGCCGCAGGCGTATCAGATTCGCTATGCGGACATCCTCTACCAGAGCCTCATCCCCGTCGACACTTCGGCGCCGGAGTGGATCAAGACCGTCACCTATTTCAGCCTCGATCAGGTCGGCAAAGCGAAGTGGATCAACGGCGCTGCGTCGGACATCCCACTCGCCGGAAACGAGCGCACGAAGTTCGAGACGACCGTCGAGATGGCGGGCATCGGCTACGGCTACAATCTCGAAGAGCTGAATCAGGCGATGCTCATTCCGGGGCAGAACCTGACATCTGATCGCGCCGCGGCCGCGCGCCGCGCCTATGAAGAGCATGTCGAGATCGTGGCCTTCTCGGGCGACGCGGCCAAAGGCTTCCAGGGCCTGATCAACAACAGCTCGGTCACCGCGTCATCGGTTCCTGCCGACGGGACAGGCTCGGCGACGGCCTTCGCGAGCAAAACCCCGGATCAAATCCTGCGCGACGTGAACGCGGCGCTTGCCGCCGTTTATACGACGACGCTTACCATGTCGCTCGCTGACACCGTGCTGTTTCCTCCGACGCAGCTCGAATACATGGCGCGCACGCCGCGTTCGAGCACCTCGGACACGACGATCCTCGGCTATCTCAAGGCCAACAACATCTACACGCTGACCACGGGCCAGCAGCTCACCATCCGCGCGGTTCCGCGACTCGCCGGCGCCGGCGCCGGCGCGACGGATCGCATGATTGCCTATCGGCGCAATCCTCAGGTCATGAAACTGCATCTGCCGATGCCGCATCGGTTTTTGCCGCCTTGGCAGAACGGTCCGATGTCTTGGATGATCCCGGGCATCTTCCGCCTGGGCGGGCTGGATATCCGCTTGCCCAAGGAAGTCACCTATCGAGACGGCATCTGACAGGAGGGGCGCATGTTTCGAGTCACGAATCGCGCGCCGGGCGCGCGCGGCTTTCACACCAAGGATCGGGGAACGGTGTTCTTGGAGCCGGGCGAGACAGCTGTTCTCGATCTCGCGCCTCTCGGTCCCGTCGAAAAGGCATGGAAGCGCGCGCGCGAAATCGCGATCGAGGAACTCGTCAATGCCGACGAGGAGACGGGCACGGACACGGACAAAGGAAAGACGTCCGAGCAAGGCGCCCCAACCGACGGCGGAAAGCCGGAAACGCAAACAGGCGGCGGCGACTCCCCCGGAGGAGGATCGGCGCGCGCCCCCAATCCGCCCAAGTTGAAAGGGTCGGGCCAATGACGCCAGAGGAACGCTATACCGCCGCGTCGCAGGCAAACCACGATTCGTTCGTGGCCCTTCTGGACGCTCTCGATGCTTACGAGACCGCAAATCAGGCCACCGTCGAAGCGATCGCCCGAGCTGATCGTTTGGAACTGCAGCTCGTCGAGTTGCAGGGACGCTATGACGCGGCGCTTGGGCAGTTCTCGGACTATCTCGATGCGCAGCGTCAGCGCTTCGACGAACGGTCCGCCTCCCTCGCGTCGCGCGCGTCGGGGAAGAGCACGTAGCTCATGGCGTTCGCAATCCCGACGGCCGGTGACCTGAAGGCGCGATTTCCCGCCTTCGCGGCCGTCGCCGACGCCGCGGTGACCAGCGCCATCACCGAAGCGCAGACTCGCGTCGATACGACTTGGACCGATCAGGACGGTCCCCTCGCGATCATGCTCTACGCGGCGCATGTGATGACGCTCGACGGGCTAGGCGTGGGCGCCGAGGCGGAAATGGCGAAAGCCGGCGCGCTCGGATTTCAGACCATGCGCTCCGGCGCGCTTACCCTCGAGAGAAAGGCAGACGCGACAGGTGGGGCAGGCGACCGCTCTATCCTGAACGAAACGATGTATGGGCGACGCTTCCTTGCGCTGCTGAAGGTCAATCAGCCTGCGGTGGCGTTGGTCTGATGGGCCTGCTCGACGGGGGCTTGCAGGCTGTCTTCGGCGCCGTGTTGGGCGCCGTCTATCGCGACGGAACGCTCCGCAAGGCGACGGTGACGCCGGACGGCCTGGGAGGCTATTCGACGAGCTACGTCGATCATCCGATCAAAATTCAGCCCGACATCGATTCCAGCGCGGCGCGCGCCGCGATGGGCATCCCGCTCGACGGTGGCAAGTTCATCATCCTGCTTGCCGGCCTTGGTGTTCGTCCTGATTTCGACGATCTGATCGTCGCGCCCGCGACGGCGGCGACGCCCGCCATCGCCGAACGCATCGTGAAGACGCAGGGCGACCCCGCGAACGCCGCCATGATCGTCTGGACCGTGCCGGCGCCGTGAAATTCTCGGTCAAGATCAGCGGCTCAACGCCGCACTATGACGCGCCCGTCGTGCGGCGGGAAGTGACAAGCGCACTCGCTGACATTGCGGAAATCGGCGCCGAGAACGCACGCCAGCGCGTGTTGCAGCCGCCCAAGACGGGTCGCATCTACGGCGGCAAGGTCTCATTTGCGACGCGTGCGGGCAAAGCGGTCTCCTTCGCGGCCAAGGCGCACCAAGCGTCCGCTCCAGGCGAATCCCCGGCTAATTGGATCGGTGCGCTCGTCGCCGCCACGAAGAGCATCGTGGGCGCGCCGGAAAGCCTTTATGCCGCCTTCCTGGCCGCGAAGGATTATGCGGTTTACCTCGAAAAAGGGACGCGCAAGATGGCGCCGCGCCCTTTCATGCGGCCAGCCGCGCTCGCGGCAGTCCAGAAAAAGCATCTCTTGATCGCCGCAGCCGTAAGGCGTGGCATGCGGGCGTCGAAGAAAGCCGCCAAGTGACCGCGCTGGACCGACAGCAGGCCGTCTTCGACGCCATCCTGTCGAAGCTCCTGGGCGACGCGCAACTGACGGCGCTCGTCGGCAATCGCATCTTCGCGGCGCCGACGCCAAATGGTCCGACGCCCGAGCTCACCATTCGCCATCTCGACTCGCGCGACGATTCGACGTCGGACACGGAAGGGCAAATCATCGCCTTCGAAATCGACGTGTGGGATCGCTACCGCGCCGGGCAAAATCTCTCGGGACCGCGGACGATCATGAGCCACATCCGCCGCGTGCTGCATCGCCAACCGATGACGGCCGCAGGCTGCAATGTCGTCGTCGTTTCCTGCGCCGAGTCTCAGGGACCGTTCCGGGACGAAGACAACATCACACTGCACGGAATCGTGCAGGTGCAAGTCATCGCGGGCCACGAATAGTCCACAAGGGGTAAACCATGGCTGCATCCGGCGGCGCGGGCGTCCTCGTCCAGGCGCTCATCAATGGCGTCTACACGACCATCGGCGGGACGCGCGAAAAAAGCCTCAAGCTCACGACGCAGGAGGTCGACGTAACCAACTCCGACAGCGTCGGCCGTTGGCGGGAGCTGATCGGCAATGTCGGCGTGAAGAGCCTCGACGCGGATATCAGCGGCGTCTCGCTTGGCACCGCGGAGCAAAAATTCCTCACCAACGCCGCGTTGAACGGCATGACGGTGACGATGCAGATCATTGTTCCGGGCGTCGGAACTTTCCAGGGACCCTTCCTGCTTTCCGCCGCGGATTGGGCCAGCAAGCACGACGATGCGATTCCCTATTCCTTCACGATCAAATCGGCCGGCGCGCTGACCTTCACCTGATAGAGGCCCACGACCATGGCGCAACTGACACTTCAGCTTCACGCATTCGCGGGACTCAATGTGACCTACGCGGCGGCATCCGTCGGCGGCGACGCCTTTGCCGATGCGGGCGACGAGCGCACCTATCTGCGCATCAAGAACGGCGGCGGTTCGGCGATCACCGCCTCCGTCGCGCCCGTCACGCCCACGAGCATCAAGGCGCCCGGCGTCACGCCAGGACCGGTTTCATTGCCGTCCTATTCCGTCTCCGTGCCGGCGTCTGGCGAGATGACCTTGGGTCCATTCCCGTCCGCTTATCGCGACGCCAACGGCAATGTGAACGTCTCCTATTCCGGCGTCACGTCGGTGACCGTCGCGGCGATTCGCATGCCCGCGCTGTCGCAATGAGCGGTGCGGCGATCACGCCTGGCTGGCGCAACATTGTCGTCGGCGGGCGCGAGGTATGGGCCTATGTCGGCGCCGGCATGGTCACGGCGTACTCCGCTCCTGACGGCGTTCCGCTGCGCGCGACGATCGACGGTTCCGACTATGCGATCAAGGTGACGCGGATGGGCGTGGAATCCTTCCAGGCGGATATTGTGGGCGTGATCCGACCGGACATCGCTCTCGTCCAACCGGCGGCGACGAAGCCGAAGCCCAAAGAGGACACAGATGGTCAATGAAGTGCGCGGCGAGCGCGAGGTTACGCTCGGAAGCAGGTCCTACGTCGTCGCCCTCACGTTAGGGGCGCAAGCGGCGCTCGAATCGGCCTTCGGCGTCGAGAACTTCGAAGAGGCATTCTCCAAGATCGGGCGTCTCGAGCCGGTTGAAGGCGAGTCCGACAAGGCGCGGTTCTTTCCCAATGCAGCGAATCTCTTGAAGCTCTGGACGGCGATCCTGGAAGCGAATGGCTGCGACGCAAGCGCTCTGGCGAGCGAGTCCGTCAATCCCTATGATGCAGCGACGCAGGCTTATGAGCTGTTGCGCACGACGCGCGAGACGTGGTTCGGCGCCGATACCCCGGCCGGCGCGACCAGCCCTTTAGCGGCCGCGCCCGCTGGCGCCACTGGATGAGGATCGGTTTCGGCTGGCTGCACCTTTCGCCGGCCGAATTCTGGTCGATGACGATTCCGGAGCTTGTCGCGGCTGCAGATGGATTCCTGATTGCGGCGGGCCACAATCCCGATCAGACGCCGCACCTCACGCGCGAGGAGATCGCCGCGATCGAAGAGGAATGCCGTAACCAAGGGCTTATTCCGTAATGGCCGCATCGATCACCGAAGGCGTCCTGTGGGAGCTGCAGGCGGACGACTCCCAGCTCGTCGCGGCCTATCGAAGGGCGGAGGCTGCAAGTGATCGTGCCGCTTCGGTCGCAGCTCAGTCTGCGCAAAAAAGCGGGGCCGCGTACGACGGCCTGAAGCGAAAGGTAGATGCAGCCGGCGCTGCAACCGCCCGGTCGATGCAGCTCACGCGCCAGCAAGCGCTGACGCTGCAATATACGCTCAACGACGTTTCCGCGTCGCTCGCTAGCGGCGGTTCGCCTTTGACGATCCTGTTGCAGCAGGGCGGACAAGTCACTCAGGCGTTCGGCGGCCTACGCGGAACGGTCGTCACGCTGGGCCCGGCCATCGCCCGGGCGATGCTGTCCCCGGTGGGCGCCGTGACGACCCTGGCGGTGGCGGTGGGCACGATCGCGGTGGCGGCGGGGAACGCCAACGACAAGCTCGTCGCGATGGCGGACACCGCGCGCCGCACCCAGCAACAAGCGGGAGCGATCGTCGGGGCGCACATCATCGGCGCGCGTGTAGGATTAACGGGCGAACAATCGGACGAGGCGCTCGCCAACGCCGCGAAGCAATTCGAGGCCTTCAGGCGCAACTCCGGCGACGTCAAAAAGATCATTCAGGACGTCGACAAGGGGTTTTTGTCAGTCGCCGACAAGGCGCGCACGGCCGGCGATTTCATTGGCATCGTCTCGGACAAAATCCGCTCGCTCCCTCGTGAGGAGGGTCTCGATCTAGCCAAGGCGTTGTTCGGCGAGGATGCCGGCGCGCGGTTGTTCGACGCCATCCGAACCGGCGCGGTCAACATGCGCGACCTGGCGAATGAAGCGCAGAAGGCGGGCGTCTCCCTTGACGACAACGTGATCAAGCGCGCGGAAGACATGCAGCGCAAGATCGATGCGGCGGCAGAGATCGCGGGAACGAAACTCCTCGCTGCGTTCCAGACCCTCGGCGATCCGGTCGCCAACCTGAAACTGCAATGGTTCGAATTCGTCGGTGGAATCGGAGACGCAATCGAAAAATCGAAAGAATTGCAACTCGTCATGCAGGGGTTCCTGCATCCGATCGACACGGTATCGAACATCATTAACGGCAAGACTGGGACCGCAGATGGAGGCAAGTTCGGCCGGCTGATCACGCTCGATTCGAACGAATATTCGAAACCGGGAAATGAGGCGTTGCTGCGCCCGCAAGCGGGGGAAAGCCGCGCCAGATATGAGGCGCGCCAAGAAGCCGCAAAGGCAACGCGCGGCGGCGGCCGATCCGACGCGGAGCGCACCGCCGAGAGATATGCCGAGGTCACAAAGCATCTGCGTGATCAGCTCGCACTCCTCAGCGCTCAGGGGGCCGAACACGAACACATCGCGCTCAAGCTCAAAATCGAGGCAGAACAGGCAAAACTGGGCAAGGCCGCGACGCAAGAGCAGAAGGACAACGTCGCGGCGCTCGTCACGAAGCTCGATGAGGCCGAAAGATCGCAAAAGCGGCTCACCGAACAGGCGCAGGCGTTCAACGAAGCGTATGTGGAGATCAGCGGCAGCATCACGGACAGCCTCAAAGGATTGATCTCGGGCGAAAAGCCGAAGGACGCGTTGCGTTTTCTGGCCGATCGACTTTCCGGCGGCCTTCTCGAGGGCGGGCTGACGGGGGCGGGGCCGTTCGCGAAGCTCTTGGGGCTCGAAGGAAAGAACGGTTCCGTTGGCGGCTTGTTCGGCTTCGCGGCCGACTTGCTCGGGTTCGGCGGCGGCAAGGGTGCGCAGACGGTCAACGTGAAGGGATCGATCGTCAATGTCGCCGGCGGGCAGGGCGGACTCGTCGGCGAGACCGGCGGCCTGTTCTCGAATCTGTTCGGCAGCAAAGGGCAGGGCGGCATCCTATCGAGCGTGGTTGACTTCTTCTCTGGTTTCTTCGCGGAGGGCGGCGACGTGCCGGCTGGACATTGGGGCGTCGCCGGCGAGAAAGGACCCGAGCTCGTACGCGGGCCTGCCACTGTGACGCCGTTCTCGAAGCTTGCGAGCGCGCCACGCGCCGCAAGCCAGGCGCCAACGGTCATTCATTTCAACGTGACCTCGCCGGATGCGCCGAGCTTCGTCCGTTCGGAGGCGCAAGTTTCGGCGCTTCTCACACGGGCGCTCGTGCGGGGCCAACGGAATCTCTGACCCGTGGCCGGATTTCACGAAGTTCGTTTCCCAACGGATGTTTCGCTGGGCGCTCGCGGCGGTCCAGAGCGGCGCACGGACGTCGTAACGATGCGCTCGGGCTTCGAAGAGCGCAATTCCATCTGGGCGGGCTCGCGGCGTAAGTACAATGCCGGTCACGGCGTGAAGACGTTCGCGCAACTTGAGAAGATCCTGGCCTTCTGGGAGGAGCGGCGCGGCCGGCTTTACGGCTTCCGGTGGAAGGATCGGCTCGACTTCAAATCGTGTGCAGCGGCGGCGATCCCTAGCGCGAATGATCAGGTCATCGGCACGGGAAATGGAACCGCGACGCAGTTCCAGCTCGTCAAAGCCTATGGATCGGCTTTCGCGCCATGGACACGCGACATCCGCAAGCCCATCGCTGGCGCTGTCTCGATCAGCGTCAACGGCGCGCCGCAGCCGAACGGGTGGACGGTCGATACGACGACGGGAATCGTGACCTTCGCGGTGGCGCCATCCATCGGCGCGATCATCCGCGCCGGATTCGAATTCGACGTGCCCGTGCGTTTCGACGCGGACTTTCTCGAGGTTGACTACTCGCACTTCGAAGCCGGGCAGATTCCGAACATTCCGGTCATCGAAATCAGGGTTTGAGCCGGAATGAAAGCTCTGCCCGCGCCGCTTGCCGTGCATCTTTCGAGTGGCGCGACGACGATGGCCTATTGCTGGCGCGTCACAAGGTGCGACAGCGTCGTTCTCGGCTTCACCGAACATGATCGGGACATCGTCTGCGACGGCACGACGTTCGAGGCCGCCGCCGGCTTCACTGCCTCGCAGATCCAGACGAGCCTGGGACTCGCCGTCGATAATTTTACGGCCTCTGGCGCATTGTCGTCGGCGTCCATCGCCGAAACCGACATTCTCGCCGGGCGCTATGACGACGCGACGCTCGAGCTCCTCTGGGTCAATTGGGCGGACCCGACGCAATTCGTCCTGGTCTCGAAAGGAAGCCTCGGCGAGGTCAAGCGCATGGGGCTGGCGTTCACCGCCGAATATCGCTCGCTCGCGCATCGGCTCAATCAGAGGATTGGCGGCACCTACCAGCGGACCTGCAGCGCGGCGCTCGGCGATTCAAAATGCCGTATCGATCTGAGCAAGGCCGAGCTGCGCGCGACCGCAATCGCGCAAAGCGAAGGATTGTCTCGCTTCGTGACGGTCTCCGGCGTCGATACGTATGACGCTGACTGGTTCACCTATGGCAAGGCGGTATTCACCTCCGGCGCGAATTCAGGCCTAACGCTTGAGATCAAGAAACATCTTCGCTCCGCGAGCCAGGACGTGCTCGAATTCTGGAACGCGCCGCCCTTTGCGATCGAAATCGGCGATACGGCGATCGTGACGGCCGGCTGCGCCAAGAGCTTCGCGGCGTGCAAGAACAAATTCGCCAATCAGCACAATTTCCGCGGCTTTCCACACATCCCCGGACAGGACCACATCACCGCGACCGCGAAGCGCGGCGCGCCCAACCAAAGCGGCGGATCCATCTTCGGCAATTAGCGACGAAATTCGACGCTTGGTTCGTCGTGATGGGAGCGGATGGTGATGGTTTTAGGTTGACCGCCTCTGACCCTGAGGGGTCTTTTTTGTCGTCGCCATCTCCGCAATTCGCGCGTCTCCCGGTACCAGTTCTCTAGCGCAACGCGCAACACACTCAGCCACTCTGGACTCGGGCAAAAGGGCTTTTCATTGTAGTTCTTTGGTAAAAGACGGTCCCCACCAGTATACCCCACTTTCGTCCCTATTATATCCACTGGAATAGATAAGATCGAAATTGTAGGCCTGATAATCTTGCGCTTTTGCCGAGACTGATCCGTTTCCCCCAAACCATGTCGTATCTTTGGCCCAACTCGTCCTGTCGTTGTCATGCTCGAGTGCTAGGACACTTATATAAACATGATGCGGCGCGAGAACAGAATTGTCTTGAAGAGATAAAAGCAAAAAAATCTGCTTTCTTGCATTACTAGGGTGCCTGTAATAGCGGTAGCCGCTAGAATTTCTAATAGCCATCAAACTATATACAACATTGTTGAAATTTAAATTCCACATTTCTGTGAATGTGATTCTTTCTTGGGCGTATTTATTAAGAATTTTATGTCGATAATCGTCGAACAATGTTCTTTTGTTGTCTGCGCTAAGTTTTAAAACACCAGCATTTGCCGCGTTAAGAAACGCTTCCCTCGCCTCTTTGTCCATGTCCGGCAAGAGCGTTAATTCCCATTTGTCACGTCTCCTTGCCAAAATAATAGGGGATATACTCCTGCCATCCGCATAAAACTGTATAATATCGAACAATATTGCTTTCTGGCCGTCACCAAAGCAGTCTTCGGCTCGAAGTTCTGAGATCTTCCGGTCATCTCCTATGCCATCAAAGGTCAAGAACGCGGAAAGTTTCTTTGTGGGTTCGCGCTTGAGTATCGCATCAACGATAGATTTATCTGAATCCTCAAAAATAGCAAAAAACAATGAGCTTTTCTGTCCATGCATGGCGCCGTCTGGCTTCGCGATCGGATCATACTTTCCGTGGAGCACAATGGCATCGGAGTTGAATGATAATTTCAATACATCAATAAAGTCTATATCGACGGCTGTTCCTTCACGAACAAGGTTTAGCTTAGAAATATGAGATATGATTTGAGACCTTAATTCCGATTTTTGCTCCTCCGCAGGCGTTGTATGGGAAGAAACCACGAACACCGCAGCAGTTAATACGGCGCCGGCAAGGGCCCCTGCTGTCGCATCGACCCCCTTTGCAAAAATGGTCCGTGGAAAATTCCTTGCCGCATTCAACATGCGAGCGCCGAGAGAGGGGTCGATTGATGACTTTTGGTCTATCGGAGTTTCCCGACTCATGTGCCGTTCCCGTCTCAAAACTTCGAAATGTGCGTATACGAAATCCAATTTCCATAAGCCTACGGTAGCTGATAAGCATCAAATGCCGCAAGGGCGCTCTTTCTCGGAAACCTCACGACCGTAATTTGTGGCAGAAGGGAATCGGGCATCAAATTTAGGGCCCCGCGTCATTCTTAGGGACCGCGGCAAGGTCAGCTATTGGCTCATGCTGAATTCGACGTCGTCTCCGCGAGAACCAACTTAGACGAGCACCAAGCTTAAGATTTTTTGCCATGATGCCGACCCGATCGCAAATCATCGCCGCCGCCCGCGGATGGATCGGCACGCCCTATCGCCATCAGGCGGCGTGCAAGGGCGCCGGTAGTGATTGTCTCGGCCTTGTTCGCGGCGTCTGGCTGGAGATCTACGTCGTCGCGCCGGAGCAACCGCCGCCCTATACGCCGGATTGGGGCGAGGCCGGAGCCGTCGAACACATTCTCGCTGCAGCGCACAGGAACATGGCGGCGATCGAACTCGCGCAAGCGCGCGGCGGCGACGTGATCGTGTTTCGCATGCGCGAGGGCCGCATCGCGAAGCACATGGCGATTCTGACGAGCGAAGCAACCATGATTCACGCTCAATCCAACGACCGTGTGCGCGAGATCGCCTTCGCACCCTATTGGCGGCGACATGCCGTCGCCGCCTTTCAATTTCCGGGGCTCGCCGACTGATGGCGACGATGCTGTTCAACGCCGTCGGCACGACGCTCGTCGGCGCGGGACTGAGTTACGCCGGCGGCCTGCTCGATCGCCGCGGGCGTCAAAGCAGCGCGCCATCCGTCACCTTCGGCCAGCGGGTCGAGGACATCTATCTTTCCGGCTCTTCCGAGGGCGCGCCGATCCGCAAATTGTGGGGCCGCATGCGCCTCGGCGGAAACATGATCTGGGTGTCGAATTTCACCGAGTGGACGACGGTTGATCCGTCGTTTCAAGTCAACGCCAGCGCGGGCAAGGGAGGCCAACAGGTTCAGGTCCAATGGACTGTCAACTACCACTATAACGTCTCCTTCGCCGTGGCCTTTTGCGCTGGCGGAGAGGGGACGTCGCTCGGGACCGTCTGGGCGGACGGCAAGGAGCTCGACCTCTCCCAATATAATTGGCGCTTCTATAACGGTTCGGATCAACAGCTTCCCGACACGCATATCGAGTCGATCGAGGGCGTCGGCGCGGTCCCGGCCTATCGCGGCATCTGCTACCTCGTCTTCGAAGCGATGGACGTCTCGAAGTTCGGCAACCGCGTGCCGCAGATCACGGCGGAAATCATCCGTCGTCCTATCGTCGATGATCCCGACGATGTGTCGAACGCGCTGCGTTCGGTCTGCCTCATTCCCGGCTCGGGCGAATTCGTCTATGGGACGCAGCTTTATTCGGCGAGCCTCGGACCGGGCAGTTGGCGCCCTCAAAACGGCAATGTTGGCGACTCGCGCGCCGACCTGCTCGCGTCCCTAGACAATCTTGCGGGCGGCATCCAATTGCCAGGGTCTTTTCCCCAAGTTCCGCCCCTCGGGCAGTCGTGGACGGGATATCCGGACAGCCCAACCGGCGGTAACTGGAAAGCCTCGAAGGGCGCGCTGAGCGCGGCGGACGCGGTGGCGCTCGTCGTCTCTTGGTTCGGCTCCGATTTGCGCGCCGGCGATTGCGAAATCAGGCCCAGAGTCGAGATCGCGACGAAGAATACGACGCCAGCGGATTGGGAAGTCGCCGGCTATACGCGCCGAGGAACCGCATGGTTCTATCTCGTCAAGGTTGGCGCGGTCTGGGTTCCGGTCCGCACGGCCTTCGGCTCACCCCAAGTCGCAAATGGCTCGATCCAAGGCCCTTATGAGTTCGCCTATGGGATCGCCGCGCAGGTCGTCTCGCAACTCGATCCGTCCGTTCTTGACCCGGACGCGAGCGGCGACCCTGTTCCCGCCTTCGGCGGCACGCCATCGGACAATACGGTTGTCGAGGCGATTCAGGAGATCAGGCGCCGCGGCTTGCGCTGCGTCTTCTATCCATTCGTCATGATGGATATTCCGCCGGGCAACACGCTGCCGAATCCCTATAGCGCCAACGCGGCTGGCGTCGGTCAGCCGGCCTTTCCCTGGCGCGGGCGAATCACCTGCTCGCCGGCGCCGGGCTTCGCGGGATCGGTCGACAAGACCGCAGCGGCCGCGACGCAGATCGACGGTTTTTTCGACGAATACGATGTGATGGTCGCGCACTACGCGAATCTGTGCGTGGCCGCCGGCGGCGTCGACGCCTTCATCATCGGCTCGGAGCTGATCGGCCTGACGAGCGTCCGATCGTCGGCGGGAGATGGGACGTATCCGGCAATCGCGCGACTGAAGGCGCTCGCCGCGAGCGTGCGCGCGCTCGTCGGGCCGGGCTGCAAGATCGGCTATGCGGCGGATTGGTCGGAATATCATTCGCATCGCCCAAACGACGGCACGAATGATTTGATCTTCAACTTGGATCCGCTGTGGACGGATGCAAACATCGACTTCATCGGCATCGACAACTATCTGCCGGTTTCCGACTGGCGCGATACCGGGCCGAACGCGGACGGCGAGGGCGAGGGCGCGCCAGAGCACATCTACGACAAAACCTATCTGCAAGCGAACATCGAGGGTGGCGAATATTTCGACTGGTTCTATGCGAGCGACGCCGATCGAACCGCCCAGAACCGCACGGCGATCGTCGATGCGGCCTATGGCAAGCACTGGGTTTTTCGCCAGAAGGATATCCGCTCCTGGTGGTCGAACGCGCACAAGAGCCGACCGGGCGGCGTCGAGAACCCATCAGCGACGGCATGGACCGCAGGCGCGAAGCCGATCTGGTTCACGGAATTCGGCTGCCCCGCGATCGACAAGGGAACGAACCAGCCGAATGTCTTCGTCGATCCGAAGTCGAGCGAATCATTCATCCCCTATTTTTCGACGGGTGGGCGCGACGACGCCATTCAGCGCAACTATCTGGAGGCGATGCTCTCCTATTGGCGCGACAACGCGCCGACGATCGGTTCGATCAAGATGGTCGAGCCTGAGAATATGTTCGCCTGGTGCTGGGACGCACGGCCCTTCCCCGACTTCCCGGCGCAGGGCGGAACTTGGCGCGACGGCTATAATTATGAACTCGGCCATTGGCTCACCGGCCGCCTGACCGAGGTGCCGCTCAAATGGATCGTTTCCGAACTCTGCGCTTCGGTCGGCGTCGAAGACTTCGACACGAGTCGCTTGATCGGGCCCGACTCCCTCGTGCTCGGTGCAGCGGCGGAGGGGATACAGTCGCCGCGCGACCTCATCTCGGGGCTGAACGACGCCTTCCAATTCGACGTCAATGAGAGCGGCGGCAAGATCGTCTTTGCGTCCAGGATTGCCGCGCGAACCGCGCAAATTTCATCCGACGACTTCGTGATCGAAGAGGAGGGCGACGTCGGCTATTCGCTCAATCGCGAGCAGGAAACCGACCTTCCAGGCGCGTTGAGCCTCTCTTTCATCGACGCCTACGCCGCTTATGCGTCGGGCTCTGTGAGCATCCGCAAGGACGTGACGGCTTCAGAAAACGTGTCGCAAATCTCGACGCCCGCGGTGCTGGAGCCGCCGCGCGCGGCGGGGCTCGCGCGCGCGATCTTGCAGACGATCTGGACAGGACGGGAAACCGGGGAAATCAAGCTGCCGCCCTCGAGAGCGGCGATCGATCCCGGCGATTGCCTGTCGCTCTCGATCGACGGCGTAAACCTGCCGATGCAGGTGAAGTCGATCGATATCGGCGTGCTTCGCTCGCTTTCAATTGTCGGCTTCGATCCTTCGCTGTCGCGCATCGGCGCGGATGCAAGCCTCGGCGGACGCAACAAGCCCTCGCCCAGCGCCTACGGGCCGCCGATCGTCGAGTTTCTCGACATTCCGATTGAGACCGGCGAGGAGACGAGTCCGCATGCGCTGCGCGTCGCGGCCTTCGCGGCGCCTTGGGCCGGCGTCACGGTCTATCGCTGGAACGGGGAGTCGGGCACGGCTGTCGCTGATGTGAGTGTCGCGACGCCGATCGGAGAATTGACCGATCCGCTTTACAGCGGGCCGCGATCGATTTGGGACTATGGCAACTCGATCTATGTCCAATTCTATGGCGCGGCAACGTTGCTGTCGAAGACGGAAGCGGAAGTCTTCGACGGCGCCAACGCCATCGCCGTCAAGAACGATGCTGCCGGCGAATGGGAGATTATTCAGTTCGCGACCGCGGAACTGATCGGCGCCAATAAATACAGGCTGTCGAAACTGCTGCGCGGCCAGCTCGGGACCGAGGCCGGCATGGCCGATCCGACGCCGGCTGGCGCGCGCGTTGTTCTCTTGAACGCGGCGACGCTCGCCACGGTTTCGATGAATGTCGATCAGATCGGCCAGGAGATGACGCTGCGCGCCGGGCCGGCGCCGAAAGACCCCGGAGACAATTCCTACTTCGACTATGTCGTTACGCCGCGCGGCGTCGGCCTTCGTCCATGGTCGCCTTCGCATCTCAGCGGACGCCGCGCGCCGGACTCCGACGACGTCGAGATCACATGGAAGCGGCGCACGCGCTTCGCCGGCGACGTATGGGATCCACCGGACGTTCCGTTGAACGAAGAAGCCGAGCTCTACGATCTCGAGATCCGCGATCTATCCGACAACGTGTTGCGAACAGTAACCGGCCTTTCTTCGCCGACGTGGACATATTCGGCTTCCGATCAAGCCGCTGACTGGGGTTCGCCGCAGAACGCCTATCCCGTGCGCGTCTTTCAGCGCTCTGCGCAGATCGGCCGCGGCCAAGCGGCAATCGCGACCATCCATCTTTAATCCTCCGACATTCCTGTCTAACTGAGGTTCGGTTCGTATGGCGAACACGACGCATCTTGCGCTGCCGCTGATCGATCAGAACCAGTCGCAGAAGCACGTCACGCACAACGAAGCGCTGCGCGCGCTCGATGCGATCGTGCATCTCTCGGTCATCGACGATGCCCTCTCGGCGCCGCCGGGCTCGCCAGCGGACGGCGACCGCTACATCGTTGCCGCTACGCCCACGGGCGCATGGTTGGGGCAAGGCGGCAAGGTCGCGGCCTGGCAGGACGGCGCTTGGCGCTTCTATGCGCCGCAGGCAGGCTGGCGCGCCTATGTCGCGTCGAAGACGAGCGTTTATGTTTATGACAGCTCGAATTGGGTCTCGATCGTCTCGGTCCTGCAAAACCTCGCGCTGCTCGGCGTCGGCGCGACGGCGGATGCGAACAATCCGTTCCTTGCCAGTCTAAACGCGACGCTTTGGACCGCGAAATATGTCGCGAACGGCGGCGACGGCGACCTTCGCTTCAAGCTCAATAAGGAGGGGGCCAGCGACACCGTTTCCCAGCTCTATCAGACGAATTTCTCCGGACGCGCCGAAACCGGCCTGACCGGCGACGACAACTTTCACGTCAAAGTCTCGGCCGACGGCGCGGCCTGGAAGGAAGCGGTGCTGGTCGACGGGACGACTGGCGAAGTCGCCTTTCCGAGCGGCGGCCCGACCAAGGTCCGCGTCTTCGCGTCGAGCGGAACTTACACGCCGACG
>JBPFDW010000034.1:0-32324 GCA_051061375.1 Methylocystis sp. | reverse complement strand
GCCCCATGTCGCTGGCCGCGCGAACCATGCGACGCAGCGCTTCTGTTGTCGTCAGATTCCTCGCTTCGCAGAATGACAGAAACGCCGCCGCCTCCGTCTCATCGACGCGGAAACCGATAAATCGCGTCTTGCGCCGATCGTGATGTCGCTTGTCCGCCATTCGTCGATCGTCCCTAGCGTCCGGTTTGCCTTTGGCAAACTGCCGGACGCGAACATGGCCGGCGCGGCGAGCGCACATAAAGATTTTGTTTCACAAAATCCCTATCCTGCCATTCATCACCACTCTTCGTTTTGTATAGCCGACAACCCCCATTTTCTCAACGTTTTTCGAGGCTTTTCGCAGATTTCAAAGCAGTCTCGAACCACTCTCGGCAAACTATCAAGACAGTCTCACGACGCTCTTAGAGCAACCTCGCAAACGCTTTCACACCGCTACTTAGCGGACACGCACGAAACTCTCACCGTCTCATCACACGCATATCTCCTCGATCCGCAAAGAGCTCTCGCGTCGTTGTCATAAAGGTCTTGCGTAAGGAGGGGAGTGGGTCTAAACAGTTGCCATTTAATTAGAGGCTGGCATGAAGCTGACCGGTGAGGACGTGCAGCGTCTGAAAGAGGGGATTAACGCGCTGAAGCCGAACCGCCGGGTCACGCTGCGCGAGAAAATCGGCGCGATCTACGCACCCTTGATGAAGGCGAAAGGCCGGGGGCTGACGAATGCTCAACTGCTCGATTACCTGAGAGAGCAGGGCATTGTAATTTCGGCGCCCTCGCTTTTTCGAGTGCTGAAACAGCTTGCCGAACAAAAGCCCAATCGCGGCGTGAAGCGGGGAAACCATCAGTCCGACACGAGCGGCAAAAAGGCCACGCTGTCGTCGCCAAAGATAGCAAAGCCGGCACCCCTCGAATACGTCGAGTCTGAACCTGTGCCGCGCGCGTCGTCGTTCCGCGTGCGCCGCGACCGCGATGAAATCTAGGAGATTGGAAATGGACAGGGCGATTTACATGGTCGGCGGCAGCAAGGGCGGCGTCGGCAAATCCATGGTGACAATGGCGCTTATCCACTTTCTGACGGCGCGCGACGAGGCGGTTATCGTGGTCGACGCCGATACGTCAAATCCTGACGTCATGCAGAACTATGAAAAGGAGATCGAATGCGAGAGCGTCAATCTGGACGATGCCGACGGCTGGATTCGACTCGTCAATCTATGCGACGAGAACACGGATAAGACCGTTATCGTCAACACGGCGGCGCGGAACAATCAGGGGGTTGGCGCCTATGGGGTCACGCTGAGCGGCACGCTTGATGAGCTGAAGCGGCGATTGGTGACGTTGTGGGTCGTCAATCGGCAGCGGGACTCGCTGGAGCTGCTGCAAGACTATCTCGACGCGATCCCCAATTCGACCGTGCACGTCGTCAAAAACGGCTACTTTGGCGCGGATGAGAAATTCGAGCTCTACAACGGCTCGAAAACGCGCAAGACGATCGAAGGGCGGGGCGGCAAGAGCCTGCTGTTCCCAGATATGGCGGATCGCGTGAGCGATGATCTTTACAGCAAGCGCCTCAGCATTCGGAAGGCGCTCGCCGATATGCCGATTGGCAATCGCGCCGAATTGAAGCGGTGGCTGGCCCAGGTCGACGGCGTGTTTAAGGCGGTCACGGCGTATGAGTGAGCGCCTGGAATGGGAAGACGCGGGCGGCTTTGAGAAACTGATCGGCCGGGCCGCAACCGAAACCGAACGCCGCCAACTTCGTCGTGTCAAGGAAGTTCTCGGACTTCGCGACAATGATGCGCTGTGGCTCGTCATCTTCGCGCTTCAATACTACGACAGCCTTTATCGTCAGTTCCCGAGGGCGATCGCGACTGAGGCGGCGTCCGTAATGGCGCGCACGCGTGAGGCGGCGGAAGCGCAGATACGCGCCGGGGCCGAGACGGCGAAGGCTGATCTCGCACGGGCGGTCGCGCTCGCGGCGCAAGACGTGGCGCGTGACGTGGCGCGCCGCCAGACGACGCAATGGCTGATTTACGGGATGGCGGTCGGCGCGACGCTCGTCGTCGTTGGAATAGGTATCGGCCGCATACTGGCACCGTAGGCGCCGCGCGGCTCTGTCAGGCGTCGCCGTCTCGGACGCGCCGCAGCGCCCGAATTTCAGTCGCCGCGTGCGACGCGATGACGCTCGCGCGGCAGCGGAAGAGGCGACGAGCCTCACGCGTCTCGACGCAATCCGAGTTGCCCGGTGCAAAATGCTATTTCGCGGCTCGTCATGCGCGCCGCACCCGCAGGAGGCGCATTCACGGAGGTGGCATTTCGCGACGGTCACGAGCTTGTCCAGCGCGTCGGTTATGGCGTCGCCTCGTCGTGAGAGAGAGGGACCGCGCGCGGCCCCTCTCTGGCGTTTAGCGGGCCTTCTTGCCCTGCGGTTTCGCGGCGGGAGCTTCCGTCTTCTTCACCGGCTTGTCCGCGAGGTGCTGAATGTCCTCCACCGCGAAAGTGTAGCCGAACCGGCGCTCGCCGTTAGCTGCTTTCCATTCGGTCTGCTTCGGGCGTGAGGTGACTTGAACGAGGTGGCCAGATTCGAGTTTTTCGCGCGCCCATTTGATGCGCGATTCCTGCCTAGCGAAAATCGTATGTTCGATCCACTCGGGGTTGTCGATCCACTCGCCGTCGCCGTTCTTGTAGGGGTTGTTCGAGCAAACGGTGACGACGAGGTTGGCGCCGACTTCCTTGAGCTGACCGACCCGGCCGACCTGAATGTGCGTGTTGAGCTGCGACATTTTCTCTCTCCTATCGTTGGGCCTCGGCCCGTTGCGATGGCGGTCTGAAAGCGCCGGGGTAAGGAGACCACAGAGCCGCAAGGCCGTAAGGCCGCAGCGGGCGAGCGAAGCGCTGCGCGCCGGCCGCGACGGGGAATTTTGGAGGGCGCAAAGCGCCCGTGCGCGAGGAATTGCCGCGTAGCGGCAAGGGGAAAATTCTTCGGCGCAGGCGCCGACGTGGCTCCGCCGGCGCTAGACAAGCCAGTCATGAGCAACGGGCGAAGGCCCGACATGGCAAGTGAGATCTTGTGCTGCGTCCGACACACAACCAAGTCAGCCGGATTTTCTGTCGAGACTCGGCCCGCATCGTTCTCATACCGTCGCGCAACCCCGCGAACTGAGTTGGCGATGGTCGATCCCGTGTGGCTGTGTCGATGGCGCCGAAAGCGCCTCGTTGCTCAAATGGGCCAATTGTGAGAAACCCGCCTCCTATTGAGTGACAGCCCCGCGCGCCACGCAAACGATGGACGCGGCTTTCGGCGCGGCGCACCCGAAGCGCAAGGAAGCGAGAGACAGAAATGTTGTCGCCGTGGCGTGCTCCCGTTGCGTGCAATCGAGGAACGGGCGACGTTGCATTGTGTCAGCGCAGCGCGCGGCGGGCGGGCGACCATCCGAATGTCGGACGATCGTATGCAAGTTGGAAGCGATGAACGAGATTATTTTAACGGACGCCGATAGAGAGGGCGAAACGATGACGGCGCGCGTCGTTCGCTATGATCGAGAGCAACGTCGCCTCGAACTGGCGGTGCCGAATACCACTGTTGTTTTCACGCTTCACGGCGATGGCGACCGGTTCACGGGAGCGCTTGGCGGCCGAAGCTTCTATTGGGATGCGCCGCGCGCCGAACCCGCGAAAAAACGAGTGAAGCGTTAACCCCGGCGCGCATCCCAATTGTCGTCACGAATTCGGCATTTTCAGCAGCTCCTTATAGCCCTGCTGCGTCATCCATCGCGCGCGGGCGTAATGGCTGTGATAGACGCGCCGCGCACGCTCACGTTCGACGTCGGGATCAATTTTGAGAACGATCCGGCTCGCCTCCTCCCAGCCAGCGCCATCGCGCGCAGCGTCGAGCAGGCGCAGATAAACGATCATATGCGTAAGATCGTAATCGGTGAGCGCAAGCGTTGTTGGCGCTGCGTCTGCAACCGTATCGGACTGATTGGGGATCATGATTGGCCTCCTTGAAAGCGCAGACTACGCTTCGATCGCTCCGGGTAAGACTGCAGCCGCAAGGGAGCCGGTAGCGCCGATATGTGGCGGCATTCAGGGTGCACCGAGCGAGACCCCTGAGTGATGGTTCGGCAAAGCCGCCAAGAGAGGGCAATGCGTATGGCCGAGCGAGAACCACGGCGTGCTATGCCTCGCGAGGTTCTGCAAGGAAAGTCGCAAGTGGTCGACGGCGCCTATTCGTCATCGGCTCAGGTGGCGCGGATGCGCCACATAGAGGCTTGCAACGCGAGCGCTAAGAAGGGCCATAGTTCCCGACGCGAGCTCTGCGAAGCCAAAGGCTATTGCCCTGCCTGCTTTCGGTAATAGCGACCTCTGGTCCGAGTGAGCATAGCGACGGCGCGCGCCGCGCTCCGTCACGAGGCCAGTGCGAGCCCGAAAAGCGGGCGCCTCGACCGGCCCCGCACCCACGCCGAAGCGGGTAAGCGCATGACATACGCTAGCGGAATTGCGCGAACCGATCCGCTCGCAGAGGAAATGGGGGACCTTGATCCCTATCAAAGCAGTTTGTGCACGTAAGCAGCAAGCCTCTGACAAAGAATACTGTCGACGAGTTGTTCGATGCTCTTTTCGAAATTCTTGCGCACCACGCGAAATATGCGCGACCGCACTCAACGGAACGGTTGTCTCGGTCCAGCACAACGCGCTCTCCGAGCCTTCGAGGCCTTCAAGGTCACCTTTTTCGCGGTGACACGGACGCCGAGCGCGCCCGCCTTTGTTGACTGATTACGCGGCATCCTCTTCGCCGCTATCGGCGCGACTCAACAGGTCGAACACGCTGGCGACGACGTCGACGCCGTAATTCATCTTGCCTTCCTTTTCATAGGACGTTTCAGCGACACGACATTCGGCATAGATCGGCGCGCCCTTCCTGACGTTTTTCAACACGAACGCCGCATCGCGCTCGTTCAAAATAGTGACCGTCACCCAGTCGGTTTTCTCAATGCGCTCGCGCGATTTCTTATCCGTCCAACTGCGGTTTGTCGCGACACTCACCTTGGCGATTTTACCGTTGTCGAACGCCTTCGGCTCTTGCCCGACATAGCCTCGTAGAATGAAAAGATTGGTTGTTCTCATCGCTTGACTCCAATGATGCGACGCGGGCGCCGTCCACTTTCCGGGCTGAAAAGCCTCGAGCGCGAGGAAAGCATTTTATTAGAGGAATGGCGATAATAAGATTGTCTTGAAGGGGATTATGGCTTTAACATCGAGTCCTGCTACGGCATGCTTTGTTCGATCGGTCTGAGGGAAAGCGAAACAAAAAGGCGTTTCCTCGACACTTTCAGCGTCATGCGCGCGCCGCGTCCGTCGCGCGGAACACGCCGAAACGTGACGATGGACTTCTCACTTGACCAAGCGCGCACCCGGGAAGGCTGACGGAGTAAGGAGAGGGAATGAAGGTGCGCGCGAATGCGCGCGGCTGATGAACGGCGCAAGGGATCGTCAACCGCAAGTTCGGTGACGGCGAAAGGTGGCGCCAGTCGCTAACGCGATTAAGGCGCGGCCATAGGGTTCGCCGAACTGCCGCGCGCAATAAAACCGAGAGGAATTCAAGGGTTTGAAGGACCGGATTGAAACGCTCGATGAATTGAGGGCTTTGGCGATCGGCGCGGTAATGCTGTCGCATTTCGCGCTCGCCTTCGGGTCGCAATCGATCGTAGCGTTTTGGCTCAACCTCCCTGATCTCAGCGTCGGCGTCGATCTGTTCTTTGTGATTTCAGGTTTCCTGATTTTCCGGAATGTTACCGATCTGACGCAAGCCCACAGCTACACGCGCGGGATCGCGACCTTCTATGCGCGCCGAATAACGCGGATCGTGCTTCCGGCATGGGCGATCATCGCGGCGCTTGCAATGGCCCATATTGAACATCCCGCGTCGAGCGTCACCGATCTTTGGACTGCCGCGGCGCTCATCGCAAACGTCCATTGGGCGCGCTGCGAAGTCGACGCCCGCTGCGGCGATCCGCTCGCGACATCACATTTCTGGTCGCTGGCGAGCGAAGCGCAATTCTATTTCCTGGCGCCAGCGCTGCTGCTCGCGCGGGGACGTGCCGCGCTCTACGGGGTGTCCGCAGCCATTCTGCTGCTTGCCCCCGTTCCCCGCCCACACGGCTCCCTGCTGTGGGCGCTGCGCCCGGAAGCGCTCCTGCTTGGCGCGGCGCTCGCCAGCCAGTTGAGACGGAGCGCCTCCTGGCTGGCGAAGGCGCCGCCCGTGTCCACCGGATTGGCGGCATGGTGGATCCTTGTGGCGTCCATGGTGGCGAGCATTGGGATTGGCCCCTTCTCGGGGCTGGCGTGGACGCTTGTCGCATTTATCAGCGCCGGCGTCGTTCTCGGACGCCTCCAAGGAACGCCCATCGCCGGTAGTGCCGGCGAGGCCGTGCGAAGGATCGGCCGCGCGTCGTTCTCCGTCTATCTCGTCCATCTGCCGCTGATCGGTATTGCCGCGGAATCGGTCGCCCCATGGATCGGGGCGCCGGCCGCCGCCCTTGGCGCTCTGGCGGCGATCGGCGCGGCGGCGATGGTGGTCGAGTTCACGATCGTGCGACCGGCGGCGCAACTCGGCCGCGCGTGGAGCATGGGCTTCGTATCTAATTATTTGCCAATAGCAGGCCGCGCGGCGAAAATCGGGGCTTAGCAAATTTACTCGGCATAGATCATAGGCCGAAACGCCAACTCGCAGACTTTTAATATGACCCCATATCGGTCAACCGACGTCGACGCATGGTGCCCACGAACGTTGTTGAGCAGCCTCGAGCGCCAATTTCTTCCAGAGCTTCAACAACGTGCCGGCGTCGCGCTACCATAGCGGCGCCATCGCTGCCGCACATCGAACAAATGCCGAATTATCGCCTTAACAATTCGCAACGCTTGCGGCGCTTCCAATAAACACTCCGAGCTCGCGCTCAGAGCGCGAGATGACCGGAAAATCGTTTGATGCGGCACAATGTGAGCTTACGCAAAAGAAAGGCCGACCATGGACATGGACGCGTCTGGTGTCCACCGTTGCGCCTGTACTTTCCAAGAATTTTCGGAATTTCGCGGAAGGTCGCTAAACGACCGCGTCAGGACAAGGCGCATGAACTTCAACATATCACTTATACGCTCGATCCAAGGGCTATTGCGGCAATCCGTGGCAGCATTGTCGATGAAATCGATCACCTCGACCGCGACGCGCCGCATTCGCTCATCGTCCGCCATCACTGGTCAAGATCGCTCGCCAGTTCCTACCTCGAGGGCGTTGAAGATGTGACGGACATATCCAACAACACGGGAATTTTCGAAGTTGACGACGCAGTATTCACACTCACGGAACGGCCAACGCGCGCCGACTGGCCGGCGCCGATGATCATCTACGTCGCCGAAATTTACGCCTCAAAGAACGCGATGATCGACGCCGAACATTTTGAAGTTGTCGTCGGCCCGGACGGACGGCCCGTGCCCCGCGAATTGCTCGGCTGAGGGGTGATATGGAAGACGAAGCGAAGAGAGGCTGGACGATTCAGCACGATGGCGGCGAACCGTTGCCAGCGTCAATAGCCGAGTTGGTCGAGCGCTGGCTTGCCGTGACCGACCGATGGCGATCCAATCGCGGCGCTGGTGATCGCCGCTGAAGAATTGACGCTTTTGGCGCCCGCCACGAGCCGCGGCTTTTCGCGTTTGCCGCCAATCGAAGGTCAGGCCATAATAACAGCGGTGAAATAGCCCGTAGCAGAAGGCGGACGTAAGTCGCCGATCTGGCGCGCAAACACGCGGTTTGGGAAGCTGTCAACGGCGGAGAGAATCCCGGCCCCCAGGGCGGCGCAAAACCAAGCCAGTTGGGAGAGAACGCCGACATGCAAAGGTTCGGGCTACGACGGGATGATTTCGCCAGTTTCTGGATCGACAAGCGGCTGAGCGGCTGGCTGAGGCTCTTTGCGACGCCGCGCCCTGGATTGCTTGAGCCGGTAGTCACCGACATATTTGCGGGCGCTGTCGCTCCAAATCGTAATTTCGTTCCAATACGGCCTATCCTTTGTCTCGCCGTTGAGGTCCTTGAAGGCGTAGTTGGCGCAAATCGAAATGCGCGTCGTCTGCCCGACTTCACGAACCTTGCCGATGCGGCCGAGGATCTGGAATTCCACGAAAGTCTTCATCTTGCTCTCCATCGTTGGAGCGACTGCCCCGGTTGCGATGGCTGTCCGTGATGGCCGCGAAGGCGACGCCATAACCGAAGCGCCGACAAGGCGTGAGGCTGAAGCAGAGGGAAGGACCCGAAGGCCGCGTCAATTTTGTCTCGCGAGGAATTGGCGCGCAGCGCGCCAAGGGGAAAATTATCGCGGCCGCAGGGTTTTGGGCGACGACGGCGGCCATAGGACGAAACGCAATGCAAACGGAGGCGGACGTTCCCGCCAGAGAGGGAGGCGTAAAGACTCGAAGCGAATTCAGATCGTCGGGACGGCAGGCCCCGTGAATCCGGGCGAATCGCCTGTTCGATGCCCCTAGGCCCAGCTATCTCTCAAATGTCTGGCGGAAAGACCGAGAATACCCCCGGGAAATGAAATTCAACCTGGTTGGCGTCGAAAACGGAAAACCGCCAACGCGTAAAATCGGCCTATTGGAATCGGCTGGGATCGATAATGTGGAACGCGAAATTCGGCGTGGCGATCGGTCTTAAGAATGGCGCACTCCCGATGTCATGACTTGCGCCGCTAAGGATGATGGCGACGCCGGCGGAATCGCCACAGGAAGGAAAATATGCAGAAGCGCTAATTACGACGCGACGAAAGATCGAGACGAGTTCACGCCGTGGACCGAGCGCTTCCCGCATACATGTAGGTCATGATACGGGGACCATCCGCATACTCGTTTCTAAGTTCCGTCAGATCGAAGCCGGCGGCGCGCACGAGATCGTCCATCTTTCGATCCAGATGACAACCGCCGGCGACTTTGCGCCATATCGGGGTTAGTCGGTGTTGCCAACTTTCCACTCGAGGCTCCGGTGAAAGTCCATGCTCGACAAACATCAGCCTGCCGCCAGGCTTGAGAACCCGCCGCATTTCGCGCAGCGCGATCAGCGGGTCGGGAATCGAACAAAGCGTCCAGGTTATCACGATCGTGTCTATTGTGTCGTCCCCGAGAGGGATCGCGGTTGCGGACGCTTGTATGAGTTGGGTTCTGACGGTGGCCGCGTCGGCGCGTCGGCTCCCCATCGCGAGCAAACGGGGCGAAGGATCGATTCCGATAACAATCTCGACCTGTTCGCCATAGAACGGGAAATTCAGTCCCGAGCCGACCCCGATTTCGAGCACCCGGCCGCTGGCGGCGGCCACAACCTCACGACGATACTTCTCGAGCTGGCTCTGACGCATGACCAGATCAAGCAGCGGCGGAAAAACCCAGCGATCATAGACGTTCACGACGGCACCTCCGATAACAATCGACTTGCAGTGAATGAAACGACTTTGAGCGACTCCTCAGCGCCATCCGCGACTCCTTTTTCGAAGTCTCCCTCGACCCGGCCCATTTGGTTGGTGACATGGGCGAAGCAGATTACGAATCGATTGCGCGCCTGCGCAAAGGCATAGAGCGCAGCGGCCTCCATTTCGACAGCGAGAATCCCAGCCTCCAGCGCCGCATCGATCGCCGCTTGCGTTTCCCGAAAGGGGGCGTCGGTCGTCCAGGAGGCACCGACCTGCGCCGAGATTCCCGCAACGGTGAGCGCCTCGCGCGAGAGCTCAATCAGTCGAGGATCCGCCTCGCTGTAATCGGACGGCGGCAGATAGTGATAGCTTGCGCCTTCGTCGCGCAGCGCACGGTCGATGACGATGAAGTACGGCGGAGCTTGCACGGGAAGGATTTGCCCCGCCGAAGTGACGCTGATGAGCAGCCGACAGCCTGACGCGACAGCTCTTCCGCGACCAGAACAGCAAAAGCGGCGCCGACGGCGCAACCAACGATTCCATATTCGTGCCCGTCATGATGGAAGACAAAAAGGTCGGTGTGATAGCAGGCCCAGCCGGGATGACGATCGGCATGGCCCGTGACGCGCAGGGACCGTACAATGTCGCCATCGGGATCGAGAACGCAGATTTCGGGAACGGCGGCGGTGGAAAGGCCTTTCTGGAGGCGCGCTTCGCGCAACAGGCTCTCAGGCGTAAAGGCGGACGGCGCGGCGCAATGCTTATGAGAAAGGATCGGCGGCAGTTTTCATTTCACTCCCCTGCATGGCGCTGGCTACGTCCCGCACTTTTCCGAAAGGTTTCGTCGCCGATACGACGATGAAGGCCGCGCCGAGTGTCGTTCTCCGCCCGAACCACGGATCAATCGCCGCAAACAGCCGCGCAGCGGCGCCGCATGGCGGGTAAAAGACAGCGCCGCGCATCTCGACGACATCGAGCCCGGCGCCTTCGACGAGCTGGCGCAATTCCGTCGCGGTCCAAAATCTGGCGACCCGCCAAGTCGGATGGCCGAGCCAGCCGCGGATGCGTCGATAGGCGGCCCACAGGCTCCAGCGCCCGAGTTCGCCGATGACCAGCCGGGCGCCAGGCTTCAGGACGCGAGCCATTTCCACCACGGCTCGCTCGGCGTCGCGAACGAAGCAAAGCACCGCGACCGCGAGGACGGCATCGAAACTCGCGTCCGGGAACGGCAGCAACTCGGCCTTTGCTTCGACGAGCCGCAATTGAGCACCCTCGATCCTGGCCTGTCGCTGCGCGGCGGCGATGATCGCCGGGTCCGGATCGAGGCCGGTTACAATTGCCCCGCGCCGGGCAAGCTCCGAAGCAAGGGCGCCGTCGCCGCAGCCTACGTCGAGCGCTGTTTTGTCGGCGACCGGGCCGAGAAGTTCGAAGAGGAGCTGTTGCTCCAATGCGTCGGTGATCTGGCCGAGACGGTTCGATCGCCAGCGGGCGTAGGACTCGGCGAACCCCGTCGGCTGCTGCTTTTCATAAGGCTTTCCCGTCCTCATTTCGCGGCGCCGAGCGCGTCAGACAAACCTTCGACCACCGCATCGATTTCATCGCGGGTCGTGCCGCGCCCCAGACTGAAGCGGATTGCGCCCATGCCGACGTCGGGAGCGACGCCCATGGCTTCCAGCACCGGCGACAACGTGATGCGGTCCGAGTGACACGCCGAGCCCGTCGAGGCCGCGACGCCGTCGAGCCGCGCCAGAATTTCGGCGCCGATCCGGCCGACGAAGGAAACGTTGAGCGTGTTGGGGAGGCGGCGCGTGGAGTGGCCGTTGAGAGCGACACGATCTCCAAATCGCGTTTGCAACTCCCGCCAGAAATGGTCGCGCAATTCGCGTACGCGGTCCATGGACGAAAGATCGCGCGCAAGCTCGCAGGCCTTGCCAAGTCCGGCCGTAAGCAGCGCACTCTCGGTGCCCGCTCGCCGCCCGCCTTCGTGCCCCGCGCCGTGAATGAGCGGTTCGAGCGAGACGCCCCTGCGCACGAACAGCGCGCCCACGCCCTTCGGCGCATAAAGCTTGTGCCCGGCGAGCGACAGCAGATCGACGCCGAGCGCATTCACGTCGGTGGCGACCTTGCCGACGGATTGGGCCGCGTCGGTGTGAAACAGCACGCCATGCGCATGGGCGATTTGCGCGCAATCCTCGATCGGCTGGATAGTTCCGACCTCGTTGTTGGCATGCATGACGGAAACGAGGATCGTGCGCGGCGTGATCGCTTTGCGGAGGTCGTCGGGATCGACGAGGCCCGCGCCGTCGACCGGCAAATAGGTGACGCTTACGCCGAGGCGCTCCAGAAACCGGCATGGGTCGATGATCGCCGGATGTTCGATCTTGGTCGTGACGAAATGGTCGCCCCTATCGCGCAATGCGAAATACATGCCCTTAAGCGCGAAATTGTTGGCCTCGCTGCCGCCGCTCGTGAAGACGATTTCGTCGCTCTTACAGCCAAACAGCGCCGCCGTCTGGCCGCGCGCCGTCTCGATGCCGGCCTTCGCGCCGGTTGACGCCCAATGGCCGCTCGACGGATTGCCGTAATGATCGTCGAGAAACGGCGCCATTGCGCGAGCGACCGCCGGGTCGACCGGCGTGCTGGCGTTGTAATCGAAATAGATGCGCCGCATGGCCTAAAACACCAAGACCTTGTCGGCTTCCACAGTCGCCGCTGCGAGCTCGTCGATCGTGCTGCGGCGCGCGCCCTCCAGCAGCGCGGTCTCGTCGAGGCCGCGAGCATCCATGCAGGTTCCGCATAGGATCACCACGCCCTTTCCGGCCAGCACGCGCTTGAGCATTTTCTCGACGTTGTAATAGCCGTCCGGCGTCTTTTGCCCGGCCTTGGCCGCGACGACCGAGTCCGCCATCAGGAAGACGGTGACCTCCATCTGCGGATCTTTCTTGAGCAACGCATGAGCGAGTCGCAGTGCGTTGTAGCAACGTTCAGTCCCGTAGGGTGGATCATTTAGAATGAATAGGGTCTTCATGGAGGCAACCTCCCCTTGTGGCAAAACATTTCCCGCATCGCTTCATGCATGAGTTGCATGGTCAAGCCACATGGCGTCGGTCGCGTCCCGCGATTATGGCCGAGTGCGGACTGTCCTTCCAAGACCCCTTCTGGCGTCAGCGGCTTATTGATCGAGCACGCGGCGGCGCTCTTCGAATTCTGCCTTGTCGATCTCGCCGCGGGCGAAACGCTCCTTGAGAATATCGAGCGGGGTGCGTCCTGGAGGCGGTTGGTATGGCGGCTGGACTCCAATCCACGAGCCGCCAATCCAACGGACGAGAAGAATGGCGACAGCGATCACCGCACCGAGCGCCAGGATCATGAATAGCGGGCCAAAGATCATGCCGTACCAGCCTCCGTCCCACATCATACGCGACATGTGTTCACCCCAATCATATTTGTCGGGCTCGGTTGGGGTTTGCGCCCAGCTCCAAGCGGGTCGCATGATCAGCGCGGCGCACGAAGTCGCCGCCGCCATAAGTGTCCCGTGACCGTTCATGTCTTCCCTCCTTGCTTACTTGTCTTTGGTTCGCCTCGAGTCCGGTTGAGAACCGCGCATCAGCAACGCTGCAATTAGGCCAGAGAGAAATGTGAGCGCGGCGATTGTCCCGATCGCCCATGACAGTCCCGCAAGATCAGCGATGACGCCCGCGGAGAGCGCGCCGATCGCGTAGCCGAGATCGCGCCAAAAGCGATAGACACTGAGCGAGCGAGCGCGCCACGATGGATGCGAAGCATCGGAGACGGCAGCGATCAGGCTCGGATACACCATCGCCGTTCCGACCCCGAGCAGCAGGCTGCCGATCAGCCAAAACTCAAACTCACGAGTTGCCGCGGTCAGAAACAGACCCGCCGCCTGGACCCACATCCCCGCGACGACCAGGCCTTTGCGTCCCCAGCGATCGCTCAACGGGCCGGTCGCGATCTGGAGAATGCCCCATGTCGCCGGATACACGGCCTTGAGAATGCCGATCCGCTCGACGCCAAGGCCGAAGGCGGCGAAGAACAGCGGGAAAATGCCCCAGCTCATGCCGTCGTTCAGATTGTTGACGAGTCCGGCTTGGGATGCGGCGAAGAGATTGCGATCACGGAACGAGGTCAGTGCGAACACCTCCCAAAAGCCGATCGCTGCGGCTTCACGCGGACTGTCGCCGATTTCCAGGCGAACGTGGTCGCGCGTGTCGCGGACGAGAAGGATGGAGAGTAGCGCGCCAGCAATCGCGTAGCCGACGCCCAGATAGATCGGCACTGGACGGAGCCCGTACTCCGCAGCGAGGTAACCCGTGAGAAAGGCGGTCACGCCGACCGCGAGATAGCCGGCGGACTCGTTGAGGCCGACCGCCAGGCCGCGCGACTTCGGCCCGACGAGGTCGACCTTCATGATGACGGTCATCGACCAGGCGAGGCCTTGATTTATGCCGAGCAGCGCATTGGCGGCGATAACCCATCCCCAGCTCGGCGCCCACATGATCATGAAGGGAACCGGAAGCCCTAATAGCCATCCGAGGATCAGCACACGTTTGCGGCCCCAAACATCGGCGAGGTGCCCAGAGACGAGATTGGCGAAGGCCTTGACCACGCCGAAACTGACGATGAAAGAGACCACGAGTGTGGTCGACTCAATTCTGAATTCCTCGGAACCGATCAGCGGCACGACCGTGCGCTCGATCCCGACCATGCCGCCGACGAAGGCGTTGATCAGAACGAGCAATGCGAACTGCGGCCAATTGGCGCGCAGCCCGAGGCTTATGGCGCTGGCTCGGAGCGACGGGTTGCGGTCGACCGCACTCATTCCGCCGCTGCCATCAATCCCGAGTTGATTGCGCGGATGTGGGCGGCTTGCGGCGGCGCTGGCGGCACGTCGACGACCATGGCGCGCACGAAGGCGTCCTCGTCGTCGATACGGAACGCCTTGTTGTGGCGCTTCTCGAATCCGATCGTGGAGATCGGGCTGCCGCTCAGGCTGCGGCCGCAGACCGAACCGGAATACGCTCCGGGCAATACTTCGAGATAATCAGGCAGGGACTTGAGTCTTTGCGCGCTGCGGAACAAGGCGCGCGCGCCTTCTTCCGCGCTGGTGGCAAGCTCGGTTCTGCCGAGATCGCCCACCATGAGCGTGTGACCGGTCAGCACGAACCATGGCTCGTCGGCGCGTGTTCGATCTGTAACGAGAAGCGAGATGTGCTCGGGCGTGTGACCTGGCGTGTGCAGGATTTGGATTGAGACGTTGCCGAGCTCCAGCGCTTCGCCGTCGCGAACGCCGCGGAATGAAAAGACCGCGGTCGCGTCGGCGAAAAGCACGTATTCCGCCCCGGCTGCTTCCGCGAGCGCGCGGCCCGCCGAGACGTGGTCGGCGTGTAGATGCGTATCGATGACGTAACGAATGCGCATGCCGGTCTCTTCGGCGGCGCCAAGATAGCGGGCGATGTCGCCGACAGGATCGACGACGGCCGCGGCGGCATGCCCCGCACAGCCGAATAAGTAAGAGGCAGCCACGGGGTCGGAGTGCAGGAATTGCCGCAAGATCATGGAAGACCTCCGTTTTTGCTCGAAGCCGGGGACGGGCCGACGCGGCTTGACAAAGCGTCGGCCTACATTCAAATACTTAATTGAATGAAATATGAAACGGAAGCGATGTCAAGCCAGAGTCCGAAACATGCCCTGTTCGCCCAGTTCGCCCTTGTCGCGAAAACATTGGGACATGCCCATCGTCTGGAATTGTTGGAACAGCTCGCCCAAGGCGAGCGCAGCGTCGAAGCGTTGGCCCAGAAGACGGGTCTGTCGATCGCCAATGCCTCGCAGCATCTCCAGCGCATGCGGCGAGCCGGCATGGTGACAGCAAGGCGAGACCGCAAATTCGTCTATTACCGCCTTGCCGACGACGCCGCTCTCGACTTGCTTGCGGCGCTGGGCAGGCTCGCGGAGCGCAACATGGCCGAAGTCGAACGGCTCATGCGCGACTATTTTCACGATCGCGACGCAATGGAAGCGATCTCTCGCGAGGGACTGCTGCGGCGAATGCGCGCCGGGACGGTTACTGTTCTCGACGTGCGGCCCGAAGACGAATTCGCCCTGGGCCATCTGCCAGGAGCGATGAACATCCCGCTGCGCGCGCTTGAGGCGCGGCTCGCCGAACTCGATCCCTCGCGGGAAATCGTCGCCTATTGCCGTGGCCCCTACT
This sequence comes from Methylocystis sp., assembly GCA_051061375.1. GTDB lineage: Bacteria > Pseudomonadota > Alphaproteobacteria > Rhizobiales > Beijerinckiaceae > Methylocystis. The sequence continues at coordinate 16,649 of JBPFDW010000034.1, read as the reverse complement.
GCGTATTGTCCTACGAAGCGGTCGCCGCCTTACGCGCTCGAGGATTCAAAGTTCGCCGTCTGCAAGACGGTCTTCCAGAATGGCGCGCCGCAGGGTTACCGATCGTCGCGCGTCAATAGCAACGCGGGTGATGATCGATCGGGGAAATAACGCTTATCAAGCCAGTTTGCGAGCGGCTTCCGTGGGCGACGACGAGGTCGGGGTCACCTCACGATTTGTGCAAAATCGTACGCTTCCGTGATGGCCTCCTCGGCGTCAAGTCCCTGGCATCAACTTCTCCCATCTGTCGCGGTTAGTGCGAACACCCCGCCCTTGCCTGCCGCCTTCTGTCATCGTCGCCGGTCTGTTGTTTCCGTCTGTGGCGTTTTTAGTCCACTCAAGACTTATGAGCGGCCTTGAAGCCAGCGCCGCAGCGCGACCAGCGACCAGACTCCTTCAACAACGCCGAAGGGCCACGCGCCTTGCAGAAAGCCGTAGGCCGATGCCAAAACGCAGCTTCCAGCGAAGGCCAGTATGAACCAACGGCTATGGCTTTCTAGCGCGTAGCACACCATCATTGCCGTTACAGCGAACAATCCAAAAAGCGTGAGGCTATCCATCGGTCGACATCCTACAGAACATCGACCGAATTACATAACTCGGCGAAGCCGCCTCAAAGGCAACGTGGTAGACTGCCAGCATGAAACTCTCGCATTTATCTCATCTGTGGCCCGGGGTGCCTCTGGCCCTCGCCTCGGCCATGCTGTTTGGCGCGACAGCTCCCCTCTCCAAGCTGCTGCTTGGCCAAATTGATCCGCAGCTGCTCGCGGGGCTACTCTATCTCGGGGCCGGACTCGGCCTCGCCGCCGGGCGCCTCACCCGGCACGCTTTCGGGCTTCCGGCTCCGGAAGCGCCCCTCCGGGGCGCCGATGCGCCATGGCTTGCAGCCGTCGTCCTGTTCGGCGGCGTGCTGGGGCCGCTATTTCTGATGCTCGGCCTCAATCTGACCGACGCTGCTTCGGGTTCGCTGCTGCTGAACCTCGAAGGGCTCGCCACGATGGCCATCGCGTGGGTGGTGTTTCGCGAAAACGTCGATCGCCAGCTGCTGCTTGGCGCGTTCGCCATCCTGCTGGGAGCTTGCATCCTTTCATGGGAGGGGAGAGGCGTTTCCGTGGATGCGGGTGCGGTCCTTATCGCAGTGGCCTGCCTCGCATGGGGTATCGACAACAACCTGACGTGCAAGCTTTCGTCGTCCGACCCCGTGCAAATCGCCATGGCCAAGGGCCTAGTGGCGGGGGCGGTCAACATCGCCATTGCGCTGATGCGCGGCGCAGCTCTGCCTGCGGGCGGCGCGGCGGGAGCGGCGGCAGTGCTGGGGTTCCTCGGGGTGGGCGTCAGCTTGGTGCTGTTCGTGCTCGCCTTGCGTCATCTCGGAACGGCCCGCACGGGAGCCTACTTTTCACTCGCGCCCTTTATTGGCGCGGTGGTCGCGATCGGACTGCTCCATGAGCCGTTGACCTTGAAACTGCTGTTCGCGGGAGGTCTCATGGGCGTCGGACTCTGGCTGCATCTCTTCGAACGCCATGTTCACGATCATGAGCACGGCGCGTTGGAGCATGAACATAGTCATATGCATGACGAACACCACCAGCATGCGCAGGCGGGCGCGGTGGTCGAGCCTCATCCGCATCGGCATCGCCACGAGCCGTTGCGTCACTCCCACGCGCACTATCCCGACCTGCATCATCGCCATGAGCACGGGTCATTCGCGGCGCCACGTCTTCATTGACAACGGGAATTGATCATGGGCGCGGGGCATTCACACGCGGCGGCAACTCCTTCCGGAACCGCCGCGGGGCGGCACAAGAGCAGGCTTACGGGGGCGCTTGCTCTCACCACGACGTTCATGGCGATCGAGGTGATCGGCGGTCTGTGGACGGGGAGCCTCGCGCTTCTCGCGGATGCGGCGCATATGCTGACCGACGCCGGCGGTCTGGCGCTGGCGCTGATCGCCATTCGTTTCTCTGAACGCCCCGCGACGCCGCAGAAGACCTACGGCTATGTCCGCATGGAGGTGCTGTCGGCGCTGACGAATGCAGTCGTTCTCCTTCTGCTGACGATCTACATCTTCTATGAAGCCTACCAGCGTTTCCTGAACCCGCCGGAAATCCTGGGCAGTCCGATGCTGGCGGTGGCGGTGGTCGGCCTTGCGGTCAATCTGATCAGCATGAAGCTCCTCTCCGCGGGGTCGTCGGAAAGCCTCAATGTGAAGGGAGCCTATTTCGAGGTGCTGAGCGACATGCTCGGCTCGCTCGGGGTCATCGTCGCCGCGGCCGTCGTCATGCTCACGGGCTGGACGCTCGCCGATCCGATCATCGGCGCCGGCATCGGGCTCTTCATCATTCCGCGCACCTGGATCCTACTGAAACAGACAATCCACATCCTCATGGAGGGCACGCCGCCCGAAGTCGACATCGCGCTGCTGGAGCAAAAGCTGCTGGACATACCTAGCGTGACCGCCGTCCACGATGTTCATGTCTGGACAATCACCTCCGGCATCGACGCCATGAGCTGCCACCTCGTCTTGGCGGACATGGCTCAAGCACGGGCGACCCTTGTCAGCGCCCATGAGGTGATGAAGACCGGCTTCGGCTTGACCCACACAACAATCCAGATCGAAGACCAGAGCCTGCGCGAGGCCGAGGATGAGATAAGGCTGTAGTGGCAACGGCATGGCACACAGCCCCTGGTTTATCTTGGCATTTGCCGCCTCGTGCGCCTTGGATTCGGCTTATGGGTTTCTTCAAGGCGCGTGGCCGTTTGGAGTGGTTGAGGCGATCTGGTCTCTGGTTGCTCTCCGGCGATGGTGGTTCGCGAGCCGCGCTAAATTCAAGAATTCCGGGGAAAAAGTCACGGCTTGAACGAGCGACGGCGCGATCCGCCTCGCCGCGTTGTGCGAGGAATGCTGTTGTTGGCTCCCGCTTCGACTGGCCGAAGCGAGTTCGGGGGACGAAGAGACGCTCGCCTTGCACCTCGAACCAAAGCCTCACGGTTACGCTGCGCACCGCTCCAACATTGGCGGCGAGGAGCCGATGAACATGACGAGCTTGCGGCGACTTTGCGCGATTGCCGCGAGCGTGCACGCGTCGCGCGCGCCGGTGACGCCACGCAGCCGAAGGCGGCGGAAATTGAGATTACGCTTCAAATGCGCGAACAGCATCTCGACCTTGCGGCGTTCACGCGCGGAGTGCTTAAACGCCTCGATTCCCCCAAGGCCGGCGGCATGTTGGCGCACATCTTCATGGGCGTTGACCGACAAGGAGCGATACGCCGGGCGTGGCGCATTGTGATTTGAAGGGGCAATGGCCGCCATCGGTGCGACTGGCGCGATAGATCAGCATCCTGTTGTCGCGCCGTTCGCAGGCTAGCAGGACGGACTTGCCGCCGGGACAAAAAAGGCGTTGTTCTCACATTCGAGGGCAAACTCGTTGCGCGTGACGACGCCATAAGTTTGCGCGTCGCGATCGAGCACCGGAATATGCGATTCGAATCCGCGCTCCGTCAGCCACGCCTACATGTCGCGGGGACCATTTGCGGCGTCCGCCGCCAGTGGCTCGGTCTGCCGACGCTTGCAGCCATAGCTCTTGATCAGCCACCGAACATCCCGCGCATCGCTTCCGGCGCAGTTCAAGAAGTCGATGGCTTTGCGCCTCGCTCATGGGCCGATTGCGATATCCGTCGATTTTCCGGTTCGGAAATCGATTTACTGCGAGCAAACTGGCGCAGAAAATTTGGATAAATGGCCGTAAATACTGATAGCAACGGGCTAATCGAGGAGGGGCTCCGGCAAGGAGCGCCGACCCGAAGGAGTTTGGGCTCGCGACGAGAAAGATCATGAAGGAACAAGGCGTCCCTGCTCGGCGTGACCGGGAAACCCAGACGGCATTGACCGCGAATAACGACATTCGCCAGAAGCCGTCTGCGGGAGGCGGCGATCGCTATAGCTTCAAGATCCAAGGCCTGGATTGCGCCGAGGAAGTGGCGGTCTTGCGCGGCGAGATCGGCCCACTCGTCGGCGGCGAGGATAATCTCGCGTTCGACGTCTTGAGCGGCCGTATGACCGTGTTGGACAGCGCCCCGCCCGTCTCGACTGATGAGATTATCAATGCTGTCCGCCGTACCGGCATGACCTCTAAGGAATGGCGTCGTGAGGAGAAGGAGTCATCGGAAGCCGGCGATCGGCGCCGTCGCCAGCAAGTTTGGTTCACCAGCCTGAGTGGACTGTCGGTGGCGGCGGGATTTGCCATTCATGTCTGGCTTGCTGGCGGTTTCGGCGAAGGCCTGCGGCTTCTGGCTGGTCACGACGAGCGGGCCGTTCCTCTGCCGGAGATGATCGCCTACGCATCCGCGGTCGCCTTCGGTATTCGTTTCGTTATCGTCAAGGCTTGGTCTGCGATACGTGGCCTGCGGGCCGACATGAATCTCCTGATGGTGGTCGCCGTCGCTGGCGCCATCGCGATTGACCAGTGGTTCGAGGCCGCGACCGTATCGTTCCTCTTCGCACTCTCGCTGACGCTGGAGAGTTGGAGCGTGGCGCGCGCGCGCCGCGCCATTGCCGCCCTTCTCGATCTCGCGCCGCCGACAGTCAGGCTTGTGCGCGCCGATCGATCGGAGGCGGACGTATCGGTAGCCGAAATTAACCCCGGCGACTGCTTTATCGTTCGCGCCGGCGAGCGCATCGCGCTGGACGGACGCGTCGCGGCAGGCAGCAGCTCCGTCAACCAGGCGCCCATCACCGGCGAGAGCGTCCCGGTCGAAAAGGCGCCCGGCGCTGAAGTTTTCGCGGGCACAGTCAACGGTGACGGCACGCTGACTGTGGAGGCCACCAAGGCGGCCGAGAACACGATGCTCGCCCGCATCATTCGCCTCGTCGAAGAAGCGCATGCGGGACGCGCTCCTTCGGAGCAATGGGTGGAACGTTTCGCGCGCGTCTATACGCCGACGGTGATGGTTCTCGCGATTCTGGTTTTCCTAGGGCCGCCGCTGGCGCTCGGCGGAGCATGGGACGACTGGTTCTATCGCGCACTCGTCCTGCTCGTGATCGCCTGCCCATGCGCGTTAGTCATCTCGACACCCGTGTCGATCGTCGCGGCGTTGGCCTCGTCAGCCCGGGCAGGCGTGCTGGTCAAAGGCGGCGCCTATGTCGAACTTCCGGCTCGTCTCAAAGCAATCGCCATGGACAAGACCGGCACCATCACGCGCGGCGAACCCGAGGTGGTGCGCGTCGTGCCATTCGGCAACCACACGGAGGCCGAACTCTTGGCCCGTGCTGTAGCGCTCGAAGCCAGATCCACGCACCCGCTTGCGCGCGCCATTCTTCGTTATGCCAAAGAGCAGGGGATTGCCCCGGCGCCGGCCACAGACGTGCAAGCACTCAGAGGAAAGGGGCTCACCGGAACCTTTGACGGCGAACCATTCTGGCTCGGCTCCCATCGTTACGTCGTCGAGCGCGGCCAGAATACCCTCGAGTCCGCGGAACAAACTGAAGCATTAGAGGCGGATGGCAAGACGGTCATCGCTGTCGGCAATCCTCGACATATCTGCGGCCTCATCGCCGTTGCCGACACGATACGACCCGAAGCACGCGCCATCGTGCAGCAGCTGCACGCCGTCGGGATCGCGCACGTCGTTATGCTGACGGGCGACAATCGGGTCACTGCTGAATCTATCGCGCGTATGGTTGGTATGGACGAGGTGTACGCCGAGCTGTTGCCTGAGGACAAGGTCAAGAAAGTCGAAGAGCTCGTCGGCCGCTACGGTACAGTTGCCATGGTAGGCGATGGCGTGAATGACGCACCAGCGTTGGCGCGCGCTAACTTAGGAATCGCCATGGGCGCAATCGGCTCTGATGCCGCAATTGAAACGGCCGATATCGCGCTAATGACCGATGATATTGCGAAGTTGCCCTGGCTAGTGCGTCACGCCAAACGGACACTCGCTATCATCCGTCAGAACATCGTGTTCTCGCTCGGCGTCAAGGCGATCTTCATGGCGCTCACTCTTGGGGGGTTCGCCACCTTATGGGGCGCGATCGCCGCCGATGTCGGCGCCTCGCTCGTCGTGGTCACAAACGCGCTGCGCCTCTTGCGACCCCGCGATGTGAAAACGGAAGCAGAACCAATTGCCGAGCGATCCCATCCAATCGTTCAGAGTCGAAGAGGCGTTGCGTGGACCGTGTTGGCGGCCGTGGTGGCGATTTCGTTCGGCGCAATCTTCGTCGCCTACGCGCCGAATTTCCTCCCCCCTGAGCCGAAGCCGGTAGAGAAAACGGAGCCGGCTTCGCCGGAACAGGCGGCGCCCATGCCGTCTGTCGTCCCTATGCCGCCTAAAGAAATGGCCGGAGAACGCGAGGCGACAACGAAACCGACGGCCGCCACTCCTGACGACTACTTCAAAAAGAATCTGCCGAATGGCTCGGAATTGAACATTCCGAAGTCCGGCGTCGAAGCGAAATTACTTGCGTTCATCGAGAATAGGGCGAAGCCGGAAAAGGTTGGCTGGTTCGATTTCGACCGTGTGACATTCGAGACGGGCAAGACGAAACCACTGCCGTCTGCGGACGAGCAACTGCACAATGTCGCCAAAATACTCGTCGCCTATCCGAATGTAAGGGCGATCATTGGCGGCCACACCGATAGTCTCGGCAATGCGGGCGCGACTAAGAGGCTGTCACAAGCACGCGCCATCTTCGTTCTGCGCGAACTGAGTCGTATGGGCGTCGACGCTTCACGCATTCGGGCGAAGGGCTATGGCGGAGACCATCCTGTCGCAACCAACGACACCAAAGAAGGGCGAGCGAAAAATCGCCGGATTTCCTTGGGCGTGATCCGAAAATAGCTGCTCCAAGAAAAGAGATGTTTCCAGCTTCGCGCAATCGAGAAAATCGCGGCGGTAGCGCGTCGTCAGCTACGGGAAGGTCGCTATGGTGTGACGGTGCGAATCAGGCGCCCGCGTTTGCCCGCGCCTGATTTAGGAATTGCCATGGCGCAATCTGCTCCGATGCCGCAATAGAAGGGGCTGACGCCGCGCTGTTGATGAACGACATTTCCGAGTCGCCTTGGCTGGCGACCCAGTCCAAACGGCATCATCCGCTATAACAACGTGTTCTCGCGCGGCGCCAAGACGATCTTCATTGCGTTAACCCTTGCCGGCTTCGCCACTTTGTGAGGCTCGATCTCGACCAGTTGCGTCCCGAACATCGCGGCGTCGATCGAGTGGCGCCCACAGTCGGGGCTCGACCTGGGAGCGGAGATCCTCCGCTCGATCGAGGCTAAGCGATGTGTTTGGGAGTGGAGGCGTGCGGCCAAATCAGCCGCGCGTCAATGTCTCGAGGCATTCTCGGCTCGTCTTGCGCGCCCACATAAAGTGACCACCACTTGAAACCCCTGTGGAGCGCAAGCTCCAAAATGCATCTGGCCGCCATAGGCTTCGACGATGTCGGCCGCAATAGAGAGACCGAGCCCCGAACCTTCGGTGGCTTCGTCGAGCCTGACGCCTCGCTGCCCGAGTTTGGCGATTTGATCCACCGAAACTCCGGGACCGTCGTCTTCGATGACGATGCGCAAGCCGTTTTCGCCCTCTGCGGCGATGCGAACCTCGGTGTTCGACCATTTGACAGCATTGTCGAGGAGAACGCCAAGCAGCTCGGTCGCGTCCTCTGGGGAAATGTAAGCTACTGCTTCCGTCGAGACCTCGATGCGCCAGGAGATCCTCGATCCCTTTGGGCTGCGCGAGAGCGTCCTGATGACACTTTCGATTACGTTGCGGATTGCAATCCCTTCCTTGGCCATCCCGGGGGCAAATTGCAAGCGCGCCCTGGAAAGCTCATGGTTGATGAGGCGACGCATGCCGAATGCGAGGTCTTGCAGTTCGTCAGCGATCTCCGTCTCGCCTTTTCGCCGCAACCTTTCTGCGTCTGTTGCCAAGACTGTCAGCGGCGTCTTGAGGCCATGCGCTAAATCGGCCGCGCGGGCTTTTGCGCTTTCGATGGCCTTGGCTTTGGCGTCGAGAAGAGAATTGACTTCGGCGACGAGAGGCATGATTTCTTCCGGCTCGTCGACAGCGATAGCCTTCTGCTCGCCGGCGCGAACGGCGTTTACGCTTCGACGCAGAGCTTCCAGCGGTCTGAGCCCAATAGCAATCTGTCCCCAGGCTGCAACCAGCAGAACCACGGCCAGGATTGCAAGAGACAGGCCGACGTCGCCGGAGAATTCGCGACGCGCTTCGACGATCTCTTTGCGATCGAGCGCCGCCGTCATCCGTAACCGCCGCGTGGCGCCGCCGACCGTGTAAATCACCCGGCGCTCGCTGACGAATAGCGTTTCGCCGCTCGGTCCGGGCAAATCGTGATGGTGCACGACCCCAGGCTCCAAGACATCCTGGGGGAGGTCGATGACGTGATCCCACAGCGAGCGCGACCGCAGCTTGACGCCGCTGGCGTCATCAACGATCTGCCAATAGAGGCCGCTCAATGGCTGATCAAAGCGCGGATCGGCCAACGGTCGATTGAGCTGAAGCGAACCATCGGAAATTACAGAAACGTTCGCCGCAAGCTGTCGGACATAAGTATCGAGTTCGATCCCGATGCGACGGACCACGTAACGCTCAAAGACGCTAACCAGCCCCGTGCCGGCAACAAAAAGGGCGATAATCAGCGATATGGCCGCCGCAACAAAGAGACGCAGCCGTAAGGACTTGGCGCTCATCCGTCCCTGCCAATGAAGTAGCCGAATCCGCGGCGTGTTTCGATACAGTCGAGGCCAATTTTCTTGCGTACGCGCCCAATAAGAACTTCGATTGCGTTGCTGTCCTTGTCAAAATCATGAGAAAAGAGTTGTTCTAGGAGCTCGGAATGCGGCACGATTCGGCCAGAATGGTGCATCAAATAACTAAGCAGCCGATATTCTTGCGGGGTGAGATTGATAGGTGCGCCGTCGCGCGTCACTCGCATTTGCCGAGTGTCGAGGCTCAAAGCGCCAATCGTAATAATCGGCGCGGAAAGTCCTGCCGATCGACGCACAATGGCGCGAAGACGCGCCAGCAATTCCTCCATTTTGAAAGGTTTGGGCAAATAATCGTCGGCGCCGCAATTGATGCCTTCCACCCTTTCCATCCAGGTATCTCGCGAGGTGAGGATGAGGATGGGCATGGCGCGGCCGTTGGCGCGCCATCTCTTCAATATCGAGAGGCCATCCATGCGGGGTAGGCCGAGATCGAGAATGACCGCCGCGTAGTCCTCGGTATCGCCTTTGAACCAAGCTTCTTCTCCATCGCATTCGCGGTCGATCAAATAGCCTGCATCGGTGAGCGCCTCCTCGACGTTGCGGGCGATCCTATCGTCATCTTCCACCAGCAGAATACGCATTATTTGCCTCTGGTTTCGAGAACCTTGGCCGTTCGTGCGTCGACAAGTACCTCGATCATGGAATTTCCAGGCGCAATAATCTTGATTTGGTATAGCCAAGTTTCGCGCTCTCGCTCCAGCTCAATACCAACGATTTCGCCATGAATTGTCTTGCGCACCTCCGACAGCACGGTTTCCAGCGGCAAAATTTCGCCACGCTCGAGCGCCCCGAGCGCGACGTCGTGATCATCGCGGCGCTTGCCGATCTCATTGCCGAACGTGACGCTCGCGGCAAGGCTAGCGGAAAGCGCGAAGACCACGCCGACAGACGTTCCTCGAAAATTTTTGCGCATGAGCGACATATCCGCGACTGTTGCTGTCAAATCGCTAACAAGCTCGGATAGCAAATCGACAGGCGCGAGTTGTTACTGTCGCCCCGTCGCCCTGGATATTCTGGGCCCGCCAATCAACAGAAGATTACAACAATGCTTCACATCCTGAAAATATTGGGCTTTGTCGCGACTTCGGCACGGGCCCCTTTGCACTCGTCGGTGAAAATCACCCCCGCGAAAATGGTCATTGCGGTGATGCGGCGCGCACAAATGGCTACCTGAAGCCGCGATCAAGGCCAGAATGGACGACTTAGGATATGACGCGCGCAAGACTTGCATATCGCATGAGGATTGTTCGGGCTTCGGCGCATCGGCATTTTCCGACTGACGCCGACGCTCTCTCAAATTATTCAAACCCCTTTGCTTTCGCATCTGAAGGCAGGTTGGGGACATGCACATGACAAAACCAAACGGCGATGAGGCTACGGGGCTCCAGTCCGACGCCTTCGCCACGCGTCTGCGGAAAAGCACTGCGAAACTGTCGTCTCGCACGTTCCTGCTCGTTATTATCATCATTGCAAGCGCCGTGATCGGTTCATGGTTCCCGCAAATATCGGCGCCACTACGATTCTTATTCTCGTCCAAGACAGAAGTCGTGCAACCGGCGGAGCAGCAGAGCGCTGAAGGCCTCGTCAAGCTTACACTTGAGCAGATCGAAGCGGCCAAGATCGAGACGGCGCCGGCCGGTCCCGGAACGCTCACGAAACGCCTTGTGGCTCCCGCTTCCGTGACGCCCGATCCCGACCGAATCGGCCGCGTCGCCGCGAAGGTGGCGGGCACAATCGCCGAATTGCGCAAGAGGCTCGGCGACAATGTCGCCTTGAACGAGGTGATCGCCGTTATCGACAGCCGCGAGGTGGCCGACGCCAAGAGCGGCTATCTCGCCGCCGCCGTGCAATATGATTTGCAGAACCAGCTCTTCCTGCGCGAGAAAGGCCTGTTCGACAAGAAGATCACCGCGGAGCAGTTATTCCTCAAGGCCAAGACGAGTTTCGCCGAGGCCAAGCTGCGCCTCGATCTCGCGCGGCAAAAGCTCGCCGCGCTCGATCTCTCCGAATCGGAAATCACCAATCTTTCGTCACAGCCGATCTCCAGCCTGCGGCGCAAGGAAATCCGCGCGCCGATCGCCGGCCGAGTCATCGAGCGACTCGTCAGCCTGGGCCAGCCGGTGGGCGGCGAGGGGCAAGCGAAGGAGCTCTATGTGCTCTCAGATCTCTCGGTCGTGCAGGCGGATATTTCCGTTCCGATCAGTGATCTCGCCGCCATACGCGAAGGGCAGCTCGTCCTGTTAAAAACGCCGGACGAGCGCGTCTTCGAGGGGAAGGTCGTCGTCGTCAACGCCATGATCACGCAGGAGACGCGCTCAGGCCATGTGATCGCCAGTTTCGGCAATCCCGATTTCGCCCTGCATCCGGGCGTTCTGCTCAACGCCGAAATCGCGCTGGCGCGGACGCCAGTGAAGGTCAGAATTCCGCGCGCGGCGATGCAGATGATCGACAATGAGCCGACCGTCTTCGTGCGCGCGCCAGACGGCTTTGTGAAACGGAAGATCGTCATTGGCGCGACCGACGACGTGTCGGTCGAGGTGACGGCGGGATTATCGCCGGGCGAGGCGATCGCCGTTTCCAACACATTCGTGCTCAAGGCCGAGTCAGGTAAGAGCAACATTCCGGAAGAGTGAAGACGCCGGCCCATGATGAAGCGGATCATCGCCTTTTCGGTCCATCAGCGCTGGCTGATCGTGCTGCTCGTGGCCTTGGCCGGCGCGTTCGGCGCATGGTCCATGACGCGTCTGCCGATCGACGCCGTCCCCGACATCACCAACGTTCAGGTACAGGTCAACGCGCTGGCGCCGGCGCTTTCCCCCATTGAGATGGAGAAACAGGTCGCCTATCCGATCGAGAACGCGCTCGCCGGCATTCCCGGGCTCGAATATACGCGCTCGCTGTCGCGCAACGGCTTTGCGCAGGTGACGGCGGTGTTCGGCGACGGGATCGACATTTATTTCGCGCGGCAGCAGATCAATGAGCGGCTGACGCAGGTGAAGGAGGATTTTCCGCCGCGGGTCGAGGTCCGCATGGGGCCGATCGCCACTGGCCTCTCCGAAATCTATATGTGGGTCGTTAGCTATAAGAAAAACGGCGGCGGCGCCCTGCCGCTGGACGGCGAGCCGGGCTGGCAGCGGGACGGAAGCTATCTGACGCCCGAGGGTGCGCTGCTGCGCACCGACCTGGAAAAAACCGCCTATCTGCGCACGGTGCAGGACTGGATCATCAGGCCGCAACTGCGCACCGTACCGGGCGTCGCCGGCGTCGACTCGCTCGGCGGCTACGTCAAGCAATATCATGTGCAGCCCGATCCTGCGAAACTCATGGCGCTCGGCCTCTCCTTCGGCGACCTTGCCGCCGTCATCGAGCGCAACAATGTCAGCCGCGGCGCTGGCTATGTCGAACGCAATGGCGATGGGCTCGTCGTCAGAAGCGGCGGGCGGCTGGAGACGATCGACGACATCCGCAATGTGGTGGCGACGACGCGGGGCGGCGTGCCGGTGAAGATCGGCGAGATCGCCACGGTCGGCGTCGGCCGGGAATTGCGCATGGGCAGCGCCAGCATGAACGGCGAAGAAATCGTCAGCGGCTCCGCGTTCATGCTGATCGGTGCCAACAGCCGCACCGTGTCGGCCGCGGTCGACCAGAAGATGAAGGAGATCTCCAAATCATTGCCGGCGGGGATCGAAGCGCGCACCGTGCTCAATCGTACCGTCCTGGTTGACGCGACGATCTGGACGGTCGCCAAGAATCTTTCCGAAGGCGCGGCTTTGGTCATTCTCGTGCTTTTCCTGCTGCTCGGCAATTTCCGCGCGGCGTTCATCACGGCGCTCGTCATTCCTGTCACCATGCTGTTGCTGGCGATTGGAATGCTCTACGGCAAAATCAGCGCCAATCTGATGAGTCTTGGCGCCCTCGACTTCGGCCTCATCGCCGACGGCGCGATCATCGTCGTCGAGAACTGCCTGCGCCATCTCGCCGAGCGCCAGCATTTCCTCGGCCGCGACTTGTTGCGGGAGGAGCGGCTGGACACGATCGTCGAATCCGCCGTCGAGATGCGAAAACCCACGGTCTACGGCCAGGCGATCATCATCCTCGTCTATTTCCCGGTGCTCACCTTCACGGGGGTCGAGGGCAAAATGTTCCACCCCATGGCGATGACGGTCATCATCGCCTTGGCGTGCGAGTTCGTTCTTTCGCTCACTTTCTTTCCGGCGATGATCGCGATTTTTGTTTCGGGTCCCGTGCAGGAAAAGGAGAACGCGATCGTCGCGGCGATGAAGCGCGTCTATCGGCCTTTGCTCATGTGGGCGATGGACGCTCCGGCGAAGACGATTGCGATTGGAGCCGGCGTGTTCGCGCTCGCGATTCTGCTGTTCTTGAGTATGGGCGAGGAGTTCATCCCGACGCTCGACGAGCAGAACATTCTCATGCAAGCCAATCGCATTCCGAGTGCGTCCCTGACCCAGTCCCAGGCCATGCAGTTCCAGGTCGAGAACGTTGTTCGCGCCGTCCCGGAAGTCGCTTATGTCTTCTCCAAGACCGGAACCTCCGACGTGGCGACCGATCCGATGCCGCCCAATTTGGCCGACACTTTCATTATGCTCAAACCTCGGAGCGAATGGTCCGATCCATATTTGCCGAAGCCGGCCCTTATTAGCGCCATTCAGCGGCAGGTCGATCGGCTTGCCGGCAATGTTTATGATTTCAGTCAACCCATTCAGGTTCGGTTCAACGAATTGCTGGCCGGCGTGCGCGGCGACGTCGCCGTCAAAGTGTTCGGCGAAGACTTCGACGCGATGCTCAAGGCCGCCAATCACATCGCCGCCATCCTGCGGGGCGTGCCCGGCGCGGAGGACGTGAAGGTGGAGCAGGTCGAGGGCCTGCCGCTGCTCGATATCAAGATCGACAAGGGCGCCATCGCGCGGCTGGGCCTCTCCCTCGCCTCGGTGCAGGATGTAATCGGCGCGGCGATCGGCGGCCAGCGGGCGGGCGTCATATTCGAGGGCGACCGCCGATTTCCGATTTTCGTGCGACTGGGCGACAATCTGCGCGAAGATACGGGAGCGCTCGAGACCCTTCCGGTGTCGCTGCCCTCTAGCGGCGCCACGCCCGGTCCGGTGATTCAACTTAAGCAGGTCGCGAGATTTTCGATCGTCGAGGGGCAGAATCAAATTTCGCGCGAGAATGGCAAGCGCCGCGTCGTGGTAAGCGCCAATGTGCGCGGTCGCGACATCGCCTCGGTCGTCGCCGAGGCGCAGGCGAAGGTCGAGGCGAAGGTCGCGATTCCGCCGGGCTATTGGATCACCTGGGGCGGGCAGTTCGAAAACCTGATGGCCGCGCGCGCGCGTCTGATGCTCGTCGTGCCGGTGTGTTTCTTCATGATCTTCCTGCTGCTCTATTCGGCGCTCAGCGGTGCGCGCGGCGCGCTGCTGGTGTTTTCTGCCGTGCCTTTGGCGCTTTCGGGCGGCGTCGCCGCCTTGTGGCTGCGCGGCATGCCGATGTCGGTGTCGGCCGCCGTCGGGTTCATCGCGCTCTCCGGCGTCGCCGTTCTCAACGGGCTGGTGATGCTCACCTATATTCGCCAACTCCTCAACGCAGGCCTTTGCTCGCGCGAGGCGATCTTTCAAGGCGCCATGACGCGGCTGCGTCCGGTGGCGATGACCGCGCTTGTCGCTTCGCTCGGCTTCGTTCCGATGGCGCTCGCGACCGGCACCGGCGCGGAAGTGCAAAGGCCGATCGCGACAGTGGTCATCGGGGGCCTCATCAGCGCCACGCTTCTCACGCTCGTGGTGCTGCCGGCGCTTTACATGCTGTTCAGCGGTTCTCGTTCGCCAACGGCGGCGGAACAAGGCGGGGGCTAGGACGTGAGCGCGCGCGGCGTCGCCTTGGTTTTAGTCTGCGCCCTTGCGAGCGCCGGGACGGCGCGCGCCGAAACCCTCATGGACGCAATGCGCCGCGCTTATGGGGTCAGTCCGGTTCTTAACGCCAGCAGGGCGCAGCTGCGCGCGATCGACGAAACCGTGCCGCAGGCGGAGGCCGGCATGAGGCCGCGCGTTTCGGGCGACGGTTACCTCGGCGTGCAGCACAATCGGCTTGTCACGAAGCAGCGCGACGTCAACGTCAACGACCCGACCGATACCTCCATCACGAAGAGCATTCAAAACGGCGACAGCGTTCCCCGCTCCGCCCATCTGACATTCGAACAGCCGATATTCGACGGGTTCAAGACACAAAACCAAACGCGCGCAGCGGAATCGGGGGTCTTCGCCGGACGCGAGCGGCTGCGTCTGACCGAACAGCGCATATTATTCGACGCCGTCACCGCCTATATGAATGTCTTGCGCGACACGGCGGCGCTCAAACTTCAGGAAAGCAATGTCGCGGTCCTGAAGGAGCAATTGCGCCAGACGCGGGAGCGTTATCAGTACGGACAGATCACCTTGACGGATGTCGCGCAGGTCGAGGCGCGGCTCGCGGGCGGCAAGTCTCTCGCCGGCGCCGCGCGCGCCACGCTTGACGCCAGCATCGGCGTCTATCGCAAGACGGTCGGC
This sequence comes from Methylocystis sp., assembly GCA_051061375.1. GTDB lineage: Bacteria > Pseudomonadota > Alphaproteobacteria > Rhizobiales > Beijerinckiaceae > Methylocystis. The sequence continues at coordinate 1,273 of JBPFDW010000034.1, read as the reverse complement.
GTCGAGCCGACGAAGCTCGCGCCGGGCGCGCCGATCGACCGATTGCTGCCGAAGTCGCGCGACGAAGCGGAACGCATCGCGCAACACGAACATCCGTTCATTCTCGCCGCCCTTCACGAGGCCGACGTCGCCGATCTCGACATCAAGGCGCTCGAAGCCGACTTCATGCCCAAACTGTCGATCGTCGGTGACGTTTTTACGCAGACCGATATTTCCGGCATCGGCAACCGCAACGTCGGCGCGAAAGTCCTCGGACATCTCAACGTGCCGATTTACGAGGGCGGCCTGACATCCTCCCGGGTGCGGCAGGCGAAAGAAACCGCCGGACAGCGACGGTTCGACGCCGATGTTGCGCGCGCCGAAGTTCTCTCGCTGGTGCGCGCCTATTGGGGCGCGCTGCAGGCGGCGAAAACTCAGATTTTAGCAGCGCAAACGCAAATCGCCGCGGCCGAGCGCGCGCTTTACGGCATAAGAGAAGAAGCCAAGGCCGGTCAGCGGACGACGCTCGAAATTCTTATCGCGCAACAGGAGTTGCTCTACGCCCGCATCGCGCTCGTCTTCGCTCAGCGCGACCGCGTCGTCGCCTCCTACGCCATGCTCGCGGCGATCGGACGCCTATCGACGGCGTCGCTTGGTTTCGATGGGTTTGGGTATGATCCCCGCGTCCATTTCGAGCAGGTGAAGGATCTATGGGGCGGCATACAGACGCCGAGCGGCCAATAGAACCGTGAGATCGCGTCAGGTTTTCCGACCACCTTAAAATTTCCCAAAGTTGAAACGAGGGCCGGCGTCGAATAACACGGCGCCGTCGCAAATCATTGTGCGTGCAATCATTTCACGGTCGATCGCCAATTTGTCCGGAAACTATGTCTGACAATGGCAAGCCGGGCAGGATGATTGCCGGACAAGAAAGCGGACATGTCCGGGAAAATCGCGATGGCGCCGCCCCGGCCGCGTAAACGCCGTTGCGGATGGTCTGCATATGCTGATCGTTCACGATCCTGCCAATCGCGGCGAGCTTCACGTCCAGTTCCTAAAGGCCGAGGCCGTCGCAGTTCGGCGTGCGCAGGCGTGAGGAAAGCGGCTCGCACCAAAAAAGAAGGACGGCCCATGAGCAGGCCGCCGCATGAGTTGGAGCGAGGAAAAATGTACCGACGCTACCGCCGCCTCATGACTGAGGTTGCCGTCGGCATTGGCGGTTGACGCCCGGAGGGTTCAACGGCTGGCGGCCGCGTATCGAAGAGAGCGTCGATGACCGCGCATTCAGGCGCCC
>JBPFDW010000033.1:0-188213 GCA_051061375.1 Methylocystis sp. | reverse complement strand
GACCGAAATGAAAATGTCGTCGGCCTCGTCAATCGGGATCACGCCCTCAGCCACCGAATCCGCAACCGCCTTGGCGACGCCATGCTGCGCCGGGCCAAACATCTGCACCGCCTGCTTGGCGCCCTTGATCGTCACCTTGTTAAAAAGGATCGTGTTGGGCTTGCACAGAAGGTTCGGCGCGACCACCGCGAGCAGCGTCGTGAAGCCGTCCTTGTTGTTGACCAGCGCATTGGCGAAAGCGAGTTCGGCCGCCGATCCGCGCGGACCCATGATCAGATCGATATGCGCGACTTCGTTGCCGTCGCCGACCAGCGACTCGCCGACCAGCATCTTATTGATCACTGCCATGTATTCCTCCCAGAATTCCTCTTGACGGCGCGCGCCATTTGGCTGCGAGCGCCTCTATCCCCTCTTCGGCCCCGAGCCAAAAAAGCCCGATCAGTCCGCTGGCCGGATAGCCGCGAGACCATCCCGCGCGCGCGGACTCAACCATTTTTGCGCGGCCTTGCCAAGATGGCGGCCAGATAATCGGCGAAAAGAACCGCGACGGTCAGATCGGCGCTCGTGCCCGGATTCAGTCCGCGCCGTTTGAGCGTGTGATCGAATTCCAGCGCCAGTTCGAACGCCGCGTCGCGTCCTTCGGCGCTTTTGAGGCGCGTTTTAAAGAGGGCCGCGTCGTCACGGACAGCTTCGGCGACCGCGCGTCCGTGCTTGCGGGCGATATGGCTGTCGGGAAAGGCGGCGAGAAAGGCCGCATAGACGCGCAGCGTCGCCGACGCCGCGTCGGCGCCCCGCTTTCGCGACTCGGCCAGCGTCTCCAGGCCAAGGTCGAAAATATCGGCGAAGCCGTTGGCGTATTGCCAGGCGATGCGGTCGCGGCCGGCGGCGGCGCGCATCGCCTCAAGAAGAGACGTTTGGGCCGGCGCATGCACGTCGTGCTGCGGCGCCTCGCCAAGCCCCGCCGGCCGCGCGAGGGCGATGGCGCGAAAGGCGGCGGCGGCGTCATCGAGATCGAGCGCCTGCAGCACGCGCCCGGTCTCGCGGCGCAGATCGGCGCTTTGCGCGGTTGCGGCGGCCTGCGCCAGCGGCGCGCAGAGCAGAATAATGCCGAGATTGGTGTTCTGTCTGACGCGCGCCCAGGTCGCCTCGACCGCGCCTTCGATGCGCGCGCCGACGCTAGAATGCGCCGCGGCGATAAAGGGTGCGGCGGCCTCGGCGCTGGCGAGGAAATCCGCCGCCGTCATGCCATGGCCGTCGGCGAAGACATGGACGTTGCCGGGTTTCGGCGCCTGCAGTTCCGCCTCGCAGGCGGCGACGAAGCCGGTTGCGATATCGTCCGGCGCGACTGCGAAAGCCGTCACGTCAGGCGCGCGGACGCGCGCCCGTCGCCAGCGCGAGCGCGTCTGCGGCGATCCGGTCGGCGATCGAGAAGGGCGTCACCCGCTGAATTCCGCTCCAGCCGGGCATGCTGTTGACTTCGAGAATGAGCGGCGCGCCGCGCCGGTCATTGATGAGGTCGACGCCGGCGATATCGACGCCGAGCGCTTGCGCGGCGTCGAGCGCGATCTGCGCCTCCCGCGCCGAGGGTTCGACCGCGAGGGGCTTCGCGCCCTGCCGGACATTGGTGATCCAATGGCTCGAGCGCCGTCGCATGGCGGCGACGACGTCGCCGCGCGAGACGAGAATGCGCATGTCTTCGAACGGCGGCCGCGCCGGACCGACGAATCGCTGCAGATAAAACACGCCGCGCGCCTCCTGCAGCGACGGCAGATCGCTCTCGCGCTCGATCAGGCGCAGTCCCCATCCCTGCGCCCCGAAGAGCGGCTTCATCACCAGCGGTCCCTTGCCGCATTCGCGCCGGGCGACGGCGCGCGCCTGGGCGAGACTTTGCGTCGCGAAAGTCTGCGGCGTCGGCAGTCCGGCCTGCGCCAGAAGAAAGCTCGCCATGGATTTGTCGGTGCAGCGTTCGATCGCCTGTGCGCGGTTGACGACCGGGACGCCGAGCGCCTCCAGCGCATGCAGCACGCCGAGCCGCATGGTGATCGCCTCCAGCGACCCGTCGCCGATGGCGCGAACCACGGCGAGATCGGGCAGGTCGCGAAATCCGGGAATGACGAGGCCATGAGCGCGGCCCGTCTCGATCCTGCAGGCGGAGAGCCGAACGGCGACCGGCGTCGCGCCTTGCGCACGAAAGGCCTGCAGCGTGCGGATCACATGCCAGTCGAGCTTGTCGGTGAAGACCGCGACGCGGGGTCTCCCGCCTCCCCCCCGATGGGGGAGGTCGAGCGCCGAAGGCGCTCGAGCAGGGGTGAGAAAGGCCGCCGTCATTTGACTTTGTCACTCCACCCCGGCGCAGCGCGCCGACCCTCCCCTTCAAGGGGAGGGTGTCGCGCGCGTCACCCGAACGATTTGTCGAGCAAAGCGAGATTGATCTCGCCGGCGCGGAAGGTCTCGCCGGTCTCGACCGCGGTCACCAGCGCCTCGGCCGGCGAAAACAGGCTGCCGTCGATCTTGTAGAAGTCGCCCTTATAAGCTTTGAAAATTTCCGCGAAAGGCTGGCCGTAATCCCGCGAATTGGCGCTCGGCAGCTTCTCGGCGAGCTCCCTGGCGGCCGCCGCCGGGCCCTTCACGAAGAGATGGGCGCGGCCGGCGTAAATGATCGCGTCATTGGTGCGGCCCATCGCCTGCACGAAGTCAGGGTGGGGCGGCGACAGGGGCGCCGTCGCGATTCCATCGATGATGTCGTCGAGCGGAAAATGCAGCTCATGCGCCTTGTGCAGCGCGACTTCGAGCACCCGTCCGACCACCTGGACGCCGCCGGCCAGCGACTGGGTCGGCGCGTAGATGAAGGCGACCTTGTCCGGCGACACGCCGGAGCGCGAGGCGACTTTCTCGACGACCTCCTTGGGTGGGGGAGAACCGCTTTCGAGGACGATGGTCACGCGGTCGGCGAGATCGCGGTAGGACAGTTCCTCAAAAAGCTTTTCCACGCGCGCCTGGGCCCGGCCCGGTCCCGAGCCGAGAGCGAAGAATTTCTCATGGGCGAGGCTCCAGCCGGCATATTGGCTGGCGAGGCAGGCGACGACCGGGTCGGCGCTCGTCACGGTCAGCCAGAACGGCCATTTCGGCGCGGCCGGGGCGTGGGACAGGCTGACGCGCCCCAGCCCGCCCATGCAGATTTCGGTCAGCAGCAGGCCGGCCTCGATGCCGCCCGGGACCTTAGCGCCGGCGTCGATCAGCAGTTCGCCGAGCCCGCCGCGCTCCACCGACACCCGATATTTCGCCGCGCCCGCGACAAGACGATCGACCAGGGCGCCCGCAAGCGCATTGACGCTTTCGGTCGTGCGGCCGGTGACATTGAGGCTTCCGCTCACTTGTGGTCCTTCCCCTCTTGCGCTCTGCGGCGCTTTTCGTTCTTTTCCGGCGGTTTTAAGCGTCGAGACTGCGGCCGGTTCATGCGCGAACTTATCGGGCTTTAGGGCGAAACGAAAGCCGAACCGAGTCGCGGAGGCGGACGCGGAATGGCGAATTTGACATCGATCTGTCGCAAAATTTCAATCATTGTGGGTTTATTAAGGCAACTAATCCTTTGCTGAGGCGTTGAGCATTGCCTGTGCGATTTCGCACAGCGAATGTGCAGGTTTCGAGTGAAATAGCGCCACAACGACTTTTTTTGCCGGAAGGAAGAGGAAATGGACCTGCAGCCGACTGAACGGAACGCCGTGGAGCGCACCGCTGGAACCCTTGCGCTGAACGACGTGCTTTACGTGGCGCTGGCCATCGCGGTCATACTCTTCGGCAATATGGCCCTGGTCCGCGCCATGGACGTCGCGCTGGATACTTTCGTCCGCTGATCCCGCCGCTTTGTCGGTCTTTGAAAGCCCGCTTAGCGCGGGCTTTTGGCGTTTTATGGGCTCTGCGACAGTAAAGCCATTGAGCTGGAACGAAGAATTTTGGCTGCGCGGAACTGCGGCGACGCTCTAGGGCAGGGGCCCCTCCTTCGCAGGCCTCCTCTCGGGCCTGCAAAATCTCGAAAGATTTCAATGGGTGGCTCAAACTCCGGATGAGAGTTCGCGGTGGCGCGTTCTGCACCGTTTTTGGCAGAACCGGCGTGCTGCGCCGAAAGGCGTTGAAACACAGGATCGCGCCAGCCAGTTCTCGTCTTTCCTGCGGAGGTTGCGATGGTCAAATCGTCACAACAACACGCCAGAGACCAGTGGATCCATGTTGACGCCTTAAATGTGGCGGGCGTCTTGATCTGGATCGTTGTCGTTTGGGCATGCGCCTATTACGTCGCAAGCGATGCGATCGCCGATGAATCGGCGGGCGCGGGCGGCAACAGTTTTCTCCTCGCCGCCAGTCTCGCGACGGCGGGATTGATTACGGCTTTTTCCCTTAGAGAGTTTTTTGTCGCCTACAAGCGCTTGGGCGGCAATGAGGCGCGCAACCAGCGGGAGTAGGGCGATGACCAAGTTTGGATTGTTTGTGGCCTATCTGATCGTCTCGATCGGACCCTTCATGATCATCCCGAACGTCGGCCTGAATGAGTGGGGCCACACGTTCTGGTTCATGGAAGAACTGTTCGTCGCGCCGCTGCATTGGGGCTTCGTGTTCTTCGGCTGGATGGCGCTCGGCGTGTTCGGCGGCGTCATACAGCTATTGCTGAACATTCACCGCGTCATCGGCAAGGACGGCGTCGAGTTGCTGACGGGCGCGTAAGGCTCAAGAGGCCCGCGCCGCGGCGGCGTTCGGCCCTCCTGACGAAGGACGGCGCGGCGCGGGAAGGATGGCAAAAAATTCCCAGAATCGCGCGCATGTCGTCGCCTCTCGCCGCCTTCGGCGGCGGGAGGCGATGGACGCCAGGCCTAAAGTTGCGGCATGCTATAAACTTGAGACGCGGCGCTGCCGGAAAGCCAGTGGAGACATGCTGATGATGAGGTTGCTGCTGGTTCTCCTCGCGGCGGTCGGCTTGATCGTTCGAGCGGACGCGCAGGCGGTGCGCAGGGATTCCGCCAAGGCTTTCCAGAAGGTGCGGGAATGCGCGGCCCAGATGGGACCGAATGTCATTACCTTCAGCTTCTACCAGCCGACGCAATCGAGAAGCCAGTTCTGCGAGGACATTCCCGAAACTGGGCCGACGACCATCGTGATCGACACGATGCAGGACGAATTGCGCGACATGATGGTCGAGATCCGCGTCGTCGAAGCGGATCCCAAAGGCGACGACGCCGCTGCGCCGACCGAAGCCTATCTCCCGCCCGCGCAGTTCCGGACCGGCGTGATCCAGCTCGAGCACGATTTCAAGAATAAGGGCGACTACGTCGCTCTGGTGCGGGCGCGCAGCCCGGACGGCCGCAAGGAATACAACGCCCGATTCCCTTTCTCGGTCGGCGAGGCGTTTATCCGCGACTGGGTCGCGGTCGCCGTCGCGACCGTCGTGGCGCTCGCGCTCGGCGTGGGCTGGTATGCGCATTCCCTCGGCAGGAGAGCCTCCTCCGGAAAGACCAAGCTCCGAAAGGCGTGACGGCGCCCTTTCCCCGCCTTCGAGGCGGCCGTCGCATCCCTATGGCGACGGATTGTCGGGCGTCTCGAAAGACAAATCCGACCCTCCCGCCACTGGCGTCGCGCCCGCCGCCAGGGCGCCGTCGAGCCGGTCGAGACGGATCATGGCGAGACCCTCTTGCTCAAGGCGCGAGCCGGTGACGCCGATTTCGACCCCGCCGGCGCGGATCGCTTCGCCCGGCGCCGGCGCGCCGGATTGCGCATGATATTTCGCGACCCGCTTGCGCACGAGTCCGCGGTGCTTCATGCGCGAGACGACCTCCTGGCCGACATAACAGCCCTTCTTGAAGTCGATTCCCGACAGCAGATCCATATTGGCTTCATGCGGAAAGGTTCCGCCATAGGCGAAATCGATCCCGCCGAGCGGCACGCCAGCGTGGATGCGCAGCGCGTCATACGCCTTCCGGTCGTCCCCTACCGGAATCTTGCCTTTTTCCGCGATGGCGCGGAAGCCGAGCGGGCCGCGCGGATCGGCGGCGATGGCGACGGCCTCGATCCGCGGCGGCGCGCCAGCGTCGGGGAAGGCGATCGCCTCGAAGGCGTCGCTGCGGTCCGTCACGGTCAGTTTCGAACGCAGTTTGTAGATGTTGAGACGTTTTTGAAGATCGGCGACAAGGGCGAGCGGACAATCGAGCAGATAGCGGTCGCCGCCCGCCGCGAAGATCAGAAAATCGAACAGAATCTTGCCCTGAGGCGTGAGCAGCGCGGCGAAGCGCGCTTCCCCGGGCTTGAGCGAGGCGACGTCATTGGTCACGAGATTATGCAGGAACGCGCCTGCGTCTTCGCCCGAGACCTCGATGATTCCCCGATCGTCGAGCAGGATCGCCTTGGTCATGCGTCTCTTTCGCCTCCGCCGCCGGCTGCTTGAGTCTCGCGCCCCTTTGGCGCATTAGCAACAAAGCCCACCCCGCGACCGTATCGCAAGCGAGGCGCCGCCCATGCCGCAGATCTTCGATGTCATCCTCTCGGGCGGCGCGCTCGTCAATCAGGACGGCGAGGGCGTGCGCGACGTCGGCCTTCGCGACGGCAGGATCGCCGAGATCGGCGATCTCTCCCGCGCCTCTGCGGGGGAGACGATCGACTGCCGCGGCCTTCATATTCTCCCCGGCGTCATCGACACGCAGGTGCATTTCCGCGAGCCCGGCGCCCCGCACAAGGAAGATCTGGAATCGGGATCGCGCGGCGCGGTCCTCGGCGGCGTCGTCGGCGTCTTCGACATGCCCAACACCAATCCGCTGACGACGGGCGAAGCGGAGCTGGCCGACAAGGTGGCTCGGGCGATGGCGCGGATGCATTGCGATTTCGCCTTCTGGGTCGGCGGCACGCATGAGAACGCCCGTCATCTTGGCGAGTTGGAGCGCCTGCCGGGGGCGGCCGGAATCAAGGTTTTCATGGGCTCTTCGACGGGCTCGCTGCTGATCGCCGACGACGCGGGCGTCGCGGACGTGCTGTCGCATACGCGCCGGCGCGCCGCCTTTCACAGCGAAGACGAAGACCGCTTGAACGCGCGCAAGCTTTTGCGCGTGTCCGGCGATCCGTCATCGCATCCCGTCTGGCGCGACGTCGAAACGGCGTTGCGATCGACCCGGCGGCTGTTGACCATCGCGCGCGAGAAGGGCGCGCTCGTGCATGTGCTGCACGTGACGACTGAAGAAGAGATCGCGCTGCTCGCCGAGCATAAGGACATCGCCAGCGTCGAAGTGACGCCGCATCACCTCACCATGGACGCGAGCGACTATGCGCGGATCGGCACGCTCGCGCAGATGAATCCGCCGGTGCGCGAGGCGCGCCATCGCGAAGCTCTCTGGCGCGGCGTCGCGCAGGGCGTCGTCGACGTGCTCGGCTCCGACCATGCGCCGCATACGCTCGAAGAGAAGGCCAGGCCTTATCCGGACAGCCCCTCCGGCATGACCGGCGTGCAGACTCTCGTTCCGCTGCTGCTCGATCATGTCAACGCCGGCCGCTTGACCCTGCAGCGTTTCGTCGACCTCACCAGCGCCGGCCCGGCGCGGCTCTTCGGCATCGCCGGCAAGGGGCGCGTCGCCGTCGGCTATGACGCCGATCTCACCATCGTCGACATGAAGCGCCGCGAGACGATCCGCAATTCGTGGATCGCCTCGCGCGTCGGCTGGACGCCCTATGACGGCAAGGACGTCGTCGGCTGGCCGGTCGGAACCTTCGTGCGCGGCGCTAAAGTCATGTGGGAAGGCGATCTCGCGACGCCTTCGCAAGGCGCGCCGATGCGTTTCTGGGGGACGCTGTAAAAGCGCGCCGCGATGCTCGGCTTCAATAGCGCTTATTGTCGGGAAGCGCGCGATACTCCTGCCAAACCGCATCGGCTTCGGGCCGCATCAGCTCGACGACGGGGATCGAGCGCTGCGCCATCGGCTTCTTCATGTCCTGGTCGATCGCCTGATCGTCAAAGAGATCCTTGTAATCCTTCCACTCCGCCCCGTAAAAAATCTTTCCGACGCGCGCCCAATAGGCGGTCGAATAGCACATCGGACAGGGTTCGCAGCTGCTGTAGAGAGTCGCTCCCGCGACATGCGGCGAGCCGACCTTTTTGCAGGCGGCTCTGATCGCGTTCATTTCGGCGTGCCCGGTCGGATCATTGTCGCGCAGCACGCTGTTGCCCGCCGCGCCAATGACTTCGCCGTCCTTCACGACGACGGCGCCGAACGGCCCGCCGGTTCTGTCGACGACGCCAGCCTGACGCATCAGCTTGATCGCCTGCGCCATATATTCGCGATCCTTGTCGGTCGCGAGCGCCTGGGCGGCGGCCTTGCGCTCCTTTGCGACGACTCCGTCGGTTCCGGCGGCGGCGGCCATGAGCGCCGCGCCTCTGGCCAGAAATTGCCGGCGCGGCGTCGCGACGAGGGAGGAAAACACTTTGTCGAGCGAAGAAACGGAATCTTTGGACTCACTCATCGGATCGCCTCCCAGTCTTTCCGCGATTGAATTGGAATGGAGCGGGAATGTCCAGCGGCCTGCGGAGTGGAGGTTCCGGACGGCGACAGGCGTTTCCTTGCGAAGCTTGCCTGAAGGGCGCGGAACATTGCGGCCTCGCGCGCGGTTAGTCGCTCATTCCCAATTGCGCGCCCAATCGCGGGCCAAAGGAGGATGAGCCATGCCGCAGGGAGATAAGTCGGCCTATACCGACAAGCAGAAGCGCAAAGCCGAGCACATCGAAGAAGGCTACGAGAAGCGCGGCGTGTCCGAGAAGGAAGCCGAGCGCCGCGCCTGGGCGACGGTGAACAAGGACGATGGCGGCGGCAAGAAATCGGGGTCCGGCCGCGGCCATCCCGAGACCGGTCATCCGGCGGCGCATAAGGGCGGCAAGCTCGGCGGCGAAGCCTCAGCGTCGCGCTCCGCCGCGGAACGATCGGCTTCCGCCAAGAAGGCCGCCGCGACCCGCAAGCGCAACGAGCGTCACGCCGGTTGACGCGTCGCCGTTGCAAAGACGAGGAGAACGCCATGACCGCTCAAAAAGACACCCAGCCGAAAAACGAAGGCGAGGGCAGCCGCATCGCCGCCAAGCAGTATAATGAAGCGACCAGGAAATTCGTCGAAAGCGGCAAAGTCGATTCCGCGGCCAAGGACGCCGAACGGGCGGTCGAAGGCGTCGAGGCGGAAGAGCTGAAACGCGCCGAAGACGAGGGCCGCGCTCACGCCGCGCCGCATGAGCAAAAGCGCGAGATTTAACCTTAGTTTTCGCTCCAGAAATAATGCCACACGCCGTCCGCCGCGACGCCGATGCGCGTCGGGCGCGGCCTGCCCTCGGCGTTGGCGCGCGCAAGATCGGCGAAGCGCACGCAGCGCCATCGCGCCAGCGCGTCCTCCTGATTGGCGGGCGGTCCCGGATGGCGTGCGAAGGCCGGCCATTCGTAGAGCGTCGTCGGTCCGCGCATGATTTTGACGTAAGGCTCGGCGAAAATCGCGCGGATGAGCGAAATCGTCTCGCGCCCCTTGCGGTCGAAGGAAAGCGCCTTCAAAATCTCGATCGGATCGGTTCCAGCCTTGAAGGCGCCGCTCCTGGCGAAGAGCGGACGCGTCTCGTTCCAGTCGATCGGAATGCGCAGCGCTTCGACGTCGCCCGTTTCGCAGGCGGCGAGAATCTTGTCGCGAATTCTGGCGACGGCGGCGGGCAGCAGCGTAAGATCGGCGATCGGCGGCGAAACCACGTCGGCGCCGGCCTCGCCCTTTGGTTTACGGATCATGCGGGATCATATCGCGCGCCGGCGCCGATAAGCCAATGCGCTGAATTTGATCGTTCTTCTACGGCCAAGATTGTCTCGATGCGATGAAGCCGCCATTATCGCCGGCGCGCCTTTTCGGAGAGTGAATGGACAAGCTTAGAGATCAGCACGGTCCTGCGGGGAAGAGAGCGTCGCCGCGGCTTGAGGCGATGCTGCGCCGCTCGGCGCTGGCGATCGTCGCCGAGCGGCTGTGGCGGGCCGGCCTGGCGCTCGCCACGATCCTCTTGTTCTTTTTGGCGCTCGCCTGGCTTGGAGTCTGGGGCGCGGCGCCGGTCGAAGCGCGCATCGTCGGCGTGGCGCTGTTCGGCTTTGCCGCGCTCTATGTCGTCGTGCGGGAATCCGCGCGCGGCTGGCCGCATCGCGCCGCCGCGCTCGAGCGGCTGGACCGCGGCGCCGACGCGGCGTTGCGTCCGGCTTCGTCGCTTGAGGACCGGCTCGGCACTCAGAACGCCGACGCAGGCGTCGAGGCGCTCTGGGCGCTGCATCGCCGGCGTCTCGAGGACGCTTTGGCGAAGACGCCGATCGCGGCGCCGCGCCCGCGCGTGCCGCAACGCGACCCTTACGCCTTGCGCGCGCTCGCGCTGGTCGCCGCGGTCGCGGCCGGCTTTGCCGCCGGCGACGAGAAGCGCGCGCGCTTCGCCGCCGCTTTCGACTGGCGCGCCGCTTCGAGCTTCGGAGGGTCGACGCGCGTCGACGCCTGGCTTGAGCCGCCCGCCTATACCGGCCGTCCGCCGATCGTGCTCGCCAAGGAGGGCGCGGCGCCGATCGAGGCGCCGGTCAATTCGACGCTGCGCATCCGCCCGCCGGACGCCGGCGCGACCGTCTCGGGCGCTCTCGTGGCGGCGCCGCAGGCCAGCGCGGAGTCCGGGAAGGAGACGCCGAAAGAGCAGGCGTTCAAACTCTCGGGGGCGGCGCGACTGTCGCTGTCCGACGGTCGGCGCTTCGATCTCGCGGCGATTCCCGACCAGCCCCCGACCATCGCGCTCACCGAAAGGGCGCGCAATAATGCGCGCGGCTCGATGACGCTCGCATTCCGCGCCACTGACGATTACGGCGTCGTCAGCGCCGAAGCCGTCTTCAGCAAGCCGCCCGGCGGACCGCGCGCGCTTTACGAGCCGCCGCGCCTTGCGCTGGCGCTGCCGCCCGGCGGCGGCGGCCAGGGCGAGGGCAAGGCGACGATCGATCTCGCCGACAGTCCCTTCGGCGGCGCGAAGCTGACAATGCGGCTCGTCGCCAGGGATGCCGCCGATAATGAAGGCGCTTCGGAAGCGATCGAAATGATTCTGCCGCAGCGCCGCTTCGTCAAACCGCTGGCGCGCGCGCTCGCCGAACAGAGACGCCTTCTCGCGCTCGATCCGGACCGGCGCGAGAGCGTCCGCACGGCGCTGGAAGCCCTGTCGGTCGCGCCGGAAGCCTTCGAGACGCCGTCGGCCATCCATCTCGGACTGGGCGAGGCGCGCCGCGGTCTCGACGCCGCGCACAACGACGATGATTTGCGCGGCGTCTCCGATATGCTGTGGGCGATGGCGGTCAATCTCGAAGAAGGCGACATTTCGCAGGCTGAGCGCGAGCTTCGCGCCGCCGAACGCGAATTGAAGGACGCGATCGCCCGCGGCGACAGCGAGCAGGACATCGCCCAGCGCGCCGAGGAGCTTCGCGCCGCGCTCGACAAATTTCTGCAGCAGCTCGGCGCAAGGTTGCCGCCGCCGGGCGCCCCGTCGAAAGAGGCGGAGGGGAGCGCCGACTCGGTCACGCCCGACGAATTACAGTCGATGCTCGATGAGATGAACCGAGCGATGAAGTCCGGCGACATGGCGCAGGCGCAGCGTCTCCTCGACGAACTCCAGGACATTCTCGAAAATGTGCAATCGGGGCAAGGCGCGGGCCAGCGCCGCGGGCGCGGACGCGAAATGGCGCGCGCGCTCGGCGAACTCGATCAGCTGTCGCGCGAAGAGCAGCAATTGCGCGACGAAACCTTTCAGGGGATGAACCCGAACGAAGACGATGAGGAGCCGCGCGCTTCGCACGGGCGCCGCCGGAACGGCCAGTCGCGGAGCGAGGACGCCGGCGCCGAACGCAAGCGCCAGCAGGCGCTGCGCGAGCGGCTGGAGCGGCAGCAGGATGCGTTGCGCGAAGGCGGCGCCGAGGCCGGCGAAGAGCTCGACGACGCGCGCCGCGCGATGAAGGAGGCGGAGGAGGCGCTCGGCAAGTCCGGGGAAGGCCGCGGCAGGGCGGTCGACGCCCAGGGCCGCGCCGTGCAGGCCCTGCGCAAGGGCGCCGACAGGCTGGCGCAGCAGATGCGCGGCGAGGGCGACGAAAGCGCCGAAGAGGAGGGGGGAAGCCCTGGCAGGCGCGGGCGCCGCGGCAAGGGCCGTGATCCGCTCGGTCGCGCGGCGGGCGACGGCAATCGTCCAGATCTCTCCGGCAAATATGATCCGCTCGGGCTGGCGCCGGCGCAGCGCGCCCATCGCGTGCAGGAGGAATTGCGCCGCAGGCTCGGCCAGCCCGAGCGCCCGCAGGAAGAGCTCGACTATCTGCAGCGGCTGCTGCGGCGATAAACGCCTTGCGGCGCGGCGCGCGCTTCTCTACAGCGCAGCAGCTTAAGGAGACGCGCCGCTCATGCCGAGTTCTTCAAATCTGTTGGTGATTGTCGCCGTCGCGGCGGTGGCGCTCGTCGTCGTCGCCGGCTTTATCAATATGTTTCGTGGCGGCCAGGGCGCGCCGGCCCGCGCCCAGAAGCTCATGCGCTGGCGCGTCGGCCTGCAATTGCTGGCGCTTCTGATCGTTCTCGGCGTGCTTTACGCGAGAGGCCGCTGGTAGGCGGCGCGCTCACTTTCCCCGACGCTTCTCCAGCCAATTGACGATCAGCGGATCGTCGATGGCGCCGGTCACCGTCGCCACGGCGCCGTCCGGGGCGACGAGCGCGGTGAAGGGCAGTTCTCCGCGCCACATGCTGTCCGCCTCGAAATAGAGCTTTTCGACGAAATCGTCGGCGAAGCCGTAATGATCGGCGTTCGAGAGTCCAGCCTTCTCGATGCGCGCCTGCGCGCGGGCGCGGTCCTCGTCGCTGTCGGTGTTGACGAAGACGAGATCGATCCCCTTCGCCTCGGCGGCGAACTTGGCCCATTGCGGCAGTTCGACGAGGCAGGGCGGACAGGTCACCGACCAGAAATGCACGATGAGCGGCCTGCCGGCGTGCGCCTTGGTCAATTGCGCGAAGGCGCCGCGGCCATAGGGCTTGAAATCGAAGGCGGCCGCGCCGCTCGTAGCGAGCGCAAGGGCGAGGACGAGTGCGGCAAGGCGCATCGGGCGGAATCCAACTGACGGTTGCGAAGACTCGGAATGAAGACAGGCGAGTCTGTGATGCCCGGCGCCGCGTAGCGGCGATCGGGCGTCCTGAGCCATGCCGCGAGTCTTCAGAGTTTTCCCGGGAGTCCCGATCGCTGCGCTTGAAGCGAAGCGTCGGGAACGACACAGCGGCGTTCTTGCGAGAGCGGCGTCACTGCGCCGCCGCGCTTTTCTCGTCCCGCGGCAGCGGCAGCAGGCGATAGCCTTCCTTGTGCGTGAGCCACGACAGATAGGCCGCGCCCTTATGGGCGATGAGTTCCGGATGGTCGGAGGCGTCCGCCGTTTGCGCGAAGGCGCGCGGCGCGCTCCAACTCTTGCCGTTGTCGCGCGACAATTGCATCGCGATCGTCGTCGTCGTTCCGTCGAACTCCTTCCAGACGCGATAGAGGCGGTCTTTCGCCGCGATCAGCGTCGGATGCCCCGGCGCGCGCGAGTCGTCGCCGAATTGTTCGGGCGGCGAGAAGCTTTTGCCCTCGTCGAGGCTGCGGGCGTAGAACAGGCCCTGCCGGTTCTTGCCCTTGGTGAACCAGACCACATGCCACGCGCCCGAGGCGTCGATGGCGATCGCCGGTCCGTGGTGCGGACAGCTGTTGATCGACCAGTCGTCGTCGGATACGCGCGTCGCCGTCGCTTGCGTCGCGTCGGCTGAAAGTTTCGCGACCATATGGTCGCGAATATTGCCGTCCAAAACCTGCCGCCAGGCAAAGACCGGCGTTCCGTCCTTGTCCAGCGCGCCCGACATGCGGCAGCACTCACAAGCGTGATCGATGAGGATCGATTTGCCCTTGAAGGTCTTGCCGCCGTCGTCGGAATAGCCGAAGGCGACGCCGCTCCCCAGAAATTCCTTGCCCTCGGCCTTGGCTTTGAGCGCATGGGTCTTGTCGAGCCAGCCCGCGTAGATGCGGCCCTTGCGGTTGACGACGATGCTGTCGAAGCGCTGGCCGCCTTCGCTCAGCAGCGGCTGCGGCGCCGAGAAGGTCTTGCCGCCGTCGGTTGAACGGGCGGTAAAGATCGTGCCGATCATCTGCTTGTCGGGCCGCGTCGTATAAGTTGCGAGCAGGCTCCCGTCATTGAGCGCGACGATTTTCGGGCGGGCGTCGCCATGCGCGTCGATCACCGCGTCGGCGACCGTGACGACCGCGGTCGGCGGGGAAAAACTCTTGCCATTGTCCGAAGACGCCGCGGCGTAAACCGTCTTGCCGACGGAGAAGGCGACCCACAATCGTCCGTCCTTGGCGAAAGCCGGAACCGCGGTCGTCGCGCAATCGACCTTTGCCTCGGCGCAGGCGGGGGCGGGGCGATGGCCCATTGCGGCATGAGTCGCCGATTGGGCCGCTGGCGCAGGCGCGCCCTTGTCCGCGCCGGCGGGCGGCGACTCTGTTTTTTCGCCGCTCATGGGCGCTGGCGCGTCTTGCGCGGCGAGCGCTGCGACGGGCACGCAAACGGCGAGTAGGGCAAAGGCGATGCGCTTCATTCTTCTCTCCAGTTTGCGGCGCCGACGCCGGCGCTTTGAGGGCGGCGCGGCGCGCACCCCTTTAGTGAAATCTAAAACTCTGCACGCCGTCGTAGGAGCCGCCGGGGGGCGGCGGCGCCCTAAGGCCAGAGACGATGGAGCGCGCCAATTCGCCGTGTTTGGGCGTCGACGCCGAAACGATGGCGACGTGGTTGGGCGCGCCGGACGCCCCGAGACGGAAGCGGACGACGGCCGTTCCCGAGCCGAGGTTCGTCACGCCCGGCGAGCGCGACCGGATGAGCTGACCGAGCTTGCGCATGTAGGCGGCGCTGTCGACTTTGCTCTTTTTCTCGGCGGCCTTATCGTCCCGCGTCGCCTTCGCCTTCTGTTCGCTCCGCGCGTCGGAATTGTCGTCGCGCTTTTCGGATTTCTCCTCGCGCTTCGTATCCTTGTTCTCATCCCGCTTCGGCTCGGCGTTTCCTTCGGCGTTCGGCTTGGGCGCTTCGGCCTGGGCCCGAGCCGGCCCGCTCGCGCCAAGCGCGCAGGCGAAGGCGAGCGCTGAAAGTCCTATCGTCAGTCGAGAAAATTGCCGCATCTCTCCCTCCCTCGAAATGCGCGTCTCCACGCGCGCTCATCCGGCGCTTTTCGCCGCCGCATTCATTTTGGCGTCTCGCGAAACTTGAACGTCTGCCCCACGTCCATGGAGCCGCCGGGCGGCGGCGGCGCTTCGACGCTCGACAGGATTTTCTTCACCGCCTCGGCCAAAGGCGGACTGGTCGTCTTGTCGATCGTCACCTTGTCGATCTTGCCTTGCGCATTGACGTGAAAGCTCGCCGTCACTTCGCCCTCGCCGGCGGGACTCTCCGCGGGCGTTTGCCTGGCGATGGCGGCGTAGAGCGCCCCGAGGAACTTGCTTTCCGACATCGCCGGAACCGCGGCGGGCGCAGCCGCGCCTTGCGTGACCGCTGGCGCAGCGGGCTTTGGCGTTCCCGCGGGCGCCGGCGCGGCCCGTTGCGCTGGCGCAGCCGCGGGCTTTGGCGCTGCTGTCGGCGCTGGCGCGGCGGCGGGCTTGGCCGGCTCGGCGTGGCTCGTCGAAGCGACGAACGCCGCGGCCAGGGTAAGCGATCGCGCGAACTTCATCCTGCCCCCAAATATACGATCGATTGCGGCGGGCGCTCGAGCGTCCGCCGCCGCCACGTCAGTGGAAGGTGAAGGCCTGGCTGACATAGGCCGAGCCGCATATGCTCGGCCCGCGCGACGACGACACGATCCGTCGCGCCAGCGCCGCATGCGCCGGACTCGATCCCGAGGCCGAGACGCCCGACAGGCCGCCGCCGGGATTGACGTGGAACGTCACATGCGCGTGGCCGGAGCCGAGACTCGTCGAGCCGGGCGTATGCCGTCGAAGCGCCGCGGCGATATGTGCGAGACATGTCGCCTGGGATGCGCCTGAACTCGCGGCGTGACCCTCCGGCGCGCCATAGCGCCGACGCGCCTGCGCTTCCTGGCGCTGCTGGGCGCGCTGGACCTGCTGCTGCTCGACCTTCTTCTTGATCTCGTCGACGTCTTCCTTCTTGGCGGGCAAAGGCACCGCGTCCGGCGCCATCACCAGGGGAGGCGGAATGGCGATCTCAGGCTCCTCGACCGCTTCGGGCGGCGGCGTGTCGTCGGCTTCGGCGACTTCCTCCTGCTCGAAGAAGTCGCCTTCCGACACGAGGTCCATGCTGACCGAGTCGAGGGAGATCGCGTTCGGCTTCGCCGAATAGGCAAGTATGCCGAAGACCACGACATGCAAGGCGATGACCGCGGCGGTCGTCACCGAGCGAAGCCACGGCGGCCGAACCGGTTCCGGGCCCGAGGGCGGACGATCGCCCTCGCGCATGATCTGTTGCTGTGGACCGAGCGCGAGATCGGTCATTTCGCCGCCCCCACGGGCGCGGCCGGCGCATGCGCCGGCGGGGCGCCGGCTGCGGGCGCTGCGTGGCCATGCGCGCCCTTCGTGGCCGGGCCGGTTTTGCTGCGCGAGTTGGTCATGATGGCGATATGGGTGATCCCGTTCGTCGCAAGTTTATCCATCACCGCGACGACCTCGCCATAGACGGCCTCGGTGTCGCCGCGGATATGAACGACGCGCGACTGGTCGTCGCCCATCATCACCTTGATGCCGTCGATCAGCGCCTCGGCGGAGGTTTCATCCGCGCCGAGCGCGATTTTGCCTTCCTTGCCGACCGTGACGACGATCGGCTCCTTTTGGTTGATCGGCATGGCGGCGCTCGCCTGCGGCAGGTTCACCTTGACGCCCTTGGCGAGCAATGGCGCCGTGATCATGAAAATGATCAGCAGCACCAGCATGACGTCGACGAGCGGCGTCACATTGATATCGGCGAGCGGCTGATAAAGGCCTTCGGTTGCGCTCTGGCGCTGGCGTGAGGGCATGCCCATTATGCAGCCTCCCGATCGCGACGCGGACGCGACTGATGGCCGCTGCACATCAGCAGCGACTCGTCTTCGATGTAGTGCGCGACCTGCTGGCCGACGCGCGCGAAGGCGGCGCCGATGCGGTTATAGCCGACCGAGGCGGGAATCGCGGCGGCGAGTCCATAGGCCGTCGCCGCGAGCGCCTCGGCGATGCCGGGCGCAACCACCGCGAGGCTCGTGTCCTGCGACTGCGCGATGCTGGCGAAGCTCGTCATGATGCCCCACACCGTGCCGAACAGGCCGACGAAGGGCGCGACCGACGAAATGACGGCGAGATTGGGCAGACCGCCTTCCGCCTTGGTGAGGAATTCGCGCGCGGTGCGGCTCATATGGTCGGCGATGCGCGCGCGCTTGTCGCCGATCGTCTCGTCGGGAAGGTCGAGCGCATAAGCCTCGCGGCCGGATTCGGCGACGGGGGCGAGAACGCCGACGTCTCCGCCGGCGCGGGCCGAGCGCGCCGACTTGGTGATGCGCATGACGGCGACCACGCCTTCGACGATGAGCACCCACGTCCAGATCGACGCGAGCAGCAGCAGCGCCATGACCACCTTGCCGACAGGGCCGGCGTTGAGGAACATGGCGAGAGGGGAAAGCGTATTGTAATCCATTTCACTCACTCGTTTTTTGAGGACGCGCTTGCGGCGACCGCGCAGGCGGAGCGTCAGTTTTCGTTTTATTGTGTCGTCGCGAGATGAGCGCCGTCCAGGCGGCGAAAACCGCGACCATACTCCCGCGCTTCAGCGCATCGAGTCAGTCGCAATCAGAAAATCTAAATGGAGGGCGGCGCACGCGCGCCATTCGCGCCGCTCGACGTCAGACTCTCCGGAGGATCAGCGGAGATGGCGCTGTGATGGATCGTCGCCGGTCGGCTGGCAGGCCGCGCGACGGACGCCACGCGCTCGGGCAGAACCGCGGAATTTGCATGAGGCGCAAGACAGCAGTCCGGACATTTATGCGCGGTTTGCGCAGGCGCGCCGCGCCGCTGCGTTTCCGTCCGATCCTGCACGGCGACGCCAAGAGATCCGGCGAGAAATGCGGAATGATCGCATGCGACGCCTATTGGACCGGCGAATGCATGCGCGGAACGCACGGCGCCCGATACAAGAAGTGAAAACAATAGCGCGCAAACGGCGGCGACGGCGAATGCCGCACGAAATTCCCGACGCATGGCGCGCAACTGTGACATAAATGTCTCTTAGTTGATTTTTTGTAATTTGACAACGCGCAAAGACTTGGAGAATCCGCGATTGACGGGCCATATGCGCAGGCTGGGCCGTTGCGGTTAACGGCGCCCAAATTCGCCATGGGCTGATGCGCAATCGTCGACTCGCCGCTGTCTTCGCTGTCTTCGCGCTCGTTGCGAAGCTCGTAGCGCCGTGCCAAGCGACGGAGCCGGCTTCCGCTGGCGGCCCTAACGCCCCGATTGCAGTATGCCATCTGGCGACGACGTGGGCGCTTGATCAGGGCGATTCGCGGCAAGCGCCCTCGGACGATCTCTACGACGCCGGGTGTTCCTGCGCGCTCTGTCATCTCGGATGGAGCACGCTGCCGCCGGCGGACAATATCTTCGCGATTCAGGGGCTGGCGTATCGTCTCGCGCCACGGGCCCCGCCAACCCAGGCGTTTGTCCCGTCCCGCCTGAATCCCAGCGCCCATCCGCGCGGCCCCCCTTCCTTCGCCTGATCAATCGATACGCGTAGCGGCTCCGAGCCGCATCGATCAGGCGCGCCGTTTTGACCGGCGCTAGTAAGGAAGATTCGACATGTCTCGCTATTCGCTCCTGCGCGGCGTTTCCGCCGGCGCTCTCACCCTAATTGCGTTTTCCGAACTTCGCGTGACGCCTGCCGCCGCGCAGCAATCGCTGCCGACGATCGACGTCGGCGGCCAGCATCGCGGCGCCGTCAGACGCCCGACAACCGGCGTTCCAGGCGTTGCGACAAATGTCGCGCCCGCTCCGGCTCCGGCGCCTTCGACGCCGTCGATCTGGGCGGCGACGCTTCCCGACGGCAAGCCCGCCTTCGTTCAGCGCTGGCAATTGCCGAATACGGTCGCGAGCGTCACGCAGCGCGACATCAAAGAAAAAATCAACATCGTCGACAGCCAGGATGCGCTCAAATATGTGCCGAGCCTGTTCATCCGCAAATTGCGCGGCGGCAATGAAGGCATGATCCAGACGCGCACCTGGGGACTCTCGTCGGCGCGCGCTATGGTCTATGTCGACGATCTTTTGATCAGCCAGCTCATCTCCAACGGCCATACCGACGGCCAGCCGCGCTGGGGTCTGATCTCGCCGGAAGAGATCGAACGCGTCGATTACCTTTACGGTCCCTATGCGGCGCAGTACCCGGGCAATTCGATCGGCGGCGTCATCAAATTCACGACGCGCATGCCGGAGCATCTCGAAGTCACCGCCAAGCAAACCGTCGCCGTGCAGGACTTTGCTTGGTGGGGGACGCAGCTCGGCCTGCCGACGACGACGACGGCGCTCACCATCGGCGACAAAATCGGCAACCTCTCCTACTTCGTGGCGCTGAATTACGCCTGGAACAACAACCAGCCGATTTCCTTCATCAACGCCGGCCGCTTTTATCCCTATTCGGGCGCGATCTTCTCGCAGAACGTTTACGGCGTGCCGCAGTCGATCGTCGGCTCGGGCTCGATCTCGGAGGAGAATTTCATCAATGGCAAGGTGAAGGTCGCCTATGACTTCACGCCGACGATCCGCGGCGTCTATACGGTTGGCGTCTTCAACAGCGACCGCGTGTCCTGGCCGCTGAACTATATTTCTGGTGGCCGCAATCAGTTTTTTGGACCGCCTGCCAGCTTCACCGGCCCCGGTCTGCCGACAACGACGCTGCAAGCCTTCGGCGCGGCCAATCTGCGCTATCAGGAGACGATCCTGATCAACTCGCTGGCGCTCAAGTCGAATACGCAGGGCGTCTTCGACTTTGAGCTCTCCGCCTCGCATTTCACCTATCCATATAGCTCGTCGCGCTCGCCGTGGAGCGCCGTCACGTCGAGCGCCACCAGCCTCTCTGGCGGCTATACGTTGACGGGCCGCGACACGATTTTCACCGGGACCTATTGGACGCTTCTCGACCTCAAGGGCATCTACCGGCCCGACGGCCCCGAAGGCATGCATGACGTCAGTTTCGGCATACATGGCGATCAATATCACTCCAACAATCCGATCTGGCTCACGACGAATTGGGGGGCGGGCATGGCGTCGTCATATGGCGTCGTCCAGTCGGTCGGCAGCGGCACGACGCGCACCCAGGCGCTCTGGGCGCAGGACGCGATTCGCCTGCGTCCAGACTTGAAGCTGACGCTCGGCGTTCGCGGCGAACATTGGCAGGCGTCAGATGGATATAATCAGCTCCTCAACGGCGTGAACGCCGTCGCCACCGGCTCCACGGCGACGCTCGCGACCATGTTGCCGGTCTTCCAGCCCAATCTCTATTCCACGCGGGTTTCGCCGAAGGCGTCGCTGCGCTGGGAGGCGGATCCGTTCTGGACGGTCACCGGCAACGTCGGCATGGCCAATCGCTTTCCGACCGTGCGCGAGCTCTATAATCTCACCGCGACGCCGGGCGCGACGGGATTCGTCAGTAATCCCAACCCCAATCTGCGTCCCGAGACCGCTCTGACCAAGGAGATCGTCTTTCAGCGCAGTCTTGGTCCCGACAGCTGGGGGCGACTGTCGCTCTTTGATGAGGAAGCGCGCGACGCGATCATCAGCAACTTCACGATCGTTCCCGGCTCCGCTTTTCAGGCCACCGCCAATATCAACGTCGACCGCATCCGCAATACCGGCGTGGAGCTCGCCTGGCAGAAGGACAATGTCTATTACAAGGGTCTCCAGGTGTTCGGCAGCGTGACATTCGTCAATTCACGCGTCATCTCGTTCAGCCGCTGGCAGCCTTCGGCGCCATCCGCGACATCGCCGTTCGGCACGAGTTTCGAGTTTCCCTGGGCCACGTCGGTCGCCGGCAAGAACGCGCCGGGCGTGCCGAAATGGCGCTGGGATTTCGGCGTCACCTATCGCCCAGTTGACAGTTGGGCGTTCACGGTGGCGATGCGCTGGCAGGATCGCATCTGGCGCACGCTCGCCAACAACGATCTCGTCCATGGCATCTTCGGCTCGTCGGATCGCTTCTTCATGGTCGATCTGCACGCGCATTACAAATACAGCGACCGCTGGTCGTTCGACGCCGGCATCGACAATGTGAACAACTGCAAATTCGCGCTGTTCCACCCCTATCCGCAGCGCACCTTCATCTTCTCGGCGAAGTATGAATATGGCACGGGCAAGAATGTGCCGGGCATTTTCTACACCGGCGACGAATCTTGGCCGGAATTCGGCGGTTGGTTCCAGCCGGTCGCCTGGAACTGGGAATAGTCTCCAGCGCGAAGCGGGAAGTTTCGCTTCGCGCGAACGCCGCGCGCATCGCCGGGGCGATGATGCAAAAACGCCCGGGAGGAAACTCCCGGGCGTTTTTTCGTTTTGGCGACGATGAAGCGGCTTAATGCGCCAGCGACTTGACGATCGATTCGACGGTCTTCTTGGCGTCGCCGAACAGCATCATCGTGTTGGGCCGGAAGAACAGTTCGTTTTCGACGCCGGCGTAGCCCGAGCCCATGCCGCGCTTCAAAAACAGCACCGTCTTCGCCTTTTCGACGTCGAGGATCGGCATGCCGTAGATCGCCGAGGTCTTGTCGGTCTTGGCGGCGGGATTGGTCACGTCATTGGCGCCGATGACGAAGGCGACGTCCGCCTGTCCGAACTCCGAATTGATGTCCTCGAGTTCGAACACTTCGTCGTATGGCACATTGGCTTCGGCCAGCAGCACGTTCATATGGCCCGGCATGCGGCCGGCGACCGGATGGATGGCGTATTTGATGTCGACGCCTTCCGCCTTGAGGATATCCGCCATTTCGCGCAGCGCATGCTGCGCCTGCGCGACAGCCATGCCGTAGCCCGGCACGATGATGATCTTGCCGGCGTTCTGCATGATATAGGCGGCGTCCTCGGCCGAGCCCTGCTTGACGTTGCGCGTCTCCTTGCCGCCCGCGGGCCCCGCCACCTCGCCGCCGAAGCCGCCGAGAATGACGGAGATGAAGCTGCGGTTCATCCCCTTGCACATGATGTAGGAGAGGATCGCGCCAGACGAGCCGACCAGCGCGCCGGTGATGATCAGGGCGAGATTGCCGAGCGTGAAGCCGATGCCCGCCGCCGCCCAGCCCGAATAGGAGTTGAGCATGGAGACGACCACCGGCATGTCGGCGCCGCCGATCGGAATGATCAGCGTCACGCCCAACACCAGCGAGGCGACGATCAGCAGGAACAGCCAGAAGCCGCTCTGCGTGCCGACGAACAGCGCGGTCAGCGCGATCATCGCGACGCCGAGCATGATGTTGATCGTGTGGCGCTCCGGCAGCAGGATCGGCTTGCCGGTCATGCGTTCGGAGAGCTTCAGGAAGGCGATGATCGAGCCGGTGAAGGTGATCGCGCCGATCGCCGCGCCCAGCGACATTTCGACGAGGCTGCCGGCGTGGATGTCATTCACGTCGCCGATGCCGAAGGCGCGCGGCGCGAAGAAGGCGCCGGCCGCCACCAGCACGGCGGCAAGGCCGACCAGCGCGTGGAAGCCCGCGACAAGCTCGGGCATTTTCGTCATCGGCACCCGCTGGGCGATGAACGCGCCGGCGCCGCCGCCAATGGCGACGCCGATGACGATCATCAGCAGGCCGCCGAAGGAGGGAAAATGCGTCAGCAGCGTCGTCGCCACGGCGATCGCCATGCCGATCATGCCGTAACGGTTGCCCTGCCGCGACGTCGCCGGCGACGAGAGGCCGCGCAGCGCGAAGATGAACAGCACGCCGGCGACGAGATAGAGAAGGGCTGCGATATTGGCGCTCATGGCGTCAGCCCTTCTTCTTGTACATGGCGAGCATGCGTTCGGTGACCAGGAAGCCGCCGAATATGTTCACGCTGGCGAGAATGACGGCGATAAAACCAAAGGCGTTGGCCCACCAGGAGCCCGAAGCCTCGGCGGCGGTCATGCCTTCGACGCCCGCGGCGAGCAGCGCGCCGACGATGATCACCGACGAAATCGCGTTGGTGACCGACATCAACGGCGTATGCAGGGCCGGCGTCACCGACCAGACGACGTAATAGCCGACGAATACCGCCATGGCGAAAATCGCCACACGGAAGACGAACGGATCGATGGCGCCCCCAGCCAGCCCATGCGCGGCGGCGGCGGCGGCCGTATGCGCGAGTTCGTCCGAATAGTGCTGCGCCTGTTCGGCGAGATGGCGGGCGGCCTCGGCCGCCGCCTGCGCCTTCTCAAGCAATTGTTGCGTAGAGTCGGTCATCGCTTAACGCCCCTTTAGTTTGTTGTGCGCGCAGGCGGTTATTTGAATCGCTCGTCCAGGACGGCGCCGTCGCGGGTCAGCGCGGTCGCCTTCACCAGTTCGTCGTCCCAATTGATGGCGAGCTGCTTGGTGTCCTTGGAGACGAGAGTCTCGACGAAGGCCAGGAGATTCTTGGCGTAAAGACTCGACGCCGTCGACGCCATGCGGCCGGCGAGGTTGAGCGCGCCGAGTATCTTCACGCCGTCGACCACCACGGTTTCGCCGGGCCGCGTCAGTTCGCAGTTGCCGCCGCGCTCGGCCGCCAGATCGACGATCACCGATCCGGGCCGCATCGAATGCACCATCTCGGCCGAGATCAGCTTGGGCGCCGGGCGGCCGGGGATGAGCGCCGTGGTGATGACGACATCCTGCTTGGCGATGTGCGAGGCGACGAGTTCGGCCTGCGCCTGCTGATATTCGGGCGACATTTCCTTGGCGTAGCCGCCCGAGGTCTCGGCCTGTTTGAACTCCTCGTTCTCGACGGCGATGAATTTCGCGCCGAGCGATTCGACCTGCTCCTTGGTCGCCGGTCGAACGTCGGTGGCGGTGACGATCGCGCCCATGCGCCGCGCCGTGGCGATCGCCTGCAGGCCGGCGACGCCGACGCCCATTATAAAGACTTTCGCCGCCGGAACGGTGCCGGCGGCGGTCATCATCATCGGGAATGAGCGGCCATATTCGGCGGTCGCGTCGATAACCGCGCGGTAGCCCGCGAGATTGGCCTGGGACGACAGCACGTCCATGGTTTGCGCCCGCGTGATGCGCGGCATGAACTCCATGGCGAAGGCGATCGCGCCGCTCTTGGCGAGATCAGCGAGTTGAGCCCCCGCGCCAAACGGATCCATGATCGCGATCACCGCGAGATTGGGTTTGGCGCCGGCGAGTTCGGCCGCCGAGGGGCGCCGCACGCGCAACGCCACGTCGGCGCCGGTCAGCGCCGCCGCCGCGTCATGGGCGATCGTCGCGCCGGCCGCGGCGTAATCGTCGTCCGAAAAGCCGGCCGAGGCGCCGGCGCCGGCTTCGACCGCCACGTCGGCGCCGAGCCCGATGAATTTCTTGACGGTCTCAGGCGTGGCCGCGACGCGCGGCTCGGATTGATCCGTTTCAGCCAATACGGCGATGCGCATGACGAACTCCGGTTGCGGAAAAACCGTCGCCGCCAGCGACGCCGACAGCGGTGGAAGGCGAAGAGCGCGGACCTAGCGCGCGAGGAAGAAATACAGCGCGAGCAACAGCGCCGCGGTGCTCGCCGCCGCGATCTTCAGCAGCAGCAAAAATGTCTCATAGGTCTTTACGTGCTCGGCCCAGTCGCCGTTCGACTCCACCGGCGTGCGCAAGCTCGCCATCTCGCTCCTCCCAAATCTTGCTTGACGCGCGCGTGACCCCGCGCGCGAAGCTCATGCTAAACGAGCGGAAGCCGTAGGGCAACGGCCCTCGATGCGCAAGGCGCTGCGTCGCGCCGACGCGCGGCGCAGCGAAGCACAGACGGAATCTGGGGTTTTGTGGCGCTCGGGCGCGTTCCCGCGCATGGCCGCGGCGCGCGGATCATGCGCAAGGCGGCGTCGATCGCGGCGCTCGCCGCGCCCAGGCGTCAACCGAGCGCATAGGCCGTCAGATCGGCGAGCGATTGGCCTTCCGCATCAGCTTTGCCGCCCAATTCCTCGGACGGCAGGCCGAGCCGATTGACCCAGAACGTCGGATAGCCGAACGCCTTCGCGCCGGCCGCGTCCCAGCCGGCGAAGGCGACGAACAGGATCTCGTTCTTCGCCAGTCCGAACGCATCGAGTCCGAGCCGATAGGCGTCGGGAGCCGGCTTATAGGTCTTGGCGCGATCCGTGCTCAGGACATGTTCGAAGACGCCTTCAAGCCGGGAGGTCGCGATCGATCCTTCGAGCATCGCCGGCGTAAGATTGGAGAGCAGCGCCAGACGGGCGCCCGCCTGCCGCAGCCGTTGCAAAGCCGGCTTCGCGTCCGGCCATGTCCCGAGCGCAAGATAAGCGCGAAGGAGCTGATCGCGCTTTTCGTCGGTCAGTTGCAGCTTCAGCGCGGCGCCGGCAAAGACCAGGGCCTCCTCGGACACTTTCATGAAGTCCGCATATTGACCCGCCGCCGTTCGCAGCCAGGAATATTCGAACTGTCGCGTTCGCCACAGCTCGACGAGTCGCGATCCGTTTCCCGGAAAGAGCGTCTCCGCCAGGGCCGCGATCGGCCTTGGATCGAAGATCGGGAATGCATCGAACGCCAGAGCCTTGAAGCGGGTCGTCGCGGCGCCGATGGCGCGTCGGGCGTGCGCCGGCGCCGGCCGGCTGATCAAGGATGCGAGACCTCCCTGGATCAACAGACGACGATCGATTTGCATGCCCGGCTCCGCCTTCAACGGTCGACGCGAAGAGACTTAGTTGATGCAGCCACGCCTCTATACGGGTAGTTTTGTCGCCCATGCCTGCAGATTTGCCGCCCTTGAACTGGAATGATTTGCGTTACTTCCTCGCGGTGGCGCGCGCAAAGGCGATCGCGCCGGCGGCGAAGGCCATGCGGGTGGACGAGACCACGGTGGCGCGGCGGATTCGGCGCATCGAACAAAGCCTGCGGTTGACGCTGTTCGAGCCGCGCTGGCGCGTGACGGAGATCGGCGCGCATATCGTCGAGCGCGCGGCGCGTATGGAAGAAGAGGCGATCGCGATCGCCGAATCGTCGGCCGGCGGAGACTGCGCGGCCGGCTGCGTCCGCATCACCGCGATCCCGCTGATCGCGAGCCGTCTTCTGCTGCCTGCGGTCGGGCGGCTGATGGAGGCGCATCCCGGACTGTCGCTCGAGGTCGTCGCCGAGCCGCGCAATCTGAGCGTCATGCGGCGCGACGCCGATATCGCGCTTCGCCATGCGCGACCGATCGAAGATCAGCAGGCGATCACGCGTCGCATCGCCGACCTCGACTATGCGGTTTACGGACCGAGGGCGCTGGACGCGCGCCGGCTTTCCTGGATCGCCTATGAGGCGGAGATGGCCGGACTGCCGCACGCCGCCTGGATCAACCAGGCGGCCAGTCGACAGCGTCATCCACCGCGATTGGCGGTCAACGACTCCGAACTGGCCCTGAACGCCGTCAGGGCCGGCATCGGCAAGTCGCTGCTTCCGTGCCTGATCGCCGATCGCGACTCCGGCCTGCGCCGCTTGGGCGGCAAGGCGCCCGTGCTCAAACGAGAAGTGTGGCTGCTCGTCAATCCCGCCTATAAACAGATCGCCAGGATCAAGGCGGTGACGGCCTGGATCGAAGGCATATTCGGCGAGAGACGAAGCGGCAGACGCGGCGCGTCATCGCAAGCCTGACTCGGCTTCGGTCGAACCATTCGCCGCGGTCCGCGCCCCGGCGCAAAAAAAAGCCCCGGGGAGACCCCGAGGCTTTCGAAGTTTTCGCTCTGACCGGCGGACTTAGAAGTCCATGCCGCCCATGCCGCCGCCGCCCGGCATCGCCGGCGGCGCTTCCTTCTTCGGCGCTTCGGTGATCGTCGCCTCGGTGGTGATGATCAGACCGGCGATCGACGCGGCGTCCTGCAACGCGGTGCGCACGACCTTGGTCGGGTCGATGATGCCGAGCTTCATCAGATCGCCATACTCGCCCTTCTGCGCGTCGAAGCCATAGCCGTATTCGGAGGATTCGAGCAGCTTGCCGACCACCACGGCGCCGTCGCCGCCGGCGTTGTCGACGATCTGGCGCGCCGGCGCCTGGATCGCCTTGCGGACGATGTCGACGCCCGTCTGCTGATCCGGATTGCCGACCTTGACGCCGCCGAGCGCCTTGATGGCGCGCAGCAGCGCCACGCCGCCGCCCGGCGACACGCCTTCCTCGACCGCCGCGCGGGTGGCGTTGAGAGCGTCGTCGACGCGGTCCTTCTTCTCCTTGACTTCGACCTCGGTCGCGCCGCCGACGCGGATCACCGCGACGCCGCCCGCGAGCTTGGCGAGACGCTCCTGCAGCTTCTCGCGGTCGTAATCGGAGGTCGTCTCCTCGATCTGACCCTTGATCTGGGAGATGCGCGACTCGATGTCCTTCTTCTCGCCGGCGCCGTCGATGATCGTCGTGTTCTCCTTCTCGATGCGCACGCGCTTGGCGCGGCCGAGCATGGCGAGCGTGACGCTCTCGAGCTTGATGCCCAGATCCTCGGCGATCAACTGGCCGCCGGTCAGGATCGCGATGTCTTCGAGCATCGCCTTGCGGCGATCGCCGAAGCCCGGCGCCTTGACGGCGGCGATCTTCAACCCGCCGCGCAGCTTGTTGACGACGAGCGTGGCGAGCGCCTCGCCTTCGACGTCCTCGGCGACGATGAGCAGCGGCTTGCCGGTCTGCACCACGGCTTCGAGGATCGGCAGCAGCGGCTGCAGCGTCGACAGCTTCTTCTCGTGGATGAGGATGTACGGATCGTCGAGTTCGGCGATCATTTTCTCGGCGTTGGTGATGAAGTAGGGCGAGAGATAGCCGCGGTCGAACTGCATGCCCTCGACGATGTCGGTCTCGGTCTCGAGGCTCTTCGCCTCTTCGACCGTGATCACGCCCTCATTGCCGACCTTCTGCATCGCCTTGGCGATTTCCTCGCCGATGAAGCTGTCGCCGTTCGCCGAAATCGTGCCGACCTGGGCGATCTCGTCGTTCGAGGTGACCTTCTTCGAATGCAGCTTGAGATCGGCGACGATGGCGTCGACGGCGAGATCGACGCCGCGCTTCAGATCCATCGGGTTGAGGCCGGCGGCGACCGCCTTGGCGCCTTCGCGGGCGATCGACGCGGCGAGAACCGTCGCGGTCGTCGTGCCGTCGCCGGCGATGTCGTTCTGCTTCGAGGCGACTTCGCGGACGAGCTGGGCGCCGAGATTTTCGAACCTGTCGGCAAGCTCGATTTCCTTGGCGACGGTGACGCCGTCCTTGCTGATGCGCGGCGCGCCGAAGGACTTCTCGATGACGACGTTGCGGCCCTTGGGGCCGAG
The DNA here is from genome assembly GCA_051061375.1 of Methylocystis sp. Taxonomy (GTDB): domain Bacteria; phylum Pseudomonadota; class Alphaproteobacteria; order Rhizobiales; family Beijerinckiaceae; genus Methylocystis. Next base: position 159,722 of record JBPFDW010000033.1, on the reverse strand, counting down.
CGTCACTTTTACCGCGTTATTGAGGATTTCGACGCCGCGCAGAATGCGGTCGCGGGCGTCAGTGGCGAAACGGACGTCTTTAGCAGCCATTTACAAATCTCCTGAGTGTTGGAAGCGCACGGCGGCGTCGAGTCAGTCGACGATGCCGAGAATGTCGCTTTCCTTCATGATGAGCAGGTCATCGCCGTCGATCTTGACTTCGGTGCCGGACCATTTGCCGAAAAGCACGCGATCGCCGGCCTTGACGTCGAGCGGGTTGAGCTTGCCGTTTTCGTCGCGGGCGCCGGGGCCGACGGAAACCACCTTGCCCTCTTGCGGCTTCTCCTTCGCGGTGTCCGGAATGATGATGCCGCCTTTGGTTTTTTCCTCGCCTTCGAGTCGCTTGACCACGACGCGGTCGTGGAGGGGACGGAACGCCATTGTGAATCTTTCCTTTTCTGGCCTGACGGGGTTCTGCCCCGCCAAAAAGGGATATGCGAACGTTTGTTGGCGCTCACCCAAGGCGAGTGCCAACAAACGTCCTGCAGATAGGAAAGGACGGCGCGGCTGTCAAGCTGGCCGCTCGCGTCTCACAGACGTTGGGCGGCGACAAAGGGTCCGCGCGGACGCCGGCGTTAATAAACGCTCAACCATGAAATGTCATTTAAACCCCTAGGTTTATCGTATAGGCGTCGCGCGTCTTGGCGGCCGGACCCGCCCCTGCTGTGTGTAAGACCGGAGCCGCCGCATGCGCAAGACGCTTTCCGCTTTTCTGTCGATGACGGCTTTCCTGGTCGTCGGGGCGGCCGAGGGCGCCGACCCGGTTCTCCCCGTCTTGAAGGGGCCGCCGCCGCCGCTGGCGTCGCCCTGGCGGTTTGAATTTGGGACCCGCTACTGGTTCAGTTCGGGCAACCATAAATATGATTACTACGACGCCTACATCCCTGGATTGTTGATTTCGCGTCTCACCTTCGGCGATTTGACCGGGCATTCCGCCGAGACCTTCTTTCGCGTCGACCACGAGAGCGGCGTCTTCCTCAAGGGTTTTCTCGGCGGCGGGACGCTCGCGAGCGGCAAGCTCAATGACGAGGACACTGTCGCCGCGACCAAGGGCCCCTACAGCAACACGATCCATGTGCAGAGCGGCGGCTCGCTCAAATATGTCACCGTCGATCTGGGCTACAATGTCGTGGAGATCAGTTTGCCGACCGGCCAGCCGGTCAGGATCGGCCCCTTTGTCGGATACAATAATTTCCACGAGCGGATGAATTCGTTCGGCTGCGCGCAGCTTCTCGCCAGCACGGAGTTTTGCCCGGCCGATCCGCCGAACAGGGTTCCTTATCCGACAAATCTTGACGGGCTCGATTTCGACGTTGTTTGGAACTCGCTCCGCGTCGGCGTCGGCGGCGAGATCGAGCCTACGCCGGGCCTGCGCGCATCGCTCGAAGCGGCCTGGATTCATAGCTGGTTGTGGAACACCGACTATCACAATTTTCGCCCCGATATCCGTGGCGCGCAGCAGTCTGGCACAGGGAGCGGCTTTCAGCTCGAAGGCCTCATCGCCTATGATCTGACGCCGCGTTTCAGCGTGGGCGTCGGCGGCCGTTATTGGCAGTTCAGCGCGCCAGGCAAGGACTATGGCGAGCGCCTGTCCCAGAATGTAACCAGGCCGATCTACTCATTTTCGCAGCGCTATGGCTTTTTTCTGCAGGCGGGCTACCGCTTTGGCGGGCCCGACGATCCGACCGGCGCTGGAAGTTTCGGGCCGTTTTTCGCCAAGGCGGAGGCGGAGTCGCATGAATGGCGCGGCCCCTATATCGGCGGCCACGTCGGCTATGGTTTCGCCGCGGCGAAAGACACGACGCTTGCCGCGCGCTCGCCGGAAGCGGCGATCCTCCAGACAGGTTTCCAGGCGCCTTTCGCGCAGCATTCGGACATCGCCGGCTTCGTCGGCGGCGGCCAGATCGGCTACAATTGGCGCTTGCATCCGCTTCTCGTCGCGGGTCTCGAGACCGACTTCGCCTATGCAAATGTCGGCGGCTCTTTCGGCGCTTCCGCCAATTTCGGGACTGGCGCCGCTCCGCGGAATTACGCCGCCAGCACCAAACGTCTGCTCGAATGGCTCGGGACGTTGCGCGGGCGGTTTGGACTGCTGCCCCGCGACGACGTCATGCTCTACGTCACCGGCGGCTTCGCCTATGGCCAGGTCTCCGCGCTTGGGGCGCTCGGCGAGGGCAACAGGAACTGCGCGCTCGACATCTATTGCTCGGCCGGCGCCTTTTCCGGCTTAGCTACAGGCTGGACCGCCGGCGCCGGCTTCGAATACGCGATCGCGCGCAAGTGGAGCCTCAAGGCGGAGTGGCTTTATATCGACCTCGGACGGCAGAATTACGCGATCAACGCCTTCGGCGGCTCGGTTCAGGATGGATTTCCCGCGAATTTCGCCGCCTCGAGCGCCAGCGCGACCCATCTGATCCGCACCGGTCTCAATTATCGGATCGATTGGCCCGCATCGGAGGGGCCGATGATCGCCGCCGACTGATCGCCGGACCGATTGGGCGGGAGAGCGCCTCAACCCTTTTCGCGTCGGTCCGGCCTAATGCAGGCTCACCATTTGCAGATGATTTTCGCGGGCGTTGCCGATGCAGCCTTCTTCCGAATCCGCAAGCACGATCGGCGCGCCATCCGCGCCGAACAGCGCGAAAATCGTCAGACCCGGCGCGATCTGGGGCGCGTGCGGATAAAGCCGATTGACGTCCTCGGAGCGCATGGGCCGCACATAAGCGATGAGGCCATCGCCCAGCTGGGCGAACTGCTCGGCCGTGAGCGGCGCTTCTCTGGGTTCGGTCGCGGTTTTCATTTCCATCTTGACCTCCTTGGCGGTCCTTTCGACCCGCCGTCGGCGCCCAAACGAGCGGCGCGCCGTCTGAAATTAAATGTGCATGCTTTGGAGATTTTGAAGAGGCGGCGGCTACAGTCCGAGCGCAAGCCTCGCCGGATCTTCGAGCAACTCCTTGACCCGCACCAGAAAAGTCACGGCTTCCCTGCCGTCGACGAGGCGGTGGTCGTAGGAGAGCGCGAGATACATCATCGGCCGCGCTTCGATTTTGCCGTCGACCACGACGGGGCGCTCCTCGATCTTGTGCATGCCGAGAATGCCCGATTGCGGCGCATTCAGGATCGGCGTCGACATCAGCGACCCATAGACTCCGCCGTTTGAAATGGTGAAGGTGCCGCCCTGCAGATCTTTGATGTCGAGCGCGCCGTCGCGCGCCTTGCGGCCGAGTTCGGCGATGGTTCGTTCGATCTCGGCGAGCGACAGGCGGTCGGCGTCGCGTACCACCGGCACGACGAGCCCCTTCTCCGTCCCGACGGCGACGCCGATATGGCAGAAGCGCTTGTAGATGATGTCAGTCCCGTCGATCTCCGCGTTGACGGCCGGAATTTCTTCCAGCGCCTCGCAGCACGCCTTCACGAAGAAGCCCATGAAGCCGAGCTTCACGCCATGTCGCTTTTCGAAGGCCTCCTTGTAACGTTTGCGCAATTCGATGAGCGCCGACATGTCGACTTCGTTGAACGTCGTCAGCATGGCGGCGGCGTTCTGCGCTTCCTTCAGACGGCGCGCGATCGTCTGGCGCAAGCGCGTCATCTTCACCCGCTCTTCGCGGCGGGAGTCTTCCGCCGGAAGGGGCGGACGCTGGGCCGGCGGCGCTTCTATCCGCGCCTCAACCTGCGCGACCTGATCGGAGGCGGGCTGCGGCGCCGCCGCCTGATGGGCGGCGAATTGAACGACGTCGGATTTCAGCGCCTGGCCGCGCTTGCCGCTGCCGGGAACCTGAGCAATGTCGATCCCCTGCTCGACCGCGATTTTGGCGGCGGAGGGCGAGGGCGGCATCGCCGTCGCGGCGGGGGATGGCGCAGGCTGGGCGGCCGGCGCGGGCTTGGCTGCGGGGGATTTGGCCGCCGCTTCGCCGGCGGCCTTCGCCGGGGCCGTCGCGCCTTCAGTGATCTGTCCGAGCAGCGCGCCCGGCTCAACGGTCTCGCCTTCCTTGGCGACGATCTCGGCGAGCACGCCGGCGGCCGGCGCGTTGACTTCGAGCGTGACTTTGTCGGTTTCGAGTTCAGCGAGCGCCTCGTCGGCGCGCACGGCGTCGCCGGCTTTCTTGAACCAGCGGCCAATGGTCGCCTCGGTCACCGATTCGCCCAGGGTCGGCACGCGAATTTCAGCCATTGGCTCTCTCTTTGCTCGCGTCGGGCGTCAAGCCGCGAACGCTTCGTCCAGGAACAATTTCAGCTGCGCGAGATGGCGCGACATCGTGCCCGCGGCGGTCGAGGCCGAAGCGGGGCGCCCGACATAGCGCGCGCGCTTCGACTTGCCGCCGATCTGCGTCAGCACCCACTCTAGATAGGACTCGACGAAGGACCAGGCGCCCATGTTCTTGGGCTCCTCCTGGCACCAGACGACGTCGGCGTCCTTGAACCGTCCGAGCGCCGTGACGAGGCTCTTCAGCGGGAACGGATAGAGCTGCTCAACGCGCAGCAGATAGACGTCGTCGACGCCGCGCTTCTCGCGCTCGTCGAAAAGATCATAATAAACCTTGCCCGAACACAGGATGACCCGGCGAATCTTCTCGTCGCCTTGCAGAACGAAGGTCTCGTTCGGCGCCGTTTCGGCGTCGTCGAGCAGCAGCCGCTGAAAGCTCGACGCCATGCCCATCTCGCCGAGCCGCGACACCGCTCGCTTATGTCGCAGCAATGATTTCGGCGTCATCAGCACCAGCGGCTTGCGGAAGCTTCTGTGCAGCTGACGGCGCAGAATGTGGAAATAATTCGCCGGCGTCGTGCAATTGGCGACCTGCATATTGTCTTCGGCGCATAGCTGCAGATAGCGTTCGAGCCGCGCCGACGAATGTTCCGGACCCTGGCCCTCGTAACCATGCGGCAGCAGGCAGACGAGGCCGGACATGCGCAGCCATTTGCGCTCCGCCGAGGAAATGAACTGGTCGAACACGACTTGCGCGCCATTGGCGAAATCGCCGAACTGGGCTTCCCACAGTACAAGCGCGTCGGGCTCGGCGAGCGAATAGCCATATTCGAAGCCGAGCACCGCCTCTTCCGAGAGCATCGAATTGACGACTTCATAGCGTCCCTGGCCGTCGGCGATGTGATTGAACGGCAGGTAGCGCGCCTCGCTGTCCTGGTCGATCAGCACGCTGTGGCGTTGCGAAAAGGTGCCGCGCTCGCTGTCCTGCCCGGAGAGCCGCACATTGTAGCCCTCATAGAGCAGCGAACTGATCGCCAGCGCTTCGGCCGTCGCCCAGTCGATCGGCCCGCCGTGCTCGATCGCCGCCTTGCGATTGTCGAGAAAGCGCTGGATCGTGCGATGCAGGTGAAATTCAGGCGGGGTCGAGGTGATCTTTTCGCCGATATGCTGAAGCGTTTCGAGCGCGACGCCGGTCTGACCGCGACGCTCATTATCCGAGAGCTGCGAGCCAGATTGTTTTCCGGCCCAGCGGCCGTCGAGCCAATCCGCCTTGTTCGGTCTGTAGCTCTGGCCGGATTCGAACTCCTGGTTGAGCCGCGCGCGCCACTCCTCTTTCATCCGGTCGACGTCGTCGCGCGACAGGACGCCCTCGGCGATCAGACGATCGGCGTAGATATCGAGCGTCGTGCGATGCGCCCGAATTTTCTTGTACATCAGCGGCTGGGTGAATCCCGGCTCGTCGCCCTCATTATGGCCGAAGCGCCGGTAGCACCACATGTCGATGACGACGGGCTTTTGAAACTGCTGACGGAATTCGGCGGCGACGCGGGCGGCGAAGACGACCGCTTCGGGGTCGTCGCCGTTTACATGAAGAATCGGCGCCTCGACCATCTTGGCGACGTCGGAGGGGTAGGGCGACGACCGCGAGTAGCGCGGATAGGTGGTGAAGCCGATCTGATTGTTGATGATGAAGTGGATCGACCCGCCGGTGCGATGCCCTTTCAATCCGGATAGGCCGAAACATTCCGCGACCACCCCCTGTCCGGCGAAGGCCGCGTCGCCGTGGATAAGGAGCGGCATTACCGGGCGGCGATCGCTGTCCGTGCAATGATGCTGGTCCTGCTTCGCACGGACCTTGCCGAGCACGACCGGATCGACGATTTCAAGATGCGACGGATTGGCGGTCAGCGAGAGATGCACCCTGTTATCGTCGAACACGCGGTCGGAAGACGCGCCGAGATGATATTTGACGTCGCCTGAACCTTCGACTTCGTCCGGCAGGAAGGAGCCGCCCTTGAATTCGTGAAACAGGGCGCGATGCGGCTTCGCCATGACCTGCGACAGAATATTGAGGCGGCCGCGGTGGGCCATGCCGAGAACGATTTCCTTGACGCCGAGCGCGCCGCCGCGCTTGATAATCTGCTCCATCGCCGGAACGATGGCCTCGGCGCCGTCGAGGCCGAAGCGCTTAGTGCCGGTGTATTTCACGTCGAGAAACTTCTCGAAACCTTCCGCCTCGACGAGCTTGTTGAGAATCGCCCGCTTGCCTTCCGGAGTGAAGACGATCTCCTTTTTGGGGCCCTCGATACGCGCCTGCAGCCAGGCCTTCTCCTCCGGATTGGAGATATGCATGAATTCGAAGCCGATCGTGCCGCAATAGGTGCGGCGCAGGATCGTGACCATTTCGAACAGCGTGGCGTAGCGCATGCCGAGCACGCCATCGAGGAAGATTTTGCGGTCGTAATCCTCGTCGGTGAAACCATAGGTCTGCGGATTGAGTTCGCCGTGATCGTGACGCTGCTCCAGTCCGAGCGGATCGAGATTGGCGTGAAGATGGCCGCGCATGCGATAGGCGCGGATCATCATCAGCGCGCGCACCGAGTCGCGCGTCGCGCGCAGGACGTCGTCGCCGGTCGGCGCCGGCGCGGCGGGAGCGGCTGGCGCTTTATTTGGCGCCGGCGCCTCGCCGACGAGCGCGCCGGCCCATTCGCCGTTCGGCGGCTGCGGCCAGTCGCGGCGCGCCCAGCTCGGTCCGCCCAGGGCGGCGTTCTCCTGCGGCTTTAGGCCCATTTCGGCGAAGAAACCGCGCCAGTCGGGACTGACCGAGGAGGGATCGGCCTCATAGGCCGCGAGCAAGCTTTCCAAATAGCTGGCGTTCGCGCCCTGCAGGAAGGATGTGGAAGCAAGAAAATCATTTTGCGGCGAGCGTGCGCCGGCCGGCGCAGGTCCGGCGCCGCCATTGGTTTCAAAACGCGCCATCTCAATCTTTCCCAAAAGCGCCGGCGCTCGACGGCGCCGACGACTTTCGAAGCGTTGAGCGGACCAGGGCGGCTAGCCCTTCAGCGCTTCGACCAATGTCTTTCCAAGCCTCGCAGGCGACGGCGACACTTTAATGCCCGCCGACTCCATGGCTGCGATTTTACTTTCGGCGTCGCCCTTGCCGCCGGAGACGATGGCGCCCGCGTGGCCCATTCTGCGGCCAGGCGGCGCGGTGCGGCCCGCGATGAATCCCACCATCGGCTTCTTGCGGCCGCGCTTGGCCTCGTCTTTCAAGAATTGGGCCGCGTCTTCCTCCGCCGCCCCGCCGATTTCGCCAATCATGATGATGGACTTAGTCGCCTCGTCGGCCAGAAACAACTCCAGCACCTCGATAAAATCCGTGCCTTTCACCGGGTCGCCGCCGATGCCGACCGCCGTCGTCTGACCTAAACCCTCGCGCGTCGTCTGGAACACCGCCTCATAGGTGAGCGTGCCGGAGCGCGAGACGACGCCGACCGAGCCCTTCGAGAAGATGTTGCCGGGCATGATGCCGATCTTGCTCTCGCCGGCGGTGACGACGCCCGGGCAGTTGGGGCCGATGAGGCGGGATTTCGAGCCGCAGAGCGCGCGCTTGACCCGGATCATGTCCTGAACCGGAACGCCCTCGGTGATGCAGACGATGAGCGGGATTTCCGCCTCGATCGCCTCGCAGATGGCGTCGGCCGCGCCCGGCGGCGGCACATAGACCACGGAGGCGTCGGCGCCGGTCTTTTCGCGCGCTTCGAGAACCGTGTCGAAGACCGGAAGATCAAGGTGGATCGAGCCGCCTTTGCCCGGCGAGACGCCGCCGACCATTTTGGTCCCGTAGTCGAGGGCCTGGACGGAATGGAAAGTGGCGGTTTTGCCGGTGAAGCCTTGGGTGATGACTTTGGTGTTCTTGTCGATCAGCACGGACATGAAGCGCAAATCCTAAGAGCGGGCGAAAACGGCGCGCGCGCCTTTGAATGAAGCGAAAAACCGGAGCCGCCGCCCGTCGTCGCCGGCGCGGAACCTATTGACAAAAGCTCAGCGGCACAAGGCGAGAAAGAAGGCTGCGACAGGGCGCCGCGACCGCGCTTTAGGACTTCGACGAATGTGACGCCGCCAACCTTTACGATCGATGAACCAGATCGAAGGCCGGGGTCACCCGGCGGCTTTCGGGTTGGAGACAGTTCCGCTCGGCGTCATCGGCGTTGGATCGCCGCGCCCCCATCTTCTTGCGTCGGGGTCAAATCTACAAACAATAGGCGGAGAGGCGTGGCGATTTCCACGAGCCGGGGAAGGCCGACATGCATTCGCTTTTCGTTCTACCGGTCGACTATTATCTCGCGGCCTGGTTCGCGCTGACCGCCGCCTGCACGCTTTATGTCGCGATCGACGGCGCCAAAAATCCCGAGCCTAGCGTGATGAAATGGGGATTCGTCCTCGTCACGCTCTATACCGGACCTTTCGGCCTTCTGCTCTATGTCCTCACCGACAAGGAGCCGCGACCGGGGGCGCATGAGCAGTTCGTGCGCCCGCTGTGGAAGCAGGGGGTCGGCTCCACCATCCATTGCGTCGCCGGCGACGCGACGGGGATCATCCTCGCCGCCGTTATCGTCGCATCGCTCGGCCTGCCGATGTGGCTCGACCTCATCGTCGAATATCTCGCCGGCTTCGCCTTCGGCCTCTTCATTTTTCAATCGCTGTTCATGAAGGAAATGATGGGCGGCTCCTATTGGGAGAATGTGCGGCGCAGCTTCTTTCCCGAATTCATCAGCATGAATTTCATGATGGCCGGCATGGCCCCGGTAATGAGCTTCCTGATGATGGGCCATGACATGCGCGCCATGGTTCCGACCGAACTCATCTTCTGGGGCGTCATGTCGGTCGGCGTGATGGCCGGCTTCGCCACAGCCTATCCGTCAAATGTCTGGATGGTTGCGCAGGGCATCAAGCACGGGCTGATGACCGAGCGGGCGCAAGACATCGCTGTTGAGAACCCCGACAAACAACGGACGACTGAACACGCGCGATCGGATGCGGCGGCGCATCAGCATCACGATCACGGCGAGCATTCCGGCATGAGCGAGGGCGCCGCCGAGCCTCCCGAGCACGGCCCGCATCAGGCGGCTGGCGCGGCCCCGATGCATATGCACATGACGCCTCAGGCGACGTCCGCGCAGATCGCCGCCTTCAGCCTCGCGTCGCTCGTCCTTCTCGCCACCGGCATGCTCGCGCCCGCCAATTGGGTGAACATGCGGCTCTCGGCGCATGACGTGGGCGGCCTCATCATGCCGCCGGGAATGCTCATGTATCGGGACACAAGCGCCGACGCGATGCGCGAGATGAGCTTCGCGGATTCGCGGCTGGTTGGCGCGCAGTTTCCGATTCAAACCCGCGGCGACCGGGAGCTCCCCTTCACGATGGACGCTGGCGTCAAGGTCTTCGAACTTGCCGCTTCGGTGATCCGCTGGCGCATCCTGCCCGGCGTCGCCGTCGACGCCTATGCCTACAACCATCAGATACCCGGTCCGCGCATCCATATTCGCGAGGGCGATCGGGTGCGCATTCGGGTGCGCAATAATTTGCCCGAAGCGACGACGGTTCACTGGCACGGGCTCATTCTGCCGAACGCCATGGACGGCGCGAGCGAAATCACCCAGGCGCCGATTCCGCCTTCTGGATTCTTCGACTATGAATTCACCGCAAGACAGCACGGAACCTATTTCTACCATCCCCACGCCGATCCGGACCGAACGCAGGCGCTCGGACTCTATGGCGCGCTGATCATCGATCCCGCCGACGCTGCGGCGGACATCCGCGCCGATCACGATTATGTGATCCAGCTGCAGGAATGGCTGTGGCGCGACGGCCTGACCTTTCCCGCCATGCCGATGGACGGCATGCAGCCGAATTATTTCACCATCAATGGCAAAGCCTATCCGTCAACCGAGACGGTGCGGATGAAGCTTGGCGAAACGCTCAAAGTGCGCTTCATCGGCACGAACAACGGCTTCATCCATCCGATGCATATTCATGGCGGCCCGTTCGAAGTCGTCGCGCGCGACGGCGAAACGCTGGCGACGGGCGCACGCTATCTCGCCGACACGGTCAATGTCGGTCCGGGACAGCGCTATGACGTGATCTGGCGGGCGCGGGAGCGGGGAAAGTGGCTGATCCATTGCCACATCCCCCATCACACCAGCAATGACAACGCCGAGACGAAAGGCGGCGGCGGGCTGATGGCGATCATCGAGGTGGAGTAAGTCCGCCGTCGCGCGACGCTCTACTTCTGCGCCGCATAGGCCTCTTTGACGTCTTCGACCGTGCGCAGGCCGGGCTTGGGCGACATGACGAGAACCGCCATATTGCCGGGCGCATGTTCGTTCTTCCACATCTTGGTGTGGGCGAGCGGAATCTTCTCCCACGGGAAGACTTCCGACATGCAGGGGTCGACGCGCCGATCCAGGACGAACCGATTGGCGGCCGACGCCTGCTTCAAATGCGCGAAATGCGAGCCCTGGATGCGCTTCTGGCGCATCCACACATAGCGCGCATCGAAGGTGAGGTTGAAGCCGGTCGTGCCGGCGCAGAACACCACCATGCCGCCGCGCTTCACGACGAGGCAGGAAACCGGGAAGGTCTGCTCTCCCGGATGTTCGAAGACGATGTCGACGTCCTTCTTGCCGGTGATGTCCCAGATCGCCTTGCCGAAGGCGCGGGCGTTCTTGGTCCATTCGACGAATTCGGGCGTGTTGACCTTCGGCAACTGCCCCCAGCATTTGAAATCCTTGCGGTTGATCACGCCCTTTGCGCCGAGCGAGAGCACATAGTCGCGCTTGCTCTCATCGGAGATGACGCCGATGGCGTTGGCGCCCGAGGCGGCGCAGAGCTGCACCGCGAAAACGCCGAGCCCGCCCGAGGCCCCCCATACCAGCACATTGTCGCCCGGCTTCAATTGATGCGGCGCATGGCCGAACAGCATGCGATAGGCGGTTGCGAGCGTTAAGGTGTAGCAGGCCGCCTCTTCCCAGGTGAGGTGCTTGGGGCGCTCCATCAGCTGGCGGTCCTGGACGCGGCAGAACTGGGCGAAGGAGCCGTCCGGCGTCTCATAGCCCCAGATGCGCTGCGAGGGCGAAAACATCGGATCGCCGCCGTTGCACTCCTCGTCGTCCCCGTCGTCCTGGTTGCAGTGGATGATGACCTCGTCGCCGACCTTCCAGCGCTTCACCTTGGAGCCCACCGCCCAGACGACGCCGGACGCGTCGGAGCCGGCGACATGATAGGGGTTCTTGTGAACGTCGAGGGTCGACACCGGCTCGCCCAGCGAGGCCCAGACGCCGTTGTAATTGACCCCGGCCGCCATCACCAGAACGAGCACGTCGTGACTGTCGAGCTCCCAGGTCGGCAAGACCTCGAGCTGCATGGCGGTTTCCGGCGGACCGTGCCGCTCCTTACGGATCGCCCAGGCGTACATGTTCTTCGGCACATGCCCCAGCGGCGGAATTTCGCCCATCTCGTAAAGGTCTTTTTTATCGGTCAAGGTTTCGCTCCTCCGCCCCTGCTCTTGCGGCGATTAAAGTTCAGGCGGAGCTTATAATAGGCCGGCGCCGCGCTTCATAGCGCGAAAATTCTATTGGATCGGCAGTGTGTATCTATGGATGCAGGCAGACCGTTGCTGATCATTTCACGTTGAGTGAAGCGTCTAGATGCTGGACATTCCACACAAGGCCCATTCGTTCCAACGCCAGCACCAGGAACCCTGTTGGGTCAATTTCGAAAGGGCGAATTTTCGTCGTGGCCGCCCGCGGATAGGCGTGGTGATTGTTGTGCCAGCCTTCGCCGAGCGTCAGGTAGCCGAGCAGCAGGTTGTTGCGCGACTCGTCTTGCCCTTTGAAATTTTGGTAGCCGAAGCGATGCCCAAGACTGTTGACGGCCGCGATCGCATGCAGCGCCAAAGCCACACGCAAGAATCCGGCGACCATCACCGATCCCGCAACAGCGTCGAATCCGCCGAGCGCCAATCCCCACAAAGCTGGAATAACGACAACCGAGACGGCGAACCAGACATAACGCGTGCGATGACACCATTCGATCACCGGGTCGCCGACGATGCCTCGGCCGAACATGTCCATATTGGTTGTCGCTTCGCCATACGCCCAGCCGAGATGAGCATGTTTAATTCCTTGCAGTCCGGATAGCGGACGGCCGTAATCGTCGAAATACGGACTATGAACGTCGCCCGGTCTATCGGCCAATAGGTGATGCCGACGGTGATCGGCGCACCAACGCTTAAGCGAGCCGTAGACGCCGCATTGAGCCAATATGCCCAGCGCATATCGCATTGGCGTCGAAGTCTCGAAGGATTTGTGCGTAAAATAGCGGTGATAGCCGAGCGACATGCCGAGCACGTTCAGCACGTAGAACAATGTAAAACCGGACCACTCGACCCAGCCCGTCGGCCGCAGCGCTATCCAGAGGAGGGCGACCAACGCCCCGCCTTGCTTGACCGCAGCGTAGAAGAGATGCTCGCGCCTTCGGCCCCACGCGTCAGGCTCGCCATAACGCACCGCCGTCTCCCACCGCCCGGCCCCCGGAGATTTAACGGCGGCGGGCGAACCGGCCTCCACGACTTCGCAATGCGATGGTTGGGGCATCAACATCGGGCTCGTCCCAAAGTTTCGAAAAATATCCGGAAGTCCAGCATAAAGGTCGCCCTCGCGCAAGCCGCTCGATAAGCGTGATCGTCCCAAGATCGCGCGGAACGGCGCCGAAGCGGCGCATTTTGAGCGCGCGAAAGGCAAGGCCGGTTTGGCTGCCGCGCCTGCCGTCTTTCGCCGACGCCCACCCCATGCTAGCAACGGCCGGAGGAGCCACTAAAGTGAACGACATGTCCGCCTCACGCCGCGATAAGCCCTGGATGTTTCGCACCTACGCCGGCCATTCGACCGCGAGCGAATCCAACAAGCTTTACCGCTCCAATCTCGCCAAGGGCCAGACCGGTCTCTCCGTCGCCTTCGATCTGCCGACCCAGACCGGCTATGACAGCGACCACATTCTCTCACGCGGCGAAGTCGGCAAGGTCGGCGTGCCGATCTCGCATCTGGGCGATATGCGCACGCTCTTCGAGGGCATCCCGCTTGGCGAGATGAACACCTCGATGACCATCAACGCCACCGCCGTGTGGCTGATGGCGCTCTATATCGCCGCCGCGGAAGAGCAAGGCGCGCCGCGTGGAAAACTGCAGGGCACGACGCAAAACGACATCATCAAGGAATATCTCTCGCGCGGCTCCTATGTGTTTCCGCCGGCGCAATCGCTGCGGCTGACCCAGGACCTCATTCTCTTCACCACGAAGGAATGCCCCAAGTTCAATCCGATGAACGTCTGCTCCTATCATCTGCAGGAAGCAGGCGCGACGCCCTCGCAAGAGCTCGCTTACGCGCTCGCCACCGCCGTCGCCATTCTCGACGGCGTCAAAGCCGCGGGAATGCCTGAGGAAGACTTCGCTCAGGTCGTCGGCCGCATCTCCTTCTTCGTCAACGCGGGCATGCGCTTCGTCACCGAACTGTGCAAAATGCGCGCGTTCGCGGAGCTTTGGGAGGAGATCACGCGCGAGCGCTACGGCGTCAAGGACGAGAAGCTCCGCCGCTTCCGCTATGGCGTGCAGGTCAATTCCCTCGGCCTCACCGAGCAGCAGCCGGAAAACAATGTCTACCGCATATTGATCGAAATGCTGGCCGTCGTTCTCTCCAAGAACGCCCGCGCCCGCGCCGTGCAGCTTCCGGCCTGGAACGAGGCGCTCGGCCTGCCGCGGCCCTTCGACCAGCAATGGTCACTGCGCATGCAGCAGATCATGGCCTATGAGACCGACCTCTTGGAATATGGCGATATCTTCGACGGCAATCCCGAGATCGCCCGCAAGGTCGCCGAACTGAAGGCGGAGGCGACGGCCGAACTCAAGAAGATCGAAGACCTCGGCGGCGCCGCGGCGGCGGTCGAGATCGGCTATATGAAGGGCAAGCTCGTCGAGGCCAACACCGCGCGTCTCGAGTCGATCGAAGCCGGCGAGCAGATCGTCGTCGGCGTCAACAAATTCACCGGCGGCGAACCGTCGCCGCTCGCCTCGGGCGACGACCAAATCATGATCGTGCCGGAACATGTCGAAGCCGAGCAGATTTCGCGGCTGAAAGCCTGGCGCGAAGGCCGCGACCAGAAGGCCGCGCAAGCCGCCGTCGAAGAATTGGCTCGCGCCGCCAAGGAAGGCCGCAACATGGTCGAGCCGTCGATCACCGCGGCGAAAGCGGGCGTCACCACCGGCGAATGGGGCAATGTCTTGCGCGGGGTGTTCGGGGAGTATCGCGCGCCGACGGGCGTCTCGTCGACCGCCCGTCAGGTCGGCGGCGCGCTCGACGCGGTGCGCGGCGAAGTCGAGCGCGTGTCGCAAAAGCTCGGCAAGCGGGCGAAATTCCTGGTCGGCAAGCCGGGCCTCGACGGCCATTCGAACGGCGCCGAACAGATCGCGGTGCGCGCCCGCGACGCCGGCTTCGACGTGATCTACGCCGGCATCCGCTCGACGCCGGCCGAACTCGTCGAGACCGCGAAGAAGGAAGGCGCGCATTGCATCGGCCTCTCCATTCTCTCGGGCTCGCATGTGACGCTCGCCCATGAGGTGATCAAGCTGATGAAGCAGGAGGGCGTGGAGGCGCCGCTCGTCGTCGGCGGCATCATTCCGCCGGCCGACGAGAAGCTTTTGCTCGAAGCGGGAGTCTCGGCGGTCTATACGCCGAAGAACTATGATCTGAACGCGATCATGACCGACCTCGCGCATATTATCGAGAAGGCGGTGGTGTAAGGCGCCAATGGAAGGTCCCTCATCCTGAGGAGCGTGCGGAGCACGCGTCTCCGGTATTATGGGCAAACGCCATAAAGGGAGCCGCTAAGTGATCGCGGCTGCCCTTCGCGGGCTTCTCACTGATTTCCGGTCCGCTGATGCGCGTTGCGGAATCAGCTGCGCGAAGGCAGGGTCGCAATTATGCGAACGGATTTTCAGATCGCTCTCCTGTGCGCCGTGGCCTCAATCCCCGCGGGACTGGCCATGAGCGAAGCAGTTGAATATATCCCATGGCTTAAAGCGCACGCAGGGTTCGGGTTTTGGTCGAGTCTTGGAGTTGCTTTTTTCTTATTGGCATTCGCCGCCAAGATTGCGATTAGAGGCGAACAGGCAGCTGAACGTGAAGGAGCCAAGAATCGAATGATCCCACTGTCTGGGATGATCATATTTGGGTTTGCATTCATTGGTTGCGCAGCTTGGTATTTTTGGCCAACTCCGAGCATGGAGCAAACCCCCGTCAATAAAGTTGCTATAGGAAGTCTTGTGTTTGATAGCGGGCAAATGGAAATACGCCATAAGATAAACACAGATCAAACGGCGGGAAGAATGTTGTTCGTGTTAAGAAATGGAACTGACAAGCTCATCGCGTTCAAAGCGGTATTGTATGGAGATATAAACGGAACGGCGATAAATCCTGAACATAAATATTTTACCGGATTTATCTACCCAAATGAAAAATCAAAAATGGTCTCAGATATGGTGGAAAATATCGTCGTATATGATACGTCTTCACCTAGCCAGCCATCAATAGTCGGCAGGCTTAGGTATGAAATACAATATAAGAGCGCAGACGAAGATAATTTTTATCGAGAAACAGCAAAAACGCTTATTTATAGCGGTTTTTTCCAAGCAACAGAACAGGCGCGTAGAACTGAGGAACCAACCACTGTTTTATTTTCTGATAGCTTGGAAAAATAAACGCTTAGTCATCATACAGGCGAATGACGGATATGATTTCGTCGCGCTTCCTGCGTAGCGTGGTGACTGTACAAATCTCGGCCATGCGCCGAAGATACGTGCGGCCACGTCAAGTCGCTTGTGGCGTTTGCGCCATAATACGCGCGTCTCGAAGGACGAGGGACGGTCTCCAGACATCACAAACTTCGGGCGCCGCAATCCTCGTCCTTCGAGACGCCGCCTTTGGCGGCTCCTCAGGATGAGGATTGCTTGGGCAGCGTGGACGTCCGTCGGGCCGCGCATGCGCGCTCGCGCATCATCGGCATGGCGTGAATCGATGCGCAAACCAGGAACATCCGGTTTGCGCTAGCGGGGGAGGGACAGGGAGGGGGCCATTGTTCCCCGCTCCCATGCGCCTCTGCCGTATGCGCGCGCATTTCCGCCGCTCTTTGCGCAGCGGCTGATCGTCGAAGCGGCATGTCCGCCCGGCGCTTTCCGGCGTCCGCCGCAATTTCGGCTGGCCGCCTTTGGCTCGGAATTTGCGTGGAGCCGACAGCTTCAGATCACTGGCGCATCGGTCCTACGAAGGATCAAAAGCAGCAAAGCCGCTGTGTTCGACATTCCACATCGCTGATGTGGAATGTCGGCCGGCGGTTTTTGCTTTTGGGGCTCACGCTGAGCGTTTCGGAAATCGAGCCCGATCATCTTTGGGGCAAACCATGGCGACGCTGAACTGCAAGATCGCACCCTTCATGTTCTGGCTCTGCTTCCTGGCGCTGAGTTTCTTCACGACGTTCAATGGCCAGAATCAGTCGTCGCGCACGACCGCGCGCGATCGCCAGGCGCCGCCCAATCCCCTTTGCCAGGACGCCCGGCGCGGCGCGAAGGTCGTCCGCGAGAGAATCAGCATCGCTGCGTCAAGCCTCGCGCACGGTCAGGCAGTCGAAAGGCGGTTTCGTTGAACGCCCATGTTCTCCGCCTAGTCCAAAACGGTTCGCGCTTCTTCAGCCGCCTCTGTCGTTGAAGCCGCCCAACTGATCGCGCCGCGCCGGATTACGCATGCCGCCGCCCCTCGCTCAAGCTCTTGATTAATACGCCCGCGCTTGCTTTATCGCGGCGCGATCTCTTTCTCGGGAGCTGGGCTTCATGTCGACTTGGCCAAACTACGGCAAAATCGCCGGTCCGATCGTGCTGATCGGCTTCGGCTCCATTGGCCGGGGCATTTTGCCGCTGATCGAGCGCCATTTCGATTTCGACAAATCGCGCTTCACCGTCATCGACCCGGTCGACACGCATCGCCGTCTGCTCGACGAGCGCGGCATCGCTTTTCTCAAAACCAGGCTCACGCCCGAGAACTACCGCGACATCTTGACGCCGCTGCTGACCAAAGGCGGCGGCCAGGGTTTCGTCGTCAATCTCTCGGTCGACGTGTCTTCGCTGGCGATCATCAAGCTCGCGCGCGAATTGAACGCGCTTTGCGTCGACACGGTGGTGGAGCCCTGGCCGGGCTTCTATTTCGACAAGAGCAGGGGCAATGAGGCGCGCACCAACTACGCCCTGCGCGAGACGGTGCTTGAAGAGCGTCGAAAAACTCCCGGCGGATCGACCGCGGTCTCCTGCGTCGGCGCCAATCCCGGCATGGTCTCCTGGTTCGTCAAACAGGCGCTGGTGAATCTCGCGCGCGACGCCGGCGCGCTCGACAAGGAGCCGGAAACGCGGGCCGAATGGGGCGCGCTCGCCCAGAAGCTCGGCGTCAAGGGCGTTCACATCGCCGAGCGCGACACCCAGCGCGCGCGCCAACCGAAACCGCGCAACGTCTTCGTCAATACCTGGTCGGTGGAGGGTTTCGTGTCGGAAGGCATGCAGCCCGCCGAACTCGGCTGGGGCACGCATGAGAAGGCGCTGCCCGACATCGGCCGCACCCATCCGACCGGTTGCGGCGCGGCGATCTATCTGCTGTCGCCCGGCGCCAATACCCGCGTGCGCTCCTGGTGTCCGACGCCCGGCGCGCAATATGGGTTTCTTGTCACCCATAATGAATCGATCTCGATCGCCGATTATCTGACCGTGCGCGACGCGTCGGGCGAGGCGATCTATCGTCCGACCTGTCACTACGCCTATCATCCGGCCGATGACGCGGTGCTGTCGCTGCATGAAATGTTTGGCGCCGCCGGGAAGATGCAGGAAAGCTGGACGATCCTCGACGAGCATGAAATCGTCGACGGCATCGACGAACTCGGCGTGCTGCTCTACGGCCATTCGAAGAACGCCTATTGGTACGGCTCGCAGCTCTCGATCGAGGAGACCCGCGATCTCGCGCCCTATCAGAACGCCACCGGCCTGCAGGTGAGTTCGGCGGCGCTCGCCGGCATGGTCTGGGCGCTGGAGAATCCGCAGGCGGGCATCGTCGAGGCCGACGAGGTCGACTATAAGCGCTGCCTCGAGGTGCAGCTGCCCTATCTCGGCCCGGTGAAGGGCTATTACACGGATTGGACGCCGCTCGACGGACGTCCGGGGCTCTTTCCGGAAGACATCGACGAGAGCGATCCCTGGCAGTTTAAAAATATTCTGGTGCGCTGAAGCGCCCGCAGGTTCGCTCCAATTCGGACAAACGCGCCGCTCGCAAGGGCGGCGCATTTTTTTGCGCGCACTTTCTTGCGCTCTTGCGCGCGCCGCAGGCGTTCTATATATGTTCGATATTCGCGTTATGTTCCGATCCGGCCGCTCGAACCGGAGATGAGCAGCGAGTCCCCAAAGGCGTCCGGCGTCGCGCCGGATGAGTAGCGTCGCGTTGCGTTTGCGTCGGGAGGCCGCGTCGAAGTTTAAGCGTCAGCGCGGCCTCCCTGTTCCTTTCACAAAGTCGGAGTCCGCAATGACGCGCGTGGCTGACGTTTCATCCGAGGCGCTGGGGCGCCAGATCGGCCAGCTTGGCCAGGCGAATGTCGGCGCGTTCATCGACGCCGAGCGCCGGCGCGGCCGCGGGACGCTGTCGAAACGCAGCGGCCGTTTCGAGAAGGAGACGCGCGAGGAAGAGGACGACGGCTGGGGATCGCTGGAGCGCCTTCAGGCGCTCAAGACCAATTTCCACGTCGAGAAGCCGCGCACCATCATTACCAGGAATGATTCGCCGGACATTTCCTTCGACCGTTCGATCAATCCCTATCGCGGTTGCGAGCACGGCTGCGTCTATTGTTACGCGCGGCCGACGCATGCCTATATGGGCTTTTCGCCGGGCCTCGATTTCGAGACCGAAATCTTCGTCAAGGAAGGCGCGGCGCAGCTTCTCGAACGCGAATTGTCGGGGCCCGGCTATGCGCCGAAAATGATCGCCATCGGCACGAACACCGACCCCTATCAGCCGGCCGAGAAGACCCATCGCGTGATGCGGTCGATCCTTGAGGTCTTGGCGCGGGCCAATCATCCGGTCGGGATCGTCACGAAATCGGCGCTCGTATTGCGCGACCTCGATCTCCTCGCGCCAATGGCGGAAAAGGGCCTGGCGAAGGTGGCGATTTCGGTGACGACGCTCGACCGGCGGCTGGCGCGGCTGATGGAGCCGCGCGCCGCGACGCCGGAATTGCGGCTCGAAACCATCGAAAAGCTCAGCGCCGCCGGCGTGCCGACGGCGGTGATGACGGCGCCGATCATTCCCGCCATCAATGACGACGAGATCGAGAAGATCTTGACGCGGGCGCAAGCCGCCGGCGCGCGCGAGG
This sequence comes from Methylocystis sp., assembly GCA_051061375.1. Taxonomy (GTDB): domain Bacteria; phylum Pseudomonadota; class Alphaproteobacteria; order Rhizobiales; family Beijerinckiaceae; genus Methylocystis. Next base: position 139,972 of record JBPFDW010000033.1, on the reverse strand, counting down.
CCGGCTATGTGCTGCTGCGTCTGCCGCTCGAATTAAGCGATCTCTTCACCGAATGGCTCGTCGCGCATTTTCCTGACCGGGCGCGGCGCGCGCTGATGCTCATGCGTTCGACGCGCGACGGCAAGCTCTATCAGTCTTCATTCGGAACCCGCATGAAAGGCGAGGGGCCCTACGCCTGGATGATCGGGAGGCGCTTCGAACTCGCCGCCGCGCGGCTCGGCTTCGCGCAGAAAACAAAATTGCGAACCGATCTCTTCGAGCCGCCGCGCCGCGCCGCGCAACAGCTCAGCCTGTTCTGAGCGGATTTTACTCGCACATTTCGCGCCGCGCGCGCCTTGTCAGCGACCCGGCTTCCGCGCTTTATTCGCGCCGCGGCCTTAGCGCCCGACGCCTGCCGTTGCGCAGGGCCGCGCGACCTGCGGGGGAGGGCGTATGTGACGGCGAGCGGGGTCAGTTTTCGGCTGGAAGCGCAACTGAGGCGCAAGGGCGTCTGGCCGATCGCCGGCGTTGACGAAGTCGGGCGCGGGCCGCTCGCCGGGCCGGTCGCGGCGGCGGCGGTGATTCTCGATCCCGACCGGCGGCCGCGCGGCCTCGATGATTCCAAGGCGCTCAGCCAGACGCAGCGGGAGGAAGCCTTCGAGCGGATCATGGCCAGCGCGCTCGCGGTCAGCGTCGCCTTCGTCACCGCGGCCGAGATCGATCGCATCAACATCCGCCGGGCGTCGCTCGCGGCGATGGCGCGGGCCGTCGCCGGCCTCTCCCATCGGCCGGCCTATCTCCTCGTCGATGGCAATGACCGGCCGCCGGTCGACTGCCCCTGCCGAATGATCGTCAAGGGCGACGCCTCGGCGCTCTCCATCGCCGCCGCCTCGATCGTCGCCAAGGTCGCGCGCGACGCGATGATGCGCCGTCTTGCGCGCCACTATCCGCAATATGGTTTTGAGACCAATGCCGGCTACGCCGTGCAGCGTCACCTCGAAGCGCTGGCGCGACACGGCGCGTGCCCGGCGCATCGGACGAGCTTTGCGCCGGTGCGCGACGCGTGAGGGTCTTGGCAAGGTTTTGCTAAGGTTTTTGCATCCTTAAGACTTCCGTTCGAAAAAGAGACGTTGGTTTTTCGCCGATCTAAACGCGCCTTTTACCTTCCTCCTTCACTATCGCGCCTGTCAGTTGCGTAGATAGTGTGGTGTTCATGCGTAGCGCGCGCGTCGGAGCGGCTCGTCTCAAAGCCCGAATTCAGGTCACGCGTATCGGGCGGACCAGCGAAAGGCCGCTCCGCGCGACGGCGCGCAACGAAATCCTCAGCGGCGACTGCGTCGCGCTGATGGAGCGGATGGCGGACGAGAGCGTCGATCTCGTCTTCGCCGATCCGCCCTACAATCTCCAGCTCGCCAATCCTCTCCATCGCCCGGACCAAAGCCTCGTCGACGCGGTCGATAACGACTGGGACAAATTCGCTAATTTCGCCGCCTATGACGCCTTCACGCGCGACTGGCTCAAGGAGGCCCGCCGGCTGATGAAGCCGACGGCGACGATTTTCGTCATCGGCTCCTATCACAATATTTTCCGCGTCGGCGCGATCATGCAGGATCTGGGGTTCTGGATCCTGAACGACATCGTGTGGCGCAAGAACAATCCGATGCCGAATTTTCGCGGCCGGAGATTCACCAACGCCCATGAGACGATGATCTGGGCGGCGCGCGACCAGCGGGCGAAGAACTACACCTTCAACTACGAGGCGCTGAAAGCGGCCAACGAAGACTGCCAGATGCGCTCCGACTGGCTGCTGCCGATCTGCGGCGGGCCCGAGCGACTCAAGGACGGCGCCGGCCGCAAGACTCATCCGACGCAAAAGCCCGAGGCGCTGCTCGCGCGCGTCATCCTCGCCGCCTCGAAACCGGGCGATCTGGTGCTCGATCCTTTTTTTGGGACCGGAACGACCGGCGCCGTCGCCAAGCGGTTAGGCCGCGACTGGCTCGGCATCGAGCGCGACGGCGATTATCGCGCCGCGGCGCAGGCGCGGATCGCGGCGATCAAACCTTTGCCGCATGAGGCGATTGCGACCGCCCCGTCGAAGCGCGCCGAGCCGCGCATCGCCTTCGCCAGCCTCGTCGAAGCCGGTCTCGTCGCGCCGGGCGCAACGCTCGTCGACGCCAAGCGGCGCCATCGCGCGGTGGTGCGCGCCGACGGCGCCCTGTCGCTCTCCGGATTCGTCGGCTCGATCCATAAGACCGGCGCGCTGGCGCAGGGCCTGCCGGCCTGCAACGGCTGGACCTTCTGGCATTATGAAGAAAAGGGCGCGCTCGCGCCGATCGACGATCTGCGGGCGGAAGCGCGTGCGCGACTCAAAGTGGCGGCGGAGTGATAACCCTCTCCCACGCAAGTCGAGTCTGTTCGACTTGCGATTAGCTCGCCACCCTCTCCCGATGGGAGAGGGTTAGGCGCTACGCCAGAAAGCCGGCGTAAAACCCAACAAGCAGCACGATTCCGATGAAGGCGCGATAGAAGACGAAGGGCCAGGCGGAAAAGCGTTCGAGAATCCGCAACAGGCCCCAGATCGCGACAAAGGCGGAGAGCGAGGCGACGAAGAGCCCGACGGTCAGCACCGCCCAGCCATGGAAATCGAGTTGCGCCTTATGCAGCTCCCACAATTCCTTCAGGCCCGCGAGCGCGATCGCCGGCAGGCCGAGAATAAACGAAAATCGCGCCGCTTCTTCGCGCTTCAGGTCGAGAAAGAGCGCCGCCGTCAGAGTCGAGCCGGAGCGCGAGACGCCGGGAATGAGCGCGCCGACCTGCGCGAAGCCGACGATCATGGCGTCCTTCAGAGTGACGTGCTCCAGCGTGCGCTTGTGATTGCAATAGAGCTCCGCGATGGCGAGCAGCGCCGCCATGACGATGCAGGAAATGCCGATCACCGGCAGCGTGCGCAACGGCGAGCCGCAGGTGTTGAGCGTATGCGACAGCGCGAGGCCGGCGATGCCGATCGGGACGGTCGCGAGCGCGATCCAGATGACGAAGCGCAAGGTCCAGTCGCTGAAATCGCGCCGCACGAGAGCCCGCACCGACCCCTCGGCGAGCGCGCGGATGTCGCTCCAGAAATAGCTGACGACGGCGGCGAGCGCCGCGAGCTGCATGGCCGCGGAGAAGGCCGAGCCGGGGTCCTTCCAGCCGAGCAGCGCGGGCACGATGCGCATATGCGCGGTCGAGGAGATCGGCAGAAGTTCGGTGATGCCCTGCACCACGCCAAGAACGGCGACTTTCATATAGCCGAGATCGACGAAGCCCGTATCGAGCCCATTGGTGCAAGCGGTCGCCATGGAGGCCTCGTTTCATTAGCGGCCCCGCGACGAATCACGAAGGCGCCCAGCGTCTCCGACTTCTGTCAAACAAGGCGGCCGCGATCAAGGCGAGCGGCAGGCGGTCGAATGAGGGCTCTTGGCGCGTCACGCCCCGCCCGGCGGGCGGCGCCTGCCGATATCCTGTTAAAGTCGCGGCTATTGGCGCGCCAGATCAGCGAAACAGCGCCGCGGTCTTGAGCAGCGTCATCCACACGCCCCAGGCGAGAGGGACGCCGACTGCGGCCCAGGCGAGAAAGAGCTGCGCCGATCGGCCGTTCGAACCGGGCGGTGGGCGCGCGGCGACCAGCGGATCGTCGGTCGCCGCCGGCTCCAGCCCGTCTTCGAGGAAATCCTCGAAATCGGCGTGAACATCATCGTCTTCCTTGACGACTTGAGCGACGGAAATGCGTTTTTGCGCCGCGACTTCTTCGTCGCTCATGTAATATTTGTCGGCGCACGGCCGCACCAACAGATTGCAGACGAGACCGCAGAGCAGCAGGCCTGCGAGGACATACATCGTCTGGTTGTAAGCGGCCGCACGCGCGACGCCGTGGGCCAGCTGATATTCGCGAATGTAATTGACCAGCACCGGTCCGAGCACGCCAGCCGTCGACCAGGCGGTCAGGAGCCTGCCGTGAATCGCGCCGACGTGATGGGTGCCGAAAATATCGGCGAGATAGGCGGGAATGGTCGCGAAGCCGCCGCCATACATGGTGATGATGATCGCGAAGACGAGGACGAAAATGACAACCGCGCCGCCTTTCGCCGCGAAGGGGACGCTCGCATAAAGGAGAAAGCCCAGCACGAAGAAGATCGCGTAAGTGATCTTTCGGCCGAATCTATCCGAGGCCGAGGCCCAGCCGATGCGCCCGCCGATGTTGCACAGGCTCAAGAGGCCGGTGAAGCCGGCGGCGATTGCGGCGATCTGCTTTTTCTGGTCGACGGTTAGTTGATCGAAACCGGTGTCCGGACCGATGAGCCTGCCGCCGAAGACTTCCTGCAGCATCGGCGAGGCCATGCCCAGAACGCCGATGCCGGCCGAGACGTTGAGGCAGAGCACGGCCCAGAGCAGCCAGAATTGCGGCGTCTTCCACGCGACGTCGAGATGCACATGACGATGCGTCACCAAGGCGTTCCTGGCGGCCGTCGGCGGCGTGAAGCCTGCTGGCGCCCATCCCTCGGCCGGCACCCGGTAGCCGAGCGCGCCGGCGACCATGAAGGCGAAATAGATCGCGGCCAGCGTGACGAAGGTTTGCCAGACGCCGGGCGAATTCGGCGTGGCGTAGAAGCCCATCAGCCGGTCGGCGAGCGGCGCGCCGATCATCGCGCCGCCGCCAAAACCCATGATGGCGAGACCGGTCGCCAGACCGCGCCGGTCGGGAAACCATTTGATCAGCGTGGAGACGGGCGAAATATATCCGAGCCCCAGACCAATGCCGCCGATCACGCCGGAGCCGATCCACAGCAACAAGATCTGATGGACATAAATGCCGAGCGCGGAGATCAGCAGGCCGCCGCACCAGCAACAGGCCGCGGCGAGGCCCGCCTTGCGGGGTCCGGCGGTCTCCAGCCAATGGCCGAAGACCGCCGCCGACGATCCCAGCAAGACGAAGAACAGCGTGAAGGTCCAGCCGAGCCAGCTGATCTTCCAATCGCAGTCGGCGGCGAAAAGCGTTGCGAAGAAGCCGAGCGTTTCGGCGCATTCCTTCGGCTGCGCGCCGCCGACCGCCCGCGACAACGGCAGCCAGAAGACGGAAAATCCGTAGGCCATGCCGATGCAGAGATGGATGGCGAGCGCCGCCGGCGGAACCAGCCAGCGATTGAAGATGGGGGAAGCGACCGTGCGCTGGCGAGACAGGAAATCGGAACTGGCGGCGGATGCGATCGACATCAAATTTTCCAAATGTCTGCTGATTTCCACAATGTCGCGCGCGTCAGGCGCCGGACGCGACCAAATTGAAGGCGTCGATCGGCGGCTTCCCCGATCCAACGCCGATTGCTCAATGACGGCGGAGGTCTTGCGACATGAAATTCCTTGGCGTTGGACGGCGGAGACCCCGGCCGACATGCAATTTCCGGGCGCGTTTCGTCGTCCGCTTATCGCGCATCCGTGGCGGCGGGCTTCAATGCGGTCACCAGAGTGTCGACGCCCTCGCGGAATTCGACCGAGACCGGCGCGAAGCCTGCGATGCGCAGCTGCTCCAGCGCGGGCTCGAAATACATGATGCGCCGAGGCGATTCGTCGCTGAGCAGATGCACGATCCAGTCCTCGAGCAGATCGAGCCGGTTCATTTGGGTGAAAACCCTGAACCATCCCCGCACGATCGCCTGCGTGTCGGCGAGGTGCGCGGCCGGATCGTCCATGGCGTAGCGGTCGCCATTGACGAACAGACCGCCAGGCTTCAGCGCGCGGAAAATCTCCGCTACGACGGCGTCGCGGTCATCGTCAGTGAAGTTATGGATCGCATAATTTGAAATGACGACGTCGATGCTGGCGTCGGGCAGGGCGCGCAGCGCCGCGAGCGCATCGGCTTCGATGAATGTGACGCGACCCGCCGAAACATATTCGGCGAGATTGACGCGCGCCTGAGCGAGCATTTCGGCGGCGCTGTCGACTGCGGTGAGCGTGAGGCCGTCGCATGCCGTAAGCGCCGCCAGCGTGCTGATCCCGGTGCCGCAGCCGATCTCGAATCCTTCGATCGGCCCGGCGTCGCGACGCCATTTGGCGACTTCCTCGCCGACCATTCGGGCGAGGACGGGGGCGTTTGGACACAAGAGCCGCAGCACGTCATATTCGGCGCCGATCGGCCCGGCGAAAGGATTGTCTTGCAGGGCGGACATGGCGGCCCTTCTTCCATATCGCGCAAAGCCCCGCAAGGCCGCGGCTTTTCTTGCCGGCGCCGCCATGATAGCGAGACGCAGGCATGTGCCGTGAGACAGCGATGACGCAGGCATTACGCAACGACACGCGGCCAGGCGGCGCGGATGCGACGTTGAGCGACTCGCTCGCGGCGCTCGGGCGGGCCGCGCGCGCCGCGTCGCGGGCGATCGCGCTCGCCTCGAGCGACGCCAAGAACAAGGCGCTGCGCGAAGCGGCCGGCGAAATCCGCCGCCAAAGCGGCGCGATACTCGCCGCCAATGCGCGCGACGTCGCCGACGCCCACGCGCGCGGAACGGCGGCGTCTTTCATCGATCGGCTGACGCTCGATCCGGCCCGCGTCGAGGCGATCGCCCGCGGCCTCGAAGAGATCGCCGATCTGCCTGACCCTGTCGGGCGGGTTCTGGCGCGCTTCGAACGGCCGAATGGCTTGACGATCGAGCGCGTCTCGACGCCGCTCGGCGTCATTGGCGTCATTTATGAGAGCCGGCCCAATGTCACCGCCGACGCCGGCGGCCTGTGTCTGAAGGCCGGCAACGCCGCGATCCTGCGCGGCGGGTCCGAGAGCCTGCGGTCGTCGTCGGCCATTCACGCCTGTCTTGTCGCCGGACTGAGGGCCGCACGGCTTCCCGAGGCGGCGATTTCGCTTGTCGCGACGGCGGATCGCGCCGCGGTCGGCGCGATGCTGGCGGGGCTTGACGGCAATATCGACGTGATCGTGCCGCGGGGCGGCAAGAGTCTCGTCGCCCGCGTGCAGCATGAGGCGCGCGTCCCGGTCTTCGCGCATCTCGAAGGCATTGTGCATGTCTTCGTGCATAAGGACGCCGATCTCGACATGGCGAAGCGCGTGCTGCTCAACGCCAAGATGCGCCGCACCGGCATTTGCGGCGCGGCGGAGACGCTGCTCGTCGACAGGGCCTGCGCCGCGACGCATCTTGCGCCGCTCGTCGCGATGCTGATCGACTCAGGCTGCGAAGTGCGCGGCGACGAAGCGACGCAAGCCGCCGACGCACGGGTCAAGGCTGCGAGCGAAGACGATTGGCGCGCCGAATATCTCGACGCGATCATCGCGGCGCGGGTCGTCGACGGGTTGGCGGGCGCGATCGAACATATCGAAACCTACGGCTCGCATCACACCGATTGCATCATCACCCGCGACGAAGCAGCGGCGCAGCGCTTCATGAACGAAGTGGATTCGGCGATCGTGCTGCACAACGCCTCGACGCAATTCGCCGACGGCGGCGAATTCGGCTTTGGCGCCGAGATCGGCATCGCCACCGGCCGGATGCATGCGCGCGGCCCTGTCGGCGTCGAGCAGCTGACCTCGTTCAAATATCGCGTCCATGGCGACGGCCAGGTGCGGGGGTAGGGCGGCGATGGTCTCGTCCGAAAAACTTTTCGCACGGCCAATTTTCAAACGACAACTCGTTGGATGAGTTTTGGACATGATGCTGGACGGAGGCAGGCCGGCCGCCTGCCGTAAGACTTGCGCACTCTCACGCTCCTTCCCATAATATGAAGAATACGAAACATACGAGTAATGCGTCATATGAAAGTCTCAACTGCCGAATTCATCAAGAACTACGGCGCGCTGGCGGACAAGGCGCTCTCCGAGCCCGTGACCATCACCAAGAACGGCCGCGACCGGCTGGTGATGATTTCGGCGGAGGAATATGCCCGCCTCAAGAGCCGCGACCGGCGCGTGGTGAAGCTGGAAGAGTTCACCGAAGAGGAAATGGCGCGCATCGCCCAGGCTGAAGTCCCGCCCGGCCATGAGCATCTCGATGAGGAGCTGAAAGACTGGCGGCCTTGAGCTGGCCGGTTCCGCAACCGGGTCTGGTGATCCGCTATTCGTATCTGTGGGAATGCGAAGCCCGCGAGGGCAGGGAAGAAGGGCTGAAGGATCGCCCCTGCGCCATTATTCTCGTCCTGTTGCGTGAAGGTGGCGCGCCGATTGTTCGGGTTTTGCCGGTCACGCATTCCGCCCCCGCCGATCTGGCGGACGCCCTGGAAATCCCCCTTGCCACCAAACAGCGCCTCGGGCTGGATTCGGATCGTTCATGGATCGTGTTGACGGAAGCGAATGATTTCATCTGGCCGGGACCGGACCTGCGCCCGTCGGTCAGCGGCGACCCATCCAGCGTCGCCTACGGCATGTTACCGCCTGGGTTCATGAAGGTTCTGCGCGAACGTGTGGCCGATCGGTGGCGCAAGGCCGGGGCAAAAGCGGTGCCTCGTACGAAATAAGGGACGCCAACCCGATAGACCGTTCTGGAGCGAAGACGGGCTGGCCGGTCACGAGTGCGACTACCATGACTGACGTGTTGCCCAATCCGACGCCGGGCGAAATCCTTGCTGAGGAATTTTTGAAGCCCATGGGTCTGAGCCAGAATGCGCTCGCGCGCGCCATTCGTGTGCCGCCCCGCCGCATCAATGAAATAGTTCTCGGCAGGCGCGCGATCACCGCCGACACGGACTTGCGCTTGTCGCGCTATTTCGGGACTTCGGAAGGCTTCTTTCTCGGGCTGCAGGCGGACTATGACCTTATGGCCCGGCGACGTCAGATCGGCGCCGAGCTGAGCGCGATTGAGCCGCGCGCCGCCTGAGAAAGCTTGATCTGGCCCAAGCCGGCGTCGCATATCGGCGTATGACAGCCGCTCCCGTCCGTCTCCCGCCCCACGCGCCCGGCATGCGCATCGGCCTTTTCGGCGGCTCCTTCGATCCGCCGCACGACGGCCACGCGCTCGTCTCGCGCATCGCGCTGACGCGGCTGAAGCTCGATCGCTTATGGTGGGTCGTCTCGCCCGGCAATCCGCTGAAAGACGCAAGCGAACTGCCGTCGATCGAAGATCGAATCGCGGCGGCGAAAAAAATTCTGCCTGATCCGCGGGTCGCCTTCACCGGCTTCGAAGCCGACATCAACGCCCGCTTCACCAGCGAAACGATCGACTATCTTCACGCCCATTGTCCCGGCGTGCGCTTCGTCTGGATCATGGGCGCCGACAATCTGCTGCAGTTCCATCGCTGGCGGCAATGGCGGGAGATCGCCCTGACGACCCCGATCGCCGTGATTGACAGGCCCGGCGCGACGCTCAAAGCCCTGAGCGCCAAGGCGGCCGTCTTTTTTAGGAGCGCGCGGCTGCCCGAAAGCGCGGCCGCGACGCTCGCATCGACGCCGCCGCCGGCGATCGTTTACCTGCACGGACCAAGACTCGAGCGCTCCTCGACCGAGCTACGCGAAGGCTATTTGCGTTCGAAGAGCGGCAGTATCCAGCGCTTATAGGCCCAGAAGCTCGCCGGAATGCCGATGAAAATCGCCACCCACAAGAGGAGCGAGCTGTCCGAGCCGCGCTCGTAAAAGCCGGCGCCTTCGGAGACCGACTGCGTATAGGGATTGCGCACAAAGAGCGTGATCGCGAATGAGCCGACGATGATCAGCGCCGTTGCGATATAGAGGCTGCGCGGAATGACGAACTTCGGCAGCTGCGGCTGCGCCGGCGCCTCTTCAGGCCTGGGCTTCGGGCTTTCCTGAGGCTTGTCCTGAGGCCTGCCCTCGTCGTGTGGTTCTTCGGTCATGGGCTTCTCTCCCGATCTTCTGTGCTTGGCCCCAATATAGGGCTGCTTTAGGTCGCCGCGCCATAGACGTCATATGCCTCCGCGCGCTCGATTTTCGCCGTGACAATGTCGCCCGCGCGCAACGGGCGCCGCGATGCGATAAAGGCCGCGCCGTCGATCTGCGGCGCGTCCGCCTTGGTGCGGCCCTTGGCGAGCGCGCCAGAGGGACCGCCGCCCGGCTCGTCGATGATGATCGAAAGACGCCTGCCGATCTTGCGCTTCATCAGCCGCGCGCTGATCGCCTGCTGCTTCTCCATGAAGCGCCGCCAGCGCGTCTCTTTCACCTCGTCCGGCACAGCGGGGAGGCCAAGCGACTCAGCCGGCGCGCCGGCGACGGGCTCATATTTGAAGGCGCCGGCGCGGTCGATCCCGGCTTCCTCCAGCCACTCTAGAAGATAGTCGAAATCAGCTTCGGTCTCGCCGGGAAAGCCGACGATGAAGGTCGAGCGCAGCGCAAGGTCGGGACAGGCGTCGCGCCAGGCGCGAAGGCGCGCCAGGGTCTTCTCTTCATTCGCGGGCCGCTTCATCGCCCTCAGCACATTCGGCGCGGCGTGCTGAAAGGGAATGTCGAGATAGGGAAGGATCTTCCCCTCCGCCATCAACGGCACGATGTCGTCGACATGGGGATAGGGATAGACATAGTGCAGGCGGACCCAAAGGCCGAGATCGCCAAGTTCGCGCGCGAGATCGAGAAAGCGCGCGCGCACGCTGCGGTCGCCGAACATGCTTTCGGCGTAGCGGATGTCGCGGCCATAGGCGCTCGTGTCCTGCGAGATGACGAGCAGCTCCTTCACGCCGGCGCGCGCGAGCTTTTCCGCTTCGCGCAGCACGTCGGCGGCGGGACGCGAGACGAGCGGCCCGCGCAGATGCGGAATGATGCAGAAGGAACAGCTGTTGTCGCAGCCTTCCGAGATTTTCAGATAGGCGTAATGGCGCGGCGTCAGCTTGACGCCCTGTTCGGGGAGAAGGTCGAGGAAGGGGTCATGCGCCGGCGCCGCGGCGCGATGCACCGCCTCGACCACGCTCTCATATTGCTGCGGGCCGGTGATCGCGAGCACCTGAGGAAAGCGCTTCGAAATCGCCTCGGGCTCCGCGCCCATGCAGCCGGTGACGATGACTTTGCCGTTCTCGCTCAGCGCCGCGCCGATCGCTTCGAGCGATTCAGCCTTGGCGCTGTCGAGAAAGCCGCAGGTGTTGACGACGACCACATCGGCGCCGGCGTGGCTGCGCGAAAGCTCATAGCCCTCGGCGCGCAACCGCGTGACGATGCGTTCGCTGTCGACGAGCGCCTTGGGGCAGCCGAGCGAAACGAAGGAGACGCGCGGGGCGGCGTTCGGCCTGTGTTGTTCCTGCATGGCGCCCATTGCCATGGGCGGGCCTTCTTTGCAATCGCGGGCGCGGCCTTACGCCGTCAGCGCGCCGAGAAGAGCAAAGAGCGCAACGGCGGCGAAGATGATGGCGTTGAACATGAACGCAACTCCGACAAGCCCCTCGAAGGGTCTAGCGGCGCGCGCTTTAACAAAAGGTTGACGACCGCATTGTTGCGGTCCTCGTGACCCGGCTTAAAAGGCCAACAAGTCTGCGACGATACAGGCGATTTCGATAAATGAAAAAGAAAATTTGCGCTTAGCCGAGGCGGAACTTAGGAATAGCGCTTTGCCGGCGAGCTTTGGCGACGCCGCTCAGAAGGAAGCGCCACGTCTTGACGAATTCGATCGTTCTCGGAACTGGATCCTATGTGCCGCAGCGCGTTATCTCCAACGCCGACCTTGAGAAAATCGTCAGGACGAACAACGACTGGATCGTCAGCCGCACTGGGATCAAGGAACGCCGGGTGGCGGCGGACGACGAGGCGACATCCGATCTTGCGGCGGCCGCCGCGCGCGAGGCGCTTCAGTTCGCGGGCGTGAAGGCCGACGATGTCGACATGCTCATCGTATGCACGGTGACAGGCGATACGCCGACGCCGTCCTGCGCGTCTTTTGTTCAGGCGCGGCTTGGCGCGAGGAACGCTTTCGCCTTTGACGTCGGCGCCGCCTGCGCTGGTTCGCTCTACGGCCTCGCCATCGCCGACCAGTTTATCAGAGGCGGAAAGGCGAAGCGCGCGCTGGTGATCGGCGCCGAGACCTTGAGCCGCTTCGTCGACTGGACCAACCGCGAGACCTGCGTGCTGTTCGGCGACGCCGCCGGCGCGATTCTGCTCGGCGCCAGCGAAGAGCAGGGGCGCGGCGTGCTCGCCGCGAGCCTGCGCACGGATGGCTCGATGACCGGCATCTTGGGCATCTATGGGGGCGGCAGCCGCCTTCCGCCGTCCGCCGAAATGCTGGAAGACAAGGCCGGGAAAATCAAAATGCGCGGCCGCGAGGTCTATAAGGTCGCGACGCGGCTGTTGCCCGAGGTAGTGGGCGACACGCTCAAGGCCGCGGGGCTGACCGCGACCGACGTCAATCACGTCATCGCCCATCAGGCCAATAGGCGGATCATCGAATCCGCGATGCAGCATCTCGGCGTGCCGCTCGAGAAATGCTGGATCAACATCGACCGTTACGGCAACACGTCGAGCGCCTCGATGCCGATCACGCTCGATGAGGCGAATCGCGCCGGGCGACTGAAAAAGGGCGACGTCATCGCGATGATGGCGATCGGCGCAGGCATGACCTGGGGCGGCGCCGTCCTGCGCTGGTAGCGCTCGGCGCCCGAAGCCGAACGGTCGACGATCATGGCCGCCTGGTCAGCTTGAGGAATATTGCAATCTGCTGGCGCCGCTCTGCGACTCGATCGACATTTGGCGGATGCTCTACGTTCACCGCTAAGCCGCGATCCTGAAGCGCCCAATCAAAGCGCCTGCGCCTGGCGACGGCTACGCTCTTGCCGGTCATTTTCGGTCGGCCGGGAACTGCGGTTGCAACTCAGCGGTTCAACATTGCGCCAGCCTTGGCCGGAGCGAAAGCTCGGGGCGACAGGTTCGTCGAGGATGCGAAACTTGCCGCCGGACACGCAGCAAAGGCAAAGCCCGCAGGAACCGCTCATGGCGCCGGGCTGGGGCGATTCTGACGCCCAGAGCGAAGTGAAGGGCGCTACCGAGCGCGAGATCGTCGATATCTAGGAAAGAGCGCAACCGCGCGCGCCGGTTCTTTATGAAGTGGTGAGTCGATCGGGCGAAGAAGAACTCGCGCGCCCGGCGGTGTCGCTCTGGTGGTCGGGCGTCGCCGCTGGTTTTTCGATGAGCTTCTCGCTTATCGCTCAGGCCGCGCTCCAGATAATCTCCCTCCAAGGACTTGGACGCTATCCCGCCGCTTTCTCTTGGCGGCGCCGTCTCGCCGGCAGCTTTTTACAGAAAACACCATTACAGCCGTGTTGCCGCTGTTGATGCGCTTCACCGCGATGAATCTCGGTCGCGTGATTAGATTGTGGAGCGTCGTCTTCGCGGCAAATATGGCGGGCGCGCTTGTCGCGGCGCTCTTCTATAGGTTCACGCCCGCGCTCTCGCCCGAGCTTCGCGACGGCGCGCTCGAGATCAGCCGCGAGTTGCTCAGCAATAACTCAATGGAAATGTTCTTTAAGAGCATTCCCGCCGGCTTCCGCATCGCGGCGATGGTCTGGCTGATTCCCAACGCCGACACCGCCCGATTCCATATGGTCGGTCTGTTGACATATCTAATTGCGATCGGCGGCTTGACTGATATCGTCGTCGGCAGCGTCGAGGCTTTCCTGCTTATCTCGATCGGCGAACGGGCGATCGCGCAGTTATTCGGACAATTCATGATGCCGGCGCTCGCTGGCAATATCATCGGCGGAACCGCTCTGTTCGCGCTCATCTCCTATGCGCAGGTCGTGAGAGAAATCCTAAAAAATTGAATCGTCATTTTGGTCTGCTCTTAGGAACAATTCTCATCATCCCGCGTTTTCCCTTGGTCGCCGCACATTGCGACCGCCTCAAGCGCGTCCTTAACGCCTAAATTTTCCATTCGCCGGCGGGAATAGGACCGCTTCGCTACGTTCAGTCGCCACTCCTCTTTTGGTGAAAGGATTGATCGATGGCTCCAGACTCCAATCCGCTCCCAAAAGGCAATGGACAAGCTTCGTCCAACATCGACGAGCTTCACGTTCTCTGGATCACGGCGGGGCTCGGCTGCGACGGCGACTCGGTTTCGATCACCGCGGCGAGCGAGCCGAGCATAGAGGACGTCCTCCTAGGAGCGATCCCCGGCCTGCCGAAGGTTCATCTGCATAATGCGGTGCTGTCCTACGCGGTCGGCGATGATTTTATGAAGCCGTTCCATCAGGGCGCCCGCGGCGAACTCGAACATTTCGTCCTCGTGGTCGAAGGTTCGATTCCAAATGAAAATCTCAGCGGCGAGGGATTTTGGGCTGCGGTCGGCACCGACACGGCGACCGGCCAACCGATCAAAACCACCGAATGGATCGACAGGCTGGCGCCCAACGCGCTCGCCGTCATCGGCGCCGGCACCTGCGCCGCATTCGGCGGCATCCATGCGATGAAGGGAAATCCCACCGGCTGCATGGGACTTCAGGACTATCTGGGCGCCGAGTGGAAATCCAAAGCCGGCTTGCCGATCGTCAACGTGCCGGGCTGTCCGGTCCAGCCGGACAATTTCATGGAGACGTTTCTCTATTTGCTGCGTCAGCTCGCGGGCCTCGCGCCGATGATTCCGGTCGACGGGCACGGCCGCCCGCGCTGGCTGTTCGGCCCGACTGTCCATGAGGGCTGCGATCGCGCCGCTTATTACGAGGAGGCCGATTTCGCAGAAGAATACGGTTCTCGAAAATGCCTGGTGAAGATCGGCTGCTGGGGACCGGTGGTTCAATGCAATGTGCCCAAGCGCGGCTGGATCGCCGGACTCGGCGGCTGTCCGAATGTCGGCGGCATTTGCATCGGATGCACGATGCCGGGCTTTCCCGACAAATTCATGCCGTTCATGGACGAGCCGCCCGGCGGTCGCATCTCGTCGACGCTGGTGACGCCCTATGGCGTGCTGATCCGCAATCTCCGCAAGATCACCAATCACACGCTCAATAGAGAACCGAAATGGCGCAACAGAAAGCCGGTCTACACCACCGGCTATGATCCTGAGCAGCCGAGCAAGATTCATCCACTCTAATTAAGGGATCGTGGCTATGGTCGACCTCGCAACTCGACGTTCGGCGCCCCCGAGCGCGAATAAAGCCTCGCCAAACCTCGTCGAGAAAAACTGGGATCCGATCACAAGGATCGTCGGCAGCCTCGGAATTTTCACCAAGATCGATTTCGACAATCGGCATGTCGCCGAATGTCACAGCACTTCATCGATCTTTCGCGGCTACAGCATTTTCATGAAGGGCAAGGATCCGCGCGATTCCCACTTCATCACCAGTCGCATTTGCGGCATTTGCGGCGACAATCATGCGACCTGCTCGGTCTATGCGCAAAACATGGCCTATGGAATCAAGCCGCCGCCTCTCGCCGATTGGATCATCAATCTCGGCGAAGCCGCGGAATATATGTTCGACCACAATATCTTTCAGGACAATCTGGTCGGCGTCGACTTCTGCGAGCAGATGGTCAAAGAAACCAATCCCAGCGTTTGGGCCATGGCGCAAAGAACGCCGGCGCCGCATGCCGAGGCTCACGGCTACCGCACCATCGCCGACATCATGTCCGCGCTCAATCCGTTTTCCGGCGAATTCTACCGCGAGACGCTGATCGTCAGCCGATATACGCGGGAAATGTTCAGCCTGATGGAGGGGCGCCATGTGCATCCCTCCACCCTCTATCCCGGCGGCGTCGGCACCGTGCCGTCGAACCAGCTGTTCACTGAATATCTCACCCGGCTCGTGCGCTACGTCGAATTCATGAAGAAATGCGTGCCGCTCCACGATGACCTGTTCGACTTCTTCTATGAGGCGCTGCCAGGTTATGAGGAAGTCGGACGCCGACGCATTCTGCTTGGATGCTGGGGCGCGTTCCAGGACCCTGAACATTGCGACTATACGTATAAGAACATGACCGACTGGGGTCGGAAAATGTTCGTCACGCCCGGCGTCGTCGTGGACGGCAAGCTTGTGACGACCGACCTCGTCGACATCAATCTGCAGATTCGCATCCTGCGCGGGCATTCCTATTACGAGGACTGGGACGATTGCGAAACCTTCGTGAAGAATGACCCGCTGGGCAATCCTGTCGATCAAAAGCACCCATGGAATCAGACGACCATTCCGAGGCCGCAGAAGCGGGATTTCGACAAAAACTACTCATGGGTGATGTGTCCGCGCTGGCTCGACAAGAGCAGCGGCGACCATCTTGCGCTTGACACCGGCGGCGGCGCCTTCGCGCGCCTCTTCTCGACCGCGCTCGCCGGGCTTGTCGACATCGGCGGCTATGTCAAAGCGACCGGCGACAGCGTCAAGATTCATCTGCCGAAGACAGCGCTCAAGCCAGCAGTCGACTTTGAATGGAAGGTTCCAAGGTGGAGCAATGCGATCGAACGGAATCGCGCGCGCACCTATTTCCAGGCCTATTGCGCCGCCGCGGCGTATTTTTTCCTGGAGAAGGCGTTTACGGAACTGCAGGCCGGCCGCACCAAGACATGGACCGAGTTCGAAGTTCCAGACGAGGCGATCGGCTGCGGATTTCATGAGGCGGTGCGTGGCGTGCTCTCCCATCATCTCGTCATAAAGGACAAGAAGATCGCCAACTATCATCCCTATCCGCCGACGCCGTGGAACGCGACGCCAAGGGACGATTTCGGGACGCCCGGCCCTTATGAAGACGCGATTCAGAACACGCCGATCTTCGAGGAGAATGGCCCCGATAATTTCAAGGGCATCGACATCATGCGCGCGGTGCGCAGTTTCGATCCCTGTCTCCCCTGCGGCGTCCATATGTATGTCGGCGGCGGCAGGACGATCGAGACCAGACATTCGCCGATGTTCGGCGCTTCCCGAAAGCCATCGTCATGAGCGCAGAAACGCGCGAGGGAGAGACGCTGGAGCAGGCTTTGGCGCGGTTGGATGCGCTGACGGGCGCGCTTGAGCGCGTCAGCGACGGGAAAGCGCGAGAGGCCGCGCGGGAGTTGCTCGCGCTTTTGCTGGATCTGCACGCCCGCGCCTTTCAGCGGCTCAGCGCAACGATCGCAGACGCGCGCGACGGCCCGGCCCTCATCGAACGGATGGTCGCCGACAAGGAGATCGCTGCGATCTTGCTTCTTCATGGGCTGCATCCGAAGAGCGCCGAGGAGCGTCTGCAGGAGACCGTCGCGCGGATGCGGCCGCAATGGAGCGCGCGCGGGCTCAATGTCGAGCTTGTCAGCGCGGGACCAGCCTTCGCGATCGTGCAACTTAAGCGCAATGGCCGCGCCGAGCCCGCGGAGCGTTTGCGGCTCGAGATCGAAAATGCGCTCACCGACGCCGCGCCCGATCTCGAAGATATCTTGATCGAAATGGATATGACCGAAAGTCGCGCCGCAACCGCCGCTTAGGAGAGAGGCGCAAGGCATGGAAAGGATAGGGTCGGGGAATTGGGCTTCTCGGCTTCGGCGGTTCCTCGCCGCGGCGGAAGGGGAACATTGCGACTTCTGCGCGAAGCTCATCAATGCGCGCCACGCGCATCTGATCGAGCGCGCGACTCGACAGTTCTTTTGCGCCTGTCCCCAATGCGCGCTGCTATTGAGCGCCGGCGACCGCTACGCCGCCATAGAGGCGCGCGCGCATGTGCTGCGCGACTTCGAACTCAGCGACGCCGAATGGCAAGGCTTTCGCATTCCAATCGATCTCGTCTTCGTTTTCCGCAGCACGCCGGCGCGCGGGCCGGTCGCCATCTATCCGGGTCCGGCCGGCGCGACCGAATCTCTGTTTGCCGCCGACTTGTGGTCGCGACTGGTTGAGGCCAATCCGGCGCTCGACGACCTGCATCCGGATGTCGAAGCGTTGCTGATCAATCGAATGAACGGCGAGCGGGCATATTACCTCGTATCAATCGATCATTGCTATGCGCTCGTCGGACTGATCCGCAGGCGTTGGCGCGGCCTTTCAGGCGGCGCGGAGGTCTGGGAGGCCGTTCGAACCTATTTTCGGAAGCTGCGCGACGGCGTCGGACTCGAGGACGCCATCCATGGTTGATCTCGACTTTCGCATCGAGAACGTCGAAGTCGAAAAATATTCGGCGGCGCCGCTGCTGCTTTTCGCGCTGCATGTCGTGAACCGGACGCCCGAGTTGCCTGTCCTGAATGTGATGCTGAATTGTCAAATTCGGATTGATCCCGTTCGGCGGCGCTATGACGTCGAGGAGCGCGAAAGACTTTCCGATCTCTTCGGGCAGCCGTCGCGCTGGGGGGAGACGCTGCGCAGCTTCCTTTGGACTCATGCAAGCGTTTCCGTCGCGTCGGTCGATCTCGAGCGCAAGGTCGAACTTCCCGTGACATGCAGCTATGATTTCAACATTGCGGCGACCAAATATTTCCATGGGCTCGAACAGGGCGAGGTTCCGCTCAACTTTCTGTTCAGCGGTTCGATCTTTTATCGCGACCGCGCGGGCAGGTTGCAGATCGAGCAGATTCCCTGGAGCAAGGCATGCGCCTATCGACTGCCTGTCGCAACGTGGCGCGCCATGATGGATCATTATTACCCGCAAAGCGCTTGGCTTTGCCTGAATCGTGAGGCGTTCGAGGCGCTGGACAGCTATCGGCGCCGGCTGGGACTGCCGACCTTCGAGCGCGCCCTGCGGGCGTTGCTGGAAGCGCGCGCGGCGGAGGCGACATGAAGCTCGACTCGATCAAGGCGATCGCCGACGCCGTTCTTTACGAGGGCTACATCCTCTATCCCTATCGGCCCTCGTCGATCAAAAATCGCCAGCGCTGGACCTTCGGCGGGGTGTTCCCGACGTCCTTCGATCAACAGGGCGACGCCTCGTTTATGCAGACGCAGGTTTTGCTGCGCGGCGGGGAGAATGCGGCCTTTGAGGCGCATTTCCGCTTCCTTCAGGTCGTCAAGCGTGAGATCGGCCGGCTGGCGACGCCGGCGTATGAACTTCCGAAGGAGATCGAACCGGCGCTGACGCGCGTTCCGAGTCTTGACGTTGACGGACGGGAGCTGCTGGCTTGGGAGGAGGCGCTTGAGCGAGAGGTCGACTTGGGCCCGCTGCGGCCTGCGGATATTCAGAGCGCCGTCCTCGCAACGCCGTTTCGCTTCGAGCCGGCTTGCAGTTTCGAGGCGGTTCGCGACCGAGACGGAAAAATCGTCGCCGCGTTTGTTCGCACATCGCATGGGATCGCGGGCGCCATTGAAGCAATGGCGCAGAGGCTCGCGCCCGATTTATGGAAGTTGACGCTGCGGATCGCAAACGTCACGCCGCTTGCCGACGCTGATCGGAGCGAACGCGCCGCGGCGCAGCTTCGCGCCTTCGCATCGACGCATGCGATCCTCACCGTCCAAGACGGCGCATTCATTTCGCTGCTCGATCCTCCCGACGACTTCCGCGAGGCGGCGGCGCAATGCGAAAATGTCGGCGCTTTCCCGGTGCTGGTCGGAGGAGAGGACGATCGCGCCATGCTTGCTTCGCCGATCATCCTCTATGATCATCCCGCAATCGCGCCGGAAAGTCCCGGCGATCTCTTCGACGGCGCCGAGATCGATGAAATCCTGACGCTGCGCATTCTCGCCCTCACCGACGCCGAGAAGCGCGAAATGGCCGCTGTCGACGCGCGCGCGCGGGCGCTGCTGGAGCGCACCCATGCGCTGACCGCGGATGACATGGCGCGGCTGCATGGCGTGATGCGCGACGGCTCGTCGCAGATCAGTCGGGCTCCGCCGCCGGCGATCGACGGAGGCGAGAAGCCTCGCCTGGTTTCGCTCATCGGCGGCGGCGGCGCGCTACGCGTTGGCGCGCGCGTTCGGCTGCGTCCGAAGTCGGGCGGCGACATCATGGATATCGCGCTGAGAGACAAGCTGGCTGTCGTCGAGGCGATCGAACGCGATTTCGAAGACCGCATTCACGTCGCCGTGACTTTGCTCGACGATCCGGGCCGCGATCTCGGGGCGGCGGGTTTTCCGGGACATCGCTTCTTCTTCAGTCAGGAGGAGATCGAACCGATCGCCGCGGGGGACGCGTCATGAGGTCGATCCTCGTCGCCTGCGTGGGCAACATCTTCAATGGCGATGACGCCTTCGGCGTCGAGGTGGCGCGCAGGCTCGCGCAGATCAAGCTGCCGAATGGGGTGCGGGTGATCGATTTCGGCATTCGCGGCATTGATCTCACTTATGCGCTGATGGACGACTATGACGCGGTTATTCTCGTCGATGCGGCGCAACGCGGGGAAGCGCCGGGCGCCGTCTCGATTGTCGAGCCGGATAGAGTCGATATGGACGATCCTTCGCCGGACCACATGGCGTTATCGCCGCATGACCTCGATCCGGCGAAAGTCCTCCGTCTGGCGTCGGCGCTTGGCGGAAGCTGTCAGCGCGTCCTTCTCGTCGCCTGCGAGCCTTTGGCGCTCGGCGGCGAGGAAGGCGTCATGGGACTGAGCGCGCCTGTCGCGGCGGCGGTCGGCCTCGCGGCGGAGACGGTGGAAGAGCTGATCGATGCGATGATGGCGGCGCAACCTGCGCCGCGCGCTTGACATCGACTGAAGAGGAGCAGCGTCATGAGCGGATGGGAGATTACAGGAATCGCTTTCGGGATAATCATCCTCGGCTTGCTGATCATGAATGCGAAGGATCTCTATCGCTATTTCAAGATCAGCAACATGTGAAATTGACCGAAGCGATGACAATCGAGACGAACCAGTCGCAAGCGCTCGAATTTCGCGTGCGCGGTCGGGTGCAGGGCGTCGGCTTTCGGCCGACGGTCTTTAGGATCGCGCGTCAACTCGGGCTTGCCGGCGAAGTTCTCAATGACGGCGAGGGCGTGTTGATCCGCGTCAGCGGCGATCAAGCGCGAACCGAAGCGCTGCTTCGACAAATCGCGCGAGACCCGCCGCCTCTCGCCCGTATCGACGGCATCGAGCGACGACGCTACGTCGGTCGACTGCCGCAGGATTTCCGCATCGCTGAAAGCTTCGGTGGTCCGATCCGCACGCAAGTCGCGCCGGACGCCGCGATCTGCTGCGCCTGCGCGGCGGAGCTGCGAAATCCTGGCGAGCGCCGTTACCGCTATGCTTTTGCCAATTGCACGCATTGCGGACCGCGCCTCAGCATCGTGACCGGCATTCCCTATGACCGCGCGACGACGACGATGGCGCCTTTCATCCGGTGTGAAGCATGCGAGGCGGAATATCGCAATCCGGCGGATCGCCGCTTTCACGCCGAAGCCATCGCCTGTCCCGCATGTGGACCGACCGCGTCGCTGGTCTCCTTCGGCCCGGCGGAGGCGCCTGATGACATCTGCGCCGATGCTGTCGAGTTCGCGGCCCGGTTTCTGGCGCGCGGCGACATCGTCGCCGTCAAAGGGCTCGGCGGCTATCATCTGGCGTGCGACGCGTCCAATCCCGAGGCGGTCGCGCGCCTGCGACGGCTGAAGCGGCGTGACGCTAAGCCCTTCGCGCTGATGGCGCGCGATCTTGCGGTCATACGGCGCTACTGCGCGGTCGGCGAGATCGAGGAACGCGCGCTGACCTGCGTCGAGGCGCCGATCGTGCTGCTGCGCGCCACAGGTCCGCAGCGCCTGCCGGAAGCGATCGCGCCCGGACTCGACACGCTCGGCTTCATGCTGCCGACGACGCCGTTGCATCTTTTGTTGATGGACCGGTTCGATCTTCCGCTGGTGATGACGAGCGGCAATATTTCCGACGAGCCCGCCGTGATCGACGACGCCGAGGCTCGACGGCGGCTTGCCGATGTCGCGTCATTGGCCTTGACGCATGACCGCGCCATCGCCAATCGCGTCGACGATTCGGTGGCGAGGATCATGGGGGGGCGTTCGCGGCTTCTTCGCCGCGCCCGCGGCTATGCGCCCGCGCCGTTGCTTCTGCCGAACGGCTTCGAACATGCGCCCGATCTGCTGGCGATGGGCGGCGAGCTCAAGGCGACCTTCTGCCTGGTCAAGGACGGCGCGGCGATCCTGTCGCAACATCAGGGCGATCTCGAAAACGCGGCGACTTTCGACGACTATCGAAACAATCTGCGCCTCTATGAGAAGCTGTTCGATCACGCGCCGTCGGCGATCGTCATCGATCGGCATCCGGATTATCTTTCGTCGAAACTGGGCCGGGCCGAGGCCGAAGGGCGCGGTCTGTCGCTGATCGAAGTTCAGCACCATCACGCGCATGTCGCCGCCTGTCTTGCCGAGAATGGCCGGCCGCTCGACGCGCCGCCGGCGCTCGGAATCGTGCTCGACGGATTGGGCTTTGGCGACGACGGCGCCATGTGGGGCGGCGAATTCCTGCTGGCCGACTATCTTGGTTACGAGCGGCTGGCGCGACTGAAGCCGGTCGCCATGCCCGGCGGCGCACAGGCGATTCGCGAACCCTGGCGCAATCTTTATGCGCATCTCAGGGCGGCAGGCGAACTCAACCCGGGAAATATTGCGGGCGATTGGAGGGCGTTCGACGGCAAACCGCTGGCGATGATCGACAAGATGATCGCGCAGGGCGTCAATTCGCCCTTGGCTTCGTCATGCGGACGACTGTTCGACGCGGTCGCCGCGGCGCTTGGCGTCTGCGCCGATCGTCAGGCCTATGAAGGCGAGGCCGCGGCGCGGCTCGAAGCTCTCGCAAGCGCAGCGCCGAACGAGCGGCCCTTCTATGAGTTCGGAATTTCGCAGTCGGAGCCGATCGAGATCGATCCCGCGCCCGTGTGGAACGCGATCAGGGACGATTTGCGGCAGGGCGTCGCCGCGCCGATCGTCGCGCGCCGTTTTCACCTAGGCCTTGCTGAGTCGATCGCGAAAGTGGCCGTTCGGCTGGCCGCTATGCGACGTTTTGAAACAGTGGCGCTGTCGGGCGGCTGCTTTCAAAATCGCCTTCTGTTCGAAAGCGTCCAGGAGAGGCTGTGCGCAGCGGGCATTGAGGCGCTGACCCACGCCGATGCGCCCGCCAATGACGGCGGGCTCTCGCTGGGTCAGGCCGCGATCGGCGCTGCGCGTCTGATGAGAATCGACGTGACTCGAGATGGAGAGGATCAAACATGTGTCTTGGCGTTCCCGGCTGCATCGTCAGCATAGACGATGCCGATAATCTCGTCGCGACCGTCGACGTGAGCGGGGTGCGTCGACAGATCAACATCAGCTGCGTCGTCGATGAGTCGCATCCCATCGAGTCCTGCGTCGGCGATTGGGTTCTCGTCCATGTCGGCTTTGCAATGAGCCGGATCAACGAGGCGGAGGCCGCCGAGACTCTGAGGCTGCTGCGTGAGCTAGGCGAGCTTCAAGCCGAGCTCGACAACATGCAAAGGCCGTCCGACGCCTTGGCGGCGGAGGAACGAGAGTTATGACCGGCAAGAGCGCATTGGAGACGCTATACCCGTTCCTTCACGGCAAGGAGCAGGACGCCGCCGCGCTCGACGCAGGTCTGCTTCATTCGCTCGAAGCGAAGGCGCGCGAGTCGCGCGAGACGAATGCCCGCTTCTTCGCCGAGCAGGCCGGCGTCCTGATCGATGCGGCCAAAGCGCTTGCCGCCGTTTATCGCCGCGGCGGCCGGTTGTTTACCATGGGCAATGGCGGCTCGAGTTGCGACGCCGCCCACGTCGCCGTCGAGTTTCTGCATCCGATCACCGCAGGGCGGCCGGCGCTTGCGGCGATAAATCTGACCGCCGACATCGCGATGACCTCCGCGGTCGCCAATGATGTGGGCTTCGAGCATGTCTTCGTGCGACAGCTGATCGCTCACGCCCGGGCGGGCGACGGACTTGTCGGCCTCTCCACCAGCGGCAATTCGGAAAATCTGGTCGCCGCCTTCGCCAAGGCGAAGGAGATGGGTCTGACGATTATTGGCCTTTCCGGCGGCGATGGCGGCAGTATGGCGAAGGTTTGCGATCATTGCCTCGTCGTGCCGACGACATCGGTCCATCGCATTCAGGAATGTCACGTCGCCGCCTATCACATTCTTTGGGACCTCGTTCACACGCTGCTCGCGGACGATCGGGGTTCGGCCACAAGCAGGGACGTCGCGGCATGAAATTCGTCGACGAATTTCGCGATCGGGCGAAGGCCGACGTTCTGATCAAAGCGATCGAGCAGTTGCTCGCTCGGATGAAGCGCGATGAGACACGGCCGCTGCAGATCATGGAAGTCTGCGGCGGACATACGCATTCGATCTTCCGCTACGGCGTCGAAGGCATGTTGCCGAAATCGATCGAACTGGTGCATGGACCCGGCTGCCCGGTTTGCGTATTGCCGATGGGACGCGTCGACGATTGCGTCGCCATCGCCGAGCGTCCGGAGGTCATCTTCGCCACCTTCGGCGACGCCATGCGCGTGCCGGGCTCGCGCAAGAGCCTATTGCAGGCGAAGGCCGACGGCTGCGACGTCCGCATGGTCTATTCGCCCATGGACGCGCTGGCGCTCGCGCGTCAAAACCCTACGCGCGAGGTGGCGTTCTTCGGCATCGGCTTCGAGACGACCATGCCCTCGACCGCGCTGACCGTGCTGCAGGCGGAACGCGAAGGGATCGAGAATTTTTCGATCTTCTGCAATCACATCACCATTGTTCCGACGATCAAGGCGATCCTCGACAGTCCCGACTTGCGCCTCGACGGATTCCTCGGACCGGGCCACGTCTCGATGGTGATCGGCGACGCGCCCTATGAATTCATCGCGCGCTATTACAGGAAGCCGATGGTCGTCGCCGGCTTCGAGCCGCTCGACATTCTCCAGTCGATCTGGATGCTGCTCAAACAAATCGACGAGGGTCGTTGCGAGATCGAAAATCAATATACGCGCGTCGCGCCGGCGGGGGGCAACGCCGTCGCGTTGAAGGCGGTCGCGCAGGTCTATGAACTGCGCGAATTTTTCGAGTGGCGGGGGCTCGGCTCCATCGATCACTCGGGCGTGAAGATACGCGACGCCTATGCGCGCTTCGACGCCGAGCGCAAATTCGAAGTGCCCAATGCAAGAATAGCCGACCCCAAATCCTGTCAGTGCGGCGAGGTCCTCAAGGGCGTCATCAAGCCTTGGCAATGCAAGGTTTTCGGCCGGGCCTGCACGCCCGAGACGCCGCTCGGCGCGCTGATGGTGTCGTCCGAAGGCGCCTGCGCCGCCTATTATCAATATGGCGGCGTGAAGCGCGGCCGCGACGAAGCGGAGGCGAGCGCCGCATGAACATGATCTCCTTTCCGCCACGGCGTTCGCGCGGAACGGTGCATGTGCCGACGGTTACGCTCGCCCATGGCGGCGGCGGCAAGGCGATGAAGGATCTGATCGACGATGTCTTTGTCGGGGCCTTCGACAATCCGTTACTGGCCGCGCTCGACGATTCTGCGCGCATCGATCTCCTGGACCTTGCGCAATATGGCGACCGGCTGGCCTTCACCACCGATTCCTTCGTCGTCGATCCGCTGATCTTCCCCGGCGGCGACATTGGAAAGCTCGCGGTCTGCGGCACCGTCAACGACCTCGCCGTCGGCGGCGCGCTGCCGCTCTATCTCTCTTGCGCCGTCATCGTCGAAGAGGGCGTCTCGATCGATCTTCTGCGGCGCATCGCCGGCTCCATGGCGGCGACAGCGAAAGAGGCCGGCGTCAAGATCGTCACCGGCGACACCAAGGTCGTCAATAAGGGCGCATGCGATCAAATGTTCATCACCACGACCGGCGTCGGCGTCGTCGCGGCGGGCGTCGAGCTTGGCGCACATCGCGCGCGACCGGGCGACGCAGTGTTCGTCAACGGACTTCTCGGCGATCACGGTGCGGCAATTCTTGGCGCCCGCGGCGATATGGCGTTGCGCTCCCCGATCGAAAGCGACTGCGCGCCGCTGCAGGATCTCATTGCGCGCCTGCTCGAAGCGGCGCCGAACACGCGCTTCATGCGCGATCCGACGCGGGGCGGGATCGCGACCGTGCTCAATGAAATCGCCGAAGCGTCTCAGGTCGCCATCGACATCGATGAGGCGGCGACGCCGCTTCGAGACGAAGTGCGCGGCTTTTGCGAAATTCTTGGTCTCGATCCGCTTTATCTCGCCAATGAAGGCAAGATCGTCGCGATTGCGCCGCCCGACGAAGCCGCGGCGGCAGTCGACGCGATGCGGGCGCATCCGCTCGGACGGCAAGCCGCCGTCATCGGCCGTGTCTTAGCTGGCGAGCCGGGTCGCGTCGCCATGCGCACGATCTTTGGCGGTCGCCGAATCGTCGACATGCTGGTCGGCGAGCAATTGCCGCGCATCTGCTAAAGGAGCCGACGTGCACGAACTCTCGATCGTTTGCAGCATCGTCGAACTGGCGTCGCAGGCCGCCGAGGGCGGCGTCGTCCGCCGCGTGACGATCGAAATCGGCAAATTGTCGGGCGTCGAGCCGGAGGCGATCGCCTTCTGCTTTCCCGAAGTCGCGCGCGGCACGCCGGTCGAAGGCGCGGTCCTGGACATCCGCGAAGTCGAAGCCGAGGCGCGCTGCGATATCTGCGGCGCGGAATTTTCCACGCCCGACATGCTTTCGGCGTGCCCCTGCGGCTCTCTTCACTTTAAGCGCCTGCGCGGCGAAGAGCTGAACGTCAAGAGCATCGAAATCGAGGAGGCTGCGTAATGTGCGCGAGCTGCGGCTGCCAGGGGCAGGGAACCACAATGACCAATCTGCAGACCGGCGCGAGCGCGGAAATCGCGCCGCCGCCGCATGGCGCCGATCATTCGCATGGCGTTGGCGAGGGGGATGGCCTCGGTCATTTTCATGATGGACATTATCACGTCCATGGCGATGAGCATCATCATGCGCATGGACGCAATCATGCGCATGCGCATGAGCACGATCACGCGCATCCTCACGACGGCAGCCATCATGATCATGTGCACGAGCATGCGCATCGTCGGGTGGAGATGGAAGCGCGCATTCTCGCCAAGAACGAGGCGATCGCCGCCAAATGTCGCGCCTGGCTCGCGGGTCGCGAAATCCTGGCGCTCAATCTCGTTAGCTCGCCCGGGGCCGGGAAGACGACGCTGCTCGAACGCGCCATATCGGACCTGTCTGGCGAACTGCCGCTGTTCGTCATCGAGGGCGATCAGGCGACGTCGAACGACGGCGAGCGCATTCGCGCCGCGGGCGCGCCGGTCGTGCAAGTCAATACCGGAACCGGGTGCCATCTCGATGCGGAAATGATCGCGCGCGCGCTCGCCGAACTCAAGCCGAGCGTCGGCTCGCTGGTGTTCATCGAGAACGTCGGCAATCTCGTGTGTCCGGCTCTGTTCGACCTTGGCGAGCACGCCAAGGCGGTGATTTTTTCAACCACCGAGGGCGAAGATAAGCCGCTCAAATATCCACATATGTTCGGCGCCGCCAAGCTCGTCATCTTCAACAAGATCGACCTTTTGCCGCATCTCGATTTCTCTATGGAGCGGGCGCGAGAGAATGTTCGCCGCGTCAATCCGGATGCCGAGATTATAGAGGTCTCCGCGCGTGACGGCGCCGGCATGTCGGCCTTTTACCAATGGATATTCGCACAGCGAACTGTCGCCGAGCGGCTGAGCGTCATCTGAAGATTGGGGCGGGCGCCCTTGAGCATCGCGCCTGATATTCAAGACTAAGCCCGCGCGTTCGCGCCGCTCGCTTCATGTCCGTCGAAGCCGGCGCCGCATGAGGACGTCGTTCGGGCGGCGTGCGCACGTCGCACCTCCCGCGCCGCCGTGGGTTATTGAACGCGCTTTGTCCACTTTGACCACACGACGCTCGGCGATCGGGATTTCGTCAGCTTCGCAAACGCGTCGGCGGCTAAGCGCGGGCCGTTTTGTTTATGCTTTTGTCAACAATGCCCACACTCTTTTTTGGAATGAGAATAAATACAAGTAATAGATGGCAAAAGTACCACATAGTACTTGAAAAATTTCTGAAAACAGATGCGATGCATTGACTTGAAAAGAACAGGTGAGCTATTTCGGAGGGCATTCGCGCTGCACAATAGTAAAGGCGGAAGAATGACTAAGAAGCATTCCAGATTTTCCTGCCTCGCCGTCCGGCCTATCGGGAAAACATCCCTGCTTGTTTGCGGTCTCGGCGCGCCGATCATGGTCGGTCTCGAAATCGCGTCGGCAGCGGCGCAGAGCGCTTCACAAACGCTGCCGCCAGTGACCGTCGACGCGCCTCGGGAAAAACCGCAAACGAAAGTGCGGCAGCAAACGCCGCGTCCGGTCGTCTCAAACGCGCGCGCAAGCAGCGTTCACCCGAGCGGTCCGCGACCGCATGCGGCTTCGACGCCGCATCGCGCGACGACCGCCGCCCAACCCCTGCTGGCCGGTCCGACGGCGCCCTCCGGGCCGACTGTCGCGCCGTCTCCGTCAACGGGAGAGATCGGCAATCTGCCCCCCGCCTATGCCGGCGGCGAGATCGCGCGCGGCGCGCGACTGGGCATGCTCGGCAACCGCGATTTCATGGATACGCCGTTCAATGTGACGAGCTACACGTCGGCGCTGATCGAGAACCAGCAGGCGCGCACGCTTCAGCAGGTGCTGGAGAACGACCCGTCGGTTCGCATGAGCACGTCGGCCGGGCATATTCGCGAGAATTTCAGAATTCGCGGATTTCCGGTGCTCGGCAGCGAACTCGCGCTCAACGGCATGTACGGTCTCGCGCCCGACGGCCATGTGCCGACAGAGTTCCTCGAGCGGGTCGAAGTGCTCAAGGGCCCGGGCGCGCTGCTCAACGGAATGGCGCCCTTCGGCGCGGTCGGCGGTTCGATCAATCTCGTCACCAAACATGCCGGCGATACGCCGATCACCAGCGTCAGCACCGATTTCACGTCGAGTTCTCAGTTCGGCACGCATATCGACGTTGGGCGACGCGGCGGCGACCATAATCAGTTCGGCTTTCGCTACAATGGCGTTTACCGCAGCGGCGAGACCGCGCTCGACGAACAATGGAAAGTGCGCGGCCTGAACGCGGTGGCGCTCGATTTCCGTGAAGAGCGCATAAGGCTGTCGATCGACGCCTATCATAGCCAGGAGCTCTTCAAGAACGGCAGCGCGTTCTTCGCGAGCTTTACTGGAATTGGCGTGGCGGCGGCGCCCAGCGCAACCAAAAATCTGTTTATCGGCACGAACGCCCGGTTCGAGAACAAGGCCATCGAAGCGCGCGCCGAGTTGGACGTCGCCGAGAACGTCACCGTTTTTGCGGGCATCGGCTTCTTGGACAGCCGAAACTTCGGCTTTACCAACGGCACTCAGGCGACAGGCGTAAACCTGCTCGGCAACTACTCTGGAGCCCGAATCGTCAATCTGCGCGGCTACACCAATTCGCTGTCGACGCAGGGCGGCGTTCGCGGCCAGGTGGACACTGGACCGCTGCGCCACCAATTCGTGCTGAGCGCCTCGGCGCTGAAATTAAGCCAAAGCTCCGAATTCGGATTTATCTCGCCTTACAGCTCCAACATTTATTTTCCCGTCGTGCCGCCTCAGGCGCCGCCGCCGCCGGTCATTCCCAACACGCCGTTCCGTCTCGGCCAACCCTATTTCGCGACCGATCCGAGGAAGACCGCAGAAACCTATCTGGCGAGCCTCGCCTTCGCCGACACCGTCTCGGCCTTCGACGAACGCGTCCAGCTCATCGGCGGCCTGCGCAGCCAGCGGGTGATGACCAAGACGTTTCAGGCAAATACGGGCATCGAGACGAACGCCTATGACAGCCATCGTCTCTCGCCGGCCTTTGCCCTGATCGTCAAGCCGTTCGACAAGCGCCTGTCGCTTTACGCCAACTACATCGAAGGGCTCACCCAGGGCCTGCGCGTCACCAACCCGCAGGCGACCAATTTCAATGAGTCGTATCCGCCTTTCGTCTCCAAGCAGATTGAGACCGGGGCGAAGCTCGATCTGGGCGTTCTCGCGAATACGCTGGCCTTCTATGAGATCACGCAACCGACTCTCGCGACCGTGACCACGGCGGGCCGCATAACCTACAGGCCTGTCCGGCAACGCAACCAGGGCATCGAGTGGAACGTCTTTGGCGAGCCTATCGAAGGCTTCCGCGTGCTCGGCGGCGTCTCCTACATGATCGGCGTCATCACTGAGAGCGCTGACGGTCGAACGACCGGAAAGAACGCCTTCGGCATTCCGAGATGGCAGGCGAACCTCTATGGCGAGTGGGATCTTCCCTACCTCGTGGGGGTGACCGCGGAAGGCCGCGTCATCTATACGAGCGCGCTCTATGTCGACTCGCTGAACTGGTACCGGATTCCTGAATGGACGCGTTTCGACATCGGTGCGCGCTACGCCACGAAGATCTACGGCGCGGACATGACGCTGCGGGCGAATGTGAACAATTTGTTCAATCACAGCTACTGGTCGGGCGCCTTCAACGACGGCTTCGCCACGCTCGATGCGCCGCGCACCGTCCTACTGTCGGCGACCGTCAGCTTCTAAGAAATAGGGAGCGGACGATGAACCTCTCGCCCGCAGCCTTTCAATTTATGGCCTGTGTCGCGATCGCCTCGGGCGCCGCCAGCCTCTATCTCGGCGCGCCAAACCAGCGATGGCTGTCGCGGCGCTTGCCCGCATGGACGAGCCGCGTCATTGGCGTAGCGCTGCTGCTTCTCGGTGTCGTCCTGTGGCGTGAGACGGTTCAACTCTCGACCGCGATTTTCGCGACGCTCGTCCTGACCATGCTTCTCTTGATCGTTTTTCCGTGTCTGGGGGCGCTGCGAACCATTATCGGAAACGCGCCATGAGTCAGATCAGACGCGACTGGTTCAGCAAGACGTCGGCCGGCGCCATTCTCGGCTTCACGCTCGCAGTCGCGCTTGCCGGGCTGTTTGCCTGGCTGGCGCCGGGGGGATTGGCCGCTCCAAACAAATTTCAGCTCGTGATGTGGCTGATCGCGCCGATCTGGCTGACGACGCTGAGCCTTTGCTTTCTTTTTTATAGCGGCATGCGCGCCTGGCTCTGGCTGGGCGGCGCGAATCTCATCGCCTATGCCGGTCTATTCGCCTGTCGACATTTCTTTCGTTAATCGGGACAACGCACGATGCGCAGCGACGTTGTTCGGCTCTATAAGACCGTTCATACCTGGACCGGCATCACCGCCGGGATGTTTCTGTTCATCGCCTTTTACGCCGGCGCCATCACGGTGTTCGCGGAGCCGCTCGCGCGATGGGTTTCATCGCCGGCCCCGATTGGTCTCACCGCGCTCGCGCAAGCGGATGAATTGATCGCGCGCACGCTTGCCGCGCGCCCTGACGCAGCCAAGGATTTCACGCTCCACTTGGGGCAGACGGAAGATATCTGGGCGCGTCTCACATGGCGTAAGGGCAAGGATGACAAGGCGGCCTGGTCTGCGGATCTCTCCGGCCAAGGCGACCTGCGCCTCGCGCAGTCCAATCGCTCGAGTCTCGCCGATTTCATCGACAATATTCATCGCACCGCCGGCATTCCCGGCGCCAATGACATTGGCGAAACCGTCATGGGCGTCGTGAGCGCCGTCTATGCCGTCGCGCTCGTCTCTGGATTGATCATCGTTCTGCCGTCGCTCGTGAAGGATTTCTTCGCGCTCCGCATCGGTCCGAACCTTAAGCGCATGTGGCTCGACGCGCATAATGTGGTTGGCGTCGTCAGCCTGCCGTTTCACATCGTCATCGCGCTGACGGCCGTCGTCTTCTGCCTGCACGACCAGCTCTACGACGCGCTCGACTATGTGGTCTATGACGGCGGTCTGAAGACGATGATGACCGCGAGCAATCCTTTCACCGCGATCAAGAAGGACGAACGGCCTGCGCCGATGCTGCCCGTCAATGCGCTGCTGGACCGGGTGAAAGCGGCGTCGCCAAGTTTCGTCCCCGTCGAGATGCGCTACCGCAACGCCGGGTCTCGTGGCGCATCGGTTCAGATTTGGGGACATGACGCGCGCTATATGACGAGAGGCAAGGGATTCGCCGTCGTCAGCCCGGTCACCGGCGAGATCGCCAACACCGACTATTTTCCCGGCAGCGCCGGAACGTGGACCGGCGTCGTCGCGACGTTTTTCGCCCTGCATTTCGCCAGCTTCGGCGGCGATGTGGTGCGCATCTGCTACTTTCTTCTCGGCATTGCGGGCGCCTTCCTCTTCTACTCCGGCAATCTGCTCTGGATCGAATCGCGCCGGCGAACCGAGCGCCGAAATGGCGGGCCCGTCGTTCAGAAGCGATCGACGCGTCTGATGTCCGCGGCCACGATCGGCGTCTGCCTCGGCGCAATATGTGCGATCTCGATGACGATCGTTGCGGCGAAATGGCTCGACGGCCGCGTCGCGAACATCGATGTTTGGCACAACGGCGTTTATTACTCGGCGTTCGTTGCTTGCGTCGTCTGGTCGTTCTTCAGGGGCGCAGCCGCAGCGAGCGTCGAGCTTCTCTGGCTCGCGGCATTGGCGACGGCGGCAATTCCCCTCACCACGCTGGCAGGTTGGAGCTTCCCTGCGCTCGGGATGCGCGCCTCGGCGAGCATGGCGGCGCTGGGCGTCGATTTCGTCTCGCTTAGCTTCGCTTTGTCCTTCGTCTGGATGGCGAGGGCCGCTGCGCATCGCGTGGAGCATGGACCGCCCGACAGCGTCTGGGCCGCGTCTCATCGATCAAAAGCGGGAGGCGGGGCGCTCGCGGCGCCATGCGAGCATTGGCTGAAAACGCGTTTCGGCGAAGACGTGGGCTCCGACCGCTGGTGGCGCCGAGTCGCCGTCGAAGGCTGTCCGGTTGTTTCAGCGATAGGAGGAAATCGCGCGCGCGTCTCGTTCCTGTGGCGCGACCCTGAAGGCGACGCGACGAGATCGACAACGCGACGCGTTTATGTCGATATCTGCTCGGTCACGGATCATCATGTCAGCCCTCCTGTCTCTCTGGAGCGAATCGCAGGAACGGACGTCTGGCGCTGGTCGTTCGAGGTCGAAGCCGACTGGCGCGGGAGCTATAGCTTCATTCCTGTCGACGACAAGCACCTTCCGCCGAGTTCCCGCGGCGGCGGCGGCGATGGCGCGATGAGGGACTGGTGGCGTGCGGCGTTGATGCGCGCGCAGGCCGATCCGCTCAATCCAGGCGTTTGTCATGTCGGATTGCGCGGACAGAAATTTTCAGCGGCTCATCTCCCCCAGGCGCCCTTCCAAGCGGCGTGGCGAGACGCCGACCGGAAGAACCGCATCGCCCCGGATCAAAGCCGTTTGCGGCAAATCTCATGGCACAGCGCGCGGCTGCGCAACGCCCGCCGCGTGTGGATCTACCAAGCCGGCGCCGTCCAAGATCGAGAACTTCCGCTCGTCGTGCTTCTCGACGGACAATATTGGGCCGAGGCCATGCCTGTCTTCTCGGCTCTGGATCATGACACGCAGGCCGCTTTGCTGCCGCCGAGCATCTATCTGCTCATCGACTCGCTCGACAAAAGCACCCGGACGCGCGAACTCGCCTGTGACGAGGCGTTTCTCGAAGCGCTTCAGCAGGAGTTGCTGCCGCTAGCGTCGCGCGTCGCGCCATGCGCCGCCAATTCGCGCAAGACCGTTATCGCGGGACAGAGCCTCGGCGGACTGGCGGCGCTTTTCGCCGGACTGCGCGCGCCCGAGCATTTTGGTTGCGTGCTCGCGCAGTCTGGTTCGTTCTGGTGGCGAGGCGCCCAGGCGCAAGAGGAATTGCCTCAGACGCCCGATATTCGAGGCGGCGGGCCAGACGCTTTCGCCGCCATGATCGAGAATAGCAAGCGCGGGCCGTCTCATCTTCGCGTTTTCCTCGAGGCCGGAAGCTTTGAAAAAATCATTCGGCCAGAAAGCGATCGCATCCATCAGGCGCTCATCAGCGCTGGGCATGACGCGTGCTGCCGCGTTTACTCGGGCGGTCACGATCCGCTCTGCTGGCGCGGCGGATTGCTCGACGGACTGGCTCTTCTACTCGCCGATCGTCGCGCGGCGTCCGCCGGCGCGACGGCCTCTCGGCCGGACCTTTCGGCGTCGAGGGATTCAAACGCGATGGAGTGGATTCATGAATGACGCTCAGCCAAATCCATTCGACGACGAGAGCCTTACGTTTCTCGTTCTGGTCAATTCCCAAGGGCAGCACAGTCTCTGGCCGACATTCGCGCCGGAGCCGGCGGGCTGGCGACAATTGTTCGGTCCGAGCGACCGCGGCGCCTGCCTCAAATTTGTCGATGAACATTGGACCGACATGCGTCCGAAGTCGCTCCGAGACGCTTCTCAGCCGCGCTGATCGGCGATCGTCGCCGGACGGCATTTCCTTCGAAGGGCAGAAACAGTGCTTCTTGCTCCGCCTTTGCGGCCTTCCTCGCCGACCGAGCTCGAGCTCCCGCTCATTGCGGCGCAGCCCGGCATCTGGATGGGCGACCAGCTGTCGGCGACGCGAAACGCGTTCATCGTCGCGCAATATGTCGAGCTGAACGGCGCGATCGACGTCGAGCTTTTGCGCCAGGCCATTCGCATCGGCCTCTCCGAAGCGGATACGGTTCACGCGCGGTTTGTTGAAAACGAAGGACGACTGTCGCAAATTCTCCCGCTGCGCCGTAACGCCGCCGATTTGCTTGAAGCGGATGTCGTTGACGTCAGCAAAGAACCCGATCCGGAAGCCGCCGCGCTCGTTTTTATGCGCGCCGATCTCGCGGCGTTCCTGCCGCTTGACGGCGATCGGCCGCTTTATCGCCACGCGCTGATTCGCGTCGGCGAAACATCGAACGGCGCGCGTTGGTTCTGGTATCAGCGCTACCATCATCTGATGGTCGACGGATTCAGCTTTACCGCCATCGCGCGGCGGATCGCCGAAGTCTACACGGCGCTTAGGCGCCGAAAACCTGTCGGGGATTCGCCCTTCGCCTCCTTCGCCGAGGTGGTCGAAGAATATCAATCATACGAGGGTTCGCAGGCCCAGGAGGCGGACCGGCTGTTTTGGCTGGACCACGCCCGAAATCTTCCGGCGCCGATCGCGCTGTCGCAGAATAGCGCGACGCCTTCGCAAGCGGCGGATATATCATTGCCGTTGCGGCGTAGGGTAATCCTTCCGTCAAGCATTATGGCGGCCCTTGAGACGCAGGGCGCTTCGTCTGGCGTTTCCGGCGTCGACATGGCGATGGCGGCCGTCTTCGCCTATTTGCATCGGATGAGCGGCGCGACGCGAGTGTCGGTCGGCATGCCCTTCATGCGGCGCATGGGATCGATCGCGCTGTTCGCGGTCGGCCCTGTCGTCAATGTCCTGCCCGTCCAGCTCAGTGTCGAGCCTCCGATGTCGCTGTCGCAAATGGCGGCGGCGCTTGCCGCGGAGCTGAAGGCGGTGCGCCGGCGCCAGCGTTACGACGCCGAGCAGCTGCGGCGCGATCTTGGATTGGTCGGCTCGGATCGATCGCTCTATGGGCCGATGCTCAATCTCAAAATATTCGACTATCGACTCGATTTGGACGGCGTCACTGGCGTGACGCATCAGCTGGCCTCTGGGCCCGTGGAAGACATCGAATTCGACCTTTATGTCGACGACGGCGGACTGACCATCGATCTCGTCGCGAATTTCGAGCGCTATGACGAAGAGGAATTGTCGCTTCACGCGCACAGGCTCGCCTGTCTCGTCGAGCGCCTTCCGCAAGAGCCAAGAATCGCCATCGGCTCGGCGCCGCTGCTGACCGAAGGCGAACGCGCGCTGATCGCGGCGGCGAACGAAACGGCGAAGGACGTTCCGCGGCAGACCTTATGCGACATGCTCGCCGCGCAGGCCGCCAAGACGCCGGACGCGATCGCGCTCGTCGACAGAGATCATCGACTGAGTTATCGCGAGGTCCGGCGCGACGTATCTCGGCTTGCGAAAATGCTTGCAGACGCAGGAGTGAATGCCGGGGATCATGTCGCCGTCGCGCTTCCACGCACGGTTCACTTGAGTCTCGCGATCATGGCGGCGCTAGAGACCGGCGCCGCCTATCTGCCGCTCGACATCAATTATCCGAACGAACGACTGGCCTATATGGTTGAGGACGCGGCGCCGCGACTGATCGTCACGAGCGAAAGTCTGCGCGGCCGCTTTGAGAAGTTGGCGCCGGTTCTGATCTTCGACGATCTCGCGCCCGATGTCGAAGATCACGCCTTCGCGCCCAACGCGGCGCCGACGCCAGAGCATCCGGCCTATATCATCTATACCTCCGGCTCGACCGGCAAGCCGAAGGGAGTCGTGGTCTCTCACTGCGCGGCGGTCAATCTCCTCTATTGGCTTCAAGCCGAATATGCGCTGAGCGCCGATGACGTGGTTCTGCAGAAGACGCCCTGCAGCTTCGACGTTTCGGTCGGCGAGTTTTTCTGGCCTTTGACATGCGGCGCGCGGCTCGTCATGGCGCCGGAAGAAACGGACCGCGATCCGGAAGGCCTGCTGCGCGTCATTCGCGATTATCGCGTAACGACGTTGAACTTCGTGCCCTCGCTGCTCGCCGCCTTTGTCGCCGGCGTTCGGACGACGGAAAACGCCGCGCGCGACGCTGCGAGCCTGCGTGCGGTGTTTTGCATTGGCGAGGCTCTGTCGAAGGAGCTGGCGCAGGCATTCGAAAACCTGTTTCACGCGCCGCTGCATAACGTTTATGGACCGACGGAAGCCACGGTCGAGGTCACTTATCAGCCTGCATTCGGAAAGGCGCTCGCCTCGGCGCGCGGGCCGGGCGTGCCGATCGGCCGGCCTTTGTGGAACACCGGGCTGCGCATCCTGGACGCGCGCCTGCGTCCGACGCCGATCGGCGTCGCCGGCGATCTTTATCTGACGGGCGTGCAACTTGCGCATGGTTACTGGCGTCGCGCTTCGCTCACCGCGAGCCGATTCGTCGCAGATCCCGAGGCCAACGGCGAGCGCATGTATCGCACTGGCGATATCGCTCGCTGGCTGCCCGATGGCGCCGTCGATTATCTTGGTCGCAGCGACGATCAGCTCAAGATTCGCGGCCAGCGAATCGAGCTTGGCGAAATCGAAAGCGCACTGCGGGATCAGCCCGGCGTGGGCCAGGCGGCCGTCGTCGTGCGAACGCTTGGTTCCGGCGATGCGTCGGCGCTCGGCTCCGATGCGCGCCAATTGATCGGCTATGTCACGCCCGCAACGCTCGGCGAGGAACTCGACGGCGAAGCGCTGCGGGCGGCGCTGGGAAAACGGCTTCCCGCCTATATGACGCCCGTCGCGATCGTCGCGTTGGAAGAATTTCCGCTGAGCGCCAATGGCAAGCTCGATCGGAAAGCCCTGCCCGTTCCTTCCGAAGCGGCGCCCTCGAAAAACCGCCTGCCGCTTCCTGGAGCGGAGACGATGCTGGCCGAAAACATCGCCGGCATCTTGCGCGTCGATGAGATCGGCGCCGACGACGACTTCTTCTTTCTCGGCGGCGACAGCATTTCCGCGATAGGGCTGTGCGCGGCGCTGCGTCGGCGCGGCTATTCATTGCGACCGCGAGACATTTTCGAATGCCGCAGCGTCGCACGCATGGCGAAGGCGCTCGAATCGCCTTCCGACACGGCGCCTGCGACAATTCTCGAAACGGCGATCATCAGCGACGCAGAGTTCAACGCGCTGCAGGAACGCCATGGCCCGATCGCCGCCGTATTGCCGGCATTGCCCTTGCAGGAAGGTCTGCTGTTTCATGCGCGGCTCGGCAAGCAGGCGAGCCGCTACAACGCCATCTCGCGCTTTGATTTGGAAGGCCGCCTTGATGTCGAGAAATTGAGAGGCGCGCTGGAGACGCTGCTTCGCCGTCACCCGCAACTGGCCGCGATCTTCGATGTTCAACAGGGCGCGCCATTGCAGGTGCTGCCGGCGATCGATGAGCAATCCGAAGCTCCTCGCTGGCCCTGGAAGCAATGCAACCTCGCCGCATGCGACGCAAGAGATCAGGCCGCCGAACTCGATCGCCTCGAACGCGCCGAACTCGATCGCGACTTCCTCGACGGCGCGGCGAAGGGGCGGATGATGGCGCAAGCGACGCTCGTGCGTCTCGCCGCCGAGCGGCATGCGCTGCTCGTCTGCTCGCATCATTTGATCGGCGATGGCTGGTCGTCGACCATCATGCTGAGAGAACTGC
The DNA here is from genome assembly GCA_051061375.1 of Methylocystis sp. Taxonomy (GTDB): domain Bacteria; phylum Pseudomonadota; class Alphaproteobacteria; order Rhizobiales; family Beijerinckiaceae; genus Methylocystis. The sequence continues at coordinate 102,046 of JBPFDW010000033.1, read as the reverse complement.
TCGGCGCTTACGCCGGAAATGCGTTGCCGGCGCTCACGCCGGATTATCCGACAGTCGTGCGTCGTCTCGCGAATCGTGACCCGGCGCCAGCGCGGCTCGCCTGGCGAGAGGCGCTGCATGGCGTAGCGCCGACGCTGCTGTTCGAAAGCGCCAAGGACTTCGGCGCCATTCATGAGCTGTCGCTTAATCTTCGGCCTGGACTCATCGAACAACTGGAAGCGCTGCGCCGCATTCGCGGCCTGACTCTCAACACGCTGATGCAAGGGGTGTGGGGCGCGTTTCTTGCAACAATGACCGGCCGCAATGACGTCGTGTTCGGATCGCCGATGTCGGGCCGTTCAGAGTCCGTCGAAGGCGTCGACGCGCATATCGGCCTGTTCACCAATACGCTGCCGGTCCGTCTGCTTCTTTCGCCCGATCAGCCGCTTCTCGAGCAGCTTGCCAATGTCCAACAGCGACAAATCAGCCTGTTGGAGCATGATGGGATTGGCCTTGGCGAGATCCAAAGACAGTGCGGCGTTTCGACATTGTTCGACACCTTGCTGGTGGTGGAGAACTATCCCGAAGACGCGCGCCTGTTCGCGACGGACTTCGGCGGTCTGCGCTGCGTCGGCGCGCGCAATCGCGGCTATACGCATTATCCCTTGACGCTGATGGTCCTGCCGGGACGCGGCGGGCTCGAGCTGCGGCTCGAATATCGCGAAGGCGTAGGCGCGCCCGAGCGCATCGCTTGCCGTATTGCGAGACTGCTGGAACAGATCGTCGACCGGCCCGACGCGCCGCTCTCGGCGATGGACTTGCTGCTCCCCGACGAGCGCGATCTCTTCGCGAGCGTCAATGACACGCAAGCAACGCAGCATCCAAGCACTTTATGCGAGCTGCTCGAGGAGCAGGCGCTGCGCACGCCGGAAGCGATCGCGCTGGTCGACGCCGAGCATGCCCTGTCCTATCGCGAAGTTCGGCGCCAAGCGTCGGCGCTCGCGCGAAAATTCGCGGCGACGGGCGTCGCGACCGGCGACATCGTGGCGATTGCGCTGCCGCGCTCAGTTCGCCTGGTCATCGCGCTGATCGCGGCGCAAGAGGCAGGCGCCGCCTATCTGCCGCTCGACGTGAGCTATCCCGAAGAGCGGCTCGCCTACATGGTGCAGGACGCACGACCTCGCCTGATCGTCACCACGCGCGAACTGCTGGAGCGATTTGAGGGCTTAGGCGCATTGCTCATTTATGATGAGTTGTTCGACGATCGGAGCGAAGATATAGGCGAAGCCGCAGCCCGTCCGAGCCCGGAAGATTCGGCCTATGTCATCTATACTTCCGGCTCCACTGGCCGCCCCAAGGGCGTGACGATCTCGCATAAGGCGATCGTCAATCGTCTGCGCTGGATGCAGCATGAATATCGACTGACCGCCGCCGACGTCGTTTTACAGAAGACGCCAAGCAGCTTCGACGTTTCTGTATGGGAATTCTTTTGGCCGCTGATCGCCGGCGCCCGTCTCGTCGTCGCGCCGCCGGAAACGCATCGCGATCCGCGCGAGCTGCTGCGGCTCATTCAGGATCGCCGCGTCACCGTCATCCATTTCGTTCCGTCAATGCTCGCGACCTTTATTGCGATGGCGCAATCGGAATTGGGGCGCGCGGCGGGCGCGAGCAGCCTGCGTCTCGTCTTCTGCAGCGGCGAAGCCCTGCCGAAGGAATTGGTCCGGACTTATGAAACGCTGTTCCAGGCGCCCTTGCATAATCTCTACGGTCCGACCGAGGCGGCTGTCGACGTCACCTATCAACAGGCCTGTGCAGCCGGCGCGGACGAAGCCGCGGACGCGGCGAGCGTTCCGATCGGCAGGCCGGTGTGGAATACCGCCTTGCGGGTGCTCGACGCTTGGCTGCGGCCGACGCCGATCGGCGCGCCGGGCGAACTTTATCTTTGTGGCGTCCAACTCGCCGACGGCTATCTCAATCGACCTTCGCTGACGGCCGCTCGCTTTGTCGCCGATCCTTTAGCGGGCGGCGAAAGAATGTATCGGACCGGCGACATCGTCCGTTGGCTTGCGAATGGAACGGTGGAATATCTTGGTCGCGCCGACGACCAGATCAAGATTCGGGGTCAGCGGATCGAATTGGGCGAGATCGAAAGCGCGCTGCTGGAACAGCCCGGCGTCGCGCAGGCGGTCGTTGTCGCAAGGGCGACGAGCGAACGAGTCGGCGGCGGCGCCGATGAGCGTCAGTTGATCGGCTATGTCGTTCTCTCAGGAGAGTTGGAGCTCGACGGCGAGGCGTTGCGCCGCGCGCTTTCGCGGCTTCTGCCGGGCCACATGACTCCGGCGGTTGTTATCTGCATGAGCGAATTTCCGCTCAACGCCAGCGGCAAGTTGGACAGGAAGGCGTTGCCGGCGCCGGGACAGTCGCTCAGGCGACAGGGCCGTAAGCCGCTGCCTGGGATCGAGACGACCCTGTGCGAAATATTCGCGCGCGTTCTGGAGGTCGACGAGGTCAACGCCGACGATGATTTCTTCGCGCTTGGCGGACATTCCTTGCTCGCCATGCAACTTGCCGCCGAGTTGGAGCGAGAATTCAAGACGCCTGTTTCGGTCGGCGAAGTCATCGTCAATTCGAGCGTCGAGCGGCTTGCGCGCGCGCTTTTCGACGAACAGGCCGGCGAAGAGCGAAAGGCGGGCTTCGGCGAAGCGCTGCAGTTGCGCTCGGGCGCCGGCGCGCCGTTGATCTGCATACATCCCGCTTCCGGCTTCGCTTGGCAATTCAGCGTCCTCACCCGCTATCTCGAAGACGACAGCCCGGTGATCGGTCTTCAATCGCCGCGCCCCAATGGCGTGATCGCGGTTTGCGGCTCGATGAACGAGGTTTGCGCGAAGCATCTGGAGACGATCCGAAAGATTCAAACTCACGGGCCTTACCGACTGCTCGGCTATTCGCTCGGCGGCGTGGTGGCGCAGGCGATCGCCGCGCGACTTGTCGAAGAAGGCGACGCGGTCGAGTTTCTCGGATTGCTCGACACCTATCCGCCCGAAATTCAGGACTGGAGCAGACCGCCGACTGAGGAGGAAGAGCGCGAGATCGAAAAGGAGCGGGCGCTGTTCATGAACGCGTCCAAAGACGCTCTCGACTCGGCGTTGGCGAAGGAGAAGGCCGAGATGTTTGGCCATATCATGAGGAACTATGAGGATTCAGTGCGTCTTCTCGCCACGGCGCGAACGGCGCTTTATCCCGGCGCGGCAACGCTATTCGTAGCGAAGCGGACCTTGCCGCCCGGAATGGACGTCCAGGAAACCTGGCGTCCCTATGTGGGCCAGCTCCACGTCGTTGAATTGGACTGCGCCCACACGGACATTGTCTCTCCGCGCTCCTTGCAGGCATTGGGCCCGATCCTCAATGACCTGCTGCGCGACGCTGAGGCGAGGGGGTAGCGATGGACTCTCAACACGCCCCGGAAGCCTCGGCGCAGGAGACGCGCGATGAAGCGCACGACGCTTCACACGGACCCGTTCGCGAGCCGGCCGATACCGCCTCCAAGCGCAAATCCTCGCTAATGATGGACTTCAGCCTGCTGCGCGACAATCCGGCGTTCCGCACCATTGTGATCGCGCGAACATTGTCGGTGTTTTCGCTCGGCATGCTGACGGTGGCGGCGCCGGTTCAAATCCAGGACATGACCGGCGCGCCGATGCAAGTCGGCCTCGCCATGGCGCTTGGCGGCGGCGGCGCCTTCGCCGGGCTGATGGCGGGCGGCGTGCTTGCCGATAGGTTGGATCGGCGCAAACTCATTCTCTTTGCGCGCTCCGTCTGCGGTCTCGGCTTCGCCGCCCTGGCGATCAATGGCTTCGTCTCCTCGCCTTCGCTGCTGGCGATGTATGTGTTGGCGTTGTGGGACGGATTTTTCAGCGCGCTCGGCGTCACGGCGCTTCTCGCCGCAACGCCTTTCCTCGTCGGCCGCGAAAATCTCGCCGCCGCGGGCGCCTTCAACATGCTGACAGTGCGCCTGGGCGGCATTCTATCTCCCGCGATCGGCGGTATCGTCATTGCGTCCTACGGCGTCGGCTGGGCTTATATCGCGGCGACTGTCGGCACGCTGATCACCGTCACGCAGCTCATCCGGCTGCCGCGGATGCCTCCCGCCAAATGCGCGACGCAGCATCCGCTGCATGCTCTCGGGGAAGGCATAGGCTATCTTTTCGTCAATCGGCTTGTCGGCGCGGTCATTGCCGTAGGCGCGCTTGTCAGTCTGGGCGCCGGCGTTCGCATTCTTTTGCCGGCGCTTGCCGAGGACGTCTACCGCGTCGGTCCGTCGGCGGTAGGCGCCATGTATTCCGCGGCGCCTCTCGGCGCGACGCTCGCCGCGTTGACGAGCGGTTGGCTCGGCGGTTTTGCTCGCTCCGGCGCGCTGCTGCTCGCAAGCGCCGCTGCGGCGTTCATTGTCCTCGGCGCGCTCGGACTGACGAGCAATCCTTTTATTGCCTTTGGCGCTCTCGCCGGTTTTGGCTATCTGAGTTCGATCGCATCGCTTTTGCAGCTCACGCTCGTCCAACGCCATACGCCGGATCAGCTGCTCGGGCGCGTCAATGGCCTGTGGGCCGCTCAAGCGGTCACTGGCGACGCGTTCGGCGCGCTGGCGCTCGGGCTGCTCAGTCGCGCGCTTCCGCCATCGTCGGCCGTGCTTGCCTTTAGCTTTTTCGCGCTTCTTTCGAGCGGGACGATGGCGACTGCATTTCGCTTCCTGCGCTTCCACTCGGTCGAACGAAGCGCAGCCGCGCCGGCGCCGGTCGCTGACAAGAGTCCGCGACGCTCGGTTAGCGAAAAGGCTTGACGCGCGCCTCGCGTAAGCGGGCGCCTATGAGGGAAGAAGATTATCGACAGCGACAGAGGTGCGGCATGAATGCGATAAATCTTGCTCCAGCAGGCGTCGCCATTGACGCTAGTCCCACATTCCTGTTCACCTCGCCCCATCGAAGCATCAGGGCGTATGGCGTCGCCGAAAGAATCTGCCTTTCGGCATGCGGCGCGGCGCATTCGGACAGTTTCCTGCAGACGGCCGTGCAGGATGCGATTGATCGAGCGCGTCAGGCGGGACAGGCGAATCCCATCATAGCCGGCGCCATTCCTTTCGACATAGGGCAGCCCTGCTCGCTGTTCGTGCCGGCGAGCTACATTGCTTTCGCAAGAGAGTCGCTGATCGACGAAAAGCGATGGTGTGAGAAGGCGCCCACTGTGCTCGGGATGCGCAGCCTTCCCGATAAGGATGGTTTCAAGGACGCGGTCTCGCGCGCAATTGCGATCTTTCGCGCCGGGAAAATGTCGAAGGCGGTGCTGTCGCGCATCCTCGAAATCGAACTCGCCCATCCGGTTGATGTTGCGGCGATTTTGACCGCCTTGGTGCGGCAAAATCCAAGCGGCTATCATTTCAAGGCGCCCTTGCGCGACGGGGCCATTTTGCTCGGCGCCAGTCCCGAACTGCTGATCCGAAAAGACGGCGCTTCGATCCGCTCCAATCCTCTGGCGGGCTCGACAAAACGCCGATCGGATCCAGACGAAGATCGGCTGGCGAGCCGCAAATTGTTGCAGTCGAACAAGGACAATTTCGAACACAGACTCGTCGTGGACGAAATAAAGGAGGCGCTGGCGCCCGTCTGCAAGGCGCTGTCGACGCCCGCCGAGCCGGCGCTCATGAACACGTCCACGATGTGGCATCTTTCGACGTTGATCACCGGCGAGCTTGAGAACCGTCGGACGTCGGCGCTGCAACTCGCCTGTCGATTGCATCCGACGCCGGCGGTTTGCGGCTATCCGACCGCGGAGTCGCGATCGCTTATCGGCGATCTAGAGCCGTTCGATCGCGGCGTCTTCAGCGGCGCGGTCGGCTGGTGCGATTCTGAGGGCAATGGCGAATGGGCGGTCGCGATACGGTGCGGCACGGTTCGCGACAGGACGATCAGGCTCTTCGCCGGCGCCGGCATCGTCGCGGCCTCCGATCCGGAGTCCGAATGGGCGGAGACCGAAGCGAAGCTCGGCACAATGCTGCGCGCGTTCGGCATAGAGGCCGGGGAGCGTCTCGCATGCCAATAGAGTTCACGCCCTGGCCAGAAGCCTTCTCCCGCAAATATCGCGAAAAGGGCTATTGGCGCGGCGCGCCGCTCACGGAAATCTTGCAGTCCGCGCGCCGGCGTCATCCAAATTCCGTCGCGCTGAATTGCCGGGATCGACAGTTCACATATGCGGAGCTGGACGCCAAAGCGTCACGACTTGCGTCGAGTCTTCAGCAGCGCGGACTGCGGTCTGGCGACACGGCGCTCGTGCAGCTTCAAAACATCGCCGAATTCTACATCGTCTTCTTCGCGCTGCTCAAAATGGGCGTGGCGCCGGTCAATGCGCTGTTCAACCACCACAGGCTGGAACTGACCGCCTATGCCGAGCAGCTTCAGCCGAAGCTTCTGATCGCATCAGCTGAACATCCTCTCTTCGCTGATGGCGTCTTTCTGAAATGCTTGCAGAGCTTGACGCCAGAACTGAGTGTCGTCGCGATTCAGGGGCGAAACGATTACGCCGAAAACCTCGAGTCGCTATGGGAAGGCGACTCGGGCGGCGCGGCGGAGGAACTGCGCCCTTCCGCGCCGGACCAAGTGGCGTTTTTCCAGTTATCGGGCGGCAGCACCGGGGTTCCCAAGCTCATTCCGCGCACGCATGACGACTATTACTATAGCGTGCGGCGAAGCGCGGAGATCTGCCGTCTGACGCCGGAAAGCCGTTATCTCTGCGCGCTTCCGGCGGCGCATAACTTTTCTTTGAGTTCGCCCGGCGCGCTCGGCGTGTTTCACGCCGGCGGAACGGTGGCGATGGCGCAGAATCCGAGCGCCGACCTATGCTTCGACCTCATTCGACGCCACAGAGTCAATTTCACGTCGATCGTGCCGACGATCGCTTCGCTATGGCTCGACGCCGCCGCTGGCGGCGCTCTCGAAGCGCCGAATCTCGCCGTTATCCAGGTCGGCGGCGCGCGGCTCAGCGAGGCTGTCGCGCGCCGACTTGTCACGGTTTTCGGCTGTCGGCTGCAGCAGGTTTTCGGCATGGCGGAGGGCCTCGTGAACTATACGGGTCTCGACGACGCTCCCGAACGCATTTTCACGACGCAAGGCCGACCGATGAGTCCCGACGATGAGCTGAAAGTCGTCGACGCGAATGGCGGCGAGTTGGGAGCAGGCGAAGTCGGCGAACTCCTGACTCGCGGTCCCTATACGACCCGCGGCTATTATCGCTGTCCGGAACATAACGCGCGCGCCTTCGATGAAGAGGGCTTCTATCGCACGGGCGATCTCGTCGAGAGGACGATCGACGGATATTTGAAGGTCGTGGGCCGCAAGAAAGATCAGATCAACCGCGGCGGCGAGAAAATCGCGGCGGAAGAGATCGAGAATTTGCTGCTGCGGCACGAAGCCGTGATGCACGCCGCGCTGATTTCCATGCCCGACGCCGTAATGGGCGAAAAAAGTTGCGCTTACATTGTCGCGAGCGACGCGACGCTGCGGCCGGTCGCCTTGCGGAAGCACTTGCGCAGCCTGGGAGTCGCCGACTTCAAGCTTCCTGATCGTTTCGAATTCGTCGATCGGCTGCCGCTCACGGCTCTCGGAAAGGTCGACAAGCAAACTCTGCGCAGCGACATCCACGCAAAGCTCAACGCCTAACCCGAACAGGACGGACCATGGCCATACAATCCCTTGCGTCTTACGCCATGCCGAGCCCGGAGTCCTTCCGGATCAACAAGGTCGACTGGCGTTTCGCCCCCGAACGCGCGGCGCTGCTCATCCATGACATGCAGGACTATTTCGTTGGATTCTATGGCGAGAATAGTCCGCTGGTCGATCGGCTCATTTCGAACATTCGAAGATTGCGCGCCTGCTTCAAGGCGCATGGCGCGCCGGTGATTTATACGGCGCAGCCGATCGAGCAGAGCGACGAAGACCGGGGCCTGTTGAACGACATGTGGGGACCGGGGCTGAACGCCCATCCGCATCTTCACCAGATTGTCGAGCCGCTTTCGCCGCAAGCGGCGGATATTGTGCTGACCAAATGGCGTTACAGCGCGTTCAAGCGCTCGTCGCTGGCTGAGATGATGAAGGAAATGGGCAGAGACCAGCTGGCGATTTGCGGCGTCTATGGCCATATCGGCTGCCTGACCACGGCGCTCGACGCCTTCATGCATGACATCAAGCCATTCGTGATCGCCGACGCCCTCGGCGACTTTTCGCTCGAAGATCATCTCATGACTCTCAACTATGTCGCCGGGCGCTGCGGCAAGGTGATCGGCGTCGAGGATGTGCTCCATGCATCAAGAACATCTTCCGCTTTGCTGACCAGAGAGGACTTCAAGAAGCAGCTCCTGGCGGCGCTCGACGTCGATGAAGACGAATTCGACGCTGACGAAAATCTGATCGACTACGGACTCGATTCGGTGCGGGTGATGATGCTGGTCACGGAGTGGCGCAAGCTCGGCATAGAAGTCGGCTTTGAGGAACTGGCGAAGAGACCAACCTTCAACGGTTGGTGGGACATCATCGAGCGGCGGCTCGCCGCGGACGCTTCGGCGTGAGCGCCGGGCGATCGCCGATGGATTTTTCAGGAAAGCGCATTTGGGTGACGGGCGCAGGCCAGGGAATTGGCTATGAGACGGCGACCCAATTCGTGGCGCTCGGCGGCGACGTCGTCGGATTGGACAAGAGCTTTTCCGGCTCGGACTATCCTTTCGCCACGGCGCTGCTCGACGTCGCCGAACGCGATCACGTGCAAAGCGTCTGCCGCGCCTTGCTGAACGAGCGTCCGCGATTGGACGTGCTGGTCAGCGCCGCCGGAGTCCTGCGTCTCGGTTTGACGGAAGAATTGAGCTTCGATGACTGGACGGCGTGCCTGAACGTCAACGTCTCCGGCCCCTTCCACCTTTTTCAGCAGGTCCTTCCGCAGTTCAAACGCCAGCGCTCTGGCGCGATCGTCAGCATCGCCTCCAACGCCGCGCGCACGCCGCGCATGTCGATGAGCGCCTATTGCGCGTCAAAGGCGGCGCTGAGAAGTCTGACGCAATGCGTCGGCCTGGAGCTCGCGCCTTACGGCGTGAGATGCAATCTCGTTTCTCCCGGATCGACCGACACCGCCATGCAGCGCGCGATGTGGCGCTCGGTCGACGGCGCCAGGCAAGTCATCGCCGGCGATCCGGAATCTTTTAAATTGGGCATTCCGCTCGGAAAGATCGCCGCTCCGAAGGAGATCGCCAGCGCCGTCGTGTTTCTTGCGTCAGATCTCGCGAGCCACATCACGCTTCAGGATCTTGTCGTCGACGGCGGCGCGACGCTCGCAGCTTAGCGCCGGATCGGCGCCACGAAGACAGGGAAGACAGTCCGAAAACATCGCGCGAACCGACGCTCGTCGGCACGGCGAAATCCGACGTGGCGCGCAACGGCGCGTTCCGGACACTACGACAGACGATCGGCGGCGCTATGCGGCCTCCTCCATCATGTTGCGCTCGGCTCCGAGACGGTGGCCGGCGCCGCGAGGATGCGTCTATCGGATCGATCGTGGAGATCGCCCCCGGCGCCAGAAGGGCTGCGACCGGCGGACCGCTACATCGCCCAGCTCGCTGGCGCGTCTGGCGACTATCGTCCAAGCATCCATCGCGCCATAGCCGAGATGCGCCGGGGGATGCTCGCTCGCACAGATGGCGCTTGCAACGCAAACTGACCGTCTCGTAAACTTAACCGCCAGATTGGCCGCGCCTTCTTCAAATTTCGCCGCCCGCCATCTCGAAATCGCAACCGATCAAACAGCGCGTCTAAGGACGATAGGATCGCCATGGAGAAAAGCCCCATTTCGAGCGTGACCTCGGTGACGGTATTGCTCTTTGTCGTCCTGGTCGCGTGCAAATTCGGGCAGGCTGTCCTTGAGCCAGTCGTCTTTGCGGTCTTCATCATTGCGCTTGCTTGGCCGCTGCAGAAATCGATGCAGGCGAGAGTGGGGAAGGCCATTTCGTTGACCGTGACGGTCGTGATGACCGCCGCCGTGGTTCTGGCGCTGTTTTCCCTGATCGCCTGGGGCGGCCGAGAGGTGGTGGAGTGGATCAGACAGAATCTCGACCGAATCCAGGAAGCGGCGATGACGTCGACGTCCTGGCTGGAAGAGCATGACATTTTCGTCTTCACGCTCATGGCGGAGCATTTTAACGCCGCGTCGATCGTAAGGCTTCTCCGCACAGTCGCTGTGAGAGTGAACACAATTTTGGCCTTCGCGGTTATCGTCCTCATCTATGTGATTTTAGGTCTGTCGGAGGCCGAGTTCGTTCGGGCGCGAATCGCTTCGCTAGGAAATCAGGTGACAGGCCAGCGCCTGCTGGAAGGCGGCAGGAAAATCGGCGAAAAGTTCCGCACCTATATGTTCGTTCGCACAATCGCCAGCATAGCGACAGGTCTCGCGGTATGGGGGCTTGCCCAATTCATGGAGCTGGAAATGGCGGGCGCATGGGGCGTCCTGGCTTTTGCGCTGAACTACCTGCCCTATATTGGATCCCTCATCGTTACAGCGCTGCTGCCGCTCTTTGCCTTCGTGCAGTTCGGCTCTTTTGAGACGCCTTTATTGGTCCTTTTGGGCGTGTCGGTCATCCAGTTCATCATCGGGAGCTATCTTGAGCCGGTGTTTTCGGGATCGGCTCTTTCGATTTCTCCGCCGATCGTCCTTTTTTCGATTGTTCTCTGGACTTTCCTGTGGGGGGCGCTTGGCGCCTTTCTCGGCGTCCCGCTTTCGATCGCGGCGCTGACGATATGCGAGCAATTCCCATCGACTCGGTGGGTCGCGGATTTGTTGTCAGGCGGACGAAGCACGGGCGCTGTGACGCCCCGACCATCCTGAGCGGGGCGGGGAGGAGACGTCTCCGAGCTTTCTTTCAATACGTCCGCATCCCGCCGCTTCACGGCTGTCGGAAAGTTCGCGGCGCGGGGCGTTGTGTCCCGCCGCCGGGCGAAACATATGGCTGACGCCCGCCATATACGATAAGAGAATGCACTAAATTCGCGCAGAGGGGCATCAGATGCTTTGGCTGATCCGATTCACTGGCTTGGTCTCCCAGGCTGTGTTCCTCGAATTCGTGCACGTCTTCGGCTTGATCGTATTTTTGATCGCCATACTCCTTGGCTATTTCCGCGCTCAGTGGTGGATCGTTCCAATCCTTGCCGTCGCTTGCGGCGTCATCGCGGATAGGTTCGTCGATCTGACCTATCTCACAGATATACTTCGCAGGGCGGTATCCTCGAATGATCGCTGGGCCTTTGTGATCCTGGTTTATTTCGCGATAACGATCGGCGGTTACCTCATCGGCTTTCTGGGACGTTTTTTCGTTAGGCGAAAGAAGCGATCCTAACCTCGCGGGCGCCGGGGCGCGGCGATGCTTGTCGCATCTCCGCAGTTCGCTTTAGACGATTCCCGCCAAAGACGATCGCCGCTGGTCGCCGTTCCATTCTATGGCCTCGAGACGGGACGACGGCGCCGCGGCGCCGCTGGCGTCGGGCTCGCCGGCGGCGGCGGGTCGAGGCGCTCTCCGCCCGGCGCGGGCGCATCGCTGTTTGGCGCATCCGGAAGGCGGGCTTCAATACGCTGCGCCATGTACGCAAAGAATGGGTTCGATGACATGCGCAGCAGGGCGTCCAGACTGACGATCAACGTGCCGCGTTCGCCGCGCGGCGCCAGAGAGCCCAAATGGACGCCAAAATCTTCTGAGAGGTCCGGCGTCAGCCCATAGAGAGAGTCGCTGAGCGGGAAGGGCAATGCGACATGGGAGAGCGAAAACACGCCCTTGGGGTATTGGAGCCCCAACGGGCGGATTTGCTCGGCCGTCGCGCCGGCCTCGACGACGCGCTCCACCGCATCGTCCGTTCCTTCGCCGGCGTTGGTCACGACCGTCAATCGATAGCTCCTGACGCCCGGCGGCACGATCCGTGAGAGCGCGGTCTCGGCCGAAGGTCGAAGCAACGGACCGAATTTGACGTTGCGGTTCAAGTCGAAGAGGACAAGTTCGCTTCCGTTCGCCGGCAGGTGATCATAAAGGCCGGAAAGCACGGCTTGGGTGCTGACGGTGAAATCCATCACGGACTGGAACGTCAGGATTGGCGGCAGCGCGATCAGCCGCCCCTCTCGTCGCGCCAGCGACATTTGCGTTCCGAGCGAATCCGTTAAGCGATAGGATTGTCGCGCGCCATTCACGGGAAAGGAATTATACTTAAATGGATTGAACTCAGGCAGCACGCTGAGCCAGGCCGCCTTGGCGAACGCGGGCAGCATCGCCGGCAGACCCGCGAGACCGGCAAAACGCGCGAACCGCGTAATTCCCACCATTGGCGAAATCAGAATGAGCCGATCGGCCGGCGCGAGACGTTTATCCGCGACGGCGTCGAGCGCATATTTCAGTGCAAGCGAACCGCCGTTCGAGAACCCGACAATATGCAATGGAGCCGGCGCAGGCGCGCGTTGTCGCGCCTCTCTCACGGCAAGACGCGTCGCGGCCAACCATGTCGTCCATTCCACGTCCGTCAGCGCCGCCGGCGTCGTCCCATGCGCGGGCAGCCTGATCGCGACCGCGACGAATCCGCGATCGCGGTAGCGCGACGCGATGTGGCGCAGGCTATAGGGAGAATCGGTCAATCCATGCAAGAGAACGACTGCGCCGACGGGCGGTCCCGCGGGTTCGAGAAGATAAGACCGGTTCCAATCCTGCGAAAAGCGGCCCGGATAGACCGGGCTGCCCTCGAAGTAGCGATTGAAGGGAACCTGCTCCTCAGGGGTCAGCTGCTGGCTGACGTTGACGCGCAGGGAGTCGAATATTTTCTCTTCCGCCTTGAGATAGGCCTCCCAATCGGCGGCGTCGATTTCTTCATCGCTCAGCTCTTGAGGCGCGTATGTATGCCAGACTTCGAGCGGAAGACCGCGCTGAGAGTTGTAAATGCGTACGGCAAGAAAAGCGAAGACGAACAGGCTCAGCAGGATCACGAGCCATTTGACTGTTTTGAGCGCCATGCCCAGCATCGTCTGTCCTTGAATCCTTGCGTGCGCGTCGCTCGCCGGAATCTGCGCGTCACGCGCAAAAGCCGCTTGCCCAGGAAGGCGCGCCCACGCATTGTAATTCATTCAATCGAGGCGTACCGGACAAAGCGATCTGGCGTCTTAGATAATATGCAAACGCTCTCTAAAGCTAGCCGCCGGATGGCTTCGAGCACATTCGAATTGGTCAGTCGACGACGCAGAGCAGGAGCCTTGCAGACATGACGCGCGACACGGTTCTTGTCGATCTCGCCCTACAAGGCGGCGGCGCGCATGGCGCGTTCACCTGGGGCGTCTTGGACCGCTTGCTGGAAGAGCCCTGGCTTCAGATCGAAGGGATATCAGGCACGTCGGCCGGAGCGATGAACGCGGCGGCGCTAGTCAGCGGCCATGTCGATGGCGGCGCGGACGGCGCGCGCGCGGCGCTCGAACTATTCTGGCGGCGGGTATCGCTGGCGGCGCGGCTCAGCCCATTGCAGCGCAATCCTATCGACGTGTTGATGGGTCGCTGGACGCTGGACGCTTCGCTTTTCTTCGTCGCGACCGACATCATGTCGCGTCTGTTCTCGCCCTATGATCTCAATCCGAAGGGCGTCAATCCGCTGCGGGAGATTCTGGCGGAAACCGTCGATTTCGGGCGGCTTGCGCGCGCGCGGATCAAGCTTTTCGTTACTGCGACAAGCGTCTCCACCGGCCGCCCGCGCGTCTTTAGAAACGCCGATGTCACGCCCGACGCGCTTCTTGCTTCGGCGTGCCTGCCGACCATGTTCCAGGCGGTCGAGATCGACGGCGAAGCCTATTGGGACGGCGGCTATTCCGGCAATCCGACGATCACCCCGCTCGTTCGCGAATGCGAGTCGACTGATACGATCCTCGTCCAGATCAATCCCATCGAACGTAACAGCGCGCCGCGGTCGGCGACCGAAATATTGAATCGCCTCAACGAAGTGTCGTTCAATGCGGTATTGCTCAAGGAGCTGCGCATGATCGCTCTCTTGCGCCGCGCCGCTAATCCAGGAGACAAGGAGGGCTCACGCTGGGCGGGGATGCGTATCCACCGGGTTTCGACCGAGATGATGACGCAGCTCAGCGCATCCTCCAAACTGATCGCGGAATGGGAATTTCTCTGCATGTTGCGCGACGAGGGTCGCCGATCGGCTCAAGCGTTCCTTGACCGTCACGAAGGCGACCTCGGCGTCCGTTCGACTCTTGACCTTGACGCCTTGCTCGAGGGGATTTGACCCGATCGGATGCGCCGGCGTTCCCGCCGCGCTCTGCAAACTCATTCGGTTTGGATATCGCGGCTGACTCCGACCGCCGCTTGCGGCCGCGCGCAGAACAAAGCCATTTCGTTTCACCACGATCACGACGTCGGCGCGATTATCGCCATTGGCGCCGTGATCGCCATCGGCTCAGTGCGAACGATAGCTTCGAACAGGGCGCGCGGGATCGTGCGAGAAACCGACCGCGCGCCTTGTTCGAGCCGTCCGCGCTTACTGCGCCGGCTTCTCCGGCGTCTCCGGTGCGGTCGACTTCGTCGGTCCGGTGCGGCGGACGCGCGCGACTCGGCGATGGCGCCGCGATCCTCTGGCATGGCTGCGCGGACGCGGGGAGCGGGGTTGGTGATGGAAGGTGGTGAACTGCCGCTCTTGCGCTTCGGCGTCGTCAGGAACCAACGCCACGATCGGCGCCGCGACCGCCGTCGCAAAAAGCGCGGTCAGTAGCGAGCGGCGCGAGAGTTGAGAGCTCTCGTCAAGGTTATCAGTAGTCATGTGTTTCCTCCCAAAGGACTTGTCACGCTTCAATTTCGCATAACTTAGAAACCTTCGCAAATGTGTTCGACCCCGGGCGCTCCATGCGGAAAGACGTTGATGTGCTAAGGATATGGCCTTCTCCGCTTCACAAACTTGGTTAACGCGCATTGCCTCGATTTCCGCACGCGCCTACCGACAATGCGTTCCCGAGAAACCTCTGATCCGCGCGCGCCAAAGTCCCGTCGGCTCAGTATTTTTCAGGCACAAACCTTAGCCCGTCGAGCGAAGCGAGATCGTCGTAGGCGCGGTCCATCGAACGCTTCGGAAGTTTGGCCTTCTCGCGGTCGACTTTCTCATATGGAATGGAGTCGAGCAGATGACTGATGCAGTTGAGGCGCGCCCGCCTCTTGTCGTCCGAGCGGACAATATGCCAGGGCGCGAATTTGGTGTCGGTCGCTTTGAACATCATGTCGCGCGCGCGCGAATAGTCGTACCATCTGCTTCGCGAACACAAGTCCATCGGACTGAGCTTCCATTGGCGCAAAGGATCGTCGATGCGCGCCTCGAAGCGGCGTTTCTGCTCTTCCTCGCCCACCTCCAGCCAATATTTGAAGAGCAAAATGCCGTCGTCGACGATGAAAAGCTCAAACTCGGGACAGACTTCGAGGAAACGGCGGTGTTGCGCCTCGGTGCAAAACCCCATGACATATTCTACGCCGGCCCTGTTGTACCAGCTGCGATCAAAAATCACGATTTCTCCCGCCGCAGGGAACAAAGACACATAACGCTGTAGATATAACTGAGTTTTTTCACGATCGGAGGGCGCCGGCAGCGCCATGACCCGGAAGACGCGGTGGCTCACGCGTTCGGTAATCGCCTTGATGACCCCGCCCTTGCCGGCGGCGTCGCGCCCCTCGAAAACCACGACCGCGCGCTGGCCCTTTTCCTTCACCCAATCCTGAAGGATGCATAGCTCCACTTGGAGCTTCCGCAGCGCCGCTTCATAGTCCTTGCGCTTCATCGGCGCTTCGGCATTTTTCATCGAACCTCCTCCGAACGGCATTGATTCATAAGAGAAGCAGATCGAACCGGCCAAAAATCTTGATCGCTGGGGAAATGTCCGTTCCGGCATGTCCAGTGTTGTAGGCCGGGTTAAAAAGGGGACAAGCGATCGGATTATCGTCGGCGGCGCGATGAACTCCATATGTCGGGTCGCATTGAGCGATGGCCGCTTTTTAACTTTACCAGGTTGGCGATCTGACAAGATCGCGCTAGTTCGATAGGCGGGAGGGTTAGGCAAGTGACCGATCAAGACGCCGCTCAAACTCCGCCTTGGCATGCGATCGGCGTCGACGAGACCTTGCGTCGCCTCGACAGCGATCCGTCCAAAGGGCTCTCCACAGACGACGCGGCCCGGCGCTTGGCCCAATACGGCCCGAACCGATTGCCGGAAGGCACCAAGCGCGGGCCGCTGAAGCGCTTCTTACTGCAGTTCGACAATATCCTCGTCTATGTCTTGATCGCCGCCGGCTTCGTCAAGCTGATGCTTGGACTTTGGCTCGACGCATCGATCATCACCGGCGTCGTCGTCATCAATGCGTTGCTCGGCTTCATCCAGGAGGGCAAGGCGGAAAAGGCGCTGGATTCGATCCGCAACATGCTCTCCTCCGAGGCCCGCACGCTGCGCGGCGGGGAGACGCGCATCGTCGCCGCGGAGGATCTCGTTCCCGGAGATGTCGTGCTTCTGGAATCAGGCGACCGCATCCCGGCGGACATTCGCCTGATCGAAGTGAAAAACTTGCGGACGGACGAAGCCGCCCTGACGGGCGAGTCTGTGCCGGCCGACAAATCGACGGACCCGACGCCGGAAAATTCGACGGTTGGGGACCGCGAAAATATGGCGTTCTCAGGCACTTTGGTCGTCTCGGGCCGCGCGGTCGGCGTCGTTGTCGGCGCCGGCGCCCAGACCGAACTCGGCCGCATCAATCAGATGCTCGCCGCCGTGAACGCGCTCGAAACGCCGCTGCTGCGCCAGATCAAGGAGTTCGGACACACAATCGCGAAAGTGATCGGCGTCGTCAGCGTCCTGATCTTCGCCTATGGGCGATGGGTGCGCGACCTGCCGTTCGTCGAGGCTTTTCAGGCGGTGGTCGGCATCGCCGTCTCGGTGATCCCCGAAGGCTTGCCCGCGCTGATCACGATTACGATGGCGATCGGGGTGCAGCGCATGGCGCAGCGCAACGCCATCATCCGTCGCCTTCCCGCAGTGGAAACGCTTGGATCGATTTCGCGAATCTGCTCCGACAAGACTGGCACGCTGACGCTCATGGAGATGATGGTCGCTTCGGCCGTCACCGCAACATCCCAGTATCGAGTCACGGGCGACGGTTATGCGAGCGAGGGCGAAGTTCTGCTCGACGACAGGCCCGCCGCCGAAAGCGCTGTCCTGAAACGCATGGGCGCGATCTCGGCGCTTTGCAACGACTCCGAATTGCGCCTCTCGGACGGCGTCTGGAAGGTCGAAGGCGATCCCACAGAGGCGGCGCTCTATCCCTTCGCCGCCAAGCTCGGCCTGGATCGACAGGCTGAGAGAGCGGGACGTCGCCGGATCGACGCGATTCCCTTCGAATCAGAACACAAGTTCATGGCGACGTTGCATGAAGACAAGAGCGGCGCGCGCATGCTCCTTGTAAAGGGCGCGCCCGAAGTCATTCTCGCTCACTGCGCACGTCAGGAGACCGAGAGCGGTCCAGAGGCGCTGCAACGCGACTATTGGATCGAGGCGTCCGACCGCATGGCCGCGCAGGGCGAGCGCGTGCTCGGACTCGCCTGGCTTCCAGATCCGCGCTTCGAGACGACGAGCCTCGCGCCCAGCGATTTGCCGAATACGCTTATTCTGCTCGGATTGGTCGGCCTTATGGACCCGCCGCGCAAGGAAGCGGTCGAAGCGGTCGCCGAATGCCACAATGGCGGCATTCGGGTGACGATGATCACCGGCGATCACAAGATAACGGCGGCGGCCATCGCCAAAATGCTCGGCATCGGCGACGGCAAGACTGCGGTCGCCGGCGCCGAGATCGAGGCGATGAATGACGGCGCGCTCCAGGAGACGGTGCGCAACGTCGACGTTTTTGCCCGCGCCAGCCCCGAGCACAAATTGCGACTCGTGAAGGCGATACAGGCGAATGGCCAGGTCGTGGCGATGACCGGCGACGGCGTGAACGACGCGCCGGCGCTCAAACGCGCCGATATTGGCGTGGCGATGGGAATCAAAGGCACCGAGGTCACGAAGGAAGCGGCTGCGATGGTGCTCGCCGACGATAATTTCGCGTCGATCACGGCCGCGGTCCGCGAAGGGCGGACGGTCTACAACAATATCGAGAAGGCGCTGCTGTTCATGCTGCCGACCAACGTCGCCCAGGCGCTGGTCATTCTCGTCGCGATCGTCGTCGGCTTCATGTTGCCGATCACGGCCCCGCAAATTCTCTGGGTCAATATGGTGACGTCAGTGGCGCTCGGGCTCGTCATCTCCTTCGAGCCCCATGAACTCGACGTGATGCAGCGTCCCCCGCGCGCGGTGTCGCTGCCGATACTCGACGGCTTCGCGATATGGCGGGTTATCTTCGTTGGTCTGGCGTTGCTTGTCCTCACCCTGGGGGCGTTTTTCTGGATGAAGTCGCAAAACGCCGCCGACGAACTTGCGCGCGCCGTCGCAGTCAATGCGCTGGTCATCGGCCAAGTCTTCTACCTCTTCAACAGCCGCTTTAAGACGGATTCGTCACTTTCGATCGCCGCGCACCTCGGCAATCGCTATGTGCCAATGGGCGTCGGCGCCGTCGTCCTCCTCCAGCTTCTGTTCACTTATGCGCCGCCGCTCCAACAGTTGTTTGGCACCGCCGCGATCCCTCTCGATGTCTGGCCGTGGCTGTTTCTGGGCGGTTTGATTTTTTTCCTCATCGTCGAGGCTGAAAAATTCGTCATTCGCGCCTTTCGGTCCAGGCGCCGTTCGTCGCCGACCTCCGAACAGGCGCCAAGGCCCATGGCGCTGGACGTCCGGCAAGCCCTCGCGCGGGACGCATCGCGCAAGACTTCCAACGGATGGGGCAATTGGCAGGGGCTGCTGGGCGGGCTCGCGGTGTTAGGTCTCATCGCCGGAGAAATCCATGGGTTCCTGCATCGCAGCGACGCCGATCAATATGCGACCGACGCGGTCGCCCAAAGCGCCGCACCCCGGGAGGGGATCGCGACGATGACGACGGACGCGCCGAGGCCAGTGAATTTCGGCGCGCGGGTGTCCGGAACGATCGACTCGCTGCTCTGCGCGCCCAACGCGAAAGTTCAGGCGGGCCAGCTCTGCGGAAAGATTGATCCTCGGCCCTATGAGGCCGCGGCGGATCGCGAGACGGCGGCTCTGGCGAAAGTCCAACTTCGTCGCGACAGGAGCGCAAGCGCGCTCATGCGTGCGCAAAAAGACTTCGAGCGGAGTGAGGACAGGAATGTGCGCGGCGCCATTTCTCGCGCTGCGCTCGACAAATCGCGCGCGGCTTACGAAAGCGCGAAGGCGCGGGCCGCCGCCGACGACGCTGAAGTCGCGCGGATCGAAAAGGCGCTCTCCGCGGCGCGCAACGATCTTGCTCTGACCGATATCGTTTCGCCGGTCGACGGCACGGTGATTTCGCGCAATGGCGAAGTCGGCCAGCAGGTCGATGTCAATCAAGAGCCGCCGCTGTTCATCGTCGCGCCAAATTCAGGCGCGACGCGGGAATAAGACAAGTTAAGAAATCATTCGAGCATTGCGGCGCGGCTCGATGAGCGCCAATCGGAAACAGGAGGGCAAAGCGCGATGAGTGATCAGATGACCCCCATGGCCGCGGATGAGGCAGATTCTCTCGCGCGCAAAGCGGGACGCTTGCGCAGCAAGCTGCCCTATCTCGTCGTGCTGGTTCTGGCTTTGCTGGGCGTAGCCTACACCAGCATCACCGGTAGCCCCTTGTATGGATATTGGGAATTCCTGGCGTTGGCGATTGGCGCCGCGTGCGTCTTCATCGGTTGGCGCCAAACCGACGATAAGCGCGCGCGCAAGCAGATCGTTGTGACGCAGATTCTGCATTGGATGGCGTTCCTGATCGCAATGAACATTCTCCTATGGCCGTCGGTGAACACCTTCTTGAACGGTCCGGCGACGGGGCTTGCGTTGATGTTGCTTCTCGCGCTGGGAACATTCGTCGCGGGAATTCACGTCTCGGTGGAGATGGCCATTCTCGGCGTTGTTTTGGCCCTGACGGTGCCGGCGATCGCCTGGCTCAAAAAGTCGGCGCTGCTGATCGCGCTCATTGGGCTGGTGATTGGCGGACTGGCGGTCCTCTTCAGGCCTCAGTCGACCAATAACGACGCGACGTGATGCAAGGCGAGCCGCTATACTGAATCGTTTTGGACAAAGGGCGACGGCGCCGACGCGGCGCTTATGAAAATGTCGAGCAAGCCGGCTGCAGCTGGCGATAATGGAGCGAACATGTCCGATCTCGTTGTGATCGTTTATCCTACCGAAGCCAAGGCCGAGGAAATGCGCCAGAAGGTGTTGCAGCTTCAGAAGGAATATTTGATCGAGCTTGGCGACGCCGCCATCGCCGTCAAGCAAGCCGACGGCAACGTCAAGCTTAATCAGCTTTTCAACACGACGGCGGCCGGCGCGGTCTCGGGGAGTTTTTGGGGCCTGTTGATCGGCGTGATTTTCCTCAATCCGCTGCTCGGCGTCGCGCTTGGCGCCGCCTCTGGAGCCGTCAGCGGCGCGCTCACCGATTACGGCATCAACAACGACTTCATGAAGCAGCTTTCCGAGACGCTGCAGCCCGGCAACGCGGCCCTGTTCCTGTTGATCAAGAAGGTCACTGGCGACAAGGTTCTCGAAGCGGTGAAGGGCACAGGCGGAACGGTGCTCAAAACGTCGCTCGACGACAGCAAGGAAAAGGCGTTGCGAGATGCGCTTGCCGCGAGCTGAAGGTTGAGTGATGCGATCGGCCGACCGGGACGCTGTGCGTTACGCGCTCGTCGATGGCTCTGCTGGCGATCGTGTGACTCATTGGGCCATCTCACCCTTTGTGTTCCACAACGCCGCCTCATTCAACGGGCGCTCAATTGACCTGCAAGGCATCATCGGTCCGACCGCTGATGCCTGAAACTGTACCGTCACACTGCGAGCCTAAAGCACGAACGGAGCCTCAGCCGCTTATTTCCAAGATGTGGCGTTGGCGCTTCTGACGACCGCTGCCACTGGCCGACAGCTGGTCCATGGACCGATGACATTAAGCTTCCGCAGCGAGGTCTTTCTGATCGAGCTATCCGACGTTTCTTGGCCGCCATTGTTGCAGCTTCTGTGAATAAAGGCGGATCAACGATCGAGAAGTGAGGGGGACGAGATGGACAACAAAATCGTGAGCATTATGGCGGCGCTCGTGATAGCGATCGTCGTGCTTGCAGTGTCTTCCATGGCCCAGGCGGTCTTCGAGCCAGTGGTTTTTGCGATTTTCATCATTGCGTTGATTTGGCCGCTGCAGCAGAAACTCCAGTCCCGAATGCCAAGAGCTTTGGCGCTGCTGGCCACGATTGTCGTGACGCTGGGCGTCGTTGTCGCGCTTACCTCGATGGTCATCTGGGGAGGCGGCGAGATCGCCGATTGGATCAGGCAGAATCTGTCCAAGATCGAGGCGACGTTCCGCAACTCAACGAAGTGGCTTGAAGAACACGACATATTCGTCATGTCGCATGTGACCGAAAATTTCAATACGGCCTGGTTGGTCGGCTTCCTGAAGGCGGTCGCTACGAGGGTCAATGTTCTCGTCGGCTTCTCACTTCTGGTTTTCATATTCCTGTTAATGGGCCTCGCCGAGACGGAGGATTTTCAGGACCATATCGCCAGTTTGAAAGACGAAGAGACAAGTCGCCGCTTGTTGACCGCGAGTGCGCTGATCGGGATGAAATTCCGCAAATATATGATCGTGCGCACGATCGCGAGCGTTGCGACAGGCATCGCCGTCGGCGTCTTCGCGATGCTCATGGGTCTTGAACTTGCGGCCGCATGGGGAATCCTGGCGTTCGCGCTCAACTATCTGCCTTATATCGGATCGCTCGTCGTCACCGTCTTCCCGGCGTTGTTTGCTTTCGTTCAATTCGACTCTTGGCAAACCGCGGTTGGCGTGCTCTTGGCGCTCGCCGTCATTCAGTTCGTCATTGGAAGCTATCTCGAGCCGCTCATTTCAGGTTCGGCATTGGCGATTTCACCGTCCGTCGTTACCTTCGCCGTCGTTCTCTGGACCTTCTTGTGGGGGGTTCCCGGAGCTTTCATCGGCGTTCCCCTGGCGATCGCGTTTCTCACGCTCTGCGCGCAATTTCCGTCGACTCAGTGGATCGCCACGATGTTCTCTGGAGCGCCGCGCACCCAAACCCCGGCCTCAATCCCTGCGGAAACCGTACTCTAGTGAACGCAGATTCCCGATGGCGTCCATCAACAATACTCGGCTCCTATCGGAAGCGAATTGGTAGGTGGGCCGACCGGTTCGGATGGTCGGAGTTCTCGCATCCAGACTCTGACCGCCGAACTGCAGCCGCCGCCTTCGTCCTTTGGAAGCTGACGGACGTTCTCCCAGCGGTGCTCGCCACGGTTCTCATTGCGCTCGCTTGGCGCGGCGTCGCTGAGAAAGTCGCCGCGCGCCTCGGCTCTCGGACCGCGCTTCGAGCGATGGACGTGGTGCGGGCGGCGCCGATGGCGCTGGCTCAAATCCCCTGTCCCGAGGAGTCAAGTCGCGGGGACAAGACAACATCTCCCATCGAGAGGTTGTCGAGACAGCGCCTTATGTTGCTCACAGCCGCGGCTCTCCACATTTCTTTCGTCTCCGGTCGACGAAACAGCTTGTCCGCGTGAGCGAGCAGATTTCTAAGAAAGGCGGCTTGGCCAGAATTGAAGACATCCTCTGGAATCCAACTGAATTCAAAGCGGATGTCTTCATAGTTTGAAGCGAACTGCTCCCACGGCAGTGCGAGCGGACTGAGGTCGAGATCGACGAACAGGTCAAGATCTCGCGAGAAGCCCTTATAACGCTCTCGGCTGGGCTTGGCGTCGAGGTGATTGGTCGTCGCCATAATCAGCTCCTGAACCGCCTCGGCGTCCGCTGAATTCATGCGCGCATAACTTAAAAACATTTCGGCGCTATCCCGAACATTAAGGAAATCTGCTCGGCGGCTTTGGCCGGCGTCGCGCGTCCGATAGACCACGTCGTGCCAGAAAATGGCGGTCATGATCAGCTCTGGCCGCGTTGATAGCGTAGTCAGCTTTTCGAAGGCTTCCAAAAGGTCGCTAATGTGGCGCCAACTATGGTAAGCGCGCGCCAGATTGCCGTAGGCGGCGTCAAGCGCTTCCCAGGTTCCAGCTTGGTGGTTCGCTTCCAGGGCGGCCCAATAGCGACTTTTGATCGTAGATGCGTTCATGGCGGAAAAGGTAATTCCAATTAGTTAGGGCGTAAACTTATTATCGCGTAGCCGGATGCGGATGGCGACGGATTTCTCGGCGCCGCGAGGATGTTCTCCGGGGACTTGTGCTTTCAGACGTCGCTGCAATTGTTCGCGCCTGAGCTGCTGAGAAAGCTTTCGATGATTGCGCCTGGAGGCCGCGCGAGCTGGGTGATGCGGCAACAGCTCCGCGCCTTGGCGTCGAATTTCTGTCGGCAAGCTGAATCGCGCTTTGGGCAAATCTGCGCTTATCCGCATGCTTTGCGCTTCTGGAATCTTCGCGATCCAGTTTCCTGCAGACATGCGTCTATGGGGTCTGAAGCGGATCGGCGGCGCGTTGACCACGAAAGGAAAACGGACGACTCCCGCATTGTATCTATAATCTTGAACGTGTAATATCGGATGGCTTGAGCGTTAAGGCTAACAAGCGATAGGGCTCAAAAAAGTGGAGTACGCCGCAATGCGCCGCGACCTTAAAACGCATCTGTTCGCTATTACGTGCGCCTCGGTTTTGTTCGCCTCAACCCCTTCGGACTCAGCGGTCTTGTCGGCAGCTGGAAATCTCAACGTTGATAGGGCGTCTGACTTCAGCTTGGTGCAAAAGGCGACGCTCCACGCTCCGCACGGAAGCAAATGCATCAAATGGACTCGGACATGGAATACACGCCATGGCTTTGCGCGACGCCGATGCGTCCAGTGGCGGTAAAGGCCTGTTCGGACGAGATTGAAGGGCGCGATCAGGCCAACGCAGAACGAAGCATTTTCTGAAAGTGGCATGTTACGCCGCATCACGCAGAAGCGCCCGCGCGGGATGCGCGTTTCGTAGTGTCGTGTCGGCCTTGCTCGCTCGCTTGGCGCTTGCGTCGACTGGCGTTCGAGGCCGACGCTCTCGCACGTGATCTCGTTGGAAAGGACCGATGATCTCGGCCTAAACGCGACTGATGCGCGATGCACTCGCGACACTGACGGCGCAGCGCAATAAAACAGACCGAAATGATGCGCGTGGCATTACGTATATGATGCTTCAGGCTCGCGGCGACGGTCGTTGGCTCGCCGTGACAGAGAGCGCCATTTGATGTCCAGTTTGATTGATTGGTGAGATTAGCGGCGTTGATTTCGAATTTGAGATTGTCGATGAAGCGATAGGCGAGCGAGGCGCCCAGAACGTCGCTGCCCTATCGCGGACGATGTCGAAAGCCCGACCTCGAAACTCATCTTGCGGTCCAGGAACTTGCGTCGCAAGCCCAGTGCATATTGCGTGCTTCGCCGCTGCGGATGCGCACGCCGGTGTTGGGGATCAGCGATTTGCCGTAAGCGGCAGAGAGCGGCGTCCCGTCGTTCGGGCGATGGAGAATGCCGGCGCGCGGGCTGATATAGCCTTTGGTCGCTTTGCTCAGGCTCGTCGTTTCCGCGCTGGACGAGTCGGGCTACATGGCGCGCGCCAATTTCGTCATGGATCGGGTCATGACGTCCCTGGGCCTTCCGGGGAACGCCTTCATCCCGATGGTGGTGGGTTTCGGCTGTAATGTGCCCGCAATCATGGCGACGCGCACCATGGAGCGCCCACGGGATCGGATCGTGGCGGTGCTGATGAGCCCGTTCATGAACTGCGGCGTGCGGCTCGCCGTTTACACGGTCTTCGCGGCCGCGCTTTTTCCAGAGCGTGGCCAGTTCGTGCTCTTCGGCTTTTATCTCGGCAGTGCTGTTCTACCAGACCGGAACTTTCGCCTTGCATCCATACGCGTCGGCCGCATGTATCTTGGGCGTCGTGACTTACTTCGTCGTTCTCGGCGCGGTAAGTTTCTAGTTTGGCGCAAGGCCGACGACGATTGCTGCGAGCGACGCTGGGGCGAAAGCCTGATGCTCTTGGAGCTGAGGGATTATTTGGCGTCGCATGGCTGGGTGTGCGTCCGCGATGTCGCGGCCCATTTCGATATTTCTCCGCAAACAGCGCACGCGATGCTTGAGCATTGGGTGCGCAAGGGTAAGGCGTCTCGATTGGAACGACGCCGCCATAGCTGCACCCTTCCTTGTGCCAAATCACTGGCTGTCTATCACTGGATTGAATCCGTTGAGCGCCAGTCGCCGCCCGGCTCGGCTCCTAGCGAGCCGCCTAGCCGAGGCCACGAATATCGTCATTGAAGCCGTTCAATTGCCGGGATTCGCCCGCCATCGAGCTTCTTTATGGCCTGCTTTGTTTTCAGAAAGGGGCAACGCTGGTTGCCCCAACCTTGTCTGGTGAATCTATCTCATATCCTTCTTATCGAACCTCAACGCAACGAGTCCCGCGGATCGCGACGAGCGCGCTACGCCGACGCAGCGGCGATCCTGCCGGCGGCGATCCGCGTCTCGACATGCAGATAAAAAGCGGGCGGATCAAATTAAAGGAACCAACCCGCCTCTGGCCGCGCTAAGGTCGGCAGGGACGCATTTATACTCCTCCAAATTCACGAGAATGGCCTTACCCGAGTATGGCTTGCTCGCTACAAGCATGGCGTCCCCACAATTGGGGTACAACCACCTTGTGTCCTCTTTTGTGGGCGCGCAGTTTGTGTGTGCGTGCAACACTTGCAAGTTTACATACCGAGCGAGAGCGATCATTCCGTCGGTAAAGAAACGCCAACAGTCGACAGGATATCGGTGCTCTCCAAACCCGTTCGGGACGATAATACAGAGAATGCCATCCTTCTTGAGGACCCGGGTCATCTCGCTTACGGTAACCCAAAAAAATTCCGCGTGTTCCAATACTTGGCCAGATATGACTATGTCATAACAGTCGTCGTCTATTTCCTTCCAAGAATAGGGGTTTGCCGGAACTATGTCCACATTCGGCCCAGCCGCCATATCAAGGCCCACATAATCAAAACGAGTATCTGGAAAATACACTCTGTAGGTTCCATTTACATTATAGCTTCCAACATCAAGAACTTTTAATTTCTGCTCTTGCACAGGTACGTAATTTTTTACAAACCACTCCATACGGAGCATCGAACTCTCATGCATCGCGGAATTCCTTTTTTGCGTCACGCCTGTGCTGGCGGTTGAACCTCGAGCCGCAAAGTAGGATGAGGCTCCGACGAGATACCGCGCACGCAAACTGACCGAGACCTATGCCGCTTGTCAACGCGGCGCGCCGGGCGCCGGCGCGCAAAAACCCAATGTCACAGATCTGCCTGGACCCAGTGGACGATCCAATCTGGATTTTAGTTGATGATCGGCGTTTGGACCAGCGGCTGGAGCTGGTCGAGGAGGATTTGAGCTGAGAAGCGAGAGCGCGAGGAACTCCTCGGCAATGCGTTGCCCTCCGCAGGGCTGGTCTCTTCCCGTCATCCCTCCACGCAGTCGCTGCGCGAAAATTCGTGACCAAGTCCCAACTTGAGCGACTGCCTGACAGCATTGCCAAAGGTGGAGGAACTATATCGCTGTTCAATGGACTTTAGGCCAAAGTCCCGCACCGACGTCCAAAGGGCTCTGTCGCGATATAACTTTATGCATTGCTCAGCAAAGTTTTCAGCATCGCGGCCAACGACGCATTCGGAGCCTTCTTTCCAGCTCAACTGCTGACATAATTGAGGCGTTATTACGCAAGGCAAACCTGAACCCGCAGCCTCCAGCACTTTTAGCGGAATGCCGGCGCTGTAACGCGTCGGTGCGATGAACACGCGGGCGCTCTGGTAAAGCGGTCCCAGATCGTCAACGCGTCCAAGCAATTCAACGCCTTTCGGACACGCCGCCTTGACCTCGCGCGAATTGTTCAGTCCAGCAACTTTGAGGCCGACATCGTCGCCGAGACGGCTTCGAATTTTCGGCCAGATTTTTTCAAAAAACCACAGTAGCGAATCTGCATTTGGCGAATTCTCGCTGTGGATCGAGCCGACAAACAAAAACCCTGAACGCTGCGCGAACGGCGTGCGATACACTTCCTGGTTCACGGAGTGCGCAGCGACAATGACTGGCTGAGCGCAATATTTCTTGAATATCTGTCTTTCTCGCTCCGAGACGGTCAGCACCACATGCGCCGGTTGGATCAGGGCAATCTCGCGATTGAGAAGTTCGTCGATTTGCGCCGCGGTCAGCGCCTCGCCGTTAAGTTTTTTCTGTTCGACGTCGCGGACCGTAAACAGCGCTTCCGCATCATAAATGATTCGCGCATGCGCGCCGATTTCGGGGTGTCGTTCGAGCGCTTCGTTCAGCAATTTCATGTTGTGCGGACGACAAACGATTATCAGGTCGGGACGGCGCTCCTGCAACGCCTTCGCCAAGCTCGTTCGCGTCTGGGCAATCGTCAATTCCACGCGGGGGTCGAGAATCTTATGAATCGCAGACCAATCTAGCTTTTCCGCATTCGTTACGCACAGTGAAACATACGCCGTGTCGCCGAACGCATTGACGATGCAATCCAGCAGTTCCTTGGATCGCGGAAAGCCTGATCCCATCCACGGGAATGGCACGCGGTCCTCGATGAAAACGATGCGATGCGGTGCGCGAAGCGCGAAGCGCGCGTGAGCCACATTCGAGAGTTCAGGCGCCCAGCGCGTCGCAACGAAGGCGCTGTGTTTCTCGACGAGAAGAACCTGATTTTTCTTTTGCTGCTGCTCGGCCCAATCGCGCGACGCGGCGCTGCCGAATTCGAAATGAATGATCGTCGCATTGGGCTCGTAGACGACCTTATAGCCTTCCTGCCATAAACGCACGCAATAATCGACTTCTTCATAATAGGCGGGCGCGAATGCGTCATCGAAACCGTTGAGCTGCTTGAACAAGTCCAGTCGCGTCATCAGGAATGCGCCGGAACAGTAGTCGACCTCGCGCTGAAACATCACGGATGGATCGTTGATCGACAACCCCCGTCCATAACCGAGGCAGCTTCCGTCCTTCCAAATGATCGAGCCCGCCTCCTGAATTTTTGCGTCGGGCAACACAAGTCGACCGCCCACCGCGCCAACTTCGGGATCCTTGTCCAAAAGGTCGCGGGCGGATTCCAGCGCGCCGTACTGAACTTGCGTATCATTGTTGAGCAGCAAAAGGTATTTGCCGCGCGCATGCTTCGCCGCGAGATTGACGGCGCGAAGGAAGCCGATATTTTCTTCGCTTTGAATGATCGTGACGTTGTCGATTCTATCAAGGAGCTTTTTCGTATTGTCCGACGACGCATTATCAAGAATGATGAATTCTATATTTAACTGCTCGCTCACATGCGCGATCTTATATAGGGAGTCGATGCAGTCGAACGTCAAATTCGACTTGTTATAGAGAATAATGACGATTGAAATGTCGGGTGTCTTACCCTCCCTTCTCGGAAAGCAGAGCCTAGCCGACGATCGCAAAAAATTATCCAGCCGCAGCGTTGACAGTTCGCCATGGACTTCTCTGACCGATGCGGCCATCGGTTTGCGCGCCGCACGCCCCTCCGTCTGCCCGTAATGCAAATAATGAACGAGCGGATTAAATCCCGCATTCGCGACATCCGGGTTGGTTTCAAGATACCATCCGGAGTCGAAAAACTCGCTCGGATTGCGCCCCTCAAAACCGCCATACAGATAATAATGCAGCAAAGGATGGAGACTCGAATTGGCGACGTCCAGGTTCTCGCGAAGATAGTAGCCGCTGTCGAAGAAACTGTTGGGATTTGCCGCCAAACCTGCTTTGAGAAAATGAAGATAGGCTTCTTTTATCCCCATCGTAATCTTATTGACGCTCATCGCGTACCATTTGGGATCGAACAATGGGTGAGGCCAATACCCCATGCTTGCGCCTTCGGTCAGGAAATGACGCAAGGGCATTGTATCGGAAGCAACATTTTTCATGTACCGCGCGACGTACCATTTCGGGTCAAAGGCAGGGTTGGGCGTGCGGTGTTCCGAGGCGCCACGCAAAATGAAATGTTGAAGAGGCTCCAATCCCAAATCTCGAATTTCAGGGTAAAGCGTAAAATAGGTCCAAATCGAAAAACTTGGGCTGGGATCGCGGAGTTCGCGCCAGCCGAAATTTACATAATGTTCTAGCGGATCCAGATGCTTTCCGTGTAGATCTTCATTGAACGAAATATACCACTCGCCGTCGAACAGACCGCTGTTCAGATACAGGTCGCGCAATTCGCGGTCGACCACGACCTTCTCGCCCTGTACTCTTGGTGAAAACCCAAGGGATGAGAGAAGCCGTTTAACGCTGCTAGCTGATTTCATATCCTCGCCCATTTCTCGTGTGTCTGGGTGCGTGGACTCTCAGATTTCGCTTGATTTGGCTTCGATAAAGTCGACGAACTCGTCGATCTGAGCGTTGCTACAGGCGTAGCGCTGGACGCCTTTTTCATCAACCCACTCCCTCTCGGGAATGAGATATGCGACGCGGTGATCGAATGCGGCGGCCAACGTCGACTGGACGGTATTCGCACAACGTATCGCCCCCATAACCATTCCCGGCTTCGAGAAAACCGAATTGTGCAGGGCGGAGCCAAATTCCCCAAGGATGACTTTGGCTTGGGAAAAAAGTTCGATTTGCGCTTCGCAACTCATTGTCTCTGGATAGACGATCTCGTAACCTCGCGCCGCCGCGGCCTCTTCGAAATATTCCCGACTCTCGAACACCTTCCACAGACCTCGGGTGCCGCCTTCGAAATGTTTGCGTGAAACACATAATTTTCGCGCGTTCGGCGGCCGTTCGGGCGCTATCTTGGAATAGATTTCTCCTACGAAGGAATGGAACCCGTATTTCGGGCCGTGCGCGTAAGTGGGGATGCAGATCTGCGCGCATTCCAGGCGCGCTTCGATATGATTGAAGGGGAGGAAGTTCTCGCGCTCCATGCCCAGAATGCAGCGACTTAAGTCGTAGATCCAGTCTGGGGCGTCGTCGGGAACAAGAGTTTTGAACGACGCAAAGCTATCTCCCAGCAGCTTCCTGGCGGTCGCCATTCGGGGGATAAAATCGACGATCCAGTGGCCGTAAATCGGATAGCCCGGGCCCAACGCATTGATGACGGGCTGTTCCACTCGCAGCGTATCGCGCGCCGGCGCATTCGCGCGAATTCCATATGCGTTTGCCCATTCGATCGAAACGTCGGAGAGATGCGACCCGTCGACCAGCATTCTCTCGTCCTGAAACATCATCAAATGTTCTCTCACGATGACGTCCCGCATGAAGTAACAGCCCAGCGCCTCGATCCATTCACGCTCCGCGTGGATGGTCTCGAGCCACTCCTTCAGCTGCATTCCGGGATAGACGAGCAGCGGCGAGGTTGGAGGCGACATTTCGCCTGGCATGAATTCCACGAAGCCCTCGGTTCCCGCCAGGGCCGCTTCCAACGACACCGGGGCGACGTTCTCGTCCCAATGCCGGCATTCGACCCCGACTGCGGATTCGCTCATGACTGTCACCTACCGACTCGCTTGTTATGACGTCTTGCTTCGGTCCTCCTGAATGCGTGAGAGGATCGTCGCCATCGGCTGCACGACGAGCGCTTCACGATAAGTTATGGTCTTGTAGAACTCCGCCTGGGCGACTTCGAGCGCCGTCATCCTTCCGACAACAGCGGCTTTCCGGCTGGCGCGCCACATGACGAGCTGGCCGTGATTGTTGCCGACGGTGGCGTAAGAATAAAGCTGCATGAAGGATTCGACGAAAAAAACGAGACGATAGACGTCGCCCATCCAGGACATGTCCGTTTCGCCTGTTATCGCCTTCACCCGTTCCACCATAGTCAAATCGGGCAGGGACGCCACATAACTGCTCGGCAGCACATCGTCGACGACAATGACGCCGCCCGCATTGAGTTTCGCGACCGCATTCATCAGATCGCGAAGCGTCTGATCATAGGTATGAAGGCCATCCAGGTAGATGACGTCGAAAGTTTCTTGTTTCGGCGACGTCTCAAAAAAAACATCGCTCGTCGTTGGGTGGTATACGGCGTTCTTATTGCTCTGTTCGGCTTGCGCGACGTCGAACAGAAATTTTGGGTCCACCGCGACTTTCCGTTCACACTGTACAGCGTGAAAAGTCTCCCCCCGATTGACGCCGACTTCCAGGTAAGACTTTGCGCCGATCAAGCTAATGAGCTTCTGGATAACTTCTTCGCGCTTCATTATGCTGACGCATCGCCTCCGATTTCCCAAAACGTGGGTGGCGTGGGACGAAATATGGAATAGCGGAACGAGATATTGTGGTCAATCCGATTTCGGCGTTCGTGAACGGCTATCCATATTCTGATGCACGACGTGGAACTTGGCGTCGGCCGACCGCCGGACGATGCCGCGCCCGCTGAACCGGACGCGTTAAGGGCAGTCTCGAATCGGCCAAGATTGATTCGAGACGCGGATACAAGAAGATCCGCCTTTGCGGCCGCGCCGAGCAGCATATTTTTCAACGCGACCGACGAACGCGTTTCCCGTTCCAACCCGCCGTCGGCGCGCTGCTCGCCAGCGACGCGAATCGCTCCTTCGCGAGCCTCGGGTGAAAACCTTTCGATGTCTTCTTCGCTTCCATCGCCCCCTTTGCGAATCAATCGCAGGTCCGGCAATTCCGGAGCGGCCCTTGGCGGCTATTTCACGTTCAGCGCGGCAGGATCAATCGCCTCCAGGACACGGCCGATGATCAGCGGCGAAGGATATACCGCCGAGACGTCTTCCTTGATCAGCGTGATGTCTTCGGATGTGAGCGTCAAAGGCGTCTTCGCGTTGGCGACTCTCGTGGCGAGAACGAATTCCTTCACCTTGCGTTCGGGCGCGGCGGACCCGGCGTTTGCCTGTTTTGGCGCGATCAACGAATTCACCACCACATCGCGCAGCGTCAAAGGCTGGGCGTTCTTTTCGGCCGAAAGGGGGAGCGGCTTCCCATCAAGATCCTTGAGCAGGGTCGAGAAGTCAATTTCGCCGGCGATAACGCTGCAACACAAATACATTAGGCATGACGCCGCGAGCGCTCCGACACGCGCGGCGCGGTCACCACGTCGGAATATGTCGAATCCTGCCGGCGTCATCGATTGCGATCCACTTCGTCGGGTTTCCAGGTATCGGCGCATTATTCAAGGTGCCGGCGCTTTGCGCGGCGCCATTGGCGAGCGGCGCGCTTGACGCGTGCAGCATCGGGCCAGACGTCACGATTCTGTCCAGCGACAGGCTTCCCGTCTTCGACAGGGTCGCTATGAGCCCCGAATTGCTATACCATTTAAAGCCTCCGCTGGAATTGGTCCATAAGAAGCCCTGTTCCGCGCCGACCGCATAATCTCCCGCCGAAACCGAATTGGCCCTTCCCAAAATCTGGATTTTTTCTCCCGACGAGCCCGGACCGGGAGCGCCGATCTCGGAGTCGCCCAGGTAGATAATCGGCCGCTTCATCGAGAACGTCAACGATCCGAACTTCGTCTGGTTTCCGCTGTCGTCCCACTGATCATAGACGGCCCCATCGATGTCTTCCTTGCCCGAGATTTTAAACTGGCGGTCGGCGTTGTCATAGCCAATGGAGACCGCCTTTGCGGCATGATAGACGAAAGTGAGAAACTCCCGCGCTGCTGCATCCGTCCCGGCAAAGCGCGCAGATGCATTGCCGTGATTCGATTTAAAGGCCGAAAAGTCGTAGCCCGAGTAATTATGCGCGCTGTAGGCGGCGCGCGGGACGGCGGCGTGGTCGATCGGCCGCCCCACGCGAAGCGTTCCGTCGGCCCGCCATTCCGCGTCGCCGGAGCCAAATCGAACCGCAGCGTTGCGCACCGATTGGGGGCTGAAGAAAATCCCGTCGAAAAACGCCGCGCCCGCGACGCTGGTGATCGCCAAGGCGCCGGTCGTGAATCCGCCGCGCGCGACAAGCGATACGCCGACATTGCTGGTCGGCGTGCCCCATCTGGGTTCAGCCGCGCCAAAATTGTTCATTGCAATCTCTAAGCCGCCGCCAAAATAGCCCGCAGCTGCGTTAAGGTTGTTAACCTGGATGTGACCGCCGTAAATGCGGCACGGAAAGCAATTCGCTCCAACCTGGGCGAGCGTCTCCCATCCGACGGCGTCGCGATAAATGGAACGCGCATAATCCGACGGCATGTTCTGCACTATCCACGTGAGCCGCGCTGCCTTTTCCGCGCTGACGAATGTCTCGCCGTTCATCTCAGCTGAAACGTAATCGCCAAATTGGTTGGCGGAGTGAGGAACCCCCGGCGCGCCCAACGCGGAAAAATCCCCGCGACGAGAAAAGAGCGACTGCTTTTCGGGCAAGCTCATCTGGTCGCTCTTGGCCCGTTGGCTCTCACGCGGCGGCGTTTGCGCATTGTCCAGTTTGTTGGGGGCGTCGAAGGCGATATGTTCGTTTTGCGAGGACACCCTGTAGGCGAGCGCCTGCGGCGTCGACGCAGCGGCCGCGCTGCTCAAAACCGCAATGGCTTCCGCCCTCGACTCCGCGCTCTCGCATTGTTGATCGGTTTCGCAGCCGATCGCCTGATTCTCGGCCGAGATGGACGCGCCGAGCGCAACGATCGCAATCGTCTTAATCGTCGCGCTGCGGCGCATCAGCATTCCAACTCGATTGCCCGACGGACAGGCGAAAACTATCCGCCTGGGAGACGGTTCGCGCGGTTATCCTACAGACGCCGCGGCGGCGCTTGCGGCGCGACCGGAACGGAATTCGATCGGATCTATTGTCGATACGCTTGGATGTGACGCCGGATCGGTCGAGCGGTTGGCCGCAGTCGTTTGTCCAGAATCACAACGCAGTGTTGCGAGCCAAGAGCGGCCAAAATGAAGAGAGGGATTTAATACTTTCTTGCCTGCTTCTGACTGTCGCTGGAATAGTTCGCCGAGGCTGCATGCCTTAGGCTCGCATCGGGAATGGCGGCCAAGGGGCTAGGCGCTGGAGTCGCGCCGCGAACCGCCGCTAACGCTTCAGTGTAAGTGCCGAGAATCCATTTTCTGTTCGCGAGCGTTCCTGGCTTTCCCTTCTCGAATACGATGCCCTCGGATTTCGCGATCAAATAAAAAAGGGAGAATGCGACTGTTTCCTGCGTTCCATAATTTTTGAATTCCGTGTCGTTCGACATATGTTTTCTCCTTGCTATTGGAAGCAGGTCCAACGCCTCGACCTCGTCGCCATTGCGCGCGGATTCATTGAGATCCAGCCGCCGCGCCGAATACACATTCGCATTCTGGCAGGTTGGTTCGCTGAAAGCAAGATTCTCGCCTGGTTCGATTGAAAGGGCGGCGCGTTTTGGCGAGCGGTCGCGGCGCGCGGACTCGTGATCGTCGCCGCCATCCTACTCGAAGCAAATCGCGAAGATTCATGTGCGCATCGTGTCGGCGAAACAATGCGCGATCCGGGACGGATGACGCGTCTCATAAATGAGCGCCAACCGGGCGCCCAGCGATCGCGGCGTCGCGCCGCTGCACGAGCGCATCTTTCCGCCATCGAACGCTTTGCGCGCATATCGTCGATCATCGCGCTTGGCCTCCGGCGGCTGAAGCGGCTTAACTCATTCGCAGGGAGGCCAGAGCAAGCGCAATGCGCCGATCATCGGGAAGGCCCTCCGCCTCTCTCGGCGAGATCGCCGTCGGCAAGTAAAAAAGAAGATCAATCGGATTTGACGACTCCGAAGAGGATAATTTTATATCGATAGTGGTCTTGTTGTTTATTTCGAAGTATCCTTTGAATGTTCCATTCATAAAGATAAGAACGTCTTGAACCGGCTTGCCTTCGGGCGCGTAGCCCCAAACTGTCGCCGAAATCACTTTCGACCCCGCGCGTGTCGGCAACAAGACCGCTGCGGCCTTTCCCTCGCTCCAGACAAACCCCTTCTCAGGTTCGCCCCACCCCCGAATGAGCACTTTGTTGCCGGAAAGACCCCTTCCGAATTGGAACACTCCGCTTTCGTCGTTCAGGCTGCGATCCAATTTTTCCATTATTGCCCCGCGGGTTGATTGCCTCTTGACAAGTGCGACGACTGACCTGGTTTTATACGCAGAATCAAAGCTATACAACAATCGCTTTCTGCTTGTCACTACTGATTCGATTGGCGCGCGGCGTCGAACGCTGGCGCCAGCCTCCGCCAGAGCCGGCCCCGCCGGTTTGGAAGGCGCCGATGCCCTTCGGAACTGGTCCGGCGGACCTTTCAGCGCTCCCGGAAGAGGCGGATTCACACACGCCATTGCCTACGCTTGAGGAAGTGATAGAGCTTGAGGTCTTCGCTGAAGCGGTCGTATAGCTTGGCCTGCGAGGCCAACGGCAAGTGCTCGAATTTGATATATTCGGTTGATTTATTGTCGATGCGCTCGGATGTGAAGCCGAACCGGTTGAGGAGTTGTCCAAGCTCGGCGAGGGGAACGATTTCGACGCCCAGAATCTGGATGCATTCGATCGCCGAACGCGCAGTCGGCTCCTTGCCTAAGGTCGCGCAAGCGATATTTTGCATTAGCATCTTATCGATGAAAGCCTCGGCGAAGCTCGTCAGATCGTCTCGGGTTTCAAGCTTGTGATCGCTCGCCAGCCCCAGCTTGTTCCTCACCGCCACGGAGTCGGCGCGACCGCTGTATTTGTTAAGTATTGTCAGAGAGTAATTCAAAGCGGAAATGGCGGTGTCAATCGGGTCGCGAAGCGTTGAAAATATTCTATCGGTCCCCCGCTTCAAATTATACTGCAGGACGTCGCGGACGGTCGGATGACCGAAAAAGACGATGCTCTCTGCTCGCGAATCGTGCAAAGATTTCGCTGCTTTCGCGAGCATGTCGAGTCGTTGATCTTTTTGCGCCTCAAATATGACGCGCGGCATATAGACAATTGCGTAGCGCGGATCGGCGATAAGGGTGTTGACGATCGTTGTTCCGCCGCTTTTTGGAATATGCAGAAAAACGATTCTTTCTAAATGCCGATATTCATTCATCAAGACTCCAGCTGATCTTGTTATGAATTCATCAGAACAAAGCATTGCCTCGATCGCAATGGCTGGGTCCGAGATGGCTCCTGTCGCCGAACTTGCTGAATCAGCGGCGCGCAGCAATATCTGTTCATAGTAGAAGCGTCGATATCGGGCCGCGCTGTTTTTTTCCCAAAGCGAGCCGATCGCTTTTATTCCCGCTCTAGGTCCGTCAGGGTGGCGAAGCGCCGCAAGAACCTCACTGAACTCGTATTTTTGTTTTTCTCCTTTAGCGAATTCAGTTTTTTCGTCATCCATCATGCTTCACTCTTTTTGGGGCGCGTCGAGAGCCGTTCTCGACGCGCCAATTCAAGCCATTTTCCATCCGCCACGATTGATCCTATGCGATCAGGCTGCGGCCTGTCACTTGGGCAAGACCCCGCGCGCATTGGCGGCGTGTCGCGGTGCACGAAGCCTGCCAAGGATTGCGCGAAGCGCGACGTCTCGCGTTCGACCGCACGAAGCGGCGGTTTGCAAGAGAAATCGCTTTGCGCCTCAAGAGGATCGGCGGTCCGGCGCGGGCGTTTGCGCGGCGCGCAGCGCAGGCGGATCAGGGCGAGCGGAAGTCAGGCCCTCGCAGATCGGCATGCGATACGATTTTGAAAGGCGCACGCGTCGTGCCGCTTCGCGAAGCCGCGGCCGCGCGCCCCGAACGCGGCGTCGCTATTTCGGCCGTCCGGCCTTCTTGCCGCCCGCGCGACGGGACATATTCGGATCAGCTAATGCCGGTTTCATATCGACGGACTCGGAAGCATCGCCGATTTTTGGCAGGTCGAAGGTCGACGCCGACCCATAACACCCTTTGCATGGGGGTTCCCGCATAAGAATATCCTTAAGCTCTATCTTCTTTTCCATCTGGTCGAATGAAGCTATCGCGGTATCAGGCGCGTTTGCCTGCCATTTCTCTATCTCATTTTCCAGATGAACGACGGCTCTGTATTTTCCTGCCGTCAATATAAGTTGTGGAAACTCTCCGGCCTTGTCGGGAACCCACATCGTAATATGGTGGGTCCTGTGCTCCAATAGTTCAGGAGACGTTTCGAAAGAAAGATTTTCGATGTAGGAGTTCGGGTCGTCGTTCTGATTGAGTCTGTTCTTGAAGCCGACGGCCGCCGAAATTTTCCAGGCCGGCTGTTGAATGGACGAGATGATTCTTTGCCCGCTGGCGACCATGTTCTGCTTCGGCATAATCAGAAAAAGAAACAAGGCGAGATATCCGGCGAAGGCGCCGCCGGCCTTCAACGTAAAGCCGAAAAAAGCGCCCTTCAGATGCGTGGGCGCCGGGAAATTCTTATAAATCACATAGGCGGGGACAAGCGGCAGCAGGAGGAGCGCAGCGTAAAGCACGACGTGCAACCCCAGCGTAATGGCGCCTAGAAATACGCTGTTGCACGCCTCAACATGCATCGCCCTGCTCCAAATCGCGCCTCATGGAGAATTCACGCCATATTTCACGAAATCCTCGGAGATGGTCCGATCGGCTTCGATGGCCTTCCTGATGTAATCTTCTCCGCGCTTATCCCCCTTTTTTTGGAGAATGAGGCCGTAGCCATATTGCGAAGACGCTTTCGCCGGGTCGAGGATCAACGCCTGCCTGTAATCTTCGGCCGCCTTCTCCAGCTCTCCCATCTTCAGATAGGTCAACGCACGACTGTCGAGAACCCAGTCCGCGGTTGGAAGGATGCCGAGCGCCGCAGTACAGTCGCTCAGCGCGATGGAGAGCTCCGCCTTGTCCGACGTGGAAAGAGCGCGCGTCCAGCACCGGTTGTTCAATACTGTCGCGGCGTCCTCGGTCTGATCGATATTGACGCGATCGAGAAGTTTGATCGCGCCAGCGTAGTCGCCGGCCTGCTGACGAACGGCGGCCAGCCCGACGAGCGCACTCTGGTTGTTCGGGTCCAGCTCCCTTGCCTTGAGATAGTCAGCCTCGGCCTTGTGGAGATCGCCCTTGTTGAGAAGCGCATTGCCGCGCCCCACAAAAAATGAAGGTTGGTTTGGGTCGATGCTGATGGCCTTGTTGCATTCCATGACGGCGACGTCGTAATCTTTCAAATAATTATAAGTGTAGCATTTGTTATTGAATGCTTTGGCGTAGTTCTTGTCGATCGATGTGGCCTTGTCATAATTCAAGATGGCGTCGCGATAGCGCTGCTCCCGCATCAGAATGTTTCCAAGATCATAATAGGCGATAGCGCTGCTGCCGTCTTTATCTATCGCTTCTTTGCACGCCTGCTTCGCGGCCGCATAGTTGGCGTTCTCCGCCAAGGCCACGCAGCGACGAACCAGAATGCGCGCGATATCTTGCGCGGGGCCGGTCTGTTCGATTGCCTTGGCGCAGATATCCAGAGCGCGGTCGCTGTTTCTTTCTTCTAGACAGGCTTTCAACAATTGATTTGGCGTCGAGAAAGCCGGAGTCGAAAGCAGCGAAAATGCGAAAGCCCAGGTCAGCGCCGATTGAACCGCCTTCATGGTCGACCTTGCTCAACCGTGATCTGTCAGATGCGAATGGCGTTCAACCGCCGCGCCGAAGACTGCACGACTCCGACGCGCCGGCGTAAACCCGCCTGAAAGGCGTTAGCGACCGTCAGCGAGCGCCGCGGGAATGTTGACGATGTTCGCGCCGGCGGCGATGCCAAATCCGAGCGCTATAGCCATGATGAGCGCAAGAAATTTTTTGTTCATAGTGAATCTCCAAGCGGAGGCGCAATTAATGATCTGATCTAATCACGGACCCTTCAAAAACGCAAGATGACCTCCGCAGCGCATCTTGCGCGTCCGGTAGCAAAATGACCGGTCCCATCCGATTTGAAAGTGCGCTTGCGCACAGACTTCCTCCATCTTCACGCTATCGTGGGCGCATTGATATTTAGAGGAGGACGATCATGCGTAAGATCAAATTTCTTTGCGCCTTCGGGTTTGTTTTCGCGGTTTGCGGTTCGGTCGCGCTCGTTGCGACGACGACCGGAGGCGCAGTCGCTGAGACCCATCTGCCGTCGTCGGCGTCGGACGCCTTCAGCCCGCAAGGCGTGGCTCCTTCGCCTAAAGCCGAGCGGTTGACGATCGCGCCGAAGACGACGAAAGGCGCGCCGGAATCCAAGCGCAGTCGGATAAGCGACCGCAGCTAGCACATAAGCGCGTTATGAACGCGGCTTGCGAAAGGGACGCCACCCTCGGAGATTCGAGCCAGAATTCGAGGGTGTCGTTGGCGGTCTCGTCACGCCCGAATCGACGAATTTCGGTCCGTGCATTTGGCGTGAACTGTCCCCGAACTTTCGGAAACGATCATGCCTCATGATGTTCGTCGGGGCGGAGAATTGCGTAAGTCGAGCGCGCTTTACGAGAACGCGCGCTATCCCGTCGTCTCCTCCGCCTCGCGCACGGTCATCGCGGCGCCGTGCCAGACGAAGTCGTCATAGATCAGCGCGTCGATGAACATCACCGGCAGCATCAGGTCGCGCACGATCAGCGCGAAAGGCATGCGCCAGTCTAGCGGAAAGCCGCAAACCCGCGCGAGCCAAATCTCGCCGCTATGAAGGGAAAGGACGATGAGCGTGGTGACCAGCGCCACCGTCGCGATCCCGCCGTCGAGCTGCACGGCGGCGTAAGCCCCGAGCACGATCGCGGCGAAACTGCCGTTCATGAATTCGGGAATGTAATGCGCGGGAAAGGTCGCCCGCCGCAGACGCGCCCAGCGCACGTGGCGCGAATAGACTTCGCGGGCGGTGCGCTTTCCGAGCGGCTGTTCGAAGGGCATGTCGACGAGGCGCACGTCCATGGCCTGGGCGCGGATGACCTTGGTCGACGCCGCGTCCTCGGCGATTTCGCTCGCCAGGGCGCGAATGCCGCCGGCTCTATCGAGCACGTCGCGCCGCCACATCATATTCTTGCCCTGGGCGAAGCCGGCGCCGATCGCTTCCGCGCCATATTGCCAGCGCGCCTGGAACGTATTGAGGATCGCGCATTCAACTGTCGCCCAGAAGCCGACCGGCCGCGACCCGATCGGCATCGAAACGCTCATCGCGGTCGTGTCGCGGAAGGCGGCGAGCATCGTCTGGATATAGTCGCGCGGCGGCAGCGCGTTGGAATCGGCGAGGATCACATAATGATGCCGCGCTGCGTCCCAGCCTTTGACGCAATTATTGAGCTTGGGGTTGGCGCTGATGTAATCGTCGCCGACGAGCAGCCGCGCCTCGCGTTCGGGATGCGCTGCGATCAACCGTTCGACCAGCGGGATGACAGGATCGTTTGGCGATTGCACGCAGAACACGATCTCATAGTCGGGATAGTCGAGATCGAAGGTCGCGCCGAGCGTCTCCTCGCTGAAGGGCTCCAGCCCGCGCAGTGGCCGCACGATGCTCACCGGCGGCGCATTTTCAGGCGGCGGCAGGTTCCGCGGCCGCGCCCGACATTTTCGGGACATCAGCGCCATGCTTGTGAAATTGAGAATGAGAATGACGGCGCACCAGCCGGCGCAGAGATAGGCCAGGATCATGAACGGCGCTTTTTCCTTAGGAGTCGTAACGCAGAGAATCGCGACGGCGAACGCTGGCGGACTCGCCTGGCCGCCGGCGCGCAACGCCGGGACGCGGCCATTGTGATATTCCGCCTGACAAAGACGCCGCGTCTTGGCAAAAGGACGGCGGCGCGAGAATCTTCTCCTGGCGCGTGCTAGAGGAGAGCTGCTGACAACTCTGCCGCCGACCCTCCTCTGGTAACGCCTGACGAAGCTTCCTCATGACCTCTCCGATCGTTCGTTTCGCGCCCTCGCCGACCGGCCGCATTCACATCGGCAACGCGCGCGTCGCGCTGTTCAATTTCCTGTTCGCCGTCACCCACCATGGACGATTCGCGCTACGGTTCGATGACACTGATTTTGCTCGGTCCAGCGAGGAATTCGCGCGTGGAATCGAGATCGATCTCGCCTGGCTCGGCGTCGTTCCGCACGCCGTTTTCCGACAGTCGGAGCGGGTGGCGCTTTATGAGGAGGCCGCCGATCGCCTGCGGCGATCCGGCCGGCTTTACGCCTGCTTTGAGACCGCGGAAGAACTGGAAAAGCGGCGCAAAATGCAGCAGGCGCGCGGCCTGCCGCCGATTTACGACCGCGCGGCGCTGCGCCTTTCAGCGTCCGAGCGGGCGGCGCTAGAAGCCGAGGGCAGGCGGCCGCACTGGCGATTCATGCTCGAACCCGGCGTCGTCGACTGGGACGACCTCATTCGCGGTCCGGCGCATATCGACTGCGCGGCGCTATCGGATCCCGTCCTGATCCGTGAGGACGGCAGTTTTCTCTATACGCTGCCCTCCGTCGTCGACGACATCGACATGGGAATCACCCATGTCATTCGCGGCGAGGACCATGTCACCAACACCGCCGTGCAGTTGCAGCTTGCTCGCGCCCTCGCGCCGCACACGCCGGCGCCGATTTTCGCGCATCACAATCTGCTCGTCGGCGCGGGCGGCGAGGCCCTGTCGAAGCGGACCGGATCGCTCTCGATCGCCTCGCTGCGCGAGGACGGATACGAACCGATGGCGGTCGCCGCGCTGGCGACGCTGACCGGCTCTTCCGACAATATCCACGCCGTGCGCTCGCTCAAGGAGCTGGCGCAGCGCTTCGATCTGTCGCATGTCTCGCGCAATCCGGCGCGGTTCGACCCCGCCGATCTCGAAACGCTGACCCATCGCACGCTCGCGCTTTATGAATTTAAGGATGTGCGCGAACGTCTCGAAGCCTTGACCATCGTCGGCCGCAAGGCGGAGCCCTTGTGGCGCGCGGCGCGCGGCAATCTTGCGCGTTTCGACGATATTCTGACATGGTGGCGCGTCGCGGACGGCGAGATCGCGCCGATCCGCGAGGACGAGTCATTTCTCAAAGACGCGGCGCGACTCTTGCCGTCTGAGCCTTGGGACGAGACCACATGGTCGGCCTGGACAAGCGACATCAAGACGGCGACGGGGAGGAAGGGCAAGGCGCTGTTCCATCCGCTGCGCCTGGCGCTCACCGGCGCCGAAAGCGGGCCGGAACTCGCCGCGCTGCTGCCGCTGATCGGCCGCGCCAAGGCTCTGTCGCGTCTCGTCGGCGCCGGCGAGTGAGGGCGACATGCTAGCGCCCTATCTCGCGAATATTCATGCGATCATCAATTTCGCGGGATTGATCCTCGACGTCACCGGCGTGCTGATCATCGTCACCGGCGCGACGCTGTCGACTCTCGCCTATCTCGCACGGTGGAGACAGAACGCGCTGACCTACCGCGGATACCGAAGAGACGTCGGCCGCTCGATTCTGCTCGGACTGGAGTTCCTTGTCGGCGGCGACATCATCCGAACCGTGTCGGTCGAACATCCAAGCCTCGAAAACGTCTTCGTCCTCGGCCTGATCGTGATGATCCGCACGGCGATGAGCTTCACTATGGAGGTGGAGCTCGAAGGCCGCTGGCCCTGGCAGGGCCGCAGCCTGGAGACGCCGGCGCCGAGCGAAGACGAGTCGATGCAGTAGCGGGGCAAAGTTTTCCGGTCGCTCACGCGAGCACGGCCGGCACGCCGAAGAGCCAGGGGTGCAGATAGATCACGAGGGCGAAGACCGCCGTTCCGGCGCCGAGCGCGATTGCGTCGCCCCGCGCAAATTGAGAAACCCGCGGCGCGCCGCCGTCGCCGCGCGTCTTGAGGGCGATGCGGTCGAAGACCGCCCAGGCGAGAAACGACCCGAACAGAATCATGCCGCCGAGATCGCCATTGACGAGAAGATGGGCGAGCGCCCAGCTCTTGATCGCGACGAGCATCGGATGGCGCAACGCGCCGCGAATGCGTCCCGGGGGCGCGCGGCGCGCCGCGAAGGCGACAAAGGCGAACCAGACGAGCGGCGGCGCGAGATAATGCGTCCACAGCGGCGGCGTCCAGATCTCGATCATGCCCTCGGCCCGATAGCGGATGAACCCATAGACGATCAGCGCCAGACCAATGGCGGCGACGAGCGAATAAGCGCCCTTATAGGTTCGAAGGCCGAAGCGCTCGATCAGGGCCGAGCGGGTTTCGCGAAACGCCGTGAGCGTGTGAACGCCAAGAAAAATGACGATTCCGAGAATGAGAATGGACATGGCCTCTCCGCCTTGCGCATCGATTCGATCTTAAAAGCACCGCACCTGCGCCTCGGCCTGAGCGCGGCGCAACTCCTGAAGCATATCTCGCGCCGCGTCGGTATTGCGCATCAGCGCGCCGACCTGCCCGGCCTGCTGATTGACGCTCGCCACGGTCTCGGCGGCGACATAGCGCTCATAGGGCACAATTGTCGCGATCACGTCGATCGAGCAGGAGCATTGTTCGAGGGAGAGCCGCGTGTCGCCATTGGCCTTCATGCAGCCGAACACGTAATCGGCGCGCGCGGCGGTCGGATAATCGTTGAGGTCGCCGGCGAAGGCCGAGCCGGCCATAAGCGGAAGCATCGAAAGAATGAGGAATTCCGACAGGCGGCGCATCTTTTTCGTTCCTGACGCGTTCTTTCCCGAGAGCCGATCGCGCGCGCCTGACCGGCGCCACAAGCCGGTATCGAACGATAGGAAGGCAGGCGCAAGTTTAAGTTTCAGCGCGCGAGGCTC
This sequence comes from Methylocystis sp., assembly GCA_051061375.1. Lineage (GTDB taxonomy): Bacteria > Pseudomonadota > Alphaproteobacteria > Rhizobiales > Beijerinckiaceae > Methylocystis. The sequence goes on along the minus strand of JBPFDW010000033.1, from coordinate 58,253 downwards.
TTGAGTTGAACGGGATGCGGCTGGATAAAGGCGGAAGATGCGAGGCTCTCGCCGGAAATCGCGAGACGTCGCCCTTCACGGTCGCGCCAGCAGTCGCGTCGTCCAGCCGCCGATTTGGGAGGACGGCATGTCGAAGCCCTTTCTCGTAATTTTCTGGCTTGCGGTCGCGGCGCTCGCCAGCGCGTCCTGGTCGGGCGCGCGCGCCCATGGCGCGATGCAGCGCCAGCGCAACGCCTGTCTGCTGAAAGTCGGACCGGACTTCATGTATTTCTCGGGCTACCAGCCTAAAGCGTCGCGAAATCGGTTCTGCGAGGACATTCCCGCGACCGGCGATACGATTTTCGTTCTCGATTATGGTCAGGACGAGATGCGGGACATGTCGACGGACTTCCGGATCATCCGCGACGTCGGCGGACAGGAGGAGCAAGCGCCGCTCGATACGGTGACGGTCGCCTATCTGCCGCCCAAGGTCTATCCGGCCGGCACGCTCAATTTCGAACATGTGTTCAAAGATCCCGGCGCGTTTGTCGGGATCGTCACGGTCGAGGGGCCGAACGGCGAGCACTGGGTGTCGCGATTCCCCTTCACGGTCGGCGGGCGGCCGCTGTCGGCGAAAATGCCTTACTTTCTGATCGCCGCCGCCGGGGTGTTGGCGCTGACTATTTTCGTCTGGGGCAAGGAGGAGCATAAGGCGCGCCGCGCCTGAGCGGTAGACGCCGCCGTCACGCGGCCGTCAACTTGCGCGCGCATAGACTGCGCGGAGCCTTCCGACGTTCTGCGTATGTGGAGAGCTCAAACGCCGGACCGGAGGTACGTCCGGCGTTTTTTATTTTGTGGCCATATTCCACGACCGCGAAATGGCCGGTTGTGGCGCGGCGATATGTAGAAAATCTATGCAATTTTGGGCACTTAACCATATTCTGTTCTTGCCGAAGCCGCGTCATCTTGCCATCATCGTCCTCGGCAGGGGCGTCATGGGCGAATTGGTCAGGCGATTTTCAGGATTTACTTACAGTGCGCAGGGAGGATTGCAGCGCGATGGCGCGCGCATCCACCTTGGCCCCCAGGCGCGTCAGCTCCTCGAATTGCTGCTGGACGCCCCCGGCGCACTGGTGACGAAGAGCGAAATCGCCGCTCGCCTCTGGCCGAATCGCACCGCCTCCGACGATTCCATCGACCGCTGCGCCTATCTTCTGCGCAAGCCGCTGCGCGAAGCCGGCGGCGAGGATTTGATCGCCACCGCCTATGGCCGGGGGCTCGCTCTTCGAGCCACAGTCGAAATCGTCGACGGGGACGCCGTTCAACCCGTCCGGCTCGCGCCGTCGAATACGCCGCATATTCTCGATCTCTGGCAGACCGCCTATGAGCTTGCCGGAGACCGCACGCGCGAGGGTTTCGCCCGCGCCCAGGAAGCGATCGCTTCGGCGGCCCAGCTCGACCCCGGCAATCCGTCGGTCTGGTCGCTCGCCGCCGATATCGCCGCCGGCCGCGTCGCGCGCGGATTTCTGCATCCCACCGAGGCGGCGGCGATGATCGAGGACTTCGCCGGCCGGGCGCTTGGCGCGGCGCGCGATCACACGCCGGCGCGGGCCGTTCTCGGTTGGGCCCGCGGCGCGCTGCAGGGCAGGATTTCCGAAGGCCTCGCGCTCCTCGATCAGTCGGTCGCCGACGATCCTCTTTACGGCAAGGCGCGCGCCTACCGCAGTTGGCTGCTCGCGGCGGCGGATCGTCTCGACGACGGACTCGCCGATTGCGAAGAAGGTCTCGTCAACTCGCCGCATGATCAGGCGCTGCTGTCATTGCGCGCCTGGCTCATTCTCTGCGCCGGCGATCTCGAACGGGCGCGCCGCTATGCGCGCGACGGGCTCGATCTGCGTCCCGACGCGGGGACGCTGCATCTCGTGATGTCGATCGCCTACAGCCTTCAGGGCTTTCATGAACAGGCGGTCGGCGCCGTGCGCCGCGCCGTCGCCTCGAGCCCGGACGATCCCCTGCAATTGACCGTGCTCGCCTATGCGCTCGCGCGCGCCGGCGCCGCCCCGGAAGCCGAGGCGCTCATTGGCGGTCTGATCGAAGACGCCGAACTCTACGCGCCGCCGTGCTTTCTCGGCGCGGCATATTTCGCGCTCGGCAAGCGCCCGCAGGCGCTCGACGCCATTCGTCGCGGAATCGCCGAAGGCTGTCCGTGGAGCTCCTTCGTCCGACTCGATCCGCGCTTGGCCTCCTTGCGCTCGGCGATCGACGGCCTCGGCCGCGCACCGCAGACCGAAGCGCGCTCCGCCGGTTGAAATCGCGCGCCTCAACGCTTATTGGCGCTGCACAGCATTTTTCCGGAAGGTGAAAATGATCGGCCGTCTGAACCATGTCGCGATCGCCGTCGAGAACGTCGAAAGGGCTTCCGCCGTCTATCGCGACGCCCTCGGCGCGAAAGTGTCGGCTCCAGAAAGCATCGCGGAGCACGGCGTTACGGTCGTTTTCGTCGAACTGCCCAACACCAAGATCGAGCTGCTCGAGCCTTATGGCGAGAACTCGCCGATCGCCGGCTTTGTTGCGAAAAATCCGTCGGGCGGCATCCACCATATCTGCTATGAGGTCGAAAACATTCTCGAAGCGCGCGATCAGCTCAAGGCTTTTGGCGCGCGCGTATTGGGCGACGGGGAGCCAAGAATCGGCGCGCATGGCAAGCCCGTGCTGTTTCTCCATCCCAAGGATTTCTGCGGCGCGCTGATCGAACTCGAGCAAGCCTGATGCCTTTTTCACTGCCGCTCGCGGCGGCGATCTACCTGACGATTTGGTGGATCGTGCTTCTTGGCGTGCTGCCGCTCGGCGTCCGTTCGTCGGAAGAAGCGCAAGACGAGCGCCCCGAAGGCGCCGATCCGGGCGCCCCCGCGTCGCCCGATCTCTTGAAGAAAGCGGCGATCACGACGGCGGTTTCGGCCGTTCTCTTCGGGCTGGTCGTGTTTTTCGCCAAGATGACCGAATGAGCGGCGCGCCGCCGCCGGCGGGGTTGACCGGCGCGGCGCCCCCCGGTAGTTGATCGCAAGACGCGGCAATAGAGCCGCGCGGCCGAACGGACCGACCCGCTCAGTCGACTTTAGCGGCGTCAATCCGCCGCCTCTTAAGCGAGCGCGTAGCTCAGTCGGTAGAGCACCTGACTTTTAATCAGGGGGTCCCGGGTTCGAGCCCCGGCGCGCTCACCAAGAAAATCAAACAATCTTTTGTTTTCAATAGGTTAACATCTAACCTTCGGCGACCTTATGGCGACCCTCAGTTCGCGAATTTGGTTCGTCCGAGACTACGACGTTCACTCTTCCACAGAAAAGTGCTGCTGCAGCAAGCGCTCTTCCGAACCCCTCCCGAAAAACGCAGCGCAGGAGAGCGGATTTGCGCGATCTGTAACTGCTTCGATCGAGGTCAGAGGATATCTATTTCATGTTGTCTATTTCAGTGTTCGAATCTCATCGGCCGCGCCTGGAAAGATTCGAACTCGCCGTGAGGACGACGAGACGCCCTTCTCTGGGCGGGGCGCATGGATCAACTGGAGGCGGCGCCATCGACCACTCAATGACAATCGCTGCGAGCGGTCGCCATCAGGTCGCCAAACCCAATCTTGGCGTCGTGCCGGCAGGAGCAAGTATCTGATTTGATTGGTGGGCGCACAAGGGCTCGAACCTTGGACCCGCTGATTAAGAGTCAGCTGCTCTACCAACTGAGCTATGCGCCCGCCGGTTCAGCGCGCGCGACGCTGTTCCGAACGAGCGGTGCGAATATCAAAAGCGCTCGCGGCTGTCCAGCGCCACGTGCCGGCCGAAGGGTTTTTTCCGCCGTCGGCTGTGACGACGCGTCGATTTTGACGCGCAATTTGGGCCGGTTTCGAAATTGTTTTCGGGAGGTCGAACCGGCGAAGCCGTCACGCATTGTGTCGCCCGAAATTATGTCCTATTTTTTAAAAAATGACCATTTTCGAGGCGGCCATGTCGTCCTACCCCGTCGCCAAGGCGAAAGAGCAGCTATCACGGCTGATCGACGAGGCGCTTGCGGGCAAGACCGTGACCATCACCCGTCACGGCAAACCCGTCGTCGAGCTGCGTCCGAGCAAAATCGACGAAGCGCCTAAGCGCATGACGAAAGCCGACCTCGAATGGCTGCGCAAGCGCCGCGACGCGCTGCCGCCGCTAGGCGAGGACGCCGTCTCCCTGATCCGCAGGATGCGCGACGAAGAAGAATGAGCATTTATCTCGACGCGAGCGCGATCGTTCCGCTGATCCTGCGCGACGCGCATACGATGAACATGGAACAATGGCTTGCGAATGCGCGTGAAGACCTCGTCGTCAGCGACTTCGCCGCACTTGAGGTTGCGGCGGTCATCTCTCGGCAGGTTCGCTTGGCGCACATGTCCGAACAGAAGGCGTCGCTCGCGCTGACGTTGCTCGATGATTGGATGACTCGTGTATCAACAAATATTGAAACCGACGCATCCGACATTGCGCTTGCGGATCGTTTTGTCCGCGATTTCGCGACGAAGCTCGCCGCGCCCGACGCGCTGCATCTCGCGCTCGCCTCGAACCGGGGTTATCGACTGGCGACTTTCGATACGCGGCTGGCGGCTGCGGCGGCGATGAGGGGGGTAAGGGCGGTTGCGCTGGAGTGAGTTGGCGCGCCGTTGCGTCGTGGGGCGGCGCGATCCTATATTGCAGATCAGTTGATCGAGGCGCGCCATGCCGAGCTATCCGTTATCCGCCGCAAGGCAAGATTTGTCCCGGGTGATCGAGCAGGCTCAGAGTGGGCAGGTCGTCACGATCACGCGCGACGGCAAGCCAGTCGCCGAACTGCGCGCTCTCGAGGTCGCGCCGAAGCGGCGGTCCTCGGCGCATCTGATCGACGACATCGCGGCGCGGGCGAAGCTGCGGCCGTGGGTTGGCAAGAGCGCCGTGGACCTCCTTCGAGAGATGCGCGACGAAGAGTCGAGAGATTTCATGCGTCGTTTCTCGCGTTCCTGTTGATTGCAACGGGCGCTGCCGATGCGATCGCTGAAGGCGCGAATGAGCATCACTTCAATGCGCGACCGCAGCGGTGATCCATGCGTTGCACGATCCGCCTCCGCGTAAGGACGGCCTAAACCGCTTTATCATCGTGTCTCTGGGACGGGGCCAGCGATATGTGCAATGTCGGTTCGTCGAAGGCGACGCGGGCGCGTTGTGCGAAGCGTCGAGTGGCGCATACGGGCCTACCGACGTCAACAGGATGGTCTTGACCGCCAACCAGCGCGGCGCCTTGTCGAAGCTGGGCTTCGGCAGAAAGTCCGGCAGCAAAAACTATGTGCGCGAATTTTCCGTGGCGAGCCGCGCCGATATTGAAGGGCTGGGCTTCTTCATGGTCCAAACATTGAGGGGCGTTTACGGCTTGGGACTAGCGGAGAAATTCGTCATTCAGTCGTCGCTCGACAGCCGCGCCGCCATTTCGCGCGCCTGCCCAGAGACGCTACAATTTTTTGGCGGATTGACGGCAGGCCCAAGATAGAACTGGTCTCAGCCCCTCACCGCGCGAACTTCTTATATTTCAGCCGGTGCGGGATGACGGAATCCACCCCCAGCCGCCGCTTCTTGTCTTCCTCGTAATCGGCGAAATTGCCCTCGAACCATTCGACATGGCTGTCGCCTTCATAAGCGAGAATATGCGTCGCGATGCGGTCGAGGAAGAAGCGGTCATGCGAGATGATGACGGCGCAGCCGGCGAAATCGACGAGCGCCTCTTCAAGCGCGCGCAGCGTGTCGACGTCGAGATCATTGGTCGGTTCGTCGAGCAGCAGCACGTTGGCGCCGCTTTTCAGCATTTTGGCGAGATGCACGCGGTTGCGCTCGCCGCCTGAGAGCTGCCCGACCTTCTTTTGCTGATCGGCGCCCTTGAAATTGAAGGCCGAGCAATAGGCGCGGCTGTTGATCTCGCGCTTGCCGAGATAGATCACTTCATTGCCTTCCGAGATTTCCTCCCAGACGGTCTTGTTGGCGTGCAGCGCGTCGCGCGACTGGTCGACATAGCCGAGCTGCACGCTGTCGCCGATCTCGATCGTCCCGCTGTCCGGCTTCTCCTGTCCGGTGATCATGCGAAACAGCGTCGTCTTGCCGGCCCCGTTCGGCCCGATCACGCCGACGATGCCGCCGGGCGGCAATTTGAAGGAAAGATCGTCGATCAGAAGCGTGTCGCCATAGCCCTTCGACAGATGGTCGAAATCGATGACATTGTCGCCCAGACGCTCCGCGACCGGGATGACGATCTGCGCGGTGGTCGGCGCCTTGTCGTTCTGCTTGGCGACAAGCTCCTCGTAACGCTGAATCCGCGCCTTGCTCTTGGCCTGCCGCGCCTTTGGCGACGCCGCGATCCACTCGCTTTCCGCTTCGAGCGCGCGCTGGCGCGCCTTGTCTTCGGAAGATTCCTGGGCGAGGCGCTTCTGCTTCTGCTTCAGCCAGCTCGTGTAATTGCCCTCATAGGGAATGCCGCGACCGCGATCGAGCTCCAATATCCAGCCGGTGACATTGTCGAGGAAATAGCGGTCATGGGTGACGATCAGGATCGCGCCGGGATATTGGCGCAAATGTCCTTCAAGCCAGTTCACCGTCTCGGCGTCGAGATGGTTGGTCGGTTCGTCGAGCAGCAGCAGTTCGGGCTGTTCGAGGAGCAGCTTGCACAGCGCGACGCGGCGTCGTTCGCCGCCCGAGAGCTTCGTCACATCGGCGTCGTCGGGCGGACAGCCGAGCGCGTCCATCGCCTGATCGACCTGGCTGTCGAGATCCCACAGGCCTTTGGCTTCGATCTCGTCCTGCAGTCTGGTCATTTCGTCGGCGGTCTCGTCGGAATAATTCATCGCGAGATCATTGTAGCGGTCGAGAATCGCCTTCTTGTCGGCGACGCCGAGCATGACATTGGCGCGCACGTCGAGCGTGGGGTCGAGCTGCGGCTCCTGGGGCAGATAACCGACCCGGGCGCCTTCGGCGACGAAGCCATCTCCGGTATATTCCTTGTCGATGCCGGCCATGATCCGCAGCAGCGTCGACTTGCCGGCGCCATTGACGCCGAGCACGCCGATCTTGGCGTCGGGATAAAAGGAAAGATTGATATTTTCCAGGACCTTCTTGCCGCCGGGATAGGTCTTGGTGAGGCCTTGCATGTGGTAGATGAACTGGCGCGCCATATCGCCTCGCAATGGGAGAGATTGGCGCTGTGTTTAGAGCATTTTCATTGCGTGAGGGAAGCCGTTTGCGCGGCGAGCGGCGCAGAAAAATACCCCCAGCCTGGGCCGGGGGCGTTTTTTGGCGTTAGGCGCCCTGAACTCAGCTTCGCATAAAGCTCAGGACTGTGGCGCTCAGGGTGCTCCCGGTCAGCACAAGCGTGGCGCCGAGCGCGAGCAGCGCGACCAGATTCAGGGTCAGATCGGCGGTATTGCCGGCGAGCGCCAGAATGCCGAGCACGATCGCGGCCAATCCGGCGAGCGCCTGAATGCCGGCGGACCCCGAAGCCATTTCGCTCGCGAGCATCTCCGCGCCGACATGCTGCGACTGCGCGACGCTCGTCGGCTCCATCGCGATGGAGGCGCGGCGCAGCACATAGAGGCGCCAAACGGCATTGCTGCTCAGAAGCAGGGCGGTGCCAAAGCCGATCACGGCGACCGGCGACAGGATCGCGGGGCTGACCCCAAGGAGGGACAGGACGCCGAGCACGATGCCGCCGGCGCCGACGAGAAAGACGAGCGCGAGGCTGTTCCCGCCCATCTGTTCGGGAGTCGCGCTTCGCGCGCCGCCGGGAAATACGACCTGCGCATAGTCCGACAGCATGGCTCCGCCTTGGATCAGGAGCGCAACGCCGAAGACGATCGTTGCGATCGCGACCATCATGGCCGGCGAAATTCCAACTAAACCGCAAATGACGAGAACGATGGTGGCGACGCCGCCTATGGCGTCAATGAGGCCGCCATAGGCGACCGCATTTTCATGCGATGCGATATCTCGGGTGATGGACATGTGGGACACTCCAGCCGCTAGCCCCCCGTGCGCTAGCTAGCGGCGTTTATGCAGCGGGCAAGCCTGGCATTTTCGGGGCAAATTGCCTTTTGCCGCCGGCGCGCCCTACAAGCGGAAACGAGGCAAGGGGACGAGCATAGCGCCATGAATGTTCTTCTGATCGGATCGGGCGGCCGGGAGCATGCGATCGCTCTCGCGCTGAGAAGAAGCAAGCTGCTTGAACGGCTCTATGTCGCTCCCGGCAATCCGGGCACGGCGCGCATCGGCGAGAATGTCGAGATCAACGTCGCCGACCATGCCGCCGTGATCGACTTTTGCCGCAAGGCCGCCATCGCGCTCGTCGTCGTCGGTCCCGAACAGCCGCTGATCGGCGGTCTCGTCGACACGCTCGAGACGCATGGCGTTCCTGCTTTCGGCCCGACGCGGGCGGCGGCTCGGCTTGAAGGCTCCAAGGGCTTCACCAAGGATTTGTGTCGCGATTACGACATTCCGACCGCGCGCTACGCCCGCTTTGCCGCGGCTGAACCGGCGTTGCGCTATCTGCGCGAACATGGCGCGCCGATCGTCGTCAAGGCCGATGGGCTCGCCGCCGGCAAGGGCGTCGTCGTCGCCCAGACGTTGGAGGAAGCGGAGCGCGCCGTGCAGGCGATGTTCGACGGCGCCTTCGGCCAGTCGGGCGCGGAAGTCGTCATCGAGGAATGTCTCGAGGGCGAAGAGGCGTCGTTCTTTGCAATCTGCGACGGCGTTCGCGCGCTGCCGTTCGCGACGGCGCAGGATCATAAGCGCGCCGGCGGCGGCGATACGGGACCGAACACCGGCGGCATGGGCGCCTATTCGCCGGCTTCGGTCGTGACGGCTGAGATCGAGGCGCGCGTCATGAGCGACATCGTCGAACCTACGATGCGCGCCATGCGCGAAAAGGGCGCGCCGTTCAAGGGCGTGCTCTACGCCGGACTGATGCTCGCCAAGGACGGGCCGAAGCTCATCGAGTATAATTGCCGCTTCGGCGATCCGGAGACGCAGGTCATGCTGCCGCGTCTCGAAGACGATCTTCTCGAACTCATGCTCGCCGCTTCGCGGGGCGCATTGCCGCGGGAGCGGCCGCGATTCTCGCCGATGGCGGCGCTGACAGTGGTGCTCGCGGCCGAAAACTATCCGGGGACGCCGATCGTCGGTTCCGAAATCCGCAATGTGAAGCGCGCTGAAGCCGTCGAGGGCGTCGTCATCACTCATGCCGGCACGCGCGAGGATGGCGGGCGGCTGCTCGCCGCCGGCGGGCGCGTGCTCAATGTCACCGCGCTCGGCGAAAGCGTCGCCGAGGCGCAGGCGCGCGCTTACGCGGCGGTCGATCTGATCGATTGGCCCGGAGGCTTCTGCCGCCGCGACATCGGCTGGCGCGAAGTCGCGCGCGAGACGAAGGGAGGAGGGTAGTTCTGTCGGCGCGAGCGCGCTTCTTCAAGAAGCATTCTGAAATCGGACTCCTTGCCGGAAGACGAAGGGTCGATCACTCTCGCTCACGTCTCTTTTTCGACGGAAGGTTTCAACGGAAAGTCTGGAGGCAAAGCCAATGGCGAGGATTACGCCCAATCTGACCGGCGTGCCCGAAACCATGTTGTGGACGCTGCATAATCGCGCGGGCGAAGCCAGGCGTCCCGACGGGATATTGCGCGATTCCAAAGCCGTCGAAATCCATGAGGCGCTCGAATATGATTATGAGGGCAGCTTTGGAAAGGCCGAACCTTCGCACGCCATTCGCGCCTCCTTCTTCGACAATGAGCTTCGCGCCTTTCTAAAGGACCATCCCGACGGCGTGATCGTCAATCTGGGAGAGGGGCTGGAGACGCAACGCTTTCGCGTTGCGGGCGACGAAGCGTTGTGGCTGTGCGTCGATCTCCCCGACGCCATCGCCATACGCGAACGCTTCATCGAGCCGGACGAGCGGCATCGGCATCTCGTCATGAGCGCTCTCGATCGAGGTTGGTTCGACGCGGTTCCCGACGGCCGCGCGGTCTATATCACCGCTCAAGGCCTGCTGATGTATCTCACGCCCGAGGACGTCGAGAGCTTGGTCCGCGATATGGCGGCGCGATTTCCGAAAGCGCGATTTTGTTTTGATCATATCCCGGAATGGCTCTCGAAGAAGACCTTCAAGGGATGGAAAAAGGGACGCGATTACGTCACGCCGAAAATGCCGTGGGGGATCAACCAATGCGACGTTGCACCCACTTTGCGCAAATGGGTCGCTATGGAGCGCGTCGAAACCTTTCCTTACAGATTTGAGCGCGGATTGCAGGCGTTGATCCACAATGGCCTGATGGGCGTCGCTTGGATTCGCAACCGCAGTCCGGGCATGACATGCGTGCGTTTCGCGTGAGACTTTGTCATTCGGACGGGCGGGAAGCCTGACAGGGAATCCGAAGCAAACCCAAAGACTCATATTGTGGCGCTGGTTCCGGTCGCGCGCTGCGCGCGTCGGGAATGACAACGTCGATCGGTCCGGCGCATTTATATCACGTAAATCTTGTCCGGCAGTTCGTCGCCGCTCGCGCCAGGCGGCGCGTGTTTCGCTAATAGGCGCGCGCATTCTTCGATCGCCGCTACAAAACCGTCCGCCACTCTTTCCTGCCGCATGCCGTTCAACAGCAACTCCAGCGCGCCGCGCCATTCTTCATTGGCGATTTTCGCGGCGATCGCGTCGTCGGCGACGATGCGCGCATAGCGTTCGGCGCAAGAGACGAAAATCAGCACGCCGGTGCGTCCCTTGGTGGCGGCGACGCCGCGCGAGAAGAATTGTTCGATCGCCTCGCGCGCGGCTCTAGCGCGCTTGACCGCGCGCGGCGTCAGGAAAAAACGCACGGGTCCCCATGAAACGAACAGCGTCGCGACGACGAAGATCACGATCTGCGCCGAAAAAATCTCGCGGGTCGACAGATCGGTGAACAGAAGCATGGGCCAGGGCGACGCCAGCGCCGCGAAGGCGCCCCAGAGCGGCGGCACGTAGGCGTAATCGGAAGAGCGGCGCGCCAGCACGCAGACGATCTCGCCGGACGTCTTCTGTTCGGCGCGACGTATGGCGTCCGCGATCCGCTCGACGTCTTGCGCGGTGAGCCGCATCACCAATCCCCCGAGGCGCCGCCGCCGCCGGACGAGCCGCCGCCGCCCGAAAATCCGCCGCCGTCGCTCCAGCCCCCGCCGCCGCTCCAGCCGCCCGAGGAACTGTCGTCCCAGAAGCCGCCGCTCGGCGGCAGGACGATCATCGGCCCGCCGCGTCGGTAGCCGCGATAGGCGCCCGGCCGACCGCGCGCGCTGCGCGCCATCCAGACGACGATGAACAGAAACAGCGCGAAAAAAATGAGCGGCGCAAGCTCATCGAAGGTCGTGGACTGCGGCCCCTTTACGCGCTTCGTCCACTCGGCGGAATCGCCGGAGAGCACTTCGATGATTCCCTCGACGCCGCGCTCGACGCCCGCGCCATAGTCGCCCGCTTTGAATCGCGGCGCCACCGCGGTCACGATAATGATCTTCGACAAGGCGTCGGTGAGCGTTCCTTCCAGACCGTAGCCGACCTCGATGCGCATCTTGCGTTCGTTCGGCGCGATGAGAAACAGAACGCCATTGTTCTTTTTCGCCTCGCCAAGCTTCCAGGCGCGAAACAGGCCGTTGGCGTAGGTTTCGATGTCCATGCCGCCAAGCGAAACGACCGACGCGACGACGAGCTGAATGCCGGATTTGTCTTCGAGATCCTTCAGCTTCGTCTCGATCGCGCCTCGTGTCGACGGCGGAATGATATTGGCCTGATCGACGATGCGGCCGGTGAGCGGCGGATAATTCGCCGCCGCGACAGCGAGCGAGGCGACGAAAAAGAAGAGGGCCGCGAGCCGGCGCGCGGCGCCGCGCATCGCTATTTGCCTTCGCAACGGGCGCAGCGCCCGGCGATTTCCACGACGCGCGTCCGGGCGCTGAAATGCGCCGCGCCGACGAGCGCCGCGAGTTCGCGGGCGAATCCCGGAGAGGTCGCCTCTTTCACCTCGCCGCATTGCTCGCAGATGATGAACACCACCGGCTCCTCGGCCTCATGCGCATGGCCGCAGACGATATAGGCGTTTTTCGACGCCAGCCGATGCGCGAGACCATTGTCCATGAGATAGCCGAGCGCGCGATAGACCGACACCGGCGCGGGGCGCTTGCCGTCTTCGTTCGCCATGAGGTCGATCATCTCGTAAGCGCCGACCGGCCGGTTCGCTTGGGTGAGAATGTCGAGCGCCCGTCGGCGCGCCGGCGTCAGGCCGGCGACCTTGGGCTGAATGGGGCTTTTCGTCGGGCGGCTGGTCATTGCGTCAATTTAGGCGGCTCAGAAGCGAAAAACGAGGCTTTAGCGTTTGGCGCAGGCCGCGGCGAATTTCTTGAACTTTTCCGTCGCATCGGCGAGCGGCGCCGTTCGCTTTGCCCCGCCAATGGCGATGTCGAGCGTTTCCCCGCCGGTCATCGCCGCGAAAATCGGGTCTTTGGCCGGCAATCGCCCCTCGAAGCTCGGCACGCCCGCTTCCTCATTGGCGACGAGCTTTCCCGCGACCTTCGACTTCTTGTCCCCGACCGAAAATATCGCCGTCGCCTTGTCGCCGGCCTTCAGCTTGTCGCTCGTTTCGGCGATCCAGATTTTGACGACGCCGCTCCCCGGCGCGCAGGTGAAGCTTCCCAGGCTGTCGTCGCTCTCCGGGACGCCATAGCCGAGATAGATGCTGTCGGAGTCCTTTTCCTCCAGCCCGCCGAGCGTCCAGACGCGCTGGGCGGTTTGGGCGCCAAGGCCCGACAGGGCAAGGATGGAAAGAACGCCGGCCATGGCGAGTGTTCGATGCACGAGTCCCTCCCTGCGCGGACGCGCGGACCCCCGTCTTCGCGCCGCCTTGCGCTCGCGCGTGCGGCGCCTATAGTCCCGCGCGCAATCGCCGTCCGCCGAGCCAGAGCCAAAATGACCCGCCCGAAAAAAGAAATCAAACGCGTCGTCCTCGCCTATTCGGGAGGGCTCGACACTTCGATCATTCTCAAATGGCTGCAAACGACCTATGGCGCGGAAGTGATCACCTTCACCGCCGATCTCGGCCAGGGAGAGGAGCTCGAGCCGGCGCGCGCCAAGGCGCTGCTTCTGGGCGTGAAGCCCGAAAACATCTTCATCGAGGATTTGCGCGAGGAATTCGTGCGCGATTACGTCTTCCCGATGTTTCGCGCCAACGCCCAATATGAGGGGCTCTATCTGCTCGGCACGTCGATCGCGCGCCCGCTTATCGCCAAGAAGCAGATCGAGATCGCGCGCCAAACCGGCGCCGACGCGGTCTGCCATGGCGCGACCGGCAAGGGCAATGACCAAGTGCGGTTCGAACTCGGCTATTATGCGCTGGAGCCCGACATTACGGTGATCGCGCCCTGGCGCGAATGGGAGTTCGCCTCGCGCGGCGATCTTCTCGCCTTCGCCGAAAAGAACCAGATACCGATCGCCAAGGACAAGCGCGGCGAGGCGCCGTTCTCCACCGACGCCAATCTTCTGCACACCTCGTCGGAAGGCAAGGTGCTCGAAGATCCGAGCCAGGAGACGCCCGACTACGTCTATTCGCGCACCGGCAATCCCGAAGATGCGCCGGACGCGCCGCAATATATTACGATCGACTTCGAGAAAGGCGATCCCGTCGCGGTCGACGACGTGAGGCTCTCGCCTGCGGCGCTCCTCGCCAGGCTCAACGATCTTGGACGCCTTCACGGAATCGGGCGTCTCGATCTCGTCGAAAACCGCTATGTCGGCATGAAGTCGCGCGGCATGTATGAGACGCCCGGCGGCGCTATTCTCATCGTCGCGCATCGCGGGATCGAGAGTCTGACGCTCGATCGCGGCGCCGCGCATCTTAAGGACGAGTTGATGCCGCGCTACGCCGAGCTGATCTATAACGGCTTCTGGTTTTCGCCGGAGCGAGAGATGCTGCAGGCGGCGATCGACAAGAGCCAGGAACATGTGACCGGCCGGGTGCGCCTCAAGCTCTACAAGGGCTCGGCGACGCTGGTCGGTCGCGAAAGCCCTTGGTCGCTCTATGATCAGGACCTCGTCACCTTCGAGGAGGGCGGCGCCTATGATCAGCGCGACGCCGAAGGATTCATCAAGCTCAACGCCCTGCGGCTGCGCACGCTGGCCAAGCGCGCCGCGCGCGGAGTGAAGCAATAACGGACCGCGACGGACGATTGCTCGCGCAACGCTCGACGCCTCCCTCTCCCGCGAAGCGGGGGAGGGTAAGGGAGGGGGAGTCATTCGAGCCGGGCGCAAATTCGATCGCCCCGTCTCCAACTCTTCCCCGCTTCGTGGGAGAGAGCGATTGCGCGGCGGAGAGCGCTTTGACGCTGGAGCAAGACGCTGGGACTCTAACTTTCGCGCCGTCGCGCACGCTGACCTCGCTTGCCGATCTGGTTGACGCGCGCCTCATGAACGAGGTCAACGGTCTCGACGGGGTCGCGCAGCGCTACAGCATCGCGGTCACGCCGGAAATCGCGGCGCTGATCGACCGCGACGATCCGAATGATCCGATCGCGCGACAGTTCCTTCCCGACGCGCGCGAGGCCGCAACGCTGCCCGGGGAACTGTCCGACCCGATCGGCGACGACGTCCATTCGCCGCTGCCCGGCCTCGTGCATCGCTATCCCGATCGCGTGCTCTTGAAGCTGCTGTCGGTTTGCCCGGTCTATTGCCGCTTCTGTTTTCGCCGCGAGACGGTCGGACGCGGCAAGGGCGATCTGCTGCCCGAGCGTCACGTCGCGGCGGCGCTGGACTATATCGCGGGCCGGCCGCAGATTTTCGAAGTGATCCTCACCGGCGGCGATCCCCTGATGCTGTCCGCGCGTCGGCTCGAAGCCGTGTCGCGGCGTCTTGCCGACATTCCGCATGTCGCGCTGCTGCGGGTCCATACGCGCGCGCCGACGGCCGCGCCCGTTCTTGTCACGCGCGATCGCCTCGCGGCGCTGCGCGCAAGCGGCAAGACGCTGTTCATCGCCCTCCATGTCAATCATTGGCGCGAACTGAGCGAGCCGGCCCGCGCGGCGATCGCTCAGCTGGGCCAAGCCGGCGCAATGCTCCTGTCGCAGACCGTGCTTCTGAAGGGCGTCAATGACGACGTCGAGGTCCTGGAGCGGCTGATGCGCGATCTGGCAAGCCTGGGGGTCCGGCCCTATTATCTGCATCACCCCGATCTCGCGCCGGGAACCGCCCATTTTCGTCTCAGCCTTGCGGCCGGCCGGCGAATCTATGCGGAACTGGCGCGGCGCGTGACCAGCGTCGCGCTGCCGGCCTATGTGCTCGATATCCCCGGCGGATTCGGCAAGGCGCGGATCGCCGAAGACGCCGCCGAGCCGGACGGGCAGGGAGGCTGGACGATCGTCGATCGAAACGGCGAGAAACGGTCCTACCAAGACGAATTGGAGCCGCCGAGAGACTGATTTTCGCGCGCGTTCCACACCGGCTCGCTCCACCTAAGGAAGACATGTGCGCAAGCTAACGATCCTGATCGCCATACTGATTGCAACGCTGGCCGTTCCCATTGCGCGCGCCGACGACGCGCCAGATTCGATCGACCAGTTCAATGCGCGTCTCGATCGCGCCCGCGCGACGCTCGATGAGGTCCAGAAGATTCTGGAGCAGCCTGAACTCTCCGACGCCGCCTTGCGCAATCTGCGCGCGCGCGTCGAACCGCTGCCGCATGAGCTCGACGGGACGATCGACAAGCTGACGCCGCGTCTGGCGGCCATTGAAGCAAGACTGAAGGAACTCGCGCCCGCCGCCACGAAGCCTCAGGAAGCGCCAAAGGAAGCTCCCAAGCCCCCGGAGAAGCCGCAGGACTCCAAGCCGACGTCCAAGCCTCCCGTCAAGAACCGCGTCGAGAACCCGCCGCCGGCGAGAGGTCCCCCGGTCGCCGCGCCCGAGGCCGCGCCGAGCGAACCCGATCAGCCCGACGCGGCGGCGCGCGTCAGCGCCAACGCCGAACTTGAAGACCAGCGCCGCCTTTTCGACGCGATCGACGCGACGTTGAAACGCGCGCGCGCGATGCAGCTCGAAGCGCGACAAGTCGTCGTTGCGATCGTCGCGCGTCAGCGCGGACTCTTCGCAAAGAATCTGTTTCTGCGCACCGCGGGTCTGTTCTCGCCTGAATTGTGGCGCGCGGCTCTCGAGGAAGCGCCGACAGTCGCCAGCGCATCGGCCAGCTTTCTTTCCGGCCGGGCGGCGAATTTCGCCGATCGCGTCAACAGCGGCGAGCGCGCACAGTTTTTCGCGGCGCTTATTCTGATCGCAGCGGGCGTGGTCCTGGCGATATTCCTGGCGCGGCGAGTGATGAAACGCGTCGACGGCCGCGCTACGCCGACGCCTTTGCGCAGGGCGGCGGGCGCCGGCTGGTCCGCCTTCGTCGTGGCGGCCACGCCCGTCGCCGCGATCGGAGCGCTGGGGCTGGCGTTCGACGCCTTCGATCTCATGGACGCGGCGCTCGAACCGATTTGGCGGCGCCTTGTCGAAGGCGTGGCGCGGATCGCTTTCGCCTACGCCATCGCGGGGGCGGTGTTCGCGCCGTCGCATCCCAATTGGCGGCTCATCGATCCGGGCGATCGGCTCGCCAGGCTCCTGACGCGATTGGTCACGCTGGCTGCGCTGACGTTTTCCGTCGCGCGTCTCCTGGAGCAGCTGGAAGAATCGGTACAGGCCGGCCTTTCGCTCGTCATCGTCACGCGCGGGCTCGGCGTGATGATCGTCGTGGCGCTCATCGCCGTCGCGCTCTTCAATCTTCGGAACCGCGTGGAAGCCGAAAAGGGCGCGGCCGTGACGACGGCGGAGGATCGCGATTGGGTGAGCGTCGCGCGCTTCCTCGGCATCCTCCTGGCGCTTGTGCTCGTCGGCGCCTGCGGGGCGGGCTATGTCACTTTCGCCAATTTCGTCATTCTGCAGGTTGGATGGATCGCGGCGGTCCTGGCGATTCTCTATGTCGTCGTCACGCTGTTGCGCGGCGCCATCGAAGCCGCCTTCGCGCCGACGAGCTTCCTCGGCCGCAATATGATCAGCGGTCTCGGCGTGCGCCGCGAGCAGCTTGCGCCTTTCGCCGTGCTGCTTTCCGGCGTCGTCACGCTCCTGTGCTTCCTCGCGGCGGCGCTCGCAGCGATCGCGCCGCTCGGCTATGAATCCGGCGATTTCCTCGCCAACATCCATTCGGCCTTCATTTCGTTCAAGATCGGCGACGTCACCATCTCGCCTTCGAGCGCGATCGTGGCGATGCTGATTTTCGCCGCGGCGCTCGCCGCGACTCAGGGCCTGCGCCGGTGGCTCGACACGCGTTTTCTGCCGCTGACCCGACTTGATCTCGGCTTGCGCAATTCGATCAGCGCGACGCTCGGCTATGTCGGATTCATTTTCGCCGCGGCCTTCGCTCTGTCCTATGTCGGGCTTGGGTTCGAAAAGCTCGCGATCGTCGCCGGCGCGCTTTCCGTCGGCATCGGCTTCGGCCTGCAGTCGATCGTCAACAATTTCGTCTCGGGGCTGATCCTGCTCTGGGAGCGCGTCATTCGCGTCGGCGACTGGGTCGTGGTCGGCGACGAACAGGGCTATGTCAAGCGCATCAATGTTCGCTCCACGGAGATTGAAACCTTCGACCGCGCGACGATGATCGTGCCGAACTCCAATCTCGTCGCGGGCGTCGTGAAGAATTGGCTGCGCGGCGACAAGGTCGGCCGCATCAAGATCGCCATCGCGCCCCATGCCGGCGTCGATCCGGAGCGAATGCGCGACATTCTTCTTGCCGCCGCCCGCGCGCAGGACGGCGTTTTGCGGATTCCCGCGCCTCAGGTGATGTTCCTCGGCATGGAGGCGAACGCCTTCAAATTCGAACTCTGGTGCTATGTCGAAGACGTCGAACAGTCGGCGCGCGTGCGCAGCGATCTGCACTTCGATCTTTACCAGCGCCTCAGCGAGGCGGGGATTACGATCGGCGCGGCCGCCCCCGCGCCGCCGCCGACGATTGTTCAAATTCCGGAACTCGATAAGCTCGCCGCCGCCGCTGCGGCGAGCGCTCTTGCGATCGAGGCCGAGCTGATCGGCGTCAAGAGCGACGATGCAAAATCCGCAACGTCCGACGATTCGACAGCGGACGACGCCCAGCCGGACGACGCCCAAGCGAAGTAAAACTTGCCGCATTCATTGTTTCTCAAAGAATGGGGAGCGAGATGCGCATGATGTCTTTGTCGTCGCTTTCCCGCGTCGCTCCTCTCCTGGCGCTCGGCGCGCTCGCCTCCTGCAACGCCGCGCCTGAGCCGCCGAGCGCGGCGACGGGGTCGGAGCCGGCGATGTATCGCTCGTTGGCGGCGGCCGGCGCGCGCGTCGATCCTTTGGCGGCGCGCGACATGATTTCGCTCTATCGGCGCAACAGCGGGCTCGGCGCTTTGTCGCTCGATGAAAATCTGCAGCGCGTCGCCGAGGCGCAGGCGCGCGACATGGCGCACAGCGGCGATCTTTCGGCGCGCGGCGAACTCGGCGATCGTCTCGCCGGCGCGGGCGTTCAAACGTCGGCGGCGGTGGAGAATGTTTCGGCGGGCTATCGCACGCTGGCGGAGGCCTTCTCGGGCTGGCGCGATTCCGCGCCGCATAACGCGCGCATGCTGGATAGACGGGTGAAACGCATGGGCATCGCCACGGCTTATGCGCCGGGCGCGAAATATAAGGTTTATTGGGCGCTGGTTCTGGCCGACTGAGTCAGGTGCGGACCCTGCGTCGGCGCTTGCCGCCGGTCGCCGGCGCGCCACAGGAGTCTGGTCCGGACACGCTCTTTTGGTCGCGGCGCGCGTCGTCGATCCGCTCGTAACGCACGCCCAGAAAGAACAGGATTTCGGCGTCGCGCCGCAAGGCGCCTTCACGCGGCGGCGCCGCTCTCGCGCGCGGCTGGAAGGCGATGACCTTCCCCATGGCGAATTCTCCTGCAGCTCCTTCCGCCGACGCTGAATCAGTCGTCCAGACGATTAGGAATTGGCGAGGGTTAATGTTCCGTCAACGACCGGATGCTAAATATTCCGCTGGTTGCGTATGGGTTCGGGCGGTGATGGCGTAATGGAAGCCGATAAACAGCGTCGGATCGTTGATGCGTCGCTGCTTCGCGCGACCGTCGATCAGTTTGTCGAGCGATCGATTCATCCGACCGCCGACATTCGGCAATTCGAACAGCTCGCGCTCGGCCTTATCGACATTGTCGACGCCGAAACGGCGGCGCGCGCGGCGCTGCCGCTCTGCTTCCATCCCGAAACGCCTCCTTCCATATATGGCCGTCTGTTCGCGAAAGGCGGCGCCGCGGCCGCGCTCGCCTTTCAATTCGCGCCCGACCTGCCGCGCCGCGACATGATCGAAATCGCCGAGCGGGGGCCCGCGCAATTCGCGGCGGCGATCGCCCGCCGGCGCGATCTCGATCGGGAGACGATTCTGGCGCTCGCCTCGCGCAGCGACGGCGAGGCGCTTCGCGCGCTCGCCGGCAACCTGTCCGCGCATCTGGATTCAGCGTCGCGGCGCGCGCTGGTCGCGGCGGCGCGAGATGATCTGGCGCTCGCGCGCATGCTGCTCGACCGCGACGATCTCGATCTCGATCCTGAGCCGCTTTTCCTGGCGGCGAGCCGCCTCGAGCGCATTGCCATCACGCTCGGCGCCTGCCGCCAGATATTGGCGAGCGGCGCGACCGAGGCGCCGCTTCGCGCCGACGCCGAATTCGTCACGGAATTGGAAGCGGCGGCGCGACGCCATGATCGCGGGGCCATGGCTGCTCTCCTTGCCGAATCGCTCGACTGCCGCAAGGATCGCGCCCGCGCGATTGTCGCCGACCATCTTGGCGAGGCCTTCGCGCTCGCGCTCAATGCGATCGGCGTTCCGCTTGAATCGGCGGTGCGCATCCTGTCGTGCATCTGTTCGGGCGGCGGGCGGAATACCGACGTCGCGCCCGCCCTGATCGGCTTGGTTCGGTCGACGCCGCAGCGCGCGGCGGCGCGAATCGTCGGCGCAATGACCGGCGCCGCGCGATCGGAAGGGGAGAGTCCTCGGCGTCCGATGCGGGATGATTCCAGCGGGCAGTCATGGCGGCGCGCAGCGACGACGCACTCCCAGCCGCGGCCGTCGCGCAAACTCGATCAAACCGCCTGACCGCGATATCTCGCAAATTTGGAGCGCTATGCGGCGAGATCGACGAACACGCGGCCTTCGCGATCCTCGATTTCGACGATCCAGAGGTCGGGGTCGAACATGATCTCGCGTTTGAGCCGCTGTTCGGCCGCCATTGGATCCAGCCAGTCGTCCGCATGGACCCGCGCGAACAGCCGATCGACTCCCATCGGCAGTTCCTCCGTCTGCGGGGCGGGGCCGTAAACCGCGGCCCGTCCGTCCAGCCGATCGAGCTTGACGAAGATTGCGCCAGCTTCGGCGGCGCCGCGCCGGCGCAGCATGGCGACAGCGCCTTGCGTCTCCGCGCGACGGATCAGCGCGGAGACGAATATGTCGGACCTTAGGCGCATCGGACCAAACTAGCGCTTCAGCGGCGCGATTGTCGAACCGGGCGATTAGGGGCGCGGCAATCCGGAAAGCGTCGCAAGCTGTTTGAGAAGCTGAGGCGTAATCTTGCCCTTGGCCGGAAGGCCGGCGTCGTGCTCGAATTTCTCCAAGGCGCGGCGCGTCGCGCCGGTGAGAACGCCGTCGGCGCGCACCACATAGCCGAGCCGCAAAAGCGCGCGCTGGGCATAAAGGACGCCTCTGTCGACCGGCGCGGGTTGTTCAGAGTTTGGCGCCTTCTCGGCCTTCTCGGCGCTTGCCGCCTTCTCGGCCTTGTCCGCCTTGTCGGCGCCAGCGGCCGGCGGCGCCTTGCCAAGGATCAGCAATCCGATGGCGTCGCGCGTCTTGTCGGCTGGGCGCGTCGATTCAAGTTTCGCCGGCTCGATCTTGCCGGGCTCCGAGCCCCTGGCGTCGAGATTTTCGAGCTTGCTGGCGATGAGGTCTTTGGGCGCAGGCCGCGCCACGGCGCCGGCGTCCCGTTCAGTCCGCGCGGTTTCGATCGGGGCCGGCCGCCGCGCCGGCGGCCTCGGCGCGACCATGACGGCGTTCGAGGGCCGAACCGAGAAGAGCGGCGCCGGATGTCGTCCATCCTGGAGAAGCAGCGCGTTCATCGGCACGCCGATCGCAGCGACGGCGGCGATGCCGAGGATGAGCGTGACGCCGATGCCTCTCGACCCGAACATGCGGGCGAGGAGGGAGCGGCGACCTTTGCGCCTTGCATCGCGCGGAGGCGCGCGATCGCTGGGCAAAGACTGAAAGCGCGAGGCGTAGAGCGAAGCGTCAGGCAATTTTCTTCACCGTTGCTGGTTCTGCGGCGACGGCGCCCGCCGCAGGCGCGCCAGGACGCGCAATCGCTTCAATTCTCGCCGGACCGCGGGTCGCGCCGGGACGCCGGCGGCAGTCGCGCGGCAGGCGCACGGAGACCGTCGTGCCCGCCCCAGGCCCGCTTTCGACGGTGATCGAACCGCCATGCAGACCCACGAGTCCGCACACCATCGAAAGGCCAAGGCCGGTCCCTTCATGGCGGCGATCGGACGGCGCGCCCGCCTGGAAGAAAGGATCGCCGAGACGCGCGAGATCGGATGGGGCGACGCCAACGCCGTCGTCGGCGACATTGATGATCGCCTGATGTCCTTCCGCCAGAAGCCGCAGTTTCACGGCGCCGCCGCGCGGCGTGAATTTCACCGCGTTGGCGAGCAGGTTGATCAAAATCTGCCGGCAGGCGCGCTTGTCGGCGACGATTTCGCCGAGGGCTTCGTCGTAGTCGCGCGCAAGCCTCACGCCCGACTGGTCGGCCTTCAACTGCATCATGTCGCAGCACTGATCGGCGAGCGGCTGCAGGGCAAAGGACTCCGGCTCGATTTCCATCGTCCCGGATTCGATCTTGGACATGTCCATGATCGAGTTGACGATGTCGAGCAGATGGCGCCCCGAGTCGCTGATGATCGAGGCGTATTCGCGCTGCTTGGCGGGCTCTGGCCGCGAACTCTCATCGGTCGCCAGCATTTGGGAGAAGCCGATGATGGCGTTGAGCGGCGTGCGCAATTCATGGCTGACATCGGCGAGCAGGCGCACATTGCTCGGGCGTGCGCGCTCGGCCACGGCGTTAGCCGCCGCGAGGGCGATGTCGGCTTCCAGTCCGGCGTTGGCGTCGCGCAGGGCGCAGAGGACGGCGTCCGACGCGCCATTCCTGCCGTCGGATGCGGCGCGGCGCATGCGCGCCTCGAAATGGGCGAATAGGGGTTCGACGAATCCGCTGGCGGGATTGCGCGCGACTCCGAGTTGAACGCGAATGGCTAAGGCCGTCGTCGCCTTGCCATCGAATGCGTCGGAGACGAGCTGCAGAAAGGCCGGCCGATCCGCGACATGAACGCGCTGAAAGAATTCGCGTCCGATCAAATCCCTGCGATTGAGATCAAGCGCGCGATGCCTTTCGCCCATCACCGCGTTGACGACGCCGGCCCGATCGAGATGCAGCAGAATATCGCCGGCGGCCCCGGTCAGAAGCATGAGTTCCTGGTCGTTGCGCGCCTCGGCGCGGGCGCGGGTCTTTTCCACGCGGACGGCGCCGAGGACGAGCGCGGCGACGTAGAGAAGCAACGTCGCCGCGAGGAAGCCGGCCGCCGCCGCATGTTCCGTCAGCCATTCGGGGGAGGCGCGCAAATTCCGGCCGGCGATCAGCGCCAGAACGGCGATGGCGACGGCTTCGATGACGACCACCACGCCAATTTCCGGCGTGAGCGTCGATTCGATGAGCGCGACGAGCAGCAGCGCCACCGAAAATGCGTCATAGCCCGGCATGAACGCGCGGACGGCCGTCGCCATCGCCAGCCAGCCGCCGATGGAGAGGCTCCGGGCGATGCGCAGATCTCCCGTGCGCGAAAGAACGACGACCGAGATCAGCGGAATCTGCGCGAGAAGGAAGATCACGGATTCGCTCGCCGTCGGCGCGCCCCGAAACGCGACAAACAGCGGCGCCGAGAGCAGGATGCACCCGGCGACGACAAGGCGCGCGACGATGAACGCGCGATGACGCGCTTCTTCGACCGGTCGTCCGGCGATCCGCTCATGCAATGCGGCGCTGACGCGGGACTCGTATCGGCTGTCGTCGGCTAGGCTACTCAAGACGCAGGCTCCTCATCGCCGCAAGAAATAGAGGAGCGTCCTTAAGCAGGCGCTAAGCCGAGGCAAAAACCGCAAGAGTCATTCGGCGACGCGCCGACATGGTTTGTTTTTTATTGCCGACATTCCTGAAACAAAAAATTCGACAGACGTTTACCAAGGCTCAACCCGAGAGCGACATGCTTTTCGAACAGCCGTCTTCTCACATGGGAATGATTTTGCTTTTTCTCATCAAATGCGCCGTCTGCATCTTACTTGTGTTCGTCGCGCTGCAGTGGCGCGCCGACAATGCGCCGGGTGCGAAGCAGAGCGCGGTCGCGCGCCATGAAAAGCAGCAGAAGCCGGGCGGAATTGTCGAGGACGTCGCGTCGCTTCTTCGCGCCGGCGGCGACGCGCTCGCCGGCGCCGCGCGCGATAAATGTTTGGCGGCGCCGCGCGATTGCCTGTCGGCCGCGCAGCGACTGCAATCGGCGGCCGGTCACGCGCATTGAGCCGGGCAATCCACGGCGGCGCCATGTGCAATAATCCGCGCCACGAGCCCGATTTTGCCGAATCAGCTTTTTGACACTAAACATATTCGCGCTTGGCGCGCGATTTTGAGGCCGAACCGCCACCGAGGCCATTTTCGTCGTGCTCGCGCGCGACCCGGTCGCCCGTCGCGAGCCATGTCTCTCCAAAGGAGGCGGCCATGTCAGAAGAAACTTTGTCGCAACCTGAAGATCCGGTTTCCCGCGCTTTAGTGAACAATCTCCAGGAACAGTTGAAAGCGACGCGCATGGAGCGCGATCGACAGATTTTCGAAAAATCCGAAATCGTCGCCAAGGCCAACGCCTATGCCAAGGAGCGCGACGACCTTCGCGACAGCCTTGCGGCGATGACCGCCGAGCGCGACCGTCTCGCCGCTGAGAAGGCCGAGGCTTCGGCGCAAGCCTTGCAGGCGTCCGCGAAGATCGAAGCGGCCGCCCGCCGCGCCGATGAGTCCGAGGCCGAAGTCGTCCGGCTGCGCCATGCGATCGCCACCGCGCCCTCCTCCGATCCTGGCGTCGTGCTGTGGAATCTGGTCTCGCAACAGACCAGGAACGCCGTCGCCTGGGCGAGAAGCAAGATTCCCGCCGATAGCCCGGCTTTGCCCTGGTACGACAAGACGGTCGACGTCGTGACCCAGATCGGCTGCGTCGCGGTGAAGGCGGCGGACGCCTTCATGCGCTGGGCCGTCCCCAAGGCGATCGAATTGTTCAACCGCGGCAAGGCGGAGCTCGAGGCCCGGATGGAGAAGAAATAGGCTTATTTCGAGTTCCGGCGCCAGCTCCAGGCGCCGGGGGCGGGGTATGACGCTTGTCGACCTGACCCGGCCGCCCTTTCCTTCCTGGGCGGGCGCTGCTATCCCGCGCCCATGACCTCCCATAAAATCGAAAACATCCGCAATTTCTCGATTGTCGCGCATATCGATCACGGCAAATCGACTCTCGCCGACAGGCTCATTCAGGAGACCGGAACGCTTGCCGCGCGCGAGATGGTGGAGCAGGTGCTCGACTCGATGGATATCGAGCGCGAGCGCGGCATCACCATCAAGGCGCAGACCGTGCGCCTCAATTACCGGGCCAAGGACGGCAAGGATTACGTCCTCAATCTGATGGACACGCCCGGCCATGTCGACTTCGCCTATGAAGTGTCCCGCTCGCTGAAGGCCTGCGAAGGCTCGCTGCTCGTCGTCGACGCCTCGCAGGGCGTCGAGGCGCAGACGCTCGCCAATGTCTATCAGGCGATCGACGCCGGCCATGAGATCGTGCCCGTCCTCAACAAGATCGACCTTCCGGCCGCCGAGCCCGACCGCATCAAGGAGCAGATCGAGGAGGTGATCGGGCTCGACGCCTCGGAGGCGGTGCTCATCTCCGCCAAGACCGGCGTCGGCATCCCCGACGTGCTCGAGGCGATCGTCAACCGCCTGCCGCCGCCGTCCGGCGACGAAAAGGCGCCGCTGAAGGCGCTGCTCGTCGACAGCTGGTATGACGCCTATCTCGGCGTCGTCGTGCTGGTGCGAATCTTCGACGGGACCCTGAAGAAGGGCCAGAAGATCAAGATGATGGCGGCGGACGCCCATTACGAAGTCGACAAGATCGGCGTCTTTCGCCCCAAGATGCAGGATGTCGCCGCGCTCGGACCGGGCGAGGTCGGCTTCATCACCGCGCAGATCAAGCAGGTGGCCGATACGCGCGTCGGCGACACGATCACCGACGACAAGAAGCCGACCGCCGAGGCGCTGCCGGGCTTCAAGCCGGCGCAGCCCGTCGTGTTCTGCGGGCTCTTTCCGGTCGACGCCGCCGATTTCGAAAATTTGCGCGCGGCGATCGGCAAGTTGCGTCTCAACGACGCGAGCTTTTCCTATGAGATGGAGACGTCGGCCGCGCTCGGCTTCGGATTCCGCTGCGGCTTTCTCGGGCTACTCCATCTCGAAATCATTCAGGAGCGGCTGCAGCGGGAATTCGATCTCGATCTCATCGCGACGGCGCCGTCGGTCATCTACAAGATCACGCTGACCAATGGCGACGAGATCGAGCTGCACAATCCCGCCGACATGCCGGATGTGGTGAAGATCGAGGAGATCAAGGAGCCCTGGATCCGGGCGACGATTCTGACGCCCGACGACTATCTCGGCTCGGTCCTGAAACTCTGCCAGGATCGGCGCGGCGTGCAGGTCGATCTCAACTATGTCGGCAAGCGCGCCATGGCGGTCTATGATCTGCCGCTCAACGAGGTGGTGTTCGATTTCTACGATCGCTTGAAATCGATCTCGAAGGGCTATGCGAGCTTCGATTATCAGCTCACCGACTATCGCGCCGGCGATCTCGTCAAGATGAGCATTCTGGTCAACAGCGAGCCGGTCGACGCGCTCTCCATGCTGGTCCATCGCACCCGCGCCGACGGACGCGGCCGGCAGATGTGCGAGAAGCTGAAGGAGCTGATCCCGCCGCATATGTTCCAGGTGCCGATCCAGGCGGCGATCGGCGGCAAGATCATCGCCCGCGAGACGGTGCGCGCCTTCCGCAAGGACGTGACGGCGAAATGCTACGGCGGCGATGTGACTCGCAAGCGCAAGCTCCTCGAGAAACAGAAGGAAGGCAAGAAGAAGATGCGCCAGTTCGGCCGCGTCGAGATTCCGCAGGAGGCGTTTATCGCCGCGCTGAAAATGGAGGAGTGAACGCCAGGACCTCCTCGCCGCGGCGAGCGGCCGAGCGCGTAGCGGAACCATCTGTCGCCTTTGGTCGAAATCGCCGACCCTGCTATATGACGTTCCATGCTCAAGACCCTCGCCTATCCCCTCATCATCGAGCGCCATGAGACCGACGGCGGCTACCTCGCCTATTTGCCGTCCTTGCCCGGTTGCCAGACCTGGGGCGAGACTTACGAAGCGGTTGTCCGCAATGCCGAGGAGGCGCTCGCGGTTTTCATCGAAACTCTTGCCTCGAACGGCGATCCTATCCCCGATTCGTTGGCGTTTGACGCTCCGGCGGCGCTCACAACAGGTAGAACCTTATGACCGGCGCCCAAGTCAAGCTTCCGCCATTGATGACGGTCGCCGATTTTTTTGAATGGCCCGGCGACGGAACCAATGCGCGTTATGAACTCGTTGACGGCGTCTTGCGCGCGATGGCGCCGCCGAACGACACGCACGGCCTCATCCAGTCGAATCTCGCGATCGCGATCGGCTTGCACCTGCGGGAGAACCGCCCCGGCTGCCGGATCAATGTCACGCCGGGCGTGCAGCCGCGCCTTCGCGCGGACTGGAATTTCCGCATTCCCGACCTCGGCGTGACCTGCGCGCCCAACGCGCCCGGCATGCTGACGATGCCCGATCCGGTCCTGCTGATCGAAGTGCTTTCGCCCGGCAACGCCAATGACACATGGGACAATGTTCCACATTACGCCTCGCTGCCGAGCGTCGTCGAAATATTGATCGTGCACTCCACGCGCATGAAAGCCGAACTGCTGCGTCGGAACGCGAATGGCGAGTGGCCGGAAAACCCCGAGGTCGTCGACGCGCCGGGCGTCCTCCATCTGGCTTCGATCGGCCTCGACCTCCCTCTCGCCGAGGTCTACGTCCAGTCGCATCTGGCGCGGGTTTGAAAGATGGCGATTCAGGCGCGATGCAAGTTGTAGTGACTACAATCAGTCCAACATGTTGATGCCATTTGAAGAGCATTGGCTTATAGTCGCCGGTATCGGAACAGTGCTGCTGAATTTTTGCCGAAAGCGGAGGCGGTTCAGGAAAATTGAAAGTCTCGAAGTCTTGCATTGAGAGGCGCCCACAAATTGGTAGTGTCTCAGTTTGAATTTCGGCGCTCTTGACGGCGGCTCGCGTCCGCTCATTCTCCCATGGTATGCTAAATGGCAAAGTATGGGAGTTTGCAGTTTGCCAACCGGGCCTAAAGGCGAGAAGCGCCCCGCCGACGCCATCGCACGCGCCGTGAAGGTGATGCGCATCCTCACTGGCGAAGAGCCGGAGGATTACGGCGACGCGCCCGCCAAGAACCAAGCCGCAGCCGAGTTAGGCCGCAAGGGAGGGAAGAAGCGCGCCGAGAGCATGACTCCTGAGCGGCGCGCGGAGATCGCGAAGAAAGCAGCAACTAAACGGTGGTCTGATCCCGTCGAGTAGATGGGTCCCACGATTGACGGCGAATGTAATCCGCCAATAATGGCACAGCAAAACAATATGATCCACGCTTATTGCGATATATAAGTCCCTTTTCTGCCAAATGGCCCAGCATTTGAGTCGCATGGCTGGGGTTAAATGGTTTTGTTAATATATCTCGCGATGCAGAAGTTATTTCTTGAATAGAAAATTCAGAATCTGCGTTTTGTAGTGTGGCAATAACCTGCATGAAAATTTGTTGTCTATCCGTCGCCCTGTTCCATCGAGGCGCAAAAAAATCCAAGTCAAGTTTGGCGGTTATTTCTGTCATTGGGACAGACGGGGCCTCGCCGACTTTCATTTTGCCAATCCAAGCATCAAATACCTCT
This sequence comes from Methylocystis sp., assembly GCA_051061375.1. GTDB lineage: Bacteria > Pseudomonadota > Alphaproteobacteria > Rhizobiales > Beijerinckiaceae > Methylocystis. The sequence continues at coordinate 30,011 of JBPFDW010000033.1, read as the reverse complement.
CTACAAAAGTACTGTATTAGGAACGGATATCCTTTTGATTCAACTATTATCTTATCAACTGTATTTTTAGAGAATGTTAGTGTGCTAGAACTTATCTGGATTGGTCTTAATATTGCTTGCCGCGTCTCCTCATCTGAAAGCCTATCAAGTAAAAATGTATGAAACATTCTCTCTGTATATGTTCTCGCTTCATTCAGATTTGTTATGAGTGTTGGGAGGCCAGATAAAATCAACAAAAATTGACATCCAAGGTCTCGTTTTTGCAAATTTGAAAAAACATCAACGACTAGTGATAGTGGATGCTGCCCCTTGTCTTTTTTGTCTGATAAATTCTGAGCCTCATCGTAAGCAAATACGATACCTCTAATTTTGGCGTTCGAGATAATTTTACCAACGTGTTCAAGAACTGCCTTGAGCTTATCTGAATCAAAGCCTGGCGTCTGATTGTAAATATTCCACAAATCATTGAAATGAAGAGGCCTTACGTTTGTTCTAGGTCGATTATCTACAAACCCGAACGGTAATTGCTCTTCATGGTAGTTGACCAATGGAGACAAAACGGCGGCAAGATCGACAATCAGCCTAGTTGCAACGTCTTTGTCGGAAACGGCCGCTGCTTCGTTCCAATCATTCCCAGTCCATAACCACCCGTATTGTGGGGCCAGTGGTTTCAATTCATCCAGCAGCACTGTCTTTCCGACGCCGCGCAACCCGGTGATTATTAGGTTTTGTGTGAATTCAGTTCGCTGCAGAGCGCGAACAAACTCAGTTTGCTCGTTCGTGCGTCCCGCGAGATACAGCGGTTTCGTCCCTGCCCCTGGGCGGAAAGGGTTTTGCGGAGCGGGTACGTCCTGCATTGTAACACTCCAATAGGATGTTTACTAAATTTAGCTTAAAGGCTAAATTTATAATTGCAACTACAAACCTATAAATTGAATTATATCCTTGACGCTAAGCATTAAAGTTCACATAATGCGCGGCATGAACAAGCTCGATACGAAAACCCGCGCCCAAATGCTCGCGATGCTCTGCGAAGGCGCGTCGATGCGTTCCGTTTCGCGGCTGACGGATACGAGCATCAACACGGTATCGAAGCTCTTGGTGGACACTGGCCGCTTCTGCGCCGGCTTTCATGACGCCAAGGTGCGTGGCGTCGCCGCCAAGCGCGTCCAAGTCGATGAGGCATGGGCGTTTTGCTATGCGAAGGAAAAGAACGTCGCTGGCGCCAAGGCCGCCCCGGATGGTGCCGGAGATGTTTGGACTTGGACGGCAATAGAGGCCGACACCAAGCTTCTCATTTCGCATTTTTGCGGCGGTCGCGACGGCGAGTGCGCCAAGTGGTTTATGGACGACGTGGCGTCTCGCGTGATCACACGCATTCAGCTTACGAGCGACGGACACAAGTCCTACCTTGAAGCCGTCGAAGGCGCGTTCGGCGCGGATGTCGATTACGCAATGCTGGTTAAGCTCTATGGCAATGCGCCGGAGTCCTTCAAAGGCCGCTATAGCCCCGCCGAATGCACAGGGATCAAGAAAACTAAGATCGAGGGCAAACCAGACGAAAAGCACATTTCGACAAGCTATGTTGAGCGGTCGAACCTCACGATGCGCATGGCGAACCGCCGCTTCACGCGGCTCACAAACGCCTTCTCGAAGAAATTCGAAAACCACGCGCACATGGTCGCGATCTATGCCGTTTGGTATAACTTCCTGCGCATCCACAAGACGCTGCGCACGTCCCCTGCGATAGCCGCTGGCATTTGCGATATACTCGTGACTTGGGAGCAAATCGTTGAGACCATGGACGCGGATGCGCCAAAGCCCGGAAAGCGCGGCCCTTACAAAAAGACGTTCGAAGAAATTTCAAACTGAGACACTACCCACAAATTCGATGAGTTGATTTTAGCCGCCTATCACCCCCTTGCCAGCGCGATCATCACCGCGCCAAGCAGCATCACCGCCGCGCCGAGCAATCTGCCGCCCGTCTCCTCCTTCAACACATGTCCGCTGGCGAGCACGGTGAACAGCGCCGACAGGCGCTTGATGGCGATGACGTAAGGGGTGAAGAGAATCGTCAGCGCCCACATTTGCAACGTATTGCCGAAGGCCATCGCCGAACCCGCGCCGATGGCGTAACGCAAATCGAACGCGCTTGGCGCGGGCCGGCGCCCCGCAATCCAGTAGAGCAGGGCGCAGAGCGAGATGACGATCGTCACCGCCGTTATCCAGACGAGCGGCGTCGACGCCCTGACGCCGAGCTTGTCGATATTGGCGGTGACGCTCCAGATCACCGCGGTTCCGATCATCATCCGCGCGCCCTTGTCGCGCGCGAAGACATGGAAGTTGAAGCGGCGTCCGCTCGCCTGATCGGCGTCGAGCAGGCCGACGCCCAGCACGGTGAACAGCACGCCGAAGACGCCCATCGGCGGCGCCTGCTCGCCGGTCATGATCGGCGAGGTGACGAGCATCAGCACCGGGGTCAGCAGCACGAGCGGCGCGACCAGCGACGCGTCGGACAGGCGAAAGGCGCGGATGTATAGCGCATAGGCGACGACATTGAGCGCGCCCGACCAGACGAGCAGAGTCCAGAATCCGGGCTTCGTCAGCGCGGCGAGCGTCTCGCGCGGCGCGACGAGAAGCCCCGGATAGAGGACGAAGCAAGCCACGATCAGCAGCAGCGCGCCCGCGCACCATTGCGTAGCGAGGATGGCGCGATCGTCCGCCGTCCGCGTCGCGGCTTTGGTGCCGAGATCGGTGACGGACTGGCAGATGGCGGTGACGAGCGAGGCGAAAAGAGCGAGAAGCGCGAGGTCCATGGCGCGCTATAGCGCATGACGCGCAAAAGCGGGAGTTGGCGCGGAGCCATAGGAATCGGGTGAAGAATGGTTTTCCTCACCCTTCGAGACGCGTGCTGCGCGCGCTCCTCAGGATGAGGAAGCCCTTCACCCGATCCCACTGAGCGCAGAGAACGCCGCGCTCGACGCTCGCAACCGAGAGGCTGCTGGTTCACGCCGATATCGCGGCGTTCCCGTCGATGCGTCCGTGCAGACCGTTCGGCAGCCGCGGATTGGACAGAACATAACGCCCGCGCTCGCGCACCATCTTGGTCACGGCGGCGAAGTCGAGCTTGCCGGAGCCCAGCACCGGCACATCTTCGACGATCATGATTTCCGCCGGAATCATCAGATCGGACGCGCCTTTCGATTTGGCGTAGGTTTGAAAATCGGCGCGCGTCGCGTCCTTTTTCTGCGTGACGAGAATGATTCTCTCGCCCTTGCGCGGATCGATCTCGGTCGCCGCCGCCGACAGGGCGTCGGGCCAAAGTTCCGCCGCCAGCAGTTCGATCGCGGCGAGCGAGACCATCTCGCCGCCGATCTTGGCGAAACGTTTCGCGCGCCCCTTGATCGTCACATAGCCCTCGGCGTCGACCGTGACGATGTCGCCGGTGTCGTGCCATCCGTTCTCGGGCGGCTGCGCCACGCCGGGCTTCTCTATCTTGAGATAGCCCATCATGACGTTCGGTCCGCGCACCAACAGCCGCCCGCCGTGCTCGACGCCGGGAACGGGTTCGAGCCTATGTTCGACGCCCGGCATCAGCCGGCCGACCGTGCCGGATTTGTTGAACATCGGCGTGTTGAGCGCGAGCACCGGCGAGGCTTCGGTCACGCCGTAGCCTTCGAGAATGCGGACGCCGAATTTTTCCATCCACATATCGCGCGTCGATTGCTTCACCGGCTCCGCTCCGGCGACGACATAGCGGATCGACCGGAAATCATAAGAGTGCGCCGCGCGAGCGTAGCCGGCGAGAAAAGTATCGGTGCCGAAAAGGATCGTGGCGTTCGAGCCGTAAACCAGCTCCGGCACGATGCGGTAGTGTAGGGGCGAAGGATAGAGATAGATCGGAACGCCGGAGATGATCGGCAGCGTAAAGCCGACCGTCAGACCGAAGGAATGGAACATCGGCAGCACGTTGAAGACCTTGTCCGCGCGTCCGAAGTCGATGCGCGCCGCCGCCTGCGCCGCATTGGCGAGCATGTTTTTGTGCGACAGCGCCACGCCTTTCGGCGCGCCTTCCGAACCCGAGGTGAAGAGTATCGCCGCAATATCGTCGGCCTTGCGGGCGACGACGGCGCGCTTGAATCGCCGAAAGGCGCCGAGCTTGTCGGCGATGGAGATGCGCGCGCGCATGTCTTCGAGATAGACGATCGCGACCTTCTCTTCGAGCGCGGCGACGAGCTTTTCGAGCCTGGCTTTCTCGATGAAGCCGCGAGACGTCAGAATGGTCTTCGCCTGGGCCGCCTCGCAGCCCGAAAGAATATTCGCGGCGCCGGCGGTGAAATTGATCATCGCCGGCATTCGGCCGGCCGAAATCGCCGCCAGGAACACTATTCCCGCGCCATTGGCGTTCGGCAACATGAGACCGACGGCGTCGCCCGGATTGCCGATCATCGCGATCTTGCCGGCGAGCGCGCGCGTTCCGATCAGGAGCTTGCGATAGCTGAGCTGGCCGGCGACCGGGTCTTCTAGCGCGACGCGCGACAGCCCATGCGCGCGCGCCGCTTCGACGACCGCTTCGAAAAGCGTGCGGTCGACATTGGTGGTGCGGAAGAGGAGATCCGACATGATCTGATAGAGCGCGGCGCCCGCCGCAATGCGCCGCGCCTTGCCTTTCACCCCGTCGTCGACGGTAAGGCGAACGGGTTCAAGCGCGGAGAGCGTCAGTTTCGGGAACCAACGGCGGCGCACCTGTTCGCGCGTCAGCCGGGAGAACATCGTCGCCTCGGCGCCGTCGATGCGAACGGGAACGATCATCGCGCCGGATTTTTCCGCGATCAGCCCGGCGCCGTCGTAAACCTTCATCAGGCTGCCGGTGACCGTCAGTCTGCCTTCCGGAAAGATGACGAGCGGATTGCCGTCTCTCACCGCATGGATCAGCGCGCGCGTCCCAAGCGGATTTGCCGGATCGAGCGGGATGGCGCGGGTGAACCTCAAAAACGGCTTCACCCACCATTTCTGCGAAATCTCCCGGTCGATGGCGAAGACCGGGGCCTTCGGCATGACCGCGAGAATCGCCGCGGCGTCGAGAAAGCTCACATGATTGAGCGCGACGATCGGATTGGGTCCGGCCTTGTCGAAATTCTCGAGGCCCTTTGCTTCGAGGCGGTAGAAGGCGCGAAAGATGATCGAGAGCAAGTCCTGCATCGGGGAAGCGACGACTTTCTTGACGATCCAGACCGACGCGGCGAGCGCGACAACCGCTACGCCAATCAAGAGCGCCGCGAACGAAATGCCGAGGCTCTGCAGCGCCGCCACGCCGACGCCGCCGAGCGCCATGAAGGCGGCGTTCTGCACATTGACCGCGGCGACGGTGCGGGCGCGTTCCTGCGGCGCGCTTTGGACCTGAATGGCCGCGAAGGACGGCACGATCATCAGACCGCCCGCGACGGCGAGGATGATGAAATCGATCGCCGCGCGCCAGGCGAGCGGCTGCGCGAAATAGGCCTCCGGCGCCAGCGCCGCAACGGCGTCGGGCGTCGGCGACAGAAGCAAGGCGACGCCGAGATCGGCCGACCCGAGAGCGACGAGCGCGGCGCCGGCGGCGGTCGGCAGCAGCACGATCTTGCCCTTGAGCAGGAAGGCGGCGAGCCCAGAACCTGCGGCGATGCCGACGGCGAACAGCGCGAGATGCACACTGACGACGATTTCCGCGCCGTGCAGAGTCTGCGTGATCAGCGAGGGCGCGAGCGACATGGCGATCGAGCCGAACAGCCAGAACAGGCTCGTGACGATCGCGAGGCGCCGCAGCTCCGGCTGAGCATGGAGATGCCGCAGCAATTTGAAGGTCGAGCGGACGACGTTGACGTCGATTTTAAGATCCGGATCGGCGCGCCCCGTCGGCGGAATGAGCCAGGCCGCGCCGAGCGCGAGGATCGCGACGCCGATGACGCCGGCGGCGAGAATCGCGCCGTCGCCCGCGTGGAGCGCCGCGCCGCCGGCGACGGTGCCGCTCAAAATCGCGAAGAAGGTCGCGCTCTCGACGAGCGCATTGCCGGTCGGAAGCTCCTCCCGCGTCAGATGGTCGGGCAGGATGCCGTATTTTATGGGGCCAAACAGCGCGCCGGTGACGCCGAAGAGAATGAGCGCGCCAAAGAGCGTCGGCAGATTGGCGAAGAGAAAGCCGGCTGCCGACAGAGCGGCGACGGCGACTTCGGCGACGCTCAGCCAGCGCACGACCCGCGCCTTGTCATATTTGTCGGCCAATTCGCCGCCGATCGCCGACAAAAGAAAGAACGGGGCGATGAAGGCGGCGCCGGCGAGCGTGACGAGCGACGCGCCGCTCCCGGACATGTGCGCCAGGATCAAGAGCACGAGAGCGTTCTTGAGGAAATTATCGTTGAAGGCCGCGAGGAATTGACGCCAGAACAACGGTGCGAAACGCCGCGAAGAAAGAAGCGAATGCGTCATGTCTGTACTTCCGGGAAAGGCGCCGGGACTTTCTCCGATGACCCTTAAGGATCGGTCAAGTCCGGCGCGTTGCAAATGAGCGTCGCAGGCCAGCTTTTTGCCATGAACTACGTTCATAATGAAGAATGCAGTGCTTTCGCTCTGCCGTCAATAAAAAAATGAACTATGTTCAAAATCGAGCTGAGAGGCGGCCAATTGAACGAGAAAACGACCGAGGCGGGCTCCGGCCGCCGAACTCAATTGCGCGAGCGGCTGATCGAAGCGGCGCAGGAAGCGATCGCGTCGCAGGGCCTTGCGGGCCTGAAGGCGCGCGACCTCGCGACGGCGGCCGGCTGCGCGCTCGGCGGCATCTACACCGCCTTCGACGACCTCGACGAACTGGTCCTGCGCGTCAACGCCCGCACCTTGGCGCGGCTGGAGATCGCGCTCGATCGCGCGCTGGGCGACGCCGAGGCCGAGCAGGCGCTTCAGGTCATGGCGCGGACTTATCTCAACTTCGCGAGAGCGGAAGAGCCGAGCTGGCGCGCGCTGTTCGAACATCGCCTGCCGCCGGGGGCGGCGCCCCCGCAATGGTATGTCGACGCGCGCACCCGCCTGTTCAATCGGCTGGACGCGCCGCTCTCGCGGCTCCTGCCGGGAACGGGCCACATCGCCCGCGCGGCTTTCGCGCGAACGCTGTTCTCGGCCGTGCATGGCGTCGTTTCGCTCGGGCTCGAGGAGAAGATCGCCGAGACGCCGCCGAAGCTCTTGGACGAGCAGCTGGAAAAGCTCGTCCGCATCATCGCCGACGGTCTGATGATGGAGTCGGCCCGCTTGATTTGAACCCTGCGACCTGACATAGGCGCGCATGGCTTTCATTCTGCTGTTCGCGGTGGCGACCTGGGCGGGCGCGCAGAATGCGCTTGCCGGCGGCGGCTCGTTCCTCACGCTTCCGACGCTGATGCTGACCGGAATGGACGCGCTCTCCGCCAATATCACGTCCTGCGTGGCGCTGTTTCCAGCGCAGGTCGCCACCGGCTGGACCGGCCGCAAACTGGCCAGGGGCGCCAACGGGCTGTCGCTGCGCATGCTGTTCGCGATCAGCATCGTCGGCGGCGCCGTCGGCGCTGGGGTGCTGCTGGCGACGCCGCGCGGGCTCTTCGCGGAGCTCGTGCCATGGCTCGTGCTCTTTGCGACCGTCGTGTTCGCCTGGGGCAGTTTCTTTCGCAAGCCGGGCGAAGCGCATAGCCATCTTGGCGCGCCAGGCGCGGCGCTGGCGCAATTTCTTATTTCGATCTACGGCGGCTATTTCGGCGGCGGCATCGGTTTTCTGATGGTCGCCGCGCTGACCATGGCCGGACAGGGCGTGCGCGTCGCCAGCGCGACGAAAAATGTTCTGGCGGGCGTGATGAACGCCTCGGCCGTCGCCATCTTCCTGTTCTCGCCGGATCTGCACTGGCCACAGGCGCTGGTGGCGAGCGCCGGCGCGACGATCGGCGGGATCGGCGGCGGGCTCCTCATCCATCACATCGACGAAAAGCTGCTGCGCATTTTCGTCATCGTGGTCGGTGTGGCGCTGACCGTGGGACTCTTCCTCAGAGCGCCTTGAGTCGCGGCGTTCAGCGCGTCGCGCCGTCGCTCGCCATCGCCTTTTCTATCTCGGGAAGGAGCGTCGTCGCGACCGCCGATGGCGTTAGCGGGCCGACGAATTTATAGGCGATGGTTCCGTCGCCCTTGATCACGAAAGTCTCCGGCACGCCATAGACGCCGAAATCGATCGCCGTGCGGCCGGCGGGGTCGACGCCGACGCGGGCGAAAGGATTGCCGCCCTCTTCGAGGAAGCTCAACGCCTTCGCCGTCTCGTCTTTGTAGGACAGCCCATACAGTTCGACGCCCTTCGCCTTGAGCGCTTCATTGGCCGAGATCGCCATCAGCACCGCATGTTCCTGCCGGCAGGGCCCGCACCAGCTCGCGAACACATTGATGAGGCTGACGTGGCCCTTGCGCAAATCCTGAGTCGAAAGACCGGGAACGCCCGCAAGTCCTTCCAGCGCCGGCAAATCGAAGACGGGCGCCGGTCTGCCGATCAGCGCGGAAGGAATGCGCGAGGCGTCGCCGGCGAAGAGCCGCACGAGGAAGACGAGCGCCATCAGCGCGAACAAGGCCAGCGGCAGAAAACGCAGCGCCGAACGCGGCGCGACCGCGTCGCTCATGCGCCGTCTCCCTGATCGCGCGCGCCCGCGGCGCCGAACCGCGCCAGCGCCGTGCGCAGGCGGAGATAATCGAGGACGATGCGCAAGGTCACGACGCCGAGCGTGACGAAGGTCACCCCATAGGCGGCGACGATATAGAACCAGTGATCGCTCACTGAGCGGCCTCCCAGCTTTCGTCGCCGGCCGTTTCGCCGGCGCGAACCGCCAGCATCGAAAGGCGCGCGAGGCGGCGGCGCAGGATTTCATTGCGGATCGCCATCACATGCAGCGTCAGGAACAGGAATGTCGCCGCCAGCGCCATGACGATCAACGGCCATAGCATGGAGCCCGAGATCGCCGGCCCGTCGATGCGAAACACCGAGGCCGGCTGATGCAGCGTGTTCCACCAGTCGACCGAATATTTGATGATCGGAATGTCGATCGCGCCGACGAGCGTCATGATCGCGGCGATGCGCGCGCCGCGCGGCGTGTCGTCCATCGTCTGCCTGACGGCGATGAGGCCGAGATAGAGAAGAAAAAGAACGAGCATTGAGGTGAGGCGCGCGTCCCACACCCAGAACGTTCCCCACATCGGCTTGCCCCACAACGAGCCGGTGACAAGGCAGATGAAAGTGAAGGCGGCGCCAAGAGTCGCCGCCGTCTTCTGCGCCGCGTCGGCCAGCGGATGGCGCCAGACCAGAACGCCGAGCGACGCCGAGGTCATCACCACATAAGCGAAAATCGCGAGCCAGGCGGACGGCACATGGATGTACATGATCCGGACCGTTTCGCCCTGCTGATAATCGGGCGGCGCCGTGAAAGCGCCGTAGAGCCCGACCGCGAGCAGAAGCAGCGTGGCCCCTGACAGCCACGGCAGCGCGCGTTCTGCAAACCGCAGAAAGCGCGCTGGGTTAGCGTAAGTAGCAAGAAAGCTCATCGACGGCGAAGACTCCCGCCGACTGCCTAAGCCCGCAGGTCCGCCGCGTCAATTCGCGGCTTTGGCCGGCGGCTTGGTCGTGTCCTTGGCGACTTCCTTCGTCTGCTCGGCGAGGATCTGCGCCTTCGGCTTGCCGTGCAGGAGTTCGACCGCCGCGATGAGCTGCTTGTCCTTCGCCTCGTCCGGCGGGACATAGGCCTGCGAGCCGGTCTTTTCGTCTTCGCCGTTCTTGAGATGGCCCTTGAGCGAAGCCTCGCCCTTGGTGTCGTCCTTGCCTTTCAGCTCGTCCGGCACGTCCTGCAGGATGACCATGTCCGGATCGATGCCCTTGGCCTGGATCGAGCGGCCCGACGGCGTGTAGTAGCGCGCGGTCGTCAGGCGCAGCGCGCCGGCGCTGCCGCCGAGCGGAATGATGGTCTGCACCGAGCCCTTGCCGAAGGACCGCGTGCCGATCAGCGTCGCGCGCTTATGATCCTGCAAGGCGCCGGCGACGATTTCGGACGCCGAGGCCGAACCGCCGTTGATCAGCACGACGACCGGCTTGCCCTTCGAAAGGTCGCCGGAGCCGCGCGCGTTGTAGCGCTGGGTTTCATCGGCGTTGCGGCCGCGGGTCGAAACGATTTCGCCCTTGTCGATGAAGGAATTGACGACCTGGATCGACTGATCCAGCAGGCCGCCCGGATTGTTGCGCAGATCGACGATATAGCCCTTGAATTTGTCGGCGGGAATGTCCTGCTGCGCCTTGGCCATGGCGTTGCGCAGGCCTTCCGCCGTCTCCTCGTTGAACTGCGAGATACGGACATAGGCGATGTCGTCGCCCTGTTTGCGCGAGCGCACCGACTTGATGTGAATTTCGGCGCGGGTGAGCTTGACCTCGATCTTGTCCTTGTTCTTGCCGCGGAAGATGGTCAGCTTGACCGGCGTGTTGATCGCGCCGCGCATCTTGTCGACGGCCTGATTGAGGGTCATGCCCTGGACCGTCTCGTCGTCGATGGCGCCGATGAGGTCGCCGGACATGATCCCGGCGCGCGAGGCCGGCGTGTCGTCGATCGGCGCGACGACCTTGACCAGCCCGTCTTCCTGCGTGACCTCGATGCCAAGCCCGCCGAACTTGCCCTCGGTCTGGGTGCGCATGTCCTTGAACGCCTTGGCGTCCAGATAGCTCGAATGCGGATCGAGCGAGGTTAGCATGCCGTTGATGGCGTTCTCGACGAGCTTCTGCTCGTCGGGCTTCTCGACATAGTCGGCGCGCACCTTGTCGAAAACGTCGCCGAACAGACTGAGGTTCTTGTAGGTATCGGCGGAAGCCGCGTGAGCCGGACCGCCGATCAGGGCGCGCGCCTGCTGGCCCAGCGTGGCGCATCCCGCCCCAATAGCGATTCCCGTAGCGATAAGGACTGTTCTGCGAATCATCCGCCGACCTTCCGACTGTCTGACTTCGCCCACCATGGGCCTGAGTCGATTGACGCTCCGTCCTTGCGGAACTCAACATAAAGTATGGGTTGTTTCGCGCCGATTGCGATGGTCGCCGCGGTTTGCGCGGCTCCGTCTCCCATGCTGGCTACCGGCTCACCCGCGAGCACAAATTGACCCACGTTGACATTAGTGCGACTCATGCCGGCCAGAACCACATAATAACCGCCGCCGGCGTTAATGATCAAGAGTTGCCCATAACTTCGGTAAGGCCCTGAAAAGGCTATCCATCCGTCGCAAGGGGCGATCACCACGCCATTTTCCCGAGCGGCGATCGACAGACCCTTCTCCTTGCCGCCGAAGCCGTCCGGCGCCCCGAATCGGCGAATGATCTGTCCCGAGGCCGGCGCCGGCAGCCGGCCTTTGAGATCGACGAAGGCGGCCGCCGGGGCCAGCCGGGCCGGGTCCTTGAACGGCGCGGACAGCGCCTTGAGCCTATCGCGCTCGGAAAGTTTCGCCTGAGCCTTCGCCCGCTCTTCGTCGGCCTTGCGCGCCTCTTCGGCGGCGCGCTGCGCGGCTGCGCTTTCGGCCTCCATGCGGGAGATGAGGTCCTTGAGGGTGGTCGCGCGCTGCGCCAGCGCGCGGGCGCGCTCGGTTTCCGCCTGCAACGCGCTTTGCGACGTCGAGATCGCCTCCTGGCGCTCGGCGATCATCGGCTCGAGCCTTTCGCGCTGCGTCTTTAGGCTGGCGCGCTGTTCGCTGAGAAGATTTTGTTCGCGCCGGACGCCGTCCCGCGTCTGCTCCAGTTCGGTCAAGTCGCGCTGAAGCTGCCGCGCCTCGGCGCGCATCTGCGGCAGCACGGCGCCGAGCGCCAGCGACGCGCGCACGGCTTCGAGAATTTCCTGCGGGCGCGCCATCAGCGCCGGCGGCGGCCGACGGCCCATGCGCTGCAGGACGGTGAGGATTTCGACGATCAACGCCCGCCGGCCGTCGAGCGAGGACATTATCTTGCGCTCGTTCTCGGTGAGCGTTACGAGCCGCTCCTCGATTTCGGCCGCGCGCGCTTCCGTCTCCTGCAGCCGCAGCGTCGCTTCGATAAGCGCGCCATTCAGCCTCTCGCGGGCGGCGGCGTTATCGGTCAGCTGCGCTTCGAGCTGACGGGCGCGTTCCCGGGCGGCGCCGATCGTGTCTTCGACGCCGCGCAATTCCTGTTGCTTTGAGGATATGTCTTCGGGGCGCTGCGGCTCGGCCCGCGCCGAGAAGGCGAACGCGGCCGCAAGCAGCGCCGCGGACAACGGCGCAAGCGTCGTGGCCTCCTTACGCGCCCTGCCCGAAACGCTCATGTCCATCCGCGGGATCGATTTCGCCAGAAGGCGGATATGCTAATGAAATAGCGTCCATATTGGGGCAAGACGACTGCGACGACAGCGAGCATCCAATGTGCTCCTGGAAAAGCGTCCTGGCTTCTGCACGGGCCAAGTCGCCAAATTCGGAAACGCCACGGCGAGGGCAGTCGCCGGACCGGCGATCGTTGATTGAGGATGCGCAGCGCCCCTTCGCGTGGCGCGCGGTAATGCGCCCGCGCCCCGTCAACGAACCTCAAAGGTTATCGCGCGGGCTTCGGATTGCCGGGACTCGCCGCGCGCTTCGGCGAGGCGGCGCCCGCCAAGGCCCCGACGTTCGAGATAGGAGATCGCCGCCTGCGCGCGCCGCTGCGCGAGAGCGTCATTGTTGGCGTTGGCGGCCGATCCGCGGACATAGCCGGTAATTTCGATGGTCGCGGTTTCCGGACAGCGGCGAATGATCGCCGCCGCCTTGTCGAGCGCGAGCGCGGCCGATGGCGTGATGCGCGCTTCTCCCCGGCGAAAGACCAGTTCGCGCGACGTCGAGGCCTCTTCCAGCGCGGCCTGACAGTCGGCGCGCGTCATGCCGTCGGAGGACGGCGCCGCGGCCGGCTTTGCGCCAACGGGCAATGCGGCGGGCGTGACGGTCGCCGCACCGCCGGTCGGCGACGAGGGCGGGCGCGGCGCTTCTCCGCCGAGGCCTTCGATCGGCTGGGCGTAGCGGCGGCGCAGCCCTTCGTCATGGCCCGTCCGGTCGATCACCATGGCGCCGACCCAGACGAGCGCGGCGGCGATCAGCCCGACCGCCCAGCCTTCATGCGCCGCCATCGACCGATGCCGCGCGAGCGCGCCGAGCGCCGCGCCGATGATGAAAACGGCGTAGGCGGCAAGCGCGCCCTTGATGAAGGCGGTCGCGTCGGCGACCGCGCCGAGGCGGACGACCAGCGCGGCCACCCCGAAGGCGAGCGCGGTCCAGATCAGCCAACGCGCGACGACGCCGTTTTCAGGGGCGCGCCGCGTGACGGCTCCGGCCCCGGCGCCGATCGCGAAACAGGCGAGAAGCCACGGCCACAAACGGGGAATCTCAGCAAGCACGCGCCAAGCCTAACGGCTCAAAGGCGTCGCTCCAAGCTTAAACGCGCATCGGCATCAGAACATAGAGCGCGGAAGCGCCGTCGCGGTCCTGCACCAGCGTCGGCGAGCCGGGATCGGCAAGCTTGAACAGCGCCGTGTCGCTGTCGAGCTGCTGGGTGATGTCGAGGAGATAGCGGGCGTTGAAGCCGACATCGAGCGGCGGCCCGTCATAGTCTGCTTCGAGCTCCTCGACCGCCGAGCCCTGGTCCGGATTGGTGACCGACAGCACCAGTCTGCCCTCGGAGAGAGAAAGTTTGACGGCGCGGCCGCGCTCCGAGGAAATCGTCGAGACGCGATCGACCGCCTTGGCGAAGGCGTCGCGCTCGACGGTGAGCCGCTTGTCGTTGCCGGCGGGAATGACGCGGGCGTAATCGGGAAAGGTCCCGTCGATCAGCTTCGTCGTCAGCAGCGCGTCGCCGAAACTGAAACGCATTTTGTTGACGGACAGCTCGATCGAAACGTCGCCCTGCGCGTCTTCGATCAGACGCTGCACCTCGGTGACCGCCTTGCGCGGCAGGATGATCCCCGGCATGCCGGCGCTTCCCTCGGGCGCAGGCATCTCCAGCCGCGCCAGGCGATGGCCGTCGGTGGCGACGGCGCGAAGCATTGTCCGTCCCTCGACGTCGAGCGTGTGGAGATAGATGCCGTTGAGATAATAGCGCGTCTCTTCCTGGGAGATGGCGAACTGCGTCTTTTCAATGAGCCGCTTGAGGTCGCCCGGCGCGAGCGTGAAGGTGTGACTGAAGTCGCCGGAGGTGACGTCGGGGAAGTCGCTCTCCGGGAGGCTCGACAGATTGAACCGCGACCGTCCCGAGCGCAGCGTGAGCTGTCCGGCGTCGCCGGTCGCCTCCAGCGAGACCTGCGCGCCTTCCGGCAGTTTCCGCACGATGTCGTAGAGCGTATGCGCCGGCAGCGTGGTGGCGCCGGGCTGCGAAATGTCGGCGGCCGCCTTTTCGGTGATTTCGAGATCGAGGTCGGTGGCTTTCAGCGTCAGCGCGCCGTCTCCGGCGGAAAGCAGCACATTGGCCAGGATCGGGATGGTCGTGCGCCGCTCCACCACGCGGTGAACATGGCCGAGCGCCCGCGCCAGCGTCGCTCTCTCGATCGTGACCTTCATGAGCCGTCCGCATATTAGTTCGGCGCGGCAGGCCGCCGCGCCGGGGGCGAAGACTTTGGCGCGGCCACGCCGGAAGCGCAAGGGCGGGGAAGCCGCCTAAGTGAATGATTGTGCATAAGTGCGGCGGTCGGGCGCGCCAGCCTGCCGGGCGGCGTGGAAGGTCGCGATCAGTATCGCGCCACCCGGCTGGGGCTAGGAAAGGATAAGTCGGGGGTCTTCGTCGGATTCCGCGTCGGCGCGGAAACCTAAAAGGGGAATTCGAATAGGCGGGGCGACATGAAAGCTTCGACACCACGTTCGGCGGCGGACTTGTCCGCCCTCGACGCTTTCCTTCACACTCGCCCAAAATCCTGAAATCCAGCTCGAAAAGCGGCGCCTGGGCCCGAGAAGGCTTCGAGCGCGCGGGGCGGTGCACTGGCGTAAGCGATGCGCGTAGATTAGTCTCAATCCTCGTCAGGAGGCCGGCAGAATCAGACGCAGGTTTCAAGGCGAGTTTTGAGACTCGAAAACAGATGTAGTCGTCGCCGACGAGACCTCTCCAGTTACAGTTTCAAAACGTTCGTTTTTGTCACTTCTAATCTGAGGGCGATTAAATCATGCGTCGACGACTTCTCATTTTGTCGGTCTTGTTGGCGGCTTCGAACGTACAAGCAGCCCCCTTGCTGTGGCGTGGCGAAGCTCAGGTAACAGCGGTAACGGAAACACCGACTGGAGCGTGTCACGGCGGCTGGTTTCCTGGCTTTTTCTTCACCGTGATTTATCAGCCGCGCGGCTTGCCCGGAAACGGAACTTCGGACCAATTTAGCTTTTTTAGAGAAAACTCGGCATGGGAGTTTATGGTCGTTGGCGGCGCGTACCCAAATCCGACCGTGAACCTGAATTATGTACTGAAGTCGGGGGGATTTGTCGCCAAAACGGGTCAGCAGCTGACCGGGGTGGCGGTGTCGCCCGGCGTCATCACGTCGACGACGCCATACGTCGTTTTTCAGATGACCGTGCCTGACGTTTTTGGGAACGTTGGTTGTAAGGCAAGCTTTTTAGGCGTCTTGCAGAAAGCACTCTAGAACACGCAAAGAATCCTTTTGAGCAGATCCAAAGGCGGTCGCTTATTTGGGCGCCAGTTTGGGTCAACCTATCGTCGGCCAACGGCGACGATCGGGAATGGTTCGTTAATTTCCAACTGTTTCGTTCGACGCCGGAGCTGGCGGTTCCGAGGCGTTTCGGCGGGCTGGGCCGTCGACGGCTCGCCCGCCAGCCCTTAACCGGCCCTTAAATGGCCTTCGTTACGCTTCACCAAGCAATATCAGGCCGTGCGGCGGCGACAGGCGAGCAATCCGATGGCGCGCAGCGACAGGCGTCGCGAACCCCGGTTCGACGACGGCGACGACGACGGCGAATTGCGCGCCGAGCGACGCCCGCCGCCGCGCGCCCGCGCCCGCAAGCAGCCGCGCCGCCGCTCGCGCTCGCTCTTTAGCGCGCTCATCTATTGGGGATTCACCCTGTCGCTCTGGGGCTCGATCGCCGCCGGCGGACTCGCGGTCTATTACGGTTCGCGCCTGCCGCCGATCGATCAGCTCGCGGTCCCGAAGCGCCCGCCCAATATCGCGATCCTCGACGTCAACGGCGAGCTTCTCGCCAATCGCGGCGACACCGGCGGCGCGGCGGTGCGGCTCGCGGACCTTCCGCCTTATGCGCCCAAGGCCTTCATCGCCATTGAGGACCGCCGCTTCTATTCGCATTGGGGCGTCGATCCGCTCGGCATCGGCCGCGCCCTGGTGCGCAACGTCACCGGGCGCGGCGGCATGCAGGGCGGCTCGACCCTGACCCAGCAGCTCGCCAAGAATCTGTTCCTCACCCAGGAGCGCACGATTTCGCGCAAGATTCAGGAGGCGATTCTCGCGATCTGGCTGGAGCAAAAATATTCCAAGGACCAGATTCTGGAGCTCTATCTCAACCGGGTCTATTTCGGCTCAGGCGCCTATGGCGTCGAAGCCGCCGCCGAGCGCTATTTCGGCCATAGCGCGAAAACGCTCACCCTGTCCGAGGCCGCCGTTCTCGCCGGGCTGATGAAGGCGCCGAGCAAGCTCGCGCCCGACCGCAATCCGGAAGGAGCGGCCGAACGCGCGGCGCAAGTGATCGCCGCGATGGCGCAGGAAGGACATATCACCGAGGCGATGGCCAAGGCCGCGCTGGCGCGTCCGGCGCGCGCGCGAAGCGATATCGGAGCGGGCTCGATCAATTACGCCGCCGATTATGTGATGGACATGCTCGACGATACGGTCGGCGCGATCGATCAGGACATCGTCGTCACCACCACCATCGACGCGCGCATGCAAATGGCGGCGGAAGGGGCGCTCAAACAGGCGCTCGATGAAAAGGGCGCCAAGCTCGGCGTCGGTCAGGGCGCGCTCGTCGCCCTTGACCCCAACGGCGCGATCGAGGCGCTCGTCGGCGGACGCGACTATTCGGAAAGCCAGTACAACCGCGCGGTCTCGGCGAAGCGCCAGCCCGGCTCGGCCTTCAAACCCTTCGTCTATCTCGCCGGGCTCGAACACGGGCTCTCGCCTGAATCCGTGCGCGAGGACGGCCCGCTCGACGTGAAAGGATGGCGGCCGGAAAACTACAGCCGTCAGTATCTGGGTCCGGTTACGCTCACCAAGGCGCTGTCGCTGTCGCTCAACACCGTCGCGGTGCGGGTCGGGCTCGAGGTCGGTCCGAAGACGGTGGCGAAAACCGCGCATCGCCTCGGCGTCCAGTCCGAGCTGCAGGCGAACGCCTCGATCGCGCTGGGCACGTCGGAAGTCACTCCGCTCGAACTCGTCGCCGCCTATGCGCCTTTCGCCAATGGCGGCATCGGCGTGCAGCCTTATGTCATCGTCAGAGTGAAATCCGCCGGGGGCCAGACGCTCTATCAGCGCAAGGGCGCGTCGCTCGGCCGGGTGATCGCGCCGCAATATGTGGCGATGATGAACGACATGATGCGCGAGACGCTGCTCACCGGCACCGCGCGCAAGGCCGAACTCCCGGGCTGGGAGGCGGCGGGCAAGACCGGCACCAGCCAGGATTTCCGTGACGCATGGTTCGTCGGCTATACGGGCCGGCTGATCGCCGGCGTGTGGCTCGGCAATGACGACAATTCGCCGACGAAGAAAGCCTCTGGCGGCAATCTGCCGGTCGAAATCTGGAGCCGCTTCATGAGCGTCGCCTTGAGAGGACAGCCGGTCGCCGGACTGCCATCGGGCGCGTGGCGTTCGGAGAACGCTGCGATCTCAGAGGAGATCGCCAAGCCGATCGACGATCTCATCGGACTCTTTACCGGAGAGCCCAAACCGGCGCCGCCGCGCCAGCAACGCGCGAGAAGCGCCCCGG
This sequence comes from Methylocystis sp., assembly GCA_051061375.1. GTDB lineage: Bacteria > Pseudomonadota > Alphaproteobacteria > Rhizobiales > Beijerinckiaceae > Methylocystis. The sequence goes on along the minus strand of JBPFDW010000033.1, from coordinate 12,062 downwards.
CGCCGCTCCCGCCGGCGGCTGTTCCCGGCGCGCCGATCGAGGAGCCGGTCCCCGTCGCCGAGGCGCGGCCCGATGTCGCCGCGCGCGCGCCGTCGCCCGCGCCGCAGGCGATCGACGATCTTCTGCCGCCCGAAGACATTCCGACGGTCGGCTCGATCGAGCGGCCGCGGCAACGGCGCGGGGCGTCGGAGCGAAGCGTTTTCGAGCAGCTCTTCGGCGGCGGCTGAGAACTAAAGTCTCGCGCGCCGATCCTCCCCGGCCCTACTCCGCCGGCGCGCGGACCGCTGGCGATGGATGCCGCGCGGCGAAGAATTTGGTCGCCGCGACAATCGCGATAAGCGTTCCAAGATAGACCATGACTTGCATCGCCGAGGGCTGGTCGGCATAGCCGATCAGCGTGTGCAGCACCCGTCCGACGATGCTCTTGTCAGATAACAGCCACGACGAATCCCAGGCGGTGTCGGACAGCGACGTGACGAGTCCGGCCTGCTGCAGGAAGGCGACGCATTGCGCCGCCAGTCCGGCGGCGAGCAGCGTGATCAGCCATGTCGTCACGGCGAAGAGGCGTTTCGCCGGAATGGCGACGAGGCCATAAAAGGTCGCAAAGCTCGTCGCCGCGCCGAGCGCCAGTCCCGCGATTCCCCCCGCGAAGACGTCCCAGCCGGATTCGCCCGAGGCGAGAATGCCGTATAGAAACAGCGCCACCTCGGCGCCTTCGCGCAGCACGGCGAGGCCGACGACGGCGGTCAGCGCGAACAAAGTCTCGTCGCCGCGCGCGACGGCCCGCCCGACCTGTGACAGATTCTGCGCCAGTTCGCGCCCGTGCTGAGCCATCCAGATGTTGTGCCAGACGAGCATCACGACGGCGAGCGCGAGGATCGCGGCGTTGAAGACCTCCTGGCCAGCGCCGGCGAAGGCCTGCGACAACCGGTCGGCGAAAGCCGCGACGATCACGGCGCCAAGCGCGCCGGCGCTGACGCCCGCCGCGACGAAACCGCGCGACCCGGCGACCCCGCGCGTGACGGCAAGCACTATCCCGACGATGAGCCCCGCCTCGATGGCTTCACGAAAGACGATGATGAGCGCGCCGAGCATGGCCTATTCCGCGATGACCTCGCCCTTGGCCTCGTCTTCGTGGAATTCGCCGACGAATTTATAGCGTCCGGGTTTGAGGGGCCGAAGCGTGAAGGTCGCTTCGCTCTTGGCCGGGATCACCTTCTCGATGCGCAGCGGCTTGCTTTCGAATTCTTCCGGCGTCGCGTCGAGATTCTTAACGGTCAGCGTCGCCGGCTGATTGGCCGGCACGCGCAGCTCCGCCGGCTCGAAACGATGGTCCTTGATCGTGAGGGTGAAGGCGCTCTCAGCCGCGGCGGCGCCGGAGAGGCCCAAAGCCCAAGCGGCCAGGACCGCATACGCATGGTGACGTTTCAAAAATCCCATCTCCCGAGTCCGCGTCCTCTCGAAAGTAGGAACGCCAAAACATGAGGTCAATCAATCTAATCTGGACCGCTTCCAAGCTGACGCCGCAAGACAAGCGCCAGCGCTAAGGATCAGCCCGGATAGCCATGGCGCGACTTCGAGGCGCGCAGCAGCGACTGCGCGCGCCCATCCTGCCCGGCGGCGCAGGCCGAAGCCGCCTCGGCGATCTCGTTCGAAATCTGGGCGTGAACGCTCTGGTTGACGTGGCCCATCGAGAGGTCGTTGTCGACGACGGAGCGGTAGCGCGCCACGGCGCCGGCGCAGCCGGGGCCGTCGGGCGGAAGGGCTTGCGCCGTCGGCGCCGGGACCGCCGGTCCGGGCGGCGCGGCTTGCGGCGGACGGGCCGCGTTGCAGCCGGCGCTGAGGGCCGCCGTGAATGCGGCCAGAAAAACTAGGCCTGCGCGCATCCTTTTCTCCAATGCCTGTCTCCAATGCTTGGCTGAGGTTTCGCTTCTCATAACGGGGAGCGCCGGTCTTGGGCAAATCTTTCGTGCGCGCTTGCGCGGGCGGTTAAAGCGCGTCACCATTAACATGCGTGTCCGCCGCAATTGCCTATGTTTTGCACGCTGTTGGAGGCAAAATGATTCGCAACGTTGTCTTGCTCGACGGCACTTGGAATACGCCCCGCGACTTCACCAATATCTGCAAGCAATCGTGGGAAGAGAGAGTCGCCGAAAGAATCATTCCGCCGCGCGGCGCGGACGGCGTCCAGCAAAACGTGCGCTATTTCTCCGGCGTCGGCGCGCAGGGATTCAAGCTCGTCGGCGGCACGATCGGCCTTGGCCTGCGCAAGATCGTCCAGGACGCCTATGACTGGGTGGTCGACAATTATCGCGACGATCAGGAACTCTACATCTACGGATTTTCGCGCGGCGCCTATGCGGCCCGCGCCTTGGCCGGCCTGATCGGCGACTGCGGCATCAGAAAGACGAGGGACAAGGGCATTTTCAACATCGCGCGCGCCAACAGAAGCGCGCGCGAGGCCTCGCGCCGCGGCGGACCGCCGAGCGGACCCGACATTCAGTCGAACGGCCGCATCACGCTCCTCGGCGTCTTCGACACCGTCGGCTCCTATGGCGTGCCGGCCGGCTTCAGCGGGCTCGCGCCGCTCGGCCGCTATTTCACGCTGCTGTTTTTCGGCGGGTTCGAGGATACGCGGCTCGGCGCGCACGTCGATCACGCCCTGCATGCGATCGGCGTCGACGAACGGCGCCGTCCCTTCATACCGACCTTCTGGACGGTGGAGAAAGGCGAGGCGCATCCCAAGAATATCGAACAAAACTGGTTTCCGGGCGTCCATAGCAATGTCGGCGGGGGCTATGAGGAAGCGGGCCTTTCCGACATCGCGCTGATCTGGATGATCGCCCGTACGCAGGCGCTCACCGGCCTCTCATTCGACACTGACGCGATCAGGCGTATGCTGAAGCCGAACATCGACGGCGACATTCCGGACTCGGCGGAACACTATCCGGTCGACCGCAATTTTCCGCGCAGCCGCGAGATGTTCGCGGCCGGCGCGCCGGCCAATGGTCTCCTCCGGGGCGGGAGCCCTGACGAGGAACATGTCAACGAAAAGATTCACTGGAGCGTGCTGGCCAAGCTCGGCCGCAGCTGCGAAATCTACGGCGTCGAGAACAGCCGCTACGACCCGCCGAACCTCAAGGCGGCGATGGCGCGGCTCGGGCCCGAGATCGCGGCCCGGATCGCTTATGTCACCCCGGAAGAGGCGCGACTGCTGCCGCCCAATCTCGTGGCTCTGGCGGAGGCGCGCGCCGTCCTTCATTCCGCCGCGGCGCTGTCATGATGCTGCTTTTTCGCTTGGCGGCGGGGCGCCAAGCGGCTATAAGCGCTCGAATTCGTGGCGCGCGGCCGGCAGGTCCCGCGCCGCGATCGTTTTGCGGCGCGTCTCAATCTGCGGCTTCTTGCAAGGTCGCGCGTCCCCGCTCAGCCCGGTAGTCGAATGGTCAATCCGTTTCAATTCCTTCAGGAGGTCCGCGCCGAGGCGGCCAAGGTCACCTGGCCGACGCGCCGCGAGACCTTCATCACGACCGGCCTCGTCATTCTCATGGTGCTGTTCGCGAGCCTGTTCTTCGTCATCGTCGATTACGCGTTGCGGTTCGGCGTCGGCCTGATGATCGGCATCGGGCGTTAGATAATTGGAGCTTGTGGCGCCGCTATGAGCATGCGCTGGTATATCGTCCACGCCTATTCGAACTTCGAGAAGAAGGTCGCCGACGCTATTCGCGAGGGCGCGGCGCAGCGCGGACTCTCGGACAATTTCGAGGAAATCCTCGTGCCGACCGAACAGGTCGTCGAGGTGCGGCGCGGCCGCAAGGTCTCGGCCGAGCGCAAATTCTTCCCCGGCTATGTGCTGGTGAAATGCGACCTCACCGACCAGGTCTTTTCGCTCATCAAGAACACGCCGAAGGTCACGGGCTTTCTTGGCGCCGACAACAAGCCGATGCCGATCAGCGAGGAAGAGGCGCTGCGCATCAAGGGACAGGTCGCCGAGGGCGTCGACCGGCCCAAGCCGACGATCATGTTCGAAGTCGGCGAGACGGTGCGTGTCGCCGACGGGCCCTTCGCCTCCTTCAACGGGCTTGTCGAAGAGATCGACGAGGCGCGTTCGCGCCTCAAGGTCGCCGTGTCGATCTTCGGCCGCCCGACCCCGGTGGAGCTGGAGTTCGGTCAGGTCGAGAAGGTTTAGACTTTCACCCTCCCTTTCAAGGGGAGGGTGGAGACGCGCTCCGCGCCGCTGCTTTAGAAAATTATGTTATGAAGAACCGCCGCGCTTTATGGCGGCGATGGAAGCCGCGATGAGCGACGAGCCCGAAAATTTCACGCTGGCGCTGCTGCGCAAGATCGACGGGAAGGTGGACGGCCTTCGCGAAGAAGTGGCGGATATTCGCAAAGTGATGGCGACGAAGAGCGACATCGCTGACGTCCGCTCGGAGCTTCGCTCCGAGATTCATTCGCTGCGCGCGGACGTGGCGTCCGACATGATCGCTTTGGAAAAGCGACTCAGCGACCAGATTACCGGTCTGCGCCGCTCGGTGATGGAATATCACTCCTCTCAGATTGGCCATGGCGTGCTGTTGACCGAATTCGAGGAGCGCCTGCGCCGCCTTGAGGAGCATGTGGGACTTACGCCCGAGGGGCATTGAGGCTTCGTCGAGGAAATCGTCGAAGCGCGCTCGCGGCTTAAGCTCGCCGTTTCGATCTTCGGCCGGGCGACGCCGGTGGAGCTGGAGTTCGGTCGGGTCGAGAAGGTTTAGAGCCTAGCGCGCAGGCGCTCTATCCGGCCCGCTTTGTCCCTTGGCGCCGCCGTCCGCGGGCGCATCTTTCCGCTCAGGAAGCGCCACGGCGCAACGCTGCGCTCGACACGCGGGGCAGACGCCGCGCCATCCGTAATAATAGGACCCGATTCCCGCGAGCAGGCCAGCCCAGCCAAGCGGCGTCTCGCCCAAGTACAAATTGGAGAAGATCATCGCCGCGAGACCTGCGGCCATGAAGGCGAGGCGCTTTGCGTAATCTGACATGCAGGCTTCCTTTCCTCGATGGAGGTGGGACGCCGGAGACAAAGGCGCAATGCGACGCTATGTTGGGTCGGCGCATTTCCGCAGTCGATGGAAGCCGCGATGAGCGACGAGCCCGAAAATTTTACGCTGGCGCTGCTGCGCAAGATCGACGCGAAGGTGGACGGCCTTCGCGAAGAGATGGCGACGAAGAGCGACGTCGCTGACGTCCGCTCCGAGGTCCATTCGCTGCGCGCGGATGTCGCCTCGGACCTGATGATTCTCGAAGAGCGCATCGATGAGCGCCTAAAAGCGCAGGAGAAGCGCCTGAGCGACCAGATTTCCGGGTTGCGCCGGTCGGTGATGGAATATCACTCTTCGCAGATTGGCCATGGCGCGCTGCTGACCGAATTCGAGGAGCGCCTGCGCCGACTCGAACAGCATGTGGGGCTTTTGCCCGAGGGGCATTGAGGTCCACAGCGGAGGTCGAAGCCGTCGCCCGGCGCCAAAAACAAGGCTTCGCCTCGCGTTTCTTCGCGCGTTACGTCATGTAGCGCCCGGCGTTGAGATGGATCGTCTGTCCTGTCAGATATTCGGTTTCGATGATCATTCGCACCGCCGGCCAGACTTCGTCGGGTCGCCCTGGCCGTCCCAGCGGCAGATCGGACGGCGGCGGCAGTTCCATTCCGGCCAGCATGTCGGTCTCGATCAGCAGCGGCGCAATCGCGTTCGCGGTGATGCGATCATCGCGCAGATATAGGGCGTAATAGCGCATCAGCCCTTCCATGCCCGCCTTGGAAGCCGCATAGGCGGCGGAGACCCTGCCGCCGATCCGCGCCGCCCCGGACGACATGAAGATGAGCCGTCCGCCCTTTTGCCTGAGATGCGGAATGGCCGCCTGCGACACGTGGAAGGCCGAAAGGAGATTGGCGTTCAACGTCTGCTGGAAGGTCGCGCCATCGAGCTCGTCGAGCGTTCGAACGAGGGCCGCGCCCGCATTGTTGATGACGCAATCCAGTCGGCCGAACTGGTCGACGCAGGCGTCAACGAGGCGCCGCGCCTGGTATTCGTCGCTTACGTCCGCCCGGACCGCGCAGGCGCGCCCTCCCGCGGCTTGGATTTCTTCCACAACCGCCGCCGTCGCCGTCTCGTCCGATCGATAATTGACCGCCACCGCCATTCCATATCGGGCGCAGTCCAGCGCCAGGCGCCGCCCGATGCCGCGCGACGCGCCCGTTATGATTACAACAGGCTCGATGTTCATGTTCACGCGCTTCGCCCTCCCGACAGTCGTTCCCTCTTGCGGCGAACCGACGACATTGGTTCATTCCTCTTGCGTGAAATAATGAAGTTCGGCCGGCGCGGACGATTCTCGCGGGAGACAGGTGCCGGGTCGGCTCTTGCCCTTTCCCCCGCCTTCCCCTAAAAACCGCCATTCCTCGGACGGTTCCGCCGCCCGAGGCATCATGCGTGGCGGGTCTGCCCTGACGCCATCGGGGAGCTCCAGACCGGACCACGACCTGCAACCGGCGCGCACGCGTGAAAAATCGCGGCGGGCGCCCATCGTTGGAGAAAGCAAATGGCGAAGAAAATCGCCGGCTATATCAAACTGCAAGTGCCGGCCGGCGCGGCCAATCCGTCGCCGCCGATCGGTCCCGCGCTCGGCCAGCGCGGCCTCAACATCATGGAGTTCTGCAAGGCGTTCAACGCCAAGACGGGACAGATCGAGAAGGGGACGCCCATCCCCGTCGTCATCACCGCCTATCAGGACCGCTCCTTCACCTTCGAGATGCGGCAGCCGCCGGTCAGCTTCTTTTTGAAGAAGGCCGTGGGCCTCAAGATCGGCAAGAAGCCCGCCTCCGGCTCCAAATTGCCGGGCCGCAACGTCGTCGGCAAGATCACCCAGGCGCAGATCCGCGACATCGCGGAAAAGAAGATCGTCGATCTCAACTGCGCCTCGATCGAATCGGCGATGTCGATGATCGCCGGCTCCGCCCGCGCGATGGGCCTCGAGGTGGTGGAGTAAGACCATGGCGCACATCGGAAAACGCATTGCCAAGTCCCGCGAGGGCATTGAACGCACCAAGCTTTATCCCATCACCGACGCGGTGAAGCTGGTGCGTGAGCGCGCCAAGGCGAAATTCGACGAATCCGTCGAGATCGCCATGAATCTCGGCGTCGATCCCAAACACGCCGACCAGATGGTGCGCGGCGTCGTCAATCTGCCGAACGGCACCGGCCGCGTTCTGCGCGTCGCGGTCTTCGCGCGCGGCGCCAAGGCGGACGAAGCCAAGGCGGCGGGCGCCGACGTCATCGGCGCCGAGGATCTGGTCACGACCGTGCAAGGCGGGACGATCGAGTTCGATCGCTGCATCGCCACGCCGGACATGATGCCGCTCGTCGGCCGTCTCGGCAAGGTGCTCGGGCCCCGCGGCCTGATGCCGAACCCCAAGGTCGGCACGGTGACGATGGACGTCGCCGGCGCGGTGAAGGCCAGCAAGGGCGGCGCGGTCGAATTCCGCGTCGAGAAGGCCGGCATCGTCCAGGGCACGGTCGGCAAGGCCTCGTTCGACGACGGCAAGCTCGTCGAGAACATCAAGGCCTTCGTCGACGCCGTCGCCAAGGCGAAGCCGCAGGGCGCCAAGGGCACCTACATTCAGCGCGTCGCCATCTGCTCGACCCAGGGTCCGGGCGTGAAGGTCGACGTTGCGAGTCTCGGCGCCGCCCCGCACTAGATCGCGCTGCGTTTAGGCGGAATCGCCTAAACGCAGACGACGTGATCGATACCAAAAGTTTAGGGAGCGCTTCGCGCGAAAAACCGGCATCCTCCTTTTCGCTGCGCGCTCTAAGCGACGCCGCTTGACCGTTCCGGCGCAATGATGCAGGCTTGACCTGAGTTTATACCCTCTCCGGCGCGAGGCCACGCGCGCCGGAGTAGAGCCGTAGGGCGGATGCGGCGATGCTTGAAGCGCGCGATCTCACCAAAATTTATGACGGCGCTCATGCGCCGGCGCTCGATCGGCTGAATCTGGTCGTGCCGGCGGGCGAAGTGTTCTGTCTGCTCGGCCCGAACGGCGCCGGCAAGACGACGATGATGGATGTCATCACCGGCAAGACCCGGCCCGACGAGGGCGACGTCTTTTTCCAGGAAGGCACCGTCGATCTGACCAAGCTGGACGAGACTGAGATCGCCACGCTCGGCATCGGCCGCAAGTTCCAGAAACCGACCGTGTTCGAGATGCATACGGTCGAGGACAACCTGCTGCTGTCGCTGAAGAACGACCGCAGCGTGCGCGCCACCTTGTTCTGGCAGTCGTCGGCGGAGCAGGAACAGCGCATCGATGAGGTGCTCGACATCGTGCGGTTGAAGCCGTTGCGCGAGCGCATCGCCGGCAGTCTGTCGCACGGCCAGAAGCAGTGGCTGGAAATCGGCATGCTGCTGGCGCAGGATCCGAAGCTGTTGCTGGTCGACGAACCGGTCGCCGGGATGACCGACGTCGAGACCCATCAGACCGCGGAGCTCTTGAAGGAAATCAACAAGGAAAAGACGGTCATGGTCGTCGAGCACGACATGACCTTCGTCCGCGAACTCGGCGTCAAGGTCACCTGCCTGCATGAAGGCACGGTGCTGGCGGAAGGGACCATCGATCAGGTCTCCTCGAACGAGCGGGTGATTGAGGTTTATCTGGGAAGATAGGCGAATGGTGAGTAGCGAATATCGAATGGATTACCTCTTCTAACTATTCGCTATCCGCCATTCGCTATTCGCGAAAGGCTGACGATGCTGGTCGTAAAAGACATCAATCTCTACTACGGTGCAGCACAAGCACTGCGCGGCGTCTCGCTGACCGCTGAGCCGGGCAAGGTGACCTGCGTGCTCGGCCGCAACGGTGTTGGCAAGACTTCGCTGTTGCGCGCGATGGTCGGGCAATATCCGATATCGAGCGGATCGATTACCCTGGAAGGTAACGACATCACCGGCTTGAAACCCTACGAGCGCGCGCGGGCCGGCATCGGCTTCGTGCCGCAGGGCCGCGAGATCTTTCCGCTGCTGACGGTCGAGGAAAATCTCAAGACCGGCTTCGGGCCGCTCAAGCGCGAGGACCGCAACATCCCCGACGACGTGTTCTCGCTGTTTCCGGTGCTGAACTCCATGCTGGGACGGCGCGGCGGCGACCTCTCCGGTGGCCAGCAGCAGCAGCTTGCGATCGGCCGGGCGCTGGTGATGCGGCCGAAACTGTTGCTGCTGGACGAGCCGACCGAAGGCATTCAGCCCTCGATCATCAAGGACATCGGGCGCGCCATCTCCTACTTGCGCAGCCTTGGCAACATGGCGATCGTGCTGGTCGAACAATATCTCGACTTTGCCTGCGAGCTCGGCGACAATTTCGCGGTCATGGATCGGGGCGCGGTGAAGTATGCCTGCGACCGCGCCAACCTCGATCCCGCGGAAATCAGCCGCCAGATGGCGCTGTAACAATCGCGTTTCGAGCTAACGCCGTTTGGGGGACGGATGCGGACCGATATCACGCGCGCAGCTTCAGCGACGTTTGCGGCCAACCGGGCCCAGGGCGCGGTGAGGTTCGGCGTGCATCTCCAAAATGGCGTCACCCGTCGCGGCAACTTGCATGAATCCGGCTCGCTGCGAGTGCGCTTTCCCTCGCCCGAGGCGGAGGGGCTTTCGGGCGTGTTCGTCAACACGGCCGGTGGCATCGCGGGTGGTGACCGCTTCGACATCGATATCGCGGCAGGCGAGGGATCGCGGCTGACGCTGACGACGGCCGCGGCCGAGAAGGTCTATCGCACCGCCGGGCCCGCCGCGCAGCTCAACATCGCGCTGAAAGCGGAGGCGGGGTCGCATCTTGCCTGGCTGCCGCAGGAGACCATCCTGTTCGACCGGGCGCGCATTATCCGGCGCATCGATATCGACCTGGCCGAAGACGCCTCGCTTCTGCTCTGCGAAATCGTGGTGTTCGGCCGCGCGGCGATGGGCGAGCGGATGCAAACGGGCGAATTCGTCGACCGCTGGCGCCTGCGCCGCGGCGGGAAGCTGGTGTTTGCGGAGACCATCCGTCTTGACGGCGACCTCGGCGAAAAGCTGGCGCGGCCGGCCATTGCCAGCGGCGGCGTCGCTATCGGGACCGCGCTGATCGTGCCCGGTGACGAGGCCGTGGTCGAGCGAGTCCGCGAGGTCTCTGAAACGTTCGGCGGCGAGGTCGGCATCTCCTGCTGGAATGGATTTGCAATGGCGCGCTTCTGTGCCCAAGATGCGGCCCGGCTCCGTGCCGACATGATGGCTGTGCTCGGCCGCGCCAGCGGCGTGGCGCTGCCAAGGCTGTGGCTTAATTAGAGGCTGTGGCTCAATCAAGGTCTATCCAATCACCAGAGTGCTCGCATGAATCTGTCTCCCCGCGAAAAGGACAAGCTCTTGATCTCGATGGCGGCCATGGTGGCGCACCGCAGGCTGGAGCGCGGCGTCAAGCTCAACCATCCCGAGGCGATCGCCATCATCTCGGACTTCATCGTCGAGGGCGCGCGCGACGGCCGCACCGTCGCCGAATTGATGCAATCAGGCGCGCAAGTGCTGACCCGCGCGCAGGTGATGGAAGGCATCCCGGAAATGATCCACGACATCCAGGTGGAGGCGACTTTTCCGGACGGCACCAAGCTCGTGACCGTGCATGAGCCGATCAGATAGGAGCCTCCCAATGATCCCCGGCGAACTCTTCATCAAGGACGGCGAGATCGAGCTCAATGCCGGCCGCAAGACCGTGACGCTCTCGGTCGCCAATACCGGCGACCGCCCGATCCAGGTCGGCTCGCACTACCACTTCTTCGAAACCAACCCCGCGCTGAAATTCGACCGCAAGAAATCCCGCGGCATGCGGCTCGACATAGCCGCCGGCACTGCGGTGCGCTTCGAACCCGGCCAGACCCGCGAGGTGCAACTCGTCGCACTCGCCGGCAAACGCACCATCTACGGCTTCCGCGGCGACGTGCAGGGCAAACTGTGATCTTCAGTAATGTGACCACGCTGGTCGGGCTCCCTCCCCCCTTGCGGGGGAGGGTTGGGGAGAGGGGTATGCCACACGACGAGGTCAGCAAGGTTCAGCGAGATCGCGCCAAACAGCTAAGGCGCACCATGACCCGCGCCGAAACCTTGCTCTGGCGCCACTTGAAGGCAAACCGGCTCGCCGGATTAGGCTTTCGCCGGCAGAGCCCGATGGGTAACTACATCGCCGATTTCGTCGCGCATTCCTGCAAGCTCGTTGTTGAGGTTGACGGCGAGAGCCACTCTTTCGAAGAGCGTATCCGCCACGATGCCAGGCGCGATCAATGGTTGGCGTCTCGCGGTTATCGCGTTCTTCGATTTACCAATGACGATGTGATGCGGAATCTCGAAGGTGTCGTTCTTTCCATTCTCGAAGCGGCGGAGCAAGCGGCACCCCTCTCCCTAACCCTCCCCCGCAAGGGGGAGGGAACCCGTCCGCTGGTGCGTCCCTGACTAGTGCTAAAGACATCGAGGAGCAGTCGTGACGCAATGTGAGGTGAGCACGCTGGCAGGGCTCCCTCCCCCTTGCGGGGGAGGGTTGGGGAGAGGGGTCGCCACGAATCCCCCTGCCGGCAATTGGCACGAAATTCAGATCTGAAGGCTGGAGCCTGATATGTCCGTGAAAATCAAACGTTCCGTCTATGCCGACATGTTCGGGCCCACCACCGGCGACCGGGTGCGGCTCGCCGATACCGATCTCGTCATTGAGGTGGAAAAGGATTTCACCACCTATGGCGAGGAGGTGAAGTTCGGCGGCGGCAAGGTGATCCGCGACGGCATGGGGCAGTCGCAGGTCACCAACCGCCAAGGCGCGGCCGATACCGTCATCACCAACGCGCTGATCGTCGACCACTGGGGTGGCGTGAAAGCCGACGTCGCGATCAAGGAGGGCATGATTTCTGCGATCGGCAAGGCCGGCAATCCCGACATCCAGCCCGGCGTTACCATCGTGATCGGCCCGGGCACCGACGTGATCGCGGGCGAGGGGAAAATCCTCACCGCCGGCGGCTTCGACA
>JBPFDW010000032.1:0-7223 GCA_051061375.1 Methylocystis sp. | reverse complement strand
TTCGTTGACGGACGTGGTTCCCGTCGACGGTCAACGCGAAGAGACTGTGCTGCGGCTCGCGGCGGCTCTCGAACGCGGCTCCGAGCATCCGCTTGGCGAAGCCATCGTTAAGGGTGCGGAGGCGCGCGGCCTTCCGCCCGTTGAAGCGAGGGGATTCACGGCGATACCGGGTCATGGCGTAAGCGGCGATGTCGATGGCCGTCAAGTCGTCCTCGGCAACACAAAACTGATGGGTGATCGTGGCGTAGCAATCGACGCCCTTGCGCCGACGTGGGAGCGCCTCGCCAATGATGGAAAGACGCCGATGTATGTGGCGGCCGACGGGCAGTGCCTCGGTCTCGTCGCCGTCGCCGACACAGTGAAATCCGATTCGAAAGCGGCGATCGACGCCCTCCTTCGCTTGGGGCTCGAAGTGGTCATGCTGACGGGCGACAACGAACGCACCGCTAAAGCGATTGCAAGCCAAGTAGGCGTCAACCGCGTGCTCGCGGAGGTGCTGCCCGACGCCAAGGCGCATGAGGTTCAAAAACTCCAGCTCGAAGGAAAGACCGTTGGCATGGTGGGCGACGGCGTCAACGACGCGCCGGCGCTTGCACAAGCTGATGTCGGCTTCGCCATCGGCACGGGCACGGATGTCGCGATCGAGGCAAGCGACGTGACGCTCATCAGGGGCAGCTTACAGGGCATTGTCACGGCGATCGAGATCAGCCGCGCCACCATGCGTAACGTGCGCCAAAACTTGGTCGGCGCCTTCGGTTACAACGTTCTCGGCATACCTGTGGCGATGGGCGCGCTTTATCCGGCCCTAGGCATCCTGCTGTCGCCGCTTATCGCCTCGGCGGCGATGGCCTTCAGTTCCGTCACGGTTGTCAGTAACGCCAATCGCCTACGCTTCTTTCAGCCGAGGAGGACCGCGTCATGATCTCACGGCCGCTCCGCCTTGCGCTCGCCGGGTTCTTTTTGGTTTTGCTCGCCGCGACGGCGTCGGCGCAGAGCGATCGCTGGGGGAGGTGTCGAAGCGCCGAACCGGACGCTCGGATCGCGGGCTGCACGGAGGTCATCGACCGTCTAAAACGCCAGAGTAGGCGTGATCAATTTACGGCCTATTTTAATCGTGGCGGCGCCTATCGAGCGAAGGGCGATCTTGATCGCGCCCTTGCCGATTTAAACAACGCGCTGAAACTCTATCCCAAGGCGGCGTCCACGCTTGCAGAACGCGCATCCATCTTCAAAGCGAAGGGCGATTTCGACAAGGCGATCGCCGATTACGACGCGTCCATCGCGGAGCAACCAAACGCCGCCGCTTTCCTTGGCCGAGGTGAGGCTTATCGAGCGAAAAACGACTTCGGCCCCGCCATCGCGGACTACGACAAGGCGATCGCTCTCGATCCAAAACTTGCGAATGCCTTCCTCGGGCGAGCCAACGCCTATCGCGGCAAACTGGATCTCGAGCGCGCTAGGCAGGACCTGGAAACCACGTTGAAGCTCGACCCCCAGCTCGCTTCAGCGAAAGAAGCGCTTGACGAGATAAACAGCGCGATCGCCGAGCGCGCAACGCCTCCAGCCGCGGCGGGGCCGCGGGCCCCTGCCGCGGCGGCGACGTACACGTCCTCGGATCGCCTGATCGTGGTATTCGGCGGGTCCGCTCTGATCGCCTTCATTGTCTGGTTCTTCTGGCTCAAGCGCGCAACAGGCGTGCGCGCGGCCGAAACCAGCGGCGGCTATCAGGAAGCGATGATCCTGGTCAGGGGCGGCTACACGCCCGACACCATCATCGTGCGGCGGGACAAGCCGGTGCGGCTCAACTTCCGCCGCGAAGAGACGGCGTCGTGCTCCGACAAGGTGATTTTCGCCGACTTTCAAAAGAGCGCCGAACTGCCCACCGGCGAAACCGTCGCGGTCGAGTTCCTGCCGAGGGAGTCTGGCGAATTCAATTTCGCATGCCCCATGGGCATGTTCCGCGGCAGGCTGGTCGTCGAATAGAACGTCTGTCGGCCGGCGCAATGTCGAAGGAGCGAGTGATGCGACACGCACACGATATGCAAAAAGGCAGTTCTGACAGTCCGAAGCGCGGTCACTTCGCATCGCGAGGGAACATGGTTCTGATCGGGTTCCTGGCGATCGCTGGGTTCTATCTCGTGACGGAACACACCGCGCATCTTTTCGGAGCGCTTCCTTACTTGCTACTCCTAGCCTGCCCCCTCATGCACATTTTTATGCACGGAGGCCATGGGCGGCATGGATCACAGGAGAGCGCGAGCAACGAGTCCCCCATGAGAAGTCCGCCCCCCCACACCGGCGCTGACAATCACGATGATCTGGGATGATTCCTATGCACGATGATGCTCCCGCTTATGGCCTGTGGTCGCTGGTCATTCTCAATTCGGCGATCTTCATCCTTTTCGCCTTCACCTTCTTCAAACCGCAGACGAAGCGCGACTGGCGTTCCTTTGGCGCCTTCAGCGCATTTCTCGTAGCGTTGTTCGCTGAAATGTACGGCTTTCCGCTCACGATCTATGTGCTGTCTGGCTGGCTGCAAAGCCGTTGGCCTGATGTGAACTGGTTCACGCATGATGCCGGACATCTGCTCGAGATGATGCTCGGCTGGAAAGCCAATCCGCATTGGGGCCCATTCCACATGGCGAGCATTGCGCTCATCGGCGGCGGCTTTATTTTGATTTCAGCGGGCTGGAGCGTCCTCTATGACGCGCAGCGCCGACACGAGCTCGCAACCGCTGGAGTGTACGCGTATGTGCGTCATCCCCAATATGTCGGTTTCATACTCGTCATGCTCGGCTTCCTCTTGCAATGGCCGACATTGCTGACGCTGGCGATGTTTCCGGTCCTCGTCGTCATGTACGTGCGCCTCGCCAGGGCAGAGGAAAACGAAGCGCTCGCCGAATTCGGCGCGGCATATCGACAGTACATGGCCGAGGTTCCTGCTTTCATTCCGCGAATCCTAGCCGCAAGTCGGCGTCGTAATCACAGCCAAGGCTGACAGAGCAATCTTTGAAACGCCAATCCTCGGGATGATGAGAGCCCCTCTGTTAATTTGTGCCGATAGCTCGTTCGGCCCACATGGAGACCTGAAGAACTGAAGGGGGCGCACCGCATAGTTGTTGTTGAACGATGCAATAGCTTCAAAGGCATTAGGAGCGTCGAACTGAGCGCATGATCCAAAATCTTGATTGATGGGTCTGCTCCCTTGTATTCGACCCCAAGCGTCATAGTTCTCGATCAGAAGAATAGGGAGGACCCTATGCGCAAAATGCTAACTTCTGGCTCAGTTCTAGCAGCCGCAATGTTGTGGACGTCATTGGCGCAAGCCGGCACATTTCACCACGGTCGGTATCTGCCAGACTACGGAGGGCACTTCCGCTATCAGCACAGGGATTGGAGCGGCTACTATGGCTACGGTGGAGGCATGCCCTTCAGCGGTCCTTGTTGGACATGGGATCAAGGCCATTGGGTTTGGGTTTGCCGGTGACGCCCAGGCTGTTCGCATTAAAGACGCCCGCCGTGTTGGCGGGCGTCTTCATTCTTAGATTGTTGTGACGCAAATCTCACCTACCCTCCGACGTCTATCGAAATTCCTTGCTTATATCGAGCGAAGCATTACCGCCGCCGTTTGTCTGAGGGTGGAGCCCTCGCCTATGCTGGCACGACGGACTTCTCAACTTCTCGCTAGAGCGGGCGGCCACGTTTACATCTAACGGCAAGCCGCAGCGGACAAATGAGAGTGACCTCGGAACCATGGATTGAGCGGTCGTTGGACGCTCGCCTCATCGCGTATGTTTGGGCCAATTAATCAATTCCCACGGGGGCAGTGTCAGCTACGCCGACATCAATTGTTGACCGCTTCGCTCGCGAAAGCGCTCGGCGCTCGAAAGTCAGCACTCCGACGGTTAAATTCAGGAGAACATGCAATCCACGAGGTGCCGGATCCTCCCGAGGTTTCCTCAAACGCGAAGCCTTTGCAATGAATGAGATCGCGTAAGGGGGCGGAGGTGGTTGACAGATGGCAGGCGAAAGCGTCACAGCGGGCCGGCATAGCCGCGTCATCGTGAGCGTTGGGACAATCGTCCAGGCCCATCTCTGCGCAAGGATTAGGGTGAGGCGTAGCATATGAAGATGTCCCGCTGACCATCGAGGCGATGACGATCAGCCCGAAAGACAAGGAGACGTCGCCAACGAAAAGTCATCATCGCCCTCATGTGCTCAATAGAACCTGGAACTTAGGCTACTTAGCGCGGCGGGACCGGACGCGTATCGAGCACGCTGAAGGCGAGGCTGATCCACAAGCGGTGGCGAATGTCGCGCACCCTGGCCTGCACGTCCATGCCGGCGCCGTGGTCCATCTAGTGCGCGCCATGTCGCCCGACAACGCGCGCGGCGGAAACCTTCAGCCAGCCTCCATATTCGGGACGTGGCTCGCGGAGTGTTCGGGCACGATCTTGCCTGAGCACTGAATCCGCATGCGGCGATCTCGCCCTCGAGGTTCGTAAGGTTGGTGAAGGCCTCGTCGCGTTCCCGCGTCACGCTGTTGGAGGCGGCGCTAGCGGTCGCGCGCAACACGCCAGCTAGCGGGCCGAGCTGCTTCTCAATAGCCTGATAGTCGAGCACGGACGTCATGCCGCTCACGTCGAGAGTGGCTGTCTTGACAGCGGCGGGCATCACACCGGCGCTGCTTTCGACCCCGCGCGCGCCTCTCGCGCGCCTAAGCCGGAAGAGCCGGACACGAAGGCGATCAGGGCAAGAAAGACGAAGACGATGAAGAGCAATATAATCAGAGATCGTATGTGACGAGCATGGAAGGCGCAGAAGGAGACGTCGACGCCAGATGCGACGCAGGCAGGACTCGCTCGGTGATCCCAGCCTACTCTCTTCGTCGAGCGTCCCCTTTCGCGGTGATGCGCCATCAACCTCGCCGAAGCATGTGACGACGTTTGCGGCTTGCCATCGACGAAGTCGTTGGTTTTCTTTGTCGTTGTGTCGATGATGCGTCCCGCGGCCCCGCAACCGTCGAACGCGCGGTACGGCGCGACCACGACGTTCAGCATTCGTGGAAGAATGTGGTCGACAGCAGCTAGGTTACGAAGGTCATGCTTGTTACGAAGGCGGAACATACTCCCCGCCGCCTAGGCGTCCAGCCTGGCCGCTGCGGGGCCTCGCCGGCTCATCTCCACTCCTTGAGGCTTACGATGAGCCAGAAATCCTCCTTTCCTCAACCCGCCGCCCGGTTTGTCTCAAAGGCGCTGACGCCGGACAGTTCCGAAAAGCCTTGAATAGGAACAACGCACGGGCGCGCGCGTTGTGCCTCGGATTCAACGACGCATGGAGGACGTCATGCACGCCATGGAAATGATCCGGACCCACCCTCATGTGAAGGGTCAAGCAAATGAAGCTTTAGTTCGATGCATTGAGGAATGCTACGACTGCACGCAGAGCTGCGTGTCTTGCGCGGACGCCTGTCTTGGAGAGGAGGCTGTCCAGCAGTTGACGCAATGTATTAGGTTGAACCTCGATTGTGCAGACATCTGCGTCGCGACGGGAGCGATCGCGACGCGACGGACCGGGTCGAACGAAGCTCCTATCCGTTCCGTGCTTGAGACCTGCGCCCTGGCCTGCCGGCTTTGCGGAGACGAATGTGAGAAGCATGACCTCGAGCACTGCCGCCTCTGTGCGGAAGCCTGTCGGCGGTGCCAACAGGCGTGCCAGCAAGCAGCTCAGTCGATCGGAGCTCGGCACTAGCCAACCAAACGAAACGACAATGGCCGCCCTCCGGATCTACGGAGGACGGTTATTGTATTCGACTCAACGCGTCGTCAACGACACACCCATTGCCAACCCTGGGCAGGGTCTCATTCCCAGCAGATGCTATGCAAATGGCGCGGCCCCGAGAGCCGCTCCAGTCGCGGTGCCCATGCCGCCAATGTCCGCCAAGGTGCTGCATAGCGCTATGCCGCCGGCTTTCCTCGGTCTGCGCGATTGCGGGTAGAGCCGCGATAAGCAGCAAGGCCGCGGTCATGAGAGAAGTTTTAGGCATTTTGTTCTCCAGTTCGTCTTACGCCCTCTCATTCCACATGGGCGCCGTGTCGAACTGAAAGTAACCGACGATGCAGTGTCGGCTCGTATACTGCTAAAGGCAATTTCGGCGTCACACGGACCCAACTCCTATGAATCTCACCTTGCGCGTTCGCGAAAATCCTCCACTGCTACGAAGGCGACCCCCCCCCCGGCGCCAAGGCCAACCTTGCCCGCATGCTGATGGCGGGCAAACTGGGCGGCACGGGCCGCATGGTCATTTTGCCAGTCGATCAAGGATTTGAGCATGGGCCGCCGCATAGTCCTTATTGACATCGATCGCCACGACGAGCCGTTGACGGTTGAAGTCGACGAACTCCGAGACACGGTGATGGTTGTTGGCGTTCCCAATACGCAAGTAAAATTCTATCTGCAGCGCCGCGACGAATCATCTTGGTTCGAAGGATCGATCGGCGGCCGCTATTTTGTCTTCGACCCGACCAGGCTGGGAAAGGCCGAGTAGAAATTGGTGTTTGGCTTGATCCGGCGACGGAGCCGCTGATCGAGCGCAAACGAAAAGCCCGGCCATTGCTGACCGGGACGCTCTCGGCGACGGAGGTGAGCTGTCAGCGTTGTGGCGAATCTACGCGCGCGAGTGTGGGAATGTAATCCTCGATGCCGCCGATCTTGCCGCGAAGGCTGGGCTGCAATGCGGTGAGTGCACTGGTTAAATTGCCTAAAGCAGCGTCTTCGTATCCAGGACGCGTCAAAAACGCCGCAGCGATAATCATCGCCGCGGCCGCGATTGCGGAACTGTCCTTCATGTCGAGAATGGCGTTCGCCGCGTCGTATTTGGCGTTGCGCCGCATTCTGCCTCCGATTCTGGCAGCCCTACTTTTCCCCTCGACTCAATGGCATTAGAAGCGTCGAATTGAACGCTTGATCCAAAATCTTGATTGATGATTGATGGGGTCTGCGCCTTGTATTCGATCCCAAGCGTCATAGTTCTCCATCAGAAGAATAGGGAGGGTGACCCTATGCGCAAAATGCTAACTTCGGGCGCAGTTCTAGCAGCCGCAATGTTGTGGGCGTCATTGGCGCAAGCCGGCGCATGGAGCGACGGTCGGTATCTGCCGGACTACGGAGGGCACTACCGCCACGGGCACCGCGATTGGAGCGGCGGCTACGGCTACTACGGT
>JBPFDW010000031.1:0-84789 GCA_051061375.1 Methylocystis sp. | reverse complement strand
ATTGATGCGGAAATAGGTCGAAAGCTCCATCGGACAGCGCACGCCCTTTGGAATGTAAACGAAAGAGCCGTCGGAGAAGACCGCGCTATTCAGCGTCGCGTAGAAATTGTCGGTCACCGGCACGACGGAGCCGAGATATTTTCGCACCAGCTCCGGATGCGTCTGCACGGCTTCCGAGATCGGGCAGAAAATCACGCCCGCCTTGGCCAGCTCCGCCTTGAAGGTCGTCGCCACGGACACGCTGTCGAAAACGGCGTCGACCGCGACGCGGCGCGTTTCGACGCCCGCTAGGATTTCCTGCTCGCGCAGCGGAATGCCGAGCTTTTCATAGGTGCGCAGCAATTCGGGATCGACGTCGTCGAGCGATTTCGGACCCGGCGTCGACTTGGGAGCCGAGTAATAATAGAGATCCTGGAAGTCGATGCGCGGATAGTGAACGCGCGCCCAGCGCGGCTCGGGCATGGTCAGCCAGCGCCGATAGGCCTCCAGGCGCCAGTCGGTGAGCCATTGCGGCTCGTTCTTCTTGGCCGAAATGAAACGGACGATGTCTTCATTCAGGCCCTTGGGGGCCTTTTCCGATTCGATATCGGTCGAAAACCCGTATTTATAGGCGTCCACGTCGATCGACTCGACGCGCGCAACGGTCTCCTGACGAGCCGCCATTTTTCTTTCTCCTCGTCACGACGGGTTCAAGGCCCGCCGGCCGATCGTTCCGCCTCCGCCCAGCCCGTTTAGGCGTCGACTAGGCGGCGGAGTGTCGCGACCTGATGCGATCCACGACACGTGCAAGAACCTTTCCAAATTGTTCTACATCCTCTTGCGTCGAAGACCAACCCAAACTGGCCCTCAGCGCCTCCTTTTCTGTCGCGCCCATCGCCGCAAGCACATGGGATTCCATCATCTTGCCTGAGGAGCAGGCCGATCCCGCGGAAAGCGCCACATTTTCGAGGTCGAGCGCCATCAGCATGGTGCGCGGGGCGAGGCCTGGAATTGCGAAGGCGCTGGCGTTTGGCGCGCGCGGCGCCCCTGACCCGTAGAATCGGGCGTCTGGCGCGATTTTCAAGACTTGCCGCTCCAGTTCGTCGCGCAAACCGGCGAGCCGCGACCCCTCGCCCGCGAGGTCGGCGCTCGCCGTGGTCAGCGCCGCCGCAAATCCGGCGATCCCCGCGACATTCTCGGTTCCCGCCCGGCGTCCGAACTCCTGGCCGCCGCCGCGCAGCATCGGCGATTCCAAATGAAGGCCGTCGTCGCGAAAGGCGAGCGCGCCGACGCCCATCGGGCCGCCGAGCTTATGTGAGGAAAAGAACAATATGTCCGCGCCGGTCGTCGCGAATGTCGTTTCGAGCCGACCGACGGATTGCACCGCGTCGCAGACGACGACGCCCTTCGCCGCATGGATCAGCGCCGCCGCCTCGGCGACCGGCTGGATGACGCCGGTCTCATTGTTGACGGCCTGCAGCGCCAGCATCACGCGCGCGCCGGCGCGTCGCGCCAGCGCCGCCTCCAGCGCTCGAAGCGAGATCACGCCGTCATGGGTCAGCGGAACGGCTTCCACTGCATCGAGCGGAAAGCGATGGCCCTGCAAGACGCAGAGATGCTCTCCGGCGGCGATCAGCAAAAGGTCGATCGGCGACGCGTCGCCCTCTCGGCGAAGCCCAGGCGAAAGCGCGAGGCTCGCCGCCTCGGTCGCGCCGCTCGTAAACACGACGCCGCGGCGGGGTCCGCCGGTCGCCCGGGCGACGGCGGCCCGGGCGTCTTCGAGCAACGCCTTGGCCGCCCGCCCCTCGGCATGGACCGAAGACGGATTGCCGAGCGTCTCCATGGCGTCGAGCATCGCCGTCCGCGCCTGCGGGCGCAGCGGCGCGGTTGCGTTGTGATCGAGATAGACGCGCCTGATCATAAGGTGACCATTCTAGCAGAGCGCGTCGGCCCCGGCGCGTTTCTTGTATGTCGCGTGCATCGGCTCCCCTAAAAAGGCGATTCATGCACATCGAGATTGACAAGCCCCATGTGGAGGCGCTCGTCGCGCGCTTTCCGGCCCATGCTTGCCTGTCCGCACAGCTGCGCTTTTCCGACCGCGTCGAGGCGGATCTCTCGAATTTCAGCGCTGAAGAACTCGATTTTCTCGGCGCGATCTATCGAGACGCCGGCCCCCATCTTCGCGCCAGAGCCGCGCAGCTCGCGACCCTGCGAGCGGCGATGGAGGCCAAAAGCGCGCGCTATGCCGCCGAGGACCTGGAAGAAGTGCTGCCGGCGCTGGTGCGCTATCTGACGACCGACGCGATACGCGGCTGGATTTTCACCGCCAATGTCACGTCCAAACCCCTGCCCTACGTCATCACCCGTTTCGACTATGTCCCGGCCTCCAATGACGAGGCGGGAAAAATCCTTATCGAACTGAAGGCCAACGCCAAGGGAACGCTGCAATCGAACCTGATCCGGATCATGAGTTCGGACATCGCCGGCCGCACGATCGGCGAAATCCTGGCGGCGCGCGGCTTCGTGCGGGAAACGCCGGCGCTGATCGAATCCTTCGACGCCTCCAGCGAGACCTATTTCGACTGGCGCGGGCGCTACGGCGCGCAATTTTCGGCCAAGGGCATCGGCTTTCACGCCGAAGACCCGACCTCCACGCATCGCGACACCGACTGGTCGCGCAAGGACATCGTCGTGCTGTCGAGCAACGGTTCGGAAGCCCGGCTGGTGAATGACGAAAGCATTCTCACCGGGCGCAGTCTGACGCTGGAGGCGCCTGGCGACGTCCTCGGCCATTTCCTGCGCAAGGCCGGCAAGAGCAATCGCTTCGCCGCCGAGGACGAAATCGCCGAACTCAAGGCGCTGATCCCGGAAGCCCTGTTCACGCAAATCCCGGTGCATCCTTATATGTTCATGTTTCATCTCGATCTGCATCATTACGTCTGGGTGCATGTCGACGAGATGCAGCCCTATCGCTATCAGCCGCAGCTGAGGGAAAAGCTGGTCCTGCCTGAGGAACAGACCGACCTCATCGACATTCTGACTGCCGAGATGGATGTGCTGATGGACGACATCGTCCAGGGCAAGTCCGGCGGCACCACGGTGCTATGCGCCGGCCCGCCCGGCGTCGGCAAGACGCTGACGGCCGAAGTCTATTCGGAAATCATCCAGCGTCCGCTCTACCGCGTCCATTCCGGCCAGCTCGGGCTCAATGTCGCGACGATGGAGACGGCGCTGAAAGACATTCTCACCCGCGCCCAGCGCTGGGGCGCGGTGATGCTCATCGACGAAGCCGACGTTTACATCAAGCGACGCGACGACAATATCGCGATGAACGCCGTCGTCGGCGTCTTCCTGCGCGTCCTCGAATATTTCAACGGACTGCTGTTTCTTACGACCAACCGCGTCGATGACATCGACGAGGCGATTGTCTCGCGCTGCATCGCGCTCATCCGCTATGCGCCGCCGGACGACGACGCGCGGCGGCGCATCTGGCGCGTGATGGCTGGACAGTTCGAATTGGCGCTCGACGACGGCCTGATCGATCGTCTGGTCGCGACCTTTCCGGAGGCGACCGGCCGCGACATCAAGGGTCTCGCGAAACTCGCGGCGAAATTCTGCCATCAGAAGAACGTCGCGCCGAGCCTGCCGGTTTTCCAGCGCTGCGCCATCTTCCGGGGGTTGGAGATCGCCCGCGCCGCGTGAGCGGCGCCCGCCCACGGCTTCTTGCTGGATCCATTCGGCAAGGCGCGCCAACCATTGGTAGGAACGCCGCGCGAAGTTTTGGGTCTGTGTTTTTAATTGGTTTGGCCGTCCCGCGACAAACGGCGGGCGTCGTTTTTGTCATTTGTCCGGCGACAGATAATCGTATAGGACCCGGCCGTAAGGCAGCGTCAGATCGGCGATGAAATGATGCGCGCCGACGACGCGGCGCACGGGGAGATCGGCGACGGGCGCATTGACATGCGGGGCGAGATGCAGCCGGCCGGGACCGATCCACGAGCCCTTCACGACGATCTCGGTGAGATTGTAGCAGACGAGCTGGCAGAGCGCCGGCTTGCCGTCGACGCCGGGAATGAGCTTGAGATTGACCTGCGTCTTGGCGAGCGTCGCCGTCGTTTTCACGCCATTGCCGGCCATGCTCTCATGCTTGTAGCCCATGGTGCCGACGGCCACGATCTGTCCGGCGTATTCCAATGTGCCGGTGAGCGTATCCTTTACGATTTCGAGCTTGGGATGCGCGTATTTCTTCGGAAAGCCCCAGATTTCGCGGCCCGCGACGATCGGCGGATCGTCATCGAGATACATCTGGCTGACGAAGTTCATCTCCTCGCCCTTGTAGCGGCAGGGAATTACGACGCCGGACTCGGTATAGCTGCCGAAGCCGGACGAATCCGGCATGCCGATGAACTCGTAATGGACGAGCGGCGTATCGACCGGCTCGAGCGGCTCGGGCAATTGTTCGCGCACGATCTCGGGATCGGTTTCATAGGAAATGATCATATATTCCCGATTGATGAACCGGTAAGGCCCCTTCGGATAGCTCGGCCCGGCGAGCGGCATGGACGGCAGATCGAGAATGTTTTCGATGCGCATCGAATTCTCCGCGAAGCTTGACGTGGATCGGCGGCCGACGGGAGAAGATTTCAGTGCGCGGTCCAACCGCCGTCGATCGGAATGATTGCGCCGGTGATCGAGCCCGCGTGTTCGCCGGCGAGAAACATGGCGAGCGCCGCGACTTCCTCGACCGTCACGAAGCGCTTGGTCGGCTGCGCGGCGAGCAGCACGTCGCGCACGACCTCCTGCTCGCTGATGCCGCGCGCTTTCGCCGTATCCGGAATTTGCCGTTCAACGAGCGGCGTCAGCACATAGCCGGGGCAGATCGCGTTCACCGTGATATTGTCTTCGGCGACTTCGAGCGCGACGGTCTTGGTGAGCCCGGCGACGCCGTGCTTGGCCGACACATAGGCGGATTTGAATGGCGACGCGACGAGCGCATGCGCCGAAGCCACATTGATGATGCGGCCGCTCTTGCGCCGCTTCATCGACGGAATGACCGCCCGGATGGCGTGAAACGCCGCGGACAGATCGACTGCGATGATGGCGTCCCATTTCTCCGGAGGAAAATCCTCGATCGGCGAAACGAATTGTATGCCGGCGTTGTTGACGAGCACGTCGATTGGCCCGAGCGCCTGCGCGGCTTCTTCGATCATGCCGCGGACGGCGGACGGCTGCGACATGTCGGCGCCCAAATAACGCACGTCGACCGAGAACTCCTGCGCGAGTCCGGCGCGAATATGTTCGATTTCATCGGCGTCGCCGAAACCATTGAGTGCGACGTTCATGCCTTGGGCGCAAAAGGCGCGCGCGATCCCAAGCCCGATGCCGCTGGTCGAACCTGTCACGATGACGTTGCGGCGATCGTTCATTCCATCCCTCGCCATCCCTCGCGCGCCATGCAAGCGGCGCGGCCGACCGCCGCGACGCCGCTCGCGGTCCGCCGACGCTGCCTTGAGCGTCGCCGAGACAACAGTCTAGATCGCTGTTCTTGAAGTTGCGATGACAGAGCGCGTCATTACTTTGTTATATCGAGCCGTTTAGCTTTTCCCTCGACGAACGAGCAGGAACAGCCGCGAGAAGCCCATCGACGCTCATGCGCATCGACTTCGGCGAGCGCCAAATTCATCTTAACCAGGATGGACATCGCATATGGATGCGAAAGCGCCACAGATCCAAAATCTCCAATCGCGAGATTCATTCGCGAAATGGCGGCCCGCTGGGTGCGACAGGATCGCGCTGATCTTTCAGGGCGGCGGCGCGCTCGGCGCCTATCAGGCGGGCGTTTACGAAGCGCTACATGAGTTCGGCATCGAACCCGACTGGGTGACGGGCGTTTCGATAGGCGCGGTGAACGCGGCGATCATCGCCGGCAACTCCCGCGCCCGCCGCATCGAGCGTTTGCGCGCCTTTTGGGAGCGCATCACGGACCGCAAAATCTGGGCCTTTACGCCCGACGGCGACATTTTCCGCAAGGCGCGCAACGCTTCAAGCGCCCTGATGACGATGAGTCTCGGCCAACCAGGCTTCTTCAAACCCCGTGAGGTCAATCCCTGGCTGGCCTTCACCGGCGCGCAAAACGCCACGAGCTTCTATGACGCGTCGCCGCTCAAGGACACGCTCAAGGAATTTGTCGACTTTTCGTTGATCAATGAAAGGATCAACCGCTTCTCGGTCGGCGCGGTCAATGTGCTCACCGGCAATTTCATCTATTTCGATAATCGTGACGAGGAGATCGAGCCCGAGCATGTGATGGCTTCGGGCGCGCTGCCGCCGGCGCTGCCGATGATCAAAATCGGAACCGACTATTATTGGGATGGCGGCATCGTCTCCAACACGCCGTTGCAGCATTTGCTCGACCAGGAGGACAATCTCAGCACGCTCGTTTTCCAAGTTGATCTTTTCAGCGCGCGCGGCGAACTGCCCCGCGACATCCAGGACGTGCTCGCGCGCCACAAGGACATCGTGTATTCCTCGCGAACGCGCTACAACACGACGGTGTTTCGCCGCATGCACACATGGAAAATTCGGCTGCGCGACGCGCTCGCGAAAGTGCCCGAGGAGCTGCTGACCGAAGAGGAGCGCAAGCTGTTGGCGAAGCTCGGCGACCTGCCGGATTTCACCATCGCGCATCTCATCTACCAGCAAAAAGCCTACGAAGGCCACGCCAAGGATTATGAGTTCTCCGGAACCTCGATGCGCGAACATTGGCAGAGCGGCTATGAGGACACAAAGCGCACGCTGAAGCGTCGCGCCTGGTTGGAGATGCCGGCGCCAGGCTCCGGCATCGTCGTCCATGACGTCCATCGCCTCGCCGACGCCTGAACGGGCGTTCGCCATTCCGCTTCGCCGGGACAGGCGCAAGGGCGGTTAAAATTCTTAAATCCAAATATTTATCGTCAGTTATAAGGAATCTGGCTCCAATTGATCCAGCATCGCCGCCATGACGATCGCGCCGGATATGCGATTTGCGTTCAAATGAACGGTCGGCGAAGCCGAGCGCGGGGCCAGGCCAAGCGCCGGGCGCGGCGCCTCTCCGCCGAATTTCCTTGCATTTCACTCTGGCCCGCGTGGTAGAAGGCGCGCCTGCCCGTTTTGCAAGGGATCATGAATGCCCGAAGTAATCTTCACCGGTCCGGCCGGCAGGCTCGAAGGCCGCTTCCATCAGTCCGCCACGCGCGGCGCGCCGATCGCGATCGTGCTGCACCCGCATCCCCAGTTCGGCGGCACGATGAACAATCAGATCGTCTATCATCTTTACTACTCCTTCGCCGAACGCGGCTTTTCGGTGCTGCGCTTCAATTTCCGCGGCGTCGGCCGCTCGCAGGGCGCCTTCGATCACGGTCTGGGCGAACTTTCCGACGCGGCGGCGGCGCTGGACTGGGCGCAGTCGGTCAATCCGGAGGCGCGCGCCTGCTGGATCGCCGGCGTCTCCTTCGGCGCCTGGATCGGCATGCAGCTGCTCATGCGCCGCCCCGAGATCGAGGGCTTCATCTCGGTCGCGCCGCCGGCGAACCGCTTCGACTTCTCCTTCCTCGCGCCCTGTCCCTCCTCGGGCCTCTTCATTCATGGCGACCAGGACCGGGTCGCGCCGCTCAAGGAAGTGACGGGGCTGATCGAGAAGCTGAAGACGCAGAAGGGCATCGTCATCGAACATGCGGTGGTGGAAGGGGCGAACCATTTCTTCGAGGACAGGGTCGAGCCGCTGATCGCCCATGTCGACGCCTATCTCGACAGGCGCCTCGGCAATCCGCCGCGCATCGCCGTTCCCGCGCGGGGAGATTGAGGCGTCCACGCTCGAACAGCCAAAGGCGTCATTGCGCGGAGCGTAGCGACGAAGCAACCTAGCGCCTGCTTCTGGATTGCTTCGCTTCGCTCGCAATGACGGCGAGGGGCCGCAATAAAATTACGCCGCCGCGCGCGCCAACACGCCGCCGGGCATGGCTTGCGGCGCGCCGGTCGTCGTCGGGAAGGTGATCGGCAGACCTTCGAGCAGCCGCGCCGCGAGATAGGCGAAGGCCTGCGCCTCCATCGAATCCGCCGACCAGCCGACGGCGTTGGCGGTCGTCACCTTGCACGGCAGGCGCATCACCAATTCGCGCACCAGGATCGGATTGCGCGCGCCGCCGCCGCAGACGATGAGCAATTGCGGCTGGGTCGGCAGATGCGGGAACAGCCGCAGCACCGAGGCCGCGGTAAAGGCGGTCAGCGTCGCGGCGGCGTCCTCGGTCGAGAGCTTGGCGATGGCGTCGAGCGCGAAGGCGTTGCGGTCGAGCGATTTCGGCGGCGGCTGGTCGAAGAACGGATGCGCCAGCATTTTGAGCAGCGTCGCCTCATTGACGCGCCCGCGCGCCGCCATGTGGCCGTGCCGGTCGATCGGCGCGCCGGTGCGCTGGAGCATCAGATCGTCGATCAGCGCATTGCCGGGTCCGGTGTCGCAGGCGATCGGCTCCTCGCCGTCCGCGACGTAAGTGACATTGGCGACGCCGCCGATGTTTAAGAGCGCGACTTCGCCCTTCATGCCGCCGGCGACGACGAGCGCGCGATGAAACACCGGCACGATCGGCGCGCCCTCGCCGCCGGCGGCGATGTCGGCGGCGCGGAAGTCATAGGCGACGTCGAGGCCGAGACGGGCCGCCAGCGCCGGTCCGTCGCCGATCTGAATGGTGAGCCCCTGCTTGGGACGGTGCAGCACCGTCTGGCCGTGAAAGCCGACGATATTGACGCTCGCCGGATCGATGGCGTTGTCGCCGATCAGCGTCTCGACCGCCTCGGCGTGGCGGTCGGTCACCATCCGTTCGGCGAAGGCGAGCACGCCCGGCCGGGCGTCGCGATCCTCCAGCGTCGCCGCTTCTGCGAGCGCGTTGCGCAGCAGCGCGCGGTCGGCGTCATTGTAGGGATAATGTCCCGTCGGACCGAAGGCGACGGCGGCGTCGCCGTCGGTTTCGATCAACGCGACGTCGACGCCGTCCATCGACGTGCCGGACATGAGGCCGATTGAGCGATAGGTGGGCAAGGCGAATCTCCTAGATGGCGGAGATTAACAGAGTCCAACGATCGCTTGATCACAAAACAGTCACGGTTGCGCCTTTGCCGCAATTCGCGCATCGACGATTCGTAACAGGTGATTTGCAAGAAACACGATTTCTATCGTTTCGACGGGATCATCAAGAGGCACATTTCTATGAGAATGGGGGTTCTTGTAGGAACCAATCGCACCCGCGAATAACTCCATACGGGCAACTTGTTCGCCCTCATCCACACTGGAATCTGACAAGGGGCCAATTTTTGGCGCAAACGCAGCCCGCATCAAACGAACTCCGAGTAGCGTCTGTGGCATTGCCGCGCCTTCGCGTACAGCGACCTCGACGCCTTTCATGGCTTGAAATGCTGCTACGTCATATTCTCCGCGCATGAATGCGGACCACACCGTGGTAGCGATTCTCGGATTGAGAGTTTCTTTCGGCAGCATCCGCGCGGTTGCGAAGCGCGCGATAGCCGTTTCGTCCTCAAATTTTCGTGCACGGCGACTTAAGACTCTCCAGCCGTGCGATCCGTTCATACCGGGGGCTACGACAATTAAGCCCTGCGCCTCTAACCAAGACCACGCTTCAGCGAACGCCAGTTGAAATTGCTGCCGCGCCCAATCCGGGTACGGGCTGAAATTTCCAACTGGATGCCTTTCAAACGGCTCCGATTGCATATTTCCGCAGTTTAAAAGTCCATTGTTATTAAATGGATTGGTCCTGTCTTCGACGCGCTTGCGCATGAGGAAAAGCAGCTTCGCCCCTAGTTCTTCCGGCTCAAGCGCGAGTAGATCGTTCACGTCAGGAATAATAGTTGGAAGTTCATACATGCAAGTTTCTCTCAAACTTAAAACTAGACGATTTCCACGATCTATCCCGTGCAATCACTGGGCTAAAGGCAATTTCATCCTCGCCGCCCCTCCCACGCCCACGCCGCGACCACCGCGCCAACCAGCGCCAGCATCGCCCAAAGCCCAAGACCAAGCGGCGCGATTTCGACGCCGACCAGCGTCGAGGCGCCGGTCTGTCTGATGCCGATCCAGTCGGAACCGCCATAGCGGTTGGCGTCGCGCAATTCCACGACGCGCGGCATGGAGACGCTATCTGCGCCGCCGTTCGACAAACGCCGCGCCGTCCCGCCGGTCGCCTCCGCCAGCGGCTGCAGCTTCTCCGTCGTCGACGCGACTTCGCGGAACTCGCGCGGATTGGGCGGGCCGACATTGACGAGCGCGGTCAGCCCCTCGCTCTCGAAGCGCCAGAGGCCCATTTCCTTGGCGTCGAAACGCGCCCGCCATAATCCCGGCTCGCCCTGCGCGACGGCGATTTCGTCGCGCGCGCCCGACGGCGCCGTCGCCATCACCGGCGCCGGCTGCTCCTTCATCGTCTGGCGCTCGACGCTCACTTCGCGGCCATGCGCGAAGGCGCGCAGCGCCTCCTCCTCAAGATCGGGCTCCTTCATCAGCCAATGGGCGAGACGGCGCATGAGATCGACATGTGGTCCCCCGCCCTCGAAGCCGCGCGCCCAGAGCCAAATCTGGTCGGAGAGCAGCAGCGCCACCCTTCCCTTGCCTTCGTGCGACAGCACCAGCAGCGGCTTGTCGCGCACGCCGGACATGATCGAGTCGCCCTTCACCACATTGGCGTCGACCTGCCGAAACCATTCGCCCCAATTGGGCGGTTCGGCATTGGCGCCCGCCAGTCCGCGCGTCACCGGATGCTTCTCGCCGTCCTTGCTCACCCGGGCGCGAAACGCCTGTTCGATCAGCGCGCCGTCGGGGCGCGCGGGCAGGATGTTTTCGAGCGGCGAGTAATAGAGCCCGCGCAGCGTCGCGTAATCGGGGCCGACCGCCGCCAGGAACGCGCCGCCGTTCTCGACGTAATTGGCGATGTTCTCGAAATAGATCGAGGGCAAAGTCGTCTGGCTCGAATAGCGGTCGAAGATGATGAGGTCGAATTCATTGATCTTGCGGCCGAAGAGGTCGGCGGTCGGAAAGGCGATCAGCGACAATTCGCTCGCCGGGGTGATGTCGAGCTTTTCCGGCGGCCGCAAAATGGTGAAATGCACCAGTTCCACATTGGCGTCGGCGCGCAGCAGATTGCGCCAGCTTCGCTCGCCGGGATGCGGCTCGCCCGAGACGAGCAGAACCTTGAGTCGGTCGCGCACGCCTTCGATCGACAGCACCGCCTTATTGTCGAGCGGCGTCAGCTCGCCAGGGGCCGGCGGAATTTCGAGTTCGACGACATTTTGCCCGCCATGTTCGATCCGCACCGGAATGCTGACGATGTCTCCGGGCACTGGGCTGAAGGTCGGCAGCGCTTCGCCGTCGCGACGCACGGAAATCGGAATGCGCGCGCCGTCGCCGCCGAGATCGACGATTCGGGCGCGGATGATCTGATCCTTGCCGACGATGCCAAAGCGCGGCGCCTCGACAAGTTCGATGCGGCGATCTCGTTCGCCCTGATGTCCGGTCACCAGCGCATGGATCGGCGCCTTGAAGCCGAGCGCCTCGGCTTTGGCGGGAATATCGTGGACGACGCCGTCGGTGAGCAGAATCGCGCCGCCGACCCGCTCCGGCGGCACGTCTTTCAAGACTTCGGCGAGCGCGCCGAAAAGCTTGGTGCCGTCATTGCCGGAAGCGTCGTTGGCGACGCTGATCGCGCGCGTCTCGACGTCGCCGAATTTTGAAAGCGCCGACTCGAGCGCCTTGCGCGCCTCTTCCGTCTGTGCGTCTCTCGCGCCGAATTTCTGACTGTCGCTCTTGTCGATCACGACGGCGACGACGCTTTTCTGCGGATCGCGCTTTTCGCGCACCAGCGACGGGTCGGCAAGCGCGGCGATCAACAAGGCGAAGGCGATGGCGCGGACCGCCGCGCCGCGCTGGCCCCTCGCCGCCATCAGCGCCAGCGCGCCGGCGCCGAGCGCGGCGAGGACGATCAGCGCCGGCCAGGGAAGGAGCGGCGAAAAGGCGAGTGCGAGCTCGCTCACTGGCCCAGCCTTTCCAGCAGATCGCGCACATGGACCTGGTCGGACTTGTAGTTTCCGGTCAGCGTATACATCACCAGATTGATGCCGCCGCGGATCGCGAATTCGCGCTGGCGCGCGCCGCCCGGCGTCAAGGGAAACAGCGGCTGTCCGCGCTTGTCATGCGCCCAGGCGGCCGCGAGGTCGTTGGATGTGATGATGATCGCCGAAACACTGTCGGTCGCCCGCACCGGACGCGCCGCGTGATCCTTGGGCTCCGGCGGCAGCGCCTCGACCCAGGTCTCGCCATTGGCGTAGCGGCCGACGAAGCCGTCGAGCAGGTAAAAGGTCTTGGTTATGACGTGATCGCGCGGCGTTACTTCCAGCGGCGGAATGTCGAGACTCTTCGTCAGATCGCGCAGCCATTGCGTCTCCGGCGTCGGCCCGCCGCCGATGCGCTGCGAGAGCGCGTCGCGCGTGTCGAAGACGACCGTGCCGCCCTGTTTCATATAGGCCGCGACTCTCGCCGCCGTCTTGGCCGAAGGTTGCGGGGCGCTCGCGACGATCGGCCAGTAGAGCATGGGATAGAAGGCGAGTTCGTCCTTCGCCGGATCGACGCCGACCGGCTCTCCGGGCGAGAAGGAAGTGCGCGAGTTCAGCGCCTGCGTAAGCGCCTCCAGCCCCAGCCGCGATGTTTCGTCGATGCGGGCGTCGCCCGAGATCACATAGGCGAGCCGCGTCGTCAGCGCGGCGTCTTTCTCTCGCTGAGCGGCGGCTGATTTCGGCGCGGGCTCGGCGCGCGTTTCATCGATCGTCGCCGTCACGCAGAGCAGCGCGAGCAGCGCCGCCGTCGCGGCGCCGAAGGGCCGCAGGCGCAACTTGCCGCCGAGCGCCATGGCGATCAGCGCGTCGGCGATAAAGGCGATAAGCGCGAAGAGGAGCAGCGGCCCGCGCAGATCAAGCTGCGCGCCCGATCGCAATGCGCTCGCGGTCAGCCCGGCGCCGGCGAAATCGAAGGCGCTGACGTCATCGGCGGTACGCAACGTCTGCACGGCGACGAAGGCTTCCCCCGCGCCGTAAAGACCTGGCGGATGTTCGGCGCTCGCCGGACCCTCGAAGCTCGGCGGAATGCTTTGCGCGGTGGGGCCAGGCGCGCCGAGCGCGCCAAATCCGTCGAGAACGCGCATCGGCGCCAGGGCCGACTGATC
Source organism: Methylocystis sp. (assembly GCA_051061375.1). Lineage (GTDB taxonomy): Bacteria > Pseudomonadota > Alphaproteobacteria > Rhizobiales > Beijerinckiaceae > Methylocystis. The sequence continues at coordinate 71,560 of JBPFDW010000031.1, read as the reverse complement.
GGCGACGGCGTCAGTTCGTTCGCCGCCCGCGGGCGCGGATTCTCCCGCCATGGCGCTGATCCGTTTCAGCATGTCGACGAATAGTCCCGCGATCGGCAGATTCGACCAATTGGCGTCGGCGTTGACGTGAAACAGCACGATCAGCCCCTTGCCGCGCCGCTCCGCCGTGACCAGCGGCGTGCCGTCGGAAAGACGCGCCCAGGTCTTGTCCGCCAGTCCGGGATCTGGCTCGGCGAGCACCTGCCGCTGCACCGTGACGTCCTTTGATGCGGTCAGGCCGAAGAAGGGACTGGCGGCGTCGAACTCGGCCAAAGCTTTCGGCTCCTCCCAGGACATGGCGCCGCCGAGCACGCGGCCGTTGCGGCGCAGACGGACCGGCAGGAGATCATCGTCGGCGTTGGCGAGGCGCGGCCCGGCGAAACGCACCAGCGTCCCGCCTTCTTCGACGAAGCGCGACAGAGCGTCGAAGGTCTCGCCGGGCGCGAGGCCGACATCGGCGAGCGCCATGATGTTGGGATTTTCGGCGAGCAGCGCCTGCACCGGATCGACGGCGCCCGGACGAGCGGTTCGGATCTGGGCGAAGGGCGCGAGCGCCTTCTCGAGATAATAGAGCGGCGAGAGCAGCGGCTGCGCCATGTCGGCGCCGTCGCCGCTGACCAGCGCCACGCGCCTTACCTTCGAGCGCGCGTCGAGAAGCGCGACCGCGCCGGCGGAATTCTCGCCTTCGATGCGTAGATGGCTCACTTCGTTGCGCAGTTCGACCGGCAGATCGATTTTCGCCCGGACCCGCGAAGCGACGCCGAAGTCCACGGCGGCGCGGCCGATCGTGCGCCCTTTGGCGTCGAGCGCGTCGACCGCCGTCGACTCTTCCGCGCCGGCGCGCAGCACGTCGACGCTGAGCGCCGCGGCGTCATTGGCCGGCGCGGCGAGCGCGCGCGGCGCATGATGTTCGACATAGACCTCGACGCCGCTCGCTCCGGACTGTTTCAACGTGCGCGCGAAACCCGCAGCGTCGCCCTGCGCGACGCCGTCGCTGATCCAGACCAGCCGCGCGGCAGGATGTGCGCGGACGAAGGCCAGAACCTGCTCGCCGATCGGCTTGCGCTCCGGCAGAAACGGCTTGGGACGCACGGAGCGCAATTTCTCCATCGCGCGCGATCCGTCTCCTGGAACTGGAGCGGCGGCCTCGGAGGCGAACGCAATGGCGACCGGACCGCCGGCGCGCGCGGCCGACTCGATGATGGATGCGGCGCCCTCGACGCGTCGCTCCCACGTCGGCGCCGCCGGCCAGCCGTCATCGATGACCATCAGCGTCGGCGCTGAGGACGCGACGACACCGCTCGGCGCCCAGACGGGCCCCGCCATTGCGAAAATCAACGCCGCCGAGAGCGCCAGCCGCAGCGCCATCAGCCACCACGGGGTTTTCGCCGGAGTCTCTTCATTCGGCTTCAGCTCGCGCAGGATTTTCGTCGGCGGAAAGACGATCTCGCGCGGGCGCGGCGGCGTCACCCGCAACAGCCAATAAATGAACGGCAGGCCAAGGAGGCCGAACAGAGCAAGCGGCGCGGCAAAGGAAAACATCAGCGCCGCCCCTCGAAGCCGACGCCATCCTCTGCGAGCAATCCCATCGCCAGCGCCAGCGCCGCTTCGGCGGCGGGCCGGTCGGTGCGATGCTGCAGGAAGATAAAGCCGACGCGCTGCGCCGCGCGGCGGACCGCGTCGCGATGGGCTTCAAAGCGACGCGCATAGGCTGCGCGCAGGCTCCGCGCGTCGCCGGCGTAATAGGCGGGTCCGCCGTCGGTGTCGACAAATACGGTCTCGCCGGAGAAGGGCAGCGTCTCTTCGCTGGGATCGGTCACCATCAGGACCGCCCCGGAGGCGCCGGCGTCGGCGAAGCGCCGCAGGCGAGCGGCAAGCGCGTCCGGTTCAATGAGAAAGTCGGAGATCAGCACGACCCTGGCGCGCGGGCGCATCGGCGCCTGTGGCGGAAGATCGTCGCGCACCGCATTCACCGCATTGTCGGCCAGCGCGCGCGCGAGCCGGTCGATCACGTCGCGGGCCGAGACCGGCGCGGTCAGGCCAAGCGCCGCCGCCCGCTCGCCGCCGCGAACGAGCACGTCGGCGAGCGCCAACCCGAGCGTCACCGCGCGCGAAAGCTTGTCGTCGGCGGCGAGCGACGAGCCATAGGCCATGGAGGGCGAACAATCCATCCACAGGAAATAGTCATGCGCGGCCTCCCATTCACGCTCGCGCACATAGAGCTGATCGCCGCGCGCCGAGCGGCGCCAGTCAATGCGATGCGCCGCCTCGCCGGACGTAAACGGCCGATACTGCCAGAAGGTCTCGCCGACTCCGGCGCGCTTGCGGCCGTGAACGCCATAAGCGAGGCTCGCCGCGATCTCGCGGGCGCGGGCGACGAGCCTCGGCATGCGGCTGGCGAGATCGGCCGCCGCGGCGCCGTCCGCAGGCTTGCGCCGCGCCGGGTCATAGGCGCGCGTGGCGACGTCAGCGAACATCGTCATCCCTCTCGCAGATGGCGCGGCGGTCTCGCGATGACGGCGAAGGAGGACGCATGCCGGATGCGTCACCCAATCCGCGTCACGAGGGTTTCGATCACGTCGGAAACGGTCATCTCGCGGCGCGCGGCGAAATTGAGCGCCATGCGGTGGCGCAGCACCGGCGCGGCAAGTTTCGCCACGTCGTCGATCGAGGGCGCGAGGCGGCCGGTGACGAGCGCCCTGGCCCGCGTCGCGAGCATCAGCGCCTGCGCGGCGCGCGGTCCCGGGCCCCAAGCCACATGCGGCGCGATGTCCGGATCGCCCTCGCCGGGACGGGCGGCGCGAACGAGATCGAGGATGGCGTCGACGACCTTCTCGCCAATCGGCAGCCGGCGCACGAGCCGCTGCGTCGCCATCAGCTCCTCGGCGTCGAGCGCCCGGCTGGCTTCGGCGACAGTCTCGCCGGTCGTCTCCAGCAGGACGCGCCGCTCGCTGGCGCGGTCGGGATAATGCACGTCGATCTGCATCAGAAAGCGGTCGAGCTGCGCCTCGGGCAGCGGATAGGTGCCCTCCTGCTCCAGCGGATTCTGCGTCGCCAGGACATGGAAGGGCCGCGGCAGGTCGTGGCGCTTCCCCGCGACGCTGACATGGTGTTCCTGCATCGCCTGCAGCAGCGCCGATTGTGTGCGCGGCGAGGCGCGGTTGATCTCGTCGGCCATCAACAGCTGAGTGAAGATCGGTCCCCGGAGGAAGCGGAACGAGCGCGAACGGTCCGCGCCTTCCTCCAGCACTTCGGAGCCGAGAATGTCGGCGGGGAGCAGGTCGGGCGTGAACTGCACCCGCTGTTCGGCGAGGCCGAGCACGCGGCCGAGCGTCTCGACAAGCTTGGTCTTGGCGAGGCCGGGAACGCCGACGAGCAGCCCATGGCCGCCGGCCAGTATCGTCACCAGCGCCTGCTCGACGACCTCGTCCTGACCGAAGATGACGGCGCCGATCGCGGCGCGGGCGCGTCCGATATGGTCCAGCGCGCGTTCGGCGGATTGGACGACGGCCGATTCGAGCGAAGTCGTCTTGGTGTCGAGTGAGGTCATTTCAGCCTTGTTCCGGCAGCCTGTCGATGAGGAGGATCGGGCGCGTCGGCGGCGGAGCTGCCTAGTTCCGCCGGGTGTCGATCCAAAGCCCTGCGGGGCTTCGCGCGGATGTTCAAGGCGAAGCGGCAGGATTGACGGCCAATTGCAATTTTGATCCCTCAGACGCCGCAATTCAAGCGCAACCGGCGCGATGGGGGCATTTTGTCGCTTGGGCGCTGATTTGCACGTGACAGTTTGTTCATGCGTTCCGCATTAAACCGCCGTCTGTCCCGCGCCATTTACATGACTGCATGTATAGTTGGCCGCCGGCTCTCATTCAAAAAAGGCGCTCTCGCCCATGTGGCGCGCAATCGTCGAAACCGCCCTGCTCTTTCTGACGCCCTTCGTCGCCTATGCGCTTTTCCACTCGCTGCAGCGGCGTTGGCCTTTCGTTCGCGAACTCTGGCATGGCAGGATCGTCTCGCTGCTGACGATCGCGGGCCTCCTCATCGCCATCGTCGGCGTCGTGACGCTCGGCCTCACCCGCCTCAACCAGGGCGCCTATGTGCCGGCCCATGTCGAGGATGGAAAATTGAAGCCGGGCCGTTTCGAATGAAGGCGGCGCAGGGTCTGCTCGACGATCCGCGTTTGGCGACGCTCTTTGCGGCGCTCGCCCGGACCGGCGCCGAGACGAGGGTCGTCGGCGGCGCCGTGCGCGACGCGCTTTTGGGCCTGCCGCCTCACGAGGTCGACCTCGCCACGACAGCCTTGCCGGAATCTGTCCTGAGCGCCGCCCGCGACGCCGGTTTGAAAGGCGTGCCGACGGGGATCGAACACGGCACCGTGACCATCGTCGTCGCGGGAACGCCCTATGAAGTCACGACGCTACGCGAAGACGTCGAAACCGACGGGCGCTTCGCCAAGGTGCGTTTCGGCGGCGATTTCGAGCAGGACGCCAGGCGTCGCGACTTCACCATCAACGCCCTGTCGCTGTCCCCCGACGGGAAGATTCACGATTACGCCGGCGGCCTTGCGGACATTGAGGCGCGGCGCGTCCGTTTCATCGGCGACGCCGCGACGCGAATCCGTGAGGACTATCTGCGGATATTGCGCTTCTTTCGCTTCAACGCCTCCCATGGCGAAGGCCCGTTCGACAGCGAAGGCCTGCATGAGTCGATCGTCGCCCGGGAAAACCTGTCGCGCCTATCGCGCGAGCGCATCCGCGCCGAACTACTGAAGCTGCTGCTCGCGCGCCGCGCGCCGGAAGTGTTGCGCGCCATGTCGCACGCCGGCGTCATCGAGGTGATCCTCGGCATCGGCTATCCCGCCCGCCTGCAGCGGCTTGCGGAACGCGAGGCGGCCTTGGGCAGACCGGCGGACGCAGTCTTGCGGCTAGCGGCCTTCTCGGCTTTGACGGTCGAAGACGCCGAGCGGCTGCGCGACCGTCTCCGGCTTTCCAATGATGAATTCGCGCGGCTGGCGGCGGCGGCGCGCGCGCTCGCGTCGCTGCACGGACGCGACGCCCCGCCGCCCACATCGCATCTGCGCGAAATGCTGTTCCTGTGCGGCGCGCGCGCCGCGGCCGACTCGCTGGCGCTGGCCCATGCGGAAAGCGCGGCGGCGGCGGACGACCCCGATTGGCTTGAAGCGGCGCGCTATCTTGCGGAAACGCCCGCGCCCGCTTTCCCGATCAGGGGCGCCGACCTCATCGCCCGCGGCGTCGCGCCGGGCAAGGCATTGGGCGAAGCGCTCAAATCGCTGCAGGTCGAATGGATACGCGCCGGCTTCCCGCGCGATCCCGCGGTGGTGCAGCAGCTTCTCGAGGAGGCGGTTGGGAAGGATGCGAGTTAGATTCGCAGCCCAGGCTCGCGCTTGTCGCGGAAGGTCAGCCCGTTAACTCGCCGACTTAATGCGCCGAATGTCTTCCTTGAGCAATTCATTGACGATCTCATCAAGCGAATGTCCCTTGGCCTCGGCGCGCGAAAGCAAGAACTCCCTCACCTCCCGCTCCAAACGGACAGGGGGAGAAAATTCGAGTTCGCCGCGGAAGAACTTTCCACGCTCGCCCTTCGAGAAATCATATTCGTCTTTCATCCCTTTTATCCTTGCAGGTACTGCCGCGTTTCACTCTTGGTTGGGGAACGGACCGAAATAATACGGATTTTTGCCTGATTATTTCCGTCCTCGATATATGTATGCACCACAACCAAGAGATACCCGAAGAATTCAGAGCAACTGTAACCCAACGATCCTCGTCGTCACTATGTTCTTCATCATAAATCGTCTAAGCGCGAGGATCAGAGAAAATCGACATGGCGTCTTCAAACCTGACGCCGGTGCTTTCGAAAGTTCGACGCCGCCTTTGCCGGATCCCAATCGAACTCGTAACGCGCTTTGGACATGGTTAACGAGCTGCTTCCGCCCGCGCGAGCCGCTCGAAGACCCCCAGCACCAGCGCGCGCTTGTCGAAATTGAAGACTTCGGTCTCGCGGGCGGCGTTGCGGATTTCTTCCCAGGCGCGCGCAAAGCCCGCAAGTCGCGCCGGCGGCGCGCCGGTTCCCGCAAGCTCTCGCACCCGCCCGTCGAGATGGCGCTGCGTCGCGCGCATGAAGGTCTCGTAAGCGGCTTCATTGTCGCGGCCGGTGAGCTTGTCGGCGAGCATATGGGCGCCGAGCCAATCGACCTGCGGCAGCCGCTCGAACAGCTTTCGCACGGCGGCGTCGAAGGCGACGCCGTCATCGCCAAGCAGCCGCAGCGCCTCGCGCACTGAGCCGTCGGCGCGCGCCGCGGCGACGATGAGGTCCGCCTCCGGCGCCGCCGACCACGGCGGCCCGACATTCTTTACCGCCGCGATCGTGTCTTCCGGCGACAGGGGGCCGAGCATCAGTCTGCGGCAGCGCGAGCGGATCGTCGGCAGGATGCGTCCGGGCTGATGCGCGACGAGCAGAAACAGCGAACGTTCGGGCGGCTCCTCGATGAGCTTTAAAAGCGCATTGGCGCTGGCCCGATTGAGATCGTCGGCGCAGTCGACGATGGCGATCCGCCAGCCGCCGGTTCCCGACGCCTGATGGAACGATTGGATGACCTTGCGCACGTCCTCGATGCGAATTTCGGTGAAATGCTTCTTGGTCTTGTCGTTCCAGGCGCGGCGCAGCAGAAAAATATCGGCGAGCGCCAGCGAGGCGATGCGGCGCGCCGCCGGGTGGTCTTTTGCGACCGCGAGGCTTTCGGCGGTCTGAACCGCCGCGGCGCCGGGTTCGGGATGGGCGAGGAGAAATCGCGCCAGCCGCCAGGCGAGCGTCGCCTTGCCGACGCCCTCCGGCCCGCCGACGATCCAGGCCTGCGCCATTTTGTTGCGACGGTAGGCGTCGAGGAGTTCGCGCTCCGCCTCGGCGTGACCGAACAGGGCGAGAGTCTCCCGCGGATGCGGGGCGTCGTCGTAGCGGTCGCTTTCGGGACTCGCTTCTTCGCGGCTCATTGCGCGGCTTGCGCGGCATGCGCAAGAAAGCGGTCATGAACGACGGCGCGGACCGCGCTCGCGACGTCTTCGACCGATCTCGCCGCTTCGATCACGCAGCAGCGATCCGCTTCGCTCTCGGCGATGTCGAGAAAGGCCTGACGAAGCCTCTCGTGGAAGGAGAGGCCCTCGTCCTCGAAGCGGTCGGCCGTCTCGCCGCCGTCCCGCCGCGAAGCCGCCCGCGCCAGCCCTTCCTGCGCTGGCAAGTCGAGCACGATGGTCAGATCGGGCCGCGTCTCGCCCGTCGCCGCCTTTTCAAGCAAGGCCAGAGTCCTGGCGTCCACGCCGCCGCACGCGCCCTGGTAAGCGCGCGTCGAATCGGCGAAGCGATCGCACAGCACCCAGGCGCCGCGCTTGAGCGCCGGCGCGATCAGCGCCTGGACATGGTCGGCGCGCGCCGCCGAAAACAGCGCCGCCTCGGCAAGAGGACCAAGCGACGCGGCGCCGCCCGACAGTAGGAAGTCGCGCAGCTTCTCGGCTTTCGGCGTGCCGCCCGGCTCGCGCGTCGTCACCACTTCGAAGCCGCACTCGCGCAGATGTTCGGCGAGCCGCGCCAGCTGCGTCGACTTGCCGACGCCCTCGCCGCCCTCGAAGGTGACGAAGCGGCCTTTTTCGGGCGTCATCTGGAAGGTCATTTCTTGCCGGACAGTTTCTGGTGAATGGCGGCGGCGGCCGATTCGTAAATGGCGTCGAAGGCGCGCCGCGGCAGCGATCCCTGTTCCACCGATTCGGCGGTCTGCAGCGGCTGCTCCAGCACCACGGCGTTGCCGCGCTTGATCTCGAGGCGGCCGACGACCGTCCCCGCTTCGACCGGAGCCAGCAACGGACCTTCGTAGACGATCTTGCCCATCAGCCTCTCATTCGCGCCGCGCGGCAATAGCACCTTGATGTCTTCCTTGGCGGTCAGCCCCACCGAACCCTGCGTGCCGCCATAGACCTGGGCCGGTCCGATCGGCTCGCCGGCCTTGAACAGTTCCTTCTCTTCGAAGTTGCGGAATCCCCATTGGAGCAATTTCCGCGCTTCTTCGGCCCGCTCCTTGGCAGATTTCGCGCCATAAATGGCGACGATGAGGCGCCGGCCGTCCTGCGTCGCGGAACCGACCAGACCATAGCCGCTTTCCTTGTCGATATTGCCAGTCTTCAGCCCGTCGGCGCCGATGCTCATGGTGAGCAGCGGATTGCGATTCTGCTGGCGGATCTTGTTCCAGGTGAATTCCTTCTCGCCGAAATAGCCGTAAAATTGCGGATAGGTCTTGATGATATGCGCGGCAAGCTTCGCCATTTCGCGCGCCGTCACCTTCTGGTCGGGACCGTCCATGCCCCAGGGATTGCCGAATCGCGATTTCACAAGGCCGAGCTCAGCGCCGCGCTTGTTCATCCGCGTCACGAAGGATTCTTCGGATCCCGCCAGACCTTCGGCAAGCGTAATCGCGGCGTCATTGCCGGATTGAATTACGAGGCCGCGAAGCAGGTCTTCGACGCGAGCAGTGCTATTGAGCGGCAGGAACATCGCCGATCCGCCGGCCGGCGCGCCGCCGGTGCGCCAGGCGTGTTCCGAGACGGTGAACTGGTCGTCGAGCTTCAGCTTGCCTTCGACGAGCGCCTGAAAAATCAGTTCCGCCGTGAGAATCTTGACGGTCGACGCAGGCTTGGCGAAATCGTCAGCGCCCTTCTCGAACAGGACGGTGTTCGTGCCGGCGTCGATCAGAATCGCGCTCGGGACGCTCGTCTGAAATCCCTGGGCCCAGACGGAATCGACGCCGAGCCCCGACAGAGCAAGGAAGGCCAAGATCAGGCATCGCAGCGGAAAATTCGGCAAGGGCGCGCTCCCCTCATTGACGCCGCGGCGCGGCCGAGCGCGGAGAAGATGGCGCGCGGCGTGGAAAATTGCAATCTCGATATGTTCCGGTTCAGTTGGTCTTGACCGAAGAGTTCAGCGCCTGCCGGATGGCGCCTCGCGATGAGGCCTGACGGGCGGCGCCCAAATTCGCGGGCCGTATCGGCGGCAGCGGCGCGACGGCCGTCCGCGCCTGTCGGGTCGAAGCGACGGGCTCCTCGTCGATGCCGGCTTCCTCGCGCGAGGGCGGAAGCGGCGCGTCTTTTTCCTGGGAAGTATAGGCGAGAGTCTGTTCGCGGGCGGCTTGGGCGTTCTCATAGGCGATGCGCGCCGAGAGTTCGGCGGCCTCCGCTCTATCGTCGTAACGCGCGGTTTGCGCCGGCGCTTCACTCGCCGAGGCCAGCATCGTCCAGGGCGAGGCGTCGAGCTGCGCGGGCGCGCCGTCGTCGCGTAGCGTGGCGAGCAGCATGGCGTCGTCATCTCCTTCGAGATTGGCGCGTCCGATCCAATCCACCTTGACGCGCGTCGTCCCGACGCCATGGAAATCGAGCGCCTGAGCCACCCGCTGCGACACGTCCATCACGCGCCCGCCGTGATAGGGCCCGCGATCATTGACGCGCACCACCATCGAACGGTCGTTGCGCAGATTGGTGACTCGCGCATAGCTCGGGAGCGGCATGGTCGGGTGAGCGGCGGATATCGACGCCCGGTCAAATATTTCGCCGTTGGCGGTGCGGCGTCCGTGAAAATCCGAGCCGTACCAGGAGGCGGTTCCCGTCGCCGAATAGGGCTTTTCGCTCGGATAATAAGTTCGGCCGGCGATCTTGTATGGCTTGCCGACCATATAGGCGCCGCCGCCTTTCGGCACTTCTTCGCCCTCGGCGATCACCCGCGGACTGGGACGCACCCCGTAGCGCGGATCGATCTGGCCGAGACCGCCGAGGCCCGCACTCCTGTGCGCGCCTGTGGACGAGCAACCGGCGAGCGCGCCAAGGCAGACAAGAGGGAGCAGTCTGGCGAGGATTTTCGGGTTGAGTTTGCGATGCTGCGCACAGTTAAAATTCTCGAAGCCGACAGATCGCATCCCGACGGTCCTTGCCATCATTTATAGAACCCGCCGCCGATCGGCACTGAAGGACGCGTTGCATGTCCACGCCTCTCCATTTTTTTGGGCGCGACATAGAGCCGTCGCGCGAGTGCGACCCGCGGAGTTTCTCGCTGACGTGTGAAGTTGCCGTTAAACGCAGTTACGCTCGCGTCAGGAGGCGGTCCAATTGGGACCAAAATGCGACAGTCGCGCTTTAACTCCCTTGGCGAGGGTAGATTGAAAAAATCTGTGGCGCCGGCGCCACAGTTCTCGCTGCTTCATTGAACGCGCGCGAGATCGATGATTCGCGTTTCGACGCGCTCGATGCCGCGGAATACGCTGGAGGACAGCTTTGCCGCGACATGAAACGGCGCGCCGTCCCCTTTGAGAAGCGCTTCGCCGAGCGGCGAGTTCGTGGCGCGGAAGGCGATGGCGTCGACCGTCGCGCCGTCGCGCGAGCGCAGCCGGGCGCGCACATGATCGGCGCCGACGATCTGGGCGAATGCGACCTGCTGCTCCGGCAAAACGAACATCGGCTCCGGATTTCCCTGTCCGAACGGCCCCGCCCTTTCGACCCGTCGCAGCAGATCGAGACTGACTCCTCTTCCCGAGAGGGCGGCGTCGAGGATGAGAGCGTCGTCGCGCCGGGCGGCCTCGACGGAAGCTTCGAGGGCCTCATTGAGAAAGACGCGAAAATCGTCGAGCCGATCGCGCGCGAGCGTCACGCCGGCGGCCATGGCGTGTCCGCCGCCCTTGACCGCGAATCCCAGATCGACGGCGCGCCGCACCGCCGCGCCAAGATCGACGCCACTTAAACTTCTTCCTGAACCTGTTCCATATTCTCCATTAAAAGCAATCACAAAAACTGGGATATTAAAGCGGTCCTTTAAGCGTGAGGCGATCAGTCCGACGACGCCTGGATGCCAATCCTCGCCCTTGAGGACGAGACAGGACAACAGGTTCGATTTCGCCAACTGCGCTTCCGCCTGGGCGATCGCCTGCTCCAAAATCGCCTTCTCGACGATCTGGCGTTCGCCGTTCAGCCGATCGAGTTCCGAAGCGATGCGTAGCGCCTCGGCCGCGTCGGCGAGAGTGAGGAGACGCGCGCCGAGGCCAGCGTCGCCGATCCGACCGCCGGCGTTGATGCGCGGGCCGAGCGCGAAGCCGAGATCGCGGGCGCGCGGCGGCCCGTGCAATCGCGCCGCGTCGATGAGCGCGGCGAGGCCGGGGCGCGCGCGTCCCGCCATCACCATCAGGCCCTTGGCGACCAGCGCCCGGTTCAGCCGCGCCAGCGGCGCCACGTCGGCGACCGTCGCCAGCGCGACGAGATCGAGCGCCGCGAGAAGATCGGGCGCGGGTCGATCCTCGCGCCACCAGCCGCGCGCATGCAGCGACCGCGAGAGGCCGGCGAGCGCCAGAAAGACGACTCCCGCGGCGCAGAGCGCGCCCTGCCCCGAAAGATCGTCGAGCCGGTTGGGATTGACGACGAGCGCGTCAGGCAAGACCTCTGGGGCCTGATGATGGTCGAGAACGATCACCTCGAGGCCGAGCGCGCGCGCAACGGCGAAAGCCTCATGGCTCGTGGTTCCGCAGTCGACGGTGACCAGGAGCGTCGCGCCGCGCGTCGCGAGATCGCGGATCGCTTCGACATTGGGGCCATAGCCTTCGACGATCCGGTCGGGAATATGCAGCAGCGGCTCCGGCGCGCCGGCCGCGCGCCAATAGTCGACGAGCAGCGCAGAGGAACAGGCGCCATCGACGTCATAATCGCCGAAAATGGCGATCTGCTCGCCAGTCTCGATCGCATGCGCCAGCCGATCGGTCGCGGCGTCCATGTCGCGCAGCAAGGACGGGTCAGGCATGAGGTCGCGCAGCTTAGGATCGAGATAGCCGGCGGCGTCAGCGACGGTGACGCCGCGTCCGGCGATCACGCGCGCGAGAAAATCGTCGATCCCATGCGCCTGCGTCAGCGCGAGCGCCTGCGCCTCGCCTCTGGCGTCGAGCCGCCCGCGCCACCGTCGGCCAAGCACGGAACGCTCGACCCCGAGAAAAGCTGAAAAGATCGAATCGGACATTGCCGCCTCGCCGACAGTGGGTAAGCGCCGCCCGCCAGCAACGCAAGCGCCGTCGCTGGCGACGGGGAGCGGCGCCCGAGAAAAAACGAAATATTCCGCCGACTTGTACAACACGACTTGAAATTTACTTGACATCGCTGTCGATTAGCGGCGTCATAATCGGAGTTCTTCGCATCCCATACGTTTTGATGAGACGTTTCGCCTGGTGAAGCCCCTAAAGTTTTCGCGCAGCGCGATTCCCGAGAGATGCTCAACGTCAGCGCTCGACCGTCGCGGCGCGCTTCTTTGAGCGCAGAATCATTTTGATTTTCTATCGATATCGGACGTTAGAATGGCGCTCAAATCCTCGCACATCATTTTCGTGCATGATTTCTTCGGCTGGGGGCCTCGAGAGTTCGGACTTCCCTATTGGGGCGACGCGCTCGACCAGATCGGCGAACCCTTCGCGGTCCATGAAGCGAAGGTCGGTCCGGTCAGTTCGTTTCACGACCGGGCCTGTGAGCTTTTCGCCCAGATCGGCGGCGGAAGGGTCGACTATGGCGAACGGCACAGCAACGAGGCCCGCCACGACCGCCATTCGCGGGAATATGCGAACCCTTTCGCGCCCGACTGGTCGGAAAAGAACCCGGTGATCCTGATCGGCCATGGCGCCGGCGCCCAAACCGCCATGCAGCTTCAGGCGCTGCTCGCCGACGACTTCTGGGACCAGGGAACGAACGCGGATTGGGTCGAAGGGGTCATCAGCGTCGCCGGCGCGATCAACGGCTCCTTGCTGCCCTATGGTTTCGGATGCGACCATGCCGACGGCCGTTTCAGACGCAAACCGAGCTGGCTGATCGCCGAATCATTCAATTTCCTGGGAATGGCCGCCGGCGTGCCGCGCGCGATGCGCAAGCCCTTCGATCTCCATCTCGATCAATGGACGGACGGCGAAGCGGATTCGCTGGCGGCGATGGCGCGTCTCGACGCAGGCGGTTTTCTCGACGGTGAGGACAATCTCATCTTCGACATGACGCTACAGGGCTGCCGCAACGCCAACGCAAGGTTCAGATCGCATCCCGGCACCTACTATCTCTCGCTCGTGACCAATGCCACGCATGCGCGCCCGTCGGGTTTTTTCGGCAAAACCTGGCGGCCTGATCCGACCATCCATCCGGTTCTCTGGCAACCGGCGCTGTATCAGGCGCGGGAGGCGCGATTCGCCAGGGCGCCGATCGATGGCTGGGGCGGCGGCGATCTTTCGCTGACGCAGTGGCGCCCCAATGATGGCGCGGTGAGCGTCATCTCGCAGCGTTTTCCATTTACGGCGCAGCAGGAGCCGGTGGGAGGCGAAGGCGTCTTCAGACGCCAAAGACTCAAGCCGGGGCGCTGGTATTACGAATATCTCGACAAGGCGATCGGCCAGCGCTTCGACCATTTCGACGCGGTCATCGGCGCGCAGCTCAAACCCTGGGTGCCCGGCCTGCGCGACGCCCATCGCGAGATATATCTGCGGCTCGGCGAGACCTTGCGCGGGCTTTGACTACAAAGACTCGCGACGCCCGTCGGCTAATGCAATCCGCTCAGCCCGTGCGACTGCAGCGCGTCGATGACGCCGCTGAACACCAGCGACACCCCCATCGCCGAGACGAAAAAGCCGACAATTCTGGTCGCCGCGTCGATTCCGTGCGGCCCCAGCGTCTTGGTTAATCGCGTGGCGAAGAGAAGACAGGCGTATGTAACGCCGACCGCGAGAAGAATCGCGGCGAGGATGGCGCCGAACGCCAGGCCTTCATGGGAAGAATGCTCGATGGTGGCCGTCATGCCCAGAACCGTCGCGATTGGGCCGGGACCGATCATCAGCGGCATCGCCAGCGGCATGAAGGCGATATTGGCGTCGGCGCCGACGGGCGCGAGGCTGTTTTCGCCATTCGACGACGGCAGGAACAGTTCAAATCCTATTCGCGTCAGCACGATGCCGCCGGCGACCCGCACCATGGCGAGCGAGACGCCGAATATTTTCAAGATCACGGCGCCAAAGAAAAGAAAGAACAGGATCAGCAGCAGCGCATAGAGGCAGGCCATCAAGGCGACGCGGTGCCGCTCCTCGTCGCTCTTGTCGCTCTGGAGCATCAGGAAGACAGGCAGCACTTCGAAAGGATTGATCACCGCCAAAAGGGTCGTGAATGTCGAGAAAAAGAGCGTCAACTCCATCCCGAAGACCCCGCCGCCGATATTCGCGACCAGACCGCTAATCGTCATTGGCCCTTCTCATTGGCGTTCGACATGCAGGAGGCATGGCGGCGCGACATTATTGCGGCGACCGCCGCCGCTCAAGCGGCGCAGCGGCTGATTGCTGTTTCTATAAGCATTCGCTCGGGCTTGCCGCTCGCGATAGGATCGACGCATGACCGACGCGATCGAACTCACCCATCTCTCCGGCGACAGCGCGAAAATTCTGCTCTTCGGCGCGGAGCTTGCGGCCTGGCGCGCGCGGGGCGTCGACATGATCTGGGCGAAGGACCCCGATATCTGGGATCAGACCGCGCCAGTTCTGTTTCCCGTCGTCGGATGGACGCGCGATGGGAGCGTGCGCGTCGACGGCCGAGACTATCCGCTGGCGCTCCACGGTTTCGCCTGGAAAAAGCGCTTCGACATCGCCGAGCGCCGCGACGACTATCTGCGCCTTGCGCTCGTCGACGACGACGAGACCCGCGCGCTCTATCCTTTCGCCTTCCGTCTCGAAGTGGAATTCCGGCTCCACGCCGGCGCGCTCGAAAACAGTCTGATCGTCGCCAATATCGACTCGCGGCCCCTGCCCTACGCCTGCGGCCTGCATCCCGCCTTTCGCTGGCCGCTCGCGGGCTCCTCCTCGCCGCATGCGATCATTTTCGAGGAAGCGGAGAGCCCCGACGTTCCAATCATCGGACAAGGCGGCCTGTTCTCGAAGCCGATCCGCAAAACCCCGCTCGTCGGCCGGCGGCTGCCGCTCGAACCGTCGATGTTCACGCGCGACGCGCTGTGCTTTCTCAATCTCGCGAGCCATGGTCTCGTGTTCGACAATGGCGAAGGCGCGCGTCTTTCAGTGACGCTGGAGGACTTCCCTCATGTCGGATTCTGGACGCTGCCGCCCGCCCCCTATCTCTGCATAGAGCCTTGGACGGGCCATGGCGACCCCGAGGATTTTTGCGGCGATCTCAACGAAAAGCCTTCGATGAGACTGCTGGCGCCCGGCGAGCGCGCGCGGCATGGCGCGATTTTCGCCTTTGAGAGGGAGGCGCCGGTCGGTTAGGAACGATTCGCCGCCTACCGGGATTTTTGAATGACCATCGCCTCCAGCGTTATCGAAGCCATCGGGCGCACCCCGCTCATCGAATTGCGCGCCGCCTCGAAGGCGACCGCCTGCCGCATCCTCGGCAAGGCCGAATTCATGAATCCCGGCGGCTCGGTGAAGGACCGCGCCGCGCTGTCGATCGTCGAAGACGCCTGCGCGAAGGGATTGTTGAGGCCGCGCGGAACGATCGTCGAAGGCACCGCCGGCAATACCGGCATCGGCCTCGCGCTCGTCGCCAATGCGATGGGCTTTCGCACGGTGATAGTCATTCCCGACACCCAGAGCCAGGAAAAGAAGGACATGTTGCGCCTGCAGGGCGCGCAGCTCGTCGAAGTGCCGGCGGTTCCCTACGCCAATCCCAATAATTACGTGAAGCTGTCGGGGCGGCTCGCCGAGCGTCTCGCCAGGGAAGAGCCGAACGGCGCCGTCTGGGCCAACCAGTTCGACAATGTCGCCAACCGCGTCGCCCATCTCACCACTACCGGCCCCGAAATCTACGAAGCGCTCGACGGCGCGGTCGACGCGTTCATCTGCGCCTGCGGCACCGGCGGCACGCTCGCCGGCGTCGGCATGGCGCTCAAGGAGCGAAATCCGGACGTGAAGATCGGGCTCGCCGATCCGTTCGGGGCGGCGCTCTATGCCTATTACACCACCGGCGAACTGAAGGCCGAAGGCTCGTCGATCACCGAAGGGATCGGCCAGGGCCGGATCACCGCCAATCTCGAAGGCGCTCCGGTCGACGTCGCCTATCGCATACCCGACGACGAGGCGCTGCGCGTCGTCTTCGATCTGGCCGAACAGGAAGGCCTGCTGCTCGGCGGCTCGTCCGGAATCAATGTGGCGGGCGCGATCCGCCTCGCCCGCGACATGGGGCCCGGCAACACGATCGTCACCGTGCTCTGCGACGGCGGCGCCCGATACGCCTCGAAGCTGTTCAACCCCGCCTTTCTGCGCAGTCAGAACCTGCCGACTCCCGCTTGGCTCGAAAGCGCCGTCGAGGTCGATCCGGGCTTCGTTTAGCTGTCGACGGTTTCCGCGGGCGCCGGGGCGACTGCGCGTTCGGCCTCGCGCCGCGGCACGAAAGTCTCGCGACGCACGAAGAGCGCGTTCTGCAGTTCTCTTTCTCCGACCAGCTTGGCGAATTCGCGATAGCCGAAGAAGGGGACCAGCGCGGAGAAGGTGACGAGTCCGACCGAAAGCAAGGTGCGAAAATCGTAAAGGTTCACGCCGTCATGGTCGGCATGGGCCGGCCAGAAATGCTCAAGCAGCGTCTGCTCAATCATGTCCATGTCGATGAGCAGCACGCCGAAGAGAAAGGACTTGGCCAGTATGGGGACGATCAGCGGCATTTTGTCGAAGACGCGCCAGACCCCGAACTTGTTGGCGATAAACACGACCTTGGCGAAGGCGAGCGCCTTGACGACGGCGAAACCCTGATGCTGCACGATATGCGCCTGAGACAGGACAATTGACTTATGCACGCCGAGCACGGCGAGCAGGAACCATACGTATAGGAAGACGGGAAGGAAGGCCTTTGCTTCCTCTTCGACTTTCTCTTTTAGACTCTTTTTCGCTTGCGCGCTCATGGCCAACGTCGGTCCCCCAAGGCGTCGTCGCGCGTCAATCTAGCCGCGCGATCTCTCCTTGGCTATCGCGGCGGCGCACGCCAGATCCTCCGGCCTGTTCACATTGAAGAAGGGGTCGTAAGGCTCGGACGGCCAGTCGACGACGACACTGGCAAAGCGTCCGATGAAGGCTGAAACCCTGCGCTCGCCTTGCTCGGCGAGCGCGCGCCGCAGCTCGTCACGCAGCGCGACCGGCCAGAGCGCCACGGCGTGATGGATTCGCCCGTTCGATGCGGCGACGGCGATGCGCGCGCCGGCGCCCTCTCGGGCGGCTTGGAGCCGCGACAGGAGATCGGCGGGCAGGAAGGGCGTGTCGCCCGGCGCGCTGAGCACATCGGACGCGCCGCTTTCGGCGGCAAAGTCCATTCCCGCGAGAACGCCGGCCAGCGGTCCGGCGAATTCTTCGACGCTGTCGGCGACGAGCGGCAGGCCAAACGCCGAAAAGCGCGCCGGATCGCCGTTCGCGTTGATCGCCAGCGCCGCGCATTGCGGCGCCAACCGATCGATCACATGCTGAAGGATCGGTCGGCCGGCGATCTCGATGAGCGGCTTGTCGCCCCCGCCCATGCGCCGCGCCCGTCCGCCGGCGAGAATCACCCCGATGCAGATCATGCGCCGACCGAATTGGCTTGAGGCGGCGCGCTTCCGCTCACGCTCGTCACGTTTTCGCCCGAAAGAGTGACACAGTTAACGACACGTTTTTGGAGCTTTGCCAAAATCAAAGACCTTGCCGTTCCGATTCCTAAACCTGACCACTACGCCAAAAAAGGCGTGACATAAGCAAAACTCGGCAAATTCGGACGTCGATTGCGGCAATGGCGAGTCAAGCGGCGGCGCGCCAAGTCTCCCGCCCGCGGCGTCTTCCTAAAATTTGGTTTATTTTCCATTGCTTATGGAAGCTATTGGTTTAGGCAATTCTTAAAGCAGCGGCTTTATAAGGATCGCTACTACATGGCTGTTTGAGTAGCGAGTGAGTGAGATGACCGAGACGCACCGTCCCCGTGTCAAATATGTCATCGGCCCCGATGGCAGTCCGCTGACCATTGCGGATTTACCTCCCGCTTCGACCAAGCGCTGGGTAATTCGGCGCAAGGCGGAAGTGGTGGCGGCGGTGCGCGGCGGCCTGCTTTCGCTCGACGAGGCCTGCAGTCGCTACACGCTGACGGTGGACGAGTTCCTGAGCTGGCAAATGTCGATCGACCAGCACGGGCTTGCGGGGCTTCGAACGACGCGTCTCCAGCAATATCGCATGTAGCGCGGCGACAGATTCCCATCCATTCGCGACGCCGGCAATGAAGGCCGCGCTTATCGCTTCTGCGGCTGCTGTTCTATCCCCCGCCAGCGCTCGACGAGTTTTTTGCGCTCGAAAAGCGCAACGACGACAAGCGCGATCAGCAAAGGGATGATGAGATAGAAGAGCCGCCAGACGAGCAGCGCAGCCAAAACCTTCAGCCGCGGCACATCGGGCATCACATTGATGAACAGCAGTTCGAAAATGCCGAGCCCGCCCGGCGCATGCGACACCAGGGCCGCCGAGAAGGATAGGAGAAAGGCGCCCAGCACGACGAAATAGCCGGGGTTGCCCTGCTCCGGCAGGGCGAAATAGATGATGCCGGCCGCGCCGATGAGCTCCAATGGCGCGGCGAAGAGCTGGCGCAGCATGATGGCCGGCCGCGGATAGAGAATCTCGAAGCGCCCGAAGAGATGGATCGCCCGGAAATGCATCAGCGATCCGCTGATGTAGAGAACGACGAAGGCCAGACAGGCGAGACCGACGACGCGCGCGGTGTTGGGGTTTGTCACAATGTCGGGCAGGAAGCCGGACAGCCGCTGCATCAGCGCGGGGTCATAGGTGAGCAACAGCCCGGCGAGCAGCACATTGCCGAAGCCGAACGTATAAGAACACAGCACCACCAGGGTCGCGACCTGCGTCGCGGTCAGCCCCTTCGTCGAATAGGCGCGATAGCGCACCATCGCGCCGGAGAACACGCTCGCGCCGATATTGTGCGACAGGGCGTAGGTCGTAAACGAGCAGACCGAAATGAACAGCCAGTTGATATGTTTGACGCCCAGATGCAGCAGCGCGATGCGATCGTACCAGGCGAGCGCCGCATAGGCGACGAGCGTCGACAGGCCGGCGAAGAAATAATGGCTCGTCGGTATCGCCTTCAGATTGGCCCAAACCTCGACGCCGACCGACTCCCCCCTAAATTCGCGATAGAGAAGGAAGAAGGAGGCGACGACGGCGATAAGGCCGACCGTCGGCCAAAAATATTCCAGAAGTTTTCTCATGCGGCCCGTCGCGTTAGGTTGCGCCATCGATCACCAAACCGGCCGCAGTGGCCGCATTCTCCCTCGCATGGAGCGCCTAGCGCCCGCAAGCCCGCTCCGATTATTTGACGCTTGCGGCGAATCAATGGAGACGGGAATGAGTTTGCTGTCGCGGATCAAGGGCTTAATTCTGACGCCTCAGACCGAATGGGCGCAGATTTCGCAAGAGGATACGTCGGTCTTCGCTCTCTATCGCAATTATATCGCCATACTGGCCCTTCTCCCGCCCTTCGCGAGCTTCTTCGGTTCGTGGCTTTTCGGCTTCTCCTACGGCGCGCAGGGACTCGTGCACCCGACGTTTACGGGCGGGCTCTATCGCGCTTTGGTTCAATATCTGCTCAGCCTCCCGGCCTTCTTTTTGGTCGCCTTCGTGATATCGGCGATCGCGCCGCATTTCGAAGGAAAGACCGACGATCGCCGCGCCCTGATGCTGACCGCCTATTCCTTCACGCCGGTCTGGCTCGTCTCTCTCTTTGGCTTGATTCCCGGCCTACGCTGGCTGGACGTGCTCGGCTTCTATGGAATCTATGTCTATTCCGTCGGCCTGCCGACCATGATGCGCGTGCCCAAGGAAAATCTCGACGTCTTCACCCTCGCGACGCTTTTTCTCGCCGTCGCGACCGTCGCGCTGCACGGATGGCTGGTGCATTTCATCGCGCCGCAGCAGTTGATCTAACCCCACCGTTCCGCGGCGTTGTCGTCGTCCGATTTCGCCTCGACCCAGTCGCCGGCGGCGCCGTCGGCGCGGCGCTCCTTTTTCCAGAAAGGGGCGCGGGTCTTGAGATAGTCCATCAGAAACTCAGCCGCGGCGAAGGCGTCGGCGCGACTGCGCGCCGCCGCGATCACCAGAACGATCCGTTCGCCGGCCAGGATTCGGCCGAAGCGATGGATGATGGTGAGCCCCTGCAAGGGCCATCGCTCGAGCGCCTGATCCGCGACCCGCGCGATCTCGGATTCGGCCATGCCCGGATAATGTTCGAGCTCCAGAGATTCGAGCGCGCCGTCCTCGTCCCTGCACAGGCCGACAAAGCTGACGAGCGCGCCGATGTCCCGCCGTCCTTCGGTCAGCAGCGCCTGTTCGCGCCCGGGATCGAAATCCTCAGCCTGCACGCGCACGGAGGGCGCGGGCCGCGGCGCCATCTCAGCCCCCGGTCATCGGCGGGAAGAAGGCGATCTCGCGGGCGGCGCCGATCGGCGCGTCGGGCGCCGCGTGGCTCTTGTCGACCGCCGCGCGGATCGTCGCCGGATTGGCGAAGGCGGCGGCATAGCCGTCGCCGCGCGCGGACAGCCATTCGATCAGCTGGCGCACCGTGGCGACCTCGCCCGGCGGCGCAATCTCCTCTTCGGCCAGACCGATGCGTTCGCGCACCCAAGCGAAATACAGCGCCCTCATCCCGGCCCGTCTTCCCCGAAATGATCCCATGCCGACTGTAGATAGTCGAAGCCGGTGTAAAGCGTCAGGATCGCCGCCGCCCACAGCAGCGACGCGCCGATCTTGACCGTGCCGGGAAGGACGATTTCGCCCGCCGGGCCGGCGATCAGGAATCCGAGCGCCACCAGTTGCGCCGCGGTTTTCCACTTAGCGATCGCCGAGACCGGCAGCCGAACCTTGAGCTCGGCCAGATGTTCCCGCAGACCCGAGACCAGGATTTCGCGGCACAGAATGATGATCGCCGCCCAGATCGTCCAGCCGGCGAGCGTCTGGTCGGCGACGAGCGCCATCAGCGTCGTCGCCACCAGCAGCTTGTCGGCGATCGGATCGAGCATCCGACCCAAGCGCGAGTGCTGCTGCCAGATCCTCGCGAAATAGCCGTCGAGAAAATCGGTCACGGCGGCCGCAACGAATATCCCCAGCGCCGTCCACCGCGCCCAATGTTCGGTGAAGCCCAGAAGCAGGCCCGCGACCACCGGAACGGCGACCACTCGGCCATAGGTCAGCAGATTGGGCAGCGCCAGCGCTTGGGACCGTCGCTTCGCGGTGACAGCTGTCTCGGACATAACGCAAGGGAATATGTCCCCGGCGTCCAATGTCAATAGACGAGCGCGCGACGTCCGCAGCGGCGCCTGGGCGGCGGGGTCACTCGCGGTCGAGCGCGAAGGCCCCGGGGCCCGCCGCCGCGAAGAACAGGAAAACGAAACAATAGAGCGCGGCGAGTTCTCCGTTGTTGAGGATCGGCCAGAACGCCTTCCCGGCGTGAAACAGGAAATAGGCCACAGCCATTTGGCCCGAAAGGATAAAGGCGACCGGCCGGGTGAACAGGCCGAGCAGCAGCAGCGCGCCGCCGACCAATTCGATGATCCCGGCTGCGCCCAGGAGCGAAATCAGTTGCAGCCCGTCAAACATCGCGACATGCGGGACGCCGAAGAGCTTGGCCGTTCCGTGCTGCAAAAACAGCAGGGCGGCCGCGATGCGCAGCAGGCCCTGAGCGTGCGGGGAGAAACGTTGCGGAATAATTCGCAGAGTCATCCGGTGGCCTCCTAGAGAATGCTTGCAATCTCCTCGAAGTCGAGCCGCGGGCCGCGAGGATAGAGCCTTGCCGGATCACCATAGCCGATGTTGATCAGGAAATTCGATTTTATCCTGGTTCCTTGGAAGAATTCCGCGTCGACCTTGGCCTTGTCGAACCCGCTCATCGGCCCGCAATCGAGACCCACCGCGCGAAGCGCGAGCAGAAGATAGGCGCCCTGGAGCGATCCGTTGCGAAAG
Organism: Methylocystis sp.; assembly: GCA_051061375.1. GTDB lineage: Bacteria > Pseudomonadota > Alphaproteobacteria > Rhizobiales > Beijerinckiaceae > Methylocystis. The sequence goes on along the minus strand of JBPFDW010000031.1, from coordinate 49,500 downwards.
GCCGTCTCTTCGATGAGGGCCTCATTGCCGACGAACCAGGAGCGCGCGTCGGTCGCCGGATATAGACGCGGCAGATGGTTCGGAAAATCAAGATCATAGGCGACGATCGCGGTTGCCGGCGCGGCCATGGTCTTGGGGCGGTTGGCGTCCGAGAGCGCCGGCGCGAGCCGGGCCTTGGCCTCGGCCGAGCGCACGAAGACGACGCGCATCGGCGAACAATTGGCGCTCGTCGGACCCCATTTCGCATAGTCTACGGCGCGTTCGAGCAGGCTGTCCGGCGCCTCCTTGTCGAGCCAGCCGTTATGGGTCCGCGCGCGGGTAAAGAGCTGCTCCAGAGCTTCCGGCGCAATCGCAGCGGCGTCCTGATTGTCGGTCGTCATCCCACTCCCCGCGCAGCGTCAGATATCGCGCCCGTCGACTTCAGTGTGCAGACGCTCCTCGATTTTGCGGAGCGAATCCTGCTGGGGCGAAATTTCGAGCGACTTTCGATAGGCGGCGAGCGCGCCCTTCTTGTCGCCGGACTTTTCCTTCAGCGCGCCGAGAGCGGCGAACGCGTCGAAACGTTTGGGCTCGAGCGTCGCCGCGGTTTCGAGGTCGGCGATCGCGCCGCCGTCGTCGCCCTGAGTCGCCCGCATTTTCGCCCGCAGCACATAGGCTTCGGACCATTGCGGCGAGAGCGCGACGACATAATCGACGAGGCGCAGAGCGAGCGCCGGCGCGCCGGCGGCCTCCGCCGCAAGCGCGCGCGCGGCAAGCAAATTGGCGGTGTCGGACTCCGAGCGCGACCAGCGGCTGACGATCGCCGCCGCGACGCTCTTCGCCTCGCGTTCATCCTCGGCCTGCTCCAGGCGCAGATAGAGCCGCGCCATCTCTTCCGCTCGCCGTTCGACGGGGTCTTTGGGGACAGGCGGCGCGGCCACGGGCGCGCGCCGCTCGGGCGCCAATTCGCCTCCTCCCTGCCCCGGACCCAGCGCACGGGACCCGGGCGGCAGCGGAATGCGTCCGATGCCGGGAATGAACAGGAAGTTCTCGCCATCCTGTACGAATGATTCGATCGACGGCGGTCCCGACCCCTCGGCCGCCGCCCGCAGCACGGGCGAAATCGCCAAAAAGGCGCCGATCGTCAGGGGAAGAAGCCACAGGATTCGCATCTCGGCTAACATAGCGTGAATAAACAGAAACGGCCACAGCAGAGCGCGCGGCAGCGTATTGAATTAACCCTTTGTCAGCCAAAACGCGAGGCGTATCCGGCAAATTCATCCTGCGTTCAGGCGAGGCGGGCGAATCCTTTGCGCACTAGTTGCGATTGTTAGGAACCAACCGCGCTTATCGCGCCAACATCGCTGAGGCTCCGCGCTTTTAGCCGTGGAGCTCCGGGAGCTGGAACCGATGATGGATACCATACGCCGTCTGTTGCAAGAGCACGGCCGTCTGCATATGCCGGTGGCGCAATTGTCGGATTTCGACGATCTTTACGGCGCCGGGCTGACGCCTTTCGCCGCGATCCGCACGATGCTCGCGCTCGAAGAAGCCTTCGATATAGAATTTCCCGTCGCCATGCTGCGTCGGCAAAGCTTTGCTTCGATCAACGCCGTTCGCGATTGCGTCAACCAGTTGTTGACCTCGGCCGAGCGCCGCGCCGCTTGATCGCCTGAAGCGCGGCGCCACAGCTGTTCAGCCCGCGCCGCGGTCGCGGCCACGGCTTGCTGCTCGCCACGGCGCCAACCAGCGTTTCCGCGTTTTCACGGCGGAGGCCGAATGGCGGGCCGCCCGGCGTGGCGAGCTTAAGGACGGCCGCCGCTTTGGGCGTTTCAGACGAGCGGTCCCGGCCGCCGTCGGGATCCGCTGGCCGCTATCGCTTTCATCCCCGACCTCCCCGCGCCGAGCGAATCTTCATCCTATTTGGACGAAATGCACGCGAACCGCTGGCGTTCGAATTTCGAGCCGCTAGCGCGGCGGCTCGAGCGAGGACTGGGGGACGCTTTCGGGACTGAGGGATCGACGTCGATCGCGACGATTGGGCGCTGCGGCTTGAACGGTTGGAGGCGGCCCTCGCCGACGCCGGCGCGACCATCATCATGTTATCGCGCCTTTCGACCTACGGTGCGACTTCGTCGCATGCGCGCGACCGGGGTCGAGTTGCGGTATGTCCGCCGCTTGACGACCCTCGGCCGAACATGCACGCTCGCCCATATTTCGGGCCGGGCGTTGCGGCGGGTGAGGATTGCTTGCGCAAGATCGTTTGGATGTGTTGGTTTCAAGGAGAGGATCGAGCGCCCGAAATCGTGCGCGCATGCATTCGCAGTTGGCGCGACCTCAACCCTGGATGGCAGGTTCGCTGTCTCGATGCGTCGACGGCGCTGCATTACGCGCCGGCGCTCGCGGAATTCGACCTCACCTCGCGGCGTGTCACGGCGGCATCGCTGTCGGACATTTTGCGCATTTCGCTTTTGCACGAATACGGAGGCGTCTGGGCCGATGCGACGCTTTATTGCCGTCGTCCGCTCGACGACTGGCTGCCGTTCGTGTTCGGGGAAGGCTTTTTCGCATTCGATCGGCCCGGGCCGGATCGCTGGCTGTCGACCTGGTTTCTCGCCGCCGAACCGGGAAGCCCGGTCATCGCCGCCTGGGCTCGGGCCGTCCACGACTATTGGGATGCTCGGACCCAAGCCGACCATTATTTCTGGGTGCATCGGCTGTTCCAGTCGGTTTGCGAGGCGGACCCCACAATCGGCGAGACATGGCAGGCCGTACCTAAGATTTCCGCAGACGAGCCACACAAAATTCTATTTTCAGGATTGGCGACTCCGGCGGGACCGTCCATCGACCTCGATAGCGATGCGACTCCCTGCTTCAAGCTCACCCATCGATGCGACGCCGATGCCGCAGGCCCCAACTCGCTCCTGCGCCGCTTGATCGGCTCTCGTCGCGATCAGGACGAAGCGCCTGAGCCGCGCGCGTCGAACAACCGCGCCCGCTCGCCGGCCTTCGCATCGCTCTCCGTGTCGACGGAAAATCTCGGAGACCACGTACAAATTCTCGCCGCTGACGCGCTTCTCGATCGCTTTGGCTTTTTCCCTGGCCCACGCTTCGACCGCGACTTCGAATTGGCCACCGCGCCGGGTCTGGATCGCGAGCGGGTCGTGCTGATGCACGGCTGGTTCAAGCGGGACAGCGACGAATGGCCGCCCCACCCTGCTCTCGTCCCGATCTTTCTCGGCTTCCACATTCGCCTGTTCCAGAGCCCGTCGCTGCTGTCGGAGAAGAGCCTCGCCTATTTCCGGGCGCATCAGCCGATCGGTTGCCGGGATCGCCACACGGCCGAACTGCTCGGCGCGCATGACGTCGAGACATTCGTCAGCCATTGTCTGTCGCTATCTCTTCCGCGTCGCCTGCCGTCGAAGGCGCAAACGGAGGTTTTCGTCGTGTCGAGGGACGAGCGTCTCGCGACGGCGCTTTCGGCGACGCTCGGTCCGTTCACTTCCATTCTCCATTACAGCGGAGACACCGACTTCGAGCGCAATATGCAACGCGCGAGGCAATTGCTGCAGATGTATCGCGATCGGGCGCGGCTCCTCGTGACCTCGCTTCTCCACTGCGCGCTTCCGGCGCTGGCGATGGGCATTCCCGTCGTCATGATCTTCCCGATCAACACGCCGGAAGGCCACGCTTCGGACCGCGAGCGCTTCTCTTCGCTGAGCGACATCATACCAATCTGGAGGTTCGATCAGATCGAGGAGATCGATTGGAGCGCGCCGCCGCCGGACGTCGGCGCCATCAAGCTGGCGATCGTCGACCGACTCGTCGAGAAGCTCCGCGCACTCGGCCTGGAAGCCGCGCGCTCACTCGGACCGATCACTGAACCGTCGCCCGTGCCTATCTAATGAGCGAGGACAAGCGCGCGGCGACCAAGGTAAAATGTTCGAACTCCGGCGGAGATCGCCACCGCTGGGGCGACCGCGACGAATATCGGGATTTCTGGGCGTCGCGCGCCGAACTCGCGGCGACGCTCGTGCCGGACCGCGCATCAATTCTGGAAATCGGGGTGGGGCTCGGAGCTTTTCGCGCGCTCGTCGCAGGGCGGTGCGACTACTTGGGCGCAGACCTCGTACCGCTCGACGAAGCGACGGCGCCGCTTGACGTCGAACTCGATCCGCTACCGTCCGGAACTTTCGACTTCGTCGTCATGCTCGGCGTGCTTGAATATCTGCACGCGCCGGAGGCCGCTCTCGCCAAGATATTCGCTACTTGCCAACGCGTTCTGCTGAGCTATTGCGCGGTCCGCGAGATGCAGGCGGAGGTCGTCGCCATCCGCAGGGAGCGTGGTTGGCTCAATGATTACTCAAGCGCGGACCTCATAGAGATCGCCGAACGGCGTGGATGGCGTCTTCAACAGGCATTGCCCTACAACGAGGCGCCGGACTTCGTTCAGTCGATATTTCTGTTCGAATGCGCGTCGCAAGGTTTAGACGATCGCCGAAACTGAGCGCGCGCGGGTTCGCGCAACATCGTTAAGCCCGCGCGCCGATCACTTGAACGGATTGGTGGTGGTGAAGGTAGATCCGGGGCCTGTGACCACATTGCTCGGCCCGAACGAGAAAGACGACGCGCCGCCTGTGAAGCTCAGCGCCGTCGCATTGCCGTTCACCGCGCTGTTCACGAATGCGACGATATTGCCCGCATTCGTCGATTGCACGCCTGTCGTCGTATTTCCGTCGATCACCGTGCCGAGGATCGTTGCGACATTGTTGACGCCATTGCCCTGCACATTGACGCCGACATTGTTGCGAAGGATCAGCGAGTCCTTGATGAAGAGACGCGCATTGGCCGTGCTGCTCGTCATGTTCACGCCATGGCCGGTGAAACGGCGGATCGCGCAGCGGTTGACGTAAATGAACTGGCCGGCGAGCACTTTCACGCCGTCGAGGCCCGTGCCGAGACCTTCGATATCGAGGCCCTCCAATATCACCGTATCCGTCGCGCCGGCGTTGACGACGACGCCGTTCGTTCCCGCCGCCAGAATGCCCGCCTCTAAGCTGTCCGAACGGATGGTGATCGCCTTGGTGATAGTGACCGCGCCGAAAGCGCCCGGATCGAGCGTATTGATCTCTCCCGCCGCCGCCGTCTTCGAGATCGCGCCCGCGAAAGTCTTGCAAGGCGCGGTGCGGCTGCAGGGATTTGCGTCATCGCCGACGCCCGAGACCCAGGTGCGCGTCGCCTGAGCCTGGGCCGTGATTGGAGCGACGAGGATCAACGCCGAAATCGCCAGCGCGATCCTTAAGATTAAAGGAGCGTACATGTCTGTTTTCCTTATCGATTACATGAAAAGGCAAGCATCGGAAGACTTTCGTCCGCGCAAATCTCGCACAACCTCCGAAAAATTTAAAGTATCCACCAGCTTCGAGAAACGCCGAGCGCCTCCGTCTCGCCATTGCGACCCATCGCGCCTTAAGATAGGTCATCCTCGAAGCATTCGCGCCGCCAGAGAAGCAAGGAGAACCGCCATGCCGCCGTTGCGCTCCCGCACGACGACCCACGGCCGCAACATGGCGGGCGCGCGCGGCCTGTGGCGCGCGACGGGCATGAAGGAGGAGGACTTCGGCAAGCCGATCATCGCCGTCGCCAATTCCTTTACCCAATTCGTGCCGGGCCATGTCCATCTGAAGGATCTCGGCCAGCTCGTCGCCCGCGAGATCGAAAAGGCGGGCGGCGTCGCAAAGGAGTTCGACACCATCGCGATCGACGACGGAATCGCCATGGGCCATGACGGGATGCTCTATTCCCTGCCCTCGCGCGATCTCATCGCCGACAGCGTCGAATATATGGTCAATGCGCATTGCGCCGACGCGCTGGTCTGCATCTCCAATTGCGACAAGATCACGCCGGGCATGCTGATGGCGGCCTTGCGTCTCAATATTCCGGCCGTGTTCGTTTCCGGCGGTCCGATGGAGGCCGGCAAGGTCGTGCTCGCCGGCAAAGAGCACGCGCTTGATCTTGTCGACGCGATTATCGCCGGCGCCGACGACACGGTCAGCGAAGCGGACGTCGCGACGATCGAGCGCTCCGCCTGTCCGACCTGCGGGTCATGCTCGGGCATGTTCACCGCGAACAGCATGAACTGTCTGACCGAGGCGTTGGGCCTGTCGCTGCCCGGAAACGGATCGACTCTCGCCACCCATGTTGATCGTCGACGCCTGTTCGTCGAGGCCGGACATCTCATCGTCGATCTCGCGCGGCGCTACTATGAGCAGGACGACGAAAGCGTCCTGCCGCGTTCGATCGCGAGCTTCGAAGCGTTTGAGAACGCCATTACGCTCGACATCGCGATGGGCGGCTCCACCAACACCGTGCTGCATCTTCTCGCGGCGGCCCATGAGGCCGAGGTCGATTTCACCATGGCCGACATCGACCGGCTGTCGCGGCGCGTGCCGGTGCTGTGCAAGGTCGCGCCCTCCGCGCCCGACGTCCATCTTGAAGACGTGCATCGCGCCGGCGGCGTCATCGCCATCCTCGGCGAGCTGATGCGCGCCGGCCTGTTGCATGGCGATTTGCCGACCGTCCACAGTCCCTCGGTCAGCGACGCTGTGGCGCGCTGGGACATCGCGGTGACGCAAAGCGAGACCGCGCGCACCTTCTTTCGCGCCGCGCCCGGCGGCGTGCCGACGCAAATCGCCTTTAGTCAGGAGCGCCGATACAAGGCGCTCGACGTTGATCGCGAGAAGGGCGCGATACGCGACGCGGCGCACGCCTTCTCGAAGGATGGCGGCCTTGCGGTCCTTTACGGCAATCTCGCCGAGGACGGCTGCATCGTGAAGACGGCGGGCGTCGATGAATCGATCCTGCAATTTTCGGGCCCGGCGAAAGTCTTCGAGAGCCAGGACGCGGCGGTTTCGGGCATCCTCACCGGCGAGGTGAAGGAAGGCGACGTGGTGGTGATCCGCTACGAGGGCCCGCGCGGCGGCCCTGGAATGCAGGAAATGCTCTATCCGACGAGCTACATCAAATCGAAAGGACTGGGCAAAGCCTGCGCGCTGGTCACCGACGGGCGATTTTCTGGCGGCACCGCCGGGCTTTCGATCGGCCATGTGTCGCCCGAGGCCGCGGAAGGCGGCGCCATCGCTTTGGTGAAAGACGGCGACCGGATCGAAATCGACATCCCGTCGCGCAGGATCACGCTCGCGGTGAGCGACGAGGAATTGGCGGCGCGGCGCGCCGAACAGGCGGCCAAGGGCTTCGCGCCGGCGCAGCCCCGGCCGCGAAAAATCACGACGGCGCTGCGCGCCTACGCGTCAATGACGACGAGCGCGGCGAAGGGCGCGGTGCGACAGGTTCCCTGACCTTTCGCAAATGTCGCGCGCGTCGTAGACTGACGCACGCGTTCATACCGTCGCCGGAACAGCATGTCTCCGTCACGCAAATTCGTCGCTTCCGGACTATTTGGAATCGCGTTGGGCTTCGCCGTACTGGCGCTTGCCGGATATATCGCCGTGCACGCTGAATTCCAGCGCCGCGCAGCGAGCTCATGGTTGCGCCATACGATCCAGGTGCAAAGCGATCTTTATCAGCTTTATGGATTGCTGCAGGCTGCCGAGAGCGGTCAGCGCGGGTTTATCATCACTAAGGACGAACGCTATCTCGACGCCTGCAACGAAGCGGCGCGCAGCTTAACCTCGCTTCTCGACGGACTTTCCGAGCGCATAAGAGACAATCCGAAGCAGCTTGAGGCGATCGCCGAAATGCGGCCGCTGCTCGGCGAAAGGCTCGCGATTATCGATGAGGCGATCGCCGACGCGCGCGGGGGGCAAGTCGACAAGGCCGTTCAGCTCATCAAATCCGGGCGCGGCAAGGCGCTGATGGACCGGCTCCGCGTCATTATCAACACCATGAACGAAAGCGAGCAAAGCCTGCTCGATGCGCGCGAGCGCGACCTCCACGCCGCCGGCGCCCAGTTCGACGCGGCCGTCTGGGCGCTGGGAGGCATCGTTCTCGCGCTTGGCGCATTCTCGCTGCTCAACGCGCAAAGGCAGATGCATGCGCTAGAGACCTCGCGCGACTCGCTAAAGTCAGCCTACGACCAGTTGATCTCCGAAACGACGCGCCGCGAATCGCTCGAATCGCAGTTGCGGCAGGCGCAAAAGCTCGAAGCGATCGGTCACCTGACCGGCGGCATCGCGCACGACTTCAACAATATGCTGGGCGTCATCGTCGCCAGTCTCCATCTGCTGAAGCGAAAGCTTGCCGGCGCAGACGGCGAGTATGCGCAACTGATCGATTCGGCGATGGACGGCGCCGATCGCGCCGCCGCGATGGTTCGCAGGCTGCTGGCCTTTTCGCGGCGCCAGCCCTTGTCGCCGCGACCTCTCGATCCCAACAAATTCGTCGCCAGCATATCCGACATGGTGCGCCGCGCGCTTGGCGTAAGGATCGAACTCGAAACTGTCCTTGCCGGCGGGCTCTGGACGACGAAAATCGATCAGAACGAATTGGAAAGCGCCGTCGTCAATCTCGCCGTCAATGCGCGCGACGCGATGCCCAACGGCGGCAAGCTCACGATCGAGACGGCGAATTGCTATCTGGACGACGCCTACGCCGCCGAGAACGCGGGCGTTCAGCCTGGCCAATATGTCATGATCGCCGTCACCGACACCGGACAGGGCATGCAGCCCGAGGTCGTGGCGCAGGCCTTCGATCCGTTCTTCACGACGAAGCCCGCAGGTCAGGGCACGGGACTGGGCCTTTCGCAGGTCCATGGCTTCGTCAAACAGTCGGGCGGCCACGTCAAGATCTATTCCGAAACGGGCCGCGGCACCTGCGTCAAGCTCTACCTTCCGCGCTTCGCTCGCGTCGAAACGGCGGCCGTCGCGTCGCCGCCGCCGTCGAAGCCGATCGAACTGCCGTTCGGGAAGCCGGAAGAACTGGTGCTCATCGTCGAGGACGATGACATGGCGCGCCGCGTGACCGCGCAAGGCGTACGGGAATTGGGGTATTCCGTTTTGGTGGCCGAGAACGGACATGCGGCGATCGACATCATCCGCCAACGCGCCGACATCGCTCTAATGCTGACTGACGTCGTCATGCCGGACATGGACGGCGCACGGTTGGCGCGGGAGGCGGTGTTTCGGCGACATAATCTCCGCGTTCTTTTCGTGACCGGCTATACGCGCAACGCGATCGTGCACAATGGCGTTCTCGACGCTGGCGTCAAGCTGCTCACGAAGCCGTTCACTCTGGAACAGCTCGCTATGAAGATTCGCGAGATTCTGGATTCGAAATAGCAAACTCCGCCGCCTGCGCGGCGCGTTCAGTCTTCGGCTTTAAGCGGACGCATCAGGAGGGCTTCGATCGCGCCGTCGACGCTCAGGCGCTCCGACAGAATGGCGTCGACCGCCTCGGAGATCGGCAGTTCGATGTCATGGGCGCGCGCCATTTCGACCAATACGCGCGCCGTGAAGGCGCCCTCCGCAAGCTTGCCCTGCGCGGCGTCCTGCGCCGATGCTCCCAGTCCCAGCGCTTCGCCCAGCGCGAAATTGCGCGACTGCGCCGATCCGCAGGTGAGGACGAGGTCGCCCAATCCGGACAGGCCCATCAGCGTCTCCTGACGCGCGCCGAGCGCGCGCCCGAGGCGCATCAGTTCGGCGAATCCGCGCGCGATGAGCGCCGCCTGCGCGCTCGCGCCAAGCCCGCGGCCGTGGCTCATGCCGGCGGCGATGGCGAGAACATTTTTCGCCGAGCCGCCAATCTCGACGCCGCGCACGTCGGTCGAACGATAGGGTCGAAACGTCTTCGTCGAGAGTTCTTCGCAAAGGCGTCGCGCGAGCCGCTCGTCATGCGCCGCGAGCGTGACCGCCGTCGGCAGGCCCCGACAGACGTCCGCCGCGAAGCTTGGTCCCGAGAGCACGGCGACGCCGGCCTGGGGCATTTCCTCGCGCACGACTTCGCTTAAGAATTTGCGGCGCTCGCGCTCAATGCCTTTGGCGCATATCACGAAGGCGGCGCCTTCGCGCAAAAACGGCCGCGCGGCGCGCGCGGTCATGCGGATCGCTTGCGCGGGCGTGACGGCAAGAATGATTTCCGCTTCGCGCAAAATCGACATGTCGTCGGTCGGCGCGACGGCGGCGGCGAGCGGCAGGCCTGGCAGCCGGCGCTTGTTCTCGCGGTCGCGGGCGAGCGCCTGGGCCGTCCGTTGGTCATGCGCCCATAGCGGAACCCGCGCGCGGCCCTGGGCGGCGACATTGGCGAGCGCGACGCCCCACGCCCCTGCTCCGAGCACTGCGACCGGCGCGCGCGTCATCTAAAGCCCACCCGCTGATTGTCTGGACGCGACCACAGCCTCTCGAAGGCTTCGCGAAACCGCGCCGCCATCTGCGGGCTGTCGATCACGATGAGGTCGTTGTCCTGATAGATTTCGCCCGAGACGGAGAAATTCGCCGAGCCGCTGCGCAAGACGCGTCCGTCCACCTGATAGGATTTCAGATGCATCAGATCGCGCGAGCGGCCCTTGCGGCGGACCTCGATATTGGGGGCGTCGGCGATCTCCTCGATCGCCGCGGCGCCGCGGCCCATTTCCTCGCCGTCGAGATAAATGCGCACCTTGACGCCGCGCATCGCGGCGCGGCCGAGCGCGGTCAGCAAAGAGCGGTCGGTCAAAACATAGGCCGCCATATCGATCGAGCGGCGCGCCTCGCCGATGAGACGCGCGTCGACCGAACCGAAGCCCTCGCCGGGTCCGTAAAGCACCCGCACGCCGGCGAAGGTCGGCTCTTCGGCAAGCAGTCCGGCGGGTTGCGGCGTCGGCGCAAGCGTCATGACCGCAAGCGCCGCCAGGAAAAGCAATCGCATCGGGCGGCGCGCCTCACGCCTTGCCGTGGTGCGATCGGCTCGGCTCGGCGTCGAGCGGCCAGCGCGGTCGCGGCGCGAAGTCCAGCTCATCGGTCAGTCCGCGCTTCAAGCGCTCGAGTCCCGCCCAGGCGATGATCGCGCCATTGTCGGCGCAAAGCGCCGCCGGCGGCGAGATGAAGCGCAGGCCGCTCTCGGCGCAGAGCCGCACCAGCGCGCGGCGAATGGCGCCATTGGCGGCGACGCCGCCGCCGATGACAAGGCCCTGCGGCGCCCGACCTTCAATTTCGGCGAAGAGCCGCAAGCCGGAGCGCACCCTGTCGACGATCACGTCGACGATCGCGGCCTGGAAGGAGGCCGCGAGATCTCTCACGTCCTTTTCATCCGGCGTTTGCAGCCTGAGGATTTCCTGCCGCACCGCGGTTTTGAGGCCGGACAGCGAAAAATCCGCCCCTTCCCGGCCGAGCATGGGGCGCGGCAAATCGAAACGATGCGCATCGCCTTCGAGCGCGAGCTTTTCGATTTGCGGGCCTCCCGGATAGGGCAGCTCCAGCATCTTGGCGACCTTGTCGAAGGCCTCGCCCGCGGCGTCGTCGACGGTGGACCCCAGCCGCCGATAGTCGCCGACGCCCTTCACCGCGACGAGCTGTGTGTGCCCTCCGGAGATGAGCAGCGCCAGAAAGGGAAAATCGAGCCGGTCCGTCAGCCGCGCGGTCAGCGCATGCGCCTCCAGATGATTGACGGCGATGAACGGCTTGCCGAGCGCCAGCGCCAGCGCCTTGCCGGCGGTCAGTCCGACCAGGACGCCGCCGATCAGTCCCGGGCCGGCCGCCGCGGCGATCGCGTCGAGGTCCTTCGCCTCGGTCATGGCGCGCTCCAGCGCGCGCCTGATCAACCGGTCGAGCACGTCAATATGGGCGCGCGCCGCGATCTCCGGCACGACGCCGCCATAAGCCGCGTGACGGGCGATCTGGCTCAGCACCTCATTGGACAGGATCGCTCCGCCGTCGTCGCCGAGCCGCTCCGACACGACCGCGACCGCCGTCTCGTCGCAGGTGGTTTCAATGCCCAAAACGCGCATGCGCACTCCCTGGCGCAAGGAATCGATCCGCCGATTTTCGATCGACGCGTGACGAAGCTTATACCGTTGCGCGAGGAGAAGTTTAGAAAATTGCGAGCTGCAAATGGCTTACAGAAATAATGGCAGGTTGCGGGCGAACATCGCGACTCGTAATGCAACGCTAAAGATAGGGAGAATATTTTTTAGAATTATCGTGACCGCCACTTGACACGATCTCGACGAATACAAGTTGGCACAACAGATCGTTGCTTCCCCAACGGCGTCGAAATCTTGAGCTGAGTATTTTGCGGCGAAGGCAAACAGGTAATTGGCGTCTCGTTTGAGGTTGTCTCCGGTCTAAACTGTATGGAGGTGAAAATGGCGTCGAACAAAATTAAAGCCTTGGCGTTAACGTCTGGAATTGCAATGGCCGCCGTGATCGGCTCCACAACTCTGGCCGAAGCGCGTTACTGCCGCGCCCATTATGGCTGGCACAGGCACTGCTCCACCAACGTCTGCAAGCCGTCCTACTGGGGTTATTCTCGGCCGACCTATTGGGGCTATTATCGTCCCGCGCGCTACGTCGGCTGCTACCGGCCGCGCTGCGGCTGGTACGGCGCGAGTTGGCCCGGCTATTATGGCTACGGCGGTTCGGGCTATTGGGGCTATGGCGGCGGGTTGCTCGGCGCTAGCGCGGGCGTGGTCGGAGCCGGCCTGTTCGGATTGTGGTGATCGCTTTAGCCGTCCGCGATCCGCGTAGGAGCGCGCGCGCGGAGTAAGAGGAGCGTTCGCTGTGACCAGCGGACGCTCGCTCCTTTAGAAGCGCCGGTCGCCGCGCGTCTTCCGCTTGCCCTTCACGCGCGCCCGCCTATAGTCGCGCGCGACAAGAGCCGGCGGACCATGACTTTTCCCCCTAGCCTTCGCATCGGATCGCGCGGCAGCCCGCTCGCCCTCGCTCAGACCCGAATGGTCCAGGCGGCGCTGATGCGCGCCCATGAAGGAAGCGATGCGGATTTTCCGATAGAGGTCATCCGCACGACCGGCGACGAGATCCAGGACCGGCCTCTATCTGAATCGGGCGGCAAAGGACTTTTCACCAAGGAGCTCGATTCGGCGCTCATCGCTGGCGCGATCGATCTCGCGGTGCATTCCTCGAAAGATCTGCCGACCCATCTGCCGAGCGCGATCGTCATCGCCGGCTATCTGCCGCGCGAGGACGCGCGCGACGCCTGGATCGCGCGCGGCGGCCTTGCGCTCGACGCGCTTCCCGCCGGCGCCGTGGTCGGAACCGCTTCCCTGCGCCGCGCCGCCCAGGTGAAGCGCCGGCGGCCAGACATCCAGACGACGCTGCTTCGCGGCAATGTCGAGACGCGGCTCAGGAAAGTCGAGACTGGCGAGATCGACGCGACTCTTCTCGCCGTGGCCGGACTGAAACGCTTGGGCATCTCCGATCGCGCCACGGCGCTGCTTCCGCTGGACGAGTTTCCGCCGGCCTGCGGACAGGGCGCGATTGGAGTCACGCGGCGCGCGGGAGACGATGCGATGCGCGATCTGCTGGCGCCGCTGTTCGACGAAGCGACCGGAATGGCGCTCGCCGCCGAGCGCGCTTTCCTGGCGGCGCTCGACGGCTCATGTCGCACGCCGATCGCCGGCCATGCGCAGGTTCACGGCGATGAACTGTCCTTCCTCGGCGAGGTGCTGAGAGCCGATGGCGCGGAGGCCTATGTCGTGCGCCGCCGCGGGCGCGCCATTGACGCCGCGCTGATCGGCGCCGACGCCGGCAAGGAAATCTTGCTGCGCCTGCCGCATGGCGTCGCGGGGCTTATGTGAGGCGCGTCCTGGTGCTGCGCGCGCGCGATGACGCCGCGCGCACCGCGGAAAAGCTGCGCGCTCTGCAATTTGAGCCTGTGCTGTCGCCCGTGCTGGAATTCGCCGCGACGGGCGCACGCATGCCGCAGGGCGCATATGACGCAATATTGGCGTCGAGCGCCAAGGGCGTCGAATTCGCGCGAAGCGCGGAAGCGTTCAAAGCCCTGCCCTTCCATGCCGTCGGCGAAAAAACCGCGCATGCGGCGCGCGCGCTTGGCTTCCATCTCGACATCGTCGCGGCAAACGCTCAAGCGATCCTGCCGCTTCTATTCGAGCGATATCAGCGTCCGGCGCATTTCCTTTATCTCGCCGGACGCGACCGCCAACAGACTCTGGAGGCGGGCCTGAAGGCGGCGGGTCATCGGGTCGCCGCCGTTGAAGTTTACGAAGCGCGCGCGGCGAAGGCGCTCTCGCAACACGCGATCGATGCGATCGCCGCGGGCGAGATTGCCTCGGTTCTCCATTATTCTCGCCGCAGCGCCGAGATTTTCATCGCGCTCGCGACGGCGGCCGGGATTTTGGAGAAGACGCGCGCCGCCCTGCATTTGGCGCTGTCTCAAGCAGTCGCAGAACCGCTTTTGTGCGCGAATTTCCCGAATGTCGCCGTCGCCGAACGGCCTGACGAGGAACATTTGCAGGAGCTGCTCGCAATGCAGGGCGACAAGGCGCGCCGCCCATAAAAATAAGGGAGGAGCCAATGTTTCGACCGACGCATTTTGCAATGCCGCTCTTGATCCTTTCTCCCGCAGGGCGTCGCGGCGCGACGACGGCGCCCACGACGGATCGACCATCCTGGCGTTGACGCCGTGGCCGAGGCGGAAGCGAGCTAGCTCAACTCATTGCTTGAAGCTTAGGACACGATCGAGCCGTTCGACTCACTGACATGGAGCCCCAGAATGAGGATTCTTTTTGCTCTCTTTATTTGGCTGACTCTTGCTGGTTCAAGCTTTTCCCAAAATTTCCAAGCCCCGGGCAATATCTTTCTTGGCGATAGCTCCGGCAATCGGCCCGCTGATTCCGTCGGCTCCGAAGCATCTTGGTTTATCGACACGAGTTCAGGTGGAATCTACGGTCCCAAAACTTCAGCGGCTTGGCCAAGCTCCCCAGCGTCGTCTTTTGGAATCCTCACCGGCCCCGGCGGCGTCATCGCGCCGTCCCTCGGTAGGAATGTCTTTGGCGCATCGAATGCCGCCTTCGGCGCAAACGCTCTCGCCAATATCCGCCTCACCGACGACAACGTCTTCGGAAATGTCGCCGTTGGCGTCAACGCCATGTTTGGCAATCTTGCCGGCCGCCGATCGGTCGCGGTCGGCAACTACGCCCTCTATGCCGCCACGAACACAGACGCCACGGTAGCGGTGGGTTATGGAGCCCTCCAAAACTACAATGACGTCGAGGGTGGCGTCGCGGTCGGCAATCAAGCCCTTTTCAATTCGACGACCTCTCTTGCTAACATCGCGATCGGCAACACTTCCCTCTACAGCCTCACAACTGGCGGCGGCCTCAACGTCGGCGTCGGCCACCATGCTCTCTTTTCCGCCATAACTGCTGGCGGCAATAACGTTATGGGCTATGAATCCGGTTACGATGTCACCATCGGCGGATTCAACACATTCATCGGTCACAACACTGGCCGCGGAATCACGACCGGGTCGAACAACACGATCATTGGCGGCCAGGTTGTCGGACTTTCCGCCGGCCTAACGGGCGCCGTCATTCTCGCCACTGGCGACGGAACAATTCGACTGGACTACAACAACACTCTCCCGAACTATTGGTTCACGCCCAACGCGGCGTCTATCGCCGGCGTGTTGATCCAAGGAACGATTATCCCCGTTAAATATACGATCGGCACTCTAGTAACCTGCAATGCGGCCACCCTCGGCGCGTACAGCACAGTCACCGACGGAGCCGACTACGCTACCGGAAAATATGGCTCCGCCGTCGGCGCCGCCGGCGCGGTTACCCGCAAGGTCCTCTGCACCAATACCGCCGGACCGACCATCTACGCTTGGGCTTACGATTAATCAGGAATTCATATTGGGCTCAAAGCCAACCGAGGAAATTTTCGTCATTCACCCTCCGCGATCCGCCCTGAAACTCGGTCAGGCGCGCGGGGCGGCGCTTACGCCTCGCTTCGCCGGCCGGCGCGTAACGAGGGATGGCGCGACGCTAATCGAGACGCGCCTCAAGAACCGCGAGGCGCGCCCCGCGGATTATTGCTGGGGGACAGTCGAGGTGGGCGCGCCATTCGTGGCATTCCCGCCGATCCGGTTGTTGCCGAAGGAAACCACAGCGCCGCCTTGAGGGCTGACGCCCGTGGAATTGCCGTAAATGCCGACATTCGACAAACGCACGGTGGCTGTAGCGCCGGAGGCTCTCACGCCGATGAGGTTGTTCGACAACATCGAGCGCTCGATATTGATCACGCAGCTCGCGGTCGCGCATTGGGCGATCGCCCCGATTGAATTTTCGCTCATCACGCTGTCCAGAACATTGGCGTTGGTGCGATCCCTCACCCGCAGGCCCTCCGTGGTGAGAATCGCATTGACGCCGACAAGCTCGACCAGCGCTGATCCCGCCGCGCCGGGCTGAACGAATACGCCGCCGCCGCTGGCTCCCTGATTGTCGGCGATCGTCGTGTGCAACACGACCAGCCTGGACGTCGCTGCGGGTTCGAAATCGATCCCCTTTTGCGTGAAGCCGAATATCTTCACATTTTCGACGATCAAGGCGGCGCCGGCAAGGAAGCGGATGCCGTTCAATCCGTTGCCTACGCCGTTGATGTCGATATTGCGCAGCTGAACGACGTCCGTTGCGCCGGCGTTGACGATCACGCCATTCGTCAGCGAAGCCAGGATGCTCGACGTATGGCCGCCGCCCCCGTCGATCGTGATCGATTTGGTGATGGTGACGGCGCCGAACCCACCCGGATCAATCGTGTTGATCTCGCCATGGGCGGCGGTTTTGGAAATGGCGCCGGCGAAGGTCTTACAAGGCGCGGTGCGCGAACAGGAATTCGCGTCGTCGCCGACGCCGGAAACCCAGGTGCGGGTCGCCTGTGCAAGAACCGGCGCGCCGCACAAGGCGGCGCTGGCGAAAATGAACGAAGCCGACATCCATGCGATGCGTTTCATGATGAGGTCCCCCTCTGCCCAGGCAGGAGCTGCGACGGCCGTTAACCGCGGTGATACAGAGAGCAATCCGGGCTGAAGCGATTGATTGGGTCTGGAATCCGCCGGACAAGGCGCCGGTCGGGAAGCAACTCTCTTCCGATTTGCCGTCGTTGACAAGGCGCGGTCGTCTCGCGGCGTCGTCTGGGACAGCCGATCAGCCGCGCAGGAACACGCCCTGACCATTGGCGTTGAAATAATCGATGAGCACGCTCGTCGCCTTCTCGCCGCCGTTTCGGGTAAATCTTAACGGACTGAGGCCGCTGGCGTTTTCTCCCGGCGGCTGAAAGGTGAAAATGTCGCCCGAATAGTGACGCAGCGGATAGGACGTGGGCGCCGGGCCAAGATTGAGTGAAAGTCCTTCGGACGTTTCGACGATTCCGATCGGTCCGTAAAGCGCGTTGCGGTAGTCGCCGACATAGCTCGAGCGCGGCGCGCGCGCCGGCGGTACGGCCGGCGGCTTCGCGTAATCGGCGTCCAGACCATAGGCGGGGACCGCCATTTGCGCGAAGGCCGCGCCAAACAATGCGAGCCAGTTCCGTTCGATCTGCCCCGTCAGGACCAAATCGAGGAAGCTGCGGCAAATCGTTTCCGGCGCGCCGACCGGCGCGGAATTGCTCAGCACGACGATCCCAAAGCGCTCCGACGGCATGACGTAGACGCATGTCGAGGCGCCGAGGGAAAACGCGCCCGAGTGGCTCCAGCGCAGCCGCGCCGGACCGCCATAGTCGATATCCCAGCCCTGCCCGTAGAAGGTCGGCCCGCGCATCGGATCGTGGGCCGGGCCGGTGGCGATATGGGGGAAATGCGTTTCTCCAAGCGCCTCCGGCTTGATGATTTCGCGGCCGTCGAGGAGGCCGCCGCCGAGCTGCATCCGAACCCATGTCGCCATGTCGCGCGCCGACGCCGACGCGCCGCCCGCCGGCGCCTGCGCGTCGGCGTTGCGCTGCTCGCGACCGACCACCCAGCGATCGCCGCGCCGCACATGGCCGAAGGCGCGATTCTTCTGCGCGATGAAATCGGCGTGCCGCGAACTGGCGCTTGACATCCCCAGCGGTCGATACAGACGCTGGTCGCACACATCCTCCCAGGACTTTCCTGCCGCCTTCGCCGCCGCGTATCCCGCCGCCGAAAACCCCATGTTGTTGTATGCGTAATGCGTGCGAAAGCTCGAGTCCGGCTTGATGTAGCGCAGGCGTCGAATGATTTCGTCGCGATCGTAGCCGATGTCTTCGACGAGATCGCCGGCATGGTCGGGAAGTCCGCTGCGATGGCAGAACATGTCGCGCAGCGTGATTTCGCGCGTCACCCAGGGATCGCTCATCGCAAAGCCCGGCAGGCTTTGCACGATCGGCTGATCCCACGAGACGACGCCGTCGCCGACCAGGCCGGCGACGACAGTGGCGGAAAGAGGCTTGGACAGCGAAGCGAGCTGGAAGACGGTGTCGGGGTCGACGCGATCGGCCGCGTCCGCCCGGCGCAGGCCGAACCCCTTCAAATACAGCACGCGGTCCCGCGTAACGACGGCGACCGACATTCCCGGCGCGCCGGTCTGTTTCATCACGTCGAGAACGAGCGCATTGAGATCGTCGAGATGTTTCCCGGTCGGTTCGCGGACGGGAAATGACGCAGGCTTCGCCCTGGCGAACGCGGCCGGGCCAAGCAGCCCGAGCCCGGCTGCGAACAGAGCGGACCGTCTGGTGAAGGACATAATGCGTCTCCGCTCGCGCCTTCCCGTAACAATAGCGCTCGATCAGTTCTCCGCCAGCGCCCGGCCAATCAGCACCATGACCGGCCCGACGATGGTCTGCCCGGCGACTTTCGACGGCAGATCCGCGATCGTGCCTTTCACGATGCGCTCCTGCGGCGTCGACGCGCGCTCGATCAGGAAAGCGGGCGTATCATGCGACATGCCCTCCTGCAGCAGGCGCCGCGACAATTCCGGCAGCGTGCGGTTGCCCATATAGACGGCGGTAGTGGCGCGTTCGTCGGCGAGCGCGCCCCAATCGAAGTCTTCGGGAAATTCGCCGTCCTTGGTGTGCGCGGTGATGAATTGCAGGCGCCGGGCCGTCTCGCGACTGGTCAGCGACGCGCCGATCGCGGCGGCGCCGGCGCAGGCGGCGGTGACGCCGGGAACGATCTCGATCGAAAAGCCCGCATCGCGCAGCGCGGCGATTTCTTCATTGGCGCGGCCGAAGATGAGCGGATCTCCGCCTTTGAGCCGCACGACATTCTTGCCCTCGCGCGCCAGCTCGACCAGTAGAGCGCTGATTTCTTCCTGGCGCACGGAGGGCGCATATCCCCGCTTGCCGACATTGATCCGCGTCGCTTCGCGACGGGCGAGATCGAGAATGCTCGCCGGAACGAGATCGTCGAACAGCACGACATCCGCGCCGGCGAGCGCGCGCATGCCTTTCAAGGTGAGGAGTTCGGGATCGCCGGGTCCCGCCCCGACGAGCGTGACGCGTCCGCGCGCCGTGGCCTCTGCGCCGGCGCGCGCCTCTTCGATCAACGCCACGCGGTCTTCGTCCAGCGGCCTTCGCTCGATCTCGCGGAAGGCGAGCCGCGTGAACCGGCGCCAGAAATCCCGCCGCGCCAGAAAGTCCAGCCCGGACGCGCGCACCAGCGGCCGCCAGACTTGCGCCGCCCGCGCCCACGCCTGAAACGTCGCCGGCACCAGCGTCTCGATCCGGCCGCGGACGGCCTGCGCGAACACCGGCGACGCCCCGCCGGTCGAGACGCCGATCACCAGCGGCGAGCGATTGACGATGGCGCCCATGATGAAATCGCTCTGCGCCGGGCGGTCGGCGAGATTGAGCGGCGCGCCGGCCGCGCGCGCCCATTCATGCGCCTTTCGGGCAAGCGCGTCGTCCTCGGTCGCCCCGAGCGCCATCGCCGCCCCGGCGAAATCTTCGGGCCCGACGTTGCGCGCGTGAATGGCGACATTGTCGCGCGCGCGCGCGATCTCGCGAAGCTTGTCGCAGGGCTCAGCCGCGAAAACGTCGACCTTCGCGCCGGTCGCCGCCGCCAGATCGACCTTCCAGGCCGCGGCTTCGCCGCCGCCGATCACCACCACGCGCCGCCCGGCAAGCGCATAGAACACCGGCAGAGTCGCCAGCGGCTGCATGAGATCGGCGGATACTTCGTCGGGTTTGCGGGTCACGGCGTCCCAGATCGCGCTGCAATTTGGGCGGAATCGCCCAACTGCAATCTACGTGATCGATTTCTATAGCCTAGCGCGCTTTGCACGAAACCCGGCGTCCGCTCTTTCGCGCCGCGCGGCGCAAGCGCCTTTGCCCGCCGGATTTCGCCTGCGGACGCGCCATCATCCGCAAGGCGAGGATTCGCGCCGCGGGCGACGTCCGATCGGCGTCAGTCGGCGAGCCGCCGCTAGAATCGCGCGTTCAGCGTGACATAGGCGGACCGCGGCGCGCCAGGCGTGATGTTGTTGTTGTTATGCGCGAAGACGTAATAGCGCGCCCCAGCCAGATTCTCGACATTGAGCTGTCCCGAGACGTTTTCGCTCAACTTGACGAACAAGGCGCCGTCGACGCGCGCATAGCCCGGCACGACGACGAAATTGTCGATCGCCGCGTAGAACTTGGCGTTGTAGACGACGCCGGCGCCGACGCCCAGAACGCCGGGACCCGCGTCGAAGAAGTTGGAAATATCGTATTTGTTCCAGAGGGAGAAAGTGTTTCTGGGCACAGAGGGATTGGTCTTGCCGACGTCTGTGAAGAACGGCGTCCGCAAAGTCGGCGTCCTGTCGGTGCTGACAACCTTCGCGTCCTGATAGCCGTAGCCGAGCGACACCTCCCACCGGTCGGTGACATTGCCGACAAGCCCGAGTTCTGCGCCTTGCGTTCTTGTGTTCGCGAGAATGGCTGTCGTCGCATTGACCGTGAGCTGCTGGTTCGAACGGTTGAGCTGATAAACCGCGCCGGTCAAAAGCAGGGAAGGCAGCAACTGCGCCTTGAATCCCACCTCGACATTCTCGAAGCTCTGCGGCGCGAGATTGGCGATGGTCGGGAAGAGGACGTTGAACTGATCCCCAGCCACCGGCAGGAAGCTCCGCGAATAGGAGCCATAGAACGACAGGATGTCGATCGGTTTGAACACGAGGCCGAAGCGCGGCGACCACACATTGTCGACGCGGCGCAACTGGCCTCTAAAATCGGTCGGACCGGTATCGAAGCCGGTGAATTTCAGGTCGAATCTGTCGAATCGCACGCCCGCGATCACGTCGAAATATCGCGTGACTTCGATCTGATCCTGAAGATAGCCCGCGGCAAGGTCCAGATTTGTGTGGCGACGACGGTTCGGATTGGCGAACACAACCGGGAAATATGCCGTCGGCAGCCAAAACGGCGTCGTCACGCGCTGCGTTCTGCAGGACAGATTGAAGCAGGAGAGATCGCGGTTGTCGTCGCTCCTTTGGTTGCCGACTTCGGCGCCAAACATGACCGTGTGACGGATGTCCGGCGTCATCTGCCATTTGTAGACGAGGTCCGTCTGGTTGAAGATGTTTTGCCGGGGGTTGGAGCTGAGATAACCGTCGAGGCGCGCAACGCCGGCGGGAGTCACGCTTGTGGCGACAGGATTGAGCAGCGTCGTGACGACGCCGAGACCCTGATCGGGGAATGTGTTCTGATAGCGTTTCTGATAATCGGCATAGACCGTCTGGTTGCGGATGTTGAGGCCGAATTCGGTCGTGTGATCGAAGGCGAGCGCGACGCGATTGAGATCGACCTTGGCGTAATTCACCGCTTCGACCGAAGGATTGCCCACGCCGAAGAAGGCGTCGGTCGGCGCCGGCGACGGATATCCGGGATAGATCGCCGAGCCGCCGAAAATGAACCCGCCCACTGAGGGAATGCCGCGGTCGGCGGTGCGGCGGTCGCGGAAATGCTCGTAGCTTAGAGTGACGAAAGTCTTTTCGAGCGGGCGCCAGGTCATCGTCGGATTGACGCCATAGCGCTCGAGCTTGAAGAAGTCGCGATAGCCGTACGACTGCTCATAGAGTCCGTTCAGTCGAACCGCGAGCGTATCGTTGATCGCGTCGCCGACGTCGACGGTCAGGCGTTTGCGCGCGAAACTGCCGGAACTGACGATCATCGACCGCAGCCTTTCGCCGTCGGCCTTCTTGGTGACGCGATTGACGACGCCGCCGCCGCCGCCGCGGCCGAAGATCAGCGCGTTGGGTCCTTTGAGAACCTCGACCGCCTCGATGTTGTAGAGATCGCGATAATATTGCGCGTCGTCGCGAATGCCGTCGGTATAGAAGTCGGCGGTCGTGTCCTGTCCGCGGATCGTGATCTGGTCGCGATTGCCTTCGCCCTGCGCGACCGTGACGCCGGGCACATACATCAGCGCCCGATTGAGATCGATGCTGTTGCGGTCCTGCAGCTGCTGTTTCGTTAGGATCGTGATCGACTGAGGAATGTCGATGATCGGCGTGTTCGTCTTGGTCGCCGTCGATGTCCGGCCCGCGAAATAGCCGACGACGTCCGTCGGGCCGCGGCCGAGCGCGGTGGCGGGGAACAGCGGACGCTCGCCCGGCGCGCCATCGACGGCGGGAGCCGCGGTCACAACCGGCGCGCGAGTCGTCCGAATCACCCGAACGCCGCGTCTAGCGCCGCCGACGTCGATCGGCGGCAAATGCTGGGCGCCGCTCGTGGAGCGCGCTTGCGAGGCGACATGCTTTGGCTTCGCTGGAGCGACCGCGCGGGGCTTCTCCGGCGGCGCATCGACGCGTACGGGCGGCAAGGGCCCGGCTTGGGTTTGCGCGAGAGCGGGAAGCGCGGGCGACAGCGCGGCGGCGAGCGTTAGGGCGGCGACCGACGCCGCGGCCTTCATCCGGTCAATCGACGCAGGACGGGAGAAGGGCGCCTGCAATGAAAAGGATTGTTTCTGAATCATGTCTGCCTCTCCGCGCGGAACGCGAGTAGGCAATGGTTAAAATTTATCTTTGAAAACTGTCAATTATGGCAATGGCATAGTATGGAAGGCTTCCGAGTAATGTTTCCGATTGTAACAGAGTGTTGCTAAATTGAGACATAAAAGCGATTGTTAGCTGGAATTCTTTCAAAGACTAAATTGCTACTTTTGTTGACTGTTGCATTCTCGGCACACTTTCTGGCTTCGAATCTCGCTTCTGATTCTCGTCCTCATGCGATCGCGCAACGAAAAAGGCGGCCCTGAAACAGGGCCGCCAGAAACGTCACGTCAGAGAAGCGCTTACTTCTTCTTGCCGTCGGGGCCGAACTGAATGAGATAGGCCCACACGTTCTCCTGGTCCGCATCGTTGGGCAGGCCTTGGAAGATCATCTTGGTGCCGGGGATCTTCGCCTTAGGATTCTTGATGAACTCCTTGAAGCTGGCCTCGTCCCAGACGATGCCGGAATTCTTGTCGGCCTCGGAATAGTTGTAGCCCTCGACGGAGCCCGCCTTGCGGCCGTCAATGCCGTTGAGATGAGGCGCGACGGCGTTCTTGGCGGTTTCACCGACCTGATGGCAGGCTTTGCACTTCGCGAAGATTTTTTCGCCCGCGGCGGCGTCGCCCGCGGCGTAAGCCTGGCCGGCCGAAGCGGCGAAAGCGACGCTCGCGGCGAACGTCAGCAGGGAAATCGTCTTCATCCTTGTTCCTTTCCTCTTCCCGGCGTTCGCGTCGCGTCCGCCCTTTTTGAAATGCGACCGGCCGATGTTGGCCCCTCGTCGGCGCTCTTTAGACGGTTTCGAAACTACAACGAAGCCGCCGCCAAAGACAATACGCCAGAGGCCATGTTCAGCCTCGCTGAACCCTATGCCGAATGTCGTGAACGCGCCGTGAACCGGCAGCTTAGGCGACGCGGCGAAGCGTCAGATTCACGCGAACGCCGAGCGCTGCGAGCGCCGGGGGCAGCGGCGCGCCGACCGTCGGCAGAATTCTGTCGACGCCGTGATAGCGCATCCTGGCGGGCCCGGAGAGCACGAGCGCGTCGCCGGACGACAGCGCCAAGCCGATCGCGCGGTCGCCGCGGCGCGTTCCGCCAAGCCTGAAGCGGCAATCGGCCCCTAGCGACAGCGACAGGATCGGCGCCGCCAAATCCTGTTCGTCCTTGTCTTGGTGCAGGCCCATGCGCGCCTGTTCGTCATAGACGTTCACCAGACAGGCTTCAGGTGGTTTGGGGTATCGCGCCAGCTCGTCCCAGAGCTGCAACAGGAGCGGCGGCATCGCCGGCCAGGGATCGCCGGTCATCGGGTGGCGCGGCTCGTAGCGATAGCCGCGCGCCTTGTCGCTGACCCAGCCAAGCGCGCCGCAATTCGTCATCCGCACCGACATTGGCGCGCCGGTCTTCGGCATCGTCGAGACATAGAGCGGCGCGGCGGCGATGACCTCGGCGATCTCTTCAGCCAGAGCCGCCTGCGCCGCCGGGTCGAGGAAGCGCGCGTGATAAAACACGCCTAGCGCGATTTCAGACATCATGCGACATGTGGCGCCGGAAGGGCGTTTCGTCTACCGCCTCGGGAAACCGGCCCGCGCGTTCTTCACACGCCGGCGAATGAAAGGATTCGGCGCCCCGCCCCGCCGCCTCGATCATTCTGCATTTGAGCGGAATCGCCCGAATGCGGCATGATCCAGTCCTGACCGAAAGCGCACGCTGATGAGCCGACACGGATTTCTGGACGTATGCCTGCAGTCCCATATCGCGGGATGGGCGATGGAGGACGGCGATCCGGCGATCCTCGATATTTACGTCAATGACGAACGGATCGCGCAGATCGCCTGCAACTGCTTTCGTCCGGAACTGGCGCCCTTCAATATCTCGCCTTCGGCGGGGTTTTTCTTTCACTTTCCATCGCCCCTCTCGGCGACGGATGTGGCGTCGGTCCGGTTCCGCAACGGCGAGCATATCGAAAACTCGCCCTCCCGCCAGCACGTGCGCCACCTCGAACAGATGCTCCACGGCGTCGCCGGCGGCCCTGGGCTCGAATTCGGCGCGCTGGACCGTCCGATGCTGTCGCGCGAGCGATTTGACGTTTCCTTCGTCGATCATGCGAGCAGCGAGCAGCTGCGCGTGAAATATCAGCGCGTGCATGACTCCAGCCTGGTCGATCCCCTGCACATTGTCGATGTCGATTATGTCTGGTCGGGCGGCTCGCTGGACGCGGTTGTCGGCGGCAAGCGTTTCTCCTTCGCGATCGCCTCAGGCGTAATCGAACATATCGGCGATCCGATTGGATGGCTGGCGCAGATCGCCAGCGTTCTCGAACCGGCCGGACGGCTCAATCTCGCCATTCCGCAGCCGCCGATGACCTTCGATCATCGGCGCCGGCTGACGACGCCGGCGGAGTTGCTCGACGATCATGTGCGCGGCCTGCAGCGGCCGAACTATCGCCAGATCTTCGATCATCTCGCCTGCGCCGCGCCGCTGGGCGCGCCCGTCGCGGACCGCGAGGCCCGCTATGAGACTATTCGACGCGCCCATGGCGTCGCGCAGGCGGCGGAACGCGACGGCCTATATCTCGACGTCCACTGCCACGTCTGGACTCCCGACTCATGGCTCGAATGCTGGGAGGCGATCGAAGCCCTCAAGCTGGCGCCGCTCCGCGTTGACCATATGTTCGAGCCGCTTCCGGAGACCGCGATGTTCGTCGTATCGCTGGTTCGGACGTGAGCGGCGCTTACGCCAATATCGTCTTCGACGCCACGGTCGAATCGGCGTTGAGCTGATAGATGATCGGAACGCCGGTCGCGAGTTCCAATGTGGTGACGCTCTCCGGCGTCATCTGCTCCAGCACCATGCAGAGCGCACGCAGCGAATTGCCATGCGCCGCGACCAGCACGCGCTCGCCGCGCATCACCGGCGGCAGGATACGCTGGACGTAAAAGGGAACGACCCGCGCCACCGTGTCTTTCAGGCTCTCGCCGCCGGGCGGCGGCACGTCATAGGAGCGCCGCCACAGCCGCACCTGTTCCTCGCCCCATTTGTCGCGCGCCTCGTCCTTGTTGAGGCCGGAAAGATCGCCGTAATGACGCTCGTTCAGCGCGCGGTCCTTGATCGTCGGGACATTCGTCTGGCCCAGTTCTTCAAAAATAAGATCGATCGTGTGCTGCGCGCGGATCAAGGCGGAGGTGAAACCGACGCTGAACAGAATGTCGAGCTTCTTCAGCTCGCGGCCGGCGCGGCGCGCCTCGTCAATGCCGAGCGGCGTGAGATCGGGGTTTTTCCACCCGGTGAAGAGATTCTTGGCGTTCCATTCGCTTTGGCCATGGCGAACCAGAACGAGAGTGCGATTCATGCTGGTAAACGCTCGTCGTTATCAGGCGCCGGAAAGGCCAAGCACATCGGCCATGGAGTAGAGCCCTGGAGCTTTTCCGCGGGTCCACAGCGCGGCGGCGAGCGCGCCGCGCGCGAACACGCCGCGATCCTCGGCGCGATGCGAGAATTCGATTCGCTCGCCGGACCCGGCGAAAATGACGGTGTGGTCGCCAACCACCGTGCCGCCGCGCAGGCTGGCGAAGCCGATCTCGCCGGTCCGGCGGGGACCCGTCAAGCCGTCGCGCCCGCGCGCGCAGTTCTCGGCAAGCTCGACGCCACGGCCGCGCGCGACCGCCTCGCCGAGCAGCAGCGCCGTTCCCGACGGCGCGTCGACCTTCAGACGATGATGCATCTCGACGATTTCGGCGTCCCAGGCCGGACCAAGCGCCCGCGCGGCGCGCTCGACAAGCACGGCGAGAAGATTGACGCCAAGGCTCATATTGCCGGAACGAACGATCGCGGTTTTCTCGGCGCAGGCCGCGATCGCGGCGAGGTCTTCCGGAGAAAGCCCCGTCGTGCCGATGACGACGGCGACCCTCGCGTCCGCCGCCGCCTTCGCCATGTCGACGCTTGAGCCCGGCGATGAAAAGTCGACGATCGCGTCAGCGTCGGCGAGCGCGGCGGCCACGTCGCTCGTGATCGGCACGCCGTTGGGCGTCGCGCCGCCGCTGTCGGCGCCGAGCGCCTGCGCGCCGGGGCGTTCGAGAGCGGCGGTCAGGCGCACGCCCAAAGTATCGGGGATGATCTGGGTCAGCATCCGGCCCATGCGGCCCGCCGCGCCGACCACCACCAAACGCAATTCGTTCATTCGCTCGCCCTCGCCCCCCGCGCTAGCGGCTTCGATTCAGTTTTCGTAACGCGCCATCCCTATACAGGCGAGGCGCCGCAATGAGAAGCGCAGAGCATCGGCCGGCCCGCCGTCGACTGCCCGAACGGGTGGTTATTTCGGCTTGGGGCGGAAGCTTTTCACGCGCGCGGGGTCGGTTTCGATATAGGCGGCGCCGATCAGGTCGAGGCAGTAAGGCACGGCGGGCATGACCGCGTCGAGGCAGAGTTCGATCGCCCTCGGCTTGCCCGGTAGATTGATCGTCAGGCATTTGCCGCGATGGGCGGCCAATTGCCGCGACAGGATCGCGGTCGGAGTCTGCGCCAGCGAGACCTGCCGCATCAATTCGCCGAAACCGGGCAGTTCGCGCGGACAGGCGGCGAGCGTCGCCTCCGGCGTCAGGTCGCGCGGACTGGGCCCGGTGCCGCCCGTCGTCACGATGAGGTCGCAGCCGAAATTGTCGGCGAGGTCGATCAGCGTATCGCGCACGCTTTCAAAACCGTCCGGAATGATGCGCCGCTCGATCCGGAAGGGCGTCGTCAGCGCCGCGCGCAGATAGGCCTCGATCGCCGGACCGCTCTCGTCTTCATATACGCCGGCGCTCGCGCGGTCCGAGGCGGTGACGACCCCGATGATCGCGGCGCGCTTCTGGTCGATCACTGGCGATTCTCCCCCGCGCATGTTTGCGCGCCGCCGCGCGCTTGTCACTATCAGCCGCGGCAGCGTTCAAGCTAGATTATCTAGCCATACATATTAGATAATAGTCATATAGCAAAGAATATATTATATACGTTCATGAACATCTTTTATAAATATACACACATATTAAGCATGTAACATGAACACCTGTTCATTTCTGTATGGCGCATATTTAGCCACATTTCGATATTAACTATTTTGTCTTCACCTCCATTCAGACGGATGGAACTTATGCGCTGGACGCTGCGAAAGGCTCGTCGGCGTCCTTCACCCATTTTGCGACAACGGAGCGATCCTGAATGAAGCGTATCTTTGGCGCCGTGACGATTCTTGGTCTGACGACCGCGCCCGCGCTGGCGCATCACGCTTCGCGCCATCTGGCGCATCACCACGCGCTGCATTCGCCGCGTCACGGCGAGGCGTCGCCAACCGAGGAGTTCACCGCCAATGCGTCGTTCTACGGCGGCGGTCCGCGCCGCTACGAGCCCAACGCCCGAACCGCCAATGGCGAAATCTTCGACATGTGGGACATGACCGCCGCTCACCGCACCCTGCCGATGGGCACGCGGCTGCGCCTGACCTATGCCGGGCGGTCGGTGGTGGTGCGCGTCAACGACCGCGGCCCGGCGGCCTGGACGGGACGCAGCCTCGACATGTCGCGCGGCGCGGCGACCCAGCTCGGCCTCATCGAACGCGGCGCCGGACCGGTGCGCGTCGAGGTGCTGGGCAAGAGCTGGGGCAATTGCGAGCGCCCGGCATCGGCCGGGCGCCCGCTTTGCTTTGACATATAGACATATGGACGTTATGTCAGCAAGGTGACTGAACGCACCACCGTCCGACTTCCCGACGATCTTCTTCGCCGCGCGCGCATGAGGGCGGCGAAGGACGATCGCACCTTGACGTCGATGATCGAGGAAGGGCTTCGCCTTGTCCTCGATGGAGAGCGGCCCCCTGCGCCGGCGTCGCCCCGCTACGCGCGCGTCAGCCGGGCGACCGGCGGCCCGGCGGCCGGCGTCGATATTCCCAGAATGCGCGATGTCGACGAACAGGACGACGTTGAGCGCCGCGCGCGCCTCAACTTGCGAACTGGCGGCTCGGACAGTTGAATCTCGCCGACGTCAATGTGCTCGTTGAAGCGTTCCGTAGCGATGCGCCGCGACATAGAGCCTGTCGCAAATGGCTCGACGACGCTTTCGATCGCCGCGCCCCCTTCGCCGTGTCGCGTCTCGCGTTAAGCGCGGTCGTGAGAATCGCCACCAATCCGAGATTCTACGAATCGCCGAGCGCGCTCGATGAGGCGTTTGGCTTTTGCGCCGACATATTGACGCAGCCCAACTGTCGTCTCGTCGAGCCGGGCGACAGCCACTGGCGCATATTCGAGCGCCTCTGTCTCGAAACGGATACGCGCGGACCCATGGTGACCGACGCATGGTTCGCCGCGCTCGCCATCGAATGGGATTGCGAATGGATCACGCTCGATCGCGATTTCGCCCGCTTTCCGGGTCTGCGATGGCGCGCCCCGTAAGCCGCCTCACAACTCCTTCACGTAAACTGCAACATCAAATCGGCGGTCCGACATTAATTTCATCCTGAAAGCGCGGGCAACAAAAGCATAGCTTTACAATTCAGCCGCGCAATCCTTTCTCAGAATAGGAAAGATAAGAAAAAGCGCGCGCGACCCTCTCCCATTGGGAGAGGGTCGGACCGAAGGTCCGGTGTGAGGGGTTCGCGCTCTTATCGGAGAGGCCCCTCACCCGGCCGCCTTCGGCGTCCACCCTCTCCCACAGGGAGAGGGTTGCGCACGCGCCCTATGGGAGCGGCGACTCCTTCACGTAAATCTGCGCGCCCTTCTCCAGGAACTCCGCGCTCTTCTCCGCCATGCCCTTCTGGCGTTCGATCTCTTTCGCTTCTTCGCGCAGGTCGCGGGTGATCTGCATCGAGCAGAATTTCGGGCCGCACATCGAGCAGAAATGCGCGAGTTTATGCGCCTCTTTCGGCAGCGTCGCGTCGTGGAATTCGCGCGCGGTGTCGGGATCGAGTCCGATCTCGAACTGATCCTCCCAGCGGAAGTCGAAACGCGCCCGGCTCATCGCGTCGTCGCGTTCACGCGCCGCCGGATGGCCCTTGGCGAGATCGGCGGCGTGCGCCGCGATGCGATAGGTGATGACGCCGGTCTTGACGTCGTCGCGATCCGGCAGGCCGAGATGCTCTTTAGGCGTTACGTAACACAGCATCGACGTGCCGAACCAGCCGATCATCGCCGCGCCAATGCCTGACGTGATGTGATCATAGCCCGGCGCGATGTCGGTGACGAGCGGACCGAGCGTATAGAACGGCGCCTCGCCGCAGACTTTCAGCTGCTTGTCCATATTGGCTTTGATCTTGTGCATCGGCACATGGCCGGGGCCTTCGATCATCACCTGACAGCCCTTGTCCCAGGCGATCTTCGTCAATTCGCCAAGCGTCTCCAGCTCCGCGAATTGTGCCGCGTCATTGGCGTCGGCGTTGCAGCCCGGACGCAGTCCGTCGCCGAGCGAGAAGGACACGTCATATTTGCGCATGATGTCGCAAATCTCGTCGAAGCGCTCGTAAAGGAAACTCTCCTTGTGCTTCGAGAGACACCAGCGCGCCATGATCGAGCCGCCGCGCGAAACGATGCCGGTGACGCGGTTGGCGGTCAGCGGCACATAGGCGAGACGCACGCCGGCATGGATGGTGAAATAATCGACCCCCTGCTCCGCCTGCTCGATCAGCGTGTCCTTGAAAACTTCCCAATCGAGCTTCAGCGCGTCGCCGCCGACTTTCTCCAGCGCCTGATAGATCGGCACGGTGCCGATCGGAACCGGTGCGTTGCGGATGATCCAATCACGGATGTTGTGAATGTTGCGGCCGGTCGAGAGGTCCATCACTGTGTCGGCGCCCCAGCGGATCGCCCACACCATTTTTTCCACTTCTTCCGCAACCGAAGAGGTCACGGCCGAATTGCCGATATTGGCGTTGACCTTCACCAGAAAATTACGGCCGATGATGACCGGCTCGAGTTCCGAGTGATTGACGTTGGCCGGAATGATCGCGCGACCGCGCGCGATTTCATCGCGCACAAACTCGGGCGTGACGAATTCGGGGATCGCGGCGCCGAAGCTCTCGCCGTCGGCGATACGTTCCTTCGCGACGTCAAGCGCGCGCTCGCGGCAGAGGTTCTCGCGATGCGCGACATAGATCATCTCTTCCGTGACGATACCGGCGCGGGCGAATTCAAGCTGCGTGACGGGCTCTACGCCCGATGCGCGATAAGGCTTGCGTTCGGCCGGGCATGGCGGGACGAGGCGCTCGCCTTCGGCGAAGCCATTGTCCTCGGGCTTGATCGCGCGCCCTTGGTAGGCCTCCAGGCCGGCGCGCGTTCCGAGCCAGGGCCGCGCGGAGGGGAGTCCCGCCGAAAGGTCGGGCGTGAACGAGGCGCAAGTATAGGGGCCGGAGGAGTCATAGACCCGAAGCGGCGGCTCGCCCGACGATGGATGAAGCGGGATTTCGCGATATGGCGCGCGAATGTCGTCGCGCCCTTCTGGCGACGCATAGACCTTGCTCGACTTTCCGATCGGGCCGGCAGTGACGCTCGCCGGCAGGCGCCTGTCGTGAATATTCATGATCGCGCTCCTTCATCGCGCTTCGTCAAGGGAAGCGGACGCTGAGTCAGGAAGACGATGGGGGGACGCGCGATCATAGCGTCGACGCGAGGCGCCGTTCGCTTTTTCGCTGGCCTTCCCTACGCCGGCATGACCCGGATCAGGTTCGACGGGTGCTTCTCAGCCGCGCTTGCGGCGCCCCTCGCCATTATGGAAAAGTTACCGCGTTCACACTCGTGTCGCAAGTTCGCGTGGCGATACCGGCAAATAGCGTATAGCCCCGACGAGCCCAGACATATGAGGAATTTAGATTTCCAGGGTCTGTCATCAAGCGAGGCGGCCCGACGCCTTGCCCAATATGGTCCCAACGAGCAGCCGCGGGCGCCTCCGCCTGGCGTCTTCGCGATCGCGTTGCGCACGCTCAAAGAACCGATGTTCTTTCTGCTGGCGTCCGCCGCGCTGCTCTATCTTTTCGTCGGCGATCTTGGCGAAGGCCTGTTCATGGTCGCCGGCGCCGGCGCATCGATCGCGCTCGTCATTCTGCAGGAGCTGCGCACCGAACGCGCGCTCGAAGCGCTCAACCGGCTGGCGGAGCCGACCGCGATCTGTCGGCGCGACGGGGTCGAGCGGCGCATTCCGGCGCGCGATCTCGTGCCCGGCGACATTATTCTGGTTGCCGAGGGTGAGCGTGCGCCGTCCGACGCGCTGCTGATCGGCGGCGATGCGCTGACCGTCGACGAATCCCTTCTGACCGGGGAGTCGGCGCCGGTGACGAAGACGTTCGCTGGCGAGGAGCGATCGGTGGAATTTCCCGATCCTGGCGGCGAGGAGACGCCGTTTCTTTTCGCCGGAACCATGATCGCGCGCGGATCGGGACTGGCGGAAGTGATTCGGACCGGCGCGCGCACGGCGATGGGTCGTCTGGGCGCCTCGCTTGCGGCGATCGAGAGCGAGCCCAGTCCTCTGCAACAGAGAACCGGCAGGCTGGTCGCGACGCTCGGCGCCTTCGCGCTCCTTTTTTGCGTGTTGGTGTTTCTCGCCTATTGGCTCGTGCATGGCGACTGGTTCGAGGGCGCCATCGCTGGGATCACGCTCGCCATCGGCCTTTTGCCGGAAGAGTTTCCGATGGTGCTGGCGATCTTTCTCGCGCTCGGCGCCTATCGTCTGGCGCGCCGC
Source organism: Methylocystis sp. (assembly GCA_051061375.1). GTDB lineage: Bacteria > Pseudomonadota > Alphaproteobacteria > Rhizobiales > Beijerinckiaceae > Methylocystis. The sequence goes on along the minus strand of JBPFDW010000031.1, from coordinate 16,936 downwards.
AACGTGCTGGTGCGACGCTCGTCGGTGACCGAAACGCTGGGCTCGACGTCGATCCTCTGCGTCGACAAGACCGGAACGCTGACGCAGAACCGCATGCGCGTGGCCATTGCCGTCGCCGATGGCGACGAAACGGCGGATGCGCCGGATCCGGAAAGGCGCCGCCTGCTCATCCGCGCCGCCCTGCGCGCTTCATCGGCGAATCCCGTCGATCCGATGGACCGCGCCGTTCACGCCTTCGCGGCCGACGCCGGCATGACTCCGGCAGGCGAACCGGTTCGCAGCTTTCCGATCCGCCCCGACCTCCTCGCCTTCATCCAATGCTGGCGCGATGAGTCGGGAGAGAGCTATGCGGCGAAAGGCGCGCCGGAGGCGATCTTCAAACTCGCGCGACTTTCTGACGAGGCGCGCGCGCGCCTCGAAATTCAGGTCGGCGATTTTGCGCATCGTGGCCTGCGCGTGCTTGGCGTCGCGACAACGGCGCCGCGGCCGCAAGCGCCGCCGCTGGAGACCGCATCGTTCGATTTTATCGGATTGCTCGCCTTCGAGGATCCGCTGCGCGAAGACGTCCCGGCCGCCGTCGCAGCGGCGCGGCGCGCGGGGATCGCCGTGGCCATGGTCACCGGCGACTATCCCGCGACCGCGCTGGCGATTGCGCGCCAGGCAGGGCTCGACGTCGAAGCCGGCGCGTTCACCGGCGCGGAGATCGCCGCGACGCCAGACGAACGGCTTCCCGAAAAAATCCGCGACCTGCGGGTCTTCGCGCGAGTGACTCCCACGAGCAAGCTTGCGCTCGTCGAGGCCTTCAAGTCCGACGGCCAAATCGTCGCCATGACCGGCGACGGCGTCAATGACGGGCCGGCGCTCGCCGCCGCGCATATCGGCATCGCCATGGGCCAGCGCGGCTCGGATGTGGCGCGCGAAGCCGCGCATATCGTGTTGCTTGACGACAGCTTCGCGTCGATCGTCGCCGGCGTTGCGCTGGGGCGGCGCATTTACGCCAATCTGCGCCGCGCGCTCACCTATGTCACGGCGATTCACATTCCGATCGCCGGCCTCGCTTTGACCCCGATCCTGATGGGCCTGCCGCCTCTGCTTCTGCCCGCGCATGTGGTGCTGATGGAGTTGATCATCGACCCGACTTGCGCGCTCGTTTTCGAGTCGCAGCCGAATGAGGCCGACGCCATGCTCAAACCGCCGCACCGGCGCGATGAGCCGCTCTTCGGCGCCCGCGATCTCTGGCTCGGTTTCGCGCAGGGCTTCGTCGTCTTCCTCGCCGTCATGTCGGTCTATGTGATCGACAATGGGCTGGGCGCGCCCGAGCCGCAGGCGCGCGGGCTCGCTTTCGCAACCCTTGTCGTCAGCAATCTCGTGCTGGCGCTCGCCGATGCGCTTCCCCGCGGCGCGTCGCTGTTTGCACGCGACAATCTTGCGTTCTGGCTCGTCGCCTTCGCGGCCAGCGTGATGGTGGCGGCCAGCCTTTACTTGCCGCTAATCTCGGAGCTCTTGCGCTTCGAGCCCCCCACTTGGCCAAAACTCGTTCTGGCGCTGACGCTCGCCGCGATCGCGGGAAGTTGGTACGGCGTTTGGCGTCGATTGCTCGATCCGGCGCCGCACGCGCAACGGCAAGAAGACGTCTTGACCGTTAATTTGCGCTAAGGCGCGCATTGGGCCTCCGACTCCAAAAAACACTTGTGTGGCAAAGACGTAACAGACGAGAGAAATCGGTCGGCCCGAAGCCGAATTTGCGCCCCAAAGGCGAAAAGGTCCTGTAGTGTCTAATACTAACATAACTAAGCGTCGACATTCGGCGCAACGGGCGAACGCTCACGATTTTTTGAGACGGTTCGCCTTGGGACGGACTCGCCGCTCATGACGAGATTGATTCCACGGAGCATCCTCTTCACCCTGGCGGCGATCGCTTCGCTTGCGCCCTCCTTGTCCTATGGCGCTGACGGCTATTTCCTTACAGGTTACGGCCCACGTCAGCGGGCCTTGGGCGGCGCCGGCGTCGCGGACTCGCGAGACCCGATGGCCATGTCGATCAACCCGGCGGGCATCGTCGGACTCGACCGGGAGTTTCAGATCGGGCTCGCCGCAAGCCTGCCCGAGCGCGGTTACTCGACCTTAGGCCAGCCGGCGGTTCTGGCGCCCGGCGATGTGAGGAGCGGTCGACCGATCTTTCCGGTGCCAAACGCCGCCTATGTCAAGCCGATCGACGCCGAATCCGCATGGGGGATCGCCAATTACGGCAACGGCGGACTCAATACTTCGTACGACTTCGGCCACTTCAAGCCTCCGGTCTTAGGGGGCCCAGGCGGCACGATTACCGTATTTCCTTCCTTCGGCGGCGTGCTCGGCGGCGGCTGGGCGGGACTGGACCTTCAACAGTCGTTTATGAGCGCCACTTACGCCAGAAAATTCGGTCCGATCACTGTCGGCTTCTCGCCCACTTTGGCGATCCAAATGTTCAACGCGCAGGGACTGAAAATCCTCTCCCCCTACTCGTCCAACATGTACAATTTTTCCGACATGGCCTATGATTGGTCGGTCGGGGGCGGGTTCCGCGTCGGCGTCGAGTGGCGTGCGACGAACGAACTGCGCTTTGGCCTCGCCGGCGCGACGCCGATGTTCATGTCGAAATTCGAAAAATACAGAGGATTGATCGCCGACCAGGGCAGTTTCGACATTCCGGCGACGCTGATCGCCGGCGCCGCCTATGACCTGCTGCCCAACGTCACGCTGATGGCCGACTGGAGACACATCTTCTACTCGGCGACCACTGCCGGTAACGCGAGTTTTCCGATCTGGTACGGGTCGTTCGGCTCGTCCGGCGGCGCGGGCTTTGATTGGCGCGACACCGACTCCGCCTCTTTCGGCGTCGAATGGCGCACCGCGTCAAAGCTGACGCTGCGCGTCGGCTACCACTACTCGACCTTGCTGATGAGAGAACGTTCCGCGACGCTTGCGGCGCTGGCGCCTCTTGTCGGCGCCCACGCCGTTACCGGCGGCTTCGGCTATCAGCTGACCAAGAATTCGTCGATCGATTTCGCCGCGCTTTACGACTTCAAGAACTCGGTCAGCTATTTCGAAAACGCGCCCTTCGTCGGCCGCGCCTTCTTTCCGGCAGTTCCACTGAATGTGCTTCCGCATTATAATACGAATGCCACAATCACCGCCTGGGGACGCGCCACGCAGTTCACGGTCGGCTACAACTACAAGTGGGATGCAGGCGATGCTTCCTGGATTCCCAGTCATTTCTGAGACATAGCGCTCCCTGACGGCCGGCAGCGATCGGCCCGCCTGGCGCGCCTCCTGAACTGGAGGCGCGTCTTTTTTTGCGCGCGTCGTATCAGCCGACGACGATCTTCGGCGCGGGTCGCGCTTTCCGCGTTTCGAGCAGCGTCTTCACCTTCGCCGCGAGATTGAGATAGACGCCCGCCTGCGGACTGTCGGGCGCGGCGGCGACCACGGGCCGGCCGGCGTCGGAGGTTTCGCGAATTTTCATGTCGAGCGGCGCTTCGCCAAGGAAGGGCACGCCCATCTGTTCGGCGTCCTGGCGCGCGCCGCCATGGGCGAAGATTTCCGAGCGCCCGCCGCAGTGCGGGCACAGGAAATAGCTCATGTTTTCGATGACGCCCAGAATCGGCGCCTCGACCTTCTGGAACATCGCCACCGCCCGGCGCGCGTCGATCAGCGCCAGATCCTGCGGGGTCGAGACGATCACCGCGCCGGCGAGCGGGACCTGCTGGGCGATGGTGAGCTGAACGTCGCCGGTCCCCGGCGGCATATCGATCACCAGCGCGTCGAGCTCTCCCCAGACGACTTCGCCGAGCATTTGTGAAATCGCCTGCGACACCATCGGACCGCGCCAGACCATCGGTATGTTTTCGTCGACGAGAAAGCCCATCGACATGATTTTCACGCCATAGGCTTCGAGCGGAACGAGCTTGCCGGCTTCGACCTTCGGTTTCTGCGCGAGTCCAAAAAGCCTCGGCATCGAGGGGCCGTAGACGTCGGCGTCGAGCAGGCCGACCCGCCAGCCCTGAGCGGCGAGGCCAAGCGCCAGATTGGCGGAGGTCGTCGATTTGCCGACCCCGCCCTTGCCCGACGCGACGGCGATAATGAAACGGATTTTTTCCAGCGCCGGAATGCCGCCCCTGCTCTGAGGCGTCGGCGCGCCGGCGCCGTGCGGATGCGTATGGGCATGGCCGCGCGGCGGCGCCTCGGCGCGCGGCGCGCGTTCGGCGGTCAGGGTCACGACCGCCTGCTCGATCCCCGGCGACGACTTGATCGCGCGCTCGGCGGCGATACGGGCGGACTCCCAGGCCTGCGCCTGGCCCGGATCGCCCGCCAGGGAGACAAAGACCTTGGCGCCCGACAGATTGATTCCGCTCACGGCATGCGCGAGCGGCGTCCCGCCGGGCCCGTAGAGCCCGTCCAGCGCCTTCAGAATGTCAGCTTCCGTCCCCACGCGCCGCTCCTTGCCTGTTTAGAGTTGTTCTAGGCAAGGCATATGCCGCGATTAGAGCCCCTCGTCCATCGGCCCGCCGCAACAATCGCGCGCCATCTGCACGGGCGGACAGGGAACGTCGCCATAGGAGCAAAAGACGCAGCAGTCGCCTTTCCTTGGCGTCAGCCGCTCTCCGCATCCGGCGCAGACATGCGCGACGACGCAGGCGTCCGCCGGCATTTCGAGCGTTTCGGCGCGCGCGCACAACGGGCAGGTCAGGGTCGACTGGCGCTGCGCCTCGCCCATCATTGCGCGAACATCATCGCCGGATGTTCGATGACATGTTTGAACTGCGCCAAAAGCTCCGCGCCGAGCGCGCCGTCGACGGCGCGGTGATCGCAGGACAGCGTCACGCTCATCATTGTCGCGACGACCGGCGCGCCGTTCCTGACGATCATCCGCTGCTCGCCCTGCCCGACCGCCAGGATCGTCGACTGCGGCGGATTGATCACCGCGGTGAAGCTCTGCACCCCATACATGCCGAGATTGGAGACCGCCGACACGCCGCCCTCATATTCATGCGGCTTCAGCTTACGGGCGCGGGCGCGGCCGGCGAGCTCCTTGATCTCGTCGGAAATCTCGCGCACCGATTTCGCTTGCGCGTTGCGGATGATCGGCGTGACGAGCCCGCCGGGGATCGACACGGCGACGCCGATATCCGAGGATTTGTGGCGCAGCAGCGCGTCCGGCGTGAAAGTGACATTCGCTTCGGGCTTGCGCTGGAGCGCCAGCGCGAGCGCCTTCACCACGTAATCATTGACCGATGTTTTCCACGTCGGCTTGCCGTCGGCGCCGACGGGCGCGGCGGAATTATAGTCCTCGCGCAGGCGCAGCAGCGCGTCGATCTCGCAGTCGACATTGAGATAGAAAAGCGGAATGGTCTGGATCGCTTCGGTCAGCCGGCGGGCGATCGCCTTGCGCACATTGTCGTGCGGAATTTCCTCGTAGGAGCCGGCTTCGAAATATTTGCGGGTCAGGTCGGCCGACGGCGCGACCGCGAGCGTCGGGGGCTTCGCCGCGCCCCCGCGCGTCAGCGCCGCCTGCACGTCGCGCTCGATGATGCGGCCATGCGGGCCCGAGCCCTGGAACGCGGCAAGATCGAGCCCGCCCTCCTTCGCCAGACGGCGCGCGAGAGGCGAAGCGAAGATGCGGTCGCCGGGGGCGAAGCGAGCGGGAGCGTTCATCGTGCGAATTCGCCTTTGGCGGCGGAAAGTTCGCTATATATTAGAGGCCTTGCCGAGAGCAGTCCATGAACGCGCCGCGCCGAGCCAATAAATCAGCCGAGGAAAAAATGGCCGCAGGCCGGCTTTATGACCAAGATTTCTACGCCTGGGCCAATGAGCAGGCGGCGCTGCTGCGCGCCGGAAACCTCGGCGAGGCCGATATCGAGCATATCGCCGAGGCGATCGAGAGCCTGGGCAAGACCGAAAAGCGCGAACTCGTCAGCCGGTTGCGCGTGTTGATGCTGCATCTGCTGAAATGGCGCTTTCAGCCCGGCAGGCGGACGCCGAGCTGGGAGGCGTCGATCAAGATTCAGCGACTGGATTTACTGGAGCATCTTCAAGACAATCCGAGCCTGCGCCCGGCGATCGCCACGCTTGTCGAGCAAGCCTTCAAGGGAGCGGTTCTCGAAGCCATCGCCGAGACGGGGTTTCCGGACAAGACTTTTCCTCGGGAGTGCCCCTGGACGTTCGACGAGATGATGGCCGAGGATTTTTGGCCGGAGGGGTGAGGCGGGGGGCGCAGGGGCAGATGAGGCGCAAATTCCGCGTAATCCGATGCAAGTAGCGGAAAACGGGCGCTGGTTAGGAAACTCAGGAAAATCTCAAATCCATTACGCGTTCGCGTAAAACCCTTGCGAGGTCATCGGCATTTTTTGTTTCGCATTCCCAAATTACTACTACACGCCAACCTGAATCTTCGAGAGCCGCCATAACACGACGGTCTCGCGCGATATTGGCGCGGAACTTTTTGATCCAATAATCGGGACGAGTGCTTGGAGTGGAAGCTTTCCGGCAGCCAGGGTGGCGATGCCAAAAACACCCATGCACGAACACCGCGATGTGTCGCTTCGGGAATACGAGATCAGGCGTACCCGGTAGGTCTTTGCGGTGAAGCCGAAATCGGAGGCCAAGAGCATGCGCAGACTTTCTGACCCGCAACTCGGGAGTGGTGTTCTTTCCGCTTACCCGAGACATCAGCCACGACCGTCGTTCGGCCGTCAGTCGATCCACCAAGTTAAGTTACTCCGCGGCGATTCGGACTCGTTTACCCATTTCAAGGCGCTGCACAATTAGTGAGAATATAGCCTCGGATATTATGGGCGAAACGCTGTTACCGATCATCCGAAAGCTGTGCCATACAGTCGGATGGAACCGAAACGCATCTGGGAAACCTTGCAGCCTCGCTCCTTCGCGCACGGTGATAACTCGCGGTTCGCTCGGGTGAATCGGCCGTACCGATTGAAAGGACCCGCGGTCGCTACCGGTCCCGGCCCGTAACGTCGGGCATTGGCCATTCCAGTCGAGCCGTGGATGCCTGCCAATGGTATCGACCTCACCAGGCGCGACATGTCTAAATCTGTCAATTACATCAGGAGTGAGGGCCGTGCGTCGGTGACCCGTGAACGTCCGCTCCTCCGACCTAAATTTTATAGCATACAGGCTTGGCCTACCTATTTGATTTATCCGCCATAGATCAAAGCCACCATGATCTCCTATAAATTCTGCCGACATCAGGTCACCGATTGCGGCACGAACTGTTGACGGCTTAGATTTTATTGCTTGGATATCACCAAGGGCTAATTGATCGAACCGGGAAGGATCATACCCAATAATAAATAAGCGAGGTCGCCGCGTAGCGGCCCCAAAATCGGCTGCATCTAATATAACCGGTCCCAGGATCGTGTATCTTCCCGGTAAACATTCGAGGGCATCGTCCAACGTGGGGCGAGCATCGGCATAGCCGAGACCCCGAACGTTCTCCATCACAAAAAACGCCGGAAGGAGTTCCGCCACCAAGCGAAAAAAATGGCCGAGCAGCGACCGTCGTGGATCATTGGCTCTACGGTGCCCGATATCGCTGAATGCCTGACATGGCGGGCCACCGAACACACCGTCGATTTTCGAGCTGAGCTCGCGTTCGATGTCTGCGCCCCTAAGCTTTGACAGGTCGGCCAATACCAACTTCGTCCGTGGGTAATTAACGCTGAACGAAGATGTCAGGATGGGATCGATATCGAAGGCAATAGCGGGCTCAAGCCCGGCAGCATGCGCCCCTAGCGAGAAGCCGCCACATCCGCAGAAAAGATCGATGATTTGAGGTTTCTCTTGCAAGAACAAACGTTACCCCCAATGATGCCGGCAGGGCATCCATACCTGATTTGCCCGCAATCGTCGAACATGGGAGCGCCCTGGGAAGGGAGAATTTCGCATCATGGAATTCGAAGCGAATCCAATTGGCAGCGCCGTAGCATCGCCAACCAAAGACTTCTTTGTTCGAATGCTTACGAGGGATATTGAACTCCAGGATGCACTGCTCGACCTCTTAGACAATTGCGTTGACGGAATAGTTCGGTCAGGAGTCGCCGGCGATTCATCTCGGCCCTACGAGAGTTTCAAGGCGAAGATTGTCACGGCCCCCGGTCGCTTCGTCATTGAAGACAATTGCGGCGGCATCCCCATCGAAACCGCCAAGAAGTATGCATTTGCCATGGGTCGTCCCGCAGGAGCCGACGAAACCGACCAACCGGCGACGGTTGGTATGTACGGCATTGGCATGAAGCGTGCGATCTTCAAACTTGGCACCGAGGCAAAGGTGGAATCTCGCCACGACACAGGCTTCGTCGTCGAATTCAGCCCCCAATGGATGGAGAGTGATAGTTGGGATCAACTTCCGATGTACGAACTCGACGCTAGCAAACTCGTCGAGAAAGGAACCCGCATTGAGGTATCTCGGCTTAATGACGAAGTGCGTTCGGCATTTTCCGATAAGACGTGGATCGACGAATTTCGGAAGCTGGTTGCACGGCACTATTCGATAATAATCTCAAAGGGATTTTCTGTCGTTGTCGGAACCGAGGAAGAAATCCAAAAGGGACTCGAGCCGATTGCAGCCGAGAAATTTCGACTTCTTCAAACGACGCCAGCGGCCGGCAGCTCCAGCCACATCGCACCGTATGTGTACGCCGGCAAGATAGGTGACGTAGAAGTAGAGATTTTTGCCGGACTCTACAGAGAACTTTTGACGGAAGACGAGGCCGAGACAGAGGAAGAAACGCGCGGGACGAGCGATGACGCGGGATGGACGGTCGCGTGCAACGACCGAGTCGTCATTTGGAAGGACAAGACGCGTCTTACCGGCTGGGGAGAGGCGACAGTTCCAAATTACCATGGACAATTCATCGCAATCACGGGGATCGTACTTTTACGCTCAACCGATCCAAAAAAGCTTCCGCTCACCACCACAAAGCGCGGCATCGACGCAGCCTCCAATGTCTATTCCGAGGTAAAAGATTTGATGCGCGAAGCGACAAAGAGCCTGACATCCTTTACCTACAGGTGGAAAAAATTTCCCGACCGATTGAAGGAAATCTATCGTAACAGCGAATACATTGATCTTCCGGCACTCAGGACACTTCCCTCCACTCTTAAAATGGCAAGTAGTCGTAAGTCTCAAAACATGCGAAAATTTGAGCCTCACTATCCTGAGCCTGAACAAGAAAAAACGAGTGTGAGAGTCAATTTTGTCGCCCTGACAGATAACGTGGCGATCCTCGCAAAGCACTTTTTCAATGGCACGAAGGTGAAGCCAGGCGAGGATGGAGAGGCTGCTTTCAACGAAGTTCTAAAGAGTGTCAAAGGACCCAAGAAATGAGCGGCGCTTCTCTTCCGTATCATCTGCGACCTCACAAAGCGGTGGACCGTCGGCTCTTTATCGACCTCCTGTCCCGATGCGAACGATGGAAGCCCTTATCAAACTATGTGTACCTGAGCATGGGCGCTTATGCGCTTGAGGATCATAAACTTGTTCATCGACTGATCGGGATCACCCAGCTGATCGCCTTTGATTGCAACGACGACGTAGTGGCGCGTCAGCGTTTCAACAAGCCAGTCGATTCTTGTCATTGCATTAAAAAAAAATCCGGCGACATAATTGCTAATCTCGAACTTGTGTTAAGCGATGCGGGGTTCGGCTGCGCGGACGGTGTTGTTGTTTGGCTGGACTACACAGATCCTAGCAAGCTCGGAGAGCAAATAAGAGAGTTCGAGGCGTTGCTGGACCGGCTGCGCGCAGGAGACATCGTTCGGGTTACTGTGAATGCGCATCCCCAGACGCTGGGTGCCGCGACAAATGAAATTGGGAAGCCAATTCCCTCACCAGAGCTGCGCGCTAAGCGTTTCCAGAAGCTCAGGGATCGCATCAATGACTATTTGCCGTCTTGGGCATCTGAAGAACACGTCACCGAGACCGATCACCCTCGCATTCTAGCGGGATCGTTCGCAGCAGCTGCATTGAAAGCTTTGCCAGTCAACTCGGAAAATGTTTTTTTGCCCCTGTCGATTGTCCGATATGCCGACGGGCAGCAGATGCTTTCCATCACTGGGGCTGTGGTCAAAAGGGACACGGAAGCAGAGGTGCTCAAGCGGCTAGACATAGAGACGTGGCCCTTCGCTTCCATCGGATGGGCTACGGTACACCAGCTTGTCGTACCGGACCTCACCGTTCGTGAGAGGCTATTTCTTGAGCGAGGAGTTATAAGCAAGACGCCTGATCAACTCATAGAAGAGCTTGGCTTCAAAGCGGCATCTGAAATTAAGATCGGAGACTTTCTGGAAAACTTTAAGAACTATTACCGATTTTACCCAACACTTCTTTCAGCTGAACTCTAAGGCCTGACCGGGAATCCAGAGTCGCAACAAGCGTGTTTGATTTTGCCCCTGGATTCCCGATCGCGCGCGGTGCGCGCGTCGGGAATGACAGTCCGCCAAGCGTCCGTCCTTGCGTAATCAATCACCGATACAACACCGCCTTCGCCGCCGTGATGACATCGGCCACGCTCGGCAGCGCGAGCTTTTCGAGATTGGCGGCGTAGGGCATCGGCGTGTCCTTGCCGGTGACGCGCAGCACTGGCGCGTCGAGATAGTCGAAGGCCTCTTGCTGCACGCGCATCGCGATCTCGGCGGAAACGCCGCATTGCGGCCAGCCTTCCTCGATCGCGACGCAGCGGCCGGTCTTCTTCACCGATTCGATCACCGTCGCCGTGTCCATCGGGCGCAGCGTGCGCAGATCGATTACTTCGGCGTCGATCCCCTCCTTGGCGAGTTGTTCGGCGGCCTGCAGCGCATAGGTCATGCCGATCGAGAAGGAGACGAGCGTCACATCCTTGCCCGGCCGGGCGATGCGCGCCTTGCCGATCGGCAGGACGAAATCCTCCAGCGCCGGCACGTCCGACGTCTTGCCGTAGAGGATTTCGTTCTCGAGAAACACCACCGGATTGTTATTGCGGATCGCCGCCTTCAAGAGGCCCTTCGCGTCGCTGGCGTTCGACGGCGAAATCACGATCAGTCCCGGCACCTGCGCATACCAGGCAGTGTAATCCTGGCTGTGCTGGGCGGCGACGCGCGCCGCCGCGCCGTTCGGTCCGCGGAACACGATCGGGCAATTGATCTGCCCGCCGGACATGTAAAGCGTCTTCGCCGCCGAATTGACGATGTGGTCGATCGCCTGCATCGAGAAATTGAAGGTCATGAATTCGACGATCGGCCGCAGTCCGGCGAAGGCCGCGCCGACGCCGACGCCGGCGAAGCCATATTCGGTGATCGGCGTATCGACGACGCGCTTGGCGCCGAATTCCTGCAGCAGGCCCTGCGTCACCTTATAGGCGCCCTGATATTCGGCGACCTCCTCGCCGATCACGAAGACGCTCGGGTCGCGCCGCATCTCTTCGGCCATCGCGTCGCGCAGAGCTTCGCGCATGGTCATGGAAATCATCGCCGTGCCTTCGGGGACTTCCGGCGCGACGGTCGCCGATGTTTCCTTGGCGACGCTCGTCGCCTTGGGCGCAGGCGTCGCAGCGTCGACCGCGGCTTTGGCCTGCGCCTTGTTGGCGTCGCCGGGCTGGTCCTGGGGCGCGGTCTGGCCGGGCGCCGGCGGCGCCGTTTCGGCCTGTTTCTCGGCCCTGTCCTCTTCGCCAACGCGCGCGATCGGCGCATGGTCGGCCGTGTCGGCGACCTCCTCGCCTTCCTCGGCGATCACCGCGATCCGCGTATTGACCGCGACATTCTCGGTCCCGCCCGGCACCAGGATGCGCGCCAATACGCCCTCGTCGACGGCTTCGACCTCCATGGTCGCCTTATCGGTCTCGATTTCGGCGATGACGTCGCCGGCCTTCACCGCGTCGCCTTCGTTTTTCAGCCATTTGGCGAGCTTGCCCTGCTCCATCGTCGGCGACAGGGCGGGCATGAGGACGTCGACGGTCATTCAATCAATCCTCACGCCAGCACATCGGTCCACAATTCGGCCGGGTCCGGCTCCTTGTCGCTCATCGCGAAATCGGCGGCCTCGGCGACGATCTTGCGCGCATTGGCGTCGATCTTCTTGAGTTCGTCCTCGCTGACGCCATCGGCGATCAGCCGCGCGCGGACCTGTTCGATCGGATCATGCTCCTCGCGCATTTTCTGCACTTCTTCCTTCGAACGATATTTCGCCGGATCGGACATTGAGTGGCCGCGGTAGCGGTAAGTCTGCGCCTCTATGAGATAGGGGCCGTCGCCGGCGCGGCACCATGCGATCGCCTCATCCGCCGCGGCCTTGACAATCCGCACGTCCATGCCGTCGATCTGCTTGCCGGGAATTGCAAAAGCCGCGCCGCGCTTCGAGAAGTCGGTCTGCGCCGAGGCGCGGGAGATTTCCGTGCCCATCGCATAGCGGTTGTTCTCGACGATGAAGACGACCGGCAGCTTCCACAGCGCCGCCATGTTGAAGGCCTCATAGACCTGGCCCTGGTTGGAGGCGCCCTCTCCGAAAAACGTCAGCGACACGCGCTTATCGCCGCGATAGGCGTTGGCGAAGGCCACCCCCGCGCCGATCGGCGCCGGCGCGCCGACGATCCCGTGGCCGCCATAAAAATTGGCGGCGCGCGAGAACATATGCATCGAGCCGCCCTTGCCCTTGGAATAGCCGCCGCGCTTGCCGGCGAGTTCCGCCATGACGCGCCGGGGCTCCATCCCTGAGGCCAGCATATGCCCATGGTCGCGGTAGCTGGTGGTGAACTGATCGCCCTCCTGCGCCGCCATCTTGACGCCGACGACGACCGCCTCCTGGCCGATGTAGAGGTGGCAGAATCCGCCGATGACGCCCATGCCGTAAAGCTGGCCGGCCTTCTCCTCGAAGCGCCGGATCAGCAGCATGTCGCGAAAGGCGGTGAACTCCTGCTCGCGGGTGAAAGCGGGAGGAGCCGCCGATCCAGCCGGACTCGCCTCGCCCGTTTGGATGTTCTCAGCCATCGCCGCTCCCTCTCGCTGTCCGTCTCTTCCAAGATAGCCGAAGAAAGGGAGGAACACGAGATAGGGAAAGCGGCGCCGGCACGCTGGAAGCAGAACGAGACGGACTGCCGGGAAACAGGTTCAATCGCCGATTTTTTCCCAGAAGCCCCGCTGGTTCTGGATATTGGGAAACACAAGCTTCCCTTCAAAAAACGTATAGGGGTTATTGATCTGTTCAGCGCCCAGCGTCAGCAACAGGACGTTCCCGTCGACGGTCCATGTGCCGTTCGAAACGGCGGATCGTTGATATGCGGTCGCTGACCAATGTTCGGCGTTGCCGTCCGGATATAAGAGCAGATGGTCGTCGCGCGGGCCCGTATAGCCGATGGTCGTCTTTCGCCAATGTCCGACAAGCGCGTCGCCCGCCGCTTGCGCACATAGGGGAGTTGCGGCGGCGGCGGATAGGACGAAAGCGGCGACGAAAATCAAAATTTCAGAGAAGAGAAACATGATGTCATCTCCATATACTGCGTTTGAAATCAAGCTATCGAATGTCGAGCTGCGACTGTAGTTCCTCGGCGAAAGCGGTGATTCTCTTGGCGTTGGCGCCGAAGTCATGACGTCCGTAGCGCGACGCCGACCGCAGGTCGATGCGCGTCTGGCCCGGCAGCGGCTTGAAGCGGACGGTGATGTCGTCGTCAAATCCCATGACCAGGGTCTTGTCGATGAAATCAATATGGCCGTCGCCGCTGCGCCCGCCGGGCGGCCGTTTGTCGACCAGCGTCCAGCCGCGCGCATTGGCGGTTTTCAGCACCAGCGCGAAAGCCTCGTCGGTGTCGAGGTCGACGACGATGGGTTCGACGTCCGGATAGGCCGAACGTTGGGCCTCGCGCATGCGCGCCGGCAGACCCGGCGGCTGGAAGCCGTTGCGGGCCTCGACGGCGGCTTTCGAGAAGGAGAAATGGGGCGGATTGGCGACATCCGTCGAAATGTCGGACAGCACCGGGAGGCGCACCGCCTCGAAGGCGAGATAGGCGGGATAGGCGAGAGTCAGCGCGGCAAGGAAAAACGCCGCCGTCGCCGCGCCCGCGCCGCGCCGTCCCTCGCGCCAGATCACCCGGCAGGCGGCGCAAAACAGAAGCACCGCGATCAGCGCCAAAGCCATGGCCCCGCCAAGCGACGCTAGAGCTGAGGGCGGATCAATGGCGCCAAGTCGCCCCAATAGGATCGACAAAATCGCCACAGTCGCGGCGAAAATCGCAAAGCGTCGGCTCCATAGCGCGACTTTGGACCAGGGCTCGGGGGGAAGATGACGTCTCATCGGATCAGAAGCTCATGGGACCGCCTTCGTGGCTGCACAGCATTTTTCGTAAATTTATAGCGAATGCAATGGCTCTCGAAAATTTCAAAAAAATTCGCGCCGGCTTCGTCCGCGGCTCAATTCCTTAGCGGATCGTTAACTTGATGAGGACAATCCTATGACACACGCCCATTGAGTCCCCTCCTAGCGTCGAGCCCAGCCATGTTGGACAAGTATTCGATCGAGTTCAACGAGCCCCATTCCGGCGGCCATCCTCACGATCTTCTCGCGCGTCTTTACCGCGAGATCGGAATATCCGCCGTCGCGGCGGCGCTCGAAGTCGAGCATTTCGCTCAGCAGCCGACGGCCATGATCGAGCGCCTGGAGGATCGCCGCCTGCCGGCCGTTCTCCTCGGCGAAGAACTCGCCGCCTGACCTGCTTCGCGCCAAGCTTGGCGCCAAGCTTGGCGAATGCGCTCCGGAGGCTATATGCTCTCGCCAGGAGGACAAAGCCATGCGCAAGGCTGTCGCCCTGTTCCTGCCCATCGCAGTCGCCTGCGCTGGTCTGATGGCGCCCGCCGCCGCCGATCCGCGCGTCCGAGGCTTCCATGCGCCGATTCATCGCTCGGCGCCGCCGGCCTATTCCGACGACGGCTACTTCTCCAATTATGTGACCGGACCGGCGGGTACCCAAACGCCCATCATGCAAGTGCCGGGCTCGGCGACCGTGATCACCCGGAAAATGATGGACGACGTGCAGTCGCGCAGCCTGTGTGACGCGCTGCGGCTGGCGCCCGGCGTCACGACCTCGGGCTGCTGAGACGCGCTCTAGTCGAAAAGCTCGGGGCGGCGAAGCCGCAGCGCCTGAACCAGGACTAGCGTCTTCATGTCGACGAGGTCCCCCGCCGCCATCAGCGTGGCGAGTTTGGCGAGGCCCATTTCGACGACGCGAATTTCTTCATCTTCATGCGCGACGCCGCCGCCGTCGGCGATGCGATCCTCGGGCCGATATTCCGCGAGATAAAGCGTCAAGCGCTCGGTCGATACGCCCGGCATCGACCAGGCCGACGCCACAAGTTCGAGCGCGCCAAGCCGCAATCCGCCTTCTTCGAGCGCTTCGCGTTTCGCCGTGGCGGCGGGTTCGTCCGCGCCTTCGACGCAACCGGCGATCGCTTCGAGCGAATGCGTCACGCCGTCCGCCACAAGCAGCGGCGCGCGCAACTGCTCGACGAGCAGCGCCGTCCGGCGCAGCGGATCATAGGGCAGCACGGCGGTCGCGCAGCCATGGTCCTCGACGTCGCGCAGGACAGTTCTTCCGTCGGGCATGCGGATGGTGGCGATGGACATGGTCGCCCAGCGCTTATGCGTTTGTTCGAGGCTTATGACAGTGGGTTTCATAGGCGCGGGTCCATAACGAAGGGGCGAGAGCGCGGCTCCCGCCCCTTTTAATTTCGCCGCGTGTCGGCGTCGATCACTCGACGAGAATCTTGACGCTGGGCCGACCATTGCGTATATCCTTATTGGATATACAGACGGGCTGCGAGGCGAATAT
This sequence comes from Methylocystis sp., assembly GCA_051061375.1. GTDB lineage: Bacteria > Pseudomonadota > Alphaproteobacteria > Rhizobiales > Beijerinckiaceae > Methylocystis. Next base: position 1,088 of record JBPFDW010000031.1, on the reverse strand, counting down.
GACCAGCGTCGTCACGACCATCTTTCAAAACAATCGGACGCAGGCCGTGCGCTTGCCGAAAGCCGTCGCCTTTCCCGACACCGTGAAGGAAGTGGAAATCGTCGTCGTTGGAGAGTCGCGTATCGTGTCGCCTGCAGGCAAGAGATTTTCCGAATGGGCGAAACGGCATCCGCCCTTCCCGGATTTTGAGCGCCCGCCGCAGCCACCGCTCGACGACGAAGCCATTTTCTGAATGCGCTATATGCTCGACACGAATATTTGCAGCGCGGTCATCAGGCGCCGGGACGCGCATGTGCTGCAAAGGTTCGACGCCGAGGCGGGACGCATATGCATTTCGGCGGTGACCTTAAGCGAATTGTTGTTTGGGGCCGCAAAAAAGCGCAGTCCGGCGCTTGACGACGCATTGCGGGACTTCGCCGCCTGTATTGGAGTTGTCCCCTATGACGAGGCCGCGGCGGCGCATTATGGGCAGTTGCGCGTAGAACTCGAAAGGATGGGATCGCCGCTCGGCGCGAATGATCTTTTCATCGCCGCGCATACGCGGTCCTTGGGGTTGGCGCTGGTGACGAATGACGCCGCCTTCAACCGCGCGCCAGGCCTGCGCGTGGAGAATTGGCTACAGGAGTGACGCGAGCGATAGGCGAAGCTTGCTCGCCGCATCGAACGCGCAACAGGGCGCCATCGCCTCGATCCAGCTCAAGATCGAGCGCATAGAGCAGCGGCTTCATCTCGTGGATGGTAGCGATCGAAGCAAACCGCAACAGCGGACGTCGTATCGACAAATTGCGCGGCCCAGTCGACATGAGCGTAACGGAGTAACGGGCCCCCTCCTCCCCCGCTTTGCGGGAGAGGGAGCAGACCGCGCGCGTCTTGAAGCAAGCGCGCAGCGCTGCAGGCCCCTCTCCCGCTTTAGCGGGGGAGCGTGAGGGAGCGGGCCATGCCCCTCGTTACTCGATGATGCTGGCGACGACGCCGGCGCCGACCGTTCTTCCGCCTTCGCGGATGGCGAAGCGCAGCTTCTCCTCCATCGCGATCGGCACGATCAGCACCACGTCCATCGTCACATTGTCGCCCGGCATCACCATCTC
>JBPFDW010000030.1:0-369463 GCA_051061375.1 Methylocystis sp. | reverse complement strand
GCCGATCTGCCGACCTCGGTCGAGGGCTATTATCAGGAGATCGGCCGCGCCGGCCGCGACGGCGCCCCGGCGCGCGCGCTGACCCTGTTCTCGCCCGCCGAACTCGCCCTGCGCTGGCGCATCCCTCAAACGGCGCAGGAGAATGAGGCGGCGGCGGGGGATTACGCCAGACGCCAGGCGATGGCCCGGATCGCGGCGGCGCCGGGCTGCCGTTTTCAACGGCTCCTCGCCGAATTCGGCGAAGACAGCGCGCCCTGCGGCAAATGCGATCACTGCCGCGGCGGGCCGCTGGCCTGGCCCCGCCGCCTGTCGTCGCTCGCGCTCGGCTGGCGCGCCGGGCTCGCGAGCGCCTTCGCGGCGCGCGCCGACCACCTCGCGGACGGCGAGGCGGATGCGCCCGAGGCCGCGCCGGCGCCGGATGTCGTCCAGATTCAGCAAGGCGATCCGCCCCTTACCGTCGATGACGCGCGGCTGTTGCGCGCGCTCGAGGCCGAGCGGCTCGCCATCGCCAGAAGACGCGGCGTCGCGCCGCGCGCGGTCGCCTCCGAGCAAGCGCTGCGCGCCCTCGCGCGCGCGAGACCGGACAGCGCCGACGATCCGCTGCTCACCGGAATCGAAGACGCGGCGGCGCTGCTGCGGATCATCGGCAAGGCCCCCTGAGCGGGCGAGGGTTTCGTTTTGCGCCGCAACATTGTATAGGCTCCCCGTCCGTTCCCCTGCTCCGAGGTCATGCCCGCCAACTCGCCGCCAAACCCCGCCGAACTGCGACAGGTCATGTTCGGACTTGGCCTCGCGATGCTGCTCTCGGCGCTCGACCAGACGATCGTGGTCACCGCCATGCCGACCATCGCGGCGGACCTCGGCGACCCTCAGGATCTGCCCTGGATCGTGACGGCCTATCTCATCGCCGCGACGGTGGTGACGCCGCTCTATGGCAAATTCGCCGATGTCCATGGGCGCAGGCGCGTCATTCTCGTCGGCGTGGCCACTTTCGTGATCGGCTCCGTCGCCTGCGCTTTGGCGCCGAGCATGGCGGCGCTCGCCGGGGCGCGGGTGATCCAGGGACTGGGCGGCGGCGGCCTGATTTCGCTTGGCCAGACGATCGTCGCCGATCTGGTTTCCCCCCGCGAGCGCGGCCGATACCAATCCTATTTTGCCGCGGTGTTCATCACGTCGAGCATCGCTGGCCCGGCGCTCGGCGGATTTTTTGCGCAATATTGGCATTGGTCGCTGATCTTCTGGATCAATCTGCCGCTTGGCGTCGCGGCGCTGCTGATCGTCAATTCCCGGTTGAAGCGCCTGCCTGAGCGGCGGCATCCGCATCGCGTCGATTATTTGGGGGCCGCGCTGCTGATCGCCGGCTCGGGGCTGCTGGTTCTGGCGCTCGGCTGGGGCGGCGTTCGCTATCCTTGGGGCTCGGCGCCGATTGTTGGCCTCCTCGGCGCCTCGGCGCTCGCCTGGTCACTCTTCGCCTGGCGCACCGCGCGCGCCGAGGAGCCGCTGATTCCCTTGCGCATCCTCGGGTTGCGGATCGTTCGCGACGCCGTCCTGTCAAGCTCTTTTGGGCTGGGCGGCTCTGTCGGCCTCTCGGTGGTGATGCCGATCTTTTATGAAGTCTGCGCCGGCATGAACGCCAGCGATTCCGGGCTGACGCTCATCCCGCTGATGGTCGCCACCGTCGCCGGCGCCACCTTGTCGGGTCGGTTAATGGCGCATCTCAAGCATTACAAGGCGGTCCCGCTGCTGGGGCTCGGCGCCGGCTTGCTCGCCGCACTCGGCGCGGCCTTCATGATGAAGGGGGGCGCGGGCCGATCGCTGCTGTCGCTCAACGCCTTGCTCGCCGTCACGACCTTCGGCATTGGCGCGATGCTGCCGATCGCCACCGTTTCGGTGCAGAACGCGGTCGATTCGCGCGACCTCGGCACGGCGACGGCGTCGATGCAGTTCTTCCGGCAGCTCGCGTCGGCCGCGATCGTCGCGCTGTTCGCCGCTTTGGCGATTGGCGGCGGCCGCGCGCAATTGCTCGAAGATCTGAAGACCGACGCCGACGGCGGCGCCTTGCTTTCCAGCTTTCGCCTGGTTTTTCTCGCGCTGGCCGTCTGTGTCGGCTTGTCCTTTGTTTTTCTGGCGCGCATGGAGGAGCGACCGCTGCGCGGCGAGCGACGCGCCTGATAGGCTCGATTTTCGACGCGCCTTTTCTATTTGCCCCCTTGGCATGGAATTTTCTAGAAAGGGCGCGCCTTCCCGCGCCGCAAGGACCCTTCCATGGCTTCTCTCGATAGTTTCAACGCCGGTCAGGCGCTCGTCGTCGGCGACCGGTCCTATCAATATTTCTCGCTCAAGGCGGCGCAGGAGAACGGGCTTCGAGACGTCTCCCGCCTGCCCTATTCGCTCAAGGTCGTTCTCGAAAATCTGCTGCGCAACGAAGACGGCCGTTCGGTCACCAGGGAGTCGATCGAAGACTTCGCCAATTGGCTCGACGAAAAAGGCAAGACCGAGCGCGAAATCGCCTTCAGGCCGGCGCGCGTGCTGATGCAGGATTTCACCGGCGTGCCGGCGGTCGTCGATCTCGCGGCGATGCGCGACGCCGTGGTCGCGCTCGGCGGGGATGCGCAAAAGATCAATCCGCTGGTGCCGGTCGATCTCGTCATCGATCATTCGGTGATCGTCGATAGTTTCGGCACGCCGCTGGCGTTCGCTCGCAACGTCGAACTGGAATATGAGCGCAACGGCGAGCGCTACCGCTTCCTGAAATGGGGCCAGTCGGCCTTCGACAATTTCCGGGTCGTGCCGCCGGGCACCGGAATCTGCCATCAGGTCAATCTCGAATATCTCGGGCAGACCGTCTGGACGCGCGCCGAACAAATCGACGGCAGGACGGTCGAATATGCCTATCCCGACACGCTGGTCGGCACCGATTCGCATACGACCATGATCAACGGCCTCGCCGTTCTCGGCTGGGGAGTCGGCGGCATCGAGGCCGAAGCCGCGATGCTCGGCCAGCCGCTGTCGATGCTCGCCCCCGAGGTGATCGGCTTCCAGCTCACCGGCGCGCCGAAGGAGGGCGTGACCGCGACCGACCTTGTCCTGACCGTCACCCAGATGCTGCGCAAGAAAGGCGTGGTCGGAAAATTCGTGGAATTCTTCGGCGACGGACTCGATCATCTGAGCCTCGCCGATCGCGCGACGATCGCCAATATGGCGCCTGAATATGGCGCGACCTGCGGCTTCTTTCCGATCGACCGGGAGACGCTCGCCTATCTGCACATGTCGGGGCGCAGCGACCAACGCGTCGAATTGATCGAGGCCTATGCCCGGGCGCAAGGCATGATGCGCGAACCTGGGGCGCCTGATCCGGAATTCACCGATACGCTGACCCTCGACCTCGCGGAGGTGACGCCCTCGCTCGCCGGTCCGAAACGCCCGGAGAGCCGCGCGTCGCTTTCGGAAGTCGGCTCGGGCTTCCTCGGCGCGCTCGCCACCGAATATAAGAAGGAGGACGGAGTCGGGCCGCGCTACAAGGTCGAGGACGAGAGTTTCGACCTCGGCCATGGCGACGTCGTCATCGCCGCCATCACCTCCTGCACCAACACTTCCAACCCCAGCGTGCTGATCGGCGCCGGGCTGCTGGCGCGCAACGCCGTGGCGCGCGGATTGATGACGAAGCCCTGGGTGAAGACCTCGCTCGCTCCGGGCAGTCAGGTCGTCGCGCAATATCTCGCGAAGTCCGGGCTGCAGAAATATCTCGACGATCTCGGCTTCAATCTCGTCGGCTTCGGCTGCACGACCTGTATCGGCAATTCCGGGCCGTTGCCGGCGGCGATTTCGAAAACCATCAATGCGCATGACCTCGTCGCGGCGTCGGTATTGTCGGGAAATCGCAATTTCGAGGGGCGCGTCAATCCGGACGTCCAGGCGAATTACCTCGCCTCGCCGCCGCTCGTCGTCGCCTATGCGCTCGCCGGCACGATGGCGATCGATCTGACCAAGGAGCCTCTCGGCGCTGACCGTGACGGCGCGCCGGTCTATCTGCGCGACATCTGGCCGGCGAACGCCGAGATCGCGAGCTTCGTCCGCGATCAGGTGACGCGCGATCTCTTTCGCGAAACCTACGCCAACGTCTTCTCTGGCGACCAACACTGGCGCGCGGTCGAAGCGCCAAGCGGTGAGACCTACGGCTGGGACGACCAGTCCACCTATGTGCGCGACCCGCCCTATTTCGTTGGACTTGAGCGCGAGCCCAAACCGGTCGAAGACATCGTCGGCGCGCGCATCCTGGCGCTCTTTGGCGACAAGATCACCACCGATCACATCTCGCCCGCCGGTTCGATCAAGGCGGCGTCGCCCGCCGGCAAATGGCTCATCGAACATGGCGTCCTGCCCGCCGACTTCAATCAATACGGCACGCGGCGCGGCAATCATGAAGTGATGATGCGCGGGACTTTCGCCAATATCCGCATCAAGAATCACATCATGAGCGACGAGAGCGGGCAAACGCCGGAAGGCGGATTGACCAGGCATTATCCGGGCGGCGAGATCATGTCGATCTATGACGCCGCCATGCGTTACGGCGCCGAGGGCGCGCCGCTTGTCGTTTTCGCCGGCGCCGAATATGGCAATGGCTCGTCGCGCGATTGGGCCGCGAAGGGCGCCATGCTGCTTGGCGTGCGCGCCGTGATCGCCAAGAGTTTCGAGCGCATCCACCGGTCCAATCTGGTCGGCATGGGAGTGCTGCCGCTCACCTTCGCGGAAGGAACGGGCTGGGATACGCTTGGCCTCAAGGGCGACGAGACCGTGACGATACTGGGACTGCGCGAAGGACTTGCCCCGCGCAAGACCTTGGTCGCTTCAATTGCTTTTCCGGATGGGTCCACTACCTCCGCGCCGCTGCTGGCGCGCATCGATACGCTCGACGAGTTAGAATACTTCAAAAACGGCGGCATTCTTCCTTACGTGTTGCGACAACTCGCCCCTTAATTCTCACGAAAAAAACGATTGACTTGATCATTGACCTCGGACAGCGTGATTGAGCTTTGCGTTGCATTCGGGCCGTTGCGGCTGGAATGCGTTCAGCGCAGCGCTTTAAAAAAACAAAAAGTCACGACGCGAAGAAGAGGAAATCTGCATATGAACAAATACGCCCTTACGGCGGCCGCCGCCCTGTTCCTTGCGGCGACGGCGCCGTCGTTCGCTTTCGACGCCGCCGTCGGTCAGCGCGCGCCGAGCCAGGCGACGCGCGTCAGCTGCGACACGCATGCCGAGGACGATCAGGCCATGTGCGCCAGCAAGTGCGAGGACGCCTATCTCAAGGACCAGCAGGGCTGGACGGCGGACATGAGCAAGATCAAGGCCGCCAAGAAGTCTTGCGACGAGAAATGCGGCTGCCCGCAGAACTCAAGCAACCTGTAAAAAATCGCTGCGATTTGATCTCAAGGAGCGCGCGAGCCATCGCGCGCTCCTTTTGGGCCGCGCCGGCGGGTCAGCGAGACGCCGGCGCCGATTTCGTGTAAAGAACAGGAAATAAAAGATATTTTCCCCGACGTCGCCGTCCCGTGGCGCAGCGGCGCGACCTGTCGCGCAAGCGACGCGCAATTGACATGCACCGCCACTTACGACATCGTCCCGCCGCTCGTTGCGTTATGTGAGGCCGTTGCTGTTCCAATGCGGGAGGGGTCCAACGCAGGCGAAGTCTAGACGCCCCGATGGGCTAGTTAAGGAAGAGAACAAAATGAGGAAATACGCCATTGTGACGGCGGCGGCGCTTGTCGTCGGCATGATCAGCCCGGCCTTCGCGGATTGCGACGTCCATAAAGCCGACGAAGACAAGCAGGCCAAATGCGCCGAAAAGTGCGATGACGAATATCTCTCCCGGAAGATGAACTACGGCTCCGATAAAGCGGAGCTTGCCGCCAACAAAAAGGCCTGTGACGCCGCCTGCGGCTGCCCACAGAACACGAAGGAATAAGAACGCCGAACCCTCGCACGCGGGGATCGACTTAGAGGGGCGCGCAATCGTTGCGCGCCCATAATTTTCTTTCGACGCCGTTTATTCCGAATAGACATTGCCGTCCGGACCCTTCCAACCTTTTGGGTCTGCGTAGAAGCGGTATTCTTCGTCAAACGTCACTGTCGCGCCGGGCGCGACATATTGCTTGCCTTTCGGGTCGACGCTGCGCGGCGCGGTCACATAATGCTTCCCCGGAGAGCATCCCTCCGGAAAGGCTCCCGCATCGTCCGGCTTGCATTCGAGATTGGCGCCTTCTGGAAATTCGACGCGGGCGTTGAAGAAAATCTCGAAGCCCTTCTCGCCCGTGGCGTGCATTTCGAGACGCTCGCTCATCGTCTGTTTGAATTCGAGGATTTTGCCGGGCTTGTCGAAACGCTGCTTGAGCAGATTTTCGAAAATCTGCCTTGCATGCGCCTCGGTCGGATCGCAACCGCCGAACATGCAAAAGGCGTTGGCCGGACTGACCGAAAGCGACGCCAGCGCCGCTGCGACGACAAGCGTGATGAAAGCGCCTCGCATATTTTCTCTCCCTCAAGTTCTTTCGATTTCGCCGCATCAACGCGCGCGCTTCTTATAGCATCTCGCCGCGCCGGCGCCGCGCATCCGCTCCTAACGCCCGTCAGGCGTCGTCGGGTTACCCCAGAGATCCTTGACCTGCTCGAAATGCAGCGCGGGATCATAGCCCTCCGTCGTCAGGCCGAGCCAGTCCGAAGACAGCCGTCCCAGCGAGGAAAGCACGGCGTAGGAAGCGACGACGCGGTCGCGCTGCGCCAGGAGGAGTCCAAGGCGCGCATTGAGCAGCTCCTGCTGGGCGTTCAGGATTTCGAGCGTGGTTCGCTGGCCGGCCTTGGCTTCTTCCCGCACGCCATAGAGCGCGCGCTCGGCGGCGGCGATCTGGATTTGCGCCGCGGCGATCTGGGTTTTCGCCGCCTGCAGCGCGCCCCAATAGGCGCGCACCAGCGAGAGAACTTCGGCGCGGGCGACATCGGCGCTGAACCGGCGCTGGCCGGCGGTCTCCTTGGCTTGCCGCACGCGGGAGGACGTCAGGCCGCCCTCGTAAATCGGCACATTGAGACGTCCGCCGACGCTGGCCCCGATGTTGCGGTTGCCGACGCCGACGGTGTCAGTCTGCGTGAAGACGTCGCCGACGATCGACAGTTTGGGCATGAAGTCCGCTTCGAGCGCCTTGATGTCGAGATCGGCGGCGTCGGCGTCGTGCTGCGCGGCTAGAATGAGGGGATTTTCGGCTTGCGCGATACGCTCCGCATCTTCGCGCGACTTCGGCAGCAGCCGGTCGATCGGCGCGCCGGGCGACAGTTTCGACGGCTCGACGCCGACGATTTTGCGATAGACGCCTATGCTGGCGTCGAGCGCCGCGCGCGCCGCGCTCGCGAGAGACTTTCCGCCGGCGAGCCGCGCCTCGGCCTGGGCGATGTCGGTGAGCGTGATTTGTCCGTAGTCATAGCGCTCGCGCGTCTGGCGCAATTGCTCCTTGAGGACGGCGACATTGCTGTTCTGAAGTTTGAGGGCCGCAGTGTCGCGCAGCACGTCCATATAGGCGGCGACGGCGTCGAACAAGACGCGCTGCTCGGTCAGGCGCAAACGCTCGCGTCCGGCAAAGACGCTGGACTCCGCCGCGCGGGTTTCGCTTTGCGCCTTGAACCCGTCGAAGATCGGCTGCTCGATGGTCAATGCGCCGGAGCGAGGCATGCTGGCGCCGTTCTGGATGCTCTTCGTACGCGCTCTGAACTGAGGGTCGTCGAGGTCGACGTCGCGCTGTTGCGTGATGTAGCGGTTCCTCTGCACGCCGATGTAGCCGTCGGCGGAAACGCGCGGCCGCATGCCGGCCTGCGCCTGCGGCACCGTCTCGTCGATCGCGCGCAATTCGGCCCTGCCGGCGTTGAGCTGCGGATTGGCGTCGTAGGCGCGGCGCATCGCGCCCGTCAGAGTTTCCGCGCGCGCCGTCGCTCCCGCTGCGAGGAGGCAGATCGTGACCGAGGCGACGCCGCGCAGGATCACCGGTCAGCCTCCGCTTTGTTGCAGGGAAGCTGACTCCGGCGAGCGACTGAAGAACGCATAGAGGGCCGGCAGCACGACAAGGGTGAGAAGCGTCGCGCTGATCAGGCCGCCGATGACCACCGTCGCGATCGGCTTTTGCACTTCCGCGCCGGTGCCGGTCGCAAGCGCCATCGGCAGGAATCCGAGCGACGCGACGAGAGCCGTCATCGCCACCGGCCGCAGTCGCGTCATCGCGCCTTTGAAGATCGCCGGCAACTCAGCCATGCCGCCCGCGATCAATTGCGAAATATAGGTGCGCATCACCAGGCCGTTGAGCACCGCGACGCCGGAGAGCGCGATAAATCCGACGGCGGCCGAAACCGACATCGGCATGCCGCGCAGCCACAGCGCGGCGACGCCGCCGGACAGCGCCAGCGGCACCGCGGTGAACACCAGCAGAGCGTCGCGCACCGAGCCGAGCGCGGAATAGAGCAGGAGAAAGATCAGGAAAAAGCAGACCGGCACGACGATCGTCAAACGCGCGCGCGCCGCCTCGAGGTTTTCGAACTGGCCGCCCCATGCGATCCAGTAGCCGGGCGGCAGTTTCACCTTCGACTCGATTTTTGCGCGCGCCTCCTCGACCACCGAGGCGATGTCGCGCCCGCGCACATTGGCCGTGACGACCACCCGGCGATGGCCGTTCTCGCGTGAAATCTGGTTTTGCCCGTCGACGATGGAAAATTTCGCCACCTGCTTGAGCAGCACGACCGGCGCCGCGCCGGCCGCCGAGGGGAGCGCGACCGGAATCGACTCCAGCGCCTGCGCATCCTCCCGCAAATTGTCCTGAAGACGAACGACGATGGGGAAACGGCGATCCCCCTCGAACACGACTCCCGCCCGCTGTCCGCCGATCGCCGCGCCGATCACGTCCTGAACGGCGGCGACGCTGAGGCCAAGGCGGGCGATCGCGCGCTTGTCGACCGCCACGTCCAGGACCGGCAATCCGCCGACCTGTTCGACCTTTACGTCGCTCGCGCCCTTGACCGAATTGAGAATGGCCGCGATCTGATTGGCGGCCTTCAACATGACATCGAAATCCTCGCCGAACACTTTCACGGCGATGTCGCCGCGCACGCCGGCGAGCAGTTCGTTGAAGCGCAGTTGAATGGGCTGCGAGAATTCATAGGCGTTGCCCGGCAGCTGCACGAGCCGCTTTTGCATTTTCTCAATGAGCGCCGACTTGTCGAGACCCGGATCGGGCCATTCCTCCCTCGGCTTCAACATAATGAAAGTATCGGTCAGGTTCGGCGGCATCGGATCTGTCGCGATTTCCGCCGTGCCTGTCTTCGAGAAGACATAGTCGACCTCGGGGAACCCCCGCAGCGCGCTCTCGACCTCGAATTGCATCCCCTGCGCCTGGGTCAGCGACGCGCTCGGAATGCGATTCGCCTGCATGGCGAGGTTCTGCTCATCGAGAGTCGGAACGAATTCTTCGCCGAGCGTCAGATAGAGCAGCGCCGCGAGGACGAAAGCGCCGGCGCCGATCGCGATGGGCTTGAACGGCGCAGCCATCGCCCATTCCAGGATCGGCGCATAGGCGCGTTTCAGCGCGCTGACGAACGCATTTTCAGATTCGCGCACGCGTCCCGAAAGCGCGATGGCGATCATCGCCGGAAAGAAGGTCAGCGAAAGAACGAATTCGCAGGCGAGCGCCATGATGACGGTCATCGCCATCGGATGGAACATTTTCCCTTCGACCCCGGAAAAGGTCAGGATCGGCACATAGACGAGAATGATGATCGCCTGTCCGTAGACGGTCGGCCGCCGCATTTCTACCGCCGAGTCGATGACTGTCGTCAGCCGCTCTTCGAGCGTCAGCGCGCGGCCCAGGGCGTTCTGACGCTGCGACAGCCGGCGCAGGCAGTTCTCGGTGACGATGATCGCGCCGTCGGCGATCAATCCGAAATCGAGCGCGCCAAGACTCATCAGATTGGCGCTGATCTTTCCGGCATACATGCCGACGCCGAGCAAGAGCATGGTCAGCGGTATGACCATCGCCGTCACCAGCGCCGCGCGGAAATTGTCGAGCATGACAAAGAGCACGAGAATGACGAGCGCGGCTCCCTCGACGAGATTCAGGGCGACCGTCTTGATGGTGGCGTTGACGAGAATCGTGCGATTCAAAATCGTGCGCACTTCGACGCCCGGCGGAAGAATTCGGCGGATCTCCTGCATCCTCGCGTCGACGGCGCTCGACACTTCGCGGCTGTTGGCGCCGATCAACATCAACGCGGTGCCGATCACCACCTCTTCGCCGTTCATGCTGGCGCTGCCCACCCGCAACTCGCGCCCGACGCCGACCTCCGCAATGTCCTCGACCCGCACCGGCGTGCCGCCGCGCGTCGACACGACGACCTTGGCGATATCGTCGATCGATTCCAGTCGACCGGAGCTGCGGACGACGAGTCCTTCGCCATTCCGCTCGACGTAACCAGCGCCGCGGCTGATGTTGTTGCGTTCGATAATGCCGGCGAGATCGGCGAAGGAGAGCCCGAGCGCGAAGATTTTCGCAGGGTCGGGCTGCACATGATATTCCTTGACAAAGCCGCCGAGCGAATCGACGCCGGCGACGCCCGGCACGGTGCGCAACAACGGCCGGATGATCCAATCCTGCACGGTTCGCAGATAGGCGGTCATTTCGACCAAATTGCGCAGTCTCTGGCCTTCGGGCGTCAGATAGTCGCCATTGCTCTGCCAGCCTGGCTTTCCGTCCGGCGCCGGCTCATCGCCGCCCCTCGGCGCGTAACTGACCGACCACATATAGATTTCGGACAAGCCGGTCGCGACGGGGCCCATATGGGTGTCGACGCCGGGCGGAAAATTCTCCCTGGCGCGCATCAGCCGTTCGGCGACCTGCTGGCGCGCGAAATATATGTCGACGCCGTCAGCGAATACGGCCGTCACCTGGCCAAAGCCGTTGCGTGAGAGCGAGCGGGTATATTCGAGTCCCGGAATGCCGGCGATGGCGTTCTCGACCGGATAGGTGACTTGCTTTTCGATCTCGAAGGCGGAAAGCGCAGGCGCGAAGGCGTTGATCTGCACCTGATTGTTGGTGATGTCGGGAACCGCGTCGATCGGCAGTCGCATCAGCGACCAGACGCCGAGCGGCACGGTGAGCGCCGTCAGCAAGACGACGAGCCAACGGCTGCGGACCGAGAGAGCGATGAGATTCTTGATCATCGACGACCGCTGGCGTTCATTGCGCCGCCCGCGGCGCATGGCGCGAGCGCCGGCCAGTGCGACGAGCGAGCAAAGCCGTCGGCGCGCATCATTCCTCCGGAATGCTCTGCTTGCCGAGCTCCGCCTTCAACAGAAAGACGTTGGAGACGGCGATCTCTTCGCCTTGCGTCAAGCCGGAGACGACTTCGACCGAACCGTCGTCGCCTCGCCCCAGCTCGACTTCGCGCTTGGCGAATCCCTCGGCCGTGCGAACGAAGACGTTCGGCTTGCCGTCGATGATCATCACCGCCGAGCGCGGAACCTTAATCTTCACCCGGGCTTGCTTGAGGGAGATTTCCGCTTCGAGAAGGCTGCCGGGCCGTAGCGCGAAATCCGGATTGTCGAAGCGCGCCAGAACGTGGCCCGAGCGAGTCTCCCGCGTGATCATGGCGTTGACGAAGGTGATCTTGCCTTCGAATCCACGGCCTTCGGCGTTTTGCACCCGAACCTCCTGACCTTCGCGCAACAGGCCGAGATCGGCGGCGGGCACCGCGAGTTCGACCTCTACGACCGAAAGATCGGCGATCACGTAAAGCTCCTTCGCCTGGCCATCGCCGCCGACCGGCTCGCCGACGCTGACCAGACGCTCGATCACGCGTCCCGCGATCGGCGCGCGAATCTCCTTGCGGCGAAGATCGGCGATCGGCTGAGACGGCAGCGCGGCGATCTCCTGCTCGCTCATGTCCAGCGCCGCGAGTTTCTGCCGCGAAAGGTCGAGTTTTACCTTCGCTTCCATGAAAATCGCCTTCGCTTTCAGGAACTGCTGCTCGGGCGTGATTTTCTTCTCAAAGAGTCCCTTTTCGCGCTGAAAGAGCACGTTCTGAAGTTCGAAATTCGCCAGCGCGGCGAGATATTCGCTCTTCGCCTCCGCCACTTCCCGCGAGTCGATGATCGCGATCGTTTCGTTGCGCGCGACGCTGTCTCCCAGACGCTTGCGCAGCTGTTCGACGACGCCCGTGACCTTCGCGGCGACCCGCGCGACTTTGTCGGGATCCGGCTTGACCGCGCCGGGCGCCGTGAGTTGTCGCGAAATATCGCCCGGACCGACCGCCGCCACCGCGATTTTCGAGGTTTCGATCTGAGCCGGAGAAAGGCGGACTTCGCCTTCCGCGGCGGCCGGCTCGGTCGCCTCGCTTTGTCGATCGGGCGCGATCCGAACCCAGATCGCGCCGAAGAGCGACGGCAGCGCCGCGCCGATCGCAAGGCTCGCGAGGAGCGCGAGCGCGAGAACGGACCTTCTATGGGTCATGGTCGATGTGAATCGGCTCCGTAACGAATAGTCTTCATGGGGTAGCATTGGCGCGCCGCTTCAGCTATTGGCCGGCGCGGCGAATATGGGGGATATCGCGCGTCCGGCGTTCATTCCTTAGAGGAGTTGCCGCGCGCGGTCCATGCAAGCGCTCGCGGCTCGTTTGCGCATAGCAAGGTTTTTAAAAAGGAAAACACGGCCAAACCGCCGGGCTTCGCAAGCGCTCTTGCGTGACGGTTCGGCGACAGCGGCCAGGCCCGAATCGCCTTCGCTTTCCGGGCGCGGACGCATCAATCGCCGCGCTCCTTACGCAACCGCTCCCAATAGTCGAGGCGCTTGGCGATCTCGCGCTCGAATCCGCGCTCGACCGGCCGGTAGAATTTCTGTCGCGGCAGCGAATCGGGCCAGTAGTTCTGGCCCGAGAAGGCCTCGGGCGAATCATGGTCATATTCGTAGTCCGCGCCATAGCCCTCGTCGCGCATCAATTTCGTCGGCGCGTTGAGTATGATTTTCGGCGGCGTCAGCGAGCCCTTCTCCTCGGCGACGCGCTGCGCGCGCTTATAGGCGACATAGGCGGCGTTGGATTTGGGCGCGGTCGCCACATAGATGACGGCCTGCGCCAAAGCGAGTTCGCCCTCGGGACTGCCAAGAAAATCATAGGCGTCCTTGGCGGCGTTGGCGACGACGAGCGCCTGCGGATCGGCGAGGCCAATGTCCTCGACCGCCATCCGCACGACGCGCCGCGCGAGAAACAGCGGGTCTTCGCCGGCGGCGAGCATGCGCGCGAGATAATAGAGGGCGGCGTCCGGGTCGCTGCCGCGGACGCATTTATGCAACGCGCTGATGAGATTGTAGTGGCCTTCCTGGGCCTTATCGTAAATCGGCGCGCGTCGCTGCACGATTGCGGCCAGCCCCGCGCGATCGAAGATTTCGCCGGTCTTTGCGGCCCGCCAGATTTCCTCGGCCAGCGTCAACGCCGCGCGGCCGTCGCCGTCCGCCATGCCGACGAGCGCCGCGCGCGCGTCCGGGTCGAGCGGCAGCGGCCTGCCCTCCGTCTTTTCGGCGCGTTCGAGCATCTGCTCGATCGCCGCCTCATCGAGCGCTCGGAAGATCATCACCCGCGCGCGCGACAGCAGCGCCGCGTTGAGTTCGAAGGAGGGGTTTTCGGTGGTCGCGCCGATGAGCGTGATCGTGCCGTCCTCCATCACCGGCAGAAAGGAATCCTGCTGGGCGCGGTTGAAGCGATGAATCTCGTCGACGAACAGCAAGGTCCCCTGGCCGGCGGCGCGGCGGGCGCGCGCCGTTTCAAAGGTTTTCTTCAACTCCGCGACGCCGGAGAAGATCGCTGAAATCTGCACGAAGGCGAGCTTGGTTTCATGCGCGAGCAGCCGCGCCACCGTGGTCTTGCCGGTGCCGGGCGGTCCCCAGAAAATCAGCGAACCGAGCGCGCCGGCGCGGATCAGCCGCGTCAGCGCGCCGTCGGGGCCGAGCAGATGATCCTGGCCCGCAACCTCATCGAGACGGGTCGGCCGCAACCGGTCGGCGAGCGGACGCGGCGCGTCGTCTTGGAGCTTCGCGGCCTGGAACAGATCGGACATCGTCATTGACTAACATAGCGAGGCGGCGCGCCTTAGAGAATTTCGGCGCGGCGCCCTGCCGCAAGCATGACGATCGCATGAGTTGCCCGGGAGTTTGATCGGCCTAGCCGATCTCCACGATCCGCGCGCTGTGATGGATGACCTCCACTCCGTCGCCGACGGACTTGCCCATCAGCGCCGTGGCGAGCGGGGCGACATAGGGAATGAGCCCCTTCGCCGGATCGGCTTCGTCTTCGCCGACCAGCCGGAAGCTGCGGCGTTCGCCGCCATCGAGTTCGACGACGACGCGATGTCCGAAGCGGACCGCCGAATGATCGGCGATCGGCCGGATGACTTCGGCGCTCGCCCGGCGCGCGGTCCAATAGCGCAAATCGCGCTGCGCCAGCGCGAGGGCGTGATTGTCTTCGGCCGCCGTGGCGCGTTCGATCTCTTTTTGCAGGCGCGCCAGCTCGCCTTCGATCTGCTGCAGGCCTTCGACGGTCACCAGATTGCGGTGCGGGCTGATCGGCCGGTCGGGCAGATCCTCGCGCGGATTGTCGTCGTCCTGTTCCTTGGTGAAAGCCGAACTCATGCGCATTTAGCCTTCTGGGCCGCGCCGGCGCGGCGAGCAGCCTCAACAAAAACAATCGGCCCAAGCGGGCCGTTCGCCGGCATTAGAGCCGAGACGCGCCCGCTTGTCGAGAAATTGCCGTTACGATGCGACGATTCGCGCGAATTTGGAAAGGTTTAGCTTCGCCGTTTCAAGAACGATGCTTGGAAAGCCAGAATGATCGGCGTCCGGGTCGAGCGCTCCTCGTTCGAGCGAACCCCGCTATTCTGAATCCCCTGGCGGAAGGTTCAACCCCATGTCGATGACGACGCGGCCCCGGATCTTGCCGTCGACGACGGAGCGGGCGCGCTCGAGCGCCGCGTCGAAGGGAATGATTTCGCTCATCGCGTCGATCGCGGCGGGATCGAGAGTCTGCGCGATCCGCCTCCAGGCCGCGCGCCGCAGGGCGATGCGCGGGCGCACGCTTTCGACGCCGAGCAGCGCTACGCCGCGCAGGATGAAAGGCGCGAGATTGGCGGGAAGCTCCATGCCGCCGGCATTGCCGCAGGCGGCGACGGCGCCGTCGAAACGAATCTGCGCGAGAAGATTGGCGAGCGTGACGCCGCCGACCGTATCGACGCCGGCGACGAAGCGCTGCTGCTGCAGCGGCCTGCCGGGAGCCGCGAATTCCTCGCGGGAGATGATTTCGCTCGCGCCCAGACGATTCAGATAATCCGCTTCGCTTCCGCGTCCCGTGACCGCGGCGACGCGCCAGCCGGCCTTGGCCAGCAGCGCGACGGCGAATGAGCCGACGCCGCCCGCCGCGCCCGTAACCGCCGCGAGCCCCTCCTCCGGCCGCGCGCCATGACGCTCCAGCGCCATGACGCAGAACATCGCGGTCAGTCCGGCGGTGCCGACCGCCATCGCCCGCGCCGGCGTCAGCGGCGGCGGCAGTTTCACGAGCCAATCCCCGGACAGGCGCGCCTTTTGCGCGAACCCCCCGTAATGCGCTTCGCCCAGACCGCAGGCGGTGGCGAGCGCGATGTCGCCGCGCGCAAATTCCGGATGCGCCGAACGCGTTACCCGGCCGACGAGGTCGACGCCCGGAATCATCGGGAAGCGGCGCACCACCTTTCCCCTGCCGGCGATGGCGAGACCATCCTTGTAGTTGATCGCCGAAAAGGCGACGTCCATGTCGACGTCGCCCTCCATCAGGTCGCCCGCGCGCATGACGACGTAATCGGCGTGATCGCCATGATCGCTCTTGTCGATACGAATGGCCCTGAACTCGGTCAATTCGGCCTCTCCCGGGCGCACACGCCGTAAGCGGCGCCTTTTAACGGAGAAAAAAGTTAAAAAAAGGAAGACATTTGCCCACCATGGCCGTAAAGCCCCAAAACCGCCGCGATCAACTATGGAGAATCAGATCGCGTCAATAGTGCATAATAATTCTTGATGAAGTCTCAGCATTCTGTTAGGCAATCTCCAAGTAACGTGAGAGCGGCGATTTCTTATGCAGCGAAGCATTGCCATGGGGCGGCGGGGCAGCGTCCATCTCAACAGGAAGTGGTGAGCAATCCAATGACTCAAACCAACAACATTGAACTCGCGGCCGACATCGTCTCCGCCTATGTGAGCAACAATTCAGTTCCCGCCGGAGAGTTGCCCGCGCTGATCAGCGAAGTTTACAACGCCCTGTTGCGTGTTGGTTCGGGCTCCCCGGCCGCGCCCGCCGAGCCGCCGAAACCGGCCATCGCCGTCAAGCGGTCGGTAACCAATGATTTCATCATCTGCCTTGAGGACGGTAAGAAGTTCAAGTCGCTCAAGCGCCACTTGCGCACCCAATATGGACTGTCGCCCGAAGACTATCGGGAGAAATGGGGACTTCCCGCCGACTATCCCATGGTTGCGCCCAATTACGCCAAGGCCCGCTCCACTCTCGCCAAGCAGATGGGACTGGGTCAGCAACGCCGCCGTCGCGGAAAATAGAGGGCGGCCGAATCGGACGCCCCACATGGATCGCTCCCCTACATCGCCCTTCTGAACCCGCCGCTCGAGCTGCGGGGTCAGCGCACGCGAACGCGGCGAATCGAGTTCAAGTCTCCTCGTCGCTTTCGATGTCGCCGTCGATCAATCCGGAAACGTCGTCGTCGCCCTCTTCCTCTTCGAGGAAAGTGTCGTCTTCCGCATCGTCCGCTTCGATCTCCACCTCGTCCTCGACGTCAAGCGATTCCGCGGCGGCCTCGGTTTCCTCGACTTCTTCGAGCGACACGGTGTCGGGATTCTCTTTTTCGACTTCGCTCTCTTCTTCCTGCATCGCGCGCGCCGCCGTTCGCGTCAGCGCGACAACTTGATAGATCGCGCCGCATTTCGGGCAGGCGATCGGATTTTTATTCAAGTCATAAAATTTGGTCCCGCAGGACTGACATTGGCGTTTGGCGCCGAGTTCGGGTTTGGCCACGGTCGAATGGTCCTCGAGAAGCGGCGTGGGAACGCCCCGCCTTTTTGGAGAGACTATGTGGGCGCTCCGGTTAGTGGCGTCCCGCGCCGCTGTCAAATGGGAAATGCGTCGCCCGCGCGCCCATTGCCAAGCGTCGCGCGGATTGGCATAGAATCGGCGCCATGCGGGTGTAGCTCAATGGTAGAGCAGCAGCCTTCCAAGCTGAATACGAGGGTTCGATTCCCTTCACCCGCTCCAGCCGCCCTTATTGGCCCAATCGACTTCGGCGCGCCGGCCGCGCGTCCGGCCGCAATTCATGAATCGTCGAGGCAGACGCGAGGGACTCGCGGCCGACCCGTTTACCATTCGCGTCCGGGCCACGAGCCGAGGAAGGCGTCGCAATATCGCGATTCAGGCGGCGCGACCGCCGGGCCGATTGGATCGGCCGTCCCAAACAAGGACGCGACATTAAGAATTTCTGTCGGTTGGAGCCGCGATCGCGCCTCGCCGCCAGGAACGGCGCGCGCAAGGCTCGCGGAAATCGGCCGGAACGCAACGCCAACCGCGATCCAAAGCTGATTCGTGCTTGCTGCGTTCCCGCTTGATCCCAAAGCTTAACGGCGCCACCATGAAGCGTCGAATCTTCGCCGTTGACAGAAGCTGTGAAACGAGTCCGTCGGCGGTCTTTTCAAATTGGCCTTCGCGAAGCCCCCTGGCGCGCCCTTACAGCAATTTCTGGTGTCATCGATCGGGTTAATGTCCATATATTGTCGGAACAGACCATGACTCGGCGAGAGTCAGCGATTCGGGCGCGATTCGTTCGCACGCTGTTCAGAAAGTAAATTCGCGCGCCGCGCCAAGTTTCGATATGAAACGAAGGCGCTCTACGCGATGGAGCGCGCTGCGAAAAAGTGGGCGCCGGTTTTTCGCGCAAAGCGCGCTCTAATTTTTTTGGAATCGATCGCGTCATCTGCAATTGGGCGATTCCGCTCAAATGCAGATAACGTGATCCAGGCAACAAAGAAAAATGACAGTCGCGCCGTCCCTCCCGGCGAGCCGCGCCGCCCCTCGCGCAAGACCGTCCGACCGGGGCGTCGCGGCGGTGCTCGGCCCCACCAACACCGGCAAGACGCATCACGCCATCGAGCGGATGCTGTCCTTTTCGTCCGGCGTCATCGGGCTGCCGCTGCGCCTGCTCGCCCGCGAAGTTTACAATCGCGTCGCCGAGCGCATCGGCGCCGACAATGTCGCGCTCGTCACCGGCGAGGAAAAAATCAAGCCGCGCGCGCCCGCCTATTGGGTCGCGACGGTCGAAGCGATGCCGCGCGACGTCGAGGCGGATTTCCTCGCCATCGATGAAATACAGCTCGCCGCCGATCTCGACCGCGGCCATATTTTCACCGACCGGCTGCTCAATTGGCGCGGACGCCAGGAGACGCTTCTCATCGGCGCGGCGACGATGGCGCCGCTCGTTTCCGAACTCTTTCCCGGCGCGCCGATCTTCACGCGCCCGCGGCTGTCGGAACTGTCCTTCGCAGGCGAAAAGAAAATCTCGAGGCTGCCGCCGCGCAGCGCCGTCGTCGCCTTTTCCGCCGAAGAGGTCTATGCGATCGCCGAACTGATCCAGCGCCAGCTCGGCGGAGCGGCGGTCGTGCTCGGCGCGCTGTCGCCGCGCACGCGCAACGCGCAGGTCGAACTCTATCAGAGCGGCGACGTCGACTATATCGTCGCGACCGACGCGATCGGCATGGGCCTCAATCTCGACGTGGACCATGTCGCCTTCGCGTCCGATCGCAAATTCGACGGGCTGCGACACCGGCGGCTGACGCCCGCCGAATTTGGACAGATCGCCGGCCGGGCCGGTCGCCATATGAGCGACGGCTCTTTCGGCGCGACGGGGCGATGCCCGCCCTTCGACGCGGAATTGATCGAATCGCTTGAGGATCACCGTTTCGATCCGGTGAAGACCTTGCAATGGAGAAGCAGCGCGCTCGATTTTTCCTCGATCGACGCCTTGACCCATTCTCTCGATAAGGCTCCGACCCATCCCGATCTGGTTCGCGCCCGCCTCGCCGACGATCAACGGGCGCTCGAGGCCGCGAGCCGCGACGATATCGCGCGGCGCAACGCCAAGGCGCCGGCTGACGTGGCCCGGCTCTGGGAAGCCTGCCAGATTCCCGATTACCGGAAGACCTCGCCCGCCGCGCATGCCGAACTGGCGCTTGCCGTCTTCGCCTTCATCGCCCGGCGCGGCAAAATCCCAGAGGACTGGATGGCGCGGCAGATCGAGGCGGTCGATCGCGTCGACGGCGACATCGCCACGCTGTCGAATCGCCTGGCGCAAGTGCGCACGGCAAGCTTTATCGCCAACCGTTCCGGCTGGCTCGACGACTCCGAGCATTGGCAGAGCGTCGCGCGTCGGGTAGAGGACAGCATATCCGACGCGTTGCATGACCGACTGACGCAGCGATTCGTCGATCGCCGCACTAGCGTGCTGATGCGCCGTTTAAGAGAGAATGCGATGCTCGAAGCCGAAATCAACGCCGCCGGCGACGTTATGGTCGAAGGCCAGCACGTCGGAAGCCTTCAGGGCTTTCGCTTCACGCCCGATCCGGGCGCGGCGGGCGAAGCGGCGAAGGCGCTGAACGCGGCGGCGCAGAAGGCGCTCGCGGGCGAATTCGAGGCGCGCGCGACTCGCGTATTCGACGCGGTCGACGACGCTTTCGCGCTTGGCAATGACGGCGTCATCCGCTGGCTCGGCGAACCCGTCGCGAAAATCGCCGCCGGCGCCGGCGTGCTGTCGCCGACGACGCGCGTGCTCGCCGACGAACAGCTCGCCGGCGCGGCGCTGGAAAAGGTCGAGCAGCGCCTCGGCCTCTGGCTGGCGCAGCATGTCAAGAAGCTGCTCGGGCCGCTCGAACAGCTCGAAAAGGGCGAGGGCCTGGAGGGCGTGACGCGCGGCGTCGCCTTCCAGCTTGCGGAAGAACTCGGCGTGCTGGACCGCGCCCGCGTCGCCAAGGAGGTGAAGGGGTTCTCGCAGGACGACCGCGGCGCGCTGCGCAAGCTTGGGGTGCGTTTCGGCGCCTATCACATCTATTTGCCGGCGCTGCTCAAGCCTGCGCCGCGCACGCTGTCGGCGCTGCTCTGGGCGCTGCATCACGGCGGGCTGGAAAATGTGAAGGGTCTCGACGAAGTGCCGCATCTCGCGGCCTCCGGACGAACGTCCTTCGCCGCCGACGCGTCGATCCACAAGGGATTCTACCGGGCCGCCGGCTTTCGCGTCTGCGGCGAACGGGTTGTCCGGGTCGATATTCTCGAACGTCTCGCCGATCTCATCCGCCCGGCCATCGCCTACCGTCCGGGAGTGACCGCGGGGGCGCCGCCCTCCGGCGCCGCCGATTCCGACGGCTTCGTCGTCACCGTCGCGATGACCTCGCTGACCGGCTGTTCCGGCGAGGCTTTCTCCTCGATCCTCAAATCGCTGGGCTATGCGTCGACGCAGCGCCCGGGACCCGCGATCACCGTGCCGCTCCTGCCGGCGGCGCCGATGGAGCCGGTGACGCCCAAAACGGAGGCGGCTGCGTCGGAAATGGCGGGCGAGGCCGCCGCTTCGGAAGCGCCGGCGGAACCCGCCGCCGAGCCGCCGGTCGCAGCGGCGGAGAGCGCGCTCGAGCCGGAATCGGCTGTCGAGGCTCCCGCCGAGACGACCGCCGCCGAGGAGGCGCCGGCGACCGAGGCGCAAACCTCTCTCTCGGCGGAAGAGCCTGCGGCGGCCGAAGCGCAAGTCGAGGACGCGCCGGCCGCGCCGGAAACCATCGAAGTCTGGCGTCCGCAGCGCCACGCCCATTCGGCGCCGCGCGGTCGCGACGGCGGCGCGCGCCGCGAGGCGAAAGAACAGGGCGAGGAGGCCAAGCAGCGGCCCCCCCGCCGCGACCAGCGGTCGCGCGCCGACGCGCCGGCCAAGGAGGGGCGTCCTGCCGGAAAACCGCGCTTCGAGGGCCGGCCGCCGCGCGACGACGCCCGCCCGCGTCGACCCTTTTCGCCGCCGGAGCGGCGCGAACGCCAGCCCGACCCCGATTCGCCCTTCGCCAAGCTCGCGGCGCTCAAGGCCGAACTTGAGAAGAAGGGCAAATAGCGGCGTCTGCGTCTCCGCCGTCGACTTCGCCATCGTATTGCCAACAGTGAGGCGGACAACTATTGCTTCCCGGAGGCTGGCGCGGCCTGGAGCGCGCTGCGAAACTGAGGAACCCGGTTTTTCGCGCAGCGCGCGCTCTAAGCTTTGAGATCGATCGCGTCATCCGCCTTTGGCCGATTCCGCCTAAAGGCGCCGCGATCTAGTGCTAGAGGGGCTGATGAAGAAAATTTTGCCCGTGATCATGTGCGGCGGGTCGGGAACGAGAGTATGGCCCGAATCGCGCGAGACGCTGCCCAAGCAGTTCATTCCGCTCGTCGGAGAGCGATCGACCTTTCAGACGACGATGGCGATGCTGGCGGACCCGGCCTTCGAGCGGCCGATCGTCATCTCGAATTTCGACTACCGCTTCCTCGTCGCCGACCAGTTGCGCGAGATCGGCGCGCAAGCCGACGTCATATTGGAGCCTTCGCGCCGCGACTCAGGACCGGCGGTCGCGGTCGCGGCGGGCCTCGCCGCGCGCCGCGCGCCCGACACGGTCGTCGTCGTGCTCGCCGCCGACCATGTGGTTCGCGACATGGCGGGCCTCGTCGATCTGTGCAAGCGGGCGAGCGCCGCCGCCGCCGAAGGCTATATTGTGACGCTCGGGGTCAAGCCCGACGGTCCGGCGACCGGCTATGGCTATCTGCGCCCCGGAGAGGCGCTCGCGACCTGTTGCGACGTCTATAAGCTCGACGCCTTCGTCGAGAAGCCGGACCGCCAAACGGCGCAGGACTATGTCGACGCCGGCTATTTCTGGAACAGCGGCAATTTCATCTTTCGCGCCGACGTGATGCAGTCGGAGATCGCGCAATTCGAGCCGGGCATTTTCGCCGCCGCCGAGGCCGCGATCGAAGCGGCCCGCCAGGATCTCGGCTTCATGATTTTGAACGCCGAAGCCTTCGCGCATGCGCCGAAGAAGTCGATCGACTACGCGGTGATGGAGAAAACCGAAAAGGCGGCGCTGATCCCCGCCGACATCGGCTGGTCGGACGTCGGCACCTGGCGCGCCGTGTGGGAATTGTCCGAGCGCGACGAACTCGGCAATTCGGTGCGGGGACATGGCGTCGTCATGAACGCCCGCAACGTCCATGTGCGCTCCGAGGATACGCTGACCACGGTGGTCGGCGTCGACGACATCATCGTCGTGACGACTCAGGACGCCGTGCTGGTGCTCAGCCATGAACACGGCGATCAGGTCAAGCAGCTCGTCGAGCAGCTGCGCAGCGAGAACCGGCGCGAAGCGGGCGAACACAAGCGCATTTTCCGGCCCTGGGGCTATTATCAGGGGATCGACGAAGGCCAGCGCTATCAGGTGAAGCGCATCGTCGTGAAGCCGGGCCAGCGCCTCTCGCTGCAAAAGCACTTCCACCGCGCCGAACATTGGATCGTCGTGCGCGGCACGGCGGAGGTCGGCCGCGACGACGAGATGCATCTCGTCCACGAAAACGAATCGATCTATCTGCCGATCGGCTGCCGGCACCGCCTCACCAACCCCGGCAAGATCGATCTGGAGCTGATCGAAGTGCAGACCGGCTCCTATCTCGGCGAGGACGACATCGTCCGCTTCGAGGACGCGTATAATCGGGGGTGAGAGCTGACCCTCTGATCGTTTTCCGCGTCATGGCCGGCCTTGGGCCGGCCATCCATGATTAGGACGCGCGCGGTTTTTGCAAATTGCACCAGCGGCTAGGCGTGGATGGCCGCGACAAGCGCGGCCATGACGCAACCTGTAATCGTCAAAATCTGCGGCCTGTCCTCGCCCGAGACGCTTGCCGCGGCGATCGCCGCCGGCGCCGACATGGCGGGATTCGTCTTTTTTGAGAAGAGCCCGCGCCATATCGATCTTGAGACCGCGCGCACGCTCGGCCTTCTCGCGCGGGAGCGCATCAGCACGGTCGCGCTCACCGTCGACGCCGACGACGCGACGCTTCAAGACATCGTCGAGGCGCTCGCGCCCGACTATCTCCAGCTTCATGGGAAAGAAGCGCCGGCGCGGGCTGCGGAAATTAAGGCGCGCTTCGGCCTGCCGGTCATCAAGGCGGCGGGCGTCGCAAGCGCCGCCGACGTCGAGGCGGCGCGCGCTTACGAAGGCCTCGCCGACGTCATCCTGTTCGACGCCAAGCCTGCGCCGGACGCCGCCGTCCCCGGCGGCGCCGGCGTCGCCTTCGACTGGACTCTGCTGCGCGGCGTAACGGCGAAACACTGGATGCTTTCCGGCGGACTCAACCCCGAAAACGTGACCGAAGCTATGCGCCTGACCGGCGCCCGCGCGGTGGACGTCTCTTCCGGCGTCGAGCGCGAACGCGGCGTCAAGGACGCGGCAAAGATCGCAGCTTTCGTGAACTCCGCGCGGCTTTCTTCGGGTGCGTAAGTCCTGCCTAATACGGGTAATAGCCTGATTGTCATTACCCCGTTTTTTGATTTGCTACCTCATTAATAATTTTGCGCCACCGTGCGCCGCGCCCTTTGCCGATGGATTGGAGGCGCCCAGAATCGCGCTCATTGCGCAGAACATATCGAACCATGTCCCAGCCGACGCTCGGGCACCGCTCGTGTAGTTCGGAAATCGAGAAATCTCCGACCATCTGAGCAATCGCTTGCAGGACGAGCTGAGTCTTGACCCCTCTGCCGTCCTTCAGATCGCCGACATTGCGGGCGAACTCTTCGTATGCAGCGCGAATGACACTCAAAAAATAGGCGACCCAGGGACTCGGATCATGTCGACTTTCGTGCCAGCCCTGCGACGCTGAGTACAGCGTTTCATAATAGCTTGCTTTTGTCCGTTCTATTAGGCGTTCGAGGGAAACATAGCGAGCAACCTCATAGTCTTCGCGATACAGCAGCAAAACCGTAAGCAACCGCACCATACGCCCGTTTCCGTCAGAAAAAGGGTGTATGCAAAGAAAATCAAGGATGTATAGCGCAATCAGAATTAGGGGGTCGACATTTGTGTCCGCAGCCGATGCAAAATCCCGATGAAGCCCCGCCATCGCTTCAGGCGTCTTCCAAGCCGGCGTAGGCGTAAATCTCAAAAAAGTCGCGCCATCTGGTCGCCGCTCACTAATGACATTGTCCGTCTTTTTCCAATCGCCAGTATTGCCGCCGCCTGTGAACTTAAATAAATCGCGGTGAAGTTGAAGAACAAGGCTCGTCGTAAAATCCATGAAGCCGTGCCGCTCATGGATCAGGCCTAGAACGTAGCGGTACCCCGCCACCTCGCCCTCCGACCTATTCGTCGGTTGCGGTTCGCCGTCGCATCGCACGAGTCGTTCGAGGACAGTGCGTGGCAGAGTAATACCCTCCAAACGATTCGACGATTCTGTGCTTTCAATAATTGCGATCTGCCTGAGATTTTCGAGAACTTCCGGCGCTCGCTCTTTGAATAGATCTTGCTTGCCTTTTCCTTCGCCAATCTCACGGACGGCGCTCACGACTTCGTGCGGCAGCGAAAGTGAATCGAGGACTTCTGGCTTGAAACTCGTCATCAGGCGCGTCTTTCGCAGAATGCCGGCAATTTGGATCGACCTAATGTAAGTTGATAAGGTTGAGGCGCAAGGAAGAGGCGGGGCAGCCCAACATTTTGACAGTTGGCTTCCGTCCACCAGACAAAACGTCTATTTGAAAGAAAAAGAGGCCAAGGGATGGTTCCGTGAACAAGCCGCTGCCCAATTCCTTTCGCGCCGGGCCTGACGAAAACGGCCGCTTCGGCATTTTCGGCGGACGTTTCGTCGCCGAAACGCTCATGCCGCTCGTGCTCGACCTTGAAGCCGCCTATGAGAAGGCCAAGAACGATCCGGCCTTTCACGAAGAGCTCGCTAGCCTCCACAAGCATTACGTCGGCCGCCCGAGCCCGCTCTATTTCGCCGAGCGCATCACCGACCATGTGCGCGAGCGCGCGGGCGAGGGCAAAGGCGCCAAGGTCTATTTCAAGCGCGACGAGCTCAACCACACCGGCGCGCATAAGATCAACAATGTGCTCGGGCAGATTCTGCTCGCGCGGCGCATGGGCAAGAAGCGCATCATCGCGGAGACCGGCGCCGGCCAGCATGGCGTCGCCACCGCCACCGCCTGCGCGCGCTTCGGTCTCGACTGCGTCGTCTATATGGGCGCGGTCGACGTCGAGCGGCAAAAACCCAATGTCTTCCGCATGAAAATGCTCGGCGCCGAAGTGCGGCCGGTGCAAAGCGGCGCGCGCACGCTCAAGGACGCGATGAACGAAGCGCTGCGCGACTGGGTGACCAATGTCGCCGACACCTTCTACTGCATCGGGACGGCGGCGGGGCCGCATCCCTATCCGGCGATGGTGCGCGACTTCCAGTCGATCATCGGCAATGAGACGCGCGTGCAGATGCAGGAGATGGAGGGGC
The DNA here is from genome assembly GCA_051061375.1 of Methylocystis sp. GTDB lineage: Bacteria > Pseudomonadota > Alphaproteobacteria > Rhizobiales > Beijerinckiaceae > Methylocystis. Next base: position 343,822 of record JBPFDW010000030.1, on the reverse strand, counting down.
GCCTCCCCGATTCGCTCGTCGCCTGCATCGGCGGCGGCTCCAACGCCATCGGCCTGTTTCATCCGTTTCTCGACGACGCCGGCGTCGAGATTTACGGGGTCGAGGCGGCGGGCCATGGCGTCGACGTGCCGAACGGCCATGCGGCATCGCTCACCGGCGGGCGTCCAGGCGTGCTGCACGGCAACCGAACCTATTTGCTCATGGACGACGACGGCCAGATTCTCGAAGGCCATTCGATATCGGCAGGACTGGATTACCCCGGCATCGGTCCCGAACATTCATGGCTGCATGAGATCGGCCGCGTGAAATATCTCAACGCCACCGACAAGGAGGCGCTCGCCGCCTTTCAGCTCTGCTCGAAGCTCGAGGGCATCATTCCCGCGCTGGAGCCTTCGCACGCGCTGGCGAAAGTGTTCGAACTCGCGGCGCAAAAGCCGCGCGATCATCTGATGGTGATGAATATGTGCGGCCGCGGCGACAAGGACATTTTTACGGTCGCCGAGCATTTGGGCGGGATGTGAAGGGGGGCGGGAACCCTCTCCCGCTTGCGGGAGAGGGCGTCACGCGGAACGCATGACGGGTGAGGGCCCTCATCCGACCCTCGCTACGCGAGGGCCACCTTCTCCAGCAAGCGGGAGAAGGGAAGCGCGCCTATTCATCCGATTTCGCCACACACCTCTGCGCGATCTCATTCAATCGCCGACCGCGTTCGGCTTCGTCCTTGACGCCGGCAAGCGCCTTGCTATTGACCGCCTCCCGCGCCGTGCATTGGCAGGCGTCGTGGCACAGCTTGCCTTCGCCGCCCTCTTCAAAACAGCGCGCCTCGCATGAGGCGACGAAATCCGTCGTGTCGATGGCGGGCGGCGCGAGATAGGCGATTCCCAGAAAAAGCGCGAAGAGCGCCGGCTGATGCGCGAGATAGATGGGAAGGCTGTGGCGACCGAGGAAGGGCAGCCATCCCCTCCCCCCGCTTGCGGGAAGCGGGCCGCCCCTCGTCCCCGTCTTCTCCCCGTAAATGGGGAGAGACAGCTTTCCCGCCGCGACGCCGAGCAGCAGCGCGCCCGCCCAGGGAAACAGCGGACGCCAGTCCTGGGTCAGCGGCTCGCTGGTCGACAGCCCGATCCATTGCAGCCAGTCCGAGTTGAAGATCGGCGAGGCGAGAAACTGTGCGCCGACGACAAAAAAGAGCCCGCCCGCGAGCGCCATCGGCCAAGGCGCAAGCAGAAAAGGAACCGCGATCAGGCTGGCGAGCGCGATGCAATGTAAAATGCCGAAGAACACATAGGACGTGGGAAAGGCGAGATAGGTGCCCGCGCTCACCAGCGCCGCCGCCGCGACGATGATCGCGAAACGGCGCCAGAAGGCCGGCCAGCGGATATGATCGCGATGCGCCAGGACCAGCGCGACGCCGGCGATGAACAGAAAGGCGAAAGCGATCGAATGCCCGAATATTCTGACCGGCGGCGTCCAGGGAAGATTGGCCGGCGCATAGCCGAAATGGGCGAGATCCCAGATGAGGTGAAAGCCGACCATCGCCAGAACGGCGAGGCCGCGCGCGGCGTCGAGCGCCTGCCAACGGCTTTGACTCATCGGCGCGCGGACGCCGGCGGCGCGCCTTGGAATCTGCTGAACGCCATATCGGGCGCCGAGAGATTATGGCGCGACGGCAGATGACGGCCGACCCACACTTCGGTCGCGCTGGCGCCGGGGAAGCGAATGACCGGCGCCTCCTCCCAGCCTTTGCCGCGCTTGCTGCGCCAGGCGACGATGGCCGCGTCGCTCATCGTCTCCATGGCGTACATCGAACGCAGCGCCGCGAAGGGCAGCCCGTTGGGCATCGCCTGGCTGAATGAAACGTCGAGCGTCAGGCGGTCCTGGTCGACGCTCTTGATCGAGACGCGGCCCTCGCCGCCGCGATGGAACTTGAGAACGATGGTGCGGGTCTGCGGCTCGAAGACGATCTCCTCGAGATCGACGATCGGCCGCTCCTGAGTTTCGACCGGTCCGACGAGAAATGACGATCCATAGGCCGTCCAGCGCATGTCGTCGAAGGGGAGCGGCCGCGCCCGCCAATAGCCGTCGGGCGGATAGAGCACCATGATTTCCTCGGCGCGCTCGCGATGCCACATCCAGAATTGAATGAGATGAAAGCCGCGCTCGACCGTTTCGCCAACCCGGACCGGCACGTCATTCGGCCGCCAGAAGGAGGGAAAAGTGTAGCCGGTGAGCCAGAATTCCGGCGTCTCCCAGAAAGTCTTGCGACGCGCCCGCGAGAAGGCCTTGGGATCGACGGTGAGATCGCAGCTCGACCAGTCCGGCGCCCAGCGGTCGGAGGCGATGGTGTTGATATAGGAAGGATGCACCGCCTGGATTTGCAGGCTGCGCAGCCGCGGCGAGATGAAGTCGAGCTCGATATTGTCCTTTTCGGCGCAAAGCTCCGGCGCTGAATTATTCTCCACGCGCACCTGCAGCTCTTCGGCCGCTTCGGGAAGCTCCGCCGAGGCCGGGCCGGCCAAAGCCAAGCCGCCGGCGCCCAGAAGGAAGCGGCGTCGATCGAATGCCGTCATCAAGCGATATGTCCTGTCGCCTTTGAGATACATCTATGCCGCGCGAGGGGCGCGCGCCGAAAATCTTTCGCTGTTTCCAAAGGCGAAAACAAGGAGCGACGCGCCTTCTTTGGCGCGCCGCCTCGCAACGACATATGCGCGTCCCGCGCTCAGTCGCCGAGGTCGAAGAGAGAGGGGAGCGGACTGCCATAGGCTTGACGGCGCCGCGGCGACGCATGATCGGGCGCGGCGCCCCGCCGCGCGCTGGCGTAAGAATGGCCGCGCGGCGGCGCGCCGCTGATCGAAATCCTGCCGCCTTCGCTCTGCACCATCTGATAGAGCATCGCCGCATGGCCGGGCGACAGGCGCACGCAGCCATGCGAGGCCGGACGCCCGAGCATGCCGGTTTCATAGGAGCCGTGAATGGCGTAGCCGCCGCGAAAGAAGATCGAATGCGGCATCGGCGACATGTGATATTTGCGCGAGTAATGCATGGGCTGCATGCCGGTCGGCGCAAAGGAGCCGCGCGGGGTGGAATAGCCGGCGCGGGCGGTCGACACCGGCCAGGAATAGCTGCCCGACGAAGACTGGACATGCATGGTCTGGGTTGAAAGATTGATATGAATATGGGTGGTGGCGTTCGCCGCGCCGAAGGGGACGAATAGAAAAGCAATTGCGGGGGCGATGACGGAAAAACGCATGACGGACTCCTGACGCAACGCGTAAGCGACTGGGCCGGCATTCTTGCTCTGGCTTGGCGCTGCATCAAACTAAATGAAGCGGTAAGGTTTCGCGGCAAGGATAAGGCGCAAAGCTTCGCGCATATCGAGATAGGGGCGAGACGCCCATGACCGGTTGGATATTGCGCGCTTTATGCGCGGCGCTATTGGGTTTGGCGGCCGTTGCGGCGGCCGAAGGCGCCTTGGCGCAGGACAAGGGGACGCTCGATCCCAAGCCCTTGCCGCCGCTCGCCAATCCCTCCAGTCCCGGAACGCCGGCGCGCGAACTCTTCGGCCGCGCCGAAGAGGCGGCGCCGCTTCATCCCGATCCGATCGGCTTTTATTCGCGCGGCTGTCTCGCCGGCGGCGAGCCGCTGCCGGTCAACGGGCCGCATTGGCAGGTGATGCGACTGTCGCGCAATCGCAATTGGGGCCATCCCAACCTCATCGCCTTCCTGAAGCAATTCACGGCGAAAGCGGCGAAAGAATCGGGCTGGCCGGGCCTGCTCATCGGCGACATGTCGCAGCCGCGCGGCGGGCCGATGCTCTCGGGCCACGCCTCGCATCAGATCGGCCTCGACGCCGATATTTGGCTCGCGCCGATGCCCAACCGCGAACTCACCCGCGAGGAGCGCGAGGAGATGATGTCGACCGACGTCGTGCGCGAGGATCGCCTCGACATTCGCCCCGATGTCTGGAGCGACGGCCATGTCGCCGTGATCCGGGCGGCGGCGACGGACCCCGGCGTGCAGCGCATTTTCGTCAACGCCGCGATCAAACGGGCGCTCTGCCGCGTCGCCCAGGGCGAGAGCTGGATGCGCAAGGTGCGGCCGATGTGGGGGCACAATTACCACTTCCACATCCGGCTTTTCTGCCCGAACGGCTCGAACTGCCGCGATCAGGACCCGACCCCCGCCGGCGACGGCTGCGACGCCTCGCTCGCCTGGTGGTTCCGGGACGAGATCGTGCGTCCAAGAGCGCCATCGGGGAAAAGCTGGCCGCCGATGACGATGGCCGGCCTGCCCTCGGCCTGCCGCGAGGTCTTGCGCGCGAAATAGGCGTCAGCCGGCGCGGGCGCCCGTTCCGATCGGGCAGGAAACGCCTGTGCCGCCAAGTCCGCAATAGCCGCCGGGATTCTTGGCGAGATATTGCTGGTGATAGTCTTCGGCGTAATAGAACGGCGGAGAATCGGCGATTTCCGTGGTGATCGCGCCGAGACCGGCCTGCGTCAATACGCGTTGATACATGGCGCGCGATTCATTCGCCGCGGCGCGCTGTTCCGGCGTCGAAACATAAATCGCGGAGCGATATTGCGTGCCGTGATCATTGCCCTGGCGCATGCCCTGGGTCGGGTCATGGCCCTCCCAGAAGAGGCGCAGCAGATCTTCGAAGGAGATCGCCGGCGGCTGATAGACCACGAGAACGACTTCGGCATGGCCGGTGCGGCCGCTGCAGACGTCCTCATAGGTCGGATTTTTGGTCGCGCCGCCGGCGTAGCCGACCGCTGTCACATAGACGCCGTCGCCCGCCTGCCAGAATTTGCGCTCCGCGCCCCAGAAACAGCCCATGCCGAACAGGACCTGCTCCGACCCCACCGGAAACGGCGGGTCGAGCGGGCGCCCGTTGACGAAATGGCGCGCGCCATGGGCGACGGGCGTTTCACGGTCGGGAATCGGCCTCAGCAGCCTGGAAAGATCGAATGTGTCGAAGATCGCCATGGCGCCGATATAGTGCGGCGACCCGCGTTACGCCAGATCGCGCCGCCTTTGGGCTTTCGCGAGCCGCGCTTTAGCGGCGGGCGTAATAGAGCGGCGCCTGCCGCCGATGGCTGAGCAGGATGAGGAGCGCGCCGACGCCGCCGAAGGCGACGCTGACCGGCGCCGTCATCAGCGTGGTCAGCACCGGGTCCCACAGATAGGCCGAGACATGCTCGACGCTCGCCTGCATCGATTGGTAGAGGCCGGGAAACACCGTCGACGTTCCCCGGTTGATGCTTGTCACCATCAGGCGCCCGGCGGCGATCGAGCGGGTGCCGTCGACGATGAGGGCGATGAAGCCGCCGGCCAGCAGCAGAAGGCCGATCAGTCTGGTGAGGAGTCGCAGCATGGTCTCTTCGTTCGAATGGAGAATGGTCGTGAATCGGCGCGAGGAAGAATAGGCGCCGCCGCCGCGCCTGTCCATGCGCCGACCGATTGCCGCTTATCCGGTCCACGCGCGGCGATTGCGTTTGAGGCGCGTGTGCATATATTGCGCGCTTCGTCGGAGGGGTGGCCGAGTGGTTGAAGGCGCACGCCTGGAAAGTGTGTATGCGGGAAACCGTATCGCGGGTTCGAATCCCGCCCCCTCCGCCAGCCTATCGTTGTCCAATCTGAAGACACAGGCGCCAGTCTGTTCCTAAGACATGGGTGACAACCGCGGCGGCGCTTTTGCGGATGCGGCCATCGTCGGCTGCATTAACATAGCGCCGGCGTGCAGTCGGAAATCGTTAATATTTTTTTGCAGCCCAGTTAATTATGCGGTCCCAAATCCGTCTGCCGACCGCCGCTTTCGTTTCCGTCACCTCGCTCGCCGAAAATGGCGCATGGCGTCCATCCGGCGCCGTGCGGGCGAGCAAGAAGGGATCGCCGTGGCCGCCCGAAACGACGCGGCTCAATCGGCTGATCTTTCCGCAGATGGCGAATTGGCTGCCGGAGAGCGAACGCGATCAGCTGCGCTTTGAGTTTGAAGCCGAACTGAAACGCCTGAATCTTGCCGCCTGAATGACCGGCGATGGGGCCGATTCAGCCGCCGGCGACACTGTTTGGGACATCGTGAGCCGGCTTCGCTTGCGCCGGCAAAGCCGTCCGCGAATCGTCTCGCGCGAGGGCGGCGGCGCTCGGCGTCAAAGGCGGACCTCGCGGCAATCCGGTTAGCGGTCTGAGACCGCAGCGCTGGGCGCGGTTCGCCGCGCGCGTTTCCTACCGCGCCGAGACCAGATACAACATGAAGGCGCGGCGTCTTCTTCGCGCGCGCGCGCCAAAAAAAAATGCGCGCCAGTTCAGTCGAACTTCCATAAGTCCAGCGCAAAGGGAATGGCGTGATTCAGCGGTTCATATGGCTTGCGGTCGGCTATTGGAAAGGCCAAACGCAACGCGCCGCATGGTTTCTGTCAATCGGATTTCTCCTATGCCTTATCGTCAACACTTACATGGCGCTGGCGGTGACTCGTTGGAGCAAGAGCTTTTTCGACGCGCTTCAAACGCATGAAGTCGATGAAGTGATCCATGGAATTCTTCAGCTCGCAATTCTGGCCGTCGGCGTCGGTGTGGCCTCAATCGCGACAACGCAGTTTCGTATGCGGCTTCAAGTCAGCTGGCGCCTATGGCTCACGGCCTCGCTCATCGAGAAATGGCTGGTGAACGAATCTCGCCAAGCATGCGCAATATCTCCAGCAGTAGATAATCCGGAAGCCCGCATCGCCGATGATGGCCGGCTGGCGATCGAGCTTTTTGTCGATCTTGCCGGAGGCGTCATCAATATCTTTTTGGTGTCAGCCGCCTTCATCATCGTTCTGTGGCACGTCGGGGGATCATATGAGCTTATGGGCGTCGTCATACCGGGTTATCTGGTGCTCGCGGTCTTCGTCTATTCGGTTATCACTTCGCTTGGCATGTGGGTGCTGGGGCGACCGCTCGTGGCAAGCGTCGAAGAAAAGGCCGCAGCCGAGGGAAACTTCCGCTACGCTCTGACCCGCGCGCGTCATGAGTTCGAATCCAGAGCGGTGGTGGAAGTCGACGAGGACACGGATCGCGACATCGGCGATTATCTGCGTCACCCTGTCGTAAAGGGGGTTCCGATCATTCCAAATCGGCTGCCCGACATCGACGCCAAGAGCGGAAATCCGTTCGATAAATTTCTCCTCCTGCTCGCAAAGACCTGGGGATTGGTCATCCAGGGGCAGACGAAAATTGTTTTTTTGACGCACGCAAACAATCTTCTCGCCCCTGCGGTCCCCCTATTGCTCGGCGCCCCGAAATATCTTGCCGGCGATTTAACGCTCGGAGATCTGATGCAGGCGGCCGCAGCCTTCTTGCAGGTGCAACTTTCCCTCAATTGGCTTGCCGACAACGCCCTGAGCATCGCGAACTGGTCGGCTTCCGCGCGGCGCGTCGCGGCTCTCGATTTAGCGATAGACGCGCCAACGGGCGAATAGGGCGCATGCGCTGGCGCAGTCACACTAACGATATGGCCTAACGTTCAGAGTGACGAACAACCAGGAGGAGCGACGCGCATGGAACAGAGCGTCTCGAATTCGGGCGCTGAAAGAATCTCGCGTGAAACAACCGTTCAGGGCTATATCGACGAACGACCGCTGTGGGCCGACGGGACCATTGCGCCTCCTTCGCCGTTGACCGGGATGCAGCGGCGCATCTGGTGGCTGTCGGTCGCCGGCAAGTTTTTCGAGGGGCTGGTCGTGTTCATGACCGGCGTCGCCCTGCCTTTGATCGTCAGAGAATTCGGCCTCGGCGCCGCTCAGCACGGCATGGTCGGCGCGGCGACTCTGTTCGGCATTCTCGTCGGCGCAAGCGCTTTGGGGGGATTGTCCGATCATTTCGGCCGCAAGCCGCTCTTCATTTTCGAAATGATGTTGTTCACTGTTTTTCTGGCGTTGATCGTCGTCACGCCAAACTTCCCATGGCTGGTCGCGTGCCTGTTCGGCATGGGACTGGCGCTCGGATGCGACTATCCGACCGCCCACCTCGTGATCTCCGAAAGCACGCCGACGCACCGGCGCGGCGCCCTGGTGCTCGCGGCGTTCGGATTCCAGGCGGCGGGCGCGCTGATCGGCACCGCCGTCGGCTATTTCATCCTGTCCAATTATCCTCAGCTCGAATCCTGGCGTTGGATGTACGCCACCGCCATCGTCCCGGCGGCGCTGGTCGTCCTGGGACGATTGTTCATCACCGAAAGTCCGCACTGGCTCGCCGTTCGCGGACGCCTGCCCGAAGCCGAAACAACGCTGGGGCGGCTGTTGCGGCGCAAGCCTCGCTATCCGAACGACGTCCGGCTCGCCGCTGCCGCCGACGCGAACGAGACCTTGCGTTCGAGCGGCTACGCCGTACTCTTCCGCGCCCAAAATCTGCGCGCGACCGTGCTCGCCTCCGTTCCCTGGTTCCTGCAGGACCTTGGAACCTACGGCATCGGCATTTTCACGCCGACGATTCTCGCCGCCGCCGTCGGTCATAAGCGCGAGCATGCGCAAAGCGTGGCCGACCTCATGGCCAACGATCTGATCGCCGCGAAAGGCGCGGCGTTCATCGACATTCTGCTGCTGGTCGGCGTCCTGGCGGCCGCGCTGCTGGCCGACCGTCTTGGCCGCATTCGGCTGCAGGTCGCGGGCTTCATCGGCTGCGCGATTGGCCTGTTCATCGCGGCCCAATCCGTCGGCTTTGACGGCGGCGCGCGGATGACGCTCATCTTCACGGGCTTCATGTTGTTCAACTTCATGACCAATCTCGGGCCCAACGCGCAGACCTATCTGATCGCGGGCGAGGTCTTTCCAACCGCCATTCGCGGCAAGGGCGCGGGCTTCGCCGCGTCCTTCGCGAAAATCGGCGCCTGTTTGACGGCGTTCCTGTTCCCCATCCTGCTCGCCGATCTCGGCGCGCCGAGTCTTCTTTCCATTCTGGTCGGGACGTCGCTCCTCGGCGCGCTCGTCACCTGGCTGTTTCGTATCGAGACGGCCGGCGTCAGTCTCGAATCGGTGGGCGTGGAAACAGCCCGGCAGGCGGCGGAGTAGCGCGCGGCGATCCGCTGTTCGCGAAAGCTCCGCGAGCGCCGCTGTCGAACCGGCGGATCGAGGTCGCGCGCCAAGATCTCTTCGTGGGCGCCGAACGGGTCGTTTACGGCAGAGCGTCCTTGCGCGCGTCAATTCCCCTGGACGCGGCGCTCACGCTCCTATCCCATGGAGACGACATGAGCCGGCTTCGTCTGCATCCCGAGAAACATCTCGTCCAGCGCATCGGCTGGCTGAGGGCGGCGGTGCTCGGCGCCAATGACGGCATCGTCTCGACCGCGAGCCTGATCGTCGGCGTCGCCGCCGCGGCTTCGATGCGCGAAGACGTGCTGATCGCCGGCGCGGCCGGATTGATCGCCGGCGCCATGTCGATGGCCGCCGGCGAATATGTATCAGTGAGTTCCCAATCGGATGCGGAGCAAGCCGATCTCGCGCGCGAGCGCAAGGAATTGAGCGACCACGCCGAACTCGAAAGGGAGGAGTTGGCGCAGATTTACGTCGGGCGCGGCGTCGAACCGGACCTCGCCCGACAGGTCGCCGGGCAGCTGATGCAAAAGGACGCGCTGAACGCCCATGCGCGCGATGAATTGGGCCTCTCGGACATCGTCGCTGCAAGGCCGGTTCAGGCGGCCGTCGCCTCGGCCCTCACCTTCGCCTCGGGCGCCGCTCTGCCGCTCGTCGCGGCCTGGATCGCGCCGCGCGAGGCGATCGTCCCGGTCGTGTCCGCCGCCGCTCTGGCGTTTCTCTCCTTGCTCGGCGCTATCGGCGCCAGAGCCGGCGGCGCCCCCGTCCTTCGAGCGACGGTCCGCGTCACCTTCTGGGGCGCGTTGGCGCTGGCGCTGACGGCGGGCGTCGGCAAGATATTCGGCCTGGCCATTTGACAGGCGCGACCGAAGGAAGGCCGGCTAGCGGGCGTTCAACATGGAGCAGCGGATGATTCGCTTCGGCTTTGTCACGCGTCTTTGCCTGGCGCTGGTTTCGGCCGGCGCATCCCTCGCGCAGGAGCGCGCGCCCGGTGAAGTCGTGACGGAAATCGCCAGGACGACGAAAACCGCGACCGGACAGCCGATCGCGCTCCCTCCGGGGCCGTTGCAGGTCGTCGCGACGATTTATTCCCTGGCGCCCGGCGTCAAACTGCCGGCGCACAAGCATCCCTTTCAGCGCTATGCCTATGTTCTTGAGGGCGAATTGACCGTCCAGCAGGCCGATTCCGCGTCGCGGGTCTATCGCGCCGGCGACTTCATCGTCGAAAGCGTCGACGGCTGGCATTTCGGCGCCGCCGGAACCAGTCCGGTCAAATTGCTGGTTATCGATCAGGCGCCCCCGGGCGCCGAGATCACGATCGATCGCCGCTAGATCGCGCGGCGTACGGGCGTTTCGGCAGTCGCGCGATCTACCTCAGCTTAATCGTGAGATCGGTGCCGACCGCTCCTGTCTCGCTGCTGACCGGCTGGTCCGAGATGATGAGCGAAGCGCCCGTCCACAGCCGCTCGCCGATGCGGTCGCGAACGTCCTTGGGAATGTCGACGCGCTCCAGCGCCTCGGTCGGGCTCGTGGTCGTCCGCAAACTCCAGGACACGCCGGCCTCGTTGGAGGCGGTCTTTCTGCCGGCGGCCGGCTCGTCGCCCAGGCGGACCGGCATTGAGACGACCTGCCATTTGAGCGATTTCCCGTCTTCGCCGGCCGCCGTCGCAACATAAAGATGCGATCCGAGCGGAGTCTTCGGATCCCTTATGTCGATCGGCGCGTCGAACAGCGGCGCGAGCCCCTGGCGCACATAGATGCGCCCTTCCTTCTTGCTGATCAGCATCGAAATCGGCGCCATGCGCCGCTCGGCTTCTTTTTGAGCGGCGATCGCCGCCGCCGCCGCGGTTCTCGCCTCATCCAACCGTCGATCAACGTCGGCGAGTTCGGATTCCCTGGCGCTCGAGATTGTTCTCGCCTCTTCGAGTTTCGCCATGGCGTCGGCAAGAGCTGAGTCGGCGTTGGTCTTCCCCGACTGCGCCGCATCCTGGACGAGGAGAGCGGCGCCATAGAGTCTTGTCAGACGGTCGGCCCTGGCTTTGGCCGGCGCGTCGCCGGCCGATGCGTCGCGTTCCGCCGCCTCGGCAGGCGCGCGCTGGTTCGCAACCGACGCCGTCGCGGCGTTATAGGACGCAGCGGCCGCTTCCGCCTTGTTGCGCGCCCAGATCTGGGCCGCTTCGGCGGCGCTGAGCTCCGCCGCGGCCCGCGCCGCTTCTTTCTGCTTTGCGCCCACTTCGATGGTCAGCGCCTTGACCGCCTTGCTGGCGGCGGCGGCTTCAGCGACGGCCTTGGCCTTGAGCTGCTGAGCATATTGACGCGGATTGACCGTCGGCTGTTCGACGACGGCGCTCGCCGGAGCGACGGCCGAAGGCGCCGCCTTGTCGGCGCCGGCGTCCACTTTGGGCTGCTCCCCTTGTTGCGGCGAATTGGCGGCAGGCGCCTCTTTTTGCGGCGCGCCAGCCGCAGCCTCGGCTTTCGCGGCTGGCGACTCCGCGACCGCGACCATTGGCGGCTCCGCCTGGGTCAGTTTCGCGGCAGGCGCCTCGGCGAGGGCCGCAGACGGCTGGCGGTCAGCGACGACGGGATCGGCTTTGGCGGCCGCGTCGCCACCGGTCTTGAGTTCGGGCTTCTCGGGCTGCGGCGTGGGCGCCGCCGGCGCGCGATCCGCCGCGGCCATGGTTCCCGCATCGCTCTTGTCGGCCTCGGCGGAGGTCCGCAGCTTCGGCTGGGGCAGGAGCGCATGTTCGAATTCGACCGGAGTCACGTCATGAGGCGATATGACGACTCGCTCGCCAATCCTGGTCATCCCCCAGAGCTTGGCGGCGAATGCGGCGGGGAGCCGGACGCAGCCATGCGAGGCCGGATGGCCTGGCACCACGCCAAGATGCATGGCGATGCCGGACCATGTGATCCTTTGCATGAACGGCATCGGCGCGCCGGAATAGATATTGGAGCGATGGAAACGCTCGCGGCCGATGATGCTGAAAATGCCCTTGGGCGTCGGATGTCCTGGAATCCCCGTCGAGATCGCCGAACGGACGACAAGGCCGTTGTGATTATAGATCGACACGCGCTGGTCGGCGATCGACGCGATCAGGAAGAGCGGCCGATCGAGTTGCGGCGCATCGGCCTTGGCTTCGCGCGGCGTCGCGCCGGTCTTGTCGGCGTCCGCCGGCGACGTTTTCCTTGTTCCAACATGGCGCGGTCGCGCGACGCGCCTCGGCTCTCGCGCCGCCGCCGCTCGAGGCGCGCTCTCGCCGCCCCAAAAGAAAAAGCCCTGCGCCTTGGCGGGCGTAAATGAATAGCCGAACGTCGCGGCGACGCCTGCGGCCAGAGCCACTGTCGAGAAAAGCCGGGCGCGAGAGCGCGTTGTCAAACGCATGTTCCGCTCCAAACGTGGTTGACCGCCTTTTGATGTAAGGCGAATTTCTCATTTAATCGATAATGAATGGCTAATCCGAGGCCGGATTACTCAGCCAAGCTCCAGATTTCACCCAGTATGCCGAACCCTTTAAGCTTTCCGAATTCGCCTGACCGCCCGGAATCGGCGCAACCTTCGGATCAGTCAGCGCGGCAAGCAGATGTTTCTTCATAGATTCAATGACGTATTACGTAACGGCGCGGTCTTGTGACTTTTCCCTGCAACACGGGATATCCATAGACGCGAATATTTGTCTTGAGCGTAACCTTTCAAGTCGCCTGGACCGATTCGTCAGCGATTGTGCACAAATCCGCGCTAGGCGGCAACGCCGGGGCGAACGGGCTCCCATACGACCTCACGATCCTTGCCGCGCCTCGGCGAGAAATCCCGCGATCGCCGCGAAGGCGGCGTCGGCCTCGGGCAACAGGCCCGGGAAGAAATAGAAGCCATGCGGCATGGCCTCCCCGACGAAATGCTCGACCCTGACGCCCGCCGCCTTCAATTTCGCTGCAAAGGCGTGGTTGTCATCGACCAGCGGATCGGCGGTTCCGCTGACGATGAAAGTTCGCGGGCAGCCGTTCAAATCGGCGAGCGCAGGGCTGGCCAAGGGGTGGCGCCAGAGCTGCGCCGTCGTGAGATAGGCGGCGCGCGCAAATCCCATGAAGGGCGCATCGATCACGAGGCCCGCCGGCGCCAGTCGCTCGAAAGACGGAAATTGTTCGAAGCGGAAATCCGTGACCGGGCATAACAGCACGGCCGCAAGAAGGGGCAGGCGCTCGTCGCGCGCTCTGATCGCCAGCGCCGCGGCAAGATTGCCGCCGGCGGAATCTCCGCAGAGCGCGATGCGCGTCGCGTCGCCGCCGATCTCAGCGCCTCTGTCGCGCATCCAGCGCAGAACCGCCATGCAGTCGTCGAGGCCGGCGGGAAACGGCCATTCTGGCGCCCAGCGATAATTGACGCTGACGACAATGACATTGTTTTCGGCGGCGATGCGGCTGGTGACATAGGCCGTGTCTTCCGATCGTCCGACGACAAAGCCGCCGCCATGGACATAGAGCATCATCGGCCTCGGGGCTTCGCCGGGCGGCGTGAAACATTGGCAGCGGATCGGACCGGCGTCCGAAGGAACGGCGACAGTCGAAACCGTCACTTGCGGATAAAGCTGCGCCGCGCCGAGCGGAAGTTCAGAGGGGTCGATGGCGAGGCCCTCGCCTCTGTAACAGGCGCGCACGGGCGCCATCATCATGTCCCGCATCGTGACCGGCGCGCGCAGTTTCATCAACACGCGATAGAAGCGCGCGGCCGGATCGCTTTGCGAAAAACTGGCGGCTCCAGGTCCGTCGGCGCGCTCGTCGACGAAGACGGACGCGTCGGCGGTTCGATGTTCGGCGGCGCCCATTGGCCCTTCTCCTTATCTTTGCGGCGTTGCGACAGATACGACCGTCTCGGATAAATCGCGGAAATCGCCCCGACCGGCGAGACAGGGAGATCGATGCGCGCGTCGGCCCAAGCCGCGTCTTGAAAGCCGCTTCTTGAAAGCCGCCTCTTCAAATTGACAGGCCGCAGCCGCGAGAACAATAATCGGAAACTAATCGTCTGCGGGGGCGCGTTCCATGATTGACACTGACTCTGGCGTTGAAACCCGGCTTTCGCGCCGATCCTTGCTGTTCGGCGTTCTCACGCTTCCTCTTGTCGTCTTGGACCCCGAGCCGGCGTCCGCGCAGTTTGGTCTCTTCGGCGCGCTACTCGGCGGATTGCGCTTCCGCGGTCGCCGGCGCCACTACGGCGGTTATGCCCGGCATCATCATGCGCGTCGCCATTACGCGCATCATCGCGGACGCGTTCGCGTCGCAAGTCATCATCGCCAGCGCGGCGGCGGCGGTTCGGGCGGCGGCGGCGGGGGAATCGGCCACGTCGACTGATGGCGACAAGGGTCGTTCCGTCACGCGAATTCTATCGGATGCGCCGCAGGGCCTCCGTCGCATTGGCGTCGCCCTGAGCGCTCGCTTTGCTGTACCAGTCCTTGGCCTCCCGGCGATCTCTCTTGCGGCCGGCCGCCCCGCCTTCATAAATCCGCCCGAGCTGAAATTGCGCCTTGGCGTGTCCCGACCGCGCCGCTTTCTCCCACCAGTCGGCGGCCAATCGCTCGCGCAGCCTCACATCGTCCGCGACCTCATCGACCAATCCGTTGGTATACATTTTTCCAAGCTCATATTGCGCGTCGGGATGGCCCTGCTCGGCCGACATTTTGAGCCATTTGAACGCATCTTCGAGTTTCTGGCGTCCGGGCGTTTGCAGATACAGCATCCCCAACTCGTATCGCGCCTTTTGATCGCCCTCGCGCGCCCGGCTTTCCGTGCGGGCGAACTTCGTCTCGATCTCGTCTTCCCTGGGTCTTCGATCGTAGGCCGGAACCGTCGACGCCTGGTTTTCGTCCACCCCGAAGGTGGTGCTGTTACGCGGCGCGGCGCGGCGATAGCCCGCGTCGGCGTCCCGACCTCGAATGTCGTCGCCGCGGCTCTTCTTGTCGGCGAGGGAGATTTCCCTCGACATGCGCTCGTCGGAAGAGAAGGAAGGCTGCAGGCCAAAATACAGCGATCCGAGAATCGCGACGGCGCCGGCGCCGACCATTACGCCCTGTAACGCCGGATGGAGACCCTTGAAGCGGCGCACCGCCGTCGCGCTGCGGCTTTTCGCCAAAGCGACGAACTTGGTCGACAGGCGCTCTTGCGTCGGCACGTCGCGCTCGGCGGTCGAATCCTGGACGAGATGTCCCGCGTTCCGAATGACGGCCGGGGCGTCGATACGCAGCGCCGTCGCGCCGAGCGCGTCGCTGAAGCTGCGCAGATTGGGGAAACGATGCTCGGGACGCTTCGACAGCGCCGTCATGATTGCAGATTCAACTTCGGGCGTTACGCCGGAGATTCGCGGCACGAGCGGCGGCGCCTCGGCGTGAATCTGCGCCTGGGTGAGGTCATATTCGGTTGCGCCGGAAAAGGGCGGCGCGCCCGCGAGCATCTCGTAAAGCACGACGGCCAGCGAATAGAGATCGCTCCTCTCGTCGCCTTCGCCGCCGCGGCACTGTTCCGGAGACATGTAAAGCGGCGTGCCGACCGCCGTGCCGGCCCGGGTGAGACGCACGCTGCCGCGCACCCGCGCAATGCCGAAATCCATGATCTTGATTCGGCCGTCGTCGGCGACCATCAGGTTCGACGGCTTAATGTCGCGATGGATGACGCCCATCTGATGCGCATAGGCCAATCCGTCCGCCGCCTGCGCGATGACGGCGAGACTTTCCTTGACGCCGAGCGGCTTGCCGCGCTCCCGCAATATTTCGTCGAGCGGACGGCCGCGCACGAGCTCCATGACCATAAAAAGGTTATTGCCCTCCAGCACCGGCGAATAGAGCGTCGTAATATTCGGGTGGTTGAGCTTGGCGAGACTCGTCGCTTCGGCGCGGAACCGTCCGACGAAATCCGGATCCTGGGTAAGTTCGGCGCGCAGGGATTTAATCGCCACTTCGCGCTCGAGGAAGGTGTCGACCGCGGCGTGCACCTTGCCCATCGCGCCGACGCCGAGCAGCTTGACGACTCGATAATGTCCGATCAATTGCGGGTCGCTCATGACTCAACCCTCTGCGATGGCTTCAATCTTCACCGTCGGCGCGCCTGTCGGCGGATCGGCGATCGTGATCCGCTGTGTCGCCGCCTGGCCGCTGGAGTGTTTCGGCGCGGCGCGCTCGATGGCGAACACGCCGACCGAAATATTGTCGTAACCGCCGGCCGCGAGCGCGGCGTCGATCAAGGCGCCGCAGGCCTCGCTGGGAGAATGGCGCGAAACGATGTCGGCGATTTCAGCATCGCTCGCAAGATTGGACAGACCGTCGGAACAGAGAATGAAACGGTCGCCCACTCGCAAGCGCAGTCCTTCGGATGACAGGGCCGGGGCGATCTCCTGCCGCGTTCCGAGCGCCTGCAGGATGACATTGCCGCCCGGGCTCCTTTCGGCCTCCTCGGCGGTCAACACGCCGTCGCGCACGAGTTGCGCGTGCAGCGTCTGGTCTTCCGAGAGTTGGGTCAGTTCGCCGTCGCGCAGAATATAGGCGCGGCTGTCGCCGACATGGGCGAGCCACAGACATTCGTCGCGGACGGCGATCGCGGTGCAGGTCGTTCCCATGCCGGCGCAATCGGGATGTTTGGCGGCGTAGTCGAGGATCGCCCGATTGGCGGCGTCGAACGCGGCCCGCAGCGCTTCAGGCGGCGATTTGTCGAGAGAGAAATAGACGCGGCGTACGACTTCCGCCGCCAGCGCGCTCGCCACTTCGCCGGCCGCGTGACCGCCCATTCCGTCGGCGACGAGGGCGAGCATGCCGCGTCCGGCTTCCGGGTCATGTTCGGCTGGAGCGACGAAGACGACGGTGTCCTCGTTGAGCGAGCGCACGCGCCCCACGTCGGTGCGCATCGCGCCCGCCACGCGCAACGAAGCGCCATTCGCCTGCCCTGCCGCCGTCATCTCTGGCGTCCCCTGGTTCACTCGCGCTGCGGACGCAACAGATCTCGGCCATATTTAATCGGAACCGCAAGCGTCACCCGCTCATTGCCGCGGCTCTTGCTGTAAGTGAACAGCCCGATCACCTTGCCGGTAGCGTCGAACACGGGTCCGCCGCTATTGCCGGCGCCGGTCGCAGTAATGCTTAACTGAATGACGTCTCCCGTCGTGCTGTAAGTGGTGACGCCGTCCTTTTGCTGGACGCCGGGCGAGAGCTTCGAAACAATGCCGTCGGTGATCGTGGCCTCGGGGATTTCCTCGAGATGACGTCTGACCGGTCCTCCCCCCTCCTGAGTCGACTGCTGCTGAAAAGTCGACACCGAGACCGCGGGATAGCCGAGTACCACGATTTTTTCGCCGACTGTGACGGCGTCGTGAGAGGCAAGCTCGACCGTGCTGAGCGTCTGAGGCGAATCGATCTTGATGAGGGCGGCGTCCGAATCCGATGAAGCGCGGACCAGGCTGGCGTTGATGTTCAGGCGGCTGCCCGGAAAACGCGTTTCGAGCGTGTCGTTGCGCCCTTCGAAGGTGCGCTTGTCCGCTTTGGTAGGGTCTGGAATGTTGCCGCCGCCGATCGGCACCGCGATCGCCGGTTTCGAGGGGAAAATCAGTCCGCCGGAGTCCGGCACCCAGTCGTCGATGTCCGAATAGGCGTCGTCGTCGAGATTGATCACCTCATATTTTCGCAGATCCGGGCCCTTGTATCCCTTGGTCCGCTTCCAGTCGGGCCCGCCCTTGTACTCAAACAGCACGCCGAGCCGCTTGGGCGCGGAGAAGTGGATTTCCCAGCCCGCGGCGACGTGCTTATTGGTCAACAGATAGCCCTGCTCCCCGACGACGAAGCCGCTTCCGGAGCCGGCGCCGTCGATCGGCACATTCGACCGGTAGTCGTCGTCGAGCGTCAGCCATCGCACCACGGTGTTGGGTCCCAGCCGCACATAGGCCGGCAAGGTCGCGCTTTCATTCTTGTTGACCTTGACGTTGAAGGTCTGATGATAAATCGGTTTGCCCGTCGTCTTGTCATAAAGACGCCAATGAAGATAAATCTTGGCCGTCGCGTCCTTGTATTTGTCGTAGATTTCCTGCGGCGTCATGCCGGTGATCGATTTCACCTTGCCCTCGACCCCGGCGGACGCTTCTTCCTGACCTTTCTCGATATCGGAAATCCGGCCGCCGACGCGCTCTTCGCCTTTCCATTGCTGCCACAGGAGGATTGCGCCGCCGAGCACGAGAACGGCGCCGATACCCGCCGCCGTCGCTATCAAGGCGCCGCGCGAGGCGCGGCGTTCCTCGCCGATCAGCCGCTGCACCGTCTCCTGACCGACTCCGAACTTCTTTTGAGCCGCCGAATCGCCGCTCGTTCCCTCGGCGGGGGCTGCGCCGGTCGCCGCCGCGTTCACGGCCGTCGACGCGGCGATTTCCGCCGTCTTGATGACGCGGGTCGCCGCCGTGTCGCTGAGCCCGATCACCTGCGTCCGCGCGGCGAAACTGGCGGGCCGCGGCTGCACGTCGAAGGTGAATTTCGGCCCCCTGGCGCCGCCGAGTTCGATCGTGTCTTCGGGAAGCAGTTCGACCTCGCCGGTCACCCGCTCGCCATTGAGAAAGGTGCCGTTGCTGCTGCCGGAGTCGGAAAGTTTGAAGGAGAGCCTGTCGCCTTCGCCTTCGATGCGGATCACCGCATGCTTGCGGCTGACGACGCTATCGCCGACCGGATCGAAGGCGATTTTCGACGCGGGATCGCGGCCGATGGCGAATTCGCGCGCATCGCCGACGGGCAGCTGTTCAATCTGATTGGCCTTGGAGCCCGATAGATGGCGAATAACAATGCGCTCGATTGGAGTCGTCATTCCAGCCCCCCTGCGCATCAGCGCGCGCGTCACGCGTCCGTTCGAAAACGCGCAAAATTCCCCCGCTCGAAGATAAACCTGACTTTCATCGGGTGGCAAGGTCGCGCGTCAAGGCGCGCGTCGCGCGAGTCGCGCGCCGTGATCCGCTCGGCGTGCGGCGCTCTATGATTTCGTCAAGGATATCTTGAAGGTAGCGCCGCCGCCCGGAGTCTCTTCGACCCAGATTCGCCCGGCCAGTCTTTCGATTCGCCGTCCGACATGCGAAAACTCCCGCCAGTCTTTGACCGGCGGGAAGCTTCAAGCGTTGCGCGTCACTAGATCGCCTGCATTGCTTCCGGCTTGGTGCGCGCGCGCTTGGCGATCAGCCGGTTGAGCGCCGAAACATAGGCCCGCGCCGAGGCGACGAGCGTGTCGGGATCGGCGCCGCGGCCGGTCACCGACTTGCCGTTTTCGCACAAGCGCACCGAGACCTCGGCTTGCGCGTCGGTGCCTTCGGTGACGGCATGGACCTGAAACAGCTCCAGCGTCGCCTCATGCGGGGCGAGCGCCTTGATCGCGTTGAAGATCGCGTCGACAGGGCCATTGCCGGTCGCCTGATGCGTCAGTTTCTCGCCGCCGATATCGAGCGTGAGAGCCGCCGATTGCGGGCCATGGGTGCCGGCCATCACCATCAAGGCTTCGACCTTGATGTGATCATGCGCATTGACGATTTCGTCGTCGACGAGCGCGGCCAGATCCTCGTCGTAGACGAATTTCTTGCGGTCGGCCAAATCCTTGAAGCGGTTGAACGCGTCTTCCAGCGCATTCTCGCCGAGATCATAGCCGAGCTCCTTCAGCTTCTCGCGGAAGGCGTGACGGCCGGAATGCTTGCCCATCACGAGCGACGTCTTGGAGACGCCGACGCTTTCGGGCGTCATGATTTCGTATGTATGCGCATTCTTGAGCATGCCGTCCTGATGAATGCCGCTCTCATGCGCGAAAGCGTTCCGGCCGACGATCGCCTTATTGTATTGCACCGGAAAGGACGTCACCGCCGAGACCAGCTTCGAGGCGCGCGTCAACAGTTTGGCGTCGATGTTGGTGTAGAAGGGCAGCGCGTCGCCGCGCGTCTTCATCGCCATCGCGACTTCTTCGAGCGCGGCGTTGCCCGCCCGTTCGCCAATGCCGTTGATCGTGCATTCGATCTGCCGCGCGCCGCCGCGCACGCCGGCGAGCGAATTGGCGACGGCGAGGCCCAGATCGTCGTGACAATGGACCGAGAAAATCGCCTTGTCGGCATTCGGCACCCGCTCGCGCACGGTGCGGAACAACTGCTCATATTCGGCCGGCGTGGTGTAGCCGACAGTGTCGGGAATGTTGATCGTCGTTGCGCCGGCCTTGATCGCGGCCTCGACGCAGCGGCAGAGAAAATCGAGTTCCGTGCGGGTGCCGTCCTCCGCCGACCATTCGACGTCGGCGACATGATTGCGCGCGCGCGTCACCGAGGCGGTCACCATCTCCAACACGCGCTCCGGCTCCATCTGGAGCTTGTATTTCATATGCACGGGCGAGGTGGAGATGAAGGTGTGGATGCGCGGACGCCGCGCCTGCCGCAGCGCCTCGGCGCAGCGGTCGATGTCCTTTTCGGAGGCGCGCGCCAGCCCGGCGACGACGGCGTTCTTGACCCGCCGCGCGACTTCGCTGACGCTTTCGAAATCGCCGGGACTGGCGATCGGAAAGCCGGCCTCGATAATGTCGACGCCCAATTGATCCAGGAGATCGGCAACCTCGAGCTTCTCTTCGAGAGTCATGGAGGCGCCGGGCGATTGCTCGCCGTCGCGCAAGGTGGTGTCGAAAATCATGACGCGCCCGTCGTTATCCGCGACGGCGCCGGGCTGTGACGTATGGCTCATTTGGTTTGAAATCCTGCTGTGCCGCCCCCGCGGGGGCTCCTGTCGATGACTGCGTGAAATGTCCCCTGAAGGCCTGGGCGCGAGCCCATCGGGCGCTCAGGGGCGACTAAGCAGCAGCAGGCCGAAAAGCGGCAGGGAAAGCGGGCAAGCGAAGGCGCGCGCGCACGAAGGCGTCGCAGCGTCGATCGCAGAGGCGGTTGCGTAAGGCAACGAACTCTTCCCATCTCAGCGGCGCTTGGCCGCAATCGACGACAAGGATAACGCAAGAAGGACCTTTGCCGCAAGCGCCGAGTCGCCGGTTTTTTCATATAGCGGACCGGCGACCGCGCCCAAAGCGCGCGGCGATCGGCCAGAAGATAATTTTTGCGCCCGAAACGCTCATGGCTCTTGCCGAAACGAACATAGGGGACCTAACATTCAAAGCATGGTCAAAACCGCATTCTCCATCCGCCATGCGCGTCCCGGAGACGCAGAGCAGATCACGCGCGTTCACGACGCGTCGTGGCGCTCCGCCTATAGGGGCGTGATCCCCGGCGCGGAGCTGGAGCGGATGATCGCCCGCCGCGGTCCCAATTGGTGGCATTCGGCGATCGTGCGCGGCACCGGACTTCTCGTGCTCGACTTCGACGAGGATATTGTCGGCTATTCGACCTACGGCCGGAACCGCGTGCCGTCGATGCCCTATTCCGGCGAAATCTTCGAAATCTATCTGACGCCGGAGCAGCAAGGCCTGGGGTTCGGGAGACGCCTGTTCAACGCCACGCGCCGCGAACTCGCCGAGCACGGCTATCTCTCCACCATCGTCTGGGCGCTCGCCGACAATGACAAGGCGCTCTCCTTCTATCGCAGCCTCGGCGGACAGACGGTGCGCCGCGCCGAGGAGCGGTTCGGCGCGGACATGCTGACGCGCGTCGCCTTCGGCTTCGTGTCGGCGCCGGTGCGCTGAGCGCAGCGCGGCCGTTTCGCGATATGATCGCCTCAACGCGCGCAGCGCTTTCGCCTGAATGACAATCGAAAGCGTCCGGCGAAAGGCCCTCGCCGCGCCCGCCAATCGATCGGAGCCCTGAATGCGTCTCGACGCCATACCGATCGGCGTGAACCCGCCTCACGAAGTCAATGTCGTCGTTGAAGTGCCGCTTGGCGGCGAGCCGATCAAATATGAGCTCGACAAGGCCTCGGGCACGCTGTTCGTCGATCGCTTTCTCTATACGGCGATGCGCTATCCCGGCAATTACGGCTTCATCCCGCACACGCTGTCCGACGACGGCGACCCCTGCGACGTGCTGGTCGCCAATACGCGACCCGTGGCCCCGGGCGCGGTCATCGCGGTTCGGCCGATCGGCGTGCTGCGCATGACGGATGAGGCCGGCGGCGACGAGAAAATCGTCGCCGTGCCGTCCGCGCGGCTGACGCAACGTTACGTCGACGTGGAGAATTACACCGACCTCCAGGAAATGACCTGGCGCCGGATCGAACATTTCTTCGTCCACTACAAGGATCTCGAGCCCGGCAAATGGGCGAAGGTCGCCGGCTGGGGCGACGCCGCCGAGGCCCGCATGCTCATCGCCGAGGCGATCGAGCGGGCGCGCGCGGGGAAATAGCGCTCAAGAAACCGGCGGGACGCGCGACACCACGCCCTTCTTGAAGCACGCCGGCCGGTCCTTCCAGGCGACGACGCCATTGTTGGTCGCCGCGAAGTTTTGCGCCGAGTCGATCAATTCGTCGACATGGGCGCCGCCGTCGAGATCGCCGATCACATAGGTCCATTTGCCGGCGCCGGCGAAGGCGACCGTCGCCGGGCGCTTGCACACCGCGAGACACTCGACAGGCTCGACCGCGATATCGAGGTTGCGCTCACTCAGTCGCGCGCGCAGCGCCTCCAGCAGGCGCGCGCCAGGACGCAGGTCGGCGTCCTCGCCGTCGCGGCAGGACACGCAAACGAAGACCGTGACGCCCGGCGCAGCCATTTTGAACTCCTGTCGCTGAGTTGGTTTTCTCGACCAAAGCCGCGCCAAAGACAAGGGCGTCCGCCTTTCAGATCACGCTGCAGTTAAGCGGAATCGCCCAAATGCGGATAACGCGATCGATTCAAAAAGTTTAAAGCGCGCTCCATGCGAAAAAAGCCGGTTCCCACTTTTCCGCGAGCCGCGCTCTAAGGCGTAAAGGCGCAGCGCGCGCCGCCGCCGGCCTTCTCCGCAACTTCATCGGCGTCGACGATGCAGTCGAGCGCCGTGATCGACGCACGCGAAGAGCCTGCCGCGCCTTCCGCCACGACGCCATTCTCGATCAAGGTCGCATAGAGTTCATTCGCCTTGCGGCCGCTCAATTCGATCTTCTTGGCGCCGAAGGTCAACTCGCAGGCGCGCGACGTGATGTCGACATTGCCGGCGCGACAGTCGACGGCGTCGGCCTTGACCGCGATTCGCTGGCCCTTGGCGTGCGGCGCTTCGGCGCGTCCGGCGAAATAGGCCGCGAGGAGCTTCTTGTCGGCGGCGCTTGTTTGAGGCGATAAGTCGCCGACGATCGCCGAGAGCGCCAACGCGCTCGAACCATTGCTCGCGCCCGCCTGGGCCGCGGCCGGCGCGAGGGCGGACAAGAAGACCAATCCAACCTTCTTATATGCGATCATGGCGAATCCTCCGATAAATAGATCTCCGCAATTGACGACGAGCCTCCGACGAATGTACGGCGCAGGCGATCAGTCGACGGCGGCAAGTCTATCCGCGATTTGCCCGAGCGTGAATGCAGGCGGCTGAAAAAACGGCGAAGGCGAACCGCCTCGACCCCTCGATTTCATGAGGCGATCTTGTCGAACGAGGGGAATGGCGGCCCGCGCCTCGGCTCAGCACCCCTTGCGGCGCTCCCACATTTGAAGCTGATTGACGCGGCTTTTCTCCCAGCCGCTCAGGCGACCGTAAGGCGGAAAACAGCCGGGGCCGAACACGGCCCGCGCGCGGTCGGTGTTGAAGCAATAGCCGTTACGCGCGTAAATCCGGTTGCGCGCGTACCAGAGCTCGGAACAGGACATATAGGCCGGATCCTGCGCCGCCGTCGGGGTCGGGGCAGCGACGATCAACCCCGCGACGATCGCGCCGATCAGGCTGAGCGCCGAGAAAATCTTATGCGTTTTCATCAAAGTCCCCTCCTGTAACCGCCGTTACGTACGACTCGCGCCATTCTTTTCAATGGTCGCGCTGATTTTGCTCCTCGCCGCCTGCCGGCGCGTCGAAAAATTCGGGCCGGTATTCGAAATGCATCGTGTCGAAATGCCCCCATTTGCCGCCCCAGATAAACCCGTGGCGTTCGAAAATCTCCACGATCTCGTAAGGAATCCGATTGCGGTATCCGCCTTTGCGCCAAAGCCAATAGTCAGAGAAGGCGGTGTTGAGATCGATCGCCGCGCCATAGGCGTGCATGCTCCGTTTGCCGGTGTCCTTCACGACGCGGCAATTGTAAGCGCCGGCGCTCGGAAAAGCGGAACGCTTAATGTCCGGCGGCAGACGATCGATTTCCTTGGCGACCGCGCGCAGCCTTTCGGCGACGCCATTGACCGTGGTGACCCGCACCTTGCCGGCGAACCAGGGAATGTCGGTCAAATGTTTCTGCGTTTCGCCCTTCTCGCAATCCCCATAAATTTTGTCGAAGAAGGCGATGTTGCGGAAACGTCCCGGATCGTCCTGCGGGCCGGGAGGTTTCGTTAGCGGGCCCTTGGGATAAGCAAGGCTCAGCTGATCGATGAGAGAGGGGTTTTTCAGTTTCTCGTCAAAGCTCTTGTCGGGCTTGCCGTCCGAGAGATTCTGCCTTGTTCCGTCGCGGAAAATGATCGCGGCGCCGTCGCGACCGGCGATCTGATCCGGATAGGCGCGTATCAGCGCATCGGGCGAAATCGCCTGACCGCGAACGGCGATGGGACAAAAGAGCGTCCCGATCCCGACGAGGAGTAGGACGATCTTTAGAGCGCGCAGCGAAAAAGCGGATTCCGGCGTGTTGGGTCGAACTCCCTCGACGCGCCGAGGATCGATGAACGTATCGCCGATCGGGCGCGCCCGCCGAACCGCAGGTCGATCTCGCGTCGACGTCATGTTTTTCGTGATGCCGCAAGAAGCCATTGCGCGCCGCCAATCTCTCGCCGAACGCCACACGTTCCCGACGCATACATAGAACGCGCGGCGAAAAGTGTGAATTCCGGTCTTTCGCGAGCCGCGCGCCAAGCGGCGTGGCGCCGCCGCTGAATGCTACGACGGTTCATACGCCAGTCGGGCGCGCTCGCCCGCTCGGCCGCATTGATCGGCGAGATGCGAAACGCTCTCGACATGCACATTGCGCGTCTCGGTGCGCACGCCATGGGCGCGCAGCTTGGCGAAGGCGCGCGACAGCGTTTCCTGCTTCACGCCAAGACGCGCGGCGATGAGGCGCTTGTCGTAAGGCAGCCGGAAACGGCAGCGTTCTTCGTCCGGCGGGCAAAGGGCAAGCAGGAAATGGGCAAGGCGCTGATCGGCGTTCTGGCTCTTGAGCGATTCGATCTCGCCGACGAGGCGCGCGATTCTCTCCCTGGAGTCCCTGATCACCGCGGCGCAGAGCGAAGGCGACTCCTTGAGCTGCCGCGCGAAGCGCGGCGCTGGGAGCCTGAGCGCCTTGGCGGCGCCGACCGATTGCGCCGAGACCGAGTGAACCTCGTCGGCGCCGGCGGCGACGTCGCTGATCAATTCGCCGTCCGAACGAATGCCGATGAGCGTTTGGCGTCCGGAGCGCGCCATGCGCATCAGCTTCACATAGCCGCTCACCACGAATGAGACGTCGGCGACGCGGTCGCCCTGACGGAAAAGCGCGTCGCCGTCCTGCAGCGACTCGATCCTGGCGTCGGCCAAGAGGCGCGACAGGGTCTCTTCGTCGACGCCCGCGAAAAGCAGCGGCTTGCGCAGTTCCTCGGGGCTCGCCGGCCGAGGCGCGCGCCGGACGCCCCGCTGCTTTCGCCGGACGGCGTCGTAATTTTTCGCCGCGCGGGCGGCCTCGATCGTCAAGCTCGCGCATCCTCTTCAGGCGCAGCAGATCATGCGCGTCATTCAACGAATGACGTGACAATGAAGCGGAGGCGCCGCCGCTCCCTCCTGCGCATGATCGCTAATGCCGCCGATCGGAAGGCTAACGCGAACCGTCACACGGCGAAAGGCGAGGGACGCGGGACAAACCGTCGCATGAGTCAGGACGGCTTGCCGCCGCGCTCCAGTAGAAAGACCGCCTGTTCGCCGAAGAGATTCCATACCCACCAGGGGGCGTTGAAACGAATCGGCGCGCCGGCGCGATCCAACGCCACGCCGCGTTCGATATGTGCGCCGAGTTCGTCGACGAGTTCGACGAAATCGCGAATGGTGCAAAGATGAATGTTCGGCGTGTCATGCCAATGATAGAGAAGGTGGCCGGTCACGGGCATTCGGCCGGTCAGGCTGAGTTGGGCGCGCACGCGCCAATAGCCGAAATTCGGAAATGAAACGATCGCGCGACGCCCGATGCGCAGCATATTGGCGAGCGCCGCGCGCGGACGCCGCGTCGCCTGCAGCGTCTGAGAGAGAATCACATAATCGAAGCCGTCGTCCGGATAGTCGGAAAGGTCGGTGTCGGCGTCGCCCTGAATGACGGACAGTCCCTTGGCGACGCATTCATTGACGCCGCGCTGCGAGAGTTCGACGCCGCGCCCGTCGACGCCTTTCTTCTGGGCGAGCAACTGCAACAGCGAACCGTCGCCGCAGCCGACGTCGAGAACCCGCGCGCCGGGCGCGACCATCTGCGCGATGACGGCGTGATCGAGCCGCGGATGATCGGGCGGCGCAGGCTGCCTCGGCGGCGTGACGTTCATTTCGAATGTCCGTGCGGCGCGAGGCCGCGCGCCGCCGCGGCCGAGTCGAGAAAGCCGCGCGTCGTCGCGATGAACATCGGCTCATGCAGCAGGAAGGCGTCGTGCCCCTTGTCGGATTCGATTTCGACGAAGGACACCGAGGCGCCGCCGGCGTTGAGCGCATGGACGATGGCGCGCGAATCGGAGGTCGGATACAGCCAGTCCGACGTGAAGGAGACGACGCAAAAGCGCGTCTTGATGTCCTTGAAGGCCATGGCCAGCGACCCGCCATAATCGGCGGCGAGGTCGAAATAGTCGCAGGCGCGGGTGACGAAGAGATAGGAATTGGCGTCGAAGCGTTCGACGAAGGCGAGGCCCTGATAGCGCAGATAATTCTCGACCTGAAAATCGGCGTCGAAGGAGAAGGTCGGCGCGCTGCGGTCTTGCAGCTTGCGGCCGAATTTGCGCTGCAAGGCCGCTTCCGAGAGATAGGTGATATGCGCCGACATGCGCGCCACGGCGAGACCCTTCTCGGGCCGCACGCCCTGCTCCTGGTAGCGTCCCGAGCGCCAGTCGGGATCGGCCATCACCGCCTGCCGGCCGACTTCGTGAAGGGCGATGTTCTGCGCCGAATGTTTGGCGGCGGTCGCGATCGGCATGGCCGAAAACACCCGCTTCGGATAGCTCGCCGCCCATTGCAGCACCTGCATGCCGCCCATCGAGCCGCCGGCGACGCAAAACAGCGTCTCGATTCCAAAATGATCGATGAGCATCGCCTGCGCCCGCACCATGTCGCGGATGGTGACGACGGGGAAGTCGAGCCCATAGGGCTTGCCGGTCGTCGGATTGATCGACGCCGGGCCGGTCGTGCCCATGCAGCCGCCGACGACATTGGAGCAGATCAGGAAATAGCGGTCGGTGTCGAAGGGCTTGCCGGGCCCGACCATCGCCTCCCACCAGCCGGGCTTGCCGGTGACGGGATGCACGCCCGCCGCATATTGGTCGCCGGTCAGCGCATGGCAGAGCAGGATGGCGTTCGTCCGCGCGGCGTTGAGCGTCCCATAGGTCTCATAAGCGATGGCGAGCGGCGCGATTCGCCCGCCCCCGTCGGTCAGCAGCGGGCGGTCGGGCTCGAAAACCACGGTTTTCGGCGCGGAGGCCCCGCCCTGGACCGGCCGCGTTTCTGAAACGATGGACAAGCGATCTTCCCAAGCGTTCGATATGCCGAACAATTCGTTCGGCAACATCGATGCGGCGGGCGGAGGTGTCAAGCGCCGCGCGGCGGCGCCCTCGCGCGGCGCCGGCCTTCAATCGAAATGCGTAGGCTTTGGCCGCTCATCGTCTCGACGGCGGCGGCGAGCTGCGCGAGGTCTTCGGCCATCCGCCCCCGGGTCGGCAATTTCGTGCGTCGGAGATCGTTTACGTCCGTCACAACTCGCGACAATTCATCGGTCCCGATGTGGTTGCGACAATTAGACCCGGGTTTTTGAAGGAAAAAAATTCACTTTTTTCTTGACGGGGACCCAACACTGCGGAAGATTTCAACTAAGACAAGAGGTCGTATTTATAGAATTTGAAATCCTACGGGATTTCTAAACTGTAGGAGAAGCACATGTTTAATATAACTTCACGATTTTTGGTCATCTTTGTATATTTTATTCTCGGTACGACAGCAACATTTGCTGCCTGCACAATTCCATCGGGATCCTATTCTGGCAAAGGCGGCGGAACTGTATATTTTACCGGTGGCGTGCCGGCGCCGGTTATCCATGCCGTTTCGCACATTGTCTCATTCCCTGTATTTCCCTCGACCTCGTCGGGTGGGACTTTTACAATGTTCACCAAATTTTCCGCCACTCCGCCGAATTCGGCTAGCCCATCTGGCGACCCGACCAAGCCGGCCTTTGGGCAATTACCTAACGGGACAGTTTCAGCTATCTCCAATTGGAACCCGACAACCTGCCAAGGGAACATAACCGTTAACGGAACCGGGTTCATCAGGTCCCTTACATGCAGCGACCCCTCTACCTGCACGCTGGGTTCACCGGGAGTGCTACAAAATAACTTCGTGTATTTGTTCACAAGCGCCGACTCGGGCAATCACATCATCATAGTAGAATCGACTCTCAACGGCTACACTGTTAACTCCCCCATAGAACTTTGGCGACAATGACCGGTAGCGGCGTATGGCGAGCTGACCTGGCGAGTGACGAAGCGATCCAGCGCCCCTGATCGATGCCGAGCTCTCTAATCGACAATCGCCGCCTTGTTCATACGGATGTAGGTCAGGCGACACTGCGTCAGTCGCCTTGGTCGACGCGCGAACCCGCATCGACCCTTGCCCCCTCAATCGAAAAGCGTCGGCGGCGGCTCGCCCGGCGGCGGGGCGCTCATCGTCTCCACCGCGGCGGCGAGCTGCGCCAGGTCCTCGGGGCGGGACAGACGATGATCGCCATCGGCGATGAAGGTCAACGTCACCGGATCGGCGTTCAGATGTTCGACGATCGTCAGCGCATGGCGCCAGGGCACGGTTTCATCGCGCATGCCCTGCAGAATATGCACCCGGGCATGCGCCCGAATGAGGCCGCCGAGCATCAGGTGACGGCGTCCCTCTTCGATCAGCCGTCTTGTGACCGGCCCGTGATCCGGCTCCTTGGCGGGCAATACGCCCTTTTCCATCAATTCGCGGCGGGTCGCTTCGTCGAAGCCTTCCCACATCAGCGCCTCGGTGAAATCGACCGCCGGGGCGAGGAGAATGAGCCCGGCGAGCCGCGCGCTCTCGCCTTTTTCCGCGAGCCGGCGCGCCAGCAGCAGCGCGAGCCAGCCGCCCATCGAGCTGCCGATGACGATCTGCGGCCCCTGCGTCGAGCGCTCGAAAACCGCGAGGCTCTGCTCCAGCCAGTCGCCGATTGAGCCGTCTTCGAACCGCCCCGCCGAGCGGCCATGGCCGGAATAGTCGGAGCGTAGATATGCGCGCCCCCGCGCGCGCGCCCATTCGTCGAGAAAGCTCGCCTTGGCTCCCTCCATATCGGAGGCGAAGCCGCCGAGCCAGACGAGGCCGGGGGCGTTTCCGGCCTCAGCCGAGGCGGGACGCAAGCGCCGGGCGATGCGCCAGACGCCGCCGTTAGGATTGGGAATGTCGAGAAAGTCGAGAGTGTCCGGCACGCGCGTCCGCGAAGCTCTAAAGAGGCGTCATCATTGAAAATAGCGGTTCCGCTCATAGTTGGTAAAGAAATTCGAAACAGAATGCGAGGGCCGGACGATTCTGTCCGGGGCCCGCATTAGCCTAGCGATGTCGCAACCGCTCGCCCCGATCGTCTCCGCCGAGCAACCGCTGGCCGGACGCACGATCCTGCAGATCGTGCCCGATCTCCAGTCGGGCGGGGCGGAGCGCGCCACGGTGGACGTCGCCGAAGCGCTCAGCCGGGTCGGCGCGCGCTGCCTCGTCGCCTCGCGCGGCGGACGCATGGTCAGCGAATTGCAGTCCAAGGGCGGCGTCTGGGCGCCGTTTCCAGCGGCGACGAAAAATCCCTTCGCGATGGCGCTGAACTCCGTGCAGCTGGCGCGGATCATCCGCGACGAGGGCGTCGACATCGTCCATGCGCGTTCGCGCGCGCCGGCCTGGGTGGCCTATTACGCCGCCCGGCAGACCGGCGCGAAGCTGGCGACGACCTATCACAGCGCCTATGGCGGGACGTCGCCGATCAAGCTGCGCTACAACGCCATCATGGCGGCGGGCGACGCGGTAATCGCGATTTCCGACTATGCGGCGCAGCGCATTCGAGAGCTGCATCCGGAAAGCGCCGCGCGCATCGTCGTCGTTCCGCGCGGCGCGGATCTGCGCGCCTTTTCGCCGACCGCCGTCGACCGGCGCCGCGTCGAGCGCCTGCGGGCGGCGTGGGGCGTCGCCCCCTATGATCGCGTCGTGCTGCTGCCGGCGCGGCTTTCGGCGCGCAAGGGCCATTCGGTTCTGATCGAGGCGGCGAAGCGCCTGATCAAGGAAGGCTTTCTGGACCTGCGCGTCGTCTTCGTCGGCGACCCGCACAGCGAGTCCTTTCGACGCGCGATCGAGAGCCAGATCGAGCGCGCCGGGCTTCGCGACGTCATTCGCCATGTCGGCTATTGCGACGACATGCCCGCCGCCTATCTCGCCGCCGCCGTCATCGTCGCCCCGGCGACCGAGCCCGAAGCTTTCGGGCGCATCGCGGTCGAGGCCCAGGCGATGGGCGCGCCGGCGATCATCTCCGATATCGGCGCCGCGCCGGAAATCATCCTGGCGCCGCCACAGACTCCGCGCCATCTTTCCACCGGCTGGCGGACGCCGCCCGGCGATCCGGTCGCACTGGCGGAGGCCATCGCCGAGGCGCTGACCTTGAAGGCTTCGGCGCGCGACGAACTGGCGCTGCGGGCGCGCCGCAACGTTCTGGAGCGTTTCTCGGTGGAAGAGATGCAGCGCGCGACATTGGCGGTCTATGAACGGCTGCTCGGGCTCTCGCCGGCCGATGGGCCCAGCTGACGCCGTCCCTTCGAGGCCCGCCCAAGTCCTAAGATTCGACAATCAGCGGCGCAAGCCTCTAACATCGTCGCCGCAACGCATCAGGAGCGTCGAATGAAGAGGGATCGCGTCTTCGATCTTCCCTGGCGGCGAGGCGCCGCCGCGCTTCTGGCGCTCGCGGGGGCCTCCGCCGCTCAGGCCGGCGGCGAACCCTATGGAATCTGGCTGCGGCCCGAGGCCGGTCAGCAGTTCAGCTTCTACGACTGCGGCGGCCTGCTCTGCGCCAAGCTGGTTTCGGTTCGAAACGCCGAGGAACAGCGCGCGGTCGGCACGGTCATCCTGCGCGGCGCGTCGAAGAGCGGCGCGAAGGAATGGCGCGGCAAGCTGTACAACACCAAAGACGGCAACGTCTATGACGGCGTCATCACACTCAAATCGGCCAATGAATTGACGCTGAAGGGATGTCTTTGGGGCGTGCTCTGCAAGGGCGAGACCTGGCGCAGAGCGGGCGGCGCGAAAGCGCAAGGCTCGGGCGGCGCCGAGGAATAGGCGGCGCGCTGCGCGGCCGCCGAATCGGATAAAGTTCGCCCGTCAACCGGATCGATTTTGCGATGAGCGCCAGAGTCGCGGCTCTTGGGCTTCGCTCCCGAGCGCGCCGGACGGCGCGACTCTTGCTGTCCTTTTCGCCTGATCGACGCGCGACCCATTTATCATCCCGGCGCAGGCGCACGGGCGACGAGGCGGCATGACGAATTCCTTCCATCTTGAATCCTATCGCGAGACGCTGGTCTTTCTCGCCACGGCGGGCGTCGTCGTCCCGCTCTTCCATCGCATGAAGATTTCGCCGGTGCTCGGCTTTCTCTTCGCCGGCGCGGCGCTGGGGCCGTTCGGACTCGGCCGGTTCGCGGCGGACCATGACTTCGCGCGCTATTTCACCATCGCCAATGGCGAGGGTCTTTCCGATCTCGCCGAATTCGGCCTCGTCTTCCTGCTGTTCATGATTGGCCTGGAACTGTCCTGGGAACGGCTCGCGCGGATGCGAAGATTCGTCTTCGGACTGGGGCTGGCGCAGGTCGTGGTCTGCGCTGCCGTGCTCGCGGCCGTCGGCTATTACTATTTTGGCGTCCAGCTCGGACCGGCGCTGCTGATGGGCCTCGCGCTCGCCATGTCGTCGACGGCGGTGGTTCTGCCGGTGCTCGCCGAGGCGCGGCGGTTGAACAAGACCTCGGGGCGCGTCGCCTTCTCGGTATTGCTGCTGCAGGATCTCGCCGTGGCGCCGGCGCTGTTTCTCGTCTCGGCGCTCGCCGAAGCCAAGAACGGCGGCTTCACCGCCGAGCAGGCGGCCTGGGCGTTCGGACGCGCCGTCATCGCCATGGGCGCGCTGATCTTCATCGGCCGGCTGCTGCTGCGCCCGCTGTTTCGCATGGTCGCGGCGGTGCAATTGACCGAACTCTTCATGGCCGCCTGCCTGCTGGTCGTCATCGGCGAGGCGGCGCTTTCCGCGGCCGCCGGATTTTCGATGGGCCTCGGGGCCTTCATCGCCGGCCTGCTGCTCGCCGAGACCGAGTTTAGGCGCGAGGTCGAGGTGACGATCGAACCGTTCAAGGGCCTGCTGCTCGGCCTCTTCTTCGTTTCGGTCGGCGCCGGCCTCGATATCGGCGCGGTCGCCGCCGATCCCGTTCCGATCTTCGTTTACGCTGTGGGACTGATCGCCGTTAAGGGCGCGATCATCTTCGCTCTGGCGCGACTCTTCGGCGTCGACTGGCGGCCGGCCGCGGAGGCGGCGCTGCTGCTGGCGCCCGGCGGCGAATTCGCCTTCGCCCTGCTCACGTCGGCGATGGCGGTCGGCGTGCTGCCGGGCCACAATGGCGCCGACGCGATGATCGTCGTCACCATCACCATTTTCGCCATTCCCTGGCTCGGGCGCCTCGGCGCGGCGCTCTCGCCGCCGGCGACGGAAGCGGAGGACGAAGAACTCTACGCCGATCTCGCGCCCACCGCCGACATCGGGGAGAACCGCGTCGTCATCATCGGCTATGGCAGGATCGGCGGGCTCGTCGGCGAAATGCTGAAACGCCATGACATCCCCTTCGTCGCCATTGAAAACCTCGTATCGCTCGTCACCGAGGCGCGCGAGGACGGCGTCGAAATCTACTGGGGCAACGCCACGCGGCGCGATTTCCTGATGCGCTGCGGGCTGGCGCAGGCGCGCGCGCTGGTGGTGACGATCGAAAACGCCCATGCGGCCGGCGAGATCGTCCGTCTCGCGCATGAGATTCGCGGCGATCTGACCATCGTCGCGCGCGCCCGCGACGCGCATCACGCGACCGAGCTTTACAAATTCGGCGCGACGGACGCCATTCCCGAAACGGTCGAAGCCAGTCTCCAACTCGCCGAAACCGTGCTCGTCGATATCGGCGTGCCGATGGGCTATGTCATCGCCTCGATCCACGAGAAGCGCGACGAATTCCGCAAGCTGCTGCAGCCGTCCAATGAGAAGGCGCGCGTGCGGCAGGCCGAGCGCAACCGCAAGATCAGACGCGAACACGCGCGCCAGCGCATCTCGGGGCGCACGGCGGAGGAGAGCGGGGAGGAGGGGTAGTCCCCCTTCAACCTCCACAGCCCCAGCGCGATCGTCGCCAGAGTCAGCGGGGCGCCGACCTTGAAATAGGTCCAGAAGGCGATCGAGCCGACAAGGGTGAAATTGCCGGAGCGCGTCGAGGCCCTGACTACGCACGCGGCGCTCCCGCCAAGCCGGCCCGCGGTTTTCCTATTGTGCGGAATGGTTAATAGATATATTCCTAGCAGCTAGGAAATTCTTCCGATTCGTGGCCGGCCATGTCCGATATCCTCACCCATGCCCAGATCTGGGCGGCGATCGACGCGCTCGGCGAGCGATATGGCCTGACGCCGTCGGGCCTCGCCCGCAAGGCCGGCCTCGATCCGACCACTTTCAACCGCTCCAAGCGCGAGACGGCGAGCGGGCGCCAGCGCTGGCCGTCGACCGAATCGATCGCCAAGGTGCTGGCCGCGACCGGCGCCGGGCTCGAGGAATTCATGTCGCTGGTGACGGCCAATAGCGCCGCCGGAAGGCTGCGCCACACACGGCCGCTGATCGGCCTCGCCCAGGCCGGCGTCGGCGGCTTTTTCGACGACGCGGGCTTTGCCACCGGCGCCGGCTGGGACGAGATCGACGTGCTCGCCGGGGCCGACGAACATTCCTATGCTCTGGAGATCACCGGCGACTCCATGGCGCCGCTCTATCGCGACGGCGATGTGGTGATCGTCTCGCCCGCCGCGCCGGTGCGGCGCGGCGATCGGGTCGTGGTCAAGACCACCTCGGGCGAGATCATGGCCAAGGAGCTGAAGCGCGAGACGGCGCGCACCATCGAACTGCGTTCGGTCAATCCCGCTTTTCCCGACCGCACGATTTCCCGCGACGAGGTGAGCTGGATGGCGCGCATCCTCTGGGCGAGCCAGTGACCTGTGACGCTTCGCCGCCTTTCGCCGCCTCTAGCCGCACGCGGTCGTCGCCGTGCTATAAGCGTCAATCTCACACGCCCGATTCCATCCAGGTGACCGCCGCATGCGTCTTAAGCTGATCGCCTCTCTTGTCGCGCTTTGTGTCGGCGCCCCGGCGCTCGCCGATGTCCCCTTAAGGGATCGGGCGAAGGAATTATTCGAGCCGATTCCCTCAAGCCCGCCGGCGATTCCCGGCGAAACCGCGACGCCGCAAAAGCTCGCGCTCGGCAAAATGCTCTTTTTCGAGCCGCGGCTGTCCGAAACCCGCGACGTGAGCTGCGCCGACTGCCACAATCTCAGCATGGGCGGCGTCGACGGCGGCGCGCTGTCGGGCGGCCACAACGCCCAGCTCGCCGGCCGCGAAGTGCTCACCGTGCTGAACGCGATTTTCAACAAGTCGCAATATTGGGACGGGCGCGCCGCCGATCTTTCGGATCAGGTGGTCAATTCGGTGATGGCCAATCCCAAGGCGATGCTGAAAACCCGCGGCGGCCCGATGCCGATCAATCCGACCGAGCATGCGGCGGCGAAACAGCGCGCCGTCGAGCAGTTCAAGGCCATCCCCGGCTATGTCGCGGCCTTCAAACAGGCTTTTCCCGAAGCGAGCGATCCCGTCGCCTATGACAATATCGGCCGCGCCATCGCGCTTTTCGAGGCGACGCTGATCACGCCCGATTCGCCCTTCGACCGCTGGCTCAAGGGCGACGATCAGGCGCTCGCCGACGCGCAGAAGGACGGGTTGAAGCTCTTCATCGACAAGGGCTGCGCGAATTGCCACAACGGCGTCAACATCGGCGGCGGCATGTATGCGCGTTTCGGCCTCGTCAAACAGCCGGCGCCCGACTATCTGCCGCCGGACGACTGGGGCCGCTACGCGGTCACCAAGGCGATCGCCGACAAATACGCCTTCAAGGTTCCCTCGCTGCGCAATGTCGAACTGACCGCGCCCTATTTCCACACCGGCGCGACCTTCGATCTGAAGAAGGCCGTGGCGGTAATGGGCGAAAGCCAGCTCGGCGTCGCGCTCAGCGCCGACGAGATTGACAGGATCGCCGCCTTCCTCACCGCGCTGACCGGGCGCCAGCCGGAAGTGGTGCTGCCGATTCTGCCGCCGCGCACCGCGCCGCCTCTCGCGCAGGCGCAGTGACGGTCAGGTGGCGGCGGGCGTCCACCGCAGCACCGGCTTTCTCGCCGCGAGCGTTTCGTCGACGCGCCGGCGCGGCGCGAGCCGCGGGGCCTGGGTGAAGCGCGTCATGTCTCCGGCCTTGGCGCTGTGCGCGAGATCGCGCAGCGTCGCGATGAAGAGATCGAGCGAGGCTTTCGATTCCGATTCGGTCGGCTCGATGAGCATGGCGCCATGCGCGACGAGGGGAAAATAGATCGTCATCGGATGATAGCCCTCGTCGATCATCGCCTTGGCGAAATCGAGCGTCGTCACGCCGGTTCCGCGCAGCCAGGCGTCGTCGAACAGAACTTCATGCATGCAGATGCGATCGCCGAACGGCTGGGTCATGAGATCGCGCAAGGACGCACGGACATAATTCGCCGCGAGCACGGCGTCTTTCGACGCCTGCGCAAGCCCGTCGGCGCCATGCGCGAGCATATAAGCGAGCGCCCGCACGAACATGCCCATCTGGCCATGGAAGGCGGTAAGGCGACCGAAGCTTTGCGTGTCTTCGGCGTCTTCGACAAGCTCCAGCGCGTCGCCCTTGCGGCGGATGAAGGGAACCGGCGCGAAAGGCGCGAGACGCTCCGACAGAACCACCGGCCCCGCGCCGGGTCCGCCGCCGCCATGGGGCGTCGAGAAGGTCTTGTGCAGATTGATATGCATCGCGTCGACGCCGAAGTCGCCGGGCCGCGCGACGCCGGCGATGGCGTTGAAATTCGCGCCGTCGCAATAGAAATAGCCACCGGCTTCATGGACCGCCTCGGCGATCTCGACGATCTCGCGTTCGAAGAGCCCGCAAGTGTTGGGATTGGTCAGCATGATCGCGGCGACGTCCGGACCGAGCGCCTCTCTGACCGCCTCGGCGCGCACCGTTCCGTCCGGCGCCGCCGGCACGACGCGCACCGAAAACCCCAGCAGCGCCGCCGTCGCCGGATTGGTGCCATGCGCGGATTGCGGGATCAGCACGACATTGCGCGTCGCGCTTTCGCCTTTGGCGGCGATCGCGGATTTGATCGCCATCATGCCGCAGAGTTCGCCATGCGCCCCGGCCTTCGGCGACATCGCTACGGCGTGCATGTTGGTGAGCGTCATCAGCCAATCGGCGAGAGTCTGCATCAGCTCCAACGCGCCCTGCGCCGTCGATTGCGGCTGCAGCGGATGAAGATCGGCGAAACCCTCGTAGCGCGCGATCTTTTCGTTGCTGCGCGGATTGTGCTTCATCGTGCAGGAGCCGAGCGGATAGAGCCCGGCGTCGATCGAGTAATTCTTGCGCGACAGCCGCACATAGTGACGCATCGTCTCGGGTTCGGTTAGGCCCGGAAGGCCGATCGGCGCGCTACGCTCCAGCGCGCCGAGCCGAGTCGCGACGGGCGTGGGATCGTCGACGTCGACGCCGGTCGCGTCGGTTCGGCCGATTTCGAAGATCAGCGGCTCTTCCTGATCGAGGCCGCGATTGCCGGTAAAGGTCGCGGGAACTTTGTCGTCATCGAGCGGTTCGACGACCGCGGGTCGATCGAGCATCAGAGCGACTCCTTGAGCGCCGCGACGAAAGCGGCGCGATCTTCATACGTGTTGACTTCGGTGCTGGCGACGATGAGGAGATCGTCGAGGCCGGCGTGCGGCAGAAGACGCGAAACAGGCACGCCGGCGAGGACGCCCAGCGCCGCCATCTTCTCGACAAGCGCGGCGGCGTCGCCTTCGACGCGCAGCGTGAACTCATTGAAAAGAGTCTCGTTGAGAACTTCGACCCCTGGAACGTCCGTCAGCATCTCCGCCAGCAACACCGCATTGGCGTGATTGACGCGCGCGAGCCGCGTCAGTCCCGCTTCGCCGAGCAAGGTCAGATGAATGGTGAAGGCGAGCGCGCAGAGGCCTGAATTGGTGCAGATGTTGGAGGTCGCCTTGTCGCGGCGAATATGCTGCTCGCGGGTCGACAGCGTCAGCACATAGGCGCGCTTGCCGTCGGCGTCGACGCTTTCGCCGGCGAGCCGGCCGGGCATCTGCCGAAGGAATTCATGCCGGGTGGCGAAGAGGCCGACATAGGGTCCGCCGAAATTGAGCGCATTGCCGATCGACTGGCCTTCGCCGACGACGATGTCGGCGCCCATCGCGCCCGGCGATTTGATGAGGCCGAGCGACACGGCTTCGGTGAAGACGGCGACGAGCAGCGCGCCGTTCTTATGGCAGGCTTCGGCGATCTTCGTCAGATCGCGCAGATTGCCGAAAAAATCGGGCGTCTGCACGACGACGCAAGAGAACGTGTCGTCAATGCGCGCGACAAGATCTTCGACGGCGTGAACGTCAGGCGCCATCGTCTCGACTTCGTCTTCGGCGAGGCGCGAGATGGTGCGCACGACCTCGGCGTAATGAGGATGCAGGCCGCCGGAGAGCAGCGCCTTGCGCCGCCTGGTCAGACGATGCGCCATCAGCACGGCCTCTGCGGTCGCGGTGGAGCCGTCATACATCGAGGCGTTCGCGACATCCATGCCGGTCAGCAGAGCGACCTGGGTCTGGAATTCGAAGAGATATTGCAGCGTGCCCTGCGATATCTCAGGCTGATAGGGCGTGTAGCTCGTCAAGAACTCCGAGCGCTGAATGAGATGATCGACGCTCGCGGGAATGTGATGCTTATAGGCGCCGGCGCCGACGAAGAAGCGCGCGCGCGAAGCGGGAAGATTGCGCGCGGCAAGACGAGAGAAGAAGCGCTCGACGTCGAGTTCCGACTTGCCTTTCGGCAGATCGAGCGGCGTTTTGAGCAACGTCTCGGGCGGCGCATCGGCGTAGAGCGCCTCGATCGCGGGAACGCCGATCGTCGCGAGCATCGCGCTTCGATCGGCCTCGGACAGCGGATGATAGCGCATCTTTCTTTTCCTTGCGCTTAAAGCGTCTTCAGAAATTCCGAATAGGCGGGCTCATCCATCAACGACTCGCATTCGCCGGGATCGCTGATCCGCAGCTTGACGAGCCAGCCGCGTCCGAGCGGATCGTCATTGACCAGCGCCGGCGTCTCGCCAAGCTCGGAATTGACCTCGACGACTTCGCCGCCGACCGGCGAATAGACTTCGCTCGCCGCCTTCACGCTTTCGATGACGGCGATCTCCTTGCCCTTGCCGACTGTCTTGCCGACTTCGGGCAGTTCGATGAAAACGATGTCGCCGAGCTGCGCCTGCGCATAATCCGATATGCCCAATGTCGCGACGTCGCCATCGAGGGCAAGATATTCATGGTCCTTGGAGTAGCGGAGATCGGTCATCTCGCGTCCTTTCCAGCCGGCGGTTTGAAATAGCGATGCGGCACGAAGGGCAGAGCCGCCACATCGGCCTCGATGCGCCTGTCGCGCAGCGTCGCCGATAGAGTCGCGCCGACATGCGCGTAATTGATGGCGACGTAGCCCATGGCGATGGGCCGTTGCAGAGTCGGCGAAAAGCCGCCCGACGTGACGCGCCCGACGACATTTTCGGATGCGTAAAGCTCGGCGCCTTCGCGTAGCGGCGCCTTCGACTGCGGAAAAAGCCCGACGCGCCTGCGCGAAGGACCCTGTTCGAACGCCAACCGAATGCGCTCGTCGCCGGGGAACCCGCCCTCGGCGCGCCGGCGTCTGCCGATCGACCAGCCAAGACCCGCTTCGACCGGGTCGGTCGTTTCGTCGAGATCGTGACCGTAGAGCGGCAGGCCCGCCTCCAGCCGCAAGGCGTCGCGCGCGCCGAGCCCCGCCGGCGCGACGTCCTCATGCGCGAGCAAAAGACGCGCAAGGTCCTCGGCATGCTCGGCGCGCGCCGACAATTCGAACCCGTCTTCGCCGGTATAGCCGCTGCGTGACACGAAGAGCGGCGCGCCGCCGAAGTCGAAGGCGCGCCAGCCCATGAAAGCAAGGTCCTCGGCGCCGGGGAGGAGTGCGCCGAGGACCGCGGCCGCGCGCGGGCCCTGAAGGGCGAGCAGCGCGCGGTCCAAGGGGTTGAAGTCGAACTGCGGCAGCGCGGCGGCGATCAGCGCGAAGTCGTCGCGCTTGCGCGCCGCGTTGGCGACAAGCAGCAGCCGCTCCTCGACGCCCGGCAGTCGTGTGATCAGAAGATCGTCGAGAATGCCGCCGCTCTCATTGAGGAGCTGCGTGTAGCGCGTGCGCTCCCGCGCGAGCGAGATCAAATCCGCCGGCGTCAAAGTTTCGAGCGCCCGCGCCGAGCCGGCGCCGGCAAGGATCGCCTGGCCCATGTGCGATACGTCGAAGAGGCTTGCGGCGCGCCGCGTATGCAGCGTTTCGGCGACGATGCCGGCCTCATATTGCAGCGGCATGTCATAGCCGGCGAAGGGCGCCATGCGCGCGCCAAGCCGCCGATGCAGCGAATCGAGCGGAAGCTTGGCCAAGGCTGGCGCGGGGGTCGCGACGTCGAATTCGGTCACCGTCAACTCCGACAGAATATGGTTCGCGCAGCAAAGTCGAACTTTGCCGCGCGCCCCCTCTGTCCGGTGACCTGAGAGATTTCCCTGCGCTAAAAGCGGCAGGTTACGCCCTTCGGTGGGCGAAACGCCTGCGCGCCTCGCCGCTTTCCAGAGTTTCTGCTTCGTCGCGGTCCTTGGGGCCTGAGCGTTTCCGGGGCGGTTTCGCCTTCGGCGCCGGCGCGAGCGCCGGTCTCTCCCGCGAAGAAGTTCGATCCGCTTTCAAGATGTGGACGATTCGCGCGATCGTCAATACTGGCGGCTGCGACTTTTTTTGCAGTGCGCCAGGCCGTTGGATCGGAATGATTCAGTGGCGCTTCGGCGCCCGCATGCGATAGACGCCGTCGTCGTCGCGCTCGAAGGTCTCGTCGACCTGCGGGTGGCGGACCGGCCTGTTGCTGTCGTCGGGCAGAAGATTCTGCTCCGAGACATAGGCGACATATTCGGTTTCGGCGTTCTCGGCGAAGAGATGATAGAAGGGCTGGTCCTTGCGCGGGCGCAGCTCCTCGGGAATCGAGAGCCACCACTCTTCGGTATTGGCGAAAACCGGATCGACGTCATAGATCACGCCGCGAAACGGATAGCGGCGATGCTTGACCACCTGGCCGATGGCGAATTTGGCGACGTTCTCTCGCGGCATTCGAAAGCGCCCTTAACACGCTGTTTACTTGCATTGTACTAGCGCAGGCGGCGGCAGGTCGTCAATTCTGTCGCACTGCCGGCCAGGCCTATAATCCGTAGATCCTGGCGAAGTCGGCGTCTTTCGCGGCGACCTGTCTGGCGAGGTCGACGACAACCTTGCACTGCTTCCAGGTGGCGTCGTCCTGCATGCGGCCGTCGATCATCACGGCGCCGGTGCCGTCGGGCATGGCTTCGAGCACCCGTTTGGCGAAGGCGACTTCCTGCGGATCGGGCGAGAAGACCTTTTTGGCGATGGCGATTTGCGACGGATGCAGCGACCAGGCGCCCGCGCAGCCCAGCAAAAAGGCGTTGCGGAACTGCGCCTCGCAGGCGGGCGAATCGGAGAAATCGCCGAACGGGCCGTAAAAGGCCTTGATGCCGGCTGAGGCGCAGGCGTCGACCATCTTGGCGATCGTATAGTGCCAGAGGTCCTGCTGGTAGGAGGCGCGCAACCCCTGCCCCGGTTCGGCGTCGGCGATCACCTTATAGTCGGGATGGCCGCCGCCGACGCGGGTGGTTTTCATCGCGCGGGAGGCGGCGAGATCGGCGGGCCCGAGCGAAATGCCATGCATGCGCGGCGAAGCGGCGGCGATGGCGTCGACGTTCTTGACGCCCTCCGCCGTCTCCAGAATCGCGTGAATGAGGATCGGCTTTTTCACGCCGTGGCGCGCTTCGAGCTGCGCCAGGAGCTGGTCGAGATAGGCGATGTCCCAGGACCCCTCGACCTTGGGCAGCATCACGACGTCGAGCTTGTCGCCGACCGCGCCGACGATGTCGATCATGTCGTCGAGCGCCCAGGGACTGTTCAGGGCATTCATCCGCGTCCACAGGCCGGTCGAGCCGAAGTCTGTCGTCTTGGCGATTTCGATGAAGCCGGCGCGGGCGGCTTCCTTGGCGTCGGCCGGGATCGCGTCTTCGAGATTGCCGAGCACCACGTCGACCTGCTTGACCAGTTCGGGGACCTTGGCGCGGAATTTTTCGAGATGCGGCGGCACGAAATGAATCATCCGCTCGACCTTGACGGGCGGCTCCCGCAGCGGCGCCGGAGCGCCGACGGCGAGCGGACGGTAGAATTGATTGGGCAGTTTCATTTCTGTCGCAACTCCGGCCAAAAGCTGCGCCGAGTTAAGCCAGATGCGTCGGCTTGGCAATGGCGCGGTCCGTCACGGGAGCGACGCGCTCAGCCGGCGACGGCGTCCCAGAGAAGCTTCACATTGAGCGCGATGATCGCCGTGGCGATGATCGCCGCGAGCGCGGTCGTGCGCCGGGGCGCGACGAGTTCGCCCATGACGCTGCGCTGGGCCGTGAAGGCGACGAGCGGGACCACGGCGAAGGGCAGCGTCACGCTCAGCGCCACTTGGCTTAAGACGAGAAGCTGCGCCGTCGCCGATTCGCCGGCGTATAGCGTCACCCCGATCGCCGGCGCGATGGCGATGCTGCGGGTGATGAGGCGCCGCAGCGCCGGCTTCATCCGCAGCCGGACGAATCCTTCCATCACGATCTGGCCGGTGAGCGTCGCCGTCACCGTGGAGTTCAATCCGCAGGCGATGAGCGCCACCGCGAAGAGCGTCGCCGCGATCGGCTGTCCGAGCAGCGGCGCGATCAGCCTATAGGCCTCGCCAAGTTCGGCGACTTCGGTGTGTCCGCTCGCGTGGAAGACCGCCGCCGCGAGAACCAGTATCGCGCCGTTGATGAACAATGCGAGAAACAGCGCCAGCGTGCT
Source organism: Methylocystis sp. (assembly GCA_051061375.1). Taxonomy (GTDB): domain Bacteria; phylum Pseudomonadota; class Alphaproteobacteria; order Rhizobiales; family Beijerinckiaceae; genus Methylocystis. The sequence goes on along the minus strand of JBPFDW010000030.1, from coordinate 301,193 downwards.
GTCGATCACCGCGAAGCGGATCGCCTCGCGCTTCTTTTCAATGGGCTCGGCGACGTTCCGCGTCTGCACGACGAAGGAGTGCAGAAAGAGATTATGCGGCATCACCGTGGCGCCGAGAATGCCGAGGCCGATGTAGAGCATTTCGGGATCGGTGAAAAACTGGCGCGTCGGGACGAGCCCGTGCGCGATGAGGGCGAAATCGGGACGCGCCATGATAAGCTGGGCGGTGAAGGACAGCGTGATCAGCGCCAGCATCGCCACGACGAAAAGCTCGATCTTGCGGAATCCGACGCGCTCCAGCGCCAGCACCAGAAAAGTGTCGAGCACGGTGATGAGAATGCCGACCGCGAGCGGCAGGCCGAACAGCAATTGCAGGCCGATCGCCGTGCCGATCACCTCGGCGAGGTCGGTGGCGAAAATGCCGATCTCGGCGAGAAGCCAGAGCCCGACCGCGGCCGGAAAGGGATAATGTTTCCGGCAGGCCTGCGCGAGATCCAGCTCCGCCCCGACGCCGAGCCGCGCGGCAAGCGACTGCAGCACGATCGCCATCAGGCTGGACAGCACGGCGACGAACAGCAGAGCGGTGCCGAATTTCGAGCCGCCGGCCAGCGCCGTCGCCCAATTGCCGGGGTCCATATAGCCGGTGGCGACGAGATAGCCCGGACCCAGAAAGACGAAGAGGCGCCGAAGAAATTTACCGCCTTCCGGCACATGCACCGATCGGCGCATGTCGCCGCGTTGGGGAATTGGCGCATGAACGGTCGTCGCTGGCGTCACATTTTTCTCCTTGGCGGCGCCGGCGACGGCCGGACAGGATGGCTCCGCGAGAGGTTTTCGCCTTAGGGCGTTCCTTTGTCACCCATGTAAATTCTCCCGCGCCAAATTTCAGGCGGGGCCGAATCGCTTACATTGATCGAGCGCGCCGAACGCCGGCGCGGCGCCGAAGCTTGGCGATTACTATGCAGATCAAAGAGTTGCGCTTGTCGTACGCTGGCGCAATCCTTCGATCCAGGTCTAGAAGCGGGGCTTATAAATGTTCCAACTAACGATCCCGATCAGCTCGGAAGGCGGACACACGAGCTTTCATAACAACGTGCCCGACCCCGTGACATCGGGCGCCGAGCTGCCGACGTTCAAATTCGAACTCGAAAAATCGCAAGGGCGCGTCAACGGCGCAAGCTATGGCAAGGAGGCGACCGTCGCCCAATTGCCGATCTCCAAGGATATCGCCGGCGTCTCGATGCGCATGGAGCAGGGCGTCATGCGCGAACTGCATTGGCATGCGACCGCCGCCGAATGGGCGTTCGTCACCGAGGGGCGGGTGCGCACCACCGTGATCGACCCGGCGGGCTGCTCCGAAACCAATGATTTCGAGCCCGGCGATCTTTGGTATTTCCCGCGCGGGCATGGCCATGTCATCGAGACGCTGGGGAAGCAGGAATGCCATTTCATTCTCGTCTTCGACAATGGCTATTTCTCGGAATTCGGCACCTTCAGCATCAGCGACTGGATCGGCCATGCGCCCAAGGAGCTGCTGGCGAAGAATTTCGGCGTCCCCGCCTCGACCTTCGACAGCTTCCCCAAGGAGGAGGTCTATTTCGCCAGGGGAAATATTCCGCCCGAAACGCCCGCGCCGCCGCTGCAGGGATGGAAGCCGCCGCCGCTCTCTCACAAATACAGCCTTTTGTCGCAGAAGCCGTTCGAAACGTTTCCGGGCGGGATCGAGTGGCGCGTCGACGGATCGCAATTCCCGATTTCGACGACGATGACCGGCGTCGTTCTCGAAATGGAGCCGGGCGCGCTGCGCGAACTGCACTGGCACCCCAACGCGTCCGAATGGCAATATGTGCTGAGCGGCCAGCTGAGCGTCACGCTGTTTGGATCAAAGGGACGCTGGCGCCAGGAGACCTTCTCGAAGGGCGACGTGGGCTATATTCCGCAGGGCATGGGTCATTCGCTGGAAAATGTCGGAACCGAAACGCTGCGCGTGCTGATCGTCTTCAACAACGCCCATTACCAGACGATCGACCTCTCGCAATGGATCGCCGGCAATCCGACCGACATTCTGGCGACGAATTTCGGCCAGGACCCCTCGGTGTTCGAAAAATTTCCGCGCGGGGACGTGTTCATGACGAAGTGAGCGTGAGGCTCGCCTCGGCGAGCCTCCTTCACTTGCCGACTTTGCGCAGCAGCGCCTCGAGCCCTTCGGGGAAAATCAGATCATGCGAGACGGCGATCTCGTCGGCGCTCCACCAGCGCCAGCCGAGCACATGGATTTTTTCTTCCTCGGTGAGGTCGCGCGGCTTGGGCGCGAAGCGCTCGGTGCGGATGAGATAGTAGCGCTCGATCGCCAGACGCCAGTCGTCGCCGATCTCCATCGGGAATTCGCGCGTGGCGACGACCGGACCGGGATCGAGGACGGTTAAGCCCGTTTCTTCATAGACTTCGCGACGAAGCGCCGACTCGAAGCTCTCGCCTTCCCTGATGGCGCCGCCTGGCGTCGCCCAGAAATGATGATGTCCGAGCGCGAGAAAATGCGGCGTCAATCCGCCGGCGTAGCGCATCAACAGGACGTCATTCTCGTGATCGACGATCAGCGCGCGAGCGGCTTCGCGACGCGGCAGCGCGCGGCCGTCCCATGGCGCGGCGACTTCCGCGCGCCCCTCCGGCGACGCCCAATCGACGAGCGACCATTTCCCGTCCTCATAGGCGATCCAATTGGGCGTCGCGTTGAGCACCGGATGGTCGCGTTTTTCGTCGAGCCGCTTGCCGGCGGCGAGGCGCCAGGCGATGTCGAGCACCCCGGCATGAGCGACGACAAGCACCGTCTTGCCGGCGCTCTCCTTCGCAATTTGGGTCAGCGCCTTGCGCACCCGCTCGGCGAAATGTTCGAGCGTCTCGCCCTGCGGCGCGGCGAAATCCGGCTTGCGCGTCAAATAATTCATATAGATGTCGGCGTGCGTCGCCTGCACTTCGGCATGCGTGTGCCCCTGCCAGACGCCGTCGTCCTTTTCGCGCAAGGCCGGGGTCTTGGCGACATCGAGGCCGCGCGCGCCGGCGATCGGCCTCGCCGTGGCGAGCGCGCGGCGCAGGTCGCTCGAATAGACCCGGTCGAAATGCGCGCCGGCGAGCTCCTTCGCCAAGGCCGCCGCCTGCGCGCGTCCGCGGGCGTTCAGCGCGATGTCGAATTGGCCCTGAAAGCGCCGTTCGATATTCCAGTTGGTCTCGCCGTGGCGCGCGAGACACAGAAGCGTGCGGGACATGTCTTTTCGGATTTAAGGCGAGGGAGCCGCCGTGCAAACCCGCCCGGCGTCGAGGCGTGCGGCGTGGGGGGGTTCTATAGCTTTGGCGTGCAAAAGTCAGTCCGCTTTCGCGGGCGGCGGCGAATGACCGCACCGAACCGGAACCGCGCGGCAAACTATTGAGGTCGGTCAATTTATCGGTCTTCGGGCGGTCCGTCCCAAGGCTTTGCGGCCTTGGGCTTGGACCCATAAACGCTGCTGCAAAGAACGCGTCCTTGCGGAAACCCAGAAATGGGCGCAGGCTTCCATTCGGCCGGCGGAAATCTCCAATACGGAAACATCATGTGCTTGGCCCATGGCGTTAGGGACAACTCCTGTTTGGGTGGGGAAATATGAAAACAACTGTCATTGGCGCGATCGTCCTAAGCTTAATATCAACAAGTGCATCTGCATGGGTCTCTTGCGAAAATGATAAAATTTGCTCCGGCACCCAAATATGTAAAGACGGCTATTGTCAGGAAAAAGAAGGGGCGAATGCCTCTGGTTCCGCCAAACCCGCCAGGAAGGAGGGTTCCGTTCGTAATCTGAAGAAGGTTACACCCGACGCTCCTTTGCCCAAATAATTTATGGGTCCGGACCCTAGATCACGCTGCATTATTTGGGCGGAGTCGCCCATATTCAGATAAATTGATCGATTCCAATAGTTTAGAGCGCGCTATAAGCGAAAAGCCGGTTCCCACTTTTCGCGAGCCGCGCTCTAATGTCTCAGGCCGGTGGTGAATTCTCCGCTCCGCAGCCGCGCCGGGAGGGTTTCGGCGAAGGCGGCGATGGCTTCCTCGCCATAGGTTGCGACCAATTCGCGCAGCGCCGCGGACAGCGCGGCATGCGCGAAGGAATCGCTTTCGATCCCCGCAAGTATGGCTTCTGCGAAGGCCTCGGTGACATAGGCGAGGGCGGCGCGATGCTGCTCACCGCCCAAGTCGCACAGCGAGGCGACGTTCGATTGGTTCATGGCGCCACTCTAGAGAAGCCGCTCGCGCCGCGCGAGGCGACGCTCGCCGGAAGGTTAATTTCGCCAGGGAGCCTTTAGGGATTTCCGTAACGATAAGTGATGTCGCGGGTCAGCCGCGACGCTTCCGCCAGATAGCGGGAAATCACGGTTTTGGCGTTGGGCGTGCAGGCGCGATAGGTCAGCTCATAGCCGCGAAAGCCGCGATTGAAGGAGGCCATCAGCCTCTGGCGGCGCGATCCGCTCGGCGCGTCGGCGTCGAGCAGGGCGGCCATTTTCACCCGCCATTCGTCGCCGTCGCCAGCGCCGCAGAGGTCGCGCAAAAAGGAGAGCGCGCCGAGGACTTCCGACAGACGGGTGATCTGCGGCTCATAGGGCGGCGGCGGACGCTCCGGCCCGCTGGGCGCCGATGCTTCCGTCGCGGGGGCGCCCGGCGCGCCGGGGGTTTGCGGCTTCGTCTGCCCCGGCCCGGCGGCGTCCCGCTTGCGCGGCGGCGGGCGTTCAGACCGCCGAGGCTCCGGCGCCCGATGGTGGCGGGGACCGTCGAAGCCGCCGAACAGGAAATCGAAAGGGTCTTGAGCGGCTGCTTCGCTCGCCAGGAGCGTCGCCGCCGCCGCCGCGGCGAGCGCCGCCGCGCGCTTTGAATGCGCCGTCATGGATAAAGCCGCTCCTTTCGCCAAGATTCGCCAGGCGCCGCCCGGAAAAAGCGGACGCGGTCATGAAGTCGGAACGGCCGGTCGGACCAGAATTCCATCGCAAGGGGCGCGATGCGGAAGCCCCGCCAATAGGGCGGCCTTGGGATGGCGCCGATCGCATATTTGGCGGCGAAGGCGGCCACTGATTTTTCGAGCGCGAAGCGGCTCTCCAGCGGCCGCGACTGCTGGCTCGCCCATGCCCCGATACGGGAGTCGCGCGGGCGGCTGGCGAAATATTCATCCGCCTCGGCGTCGCTGACCGGGCTGACGGGGCCGCGCAGCCGCACCTGGCGGCGCAGCGACTTCCAATGAAAAAGCCCCGCCGCCTGCATATTGGCCTCGAGCTGGCGCCCCTTGGCGCTCTCCGCATTGGTGTAGAATACGAAACCGTCGGGCGTCCATTCCTTCATGAGCACCATGCGCGCGTCGGGCAGACCATGGGCGTCCGCGGTCGCCAGCACCATCGCCTCGGGGTCGTTCGGCTCTTTGCGTCTGGCCTCCTCGAACCATTGCGCGAACAAGGCGAAAGGCTCGGCGGCGTCGACAAAGTCACCGGGCGTTAACGCGTTCAAGCGAGTATCCCTTATCAAGCCGAGACAAAGATCGGCGGTTCGAAGGTGGCCGTTTGCAGTTCCAGCGCGTCAGACATACCGCCGCTTGCGTCATTGCTCAAATGTCGCGCGGCGCATGGCCGCTCGTCCTGACCGGGACGGCCGTCGCCCTTACCGGCTGCTCCATCGCCGTGCCGATGGCGACCGAGCCTTCGGCGATGTGGAACGGCGCGCGCGCGACGACGGACGTCACCGGCGCGATTCCCAAGCTCCCGCCGAAATTGTCGCATGCGCTCGATCAGGAAGACGATCGCCGCGCCATTGCGGCGATGAGCACCGCGCTCGATCCACAGGGAAGCGGGGCGAGCGTCAATTGGGACAATCCGCAGACCGGCGCCAAGGGATCCTTCACCCCGGTCGGCCAGCCCTATCCGCTGGAGGGCAAGATTTGCCGCGCCTTCCAGGCCGACATCGCGGTGCATGAAACGCAGGAAAGCCTGCAGGGCGCGGCCTGTCGCGAAAAAACCGCCGAATGGGCGCTCATCGAGGTGAAGCACTTGAGGAAAGGGTGAAATGTCGGCGCCCTTCGGCAGGCGGCTCATTGTCGCGACCATCGCCGCGATCCTCGCGATTCCGGCGTTCTTTCTCTTCGCGCGCGCCGTCACCGCTTGGAAACAGAGCTACGACTGGGCGGAAATGGACTGGGACGATAAGGGCTATACGTCGATGGCGGATTTCCTGCGCGCCGCCGATGTCGGCCAGCGGCCGGTCGACGTCAACGGCCAGTCCTGCAACGAATATTTTCTTTACCGCGAAGGCATGACGGTGAAAATCGTCTGCCCGCGCCGCTGAAGCTAAAGCAGGACGCCCGGATTGAGGATGCCGCTTGGATCAAGCGCCGCCTTGATCGCGCGCATGGCGTCGAGCGCGGCAGGGTCTTTCGTCTCGCGCAACAGATCGCGCTTCAGCCGGCCGATTCCATGTTCCGCCGAGATCGAGCCGCCGAGTTCGCGCACGACGCCATGCACGATGGCGTTGATCTCAGCCCAGCGCGCGAGAAACTCGGCCTTATCGCCGCCGACGGGCTGCGAGACGTTATAGTGAATGTTGCCGTCGCCCATATGGCCGAAGGGAATGGGCCGCGCCTGGGGGAAAGCTTCGCGCAGCCTTCGCCCCGTCTCTTCGATGAAATGCGGAATTTCGTTCACCGGCACGGCGACGTCATGTTTGATCGAGCCGCCCTCGCGCTTTTGCGCTTCCGACATGCTTTCGCGCAGCTTCCACAGCGCGCCCGCCTGATCCAATGATTGCGCCAGCGTCGCGTCCTGCGCGAGGCCCGCGTCGAGGGCGGCGGCGAGAATTTGCGCGCCGGCGCGCTCGGCTTCGCCTTCCGTAAAGGCCGCGATTTCGACCAGCGCATACCAGTCGTGCGGCTGCGCCAGCGGATCGCGCGTTCCGGGAATGTGGCGCAGAACCAGTTCAAGTCCCGATCGCGAGGCGATTTCAAAGGCGTGAAGGCTCGGCCCCGCGCGGCCTTTGACGAAGTTCAGCAGTTGCAGCGCCTGGGCCGGATCGCGCAGCCCGAGAAACGCGACGGCGCGCGAGCGCGGACGCGGGAAAAGCTTCAGCGTCGCGGCGGTGATGACGCCGAGCGTTCCCTCAGAGCCGATGAAGAGCCGCGTCAGATCATAGCCGGTATTGTCCTTGCGCAGCGCGCCAAGCATCGAGAGCAGCCTGCCGTCGGCGAGCGCGACTTCGACTCCGAGCGCCAGATCGCGCATCGACCCATAGGCGATGACATGAACGCCGCCCGCGTTGGTCGAAAGATTGCCGCCGATGGTGCAGCTGCCTTCCGAGGCCAGCGACAGCGGAAAATAGCGGTCGGCGGCTTGCGCCGCGTCCTGCGCCTGCGCCAGCGTCACGCCGGCTTCGAGCGTCATCGCGTCGGCGTCCGCGTCGACGGCGCGGATTTGGTTGAGCCTTTCAAGCGACAGCACGACCGAGGCGCCGCTCGCGTCGGGGGTCTGGCCGCCGACCAGTCCGGTATTTCCGCCTTGAGGGATGACGGGCGCGCCGGTTTCATTGCACAGCGCAAGAATGTCGCCGACTTCGCGCGCGGTTCGAGGCTTCAGCACACAGAGCGCGCGGCCATGGTAGAGGTCGCGAGGCTCGGCCAGATAGGGCGACATCGCCGTCGCATCCGTCACGACGGCCGTCTCGCCGACAATCGCCGCGAGACGAGAAAGGAGAAGAGGCGCGTCAGACCGATTGGCTGTCACAGTCAGTAGGATGCGCCCTTTTTGTCGCGCTGTCCTTAGCGATAAGGACGGCGGCGGTCATCTTTGCGGCGCGCGTAGACATAAGCGCGCATGGCGACAGGCGCGCTAGCGAGGACGATACTGCACAATGTCGCGGCGATAAGCGCATTCATCATGACGTTCTCCTTCCAGATCACGGAAATCATTCAACTTCCGGCTACGCTGGACTACCTCGCAAATCCTATGCCTGATTTGGCGGGCCGGCAATACCGCGGAGCAGGACCGCTGCGTCCCAATGTCGCTTCTTGACTCTCCTGTGACATTCTCGGCACAGGAGCGTGACGCCGGCGCCGATGATTTCATCCCAATAACCGCCGTTTTGCCGATTTGCGCCGGTTCTCCCTCTCAAGAACCGCCACGATCTCGACATGCGCCGCATAGCGGAACTGGTCGAGCGGCGCGATTTCGCGAATGACATAGCCGCCTTTGAGCAAAATTGCGGCGTCGCGGGCGAAACTTTGAGCATTGCAGGACACGGCGACGACGATCGGAATTTCCGATCGGGCGATTTCACCTGCCTGGGCGATGGCGCCGGCGCGCGGCGGATCAAAGACGACAGCGTCGAAGCCATTGAGTTCGCGGGCGCTCAGCGGCCGGGCGAAGAGATCGCGCTCGATCCCTTCGAGCGGAAGCAGGCCTTGCGCCGCCTGCGCGGCGGCGCGCATGGACGCGATCGCTTGACCGTCGCAATCATAGGCTTTGACCTTGGCGCGTTGCGCCAGCCGAAGCGCGAAGGCACCAACGCCGCAGAAAAGATCGGCGACGGTTCGCGCTCTCGCGGTCGCCTTGCAGACCAGCGCCGCGATCTCATCCTCGCCGGCCTGCGTCGCCTGCAGGAAGGCGCCCGAGGGAAGCGTCAGCGTCGCCTCGCCGATCTTGATCTGCGGCGCGCGACGCAGCGCGATAAGCCTGCCGTGATTGGTCACGCGCGCCAGATCATGCGCGTCGGCCGCGGCGATCAGCGCGCTCGCTTCTTCATCGACAAGCGGACCGGCGCCGCGCAGTTCCATGTCGAGGCCGCCGAGCGTCGCCGTGACGGCGATGTCGAGCGGCTTGCCGCGCGGCGCGAGAATCGCGGCGATGGCGCGCGCGGCGCCTAGCGCGCCATCGAGCTCGGTTGCGAGCAAGGGGCAGCAGTCGATCTCGACAATTCGATGCGAACGCGCCGCCATGAAGCCGACGCGCGTCTTTCCTGAGTCGAACCGCGCGTGAAAAGTCACGCGGCGCCGGCCGGCGCCATGCGCGTCGATCAGCGGCGCGACGTCGAGCTGCAGTCCGGCGTTCAGAAGCGCCCTTTCGACAAGGCCGCGCTTCCATTGCGCATAGGCGTCGGCGCGCAGCGTCTGCACGGCGCAGCCGCCGCAATCGGCAAAATGCGGACAGATCGGCGCGATGCGCTGCGGGGAGGCTTCAAGAATGTCGACGACCCGCCCATGGTCGCCCTCCACTTCCGCGGTCACGGTCTCGCCGGGAAGCGCGTAGGGAACGAAAACGCGCTTTTCATGCAGCAAAGCGACGCCCTCGCCGCGATGGCCGAGCTTCTCGATGCGCAGACGCTCGACGCTCATCATCGCGTGGCGTGAACCAGAAATTCGCGATTGCCGTCTCCGCCTTCGATCGGCGAAGGAATGACACCCGCGACCCGCCAGCCCAAAGCTTCGATTTCTTTCTCTATGCGCGCGCAGACCTGCGCGTGAATTTTCTCGTCGCGCACCACGCCCTTCTTCACCGCCGCGCGGCCGGCCTCGAACTGCGGCTTGATCAGCGCGACAAGATCGGCGCGCGGCGCCGCGAGCGACAGCACATGCGGCAGAAGCGCCATGAGCGAAATAAAACTCGCGTCGATGACGATCAGGCTCGGCGCCTCGGCAAGATGCGTCGCGCTCAGCGCGCGCGCGTCCTGCCCTTCGAGCGACGTCACGCGCCGATCGGCGCGCAGCCTGTCATGCAATTGCCCGTGACCCACGTCGACGGCGGCGACATGGCGCGCGCCGCGCGTCAACAGAACCTCGGTGAAGCCGCCCGTCGAAGCGCCGACATCGAGACAGAAGCGCGCTTCAGGATCGACGCCGAAATGATCGAGCGCATGCGCAAGCTTCACGCCGCCGCGCGACACCCAGGGGTAAGCGGCGCGCGCCTCAATCTTCGCGTCGGCGGCGATCGGTTCCGACGGCTTTTTGACGACGCGGCCGTCGACGCTGACAAGACCGGCTTCGATCGCCTCGCGCGCCTTGGCGCGGCTCTCGAACAGACCTCGCGCATGGAGCGCCGTATCGGCGCGGCTCGCGGCCATCGTCACTCCCCTGTCTGCAGCAGCGTGCCGGCGCGCCGGGCGCTCTGCAACAACATGCCAAACGCGGCGGCCGCGGCCGCGAACAGAACGACGTCGATCGCGAGGCCCTGCGCCAGCAGATCCCAGCGAATGACGTGATCGATCAATACGGCGCGCAAACCTTCGAACACATAGGTCGGCGGCAGCATCCACGAGACCGGCTGCAGCCATGTCGGCAGCGTCGTCACCGGATAATAGACGGCGCCGAGCGGCTGCACGAAAAACATCAGCGACCAGACGAGATTTTCCGCGCCAAGCCCATAGCGCAGCAGAATGCCGGAGACAAAAAGCCCAATGCTCCAGGCGAAGAGCATCAGCACGATAAAGAAGGCGGCGAAGGCGATCCCCAGCGCCCACAGATTGAAACCGAAAAACAGGATCGCAAAAATCGTGACGGGAAGCACGCCGACGATCAATCGAATGAGGCTCATCGCGACCAGCGCGCTGACGAACTCCGCCGGCCGCAGCGGACTCATCAAGATGTTCGGCAGATTGCGCGACCACATTTCCTCGATGAAGGAGAAGCAGAAGCCTTGTTGGCCGCGCAGCAGAATGTCCCATAGAAGAATGGCGCCGATCAGCGTGCCGGCGGCCTGCGCCGCGCCGCCTGGCGCCGAAAGCGCGCCGGCGCGCACCAGATAGGTTTGCAAAAATCCCCAGGTGAGAAGCTGAACGGTCGGCCAATAGATGATGTCGAGCACCCGCGTGCGGGAGGCGCGCAGAAGATAAGAATAGCGCAGCACCATCGCGCCGACGCGCTTGAAGGAGAAATTCATGTCGCCGCTCCATCGGCGCGGCCACGGGCGACGTCGAGAAACACTTCTTCGAGCGTGTCGCGTCCGTAGCGCGCCAGGAGATTGGCGGGAGAATCATCGTCGACGAGGATTCCGTCCTTCAGCATCAGCACGCGGTCGCAGAGGCGCTCGACCTCATTCATATTGTGCGAGGCAAGCAGGATCGCGCAATTATGCGTGCGCCGATGCGCCTCCAACCGCGCCCGCACCCAATCCGCCGTGTCGGGGTCGAGCGACGCGGTCGGCTCGTCCAGCAGCAGGAGCTGCGGGTCGTTGATCAGCGATTTGGCGATGGCGACGCGCGTCTTCTGGCCTGCGGAAAGACGGCCGGTCTGGCGGTCGAGAAAATCCTCGAGCGCGAGATCCGTCGCAAGCTGCTCGATTTTCGCGTCGATATCCTCGACGTCATAGAGCATGCCGAAGACGCGCAGATTCTGCCGCACGGTGAGGCGATGCGGCAGGTCGACATAGGGGCTTTCGAAATTCATCCGGCCGAGCGCGCGATAGCGCTCGCGCGACATGTCGCAGCCGAAAACGTGGATCGAGCCTTGCGTCGGCTCGATCAACCCCATCACCATGCCGATCGTCGTGGTCTTGCCGGCGCCATTGCCGCCAAGAAGACCGGTGACGGAGCCCGCCTCAAGCGAAAAATCGAGCGGGCCGACGACTCGGCGATTGTCGTAATTTTTCGACAGGCCGGCGACGGCGAGCGTCGGCTCTGGCGCGACTGAATTTTGGGACATGGACGTTATTAAGCCCCCCGCCGCAAGACTCGCAAGGGCGTCACTTCTGGCAACGGGGACAATAGAATGTCGAACGGCCGGACTGGACGACGCGCGCAATCGTTCCCTTGCAGCCCGGCGTCGGACAGGCCGCGCCTTCGCGGTCATAGACGCGGAAGCTGTGCTGGAAATAGCCGAGCGAGCCGTCGGTCTGGCGATGGTCGCGCAGCGAGGAGCCGCCCGCCTTCAACGCGTCCGTCAAGACATCCTTGATCGCGGACGGCAGCCGCGCCAGCGCCGCCGACGGCCGGCCGCTCGCCGTGACGAGCGACCCCGCGGCGCGCAGCGGCGAGATGTGCGCTCGATGCAGCGCCTCGCAGACATAAATATTGCCGAGCCCGGCGATCAGACGCTGGTCGAGGAGCAGCGCCTTGACCGGCGCCGCGCGTCCCCGAAAGACGCCGGCGAGGAAGGCGGCGTCGAGCGCGTCGCTCAAGGGTTCGACGCCGAGGCTGCAAAATCGCTTGTCCGCGCCGATCTCATGCGTGGGCATGAGCAGCATGCAGCCGAAACGGCGCGGATCGTTGTAAACGACGCGCTTCCCGTGATCGAGATGGAAGACGACGTGATCATGCGCGGCGCCCTTGTCGCGTTTGTGCTGAAAAACGCCGGGCGTGTCCTCATCGATGCGGAAGGACCCGCTCATGCCGAGATGCATGATCAGCGAATGCGCGTCGTCGAGGTCGGCGATCAGATATTTCGCGCGTCGGCGTAGCTCCAGGACGCGCCTTCCTTGAAGACGCGCGGCGAAGCCTTGCGGAAAGGGCAAGCGCAGATCATGGCGGCGAAGCTCGACGCGCGCGATCGTCGCGCCGACCAGCGCCGGCGCCAATCCCCGCCGCACGGTTTCGACCTCGGGCATTTCGGGCATAATTCGGGTTTATCCCGTCGGAAGGGCCGGCGCGCCGGGGCGGCGCGGGCGTAGCCACCGGCCCGGCGACAGGCTATACCGTCCCCTTCCTTCCTCGTCACCCGAGCGCCTGATGATTGATCGAAGTTCCGAGCGAGAGGGCTCGACCCATTTCGGCTATTCCGAAGTCCCCTTGAGCGAGAAACAGGGCCTCGTCGACGACGTCTTCCATAAGGTCGCGCGGCGCTACGACATCATGAACGACCTCATGTCGGGCGGCATGCACCGGCTGTGGAAAGACACATTGGCCGCCAAGGTCAATGCGCGCGGGCGGCGGGGCTTTCGTCACCTCGACGTCGCCGGCGGCACCGGCGACATCGCCTTTCGCATCGCCGCCGCGGCGGCGCATGACGCCGAAATCGTCGTGCTCGACATCAATGGCGAGATGCTCGACGTCGGCAAGGACCGAGCGCGGGAGCGCGGGTTTTCCGGCGTCGAATTCGTGCAGGCCAACGCCGAATCGCTCCCCTTTCCCGATTCGCATTTCGACAGCTACACAATCGCTTTCGGCATTCGCAACGTGCCGCGCATCGACGTCGCGCTTGCCGAAGCCTATCGCGTGCTGAAGCCCGGCGGGCGTTTCCTATGCTTAGAGTTTTCGCAAGTCGCTGTGCCGGGGCTCGACAAGCTTTATGAAGCCTATTCGTTCAACGTCATTCCGACGATCGGCAAATTCGTCGCCGGGGATTCCGAACCATATCGCTATCTCGTCGAATCGATCCGCAAATTTCCCAGCGCCGAGGAATTCGAACGGATGATCCGCCAGGCGGGCTTTCGCCGCACCGGCTTTGAGCGGCTGACCGGCGGCGTGGTGGCGATCCATTCCGGCTGGAAAAGCTGATTTTTAAAGAGCGGCGGCAGTCGTGATACTCGGCGTCAGTCATTTCTATCGTCTGGCGCGCGCCGGCTACATCATGGCGCGCGAAGGCGTCTTCGCGCTTGTCGATCCCGCGCTTCTGCCGCCGGCCGCGGCGCCGCTGGTGCGGCTCGCCAATCTCTTCGCCGGCGGCAAGCGCGACGGCGCCGGCAAGGCGCTGGTGCGCGCGCTGGCGCAGATCGGCCCATCTTACGTGAAGCTCGGCCAGTTTCTGGCGACGCGTCCGGACATCGTCGGCGGCGAAATCGCCGATGCGCTCACCGCGCTGCAGGACCGGATGGAGCCCTTCGGCCGCGAAAAGGCCGTCGCCATCGTCGAAAAGTCGCTGGGCAGAAGCATCGACGAACTCTTCGTCTCCTTCGGCGAGCCGGTCGCCGCCGCCTCGGTCGCCCAGGTGCATGTCGCCGAGGCGCAATACAAGGACGGCCTGCGCAAGGTCGCCGTGAAGGTCCTGCGGCCCGGCATCGAAAGCCAGTTCGCCGTGGATCTGCGCGACATGTATCGGATCGCGCGCTTGGCCGAGCGCTACTCCTCGGAGGCGCGCCGGCTGCGGATGATCGAGGTCGTCGATACGCTGGCGCGCACGGTGAGGCTCGAAACCGACTTTCGTCTCGAAGCCGCCGCGGCCTCGGAATTCGCCGACAATGTCGCCGGCGATCCCGAGATGCATGTGCCGGCCGTCGACTGGAGCCGCACCGACCGCGAAGTGCTGACGCTCGAATGGATCGACGGCGTTCCCTTATCGGACATGGAACGGGTCGCGGCCGAGGGCCATGACCTCAAGGCGATCGGCCGCAATGTGCTGCAGTCCTTCCTGCGTCACGCGATGCGCGACGGCTTTTTTCACGCCGACATGCACCAGGGCAATCTCTTCGTCGACAAGAAGGGAAGGCTCGTCGCCATCGACTTCGGCATCATGGGCCGGCTGGGCCTCAAGGAGCGCCGGTTCCTCGCCGAAATCCTCTATGGCTTCATCATTCGCGACTATAAGCGCGTCGCCGTGGTTCATTTCGAGGCGGGCTATGTTCCCGCCAGCCATTCGATTGAAGAATTCGCGCAGGCGCTGCGCGCCATCGGCGAACCGATGCATACGATCAACGCCGCCGATATTTCGATGGCGCGTCTCTTGACCCTGCTGTTCGAAGTGACGGCGCTGTTCGACATGCGCACCCGCACCGAACTGGTGCTGTTGCAAAAGACCATGGTCGTCGCCGAGGGCGTCGCCCGCGCCTATGATCCCAAGCTTGACATATGGAAGACCTGCGACCCCGTGGTGCGGACCTGGATCGAGGAAAATCTTGGCGTCAAGGCGAAGGTCGAAGACGCGAGCCGGAGCCTTGTGGAGCTGGCGAAGCTCGCGACCCATCTGCCACGGACGCTGGCCGAGGCGGAGCTCGCCGTCGACCGCCTTTCGAAAATGGCGGAGGAAGGCGTGGAATTATCGGACCGCTCGCTCGACGCGCTCGCGGAGATGCGCCGCCGGTCCGACCGCTGGTTCCTGCTCGCGGCGATTGCTTTGGCGCTGCTGGCGATGTGGCTGCTTTAGCGAGGCGAATTCAGCCAATGTCGCCTGGCGGCGATCGAACGCGAACCGCCGAATGATGAGGAGAGCGGTCGGGGGGGATGCTCTGCAGGCCGCCACGAGAGAATGCCGCTCGACGGAGAACTCTCAGCTCAACGCTGCGAAAAAAGCAGGAACACGTTTTTCGCGTAAAGCGCGCTCCAAACTTTTCGAATCGATCAATTCATCTGCATTTGGGCGATTCCGCTCAAATGCAACTTGATCCAGGAGAGGCCATGAACGCTGAACAGACGGAAATCGCCGAAAGCTGCCTGCGCGGAGCCGAAAGCAACAGCATGAGCTTTCCCGAAATCGTCGGGAAGCTGATGCAGGCAGGGTTTGAGAGCTACGCAATCGATTTCCGCCGCGCGACGGCGACTTATTACCTGACGGATGGCGAGAGCATCATTTTTCCGACCCATCGCCTTGAAGCGCCGATCGCGCCGGCGCTCGATATAAACGCTGTGCGGGCCGCCATAGGGGAAGCTCAACGATCTGCGCCCGGCTACACCTATTTGGGATTCTGCGCGAAGGTCATGGCGGGCGGTTGCGCAGGATATGTTGTGTCCTTCTCCGGTCGCCGCGCCGTATATTTCGGGCGGACAGCGGAGACGCACGTTGAACACTTTCCGCAGTAGAGAGTCGTGACGCCGACGGCGCGGATTTCAGACAATACAATCTGCTTGTATTGACCGCGTTTCGACGCGCCGCCGGTCGCATGTCGCAGGCGGCGCGTTATTCGGTCGACGGCAGACGGTTACTTCACCCCGACCAGCTCCACGTCGAAGATCAGCCAGGAATTCGGCGGGATGGCGCCGCCCGCGCCGCGCGCGCCATAGCCGAGTTCAGGCGGAATCACCAGCGTGCGCTTGCCGCCGACCTTCATGCCTTCGACGCCCTCGTCCCAGCCCTTGATTACCTGGCCTTGGCCAAGCGGAAATTCAAACGGCTGTCCGCGGTCGCGCGAGGAGTCGAATTTCTTGCCCTTATCGCCATTATTGTAGAGCCATCCGGTGTAATGGACCGCCGCGGTCTGGCCGACCTTGGCGGTCGCGCCGCTTCCGACCTTCGTGTCCTTGTATTGAAGTCCGGTGAGGCTCTTTGTCATCTCCGCTTCGGCGCGGGCGTCGACGGCGATCGTGAGGCTCGCGACCGCGGCGAAGGCGGCCAGGATTATTTTGGAGACAAGGCGCATCTTTCGTTCCTCCAGCTTCTAAATCGCCGCTCGACCTTCAGGGTCGAGGAAGACAGCATTCACTCCAGCACGCCATTGTCGCGGGCGAGTTGCAGCAAATCCTTCTGCGGCCGCGCGCCGACATGCGAAATGATCTCCGCCGCGGCGAGCGCGCCGAGCGTCGCGCTGCGTTCATGCGGCAAGCCCTGCGTATAGCCGGCGAGAAAGCCGGCCGCGAAAAGATCGCCGGCGCCGGTGGTGTCAACCACCTCCTCGACCGGAAAGGCCGGCGCGGCGACCGCGCTCGCGCCATTGGCGACGACGCAGCCCTTTTCCGATCGGGTGACGACGCCGAGCAGGCCCTCTTCCCCGCGCAGCGCGGCGAGCGCCGTATCGAAATCGCCGGTTTGATAAAGCGCGTGCAATTCGCTCTCATTGGCGAAAACAATGTCGACGACCCGATCGCGAATGAGCGCGAGAAACTCGCCGCGATAGCGATCGACGCAGAAACTGTCGGAGAGCGTCAGCGCCACTTTGCGCCCGTTGGCGCGCGAGATTTTCGCCGCCTTGAGAAAGGCTTCCTTCGCGCCCGGCGGGTCCCAGAGGTAGCCCTCCATGTAAAGCACCTTCGCGCGCGCGACCGTTTCCTCGTCGATGTCGTTTGGCGCGAGCGCCTGACAGGCGCCGAGAAAAGTGTTCATCGTGCGCTGGCCGTCCGGCGTCACGAAAATCAGGCTGCGCGCGGTCGCGGCGCCGTCGGCGGCGAAGGGCGTGTCAAAGGCGACGCCCGCCTTGCGGATGTCATGGGCGAATTCGCGTCCGGCGTCGTCTTCCTTCACCTTGCCGACGAATCCCGCGGCGCGCCCCAGGCTGGCGAGGCCGGCCATGGTGTTTGCGGCCGAGCCGCCGGAAATGACCGTCGTCGGTCCCATCGCCGCGTAAAGTTCGGCGGCGCGCGCTTCGTCGACGAGCGTCATCGAGCCTTTGCGCAACCCCGCCTGAAGGAGATCATCGTCCCCCGCGCGGGCGATCGTGTCGACGATGGCGTTGCCGATTCCCAGCACGTCAAATGATGAGGTCATGAGAGGCGATGATCCGATTTAGGAAAGAAAATCTGGCGCCTTCGCGCCGCAGGCGGAGTGTTTAGCACCGCGGCGCCGGCCCGTCGATCAGGCGCGACCCATTCATGGATGCGCGGCGAGGCGGCGGCCGGAATGTTCGGCGCGGCTATCTGCAGACCGACGACAGGATGACTTCGACGACGAGGACGAACAGGGACGCGGTGACAAAGGCCGGCACCGGACGCAGCGACACATGGCGCAACAGGAAGGCGTACATGAACGCCAGCCAGACGATGATCGGAAAGAGCAGAAAACGCAGCAGCTTTTCGGTCGGCAGCGGTTCCGGCAGGGCGATGGCGAAGATGAGGTGCAGGATAATATAGGCGAGCGCCCCGATCGCGCCCATGATCGCCAGCCCCGTCGCCGTGCGCTGAAACTTTGCGTCCTCCTTGAGAAAGCGCAGCAGTCCCAGGGTCGCGCCGTAAAGAAAGGCCGCGCTCAGCAGCCCATAGATCAGGCTGCCGAGCAGCGAATGATTGAACGCCTGCGCGATTACCTGGAGCACGCCATAGGCGCCGAAGGCGCCCAACATCAATTCGCGCGAATCGGGCAGCGACAGTTGCGACGCTTCAAGATTGATCATCTTGAGCACCGTCCGCGGCGTCTGCTCGTTGAGATAAGGAATATTGATCGGCATGGAGAGCGTTTCCCTTATCGCTGGGAAGGCGAAAGCCCTGCCCGCATTGAAGCGAAAAGCCGTGCGACCCAGAACGCCGCGAAGGCGCTGGCCGGGCCGCACGACCAATTGGCGCCTCTCTAGCACGCTTTGGCGGAGCGCGAAAATGGCGATCCTGATGTTGCAGCGCGAAGCCGTTGTTAGGGCAGGCGCCGGCTCCACTCTTCGCGGGCGATGATCTCGACGATGCGCCGCGCCGCCTCGCGCCAGGCGACGCGCAGGACCTGCTCGGGGTCGCCGACGCGCCGGCCGTCGAGAAAATCGGCGATCGTCTCCGCCAGCGCCTTCGCGTCATTGACGCGAAAATAAAGCGCGCCCGACCCGCCGACCTCGCGAAACACCGGAATGTCGCTGCAGATCGCCGGCCGGCCGCGCCGCGCCGCCTCGACGATCGGAAGGCCGAAGCCTTCCGCATAGGACGGGAAGATCAGCGCCGTCGCGTGATCATAAAGAAAGGACAGCGCATCGTCGTCGGCGTCGTCGAACCAGAAGAGCCGGCGGCCGAACTCGCCATGCGTGAGAATTTCATCGACGATCGCTTCTTCGAACCAGCCGCGCCGCCCGACGACGATCAGCCGCATGTCGCGCCCATTCGCCCAGAGGTCTTCAAAGGCGCGGATCGCGACGCGCTGGCCCTTGCGCGGCTCGATCGTGCCGACGGTGAGAAAGACCGGCGCATCGCCTGCGACCGCCGCTTTGAACTTGTCATCGGGCGCGGCGCCGGCGCGCAGCGCAAGATCGGAGCCGCAGTGGAACCAGCCGATCTTGAGCCCGGGACGATGCGGGAGCGCCTGCGCGGCGACATAGTCGGCGAGTTCGTCGGCCACGGTTCGAGAAATCGCCAAAAAACCGTCGCTTTCGAGCAGCGCCTTGCGCAGCCAGGCGCGATAGCGCGGCACCGTCGCCTCATGGCAGGCGTGCGGATAAAGCTCCGGAATGAGATCGAAGATGCAGGTGACGACTTCGCCGCCCTCGCCGCGAATCTTTTCAAAGATCGGCGCGAGTTCGTCGAATGCGTTCCAGCTGTCGGAAAGCATCAGAAATCGGTCGCCGGCTTCGATGGCGATCGCCGAGTCGGGCGCGGCGTCGCCGCCGACAAGCTCGGCGACGAGGCCGTTGGCGGTCAGCAGGCGCCCGCCGGCGCAGCGGACGGCGACGGCCGGAATGTCGAAGCTGTCGCCGCCATAGAGGCCGCGTACGACTTCCTTGACGACGCGCTGAATGCCGGTGCCGGCGTCGCGCTTGATCGTTCCCGTCACGTCGACGAGCAGCCGACGCGCCGGCATTGGCGCCTGCCGCGCCGAGGCGCGCGGCGCGGGCGTTGGCTGGATCGTCTCGAGCGAGGGCCGGCGAAAGCGCGACGCAAGCGCATTCGCGGCGTCGGCGATGGAGGCCTCGATCGGCCGCAGAAAGCGGTAGATGTGGCCCGACGCCGAATAGATCAGCCGATAGCGCTCATGCGTGAGATGGAGGAGTTCGGCGCGCAGATAATCGAGCTGAAATTCAAGCAGGCGAATGCGTTCGCGATCCGCGTCGCGCTCTTCGTTCCGCCGCTCGCTCATGGTCCCTTGCTCATGAGGAGGCTTGTGCGGCCTGCGCTTCGGCGCGGGCGTCAGTGAGAAGCGCCCGCAGCATGTCGTCGATATCATGGCGCGGACGCCAGCCGGTCGCTTCGATCAACCTGGTCGCGTCGCAGGCAACGCTGGCGAGGTCGCTGGCGCCGGGCCGCAGCAGCGCCGGATCGAGCTCGATGTCGAATCGCGCCGTGGACTGACCGCGGAGGCGCTCGAGCAGCGCTTCCAGACGATGCGCCGTCCCCGACGCGACGTTGAAGATCGAAACGGGCTCGGGCAGGTCCCCCGCTTTTTCGATCAGCCTCAGATAGGCGTCGATCACGTCGCGCACGTCGAGAAAATCGCGCGCCTTCGACAGATCGCCGACTTTGATCCGGGGCGCGGCGCGGCCCGTCTCGATCGCCGCGATCTGCGCCGCGAAGGAGGCGAGCGCAAAATTGCGATTGCGCTGGCCGGGCCCGGAATGATTGACCGGCCGCGCGACGATCAGCCTTCCCCTGGGCGCAAGCAGATCCGCGAGCGCGCCTTCCGCGGCGACTTTGGAACGGCTGTAGGCGTCAGCGGGCCGCAGCGGCGCGTCCTCGCTCAAAACGCCATCGCGAAAACTCGCGCCATAGGCTGCCGCCGTCGAAGCGAAGAGCAACGTCGCCGTCGGGCAGTGTCGGGCGACCGCCGCGCCAAGCGCGAAGGAGCCGTGAAAATTCACCCGCCAGGTCAATTCGGCCGCATGCAGCGCTTGACCGATCGACGCCTGACCCGCGAGATGGATGATGAGATCGGGGCGCAGGCGCGCAATCAGCGCATCGATCGCGGCTTCGTCGACGAGATCGGCGACGGCCGCCGCGAAACCCTCCTGGCCGCCAGATTCGCCGGGGCGCAGCAACATCGCCCGCGCCGCCCGCGGATAGGCCTCGGCCAGAGCGCCGCAGAGGTGGCCGCCGACGAATCCGCCGCCGCCCGTCACTAGAATGCGCTCGAAGGCGGCCATGGCGCGCCCTTTGTTTAAGGTTAGGCCAGTTCCCGCCGCAGCCGATCGAGATCGGCGTCAACCATCTCGCAGATCATTTCGCGAAGACCGATCTCCGGCTTCCAGCCGAGAACCCGCTGCGCCTTGCTCGAATCGCCAAGCAGGACGTCAACCTCGGCCGGACGATAGAACTCGGGGTCGATGACGATGAATTTTTCCATGTCGAGGCCCGCGTGGTCGAAAGCGATGCGGCACATGTCTCGCACCGTGGTGGTGACGCCTGTCGCGACGACATAGTCGTCCGGCGTCTCCTGCTGCAGCATCAGCCACATGGCGCGCACATAATCCTTCGCGTGCCCCCAATCCCGCTTGGCGTCGATGTTGCCCAGCCGCAATTCATTGGCGAGGCCGAGCTTAATCGATGCGACGCCGCGCGTCACCTTGCGGGTGACGAATTCGACGCCGCGCAGTGGGCTCTCGTGATTGAACAGAATGCCCGAGGAGGCGTGAAGGCCGAAACTCTCGCGGTAGTTCACCGTGATCCAATGGCCGTAAAGCTTCGCCACGGCGTAAGGGCTGCGCGGATAGAAGGGCGTCTTCTCGCTCTGCATGGGCTCCTGAATGAGCCCGTACATTTCCGAGGACGACGCCTGGTAGAAGCGCGCTTTGGACGCCCCGAGCCGCATCGCTTCGAGCACATTGGTCACGCCCACGCCGGTGACATTGGCGGTGAGCACCGGCTGGCGCCAGGACGAGGCGACGTAGGATTGCGCCGCAAGATTGTATATTTCATCCGGCTGGATGTCCTGCACGGCGCGGAGCAGGCTCGAGAGATCGGCGAGATCGGCGTCGTGCAAATTCACTTTGCCGCTGATGCCGAGCCAACGCAGGCGATGGTCCTCGACGCCGCGATGAGACGAGCGCCGCACCACGCCATGCACCTCATAGCCCTTGTCGAGCAAAAATTGCGAGAGATAGGCCCCGTCCTGTCCTGTAACGCCAGTCACCAGCGCGCGTTTGGTCATTAATGGTCCCATTCAAATTTGCCCGGGGCGCCTTAACAGGGCGCGGCTACGCGGCGGCGCAGCTTCGGGAGATGCTCGCCCATGCTGCGGGCGCTGCAAAAGGGCATGCGACGCCATTACAAAATCAAGGCGCCTTAAGCAAGAGCGTG
The DNA here is from genome assembly GCA_051061375.1 of Methylocystis sp. Lineage (GTDB taxonomy): Bacteria > Pseudomonadota > Alphaproteobacteria > Rhizobiales > Beijerinckiaceae > Methylocystis. The sequence continues at coordinate 279,436 of JBPFDW010000030.1, read as the reverse complement.
GGCGAAACGGAAAAGCCGGCGGCGAGACGCCGCCGGCAAGCTGAAACCATCCGCGAGGGCGGCTCAGGCTTCTTTGTCGGGCGGCGGCAATTTGCCTTCCGGCGTCGCCTTGTCGATGGCCTCCGGCAGATATTTGGCGAGAAGCTCCTTCGCCTTTTCGAGGTCGATGCCGGCGTTCTTGGCGATTTCCTTCAGCTTGTCGGCGTTGATCGCCTTGCCGATGTCGATCTCGCTGATCTTTTCATTGGGCCCCAGGCCAATCCAGGAGTGGACCTGCTTGCCCAGTCCGGAATTCTCGAAATTCTTCACGACGCCGTCGAGGCCGCCTTGCTTCTCCACATATTCCTTCACAAGGGTCAGCGCTTCAGCGCCGATCACGCCGCCGGCGATCGCTTTAAGCCAACTCATGCTCATCTCCCTTTCAAAAAAGGCGTGCGCGTCGCGCCGCGCTAGGTCAGATAAGGCGGGGCATGGGCTTTACAATGTCGGGCGGCCGCCGACATAGGCTAACGTCTTTATTCAAATAGCAAATCTTCGTTGCGTTGGGCCCAGCGCCGGATCTCCCGCCAGATGTCCGGAGCCGTTTCGGCGTAGCGGAAGAGGTGACGGTCCTGCGGATCGATCACGCCCTCGTCGAGCAGAAAATCGATGTCGAAGGCGCGCCGCCAATAGGTTTCGCCGACGAGAATGATCGGGATCGGCCTGACCTTGCCGGTCTGCACGAGGGTGAGCGTCTCGAATAATTCGTCAAACGTGCCGAAGCCTCCGGGGAAGGCGACCAGAGCCCGCGCCCGCAACATGAAATGCAGCTTGCGCAGCGCGAAATAGCGGAACCGCAAGCACAGCGACGGCGTGACATAGGTGTTGGGAAGCTGCTCATGCGGCAAAGTGATGTTGAGCCCCACCGTCTCGGCGCCGGCTTCGAAGGCGCCGCGATTCGCCGCCTCCATAATGCCCGGTCCGCCGCCGGTGACGATGGCGAGGCGCGGCAGGTCACCGCTCTCGCGCGCCGCGCCGACGAGCGCGCCGAATTCGCGCGCGATTTCATAATAGCGGGAGTTTTCGCGGACGCGTTTGGCGACCGAGAGCCGCCTGGCGAGCGTCGCGTCGGCGGGGGCGGCGGACGCCAGCGCCTGCGCTTCCGCGAGCCGGCGTTCCGCCAAAGCGGGCTCGACGATGCGGGTCGAGCCGAAAACAACGATCGTGTCGGCGACGCCGTGCCGGCGCAGCAGCAGTTCGGCCTTGAGGTATTCAAGGTCCAGACGGGGCCCGCGCGCTTCGGCGGAACTCAGAAAATCAATGTCCTCGTCGGCCTTGCGGTAGGAAGGGCTGGACAGGATCGCCTGCAGCCGCTCGGCGGCGGCAAGATCGGGAACGTGGGGCGCCGGCGGCGGGGATGGCGCTCCCTCGCCGGGCTCGGGGCTAGAATTTCGTTCGTCGTCGCTTGCGCTCAATCGTCGCTCCTTGCGTCCGCTGCTTGTGTCGCTCCCCGGCGCTTTTCTTTATTTCCGGACTGGTCCGGCGTATATGACCGGCCGGACGCCGAAGGGCGAAGATTTATTGAGGAGCAAGGCGAGCGCGCATGGCCGGGCACAGTCAATTCAAAAATATCATGCACAAGAAGGGCAAGCAGGACGCGATCCGCTCCAAGCTTTTTTCCAAGCTCGCCCGCGAAATCACCGTCGCCGCCAAAATGGGCCTGCCCGACCCGAATATGAACGCCCGCCTGCGCGCCGCCGTTCTCGCCGCCAGGGCGGAGAACATGCCGAAGGACAATATCGAGCGGGCGATCAAGAAGGCCTCGGGCGCCGACGCGGAAAACTACGACGAAGTGCGCTACGAGGGCTACGCCCCCGGCGGCGTCGCGGTGATCATCGAGGCCCTGACCGACAATCGCAACCGCACGGCGGGCGAGGTGCGCTCCTATTTCACCAAGGCGGGCGGCGCGCTCGCCGAGACCGGCGCCGTGTCCTTCATGTTCGACCGGGTCGGCCTCGTCGAATTCGACAGGAAGGCGGCGACGGAAGACGCGATGATGGAGGCGGCGATCGACGCCGGCGCCGACGATGTCTCGACGACGGACGAAATTCACGAAGTGATCACTTCAGTCGAATCGCTGCGCGACGTCGCCAAGGCGCTCGAAGAGAAATTCGGCGAGCCGCGCAAAGCGGCGCTCGCTTGGCGTCCGCAGAACACGATCAAGGTCGACGATGAGTCGGGCGAGAAAATCCTGAAGCTGGTCGGCCTGCTCGAGGACAATGACGACGTCCAGAACGTCTACGCCAATTTCGAGGTCTCGGACGCGCTCGTCGCCAAGCTCGCGGGCTAGCTTTCCGGCGCCCGTGACGACGCCGGTCCCGCGCCGCGGTGAGAGATGCAAAACAAGCGCGGCTACCACCATGGATCGCTCAAGCAGGCGCTGATCGACGCCGCTCTGGAGATTCTCGCCGAGGGCGGGCCGGCGGCGCTGACGCTCACCGAGGCCGCGCGCCGCGCCGGCGTTTCGCCCGCCGCGCCCTATCGGCACTTCTCCGGACGCGACGCGCTGATCAGCGAACTGGCGCGCCGCGGCTTCGAGACCTTTGGCGCCCGCATTGAAGCCGCGTGGGATGAAGGCCGGCCTGACGCCAAAAGCGCGCTGCGCGCCATGTGTGCGGCCTATCTGAAATTCGCCCAGGACGAGCCCGGACTTTACGCCGCGATGTTCGGACAGGCGCAGACGCTCGCCGATCCGGGCGCGGGCGGCGCCGCCGATCATGCCCTCGAAATTCTTTGGCGCGCCGTCGTCGCCTGGCTGCAACAGGCCGGCGCGCCGGCGCAAGGCGCGCGCTACGCGGCGCTGCAAATATGGTCGCTCGCGCATGGCGTCGCGATGCTGACCATCTCCGGTCATTTCGATCCGGTCAAAAGCGCGGATCCCGCGCTATTGCTCGATAGCGCGGCGCAAGGGGTGATGGAGCGCGCCGCGGCGCGGGCGAAGGCCTAATCGACCCAATCTCTTAATAAACCGGATTCATCGCCGAATTCCGCGCGCGCCTTAATCATTCATTAACGTTAACGCCCTCAAATGACGGAAATCTTAATTGCGTGAGGCTGTCGTGCAGCAGGCGTCTTCAAGACACATCCGCTTCAAGGGACGCTCCTTTCCCGTGCTGACGCTCGAGCCCGAACAGCCGCTCGAAGGCTGGTTCGAGCAATTGGACGCTTTGCTTGCGCAGTCTCCCGCCTTCTTCAGCCGGAAGTCGATCGTCATCGACGTCGCGAAACTGACGCTCGAACAGGAGAAGCTGGGCGAACTCCTCGAAAATGTCGCCCGGCGCGGCATACGCGTGATGGGCCTTTCCGGCGTCGACCCTTCATGGGCGTCCGACGAACTGCCGCCAATTTTGGCCGGCGGCCGCGCCACCCCTCAAGCGCCGGCGGAAACCGACGCGACGCCCGCCAAGGACGCAAGCTCCGGAACGCTGACCCCAAGCGAAGAATCGGCTTTCAAGGACATTGCGAATGCGCTCGGCGTCAGCGGCGCGCCCGGCGGCGTCGCGTCGGCCGCGCCGCCGCCGCCGGGTTCCGCGCCGCTCATCCTGCTGGAGCCGGTGCGCTCCGGCCAGTCGATCTACCACCCCGAAGGCGACGTGACCGTCATCGGCTCGGTCGCTTCGGGCGCGGAAATCATGGCCGGCGGCTCGGTGCATATTTACGGAACGCTGCGCGGCCGCGCCATGGCCGGCGCCTATGGCGAGAAGCGCGCGCGAATCTTCTGCCGCAGGCTTGAAGCCGAACTGCTCTCGGTTTGCGGCGTGTATCTCACCGCCGAGGAAATTTCGGCGAATGTGCAAAGCCAATCCATTCAGGCCTGGCTCGAAAACGAGACGGTCAAGATCGCACGGCTCGACTAAAAGAGGACGAGACAATGTCCAAGACTTTGGTGGTCACCTCCGGCAAGGGAGGCGTCGGAAAGACAACCTCGACCGCGGCGCTCGGCGCCGCGCTCGCGCAGCAGGGCCACAAGGTCGCGGTCGTCGACTTCGACGTCGGCCTGCGCAACCTCGATCTCGTCATGGGCGCCGAGCGCCGCGTCGTCTTCGATCTGATCAACGTCGCCCAGGGCGACGCCAAGCTGCATCAGGCGCTGATCCGCGACAAGCGCTTGAGCAACCTCTATCTGCTTCCCGCCTCTCAGACGCGCGACAAGGACGCCTTGACCGAAGAAGGCGTGCAGCGCGTCATCGGCGAATTGCGCGAGAAGTTCGATTGGATCGTCTGCGACAGTCCCGCCGGCATCGAACGCGGCGCGACGCTCGCGATGCGCTTCGCCGATGTCGCCGTCGTCATCGCCAATCCGGAAGTCTCGTCGGTGCGCGACTCCGATCGCATCATCGGACTGCTGGACGCCAAGACGGAGCGCGCCGAAAAGGGCGAACGCGTCGAGAAGCATCTGCTGCTGACCCGCTATGACGCGGGGCGCGCGGCCCGCGGCGAGATGCTCAGCGTCGACGACGTGCTCGAAATTCTCTCGATCCCGCTGCTGGGAATCGTGCCGGAAAGCGAAGAGGTGCTGCGCGCCTCGAACGTCGGCGCGCCGATCATTCTACACAACGCGATGAGCGCGGCGGCGCGCGCCTATACGGAAGCGGCGAAGCGGCTGTGCGGCGAAGACCTTCCGGTGAACATTCCCACAGACAAGAGAGGACTTTTGGTCCGGCTCTTCGGTCGGAGGGCGGCATGAATATTTTCGGATTGTTCGGGCGCCGCGGCGCCACCGCGCCGGTCGCGCGCGAGCGCCTGCAGATTCTGCTCGCGCACGAGCGAAAATCGGCGCGCGCGTCCAATCTCATCGGCGTCCTGCACAAGGAAGTGCTCGCCGCGATCTCCAAGCACATCACGGTCGACCCCGACAAGGTGATGGTGAAGATGCACCGCAAGGCGGACATGTCGCTGCTCGAAATCGACATCGAGATCGATTCGGAAGCGGCGCGCGAAGACGATGCGGGCTTCGCGGACGATGACGCCTTCGCAGACGATCTGAACGGCAAGGCGGCCTGACCGGCCGCCGCCTTTTCATGCAACGACTGGGTCTTTGACGCTGGCGTTCAGCACTGAGCGGGCCGGCGGCGCGAAAAATCGCCTCCCGCCTGTTGTCGTTTCCCGTAAATATGGCCGATCAATCAGACCCATATTAATGGCTGCCATCAATATGGGTGTTTTCCGATTCAAATGCCTCCAGCGAAATTGTTGGCGGCTTGGTCCTGCCACAGCCGTGTTGCCCTTGCGCCAATGTTAATGCATATTACATTGCTGTCGGCCCCGCTTTGCGGCGGGCGGCCGTTGACCAAACTGGAGCCCATCATGAGCTGCCATCGTCATTCTCGCATGTCGTCGCCCGGAGCGGGCGGATCGCCCTGGGGCCATTGCGGGCGCATGTCCTGGAGGCCCTATGAGATCGCGGCGGCGATCCTTGCGTTTTTCATCTTCTGGCCGCTCGGCCTCGCGATTCTGTTCTGGAAGCTTTGGCAGAAGAGCTACGGCTATGAAGGCGATCTCTTCGCATTCGCGCAGGAGCAGGGCGCGCGGGTGAAGGAAGCGGTGAGCGGCGTCGCCCGAGAGGGCGCGGCCGGCTGGGGCGGACCGTCCTTCATGCGCTCGACCGGCAATGTCGCCTTTGACGAATGGCGCGAGGGCGAACTTGCCCGGCTTGAGGAAGAGCGCCGCAAGCTCGCCGAGGCCGAGCGCGATTTCGCCGAGCACATCGACCAGCTGCGCCGCGCCCGCGACCGGGAGGAGTTCGAATCCTTTATGCGCGGACGTAGGAACGGCGGCAAGGACGCGTAACGCCGCTAGACGGGCGGTCGCGCCGACCGCTACAAAAAGGCGCAAATCGGCATGTCCGATTTGCGCCTGTTGCGGCCGCGGATAGCGCCCCCGGTTGGGAAGAGCCTCGCAGGCGCGTTCTCACCGTGGAATGACGGATCCCTTCCGCGTCAGAAGGCCGCCTCGGACGAATCCGGTCTTGCCATTGTAGGAAATTCGGCACCATCCCTTTCCGAGTCCATTGGGGCAGCGAAGGACGTCGACCTTTTCGCCGCCGGGAATGGTCGCGATGACCGACGAGAACATGCTCGCCCGCTTTTTCAGACTGGCCGCATCGGTCGTCACGACCGGCGCGATGACGACCTCCGATCGCGAGGTCCCGAGCACCGGCGCATTCACCCATCCGGTCTTCGAACCATAGCGGACCTGACACCAGCTGTGGGTCCATCCCTCATTGCAGCTCAACACCTCGACATCGGCGCCGGCCGGTATCTTGCCGATGGCGCGCCACGACGTTCCAGGGCCAGAACGCAGCGTGGCCGGACTTTGGGCGGGGGTCGCCTGGGCGACGTCCATTAAAAGAAAGGCGACAAGACCAACCGTCGCGGCGGCGAACATCTTTCGCATGACGAATTCTCCTGCATTTACGACAACATTCTCTGCTTTTCTGCGTTGCGCCGCAGATCAGGCGAGCGGCCGGAGCTATACTGCGCCGTTTGGAATTTTCTTTCGAAGCCGTTCCAAACCTTTCAATCTGTCCAGTCGAGAAGAAGACAAACCGCTGCGCTTGACTGCTTTTAATTGGGATAGAGCTAAGGCTTTTCGAGACGGATTGCATAAAATTTATCCTTAAGCTTTCGCCGGCTGGCCGCTCGCCGACTCTACCCCGCAAGGATGCGCCGCAGCATAGGCGCAATGATTGCGGGTCAGGCCCGCGGCAATCGAAGGCGCGCCGAAGTCTTTGATGACGGGTCGCGACTTATCGGGCTATAGATAGTGAAGTTGCTTCGCCCACGATTCTTGGCTCGAGCGTCGCGCCAAGTCGTGTTCTCGACGCGTTAGGACGCTTGCGCGGAGGCGCGTCTTTCGAGCAACCATCCTCGTGTCAACCAAAGGTCTCAAGCTTCAATGCGCCAACCCACTCGTCCGTTCATAACGGCGTACAAAAAGCGGTCTTCCAAATCTCGGCCATCCGATACATGGACGATCAAAGAGGTTGAAAGCGCTCATGCGGATTCGACTCTTAACGAGCTGAGCGCGTCGCTTGGCCCTGAGCCGACGCCTGACGCCGCGTATTTGGCGGCATTGAAAGCAGCCGATGCAGTTTTCGGACGCCAAGCGGATGGGCAACCCATCGTTCCTCAGCAACCAAATCACCCTCCGACAGGGCGCGTGCTCCCGAACTTGCTGCAAGATGACGTCGTAAACGCTCGTCCAGAGAACGCCGCGCCAAAGAAGGCGCGTCGCGTACGTCAGCCCGCGAAAGTTAAAGCGCCAGTTCCGACAGAATCCAAAAGGCTGAAGCGGCGCGCGATAGCGGCCAAGCCGACTCCCTCCGGCCAGCCAGCGACAAAAAAGGAACCGGAGATCATTATCGAAAACCCCTCCCGGGCACGACGGGCCATTCAGGAAAAATGGGTTTCGAAGACCAGACTCAAGGCTGGAGAAAAATGGAAGCGGCGACTGCGTCGATTTGCGCGTTGATCGCGATTGGCCCGCCATCTGGGCATGAAAAGGCTCGCCAGAGGGCGTAAGCCCTACAAGAGGCGGATGTGTCGCCCTCTCGAAAACGGTCGTTTTGAGAAGGAGGCGCGGTCGCTTGATCCGGGGAGCGTCCTTAGCCGACATCTTCTCCAGTCCCTGCCAAGCCCCGCAAAATCTCGCCTCATTAACTACGCTTCTCGACTCCGCTTTAACGCGCCGGCGGCAATTCTCGCGGCATGGTCCGCCGCGCCCTTCACCCGCTGCTTGTGCTGGCGCTCGCCGCGGCGGCGCTGTCCGGCTGTTCGATCGGGCAGAAGCCGCAACGGCCGGCCTGGCGCACCCAGGCCGAAAACGCCTGTCTCGCGGAAAGACGCGTCGCCCCTTCCGAATACATCGCGCTTGCGCCGGAGGTCGACGGGCCGGGCATCTGCGGTCTCACTAAACCCTTCAAGGTGGCGGCGCTTCAGGGCGGCGCCGTCGCCTTCAACGCCACCGCGACGCTCGACTGTTCGATGGTGGCGGAGCTCGACGGCTGGCTCGCCGATACCGTGCAGCCCGCCGCTCAGGCCCGTTTCGGCCAGCAGGTCGTGCAGATCAATTCGATGGGCTCTTACGCCTGCCGCGGCATGAACAATCAGCGCGGGGCGCAGCTTTCGGAACATTCCTTCGGCAATGCGCTCGACATCGGCGGCTTCACGCTCGCCGACGGCCGCGAGATCACGCTTGTCCGCGACTGGGGGCGCGGCGACCCGCAGACCCGCGCCTTTCTGATGGACGTGCATCGCGGCGCCTGCGGCCATTTCTCGACCGTGCTGGCGCCCGGATCCAACGCCTTCCATTACAATCATATGCACGTCGATCTGGCGATGCACGGCCGCTCCGGGCGAAGCATCTGCAAGCCCGAGCCGCAGGAGACTCTGCCGCCGCCCGATTTCTCGCCGCTGGTCGCGCAAGGTCGCGCGCCGGCGCCCGGCGCCGAGGAAGAGACCGACAATGACACGACCGGCAAGCCGCCGCTCGCTGCTTTCGAAGGACCCGGAGTCGGCGCGCGCGACGGGCTCGGACCGCTCGCCGGACCCGAGGCCTATGCGCCGCCGCCCGCACCGCTGCCGCCGCGCCGCGACGGCATCGGCCAGCTCATCGACGATTCGGATCAGACGTCGAGCATCGGCCGGGGGAGGAGATTATAGGTCATCCGGCTTCAGTCCCGTTCGCTTGGCGATCCTCGCCAACATTCGCGGTCCGATTTCTTCGCCGTCGTGAAAAGCAAATATGAAATCTGGAAATCCAACCTTCCCATAGGTCCGGTGAGAGCCGGCTGACCGCTTTTCAGTCCAGCCTTTCCTTTCCAGCGCCGCTCGAACACGCTTCGCCTTTACGCTCGGCCATGGCGTCATGCTGCCGCGAAAGTGATCTCGATCGGCTCTGCGGGGCGTTCGCCATGTTCAATGCGGTCGGCGATCACGCGCAAGGCGAGCGCCTCCGCCTGAGCGAGCGCCTCGTCGCGGGTGGCTGCATAGGTCAGCACGCCCGGTATTTCCATGATTTCCGCGATCCAGCGGCCGTCCGCTTCCTGTTCGGTCTCGACAGTCAGTTTCATCGCCGCCTCACCGCTTCGAGCCGGTCATATTCATCAGGCGCAGGATGAGCCACGCCGGCACGACGAAGACGGCGCCGGCGAGCACATAGCTGACCAGCTCCCGCACCGCGCCGAAGCCCAGCTGATAGATGCGGTCGAAAAAGGCCTGGACGCCATGCAAAATGTCGATCGGCCGCAGCTCCAGCCACATCAGCAGAGCGCCCACGACGAGCGAAATGACGAACAGCCGCACGAAAGTATTGAGCGGCGAGCCGCCGAGGAAATTTTCAAGCGTGTTGTTCGACGCCATCTCTCTCGTTTCCTGTGAAATTTCATCGGAGCCCGGCAGCAGCCGCGCCTCGCGCTCGGCTTCTTGCCGCTCATGCCGTCCCGGCCTGTCGAGATGCGGCCAATTGGCGAAAGGTCCCTGATCGCTCACGCCGGGCGCATCCTCATGGCCTTCACCGAGCTGGCCCTCACAGCGCGCCGCCCGGCGGCGCCTCTTCGCGGAAGAGGCGCATTATGCGGCGCAAAAAGCGCTCGGTAAAGGAGAGCGCGCGCTCGAATTCCTCTTCGCTCGGCGCCATGTTCGGCCTTGCCTCCGGCGGGGCGGGCCCCGCCTCGGCGCGGGCTTTGAGCGCGGCGTTCTCCTTGCGCAGCCGGTCGATCTCGGCCTCCAGCGCGGCGCGCTCCTCGGCGCCGAGCCGACACACGGTGACGCCATCCTTGACCGAACAATAGGAGACCGCGCCGGTCTCCTTGTTCAGCCGGACATAGCCGCCCTCGGCGGGGGTAAGCGTGAAGCGTTCGCCTTCCGGCGCGACGATCGGCGGCGTCTCGGCGGCGGCCGGCGATCCAAAGCCTCCGGCGAGGAGGATGCCGAGAAGAATAGGCCACGCCTCTTTCATGGGGTCGCCGCTCGTTCGAGGAAGCTGGCTGGCAGATGGGCGCTCCGCCGTCTCGCGTCAACCTTGGGCGCATCGGCCGCGCTTGAACGCCGCGGCGCGCTCGGCCATATAGCTGTAGCCGGAGCGCTTCACGGGCGCCGGCCGAAGAGGCGCCAACAGGGCTTCAGTGAAATGTCGCGTCCGCCGCTCAATTCGCCGTTCCTGCTCGGATTCGATGAGATCGAACGGGCGCTCGACCGGGTCGCCCGCACCGCCTCCGACGGCTACCCGCCCTATAATATCGAGCGCCTTCCGCGCGACGAGCGCGCCCCCGAACGGCTCCGGATCACGCTCGCCGTCGCCGGCTTCACCCGCGACCAGCTCGACGTCTCCCTGGAAGAGAACCAGCTCGTCATCCGCGGGCGCCAGACCGAGGAGCGGGAACGGCATTTTCTGCATCGCGGCATCGCCGCGAGGCAGTTCCAGCGCGCCTTTCTTCTGGCCGAGGGCATGCAGGTGCTGGGCGCCGATCTCGTCAACGGGCTGCTGTCCATCGATCTGGCGCGCCCCGAGCCGGAGCGGGTGATCAAGAAGATCGAAATCGCGGCGCGTGATTGAGCGCCTGGGCGGAATGCCCTATCAGGACGCATGTTCGAGCTCGCCGTCGCGCTTGTATTGATCGTCATCAACGGGATTTTCTCGTTGTCGGAGCTGGCGATCGTTTCGTCGCGCAAAATTCGCCTGAAGACCATGGCCGCGGAAGGGCGCCGCGGGGCCGCCGCCGCTCTGGCGCTTGCTGAAAATCCGGGACGTTTCCTCTCCACGGTGCAGATCGGGATTACCCTCGTCGGCGTTCTCGCCGGCGCCTTTTCCGGCGCGGCGCTCGGTCAGAAACTCTCTCAGGAATTGCGCGCGCTGGGCCTGTCGGGGACGGCGGCGGATTGGATCGGCTATGGCGGCGTCATCGGCTTCATCACCTATCTGTCGGTGGTGATCGGCGAATTGCTGCCCAAAAGCATCGCCCTGCGCCACGCGGAAGCCATCGCCTGCCGGATGGCCGCGCCGATGGCCTTGCTGTCGACGCTCGGCGCGCCGGTCGTCTGGCTGCTGGATGCGTCGACGCGGCTGGTGCTGCTGCTCGTCGGCCAGTCGAACGAGCTGCAGGCCGGCGTGACCGACGAGGAGATCAGGACCCTTGTCGCCGAGGCGCATTCGGCGGGCTCGATCGAAGCCCATGAGCAGCAGATGATCGCAGGCGTGCTGCGTCTTGGCGATCGCGCCGCGCGCGCCTTGATGACGCCGCGCACCGAGGTGGATTGGCTCGATCTCAGCGAGCCGGACGATGTCTTGCGCCAGAAGCTTGTCGAGACGACGCATGCGCGCCTGCCCGTCAGCCGCGGCGACATGGACGACATGATCGGCGTGTTGCTCATTCGCGAGCTGCTGGGGCCGGCGCTGAGGGGCGAACCGCTCGATCTCGAAGCCCATGTGCGGCCGGCGCCGGTCGTGCCCGATTCGATCGACGCGCTCGACGCGCTGAACGTGCTGCGCGAAGCCGAGACGCCGATGGCGCTGGTCCATGACGAATACGGCCATTTCGAAGGCGTGGTGACGCCCGCCGACATTCTCGACGCGATCGCCGGCGCCTTCAGGTCCAACGAAGGCGATGACGAGCCGGAGGCGGTCAGGCGCGAAGACGGCAGCTGGCTGCTCGCCGGCTGGATGCCGGTCGACGAAATGGCCGAACTCCTGCACGTGACGCTGCCAGAGAACAGGAGTTTCGAAACCGTCGCCGGCCTCGTGCTCGACGGGCTGCTCCGCTTCCCGACGCTTGGCGAAACCGTCGACAAGCTCGGCTGGCGCTTCGAGGTCGTCGACCTCGACGGCCGCCGCGTCGACAAATTGCTCGCCTCGAAGCTCCCGGTCGAGGGCGAGTAGCGCCGCGCGCGCTGCGGCGATTGGGGGGCTTACACCGCCGCGCGGAGTGTTGATGTGGATCAAAGGTAGAGCGGGTCGATTTGAATTCCGCAGAGCGCCATTTGCGGCCCTTCAGGCGAAATTCAAAAAAGCTTCACGCAAAAAACGCCGCAAACATCGAAACCGCGTTGACAGTCGGACTTGCAAAGTGACATGCGCACCATTTCGCGTTTAGATGCGCGGATCGCGGCTGTTTTATAATCGAAATTGTTGGCGATTCCGCATGGGTAAAGTGGGTATTGAGCGGCTTTCCGAAAGCGCCGACAATCCGTCCTTGAACGTCGTTTTTGTGCATGGGCTTGGCGGCGGCCCGAGGGACACTTGGACATACAAGGCGAGCGAGACGGACCACAGGTTCTGGCCTGATTGGCTGTTGAAGGAAATCCCTGGTCTCGCGGCTTATACGGTGCGCTATCCCGCCGACAAAATGGGCTGGAGCAAGGGCTGGCCGATCGAGCAAGCGGCGGTCGCCGTGAGCAAAACACTGCAAACCGACGAAAGCCTACGCGCCGGCGAGACGCCGATCGTTTTCGTCTGTCATAGCCTTGGCGGCGTTATCGTCAAGAAACTCATCCTGAAAGCCAGAAGCGTTCGCGAGGTTGATACGCCAACAGGCGCTTTCCTCGACCGGATCGCCGGCGTCGTTTTTCTCGCGACGCCTCATGACGGCTCTACGATGGCCACGATCGCCAGCAGGTTCGGATGGCTCGTTAGCGATACGATGAAAGACTTGGTCGCGAACTCATCCAAACTGGGCGACATTTCCAATGACTATCGAAACTACGTCGCCGCTAACAATGGCCGTATACGCCACGAGGTCTATTACGAAAACGACAGCGTTGACGTCGAGGAGCCTGTCAGCGCGTTCGCCGCGAAGTTCCTCGGCGAAAAGGCCGGAAAAGTCGTCGGGTTCATCGCTGGTAAAATCGTGGGCGGAGCTGCCGGGAAGGTCGTAACTTCCGGCAGCGCGAATCCGGGTCTCGCCGGACCCGATCCGGTTCCGATCGGCCGTGATCACATCAATATCTGCAAGGTCGCAGACACCACTGACGAAGTTTACAAGGGCATTCGAACTTTTCTCAAGGGTGCGCTTGAGCAGAGGCCGGACTCGACGCGGACGTTAGTCGAGGACACCAAGCAAACGGCAGACGCCACCAAGGCAAACACCGAAGCGCTTTTACAGCAAACAAAATTAAACAACGCCCAGCTGGGCGAAATTTACGACTTCGTCCGTCGGTCGGGCGCGCTGCAACGCGCTGAAGACCAAGGCATCCCAGAAGCGGCGGTGCGCGCAATCGTCGAACGGCTCGGCGGCTTGGGGCTTGGGCGCGACGATCTCGTCCCTTGGCTCGACCAATGGACGGCTGACATCGCCCACGAACGGGCGATCGGAACCAGTGAAGGCGAAGCCTATCAGCGCTTGGTCGAAAAGGCCGAGGGCCTGTTTGACGCCGGCCGCCTCGACGAGGCCTCAGAGCCCTTCATGGCCGAGCTGGCACGACGGCAAGAGGCCGAAAAGCAGGTCAACCTGCGCCTCGTCGAAGACGCGATCAAATACGATAAGCGCGCCTTTAATGGCGAGGCCGCCGCTGAAAAGCTGCGTGTCATGGCGAGAATCGAAGGCGTGGAAACGACGGACGCGATAGGGGCTTACCTCCTACGCAAGGCTTCGGAGTTTTACAAGGAGGGAGACCAAGCCGGTGACAACGCGGCGCTGTTGGTCTCCATCGCCGCCTGTCGCGCGGCGCTGGAGGAAAAGACGCGTGATAGGGTTCCGCTCGATTGGGCGCAGGCTCAGTCCAATCTCGGCGTCGCGCTGGCAACCGTAGGCGAGCGAGAAAGTGGAACAGCGCATCTTGAGGAGGCGATAGTGGCCTATCGAGCGGCGCACCAAGAACGGACGCGTGAACGGGTTCCTCTCGCTTGGGCGATGACGCAGATGAATATCGGCAACGCGCTCGTGACCTTGGGTGAACGCGAGAACGGAACGGCGCGCCTTGAGGAGGCCGTGGCGGCCTATCGAGCAGCGCTTGAGGAAGCAACGCGAGATCGGGCACCACTCGAGTGGGCACTGATTCAGAACAACCTCGGCAACGCGCTCAGGGCACTCGGCGAGCGCGATCGTGAAATTATGCCGTCCTGCAGGCGAATTGCGCGCAATTTGTTCAGGGTTCCGGGCGAACGCGAATATGAGACAATGCGACTAGAACAGGCGCTTTCGGCCTTTCGCGCGGCGCTGGAGGAACGGACGCGGGAGCGGGCTCCGCTCGATTGGGCGATGACGCAGAACAATCTGGGCAACGCGCTCCAAGAACTTGGGACTCGCGAGAAGGGAACTGCGCGTCTTGAGGAAGCGGTGGCGGCTTACCGTGCGGCGCTCCAGGAATGGACGCGCGATCGGGTTCCGCTCGATTGGGCGAGGACACAGAACAATCTTGGCAACGCGCTCAGGGCGCTCGGCGAGCGAGAAAGTGGAACAGCGCGTCTTGAGGAAGCGGTGGCAGCCCATCGAGCGGCGCTCCAGGAAAGGACGCGCGATCGGGTTCCGTTCGATTGGGCGATGACACAGAACAATCTCGGCAACGCGCTTAGCGCGCTAGGGGTGCGAGAAAGTGGAACAGCGCTTCTTGAGGAAGCGGTGGCAGCCTATCGCGCAGCGGGGCAAGAATGGACACCCCAAGCAACCCCTTACTGGCATAGCGCAGTGCAAAAAAATCTGGCTCGCGCTGTTGTTTCATTAACGCTGCAACGCGCGCCTCGCCTTAAATTTGTAATTCAGCGTGTTTCACAGATTCTTGCTTATCTATTCGATTAGCGTTCCAGGTATCAAGCGGCACATAGATCACAGTTCTCAACCGTTCGAACCGGGGTCGTTGCCACCTCGAGACCGCTTCGGGTCACGAGCTGAAATTCAATCTGACCCACCGCCCGATCAGCACGATGTTTGAAGTCTTCAAATCACATGTCTTCACGTCGGGATAAATTCCCGATCATCACGGGATTATGACCCGCAAAAACCGTTATTTTTCAGAAGTGTAGACAGCATGTCACACCTTTGAAATTTTAGCTCTACGGCCAGGCTGACGAGGGACGGAAAGTCATTTCTGACGGTATAAACGCCCACATAACGCATGGGGCAGAAATGACCGGTTCCAAAAAACACGTTTCCTTCATCGCGCTTTCCGTCTCGCTCGCCTCCGGGGCCGCTTATGCCCAGCAGTCGCTCCCGACGATCGAGGTCGGCGCCACGCCGCTCCGCTCTTCCTCCCGTCCCGCGCCAGCCGCCGCCGCGCCCGCGCCGCAGCGCTCGACCGTGGCGGCGCCCGCGCCCAGGATCGCCCAAACCGCGCCCGCGCCGGCGCCCTATGTCTCGCCGCTGGTGAACTATCCGGTGCCCGCTTCCGTTCACGTCGTCGACAGCAAGGAAATCGCCAACACCCGCCAGTTCGACCTCGGCGGGGCGCTGCAACGCACCGCCCCCGGCGTGATCATCAACGATGTCGGCGGCAATCCTTCCTTCCCCGAGGTCGATTATCGCGGCTTCGTCGCTTCGCCCTACGCCGGCGTGCCGCAGGGCCTCGCCGTGTTCCAAAACGGCGTCCGCATCAATGAGATGTGGGGCGACACGGTCAATTGGGACCTGATCCCGAGCGTCGCCATCGACCGCGTCGCGATCGAGACCGGCAACCCGCTTTATGGTTTGAACGCCGTTGGCGGCGCCATCGTTCTCGACATGAAGAACGGCTTCACCTGGCAGGGATCGGAACTCGACATCCGCGGCGGCTCCTTCAACCGCCGCCAGGGCGTGTTCCAATATGGACGCAAGATCGCGGATTTCGCCCTCTACGCCGCCGGCGAGGCGTCGGGCGACTCCGGCTATCGCTATTTTTCCGGCTCGCAGATCAAGCGCTTCTATGGCGACATCGGCTATCGCGCCGAAAGCGTCGAGATTCACGCCAATGCGACGCTCGGCTCGAATCGTTTCGGGGCCTCGGGGCCGGCGCCGGTGGAGATGGTCGCGGGCGACAAGAGTTCGACCTATACGACGCCGCAGACCTACAAAAATCAGGTGATGATGTTCGACCTCAACGGACAGGTCGACGTCAGCCCGACGACCAAGCTGCTCGGCGACATTCATTATCGCGGCTACAATCAGGCGCGCGTCGACGGCAATACGACCGAGTTCGAATGCGAGGGCGGAGAGGAGTTTTGCACGACCGACGACGACCAGCCCACCAACGTCCCGAATTTTTTCAATACCGGAAACGAGCTGATCCTGGGTCCGGCGCTCGGCGCGATCGACCGCACCTGGACGAAGATCAATACGCTGGGCTTCACCGGGCAGCTCAACAACACCGACAGGATACTCGGCTTTCCGAACAGATTCACCATCGGCGTCAACCTGGAGCACGGTTACACGGGCTTTAAGGCGAATCAGGAACTCGGAATCATCAACCGTGACTTCACGGTCACCGGCTTCAACTATTTCACCAACTCGCCCGCCGCCGGCATCGCGCCGGTCAGCCTCAACGTCTCGAACTATTACCTCGGCGCCTATGCGCTCGATGCGCTCGATCTGACCGACCAGCTCACTGTCACCGGCGGCTTTCGCTTCAACCGCGCCAGCGTCCAGATGTACGACAACACCGGCACGGCGCTGAACGCGACCCATATCTTCAATCACGTCAATCCGATGGGCGGCCTGACCTATAAGATCACGCCGCAGATCGCCGCCTTCGCCAGCTATTCGGTCGCCAACCGCGCCCCGACGCCCCTGGAGCTCGGCTGCTCGGACCCGAACCGCCCCTGCGTGATCGACGCCTTCCTGGTGTCCGATCCGCCGCTCAAGCAAGTGACGTCGAACACGATCGACATGGGCCTGCGCGGCGGCTTCAGACCGGCCGAAGCCCTGCCCGACATGTTGTACCGATTCCCCGGAACCGTTCAGTGGTCGGCGGGAATCTTCCGCACCAATGTCTTTGACGACATTTTGAGCATTCCCAGCCAAATCATGGGCCGCGGCTACTTCACCAACGCCGGCAACACCGTGCGTCAAGGCGTTGAGTTCTCCATGCGCTACGCTGGCGAGCGCATGTCGGCCTATGTGAATTACACGCTGACCGACGCCTATTTCAATTCAGAGAATATTCTCGGCGCGCCGGGCAACCCCGCGGTGATGGCGGTCGGCGCGACGGGCGTTCTGGTCAAGCCGGGCGCCTCGCTGCCGTCGATCGCGCACCACCGCTTCAAGACCGGCGTCGATTATTCGGTGACGCCGAAATGGCGGGTGGGCGGCGACTTCGTCTATGCCAGCGGCCCCTATCTCGTCGGCGATTGGGCCAATCAGTTCGGCACGCTGTCGCCTTACGGCCTTCTGAACCTGCGCACGTCCTACGACCTGACGCCCTATCTGCAGCTCTATGCGCTGATCGAGAATGTGACGAATACGCGGTCGCGCAATTTCGGCACGTTTTTCGAAACCGACTCGATCAACTTCGCGAATTTCTTCAATCCGAAGATGGTGTCGGTCGGCCCGCCCACCGCCTTCTACGCCGGCATGAAATGGAATTTCGGCGCCGAGCCCGGCGGCTGGATGGCGTTGGCGCCGGACGAACCCGCGCGGCCAAGCGCCGATGCGCCCGCCCCGCGCAGATGGGCCGGTCTCTATGCCGGACTCAACGCGGGTTACGGCTGGGGCGCGAAAACCGGCGCCCGCGTCAGCCCCAACGGCTTCGGCGACCAATTCGCCGCGCTGTGGAACGAGAAAATCATCGACGAGGAGCCGCCGGAAGACAACGCGGCCTGGTGGAATCTGTTCCTGCCGGGCGCGGCCGCGGGCGCCAACACCGGAATCGCCAATGTCAGCCGCAACGGCTTCATTGGCGGCGGCCAGATCGGCTGGAACTATCAGGACGAATCAAACGTCGTGCTCGGCCTCGAAACGGATATTCAGGGAACGCTGTTTCGCGGCAAGGGCGCCTATGCCGGCGCTCTCGTCGAAAGCGCGGGCTATATCGACAAGGAGGAGAACGGCGGGCTGGAGTCGCTTGTGCTGACCCGCCAGACCATCGGCGGCGGCGCGGTCTCCGCGGGAACCCGCTGGATGGGCACTTTCCGCGGCCGGCTCGGCTATGCGATCGCCGACACGCTTCTGGCCTATGGCACGGGCGGTCTCGCTTATGGCGACGTCTACGCCTCCGCCGCGCATTTCAATACGTCGAGCATCCAGCGCCAGAACGATGTGGGCGTCACCGCCTGGAACTACGCCAATCCCGCCGCGTTCGGCGGCGCCGGCTATTCCGGTTTCATGGCCGGCTGGGCGGCGGGCGGCGGCGTCGAATGGATGTTCGCCGACAATTGGAGCGCCAGGGCGGAAGGCCTCTATTACAATCTCGGCAACGTCGATCTCATGTCGTCGCCGCTGGCGACCTTCTGCTCGAGCCAGGCGACGAACACATCCGGCGGCGCCTGCGCCCGCGGCGCGTCAAGCGCCGACCGCATCGCGCCGGGCGGCCTTCTCTGGGCCAATATCCCCGTAACGAAGGTGGTATTCGACGGCGTCGTCGTCCGCGCCGGCGTCAACTATCATTTCAACTGGGGCGCCGACCTTCTCAGTCCGGCGCTCTGAGTCAGAGCCCGCGCAACCGCCGCCTCAGCGAGGCGCTTGCGTCGAGGCCCCGACGGCTCCCGCCGAGTCGGCCTCCTCTCGGCCGACGAAGGCGGGGTCCGATGCGAGATTTTCCTCACGCCAGCGCAGCGCCTGCGCGATCGCCGAAGCGTTTATCTTTTCTCCGGTGAAGGCGATCAGCAGCGTCTGGGCCGCGATTCTTAGATCGAGCCATAAGGAGGCGTGCCGGATATACCAAATATCCAGCGCGTCTTTCTCCTTGGCGGTGACGGTCCTTCCGCCATTCAGCTGCGCCCAGCCGGTGATGCCTGGACGCACCAGCAAGCGAATGCGCGGATCGCTGGGCTGGTCTTGCGGCAGCAGCGGCCTTGGCCCGATCAGCGACATATCCCCGACCAGAACGTTGAGGAGCTGCGGGATTTCATCTAGACGCGCCGCGCGCATCATGCGTCCGATTTTCGACAGTCGCTGATTGTCGGGAATCCTTTCGCCATCCTTATCGAAAGGCGCCGGATAGGTGCGAAATTTGTAAAGCAGGAATTTACGTCCGTTTCGTCCGACCCTTTGCTGCCAGAAGATCACTGGCGCTCCAACGTCAAGCAACGCCAGATAGGCCGCGACAAATGTCAGCGGCATGAGCAAGACCAGCAGGATTATCGCCACGAAAATATCGATCGCGCGCTTGAACTTAAAATAGTCGCCAATCTCGACGGAAGGGAGCGCGGCGCTGTTTGAGAGTTGAGATCTTACGCCCCGCGAAGGCGACAAATTCAGCGCCTCCGATATTCTAAAGATTTTTTTTCCGCGACGATCGCAATCCTCGGCCGCCTTCTCGATCAGATCGTCGGGAACGCCGCTCGCCTCGTCCGAAACCCAGATTTCGTCGACGTCGACGCCGTGAACGGCGTATTCATCCAGAATGCCTTCCAGCTCCTGAACGAGCCCGACGATTTTGACGCCGCAGATGCTTCGTCCGACGAAGTTCGGACGCGTGTCGACCGCTGCGATGACTTGAAAGGTTCGTGGGCGCTGATGGTCCAGCAATCTGATCGTGAGCGACGCGAAGCGGTCCGCGCCGACAATAATGAGTCGACGCGGGATATGCGGCGAAGCGGCCGTCTCCGCCCACAGCGGTTCTTCTTTCCACGCCTTCTGATGAAAGAGCGTTGCGACGGCGCGGTCGACCATCAGTCCGCCGCCAAACACGAGTCCATAAATCAACGGCGTCGATCGCGGGACGCCGTCGAGACGTGTGAAAACGAAGAGAATGAAGCTGCTCGACGCGACCGCCAGCGCGACGGCGCCGCAGACGGCGAGCGCGTCTTGAACGGAAACCAAATGATTCAGACCATCACTGACCCGACAGGCGAGCAAGGCGGGAATCGCGCAAAGAATCGCGACCAAAACATAAAGATATGTCGCCGGAACTTTTTGCGGGAAATCGCCTGGATCGAGAAGGCTCGGATCGCGCAGTGCGAGAGCGATCACTGGCGCCGCCGCCGCCCAAAGCAAATCCGTGGCGGCCAGTCTCGCTCGCAAATGCGACTTTGAGGTCGGCAAGTGACGACGCGCCACGGCTAGCCTCTGCCTAAGTCGTCTCGAAGCGCTTCCATGCGCGGACCGGAATCCCCGCCGGGATGCGCCGCGAGTCGCGACGATTGCTTCTGCTCCCGAGCTTCGATCCGAAGCATCAATATCTTGAACGCAAGCCGGAACGGTCTGATCAGGTGATAGAGCCTCCAGAGCGGGCGCGGCAAAGGAATTGCGTTGTAGTCGCTCGCTGTCCTGGTGACGGCGAGGAGCCACAGCGCCCGCGCCCTCTCTCGAAAGCCGCGACAGATTCCGGCGCCCGCGAGCGAGAAATCAGCACGCGGATCCATCGGCTCGGCGGCGCAGGCCAGGCGGCGCAGGGCAAAGGCCAACTGCGATCCGACCTTCGCGTCGCCGCACGCGTCGTTCAACACATCTTCCCGCACCCTGACGCCCAGCAGCTTCGTCGCGAGCAGGAGCCCGACCTGCAGGCGCATGCGGTCGCCGCGGTCGAGACGATGAAAATGGCCTGCCCAGTCAACTTCGGGAGCCCGCACGTAAAAAGCGGCGACATCGCAAACCCAGCCCAAACTTTTCCAGCCTTCCTTGGCGCCGTGGCCGATGAGATAGATCGCGAGCGTTTCGGAATCGAGGGTCGGAACCATTCGCCCGGCGATCGACACATGATCCAGTCTGCGCCAAATGTCCGACGGCTTGAGCGGAAAAGCGAAGTCATGGGGGAAGAAATCCCAGTGAAGATCGACCGCCAAAGTCGACTGTGCGCGCACGAACACATATTGGCGCTGATAGCCAAGGAAGGCCTTGCGCCATTCCCGGCCATTCCCTTGCGCCGCGCGATAGCCGCAGGATTCGAGCGCCGATTGAGCGGCGTCGAGGTCGCTCGGGCGCACGATGATGTCGATATCATTGAACTCCCGGCGCGAAATGTCGCCATAGAGCGTCGCTGACAGAGCGACGCCTTTGAAAGTGGCGAATCCAATGCCGCGCCCCTCGAAACAATCGGCGATACGTCCGACTTCGCCGGCCGCGTAAAGATTTCGCGCCGCATGGGCGCGCCAAAAGCGCTGCAGGATTTTCGGCAGTTCGCCGAAATCTCCGGGGTTCGCGCCTGCGTTCAATGCGCCGAGGAGGAGAGGACGCACGCCATGCGCCGCGGCGAGACGCTCGACTTGCGCAAAGTTCAAACCGTTGCCGGCGAGTTGCGACGCTCGACGATGGTCCGGATGCGGGCGAACCAGCGCGCACAGGAAATCGAATTCCGGCTCCAACGCAGGCTCCATCTATCGGCCCTTCAGCCAGGCGTCCAAGGCGCAAATCTTTTCGAGCGATCCAATCTCGACCGTCTTGTCGGAAAGCTTAGACGGATCGATGAATTTGCGCAGCGTCGAATCGATCGATAGCGACGAAGGCGCGCCGCCGCCTAACCCCTTTCGCGGACCGGCGACGAGCGGCGCCTTGTCCCGCTTGAGCACATCGCCGGGCAGAACGCCCTTCATCGCCTCGCGGATCAGACGCTTGCGTCGTCCCCACGGAATCGGCGGCGTGCGCAGCATGAAGGTCAGCACCTCCAGATCGGCGTAAGGGTGACGCGCGTCCAGGGACGATCCGGAAAGCACTGGATCGAAATGTTCGAAATAGGCCTGCCAAATCGGGCTGGCAAAGGACGCGCAGGCGCTCGGCCGCCAGCTATCGCCGACAAACGGTCGGCCGAGCCCATTCTCGGCCCGCGCCGCGAGATTCAGATTTTCGATAAGGCCCCTGTCGAGCCATTCGGGAAAGCGCGTCCAAGGGAGCAGATTCATCGGCGGCGCAGGCAAGCGCAGATTGTCGATCGTCATCAGCCATTCGCGCATCTCCTTCCCGCGAACATATCGGCCGATGGTCGATGCGAGACGTAGCCAATCGCGACGTTTCGCGAGCCAGCGCAGATGCGCGCGCCATTCGAACGTGAGCGCATTATCCGGCCCTTCGCCAAAAAACCAGACATTGGCGTGACGCGCCATTTCCAGTTTGGCGGCGCTGCGGCGCACCGGCGGTCCGCCGGGCTCCTGAGAGGAAGCGAAGCGCTCGCTCGATTGCGGCTCGATTTGATCGTCGACAGCGAAAATCCTATGCGCGATCCCGAGACGCTTCGCCACCAAAGCGCTGAAATGCGCCTCCTCGTCGGGAAGTAGATGCTCGAAGACATTCGTGAAGGCGACGACCCTGGAGGCGTCGCCCGCGATCTCCACGGCCGTTGCCGCAAGCGTGGTCGAATCCAGTCCGCCGCTCATCGAGACGCCGACGGGGCCAGCATCCGGAAGCCGATCCTTGATCGCGCGCGCGAGGACATGGCGGAAGTGATCGACATATTGGCTCGGACGGCGGTAATGGATCGGCTCCTTCAGGTCGAGCGTCCAGTATCTTTTCACAACGCCGGCGTCTCGAGACACGGCAAGCGTGTGCGCCGGCGGCAATCGCTTGACGTGCTTGTAGACGGTCCTGTCGATATCGAGGCAGTAGGGTCCGGTCAGAAAATCAGCGATCCAGAAATCGTCCAGGTCTTGGCTCAACCCCGACTGGCGCGCGACGGCGTCGAGCGAATCGCCGACCAACCAGGTCGCTCCCGCGCGCGCATGAAACAGCGGCCTGACGCCTAGCTGATCCCGCGCGCAAAAGAGCCGCCGCCGCCCCTCGTCCCAGAGGACGAAACAAAAATCGCCGTAGAGGCGCTCGACGCAATCCGCGCCCCAAAGGGCATAGGCCTTCAGACAAAGAAGCGCGTCCGAATCCGCTTCCGAGGCGCCAAGGAGAGCACGAAGCTCATCCCGCCGGTCGAGCCTGATTCGGCCGAGCAAATGGAACTGGCCGTCCAGCTCGACGTCGTCGCGCGCGTCTTTCGATTCCCGATCCGAGTCGGGCGTCCGCCTGATCAAAGCGATCGGAGGGGACGGACTCAACATGGTCCAGTCGTTTGCCGCGCCAATCAATTCGCCGTCAACCGGCGCGCCGTCGGCATTGAACACGGCGAGAAAGCTCATTTATCCGTTTCGCGCCGGCGCGTCGCGCGACGGCCAGGCCGCGAGAAGTCTGTGCGCGCCGATTTCGGCGCCGCCGACGAGCACCTGCCCGCGACAGACAAGCCAGGCATGCGCGGTGAGACGCGCTTCGGACTTATCGACGCCAATGCGCAATTCCGAGTCATGCCCGTTTTGTGCGAGCAGCCGCTGGAGCGCGAGCGCCTTTGCGAGACAGGTCGTCCCCTTCATCCTCTTGGAAGCGGCCTCGATCGACCATACAAGCCTGTTGATCGGCGCGGCGCCGCGCCCCTTGCGCGACGCCCAGGCGCGCGCCGAGGCGAAATCCTGATGACGCAACCGCGCCCGGCAGACCGCGAGCGTTGCTAGCGCCTGAACGAACAGCCGCCAGTCGCGAAGCGTCAGCCGCCGAACCGTCGCGAACAGGTTCATGCCGGCGCCGAAGCGAGGATTTTTTCGGCGACCTCATCGAAAACGTCGAAGCTGCGCGGATAGGTCAGTCGAAAGACCGGAAGTCGGTTCGCGAAGCCGTTGACGAAACGAAAATGATGTTCCGCCCGTCCCGGCCTGTCCAAGGCGTTGATCATCGTCGAAGCGCCGATCGTGCGAAACAGATCGACACCGCTCAATCTCTCGAGCAGGACGGCGTCATCGTCCAGCCGTTCCGGCGCCTGGAGATAATAGAGCGCCGCAAGACGACTCGTCGAACGCGTCTTCATCGAATCATCGAGATCATAAATGAACTTGTCGCCGATCGGACTCCATCTTCCCGAGATCGTCGCTTCGGGAAGAAACAGTTTCGCCGCCGCTTCGAACAGCTTCAGCCGATGGGGGCCGGGATGCGCCAGGACCGCGTCGCCATCGATCGTCAGGCGAAGCATGTCGTCGGTGACGATCTCTCCGCCTCTCACTCTCAGGAATGACGCCAATGTGGATTTGCCCGCGCCGCAGGCGCCGAGCAGGCCGATCGCGCGCCCGCCGATGTCGACCGCGGTCGCGTGAAGCGACTCTTCACCGCGCTGGATGAGCGCGGCGCTGACCGAGAAATTGGTCAGATAGGCGTCGAAAAATTCGAGGGGGCGATCGCTGAGATTGCGACACAGCACCTTCGCGCCGTCCGCCGAAACGATCAGATCGAACCAATTCCTCCAGCACAGATAGAGCGCGCCGCCGCTGAGAATCCTTTGGTGAAACCAGGGATCGGGATCAAAGTCCTCGTCTGAAACCGAGGGCATGGCTTCGGACCCGACGCTCTCGATACGGACAAGCTCGTCCTCGCCATAAATTCCGGAACGGACTTCCGGCAGAATCAATCGAATATCGCTCATCAAGGTCAGGCCATAGACATCGTAGACAAAGGGGGAGTCGCTGGCCATGTTCGAATCTGTGATGTCCCTCTTGGCGATCGAGCGATCCGCCTTCGCGTCTCGCCAACGAAGACTGATCGCAGGGCCGCGCGAACCGCCAATGTCGCCGTTGCGCGCATGAACGCTGTTATAGATATCGGATTGCAACTTCGCTAGGCTTGCTTATTCTCGGGAAAAAGACGCCATTCGGCGTAACGGCGTATTCTAATGGAGACGCTAGGCGATGAATGACACAGGCAAAGGCTCAAGAGGCGCGACGCCTCTCCGGACCGATGGCGAACGAGCGGCAAAACAACCTTATCGCCGTCCGACGATAGAGAAATATGGAGATCTCAAGGACATCACCCAGGCCATTGGTCTCGCTGGAAATCCTGACGGACTTCTTGGGAGTTTAAACACCATACTAAGAACCTCAATAATCAGTTTAATATTGGGTTGAGCTGGGGTCGGGAACCGACGTCTGGCAAAAGTGTGTCGCCGCCTCGGGTCATCAAGGCGCGCATGGTGCCTGATTGGCGTCGGGGACAGACTTGGCGCGGTCCCTTTCCTTTCGCCACAGCGCGGACGCGAGGACAAGTCTTTGAGCGTCCTTCCCGCTGAGTCTCTCGCGCAAAACCTGCACCAGTTCAGGATTGCCGGTGATGTCGAGGCATAATTCGCAAATCCCCGAATAGGTCTGGCGCTTCTCGAATCTCTCGCGGCCGATCGGTTCATCCATCAGGAGATGATAAAGCCCGTATGGCCCCAGATTGTAGATGATTTCCAGAATTGGGTCGTTGAGCCCTCGCTGCAATATGTCGTCGAGCGGTTCGACGGCGGCATCGCCGAGGAAAAGGGGCGACGGCTTTCGGCTGTAGTGAGACGGACCGCAGCACGCGTAAACTTTGCCGTCGGGTTCGACGATCGGAGAGAAAACGACGCCGCACACGCCTTTGGGCGGCTCGTCGGAGAATAGGAAATGCGAGGCCGGAAGCGATTCGGCGCGTCCCAATTGGACGATTTGGTTTGTTTGCAACTCGACAGGCAGTCCCGCAAACGCCTGATGATCTTCTTCGCTCGATCGAGTCGCCGAGATGACGCTGCGAACCTTGACGCCGAGCCCCGCCTCTGTCGCGATTCGGGCCAACATCACGGCGCGCTCGCGGCTTGAAAAGGCTTCGTGATATTGGTCCCATGAAATACACAGGTCGTTGAGGCCGGCTTCGACCATCTCCGCGATGCGCGCCCGCGTCCGGCTTTCCCCGCGAACCCAGCCGGCGCCCGTTACGATCGACGTTTCCAATCCAAATGACTTCGCCTCGCCGATGAGCGTGGCGACTTCCCGGTGATAGAGAAAAGGTTCGCCGCCGGTGAAGCACAGCATTGAACCAAATCTCGCGATCGCTTGCACATAGGTTCTGGCGTGCTGCAAACGCATCCGCTCTTTAACCTGCGGAGACGACTCCGTGATGCAATGTGCGCATGCGAGCGGACAACTGCGCGTATACATCAGGCCGATGACTTCATATTTGCGCAAGGAACGCCTCCATATGCGCGCGCATCCTATGCGTGCGGGGGAACGACAACAAGCGCATGTCCGGATCGCGACTCCGTCGACGGCCCGCCCCTTGACGCTTATGGGTCGGCTTTCGTCGAAAGCGTTTCGATCAGCCCTGCGGACGCGAGCTCTTCAAGAAACTCTATGACGTCCCTGCGGCATTGTTCTTCGCCGACATCGAACTGTTCCGTCACTTCTCGGCAAATCTCGGCGGCGTTCGTCGGCTCCTTGATGGCGTTCCAGATGCAGGCCGCGACGCCTTCCAGGCCGAAGTAGAGCGAGTTTTCGAGATTCAGTATCACGACCTCTTCGTCGAGCGCGGTCGAAACTTGCGCGGGGGACTGCTTCACAAGAGTCGACAGATCAATCGCCATGGCCTTTCGCTCTATACCCAGAATGTTGGACGCGCATCCTTCGCAATCATATTACGCGTCGTTCCCGGCCATAAATAGGCGCGGCCGAAGCGACGGCCGCTCCCGCCCCCTGTGGGGGCTCAAGCTTCTTGCGTCTGCGCTTCCGCGCTGTCCGCCACATGCCGAAGATACCACTGATAGGTCGATGCAAGGCCTTCTTCGAGCGCAATTTCCGGCCTCCACCCCAGCGCCCGGATCCGGCTTGAGTCCATGATCTTACGGGGAGTCCCGTCAGGCTTGCTGGTGTCGAAGACCAGGCTCCCGTCATATCCGACGACGCGGGCGATGGTTTCGGCGATGTCGCGGATCGTATGATCCAAGCCGGGGCCGCAATTGATATGTTCATATTCGTCATAAAAGTCGAGGCAGCACACGACGCCCCTGGCGAGGTCGTCGACATGCATGAATTCGCGCAATGGCGCGCCCGTGCCCCAGACGACGACTTCCGGCGCGCGGCCGAGTTTCGCTTCGTGAAATTTGCGCATGAGCGCCGGCAGGACGTGGCCGGTCTGCAGATCGAAATTGTCGTTCGGTCCGTAGAGATTGCACGGCATCACAGAAATATATCGCCGGCCATGTTGGCGTCTGTACGCCTGGCAGGTCATGACGCCGGCGATCTTGGCGATCGCGTACCATTCATTGGTCGGCTCCAACGGGCCGGTCATCAGCGACGATTCGACGATCGGCTGCGGCGCGAACCTTGGATAAATGCAGGAGGAGCCGAGAAAGACCAAGCGATCAACGCCGGCCTTATGCGCGCCATCGATGACATTCGTCTGAATCGTCAGATTGTCGTAAATGAAGTCGGCGGGATAAGAGCTGTTGGCGAGGATGCCGCCGACCTTGGCCGCCGCGAAAATGATCGCCGTCGGCCGATTGGCGCGCAGCCAGATTTCAAGTTCGCGCTGGCGCCTTAAATCGAGAGTCGAGCGATCAACGGTGAGCACCTTGCGACCTTGCGATTCGAGCAGGCGCGTAATCGCCGAACCAACCATGCCGCGATGGCCGGCGACCCAGATGCGTTCTTCCATCGAGACCAACTCCCTTATGCCGCTCGCGCAGCTATGCCCCTGCCTGGACATTTGTTTCCTTCGACTCGCATTCAACCCTCCACAACAACCGTTCCCAGCATTCGAACGCAGCTTTCCTGCGGAATGACTGATCGAGCAGCGCGCGCGCCTTGCTTCCCATCTGCGCAAGCTTCGCGCGGTCATGCTTAAACTCGCGGATCACCCGGGCGAGCGCGCGCCCGTCGCCCGGCGCGACCACCGCGCCGCATTGACTACGCCCAACAAGTTCGGCGATTTCTCCGGCCGGATCGGTCACGGCGATGATCGGGCGCCCGGCCGCCGCGACGCCATAAAATTTGCTGGGCACAATCAGGCCCTCCATCGCTGGCAACAGTGAAATCCAGTGCGCATCCGCAACGCTCAACGACTGCGCCAGGCCGCTCGCCGGCTGATAGGGCCGAAACTGGAACATCGCCGCAAGCCCTCTGCGCTCGACCTCGCTTCGCAACGCTTGGGTCAAGTGACCGCCGCCGACGAACAAAAAGACGACGTCCCGCTCCATGCGCAGAACTTCCGCCGCATCGAGCAGAGTCGCATATTCATGCGCTCTCCCGAGATTGCCGGAATAGCCGATGACGAATTTGTCATCGAGTCCCCAGGCCGAGCGCAGCGGATTGTCTCCTGGAGGAATCGGCCTGATCAATTCATCGTCGCACCAGTTTGCGATGATCTCAACTTGCGCGGCGCCGACGCCGGCGGCGTCGAGACGCCGCCGCATGCGCTCGCCGAGCACCACATTGCGATGCGCCGTCTTAAGGCTGGCGTTTCGGGCTGCACGCAGCAGCGGCGCCAGGGGCGCCAGCGCACGCATCCCGAGGCCGAGCGCCACTTCGGGATAGAGGTCTTGCAGCCAGTTGATCAACGCCAGCTTTTTTATTCGCGCCACCGGCGCCAGGGCGACCGACAAGAGCGGCGGGTCGGTCTTGACGATCAAGCAATCCTCCGGCGCCGCGAGTCGCCAGACGGCGCCCGCGAAGCTTGCATACATGGCGAGACAGTCGACCGCTCTGCCGGCGAGCGACGCCCGACCAAATCGCGGCCTGTAGACCCGATGAATAGCGACGCCGCCCTTGGTTTCGAACGCCGGCAGATCGGCTCGGGCGTCGTCATAGAGTCCGCGACTGGCGATAACGCTGACCGGCGTTCCATCCTTCGCCAGATGAAAGGCGAGATCGGACAGCAATTGGCTTGTGGCGGAATGATCCGGAAAGAAAAAGCGATTGACGAAGATGAGTCGACGACCGGTCATCGCGCGACCTTTGAGGTTTTTTCGCGTTCGATTTGCATCCGCACGCGCCGGCGAATGTCAACGGTGGCGCAACCGACAGGCCGGCCCGGCATTGCGCTTGATCCATCCGTTTCTATCGGCGGTCGAATGACCCTATACACGTGAGCCGGCCCTTACCTATAATCGTCGACGACCAACGCCCGCAAGCATCCCGGACAAAAATTCCAACGCGCCTCAATGTCTTGCGTGGCGCGCTCGGACTCTGGACAAAGGAATATTCGCATGTCCTATTTCCGGCGCGTCTCAAATGCCTTGCGAACAGGACGACCATGCACAAACGGATTCTGGTGACGGGCGGCGCCGGTTTTCTCGGCTCGCATTTATGCGAACGGCTGATCGAGAGCCGGCACGACGTTCTGTGCGTCGACAACTTCTTCACCGGCGCCAGGCGCAACATCAGCCATCTTCTCGATCATCGCAATTTCGAACTGCTGCGCCACGACGTGACTTTCCCGCTCTATGTCGAAGTTGACGAAATCTACAATCTCGCCTGTCCCGCGTCGCCCATTCATTATCAGTTCGATCCCGTTCAAACCACCAAGACCAGCGTGATGGGCGTCATCAACATGCTCGGCCTCGCCAAGCGCGTGAAGGCCAAGATGCTGCAAGCGTCGACCTCCGAAATCTATGGCGATCCAACGGTCCACCCGCAGCCGGAAGAATATTGGGGCAGCGTCAATCCGATCGGATTTCGGTCCTGCTACGACGAAGGCAAGCGTTGCGCCGAGACGCTCGTATTCGACTATATCCGCCAGCACAAAATGGCGGCGAAGGTCGTGCGCATCTTCAATACCTACGGCCCCCGCATGCATCCCAATGACGGGCGCGTCGTATCCAATTTCGTGATGCAGGCGCTCACCGGCAGGGACATCACGCTCTATGGCGACGGCAGTCAGACCCGCTCGTTCTGTTATGTCGACGATCTGGTCGAGGCGATGATACGGATGATGGCGACGGGTCGAGAGACGACCGGTCCGATCAATGTCGGGAATCCGAAGGAGTTTACCATCAGGGAACTCGCCGAACTGATCGTCGAGCTGACAAACTCCAAATCAAAACTCGTGTTTCTGCCGCTTCCCGCCGACGATCCCCGCCAGCGTCGACCCGACATCGCCAAAGCGAAACATTTGCTCGGATGGGAGCCCTCGGTGGCGCTCGGAGACGGGCTGATCAAGACGATCGCCTATTTCGACGATTTGTTGCGGCGCGGGGAAGGCCCGCATGAAATCGGCGCCAATCGCGTCCTATAGGCGCTCAAGCCTGTCGGCGTTTAGACGCCGCCGTTCGATCCGCCGCGCGCGATCATCGCATCCCCGAGGACAAGAACGTCCATATCGGTTCTCAGGAAGCAGTCCATCGCTTCTTTCGGCTCGCACACGACGGGTTCGTTTTCGTTGAAGGACGTGTTCAGAACCATCGGCACGCCGGTGAGGTCGAAAAACGCGGAGATCAGCCCATAGTAGCGCGGGTTGGTCGCCTGCCTCACCGTCTGCAGGCGGCCGGAGCCGTCGACATGCGCGACGGCGGGAATGATCGGCCGCTTGTCCTCGCGGATCCGAAACGCCTGCATCATGAACGGCACGTCTCCCTCGTCTTCGAACCAGTCCGCTACCGCCTCCTGCAGCACCGACGGCGCGAAAGGCCGAAACGACTCGCGCCGTTTGATCTTGGCGTTGAGAATGTCCTTCATGTCGCCGCGGCGCGGATCGCCGACGATCGAACGATTGCCGAGCGCGCGAGGCCCCCATTCCATCCGTCCCTGAAACCAGCCGATGATTTTGCCGTCGGCGACCGCTTGCGCGGTTCGTTTGCAAAGCTCCTGTTCGTCGCCAATTTTCGCGACGACGCAACCGGCCGATGCAAGGCGCGCCGACTGCTCGGCCAGCAGACGCTCGATGTCGTCCGCTCCGAACTGCGGCCCCCAATAGGCATGGTCCATGACGAAGGAGCGCTTGCCGCCGTTCCTGTGCCAGACGGCGAAGGCCGCGCCGATCGCGCCGCCAGCGTCGCCCGCCGCCGCTTGCACATAGACCTTTCTGAACGGCGTCATCCGACCGATCTTGCCGTTGGCGACGCAATTCATCGCGCAGCCGCCGGCGAGAGCGACGTTGGCGATCTTGTGTCGCGCGTGCAGCGCATTGAGCAGATTGAAGAAGGCTTCCTCATACATCGCCTGGGCGGAGCATGCGATGTCGCGGTGACGGTCTTCGAACTGCTCGGTTGATCTGCGTCGAGGCCCTAGCAGCGCCTCGAGCGCCGGCGTGAACAAATCTGCGAATTGCGGCGCGCCGCCCTGCCACTTGAAGGCGATCCTGTCGGTCTGATGCCGGAAATAGCGCAAATCAAGTTCATACGAACCATCGCTCTTCAGCAAGACCATCCGGCGCATCTGGGGCAGATATCGCGGCGCGCCATAAGGCGCGAGCCCCATGATTTTGTATTCGTCGCCATAGTGCGGAAAGCCGAGATATTGCGTGATCGCCTGATAGAATATCCCGAGCGAATGCGGAAAGAGACATCTGCCCTCGATGTCGATGCGTTCGCCATGGCCCACGCCCCAGGCGCCGCTGGCGAAATCGCCAAAGCCGTCGACCGAGGCGACGACCGCCGCCTCGAACGGCGATACATGAAAAGCCGATGACAGATGCGCCAAATGGTGCTCGACATGGTCGAGCGTGGCCCGCAATTTGGCGCCTGGAAAAGCCTGCTTGAGCAGTTCGCGCGCTTGTTCGCGCGCGCCGCGGTTCCTGATCTTGTCCAGCAGCAAACCAGGGCCGGGGCGAACTCTGAGCAAATAGGCGAGCTTCGCCGACAGGTTGGCGCCGCCGTTTTGATTGAGCGCGATGCGATCGACATCCGACAAAGACACCTGAGCTTGCGACAGGCAATAGCGGATCGCCTCCGAGGGAAAGCCGGCCCAATGCTTTATGCGCCGAAACCGCTCCTCCTCGGCCGCGGCGACAAGCTGGCCGTCGCGCAGCAGCGCTGCGGACGCGTCGCCATGAAAGGCGTTGAGGCCGATGATGATCATCTTGCGCTTTCACGGTCTTTCTTGACGGCGGCCAGCGGCGATCGCGTCTTGAGCGTTAGCGATGCCGGTCGGGCTGTTCCAGATAGTTCCGCACATAGCGGCGCAGGCCGTCCTCAAGCGACGTCGTCTGCTGCGTGAAACCGGCCGCGCGCAACCGCTCCAATGCGGCGCAGGTGCGATATTGATATTTGCCGGCGAGATTCTCGGGCAGGTCGATGAATTCGATCTGCGGGGCGAGCCCGAGTTCGCCGAAGATGATCTCCGCCATGTCCCGGAACGAACGGGCGACGCCGGACCCGAGGTTATAGAGGCCCGGCTGCGACTGTTTGGGATCGAGCGCCCAGAGCGTCGCGGCGACGCAATCGCCGACCCAAACGAAATCGCGCAGTTGCGCGCCGTCCGCATAATCCGGATTGTCGGACTTGAACAAATGCGCCTTTCCCTGCGCGCGGATTTCTTCATGCGCTTTCGCCGCGACGCTGCGCTGCTCGCCCTTGTGATATTCGTTCGGGCCATAGACGTTAAAGAATTTAAGGCCCACCCAATGCGGCGGCGCTGGAGCCTCGCCCAGGGCGCTGCGCAGCACGAAGCGGTCGAAGACATGCTTGCTCCACGCATAGGCGTTGAGCGGACGCAGACGCGCCAGATATTGCTCGTCGAAACGGTCGTCGAAACCGAAGGCGCCGTCGCCATAGGTCGCCGCCGAAGACGCATAGACGAACGGAATGCCCTGCGTCGCGCTAAAGCGCCATAGATCCATCGACGGGCGGATATTATTGGCGACAATCGCGTCGACATCGCCTTCGGTGGTCGTCGAGATCGCGCCCATATGCACGATCCCTTCGATAGTCGATCGATTGGCTTCGACGAAGGCGATGCCCGCCTCGGGCCGCACGAGATCGACCAGTCGCCGCTTGGCGATGTTGCGCCACTTGCAGTCGTCCTTGCCGAGCACGTCGACGATGGCGATCTTCTTGCCGGCGTCGTCGAGCGCGGCCGCGACATTCGAACCGATGAAGCCGGCGCCTCCGGTGATTACATACATGGCTGCGCGCTCACAACGTCGACCCTGGCGACGGCCTGATGCGTCGCCCGAAAAAGTCCCAAGCGCCGCTCACGAGACGTTTTCCCTGGCGCCGCGCGCGATGATCGAACTCGTGCTGTGTCCGGCCTCGAGCGGCACGAGGAGCACTCTGCCGCCATAGGCTTGCACGACATCCGCGCCGACGACGGTGTCGATCGAATAATCCGCGCCCTTGATCAGCACGTCCGGCTTCAATAGCTCGATCAGTTCGAGCGGCGTGTCTTCCTCGAACAGGGTGACGAGATCGACGCTGGCGATCGACGCCATGACCAACGCCCGCGCCGTCTCGTTCTGAACCGGCCGCGTTGGCCCTTTCAACCGGCGCGTCGAGGCGTCGCTGTTCAGCGCCACAAGCAGTCGGTCGCAACCGGCGCGCGATCGCTTGAGAAGTTCGACATGGCCGGGATGCAGAAGATCGAAGCAGCCGTTGGTGAAACCGACTCTCAGTCCGTCGCGTTTCCACTCGCGCACGATGGCGAAAGCGGCGCTGCGATCGACGATTTTGCCGTCGCTCCGCGCCGATTCGAGCAGCGCCGCGGCAAGCTCCCTTTCACGGACGACGCCAGTGCCGCGTTTGCCGACGGCGATTCCGGCCGCGACATTGGCGACGCGCGCGCCGCTCGTCACATCGAGACCGGCGGAGAGCGACAGCGCGAGCGCCGCGACGACCGTGTCGCCTGCGCCCGACACGTCGAAGACCTCGCGCGCAACCGCCGGGATGCTGAGCGCCGCGCCGGGCGCGCCTTTCTCGAAAATCGTCATCCCCTGGGCGCCGCGCGTCATGACGACACAGTCGACGCCGGCCTGTTCGCAAATCCTGCGCGCCGCCGTCTGTGCGCCTTCGCTTGTTCGGCAGTCGAGCTGGGTGATCGCCTCGGCTTCCGAACGGTTCGGGGTCAGCACGGCGGCGCCGGCGTAGCGCCTGATGTCCAGCGACTTCGGATCGACGACCACCGGAATCCTGTTGGCGCGGGCGAGCGCGATGATGCGGCCGATCACGCCGGCCGTCAGCACGCCCTTGGCGTAGTCGGACAGGACCATCGCATCGACCGTCACGAGAGTCCGCTCGAAATGGCTGGCGATGTCGTCAGCCTCGGACTCGGTCAAATCCTGTTTCCTTTCGACATCAAGACGCATGATTTGCTGGCCGTCCGAGACGAAGCGGGTCTTGATTGTCGTGGGGACGCCCGGCCGGCGCAGGAAGTAACCGTCGATTCCGTCCTCCGCGATCAACGGGCCGGCGATCAGCTCCGCGGATTGGTCGTCGCCTAGGGCGCCCATGAGGGTGACCTTGCCGCCCAGAGCCGCGATGTTTCGCGCGACATTGCCTGCCCCGCCGAGCATGATCGTTTCCGCATGAAACTGGAGAACCGGGATCGGCGCCTCGGGCGAAACGCGCTCTACCTGGCCATAGACAAAGCGGTCGAGCATGATGTCGCCGAGCACGCACACATGCTTGCCGCGCCAGCCTACTGTCGCCTTTTTCAGATCGCTGGATCGCATGTTTTCCAAGCGCCTTGTCTTGCCTGCAACGCTCTTAACGCTCGCGCGGTTCGTCGGTCAGCGGCGTGGCGGCCAAGCCACGCGCGGCCTCTTGGCGCTGAAGGCGCCGGTCGACGATTTCAAGCGCGATCATCGTCTCGGCGAGCGTCCGCTGCAACACATACAGCCAGCCGCGCCAGCCGTCGAACAGGCAGCGCTTCCAGATCAACGTATATAGAAATACGAGAATCGGCGCCGCCCAGCCCATGCGCCTAAGACGGTCGACCGTTCTGAGAGAACCGGCAGGCGCTATACTCAATAGATAGTCCGCTTCGGCTCTGGCGTAGCGCTGCTGAGAAGCCAGCCATCGCATCAGTGGCTTCCGGTCGTCGTGAAAGATTTTGCCGCGCAATTCCGCAACGGGACCGTCAATCGTCACGCGATGGCCATGACCCCGATTGAGATAGCGCGCGCGGTCGCGCCGATAGAGTACCGCGCGCGCGGGATAGAGCGTTCCGCGCAATGGCGCGCCGTAGATTCGATAGATGAATCCGGCGCGGTATCCGGCCACGTCGCCGCCAGGATCGAGCCTCGTCAATTCATCGATCAGTTCCTCGCTCAATTCGTAATCGGCGTCGAGCG
Source organism: Methylocystis sp. (assembly GCA_051061375.1). Taxonomy (GTDB): domain Bacteria; phylum Pseudomonadota; class Alphaproteobacteria; order Rhizobiales; family Beijerinckiaceae; genus Methylocystis. The sequence goes on along the minus strand of JBPFDW010000030.1, from coordinate 244,371 downwards.
AAAGCGCCCAGGGCGCTTCGATTAGCGACAGGCCGAAATTGCATTGGCTGGCGAAGTCGTCGAAGTCGCGATGGGCGACGCGCGCCCTTCCATGTTTTGCGACAATTGCGAGCGTCCCGTCGGTGCTGCCACTGTCGAGCACGACGATCTCTGAGAACGCGTTCAATGCGTCGAGCGTACGACCAATATTGGGCGCCTCATTGTATGTCAGAATGAGCACGCCGATCTGATCGATAAAACTCATCCCGGCCGCCCTCTCCGGGAGTTTGCGAGCGAAGCATAAAGCGCGATTAGTCGTCGGGCCATTACCGCCGTCGAATATTCTCGTTGTGCAAAGGCGAGCGCCCGTTGGCCCATGCGTGCGCGCTCCACGTCATCGTCGAGCAACCGCGCCATCGTGGCGGCGATGGCGCGGGGCTCGGGCGTCACCATGCAGACAGCGCCAGCCGCCTGCGCCTCCTCGGCGACGCCGACGCCATTGCCGAGGATGCATGGAAGCCCGCAAAGCATCGCCTCGACCGCGGCGACGCCGAAGTTCTCAGAATAGGACGGCAGGACAAACATGTCCGCGGCCGCCAGTGTCGCGGCCTTGGAGTCTCCCTCAATATGACCGAGCCATTCGACACGCTCTTCGATCGACAGCGCGCTCGCGCGGGCTTTGAGCGACTTCACATATTCGGCGGGTCCGTCGCCGGCGATTTTTAAACTGACGTCCTGACGCTGGCGCGCGATCAAGGCGAAGGCGCTCAGCAGGGCTTCGACATTTTTCTTGCGGTCGATGCGCGACAGGTAAAGCAAAGTGAATCCGGCTCTGGCGTTCGGCGTCGCTTCGCTCGGCATAATCCGCCGCGCGACCCCAAGCGGTATGACTCCCCCGTTAAATCTGATGCCCAGCGCCCTGGCCTCGGCGAGTTCGGATTCGCTCGTGCAATGCACATAGGCGGCGCCTTGCAGCAGCGGGCCCTCGATCCACCTCAGAGAAGCGCGCTTGAGGAAAGGACGCCGCCTGGTCATGCCGTAGAAGCTCAATGCGCCGAGCGGACGGACGACATAGGGAACGCCTCTCATGCGCGCGACGAAGGCGGCGACGACGCTGGCGAATGAAAACAGCGCGTGGATGTGGATCACGTCGAAGCGTTGCGCATTATTCCACAGCCAAGGCGCAAGCGCCGGCGCTACTTTGTAAAAGTCGACCAGCTTTCGAAAATAGATTCGCTTCGCGCCATTGGCCTCGGCCGCCAGCTCTTGGCGCGACAATCGGCGGCCGGGACCGTCATCATCGGTCGTCGCCGTGGTCACATTCACCGCCGCCGACGCGAGCGCCCGTTCCATCGTGACGATAGCCCGGCTTGGTCCGCCATGCGCGGCCGAGATCGACGGAATGACATGGAGGATATTCAACGGCCGCGAAGGCAGGCTCTCGATCGGGTCACGGCATGGCCGGATCACGCAAATCGCCGTAGACGCGAACATTGCGCGGTCGTTTGCGCCTGGCGCGCCTTCACGAAAAGAAATCGGCCTGCGCGACCAGTCTGTCGGTCCGTTGTCCCAGCCATCGGCCCAAGCTTGCGCCGCCAAAGCGCAATACAACCGCCAGCACCAGAAACGCCCAAATTAATCCCCCCAATTGTTTATCGATGTTTGCTTCGAATCGTAAAGCGTTGAACAGGCAAGCGACGGCGAAGGCTTCGCGGATGAGCGGCGGCGCCGGTCTCGTGAGGAAATAGGCAAAGATGGCGCCGAAGGCCGCGCCAAGCAGGATCATCGGCGCCAGCAGGCCGGGAAAACCAAAATCGATGTGGGCCTGTGCGACATAGCCGAGGCCGATCGAGGTGTCGCCCGCGATCGACCAGCCGAGCGCCTGCGCCGTCTGCGCCGAATCGTCGAGGATCGCCTTGTCGGGGAAAAGCGCGCGCGGCGTAACGATATGTACGAGCGCGCGAAAATAGATGCCTTGCAGGCTCTCGGTATTGGCGTCGATAATCATTGCATAGAACTTGTTGTAGCCAATACGGTCCAGAAGGGTGACGGCCGCCGCGACAAGATCGAGATCGCCGCCGAAATATTTGTCGGCGAGCCATGCGAGAGACGTCCAGGCGTCGCTGCCGACGATCGTGCTGCGAAACTCCTTCTTGACCGCGGTCCAGCCCAGCGAAAGGTAGAGCATCGCCGCGACGCCGCCGACCGCGAGGCCGATTTGCTGGAAGCTGAAGCGACGAGACGTGGTCGCCAACGCGATCATGACGACGAAGAAGCCCTCCTTATAGGAGGCCCAGCCGCCGATGCTGCCGGTCAGGATTTCGACGACGATGACGAGAACAAGTAGAAGCGTGTCGCGGCCCGTCTCAAAGACTCTCGCGGCGAGAAGATAGATCAGAGCGAATTTCAGCAGGCCGAAAACATAGGCGGGCTGCGAGAACCCCGGCGCGAGCTGGCCGATCACGCCGACGAAAATCGAAACGGGCAGGAATGCGAAATAGGCCACAAAAATGCGCTTCGGCGAATAGGGGGCGCTCGCGGCCTGATCCTGGGCGACGTCGCGCCGATACCCGAGCACATGTCGCCCGAGAACAAGGCCGCAGCGCATTCCGATCGCCACGAACGTGATCGCGCATGAACTGCGGACGATGGCGTCGGGCAGATTGGCGACGACGCCGACGCCCGTCCAACCCATGTTGTTCAGTTCGATCAGGCCAATATCCGCCCAGATCGACAGCATGTTGATCGCGATCAGCCACGCCAGCACCGGGGGCGCCTGATGCCATCCCAGCGCCGCGAGCGCGGCGACGAAGGCGATGAGCGATATCGCCCACAGCTCCGGCGCGGAGGATGGCGACACGATCAGATAGAGCGCGAAGAGCAGCAGCAGGCAAAAGCCGGGACTCGAAAGCGCGCGCCTCATCCCGCCGCCTCGGATGCGCTAATCGTTCTCAATCGGCAAGCAGTCGCGTAAAATCGTCGATGAAGCGCTCATGACTAAAGTGCCGCGTCGCGCGCTGGCGCGCCGCCGCGCCCATCCGGCGACGCAGCTCCGGATCGCCCAACAGCCGGTCGAGCCGGTCGGCGAGCTGAGTTGGCGAGCGCGCATCGACAAGAAAGCCGGTTTCGCCGTCGACGACGATTTCGGGCAGGCCGCCTTTCCGGGTGGCGATCACTGGCAGACCGAAGAACGCGGTCTCGATCGCCGACGTCGGCAAAGGATCGTCTGCCCGGCTCGGCGTTACGCAGATATCCAGGGCCTGATAAATTTTTGTTCTGTCGCTGATGTAGCCATGCCAGATGACGCGTTTCGCGATACCGGCGCTCTCCGTCCGCTCGACAAGACGGCGTGCAAATTCTTGGTCGGCGTCGCCGAAAATGTGAAGCCGAGCGTCTGGGCGCCTGTCGGCGAACCGAGCGAACGCTTCGAGCAGGTCCTCATGCCCTTTCCATTCGCCGACCTGACCAACGATGCCAATGTCACTGCCGGTCGTTGCACGACCGTCTGTGTGTAGTCCCAACGCCGGATCATTAAGGCCGTTTCGAATGACGTGAATCTTCGCGTTCGGCACGCCGATCTGTCGCAACGAACAACTCACAACGTCCGAGACAACAACAAAGCACTGCATGCGGCGTCCCAATCCACGGAACAGGCGTCCATAGCGCGGCATGTCGGGCACGACTTCGTGTAACCAGAAAATGTCCCGTTCAGGCCGAAGAAACGACCATAGCAGGAGCGCGTGATGCCAATTGGTGTGGATGACTCGGCGTGGCTTCTCTCGCTTGAGAAAGGTTGCGTAGTCATAGAGAAGCTTCGGCCACCGAACGAATTGGTCCGCGGTCATCCTCATACAGTCCCAATTGAGCGCGGCCGAAATAAAGCCGAGCCGCATGCTATAAAACGGGATTGCATGGCTGGTGAGCCGTCGGCTGAAGTCTTTGTCCCCCCATAGGCTGGTCACATAGACGATCCTATCCCCCCTCGCGCGCAAACCGTCGCCGAGTTCCAGCGCCATAACCTCCTTGCCCGACACGATCCCAGCGCCACAGATGACGGCGACGTTCACTGGGCTGGGGCTAATGCGCAATCGGCTTCCTGCCGATGAATGTGAAGTGCCTGCCGAAGGGCTTGGCCAATCGTTTCGCTAACGGACTATCGAAATTTTGCGTGCACAAGCGCGCGGGGTCCACCCGCGGAAGCAAGAGCCATTGGTAGTGTGAGGCTTCGGTCTCAGCCACAATCAAACCTGCCTTTCGCAAATAGCCGCTCACCATCCAGAACACGAAGAAATTTTCTCTTGGCTGTACGCCAGAGCCCGAGTTAAACGACTGGCCGCGAACCCAGCTCATAAGCCAAGCGAGCAGCATGCCGTTGAAATAGTTTTCGGTCGTCAGCAGGAAGCGACCGCCCGGCTTGAGCACGCGCGCAATTTCACGAGCCATCTTGGACGGGTTCCGCACGTGCTCCAAACACTCGCAGCTGACCAGGATGTCAAAGCTGTCGTCGGCATAGGGCAAAGCCTGTGCGTCTCCCTGCATGAACGTAACGCCCGCCCGTTCCGCCATCGCTCTTTGCGTCGCCAAGCCTATCGCGGTCTCCGAGAAGTCGAGGCCGGTAATCTCAAAATTTGGCTTTTGCTTAGACAGCCAGACGGCGAACTGTCCCCGTCCACACCCTACCTCAAGCAGGCGTCCTGTCGAAATTGGCCTTAAGCCACGGTACACAGATTCATACCATGGATAGTCGAGCGGGCTCTTTGTTTCGGCGCGGACCATATGTTCATGCCATTCGTCATAGTCCGTCCGACTTCTGTCGTCGGATAGGATCTGCTTGTCGTTCACGCCATCCGCCTTCCGTCGTCAGCCTATGCCATCAAACGCCGCGCATACGGTCTCTACGCTGCGCTGGAACGAGAACGCCGCCAGCGCTTCGGGCGCGACGCTCGCGCGTGGCTCGCAGCGCGCCAAGACCATAAGCCGCTCGGCGAGGGCGTCGGCGTCGCCGAAAGGGAAAATCAGATTTGGGCTTATGACGCCGAGGTCCTCCGCGCAGCCGCAGCGATCGCTGATAATGCACGGCAGCCCGCTCGCCATCGCCTCATTGACGACGAGGCCCCAGGTCTCTTTGAAGTCGGAAGGCAGCACGAGACAATCGGCCGCCACATAAGCCTTGGAGATTTCCGTCTGATTGAGAAAGCCGGCGAAGGATGCGCTCGGTCGCTTATCGTTGGGGTCGCGCGTCTTTGCGCCGCCTTGGTCGACATCGAAGACGACATGGCACGACCGGCGCAATTCATCGTCCAATTCACCCGAGCCGACGAACAGCAAATGGACGTCAATGCCGTCGCTTCTCGCCCGTCTCGCCGCCGCGACGAGATCCTGTGGATGTTTCTTGCCGACGAACTTGCCGCAGAACATCGCCACGAAGGCGTTCTCGCCGATTCCCCAGCGGGCGCGAAGGGACCTCCTCTGCGGGCGCAGCGCCGCCGCCTGCGCGGCGAATCGGTCATTGTCGACCGCATAAGGCGTATCGCCGAGGCGGCTGTCGGCAACGCCGAAGCGCTGATAGAGGCGTCTGTTGGCCGCCCCGATGCACAGAAACCTGTCGACGCGCGCGAATAGCCAGCCAAGCAGCAAATGCTTGATGGGAGCCTTCCACCAGGTCGGCGGCGCCAGATCATTGCTTTCCCCGCGCAGCCAGACCTCGCATCCAGCCCGTTTGGCCGCCCACGCCGCCTGCCAGTAACCCAGCGCCTGCCATCCTTGAATCCACACCGCCCGCGCGCCTGCCGCCCGCAACATCGGCTCGAGCGGCTCGATCGAGCGACAGCGCAAGAAAGTCGTTGGCGTCGCTCCGGGCGCGGCGTTCAGCAGACGGCGCCGATAGCCCGCCAGCAAATCGACATCCCAGGCGAAGGATTTGCCGAATTCAGCGTCGTGGCTCGCGGTTACGGCGTGATGCGTGAGGTACCAGACCTCGAAAGGCGCGCCGCCGTGCTTCGCCAGCGCCTGCCACAACGGCGCATGGTACTGGATCGGGTGGGTGGCGATGATGATGAGCATGGCGCGCTAAGTTCGGAGCGCTCCGGCCTGCTGAAGTCGATCAAGGAACTCGACCCAGCGGTCGCCGTAATCCTCCCATGTGTGTCGCTCGGCGATACGCCGAGCGACTTGCCCCATCTCGCGCACACCATGCGGATCTAGGAGACAGCTCTCCAGTCGGTCGGCGAGCGCTCCGATGTCGCCGACAGGAACGATCCAGCCGCCATTGCCGTCCTCGAAGAGGTCGGGCGCAATCGTCGCATTAGTGGCGATCACGGGTAAGCCACAGGCCAAAGCTTCCAGGATAACAAGACCGAAACCTTCAAAATAGCTGGGAAACGCCAGCACATCGCACTGCTGCAGGATTCGCGGAACCTCGCTATGGACGACGGGGCCGATAATTTGCAGGCCGGGCAACACTGGAATGAGCCGGCGCACGTGATCTTCAATCGGGCCAACGAGCCACAATTCTGCAGAGCGCGGCCCGAGTTTGCGCCATGCTTCAACCAGCAAAGGCACGCCCTTTTGCGCCGAGATGGCTCCAAGGAAGACGAACCGCAATGGTCGCTCGCCTCGCGACGGCTCGATGAGGAAACGGTCGATGTCGACGCCGTACGCGTTTAAGTTGATCTTGCGGGCGGCAACGCCGTTCTCGACGAGGGTGCGGATCGTAAATGAACTCGCAGCGACCACGACATCGGCCAAATCATGTTCGATTTGTTCGGCGCTAAGCATTTCGGGTAGGCGAATATGCACGTCCGATGTCCATTGGGGAAACGCGGCGCGTATGGAATTGTAAACCGCGATCTTGCTGTTGGGATGGCTGGTGCTCTGATCGAGGATAAACGGCACGCCCGCCTCGCGGCAACGCTCCGCAAGGATCCAGGACGACGTATCAAAGCCGATCACGACATCGGCGTTTTCGATCGCATGACTCGGGATCGCCCTCTGGAATCGCTTATTGCGCTCATACAGGATCGACTGAGACAACGCGCCTTCACGCCACGTTCGATACAGGCTGGCCAATTCGGGAACTGCGTGCAGCCGGAGGCGATTGGATTCGATCATGTCAAGCCGGCGATTGGCGAGCCTGTAGTGCATTGATCGAGGCAGCGCCGAGCATGCCAGCGCCAACACGCTTCCGCCCTTTATAGCTATGCTAGTGTGAAATGAGTGGAGCCGCCGCCTTGTCTGGAGTTGGGTTGCGAGCTGATAAGAATGTTGTGTGCCTGGGTGAGCCAGCAGCGCCCGCGAAGGTTCCGCCTTGGGCCGAGCGGCGTGCGTTTTCGACAGGCCAAACATGGCGGGAGCCTAAAACCACGCCGACACGGCCGTCAGCCGTGCGGGGTTCGCCGGCCTGCGATCGCGCCGTTTCGCTGGCTCCGTCGACGTCGCCTCTTTCATTCGATGTCAGGCCCGATAATGGCCGGCGGCTGGCGCCCCACCCTTAAGCAATCGGGCGCGAACTGCCGGGCGATACCGCGCAAAGGATAAGCCACTCCTGTCATATCATTGCCGTCCGGCGGGGTCTTTCAATCCAATAACGTCAGCATCGACCGCGTCAGCTTTCGCTCTTCAAGCGCGCCGGAACGCCCGCCACAACGCTTCCGGGCGCGAAGCTGCGGGTGACGACGGCGCCGGCCGCAACTACGCAGCCATCGCCGAGCTCCACGTCCTTTAGAATGATCGCCTTTGCGCCGATCCAGCAGCGATCGCCGATCTTCACGTGTCCCTTGTTCATCGGCGCATGGGCGGGCGCGACGCCGGGTCCGAAGGCGTGATTGCTGTCGGTGATATAGACATCCGGACCGAACATATTGTCGTCGCCGATCTCGATCGAGCTGCAGGCGTCGATCATGAGATTGCGATTAAAATAATTGCGGCTGCCGATGCGAATGCGAACGCCATCGTGGTCGGTATCCTCCGGCCACAGCCAGCAGCCCTGGGTGAAGGCATTGGAATCGCCGATCTCGATCTGCGCGAGACGCCGGCAGCGGCCGCCGCCTTCCATGCGGTTGCGGCGGCCGAGGCGCATGCCGAGCGCGCGATAGATGGCCAGCCGAAGTCGACTGGCCAATCCGCGCGGAACGCGCAGGAGCATGGCTTCGATGCTCATGAGCGTCACGGCTTCCGCGACAATGTCGAAAAGGCGCGAAGCGTGCTGAAGCGCACCGGATTCCGCCAGCGCCACACCAAAGGCAGCGATCCCGCCAGCAGCCCCAGTCCCGAGATGCATGGCGACATCAGGCCCGCACGCCAGGAAAACGAAAGATGCCGGGCAAGTTTGATCGCGACAATGGCCGGCAGCAGCGCCAGCGGCGTGCGCCGAATGGCCATGGCAAGATCGTTGCAAACCCCGGAGCGGTGCTGGCTCGCGATATCCCGCGCGACCATCGTCTTGTCGTGCCACACATGCACGCCAGGAAGGAGAATGACCTTTTTGCCCGCATCGATGAGACGCAGACACAGATCCTTCTCTTCCCCGCCATATCCGCCGGGCGTCGGCGCATAGTCTCCGACCGCGCGGATCGCGGACAAGCGCAGCATGTGTCCGCAGCCGATGAACATGGCGGCCGGCTGCGCCGGACCGCGCGCGCGCGCCTGCGTTCGGTCAGGCGAGAGGATGTCGAAGGCGATGGCCGCTACGGAGGGATCCTTGTCGAAATAGGCGCGCGCCATGTCGAGCTCGTCGCCCTGCAGGAACCATGAATCATCGTCGAGGCTGACGAAATAGTCGAAGCCTTCGCGCCCCATGAACTGATTGCGCGCCGACATATAGCCTTCTGGCGCGGCGCGGAACGTCCAGTCGACTTGAGGGAAGGCGCCCTGCAGCCGCGCGGTGTCGTCGCTCGAGGCATCGTCGATCACGGCGACTTTGACGCCACCTGACGATTGCGACAAGGCCGACGCCAGCGCCTTTGGCAGGATATTGGCGCGATTGCGCGTTACGATTCCAATAAGAATGCGAGCGGCCATGCCCTGTCCGTTCTTCGCTTCCGATTCGCTCATCAGTTTTGGGCGGATGGCAAGCGCTGGCTCCAGTTCCACGCCGTCTGCACAATGTCGTCGATGTCGGTGAAATGCGGCCTCCAGCCGAGCGCCTGCCGCGCCGCGCTGGCGTTTGCGATCAAGGCCGACGGGTCGCCCGGCCGCCGCGCGGCCCAGCGCACGGGAATCTCGCGACCAGTGACGCGCGCGGCCGAGTCGATGACCTGCCGCACCGAAAACCCATGACCGACGCCGAGATTGAACGCCGTCGACGGCGATCCAGCCTCGATCGCTCGAAGCGCCTTGACATGCGCGTCCGCGAGGTCCGAGACATGGACGTAATCGCGAATGCACGTCCCGTCATCGGTGTCGTAATCGGTCCCGAACACCGTCACCGCCGGGCCATGACCGGATGCGGCGTCGAGCGCAAGCGGGATGATGTGCGTTTCCGGCGCGTGCGCTTCGCCGATCTCATTGTCGGGATCGGCGCCGGCGGCGTTGAAATATCTCAGCGCGATCGAGCGCATCCCATGCGCCGTTCCGATGTCGGCGAGCATGCGTTCGACCATCAGCTTGGAGGCGCCATAGGGGTTGATCGGGCGCTGCGGCGCATCCTCGCGCAGCGGCAATTCAACCGGGCGACCATAGGTCGCGCAGCTGCTCGAAAACACGAACCGGTCGATCCCGGCGTCGCGCGCCGCCTCGATCAGCGTCAGCGAACCTGCGACATTGTTGCGATAGTATTTGCCCGGATCGGACATTGATTCGCCGACATAGGCATAGGCGGCGAAATGCAGGATGGCGCGCGGGCGATGCGCGCGGATGACCGCATCGAGACGGGCGCGATCCGCAATATCGCCGCGCTCCAGGGGCCCCCATTTAACCGCCCACTCATGTCCGTGGACGAGATTATCGTAGGCGACAGGCAGATAGCCCGCCCTCGCCAGCGCCTTGCAGGCATGCGAGCCGATATAGCCGGCGCCGCCCGTCACCAACACCGTGCGCGGCTCGTCGATCATTTTGCGGGCGCGCGCGCCATCAGCGATGCGATCGTCACCTCCGCACGCGCTCGACGGCGACGGCGTAGTCGAAGCGTTCGTGACGCGCGCCGGATTTCAAAGCGCCGCCCGTAAGCGGCGGAGCGCCCGCAGCTTGCCGCGCAGGCGAGCGCCCTTGCCGCCGCTGCTGGCGAATTGGAACGCTTCCCACAATGCGAGGCGCGCGTAATCCATCCCGCGCGTTCTCCCGAGAGCTTGCGTCATCACGTAATGCCGATTGACGAGCTCCATCTCGGCAAGCGCCGCAATGTCCGCCTTATGCGCGCCCGGCTGGCTGTCGTGGAAAATGCGCGCCGTCCGCGCATTGGCGAGGCGCCATCGCTTTGCGACGCGCAAGGACAGAGTCAGATCTTCCATCATCGAATAGCCGGTGAAGATGGAATCGAAGGGCGGGTCGGGCAGCGCTTCGCGGCGGTAGATCGTGCAGGTCGTATTGAGCCATTCGGTCGGGACGACCTCGGGCAGGTCATCGCGGTCTTCGGGCAGAAGGTTTACGGCGGGCCCCAGCACCTTTCCGGCGAAGGTCGACGGGTTCCGGCCGTTCATCAGCGCGAACATCATGCGGCTGACGCGGCCCGGCGGCAGATAGCGCTGGTTGACGATCATCGCGTTGACGCCGCCGAACGCCGCGTCGGATTCGATCGCCCGCCACAGTCGCGCGAGGCACTCGGGCTCGAACAGAATATCGTCGTCGAAGAACCACACGAACGGCTGCGTCGCGATCGCGACGCCCTGATTGCGCTGGGCGGCGGCGCCAAGCGTCGTCGCGCGCAGCCAGATCGTCTTCGTGGCCGGCGCGAATTCCGCGCCCCATCGCTCGACGATCGCCCTGGCGTCGTCCCGCGTCGAGCCGTCCACGACGATCAGCTCCGCCGGCAGCGCCCCTTGCGCCGCGAGCGATCCAAGCGTGCGCTGCAGAACGGCGGCGCGATCGACGGTTGGCACTACGGCGCTGACCGAAATCAAACGCACTGTTGCCGCATTCGACGAATGCCTATGTCTTCGAGCCTGCAAGGAATAATGCATTGAAGAACATCAATTGTGGCGGTGTGTTGTAGCAATGCTGGTCGTAGATACCAACAAGATGGAATCCAAGCGGCGCCAAAAACGCCTGTAGCGACGAAAGCTGAGTATGCCTCATATCATCGGGATTAATCGTTGCCTCGATCAACAAAGCCTTGACGCTCGACTTCAAGATATTCTTCGCGCCCTGCAGTACTCTGAGTTCATAGCCTTCGACGTCAATCTTGATGAAATCGCAACGATCAAGGGCTCGTTCAAGAAATTTGTCCACAGTCGTCACAGGCGCCATTTCCGTGTCGCTGGCCGCAGCTGATGGCCACGCCAGAGAATGTGCCTGCGAATTCGATCGATCCAGCGAGATACTCGCCCAGCCTTCCTCGTCTCCAACGGCAGCATTGATGCATTGTATTGAATTGAAACCCCTAATATTCATGAGCAGCCGATCGAAGTTGGCTTTCACAGGCTCGAATGCGATGATCTTTGCTTCGGGATGACGGATCGAAAAGTCCATCGAACTCTCACCGACGTGAGCCCCGATATCCAGGATGAATCGCAGTTCCGAAACGCCGTAATGCTCAAGGTCTTTATAAAGGCTGACTCCCAGCGGCAAGCCCGCCACACGCCTGATAAACCAGCCAGACCGTTCAAGCCGTTTCTTCAGCTGCAACTTAGATTTGTGCGCCAACAATTGCGATGCCTTTTCACATGCGTCCTGCCGAAGGATTATCGTGGAGCTGAACGGTTGCTGTCGAAAAACGTCAGCCAATTATCCAATTGGAGGTCGTAATGGCCGGCTTGCTCTTCCGGAAATCGCCCGGCTTCGACCGCGTCTATCAAATCGGCGATATTCGTCTGCCACGCGCGCCCGTGATCCGGACAATGCAGGCTCCAGGCCCGCGAATCCGAAAGCCAGACGCCCCAATAGGGCGACGCGCGGACGGCGTGGGTCATGTGCTCTTCCCATGTCAGCAGCGCGCTTTTTCCTCCCGCATACATCGCCAGTCTTCGTTTCCAGGAGATGTGGCGAGGCTGCAGAGGCAGAAGGGCGGCGAGTCGACGCCGCTCGATGACGAAGCGGCGGGAGACGAATTCCTTGAACCGCCAATGACCGTCTTGACCCGTCAACGGCGACCAATCCTCCGTCCGGAGGCGGCCATCGGGGGTCGGCGGTCCCGGATGAGGCGCGACATAGAGCGCATGCGGGTCAGCCTTCAAACATTCGATGGCCTTTTCGACCCAGGAAAAATCCTTCTCCGCGCGCATCAATATGTCGCTATCGAAATGGCAGACGTAGTCGCAGTCGGTCGCATCGATTCCCGCGATCCACCCCAGGATCGGAATGCCGCGATGGTCGCGCAGACGCCATGGGATCTCCGAAAACCAATGCCGACTCGGTCGTTGATCGGATAGCTTCACGATTCGGGTTATTTCTCCATCGGCCAGCATTTCAGCGGCGGCGCGCAGGAGCGGCTCGGTCTTTGCGGCCGGATGGGGCGCCAGCGTATCAAGAACAAGCGCGACATCGGAAAAGTCGTAGTTCGCCGTCCTGCGCAAATGCCGGGCGATAGGCCTTATCGTATTCACATCTGCAGGACCGGCGAGCAGCGTCATCGCGCATGACGTCATCGAAGGCGCCCGTTCCCGGCCATCGCCAGCGGGGAAGCAGCGCCCGCCAGTTCGCCCAGCAGCTCCTCGCATCCCGCGACCACCGCGTCGACCGTGATCCGGGTGAGGCATTCGTTGCGGCGATCGGCGCATTCCACGAGATAGCAGCCCTCGCAGTCGAGCGGGACGCGGAACACGCGCCGGGCGACTCCATAAGGGTACCAGGCGCCCGGCCAGTCGCGGGCGGAGAATATCGCGACGCAGGGCGTGCCGGCCGCCGCCGCCAGATGCATCGTGCCCGTGTCATTGCCGACGAACAAGGCGCAGCTCCTGAGCGCCATCGAAGATTCGCGGACGCTGAGCGCGCCCGCCGCATTATGGCCGCGTCCCCAGCGCGCCAGCAGGACGTCGCCGTCATGCCGATCTTCCGGTCCGCCGAGCGCCACGGGCCATATGTCGTAGCGCGCGATCAGCCTGTCGACGACTTCGCCGAACCGCTGAAGCGGCCAGCGCTTTGCCGGCATTTTCGAGCCCGGCCCGACGCCGATCCAGGTCCGGCCGCCGTCGGCGCCCAGCGTCGCGCGCCATCGGGCGACCGCCGCGGCTTCGGCGTCGCCGAGCGCGAGATCGAGCGATCCCTCGCCAGGCGAAGCCACGGGGATTCCGTCGGCTGCGAGACGCGCCAGCAGCAGGTCCGCCTCGGGCGGACCTTCGGCCAAGGGCTGTCCCGGCGCCTTGACCGGCACGGGCGGAAAATGAGCGGCGCCGTAGATGCGGTCGATTCCCGCCGCACGGAAAAAGGCAATGTCGCGCCTGACCTGCTCCGGCTTGCGCAGACTCGGCGCGAGATAGATGAGGGCGTCAAAGCGCAGCGCCCGGAGCCTCAAGATCAGTCCCAGCCGGCGGGCGAACAGCCGCAGGCGTCCGCCCTCGGAGGGCGCCGCATAATGCTCGACGCCGTCGAACAATCCCGTCGGACCGAGAACGTCGGAGCCGAGCACATGGCTGCGGCCGGGCGCTGCATCGCACAGCAGAGTCAGCTTGGCGTCCGGCCAGTATCGACGCACCGCCCACAGCGCCGGCAGGGCGACGATCATGTCGCCGAGCTGGCCGATTCTGAAAACCAGAATCCTCTTGGGACCGAGGCCGCCAGCCAACGCTCTCGTCGAGATATTCATGGCTCGGCGTCTACCTGCGCGTCGCCTCGGCGACGATCATCGACCCCCAGCGGCCGAGCACGGCGGAGGCGAGCCTATCCGGCGTCACGCTTTCCAGCCAGACTTTGAAGCCCGTGCGCGGGATGGGGTAGAGTTCGGCCTTAAGTCCGATGATGCTGAACGCGACATTTTCGAACGACGGAGCGAGATGGGCGCTCAATTCGCGCTTGTTGAACGTCCGAGCGTAAAAACCGTCCCCCGTATCGACATAGATCTGCTGCAACGACTTGCGCAGCAGATGGCCCATGAGAACGCCGCGGATCACGCCGTTGTGAACATAGTAGACGATGCTCGGACGGTGATAGACCATCATCATCAGATGGCCGCCGGGGCGCAGCACGCGCGCGATTTCGCCAAGGCAGCTTTCGAAACGCGCGCTGTGATGGATGACGCCCCAGGTCCACACGGTGTCGAAGGCTCTGTCGGGGAACGGCAGCGTCTCGGCGTCGGCGCGCTGGATGTCGGCGTTCAGACCGAAAATCTCGAAACGGCGCCGCGTGACCTCGACGGCGCGCTTCGTGAGATCGATCGCCGTCAGGCGCGCGCCGGCGCGGGTCAGCATTGCCGCATGGGCGCCCATGCCGCAACCGATTTCGAGCACGTCCCTTCCTGCGATGCGCGCCGGTTTCATGAAGCGCCCGAACGGCGTGCCGTCCGCGCCTTTGGCGAAATAGGAAGCCGAGAAAAAGCGGCGGTCGATCTCCTCGTACCATTCGCGGCTGCCCGGCGTCAGCCGCAGCGTGTTTTCCCAATCGTAAGTCATGGGGTTTTCTTCCCACCAGCTTACGTTCTTCCGCTGGGCGTCGGAAAGCGGCGGCGCAAAGTCATTCATCCGCTCGGCCATCAGGCTCGCGCCCGTCTGAGCGCGAGACGCGCGCGCAGCGCATGAACGCGCTCGGCGACGCTCTCCGCGACGGCAAACCCCAAGATTCGATACAGCGCGCGGTAGGTCAGCGGCGGATGATGCCCGCCCGGCTGATTTCCGAGCGGAACGAAACGCCGATCGGCCGCGAGAATGTCCTGAAGGATCGCCATCGCCGCGCTTCGCTCCTCGCGCCACGCCAGTCTCGCCATTTCGAAGCGGGCCTGATTGATCGCCTGCAGGCGGATCGCGGTCAGCTCTCCTGCGCCGCGCAGATGCGCCTCTTCGGCGGCGAGTATGTCGCACCGCCGCCGCCGCACCTCGCCGGCGTCCTTGTGGCAGAGCGTGTCCGCGCTCCAGATCCGATAGACGGCGCCATTATGTGGGCCGTAGACGAAACGCTTTCCGGCCTTGAGCAGCCTCAGATAGAGCTCGTGCTCCTGACAGCAGGGCTGATCGATCTTCCAGCCGCCGACATTCAGCAGAGCCGTTCGACGAAATAGCGGTCCGCCGGTCTGCGGCAGATACCAGCGCGCCAGCAGAATCCAGGGATCGCGTGGTTCGGGAATAAGCTGCAAATCTTGTTTGACGCCGTCGCCGTCGCGCCACTCCTTGGTCACCAGACCGTACAGGACGTCAGCGTCGGGACATTCCTTCAGGACGCGCATCTGCGGCGCGATTTTGTCGGGAAGGAGATAGTCGTCGGCGTCGAGATATTGCGTCCATTCTCCGCGCGCGAGCGCCAGCAAAAGATTGCGCGCGGCATTGGCGCCCCGGTTGGGTCCAGTCGCATAGCGGATGCGATCGCCAAAGCTGCGAATGACGTCGAGACTTCCGTCAGTCGATCCATCGTCGACGACGATGACCTCACGGGGCGTATAGGTCTGCGCCAGCGCGCTCTCGATCGCCTGCCCAACCCAACGTTCGGCGTTGTGGCAAGGGATCAGGATTGAGACGAGACCGCTCATCCGATCACATCCGAATAGAGCGGCTCGATGCTCGGAAAGGACGAGGAGATCGGCGAACCGCCAGCCGCGGGATTCTGCAAGGCGTCGGTGATGTCCACGACGTGTCGTCCCAGCTCCGGGGACAGGCGGCAGGCGCGTCCGTCACGTCGGGCCGCCGCCATTTCAGATGGACCTCGCAAAAAATCGACGGCCTTCCAGCCGGCGAGCGAGGCCGGCGCTTTCGCGGCATAGGGGTATGAACGCCAACTCGTCCAACCGGGCCGCAGCGACGGCATCCCAAGATAATGCCTTAGCGCGTCGACGCGACGCTCGACCGCGGCGCCGACCCGCCCGCATTCGTAGGTCCGGTAACGAACCGGGCAACGCTCGTGTCGGACATTGTCGACGCGCAATATGCCCTTGTCCCCGACGATGGTCAGCGACTTGTCCTGCGGCGCGACGAGGCTGCAGGTCACGCGCGCCACGACGCCGCCGCCATATTCGACGCAGCCAGAGGTGAAGTCCGGCGCCATGGAGTCGACCGGGACGCCCTTGTCGGGCAACAGGCAGGCGGCGAAAGACGTGACATGCCGCGCTGGGCCGAAGAACGCCGCGAGCCAGGTCAGCACATAGCCGGCGTGCTCGAATGTGCAGCCGACTTCAAACTCATCCTTCGCCGGCCAGGCGGTTCCGGCGGGGTTGCGCCAGTTCCACGGCGCCAGATTCGGCGCGATCATGCCGTCGTCGAAATTCGCATAGGCGAGGCGAACCTTTCCGATCACGCCGGCGCGCAACGCCCGCCACATCGTCTGCGCCGTCTCGCTCAACATGCTGCAGGGGGCGCTCGCGAGCATCAGGCTACGTGAACGCGCAATGTCGACCAGCGCGCCTGCCTGCTCCCCGGTCATGGCCAGCGGCTTCTCCGAATAGACATGCTTGCCGGCTTCGAGCGCGGCGCGGGTGACGCTGGCGTGGCTGCGCGGATTGGTCAGGTTCAACACCAGCTCAACGTCGCCGTCCGCCAATAGCTCGACCTCGCTCCCATATTGCCGACACGACCAGCGTTTCGCGAAGGCCGCGAGCCTCTCGGGATCGCGATCCCAAGCCCCGACGAGGCGTAGTTCGGGATGATGCGGTAACGCGCTCGCATAGGATTCCGCGATATAGCCGCAGCCGACAATGGCGAGCTTCATGCGCCGCCCGCCGCATAATGCGCCGTGACCTTTGCGATCGCCGCCGCGATGTCCTGCATGTCGGCGTCGGTCCCGAGGAATATCTCATGCGCGATATAGACGAGTTCGTCGATCGCCCGATCGGCGTTCGGCGTCGGCAGGACGCGGACATAGTCGGGCCGCGTCGCCATCAGCTTGCGCATGATCGGCTGACCGGCGATCGTCGCCGGATAGAGCCGATGCACGGGGGCGCCTTCGGCGGCAAGCGCCGCGAGAAATATCTCCAGCGGCGCGCCGCGACAGCGTTCCGGGCGATAGCGCATCGCGAACATATACATGCCGTGCCGCCGCACGCCGGGATGACGACGCAGCGGCGTCAACGCCTGTTCCTCGCCGATCAGCCCTTCGAGCAGGTCGAACCGCTTGGCGCGTCGCGCCTGAAGCGCGTCGAACCGGCGAAGACGATGCAATAGCAGCGACGCCTGATATTCGGTCGGACGCAGGTTCCAACCGAGCTCCGGATGTTCCCACCGGCTTCCGCCTTCCGGCGCGCGGCCGACATCGCAGATCGAACGCGCGCGCGCGATGACGGCGTCGTCGCTCGTCGTCAGGACGCCGCCTTCGCCGCAGGCGAGGGTCTTGCTCGACTGGAAGCTGAAGCCGGCGGCGTCGCCGAGCGCGCCCGCCTTTCCGGTCTCCCACTCTGCGCCATGAGCCTGCGCCGCATCCTCGATGATCTTGAGGCCGTGACGTCGCGCGATCGCGGTCAGCGCGGTCATGTCGGCGGGATGGCCGAACTGATGCACCGGCATGATCGCGCGCGTGCGGCCGGCGACGATCGCCGCCTCGACGGCGGCGGGGTCAAGCATCATCGTGTCGGGATCGACGTCGACAAGCGCGACGCCGAAGCGGCGATCGAGACAGCTCGTCGCCGAGGCGATGAACGACAGATTGGGAACGATCACCTCCCCGCCATACTCGAGACCGTCATGATCGAAAACCGCGGCGAGGGCGACGCGCAGCGCGTCAGTGCCGTGCGGCAGAAGCAGCGCGTGCCGGCAACCGCAATAGGCCGCCCATTGGCGTTCGAATTCGCGCGCGAGCGGCCCCGGCAGCCCTTCGGCGCCCGACAGGAAGATGCGCCGAAACGCCGGCCCGACGCTCGCGCGCCAATCCGCCCACCCGCCGGCGCGCGCATCGGCGTAAGGGCGAAGACGCACATCGCGCACCGGAACGCCGCCATGGATAGCGAGCTTGCCGGCGAGCCGGGAGGGAGGCGCGGGCAAACGGCCGATGGTGTTGCGCGCCATGAGCTTCATGGTCGATTTGAGCAGGCGCGCGCCTGTGAGGGGATTTGCCGCGGTCATTTGCGCGTGAGCGTAACGAACAGACCGAATTCGGTCGGGAGGCGCGGGACAAGCGCGTCGAGCCCAATCATGCGCCCGATTTTCGCGGCGACGCGCTCGACGAGGCGCCGCATCGGTGGCGTCGGCTGGCGCCAGGTCAGTCCATTGTCGCCTGCGGTTTGGATGGGCTGTGCGACGGGCCTGGCCCAGACAACCCCCAGCGCGCGCCGCAGCGCGATCACCATGGATTGCTCGGCCGGCGTCGTCTCGATGTCCTCGATCACATCGGCGGCGGCGGAGAACCGGCGCATGAAGAAGCCCGGCGGGAACAGTGTGACGAGATCGGGCGGCGGCGCTGAGTCCAGCCATAGCTGGCCATCGAGATGCAACGCGTCACGATTGGGCGCGTTAAACAGCAGCGCGCCGCCAGGGCGCAGCAGCGCGAGCAAATCATTCGTCAGTCCGACCGGATCGGCGACGCAGCCGATCATGCCGACGTGGTAGATGAGATCATAGGGCGCGCCGGCGGCGATCCGCGGGTCGCCAACGCGCGCGAAATGATCGCCAAACAGCGCGCCGGCCTCCATCACCGCCTCTCGCGAGACATCGACGCCAAGCACATCGCGCCCGGCGAGTATCGAATGGGCGGCAAGATAGCCGCGCGAACAGCCGATCTCGAGAATCCGCGCGTCGGCGGGCAGAGCCGCGATCCGGTCGAGCACGAATTTGTATTTCAAGGAGGAGGCGAGAAGATTGCGCAGGCCTTCGAGGTCATTGCGTTCGAAAGACGATCGGCACCGCGCCGCGAGCGAGCGGTAGTCGCTGTAATAGGAGAGGACGCCCGTCGCATGGATGAGGTCGTGGACGCCGCCGTCATGTCTGGTGAACTGGCAGCCGCAAGCATTGCAGCGATTGACCTCCCAGGCGTAGCCCGCGAGATATTCGACCGTCCCGATCCTCGCGAGTAGTGCGCTTCCGCATATCCTGCACCGCGCGGCCGGACCGCGCTCAGCGGCGCACATCGCCATCGAGTCGGGCTGGTCGGACGCCAGAGGCGGCGGCTCCAACAATCTCAAGCGCCCGGACTGCATTCTTTAGAGGCGATCAATGTCATTTCGTCCAAGCACTTCCCCACAATCCGATCCCAAGTCCAAGTTCGCGCGAGTTTCGCGTTCGCGCGCCCGATTTTCTTCAAATCGATGAGTGACGCCTCTCGTAGCGCGCTTGCAAGACTTCCCGCATCTCCCGTCTTGTAGATGATGTTCGCAGTGCCTGCGATCGGCTCCAAATACTGCGGCGAGTCGGGGACGATCATTGCCCGCCCGAACGTCATTCCGATCATCACCTGAGCGGAGTTGAGACCGCCAATTCGTGGAACGAGAATCACATCGCTTGAGTCGATGGGATCCGCCAACTCCTGTTCTGGAATAAATCCGCAAGCGACGGCTCCGTTTCTACGGAGCCACATGTTCCAAGCTAGGCGCCGCCACCAGTTGGTCAGGCATGTTGGCGTCGCCGCCCGTCCAACGACTAACAGCCGAAGGCTTTCCAGGCCAGACTGCACAACGCTCTGCTTGATGAGATTCAATTCGCTCTGATCTCTAATGGAGCCGAAGAGCAACACCACGAAATCAGATTGCTTGAGGTTCAGCGCTTGCCTTTTTTCGCCGCGCGAGACTTGAGATTCCAGCGTCACATCGTATGGGAGTTGGCCGTGAACCACATGTCTCTTACATTTCGCTGAATCGAAATTCTCAATTACGAGTCGCTTGGATGTTTCCGTTAAATGCGTGATCAGGTCACAGTATCTATAAAACAGATCATACAATAATTTTGCAGTGCGCCGATCTCGAACGTAATGTGGAAAAAGATTATTCGCTGTACAGATGATCGTGGACTGTCTCGACCAATGTTTCAACACACTCTCGAGTTCTGACAATCGCCGGGGGGTGGGGTCGATCCAATCCGAATACTCTTCTGGCCATAGGATGTGGACGATATCATAGCGTCCAGTCTTGTTGAGAAAAGCTCTCGATCCATAGTCGCATTCCCATCCGTAATGACGATAACCCCGCTCCCATCCCGGGGAGAGCGCCGGCTCGTTGGTCGCCACCAGCACTTTCTTCCCTCCGCCGGAAGTCACGACGTCGGTCCTTCCTTCATAAGTACGAGTGCCTGAGTCAGAACGGGATAATCGGGATCGATAAGATATTCTTCTAATCGCCCCAAAACCTGCTGTGGGTCGAATCTCTCGAACCCATACAGTTCTGAGGGACTGCCGGAGATCATCTTGAATGGCGCAATCGCGACGCACTCGGCGATGTTCAGATTGACGCCATACTCGTTCTTGGACCTATGCGAGAAAGGAATTAGATTTAGAAAAAGGTCGACCGTCAAAATGAATTTTCCTCCCGGCTTCAGCACCCTCCATACTTCTCTGAAAATTATGTCCACATCGCCTGCCGGCAAATGTTCCAACA
The DNA here is from genome assembly GCA_051061375.1 of Methylocystis sp. GTDB lineage: Bacteria > Pseudomonadota > Alphaproteobacteria > Rhizobiales > Beijerinckiaceae > Methylocystis. The sequence continues at coordinate 223,652 of JBPFDW010000030.1, read as the reverse complement.
CGCTGATGCAATAGGCGGCGTCAAATTGTTCGCTTGAGAGCTGCGCGGCATCGATCTTCGTCGGCTGAAGGACGACGCTCGTTCCCATCGAGCGTACGAGCCTCTCAAATCGACCGTCCGAATATTTCCAGCCGCTTCTGAGTTCGGATTGGCCTGGATCAACGTTGATCACCTGGTGACCGATGCGGCCAAGCACGAACTGCAGTCCACTCAATCCTCCGCCAATTTCCAAAAGCGAACTCGGCTGAGAAGGAAGTTGTTTGGCGACCCAAGGGTATTCGAACGCTCTAGTCGAACTGTTTGCCTGGTGCGCAAACGGATCGTGAGGAAAACAGCGATTCTCCAGACCCAGCCGGCGCACTATTCGGGTCTTCAAGCCGCTCCTGTTGCGAAAGCCGAAAGGCGCCCCGTATGTTGCGTTCCACCGCAAAAAATCGGGTGGAAGCGCTTTTGGCGCGATCACAAGGCGTTTCTCACAGCATCAACCAAGGACGTCGGAACGTTCATTTCGGTCGAACACGGATATCTGACGCCGCCATGTCCGGTCGTGCGCAGGGCGATAACTGCGGGCGTTTTGGCGCTCGGCATAACCGTCACGGACAAGGCGTCCGGGATGTAATCGATCAAGAAATTGTCACCAGACCTTATGGCCGCGGAAAGAATATACTCCGTTGGAGCGAGGTGCATTCGATCGATGCTCACCCGCACTTTAGATTGTTTTGTTGGCCGTAGTCGGAAGCGAGGCCCAGGAATATCAGTGTCTATGCACATCACCTTCGCGCCATCTGGAGTCGAAAATCCCAGACTGAATGCGATGCCTTCGATCGGACTTTGTACGGAGTAGGAGATTTCAAACTCGGCAGGCAGGCCATGGGCTAATGCTCGATCCGAGTTGATTTTTACGCCGAGTATGCGACCGCGCTCGCCGAAGTGCCCCTCACGTGGACGAGCGCCTAAGTCGTCACATGCCATGTGAGTCGTTTTCATTTCAGCGAGATAATTCGTGAGCGTGTCTTCCACGCCGCCGTTATAGGCCACGCGCCCCCTATCGAGCATTGTCGCTCTATTGCACAGGCTACGAACGGAACTCAGATTGTGGCTCACGAACAGCACCGTCCGTCCGTGGCCCGCCACGTCCTGCATCTTGCCCAGGCACTTCTTCTGAAATTCGGCGTCGCCAACCGACAGCACCTCGTCGACGACCAATATCTCCGGCTCGAGATGCGCGGCGATCGCGAAGGCCAGCCGCACATACATGCCGGAGGAATAGCGCTTGACCGGCGTGTCGAGAAACTTCTCGACCTCGGCGAAGGCGACGATTTCGTCGAACTTCCTGCGGATTTCCGCGCGCGTCATGCCGAGGATCGCGCCGTTGAGGAAAATATTCTCGCGCCCGGTGAGTTCCGGATGAAACCCTGTGCCGACTTCGAGCAGGCTCGCGAGCCGTCCCTTGATCTCGACCCTGCCCCTTGTCGGCTCGGTGATGCGCGAGAGCACTTTCAGCAGCGTCGACTTGCCCGCGCCGTTGCGTCCGACGATGCCGAGCACCTCGCCGCGCCTGACCTCGAAGCTGACATCCTTGAGCGCCCAGAACGCCTCGATCGATTCGCCGCCGGAAACGCCGGGGCCGCGCGCCGGATCGCGAATCCGGCCAATGGCCGCGCGCGCCGCGCCCGCCAGAACGTCGCGCAGCGCGACATATCTTTCGCGCTCGACGGCGTGCCCGATCATATAGGCCTTGCCGAGGCCATCGGCCCGGATCACGACGTCGCCGCTCAAACCGCCGTTCCCGCGCGCTCAGATGACATCCGCGAAGGTCCGCTCGACCTTGCGGAAATAGGCGACGCCTAGCCAGGCGAGCACGCCGGCGACCACGCAGCTTCCGACGAATCCCGGAATATACAGCGGGCTCTCGCCGCCGAGCAGGCACCAGCGAAAGCCGTCGATGACGCCGACGACCGGATTGAGGCTATAGAGAAACCGCCAGCCGTCGGGCACGACGCTGCTGGAAAACCCGACCGGCGAAACATAGAGCCCGACTTGCAGCAAGAAGGGCATGATGAACCGAAAGTCCCGGTATTTGACGTTGAGCGCGGCGGTGAGCAGCGCCGGCCCGAGACTCGCAACGACCGCGAAGGCGATGAACGCCGGAAGCAGCGCGATCCTCCAGCCCGGCAGGAAGCCGTAGAAGGCCATCAAGGCGAGCAGGACAATGAGATTGATCGCCAGGTCGACGAGCGCCACGACCGCCGTCGAAGCGGGAAGGATGATCCGGGGGAAATAGACTTTTCCGATCAAATTGGCGTTGCCGATCAGGCTGCTCGACGCGTCGCCCAATATGCTCGAGAAGAGGAACCAGGGCAGCATTCCCGCCAGCACCAGGATCGGATAGGGCGTCGCGCCTTCGCTCGGCAGCTTTGCGAGCCTGCCGAAGATGATGGTGAAAATCACCATTGTCGTCAGCGGGCGGATGACCGCCCAGGCGACGCCGATCGCGGTCTGCTTGTAGCGCACCGCAACGTCGCGCCACGCGAGGATCACGAACAACTCGCGATAGTTCCAAAGATCGCGCCAGTAGTTGGTCTCGGATCGTCCGGCCTCAAGCACGACGACGCGTTCGCCGGCCGTCTTCGCGGCAGGCGCGCGCTCGACTTGCGTCTGCATGACGTCGCCCGCCGGGCTTGCGTCGCCATGCTCGGTTTGCGGCATCGTCACGCTATGGCGTCCGCCAGAAGGCGTTGGGCCCAGAGGCGCGAGTCGATTCCCCTGCGGGAACTATCGCCGCCCGACACAGATCGCGATCGTCCGTCGCTGTCGGCGGCGATCCTGGCATGCGTCGGCGCAACAAAGCCGGTCTTTGGCCGTCGGACCACCGCGTCGGGAAGCGGGCGCCCCGGCGCCTGCGCAAGGCGGGATTTTGGCGCGGCGCTCATCGGGGGTTCGCCAAGCGCGACAATCCTCTCGAGCAAGCTCGCGTCGACCAATGGCACGCGAACTTCCAGGCCATGCGCCATGCTGGCCCAATCCGTATCGCGGAGCAGCTGGTTGCGCATATAGAGCGACGATTCGAGCGTCGCGACCGTGGCGAAGGCCGTCGTCGGGGACGGGGGCATCGCGTCCTCTACGCGCTCGAGCGGCCGCAATGTCGCGAGGCCTTCGCGCAGTATATCGCCGTCGATCAGGCGAGAGACCTCCCAGGGCATGAAGAGGCCGCGGCGCAGCATATAGGCGCCGCCGAAACTTCCCCCCAACTCAAGGAGTCCGGCGGCTTTCGGGCTCGGCAGCCGCTTGTCGAGCCCGCTGGCGACCAGCAGCCGCCGAATGAGCTTTCCAAGTTTGGGCAGGGTCGCGGGCGCGCGCAGAAGCGCGACCCATCGCGGAATGTCGCGGAAGGAGGGATAGCCGCCGAACAGCTCATCGCCGCCCAGGCCCGATACGACGACCTTGAGGCCAAGCTCGCGCGCCGCTTTCGACGCGAACCATGTGTTGACGCCGTCGATCGAAGGCTGGTCCATCGCGGCAAGGATTTTGGGCAGATCGGCTCGCAACTCTTGGTCCGTGACGACGCGCGCGAAATGCTCCGCGCCATAGGTCCGGGCAACCTCGGCGGCGAGCGGCGCTTCGTCTTCCGTTTCGCCCCGAAACGCTTCGAATGTGATGGTGACCGTCCTGATGTCGGCGCGACTGGCGTCTCGCATCAAGCCTAGAAGCGCGCCTGAGTCGATTCCAGCCGACAGGAACGCCCCCACCGGAACATCGGCGACAAGGTGATGACGGACGGAATCGAGCAGCGCGTCTCGCGTTTTTTGCGCCAGCTCGTCGCGCGCCGCTGAATTGAGAAAGCCCGGCGCTTGCGCATCGCAATAGGCCTGTCCGATCGAATGATATCGACGCGGCCCGCCGACGCCGCTTTCTTTGACAATAAGGAAACATCCGGCGGGCAGCATGCGAATGGCGCGACAGGTGGTGAACGGCTCCGGCACGCTGCCCCACAGCAGGAAGCCGACCTGTCCGGCGGGATCGGGGTCGCGCGCGACTGCGCCGCCGGCGATGAGCGCCTTGACCTGCGAAGCGAAGCGGAAGGTTTTGCGATCGTCCGCATAATAGACCGGCTTGACGCCATAGGGATCGCGCGCCAGCAAGAGTTCGCGCTTCGCCTCGTCCCAGATCGCGAAGGCGAACATTCCGCGCAGCGCATGAACCATCCCGGCGCCGCGATCGGCATAGAGGTGGAGAAGCGCCTCAGTGTCGGAATGCGAATGAAAGACATAGCCTTTCGATTCGAGTTCGGATCGTAAGGCGCGGTAGTTGTAGATCTCGCCGTTGAAGGTCGCCGCCAGCCGACCGTCTTTGGTCCGCATCGGCTGCGCGCCGCTGTCGGAAAGATCGATGATCGCCAAGCGACGATGCCCCAGGCCGACGCGCCGATCGTCGCTGATCCAGAGACCCGCTCCGTCCGGCCCTCTCGCGCGCATATGGTCGCGCGTCGTCAAGAGTTCCTTGCGGTCGACCGGATCGGCGAGGCTATGATAGGCGAAGACGCCGTTAATCCCGCACATCCCACGCTACCGCCGTTCGGGTGAAGAGGTCTCTTCACTCGTTGTCGCCAAATTTTGGCGCCGCGCGACGCCGCGCGACGCCGATCATCTCCACGCTCCCAGCGGCGAGACCGCGACGCCGGGTTCCTGCTACCGCTTTCCGCGTTCGATGCTCACGGCGCCGGACGCCATTCGGTTCGCGTCACGCCGCCTCCAATGCAAAGCGATCCAGCAGCGCGGGAACTTTGCCGTTCATGATGTCCAACAACACGCGCACCCGCCCATTGGCGTCCAACCGCTCCAATACGCCAATCGCATTTGCAAACACGCCGGCCACGACTCGTACCCTTTGGCCTTCGCGCAAATTGCGGTCGAGCCGGACCATGCCGCCTTCATCCACGAGTTCGAGCAGATTTTCGACGACGCCGACCGGAACCGGCTGGGGCGCATCGCCTTGCATGATCAAGCTTGCGACGCCGCCGGTGCCGTTGACCGACCGCCAACGATCGCGGCCGATGTCGAGAACGACAAACATATAGGTGGGAAAGACGGACCCTTTCACCATGCGCAGTTTTCTCGCATGCCGGACCGTTTTTATCGCTCGCGGGAAAAAAACCGGAAAGCCTTGCCGAAGCAGTTGGAACTCGGCTCTCGCTTCCTGTCGCGGCAGGGAGCGGACGACGTACCACCGCTCTCCCTTCGCAAGGGGCCTGCGAACAACCGAATTTTCCGGAAGCGTTGTCTCCGATCGCTCAATGCGCTCCAAATGCACGCTCGCCTCCCGGCCGTGGAGCGCGCTGCGAAAGAGTGAAAACTCACCTTTCGCTTCAAGCGCGCTCTGAACTCTAGACATCGGTCACGCTATCCGCCCTTGGGCGATTTGCCCAATGGCGGCGTGGTCCAAATCTCCATTCGGTCCCGACCAGCCGATTCGTCAATGCGCGCCACAATGGCGCAATGATCGAGAACCCGGCCTGGGCGGAGTAATTTATACGCCGTTCGGAAACGATCAAGGCGTGCTAAAGAAACGCGCGCATCGATCGTCAACAACCGTATGGTTGTTGTGCCTTGAGGCTCCATTGCAGAAGGCCGATCATCTCGGCCGTTCTTTGTGCGCTTCGGGGGCATGCGCAAGTGTGACAGGTTTCTCATCTTCATTTTATTTGCGCACGTCTCGACCCCGGCGGCGCGTTTCTCCGCCGGCGCGCGACAGGGATGCGGCCCGAAGCCGGCGGCGGATCAATCAATGCGCCGCAGCAAAATGCGAAGACCGCGATCATCGCGCCGCTACGCAACGGATAATCGACGAGCGAATGGCCGAGCAGCAGCAGAATGACGAAGATCGAGGCCTGCGCCAAAGCTCGATCGACGGGCGGCAGGTCAGGATATGGCGCGGTCCAGGCGTCGACCGCCTTGCCAAACAGCCAGACCAGAAACAGGCACAGCAGGACGGGACCGATCAATCCCGTCTCAAGCCATAATTCGAGAAGATCATTATGCGCGTGATTGGCGTATACGCCCGCCTGCAGATCGGCCGGCTTTTCGAACGTCATGTAGAAGGAAGGAAAGCTTCCCAATCCCGCGCCGACGGGGGTCACGCTCTTTGCGGCCGTGATCGTGTTTCGCGCAAAGACCAGCCTGGCGTCGGCGAGAGGATCGGCGTCAAATCGGTCAAGCAGCCGCGACAGCGCCGCCTGTCCGAGGAGAAAGATCGCAAGGACGACGATCGCCGCCAACGCCCGAGGGAAAGTTATGTTCTCGACGATCCGACGCCGTTCGCCGCCGATGACGAAACACATGGCGAGGGCGATCGCGCCCAATATGATCCCGGCCCTGGAGCGGGCGATCACTTCGCCGGCGATCAGCACGATCAGCGCGACGCCGACGGCGATAACGCTCTCGGCGCCCCTGGCTGACGACGGGTCGATCCCGCGGCGAAAGGTTCCCGCTCCGTGCGACAGGCCCGCAAGACGCGGCGCAAGCGCCGCCGCGGCCAGCAAGATCGAACTGTAGAGCAGGGCCGCGAAATGATTGCGGTTGGCGAAAAAGCCGACGGCGTCGCCCGCATTGGTGATTTCGTAGAAGCGGAGCGGGCTGCCCTCCCCCTGCGCCAGCTGAATTAATCCAAGAAAGACGCTGACGACGCTGAAACCGACAAGCGCGTAGCTCATCCGGCGACGATCGGGCCGATCGAGCGTCGCGACGGCCAAGAATATCGCGAGCGGCGGCATCAGTGAAAGAGCCGCGAGCCAGGTCGCCTCGGGCGTCATGCTGATCGGCGCCCAGGGCGGCGCACGCCCGAGCAGCTGAAAGCTCTCGGCGACGATCGCGCGCCCTGGCAGATGCGTCCAGACCGCCGGCGGCAAAGGCGCGAGCTGTATGAAGGGGACGGCGACGATCGCCGCGCAAAAAGCCAGGGCTCGCCGCCTGTCGCGGTTGGGCGGCGCGTCCAGGATGCGCCAGAGCGCCGCGAGAAAAACCGGGATCGAAAAAAGTTGGAGAACGGCGTCGGAAAGTAATCCCTGTCGCGTTCCGCCGCCGAGGAGGAGACAAAACAACAGGCCGAGAGTTGAGACGAAAGCGAACGCGCCGTCCCACCGCCGCGACGTCGACTCCGACCCCCAGATCACGCTGCGCCCAGGGGAAATCGCCTCAACGCAGCTGACGTGATCGATTCCAAAAGCTGAAAGCGCTCCTGGCGCGAAAAACCGGGGTCCACTTGATTGCGAGCCGCGATCTATGAACGCGCCGGCTTCTGTCTAACGAGTAGAAGCAAGCGGGCGGATTGCCGGAACCGCCCTTCGACGCGAATATCCGCCTGTCCGCGACAGCTATCGCGCTGCGCCATCAGGAAAATTATGTGAGCGTCGGCTTAAACGCAAGTCGATGTGGGCCATTCACGCGTCCGCATTGATGAGAGGACGCAAGCGCGGAATCGGCGGCGCCGTTGCCGAGCGCGAAAGCGACTCCAGTTACAAAACGGATTTCAATATATGCCGGGCACCAGCCGCGCCGTCCGTTTCGCGTAATCGCGATAGGCGGGAAATGTTTCGGCCAATATCTTCTCCTCGAAATGCATGCGAAGCGTTTGGACGGCGACAGCGCAGGCGAATATGACGAGCGGCCAGGGCTGTCGGATGTCCCAGACGGCGCCCAGGATCACCGCGAATTCGGCAAGATAAAGCGGGTGGCGGACCAGCCTGTAAGGTCCGTTGGTGGTCAGCCGCCGCGCCTGCGGAAAAACGCTGAATCCGCGCCCGAGGAAGACAACCGCGTAAATCGCGGCGGCCGTCCCCAATAAAACGATCGCCGACGACAGGATCATTGTCGTCGGGACCGCGTCGGTTCGAGGCGCCAAGGCGACGAAAGTCGGCAGGGCGAACCCGATGATCGCGACCAGCCTCGGCGTCACGCCCGGCGCCTTGCCGATCGCCGGCCGCCGAATGACGAGAAATCCGATAACGAGCCCCAGAAGGACGATGGTCGCGAGTTGAGAGGCTATCGCGAGCGCGGTTCCCCATTCTGGAGTCATTCGCGCGATTCTTAGCGACGATCCGACGACGCCGAGGCCCAACCACATGATAAGAGGCGAGGCCATGGCCAAATCATAAAGTCTATTTCTTGTCGCGGCATTAATCATGCGCGATCTTCTCATTGCAGGCTTGTTGCGTCCTTCGCATTCGACGAGCATATGTCTTCGAAGCGCCTCGTTCTACGATCGGAATTTGCGCATTCTACTCAATTCGAATATCGTCCGGCGTGTGCGTAAGTTGAACCTCGGTAGCGAACGCGACAAGCATACAGAGCGGGCGGCGCGTCCTTGGCGAAGGATGGCTCGCGCCAAAGTCGAAGGCGCTATTTACCGTTCGGCCCTAGACATTGTCCATCTGGCCGATGTCGAGTCCACCCGATGATTGATCTCCATTCCCACATCCTGCCTGGAATTGACGATGGCGCCCCCGACCTCGGCGTTGCGCTCGAAATGGCGCGTATCGCGGTCGCCAATGGCGTCGCCGTCCAGGCCTGCACGCCGCATATTTTCCCCGGCCTCTTCGACAATTCGGGGCCTCGAATTCGACGCGCGACGCAGGAGCTGCAGCGCCATCTCGACGAAGAGGGCGTTCCGCTGCGGCTGGTCACGGGCGCCGACGTTCACATCGTTCCGAACATGGTCGACGGATTGCGGGCGGGCGAAATCCTGTCGCTCGCCGACACGAGATATGTGCTGGTCGAACCGCCGCATCACGTCGCGCCCCCTCGACTCGAACATGTCTTCTTCGAATTGCACGCGGCGGGCTATGTGCCGATTCTGACCCATCCCGAACGGCTGACCTGGATCGAGACGCGCTATGAGACCTTGGTGCAATTGTGTCGCGCCGGCGTCTGGATGCAGATCACGGCCGGCGCATTGACCGGCGCATTCGGACGAAGACCCAAATATTGGGCCGAACGCATGTTGAGCGAAGCGCTGGTGCATATTTTGGCGACGGACGCCCATGGCGCGCGCCGCAGGCCCCCCGACCTCGCGGCCGGCCGAGCGGCTGCGGCCAGATGGCTCGGCGAGGAAGAAGCCGAGCAGCTTGTCTCGCTGCGCCCGCGCGCGATTTTGGAGAACGCCGCGCCATCCGCCGTGCGCCCGCCCGCAGGCGCTTCATTCAGGAGCCCTGAAATCGGGACGCCCGGTCTCGAAAAAGAGACTCCGTCAATCGATCCCCGCTCACATTGGCTTGGCGCACGGCTTGGCGGCAGTCCGAGCGCGAGGGCCGGTCGAAAGAAGGAGCCTGGCTTTACAGCCTGGCTAGGACGATTTTTCTGACCCAGAGATAGAGATGCGCGGCGCGGCTATTCCTCCAGCGCCCCTTCCTCATTGACCGCTCGCGCCAGGCCGGCGGTCGCCAATAGACCGGCGACGCTGACCGCGACCATCACCGCGACGACGCCGACGAGCCCCCAGGCGTCCTGCAGCTGCGGCACGACGAATGTGCCGAAGGCGGCGCCGATCTTGGCGCAGGCCGCCGCAAAGCCGCTCGCCGAAGCGCGGATCGCGGTCGGAAACAGAGTCGGCGCGAGCGTGAAGGTCGTGGCGTTCGGCCCGGCGTTCATCGCAAAATTGAACAGCATGAAGCCGCCGATGACGAAAGCGAGATGAGACTTCGCGCCATCGTCGGTCATCGCGGCGAAGAGCAGCAGCAGCATGCCGAGCGCCATACCGCTGAAGCCCGCGACCTGCATGGTGATCCGGCCATAGCGCGGAACCGCGAAGAGGCTCGCCACAAAGCCGATGACCAGAAACGCGTCGACGACGGCGCTGCCCTCCGCATCGGCGAAATCAGCCGCAATCGCTCCCGTCTTGGCGTCGCCGAAATGCATCGCGCCGAGAATGACGGGCGTGAACAGGCCGACGCCATAGGTCGCGACATCCATCAGCATCCAGGGCAGGGACACGAGCATTGTGCGCGCGCGATTGGCCGCGGTGAACAGCGCCAAATAGCCGACGTCCCGCACATGCGGCGTCACGCCCGGCCTCGGCGCCGGGACGGCGATCGATTCTGCGCCCGGACTTGCAGGTTTCTCGCCGAACTCGATCGACAAGGTTTTAAGCAGCGCCGTCGCCTCGCCGATGCGTCCCTGCGCCGCCAGCCAGCGCGCGCTTTCGGGCGCCCATAGGCGCATCGCCAGGAACAGCAGCGCGATCGCGCCGCCGGCGCCAAACAGCAGCCGCCAGTCGTCCGTCGACGGCCTCAGCTTCAAGATCGCCAGTCCGACGAGCGCCGCCGCCGCCATGCCGACCGACTGCAAAGATATGGTCGCCACGGTCATTCGGCTGCGCGCCTTGCGGGGCATCAGCTCAGAGACATAAGAGCCGCTTGTCGGGAAATCCATGCCGACGCCGACGCCAAGAAGAAACTGCGAGAGCAGGATGAGGCGCGCATTCGGCGCCAGCGCGCCGATCAAGCAGGCGAGGGCGATGATCGCCATGTCGGCGATGAATGTGCGCTTGCGGCCGAACCTGTCCGCGCTAAAGCCGCCGATCGCCGCTCCCACGACCGCGCCGAGCACCAGCGCCGAGCCGATGAGGCCGACGAAAAGCGGGCTGATCGCGAATTCGCTCTTGAGCAGCGGCAGCGCGACGCCGAGCCCCGACACCGAAAAACCGTCGAGGAACGCGCCGCCGCTCGCCGCGAACCAATAGGCGTAATGGCGCCATGTCATCGGCGCTTCGTCGAGCGCCGAAAAGACCGAAGCGGCGACCGCTGGCGAGGCCGTCACCGCGCTTTGCTCCCCTTCTCTTCGACTTTGGCCTGGTGATAGAGCTTACGAATCTCTTCGATGTCGACGGTCGGCTTCGGCAGCTTCAGATCGAGATTGTCGAGCGTATCGGCGATGATGCTCGACACGGCGAGATTACGAAACCATTTGTGGTTCGACGGGATGACGAACCAGGGCGCATGGTCGGTCGAGCAGTGCGACAGAGCGGCCTCGAAGGCCTTGATGTAATCGTCCCATTTCTCGCGCTCGGAATAATCGCTCGCGCTGATCTTCCATTGATGCGCCGGATCGTCGAGCCGCTCCTTGAAGCGCTTGAGCTGCTCCTCCTTCGAGATGTAGAGGAAAAATTTCAACACCGTCGTCCTGTTCTCGACAGTGAGCAGCTTCTCCCATTCATTGATGAAGTCGTAGCGCGGCTTCCAGACTTCCTTGGGCGCGAGTTTGTGCACGCGCACGACAAGCACGTCTTCGTAATGCGAGCGATTGAAAATCGACACATAGCCTCGGCGCGGCGCATGCGGGTGAACGCGCCACAGGAAATCATGCTCCTGTTCTTCCGGAGTCGGCTGCTTGAACCCCGTCACTTGCACGCCCTGCGGGTCCATGGCGCTGATGACATGCCAGCAGGTGCCGTCCTTGCCGGCGCTGTCGATGCCCTGCAGGACGATCAGCAGGGAATGCGTGCGGTCGGCATAGAGTTTGCGCTGAAGTTCGGTGATGCGGGCCAGATTGTTTTGCAGCTCCTGCGCCGCTTCCGCGCTACTGGCGAAATCGCCATGGAACCCCGGATCGATCGATCCAAGATCGACGTTCGACCCCGGATCGACTCGAAGCTTTTTGAGGAAATTCATGTGCGCCGCCTCCCTCGTCACCTCGCGCCACGTCATCCGGCGAGCGTAACGCCGCCGGCCGTCAAGTCTCTTTCGCGCTTGTCGGCCAGTCGCCAGTAAATGAGCTTCACGATTTCCGCCGCAACCACCCAGAGCAGGCAGTAGAGCCACACGCCGACGATCGCCGCGCCGGGGACGGCGTCGACGCCGACGCCGTAGAGGCAGAGCAGCACCGCCGCGACCTGAGTCGCCGCGATCGCCCAGAACAGCCTGGCGCTCGGATAGGGCGGCGCGAAAATCGCCTTCTTCGTCCGCACGCTGAACAGCAGCAGATGGCCGCCGACGGCAAGCTGCAGGAACAAGAGAGTCTGTAGCTGGCCGGGGTCGATGGCGATGATCGCCTGCAGCGAATCGTCGAGCGTCCAGCGCATGCCGATCAGCAGGAAACCGAAGGTTTCAGCCAGCGCCAGCAGCCCCATCAGCGACGAGAAAATGAAGATGCGATGCATGTCCCATCGCACCGGCCGCGGCGCGACCGGAACATTGTCATAGGCGATGGTCATGATCGGAATGTCGTCGAGCAGCGCGAGCGCGACGATCATGATCGCGGTCAACGGCTGAAATTCCAGGAAAACGATCGAGGCGACGACGACGATCATAATGTCGAGCGTCATCGCGATCCGGTAATGGATATAGCTTTCGATGCGCTGGAAAATCTGCCGCGACACGCGGATCGCATTGACGATGGTGGAAAGCCCCGGCGCCGTGAGGATCAGCGCCGCGGCGCTGCGCGCGGCGTCGGTCGCGCCGCTGACGGCGATGCCGCAATCCGCCTGTTTGAGCGCCGGCGCGTCATTGACGCCGTCGCCGGTCATCGCGACGATATGGCCGACCGACTGGAGCGCCTTGACGATTTCATACTTGTGCTCGGGAAACACTCTGCCGAAGCCGTCAGCCCGCTCCACCGTTTCGACGACGCTGCGCGGCAAAGATTCGGCCTTCGCGCCGCTTTTGAAGACGTCGCTGGCGACGAGAAGATGCGAACCCATGCCGAGCTGGGCGGCGATCTCGTCGCCGATGGCGACGTCGTCGCCGGTCACCATTTTGACGTTGAGGCCAAGCGCGCGCGCCTCGGCGATCGTCGCCTTCGCGTCGGCGCGCGGCGGATCCATCAGCGAAATCAGTCCGACGAGCGACCATCTGGCGCCGTCCTCCGACATGGCGACGCCGAGCGCCCGCTGGCCCTTTGCGGCGAGCGCCGCCACGTCGTTCTGATAGCGCTGCAGCGTTTGCGAATCTGGCCGCACGAGCGCGGAAATCGCCTGCGGCGCCCCTTTCGCGTAATGGCGGACGCCGCCGGCGGCGTCGGCGACCGTCGAAATCGTGCGTTTGCTGACGGGATCGAAGGGCGTAAACGCCCTCTGCTTGAAACCGTCGAGCGAATCATGCGCCGGCAGCGCCGCCATCACCGCGAGGTCGATGGCGTCTTCGCTGCTTCTTTGAGTGGCCAGCGCGGCGAAGAGCAGCACGTCGTCGCTCCTGAAGCCGCCGTAGGGAATGGCGTTTTGCACCGTGAGCCGGTTCATCGTCAACGTGCCGGTCTTGTCGCTGCACAGCACGTCGACTCCGGCCAGCTCCTCGATCGCGTTGAGCCGCGAAACGATCGCCTTCTGCAAGGAGAGCGCATAGGCGCCGATCGCCATGGTCACCGACATGACCGCCGGCAGCGCCACCGGAATCGAGGCGATCAGCAGCACCAGCACATATTGGGCGATGGAGCCGACGCGGTCCCAGCGCCAGATGTCCGGCGCGATGACCTCCCGATAGAGCTGCGCGCCGACCAGAACCAGCGCCAGCAGGAAGGCGAGCAGCAGCAGAAAATCGCCGACCTGGGTGACCGCACGCTGCGAATGCGAAACCGCGCCGGCGGCGCCGACAAGCTTGGCGGTGCGGCCAAAGAAGGTGCGCTCGCCGGTCGCCGTCACCACGCCGGTCATCGCGCCCTGTTTGGCGATCGCGCCGGAATAGGCGTCGTCGCCGATCTTCTTGGAGACCGGCAGCGACTCGCCGGTGAGCGCCGCCTGATCGCAGCTGAGATAATCGCCCTCGATGAGCAACAGATCCGCCGGGATAATCTGTCCGGCGGCGACGCTGACGATATCTCCCGGCGTCAGTTCAGCGGCGGCGATCGTCGTCCAGGCGCCGTCCCGCATCACGCGCGCGCGCGGCGCAAGATTTTTCTTTAGCGCCGCAAGCGCGTTCGCGGCCTTGTTGTCCTGCCAGAAGCCGACGACGGCGTTATAGACGAGAAGGCCGGTGACGACGCCGAAATCCGGCCAGTCCCTGCGTACGCCGGAAATCACCGCCGCGGCTTCGATGAGGAACGGCAGCGGCCCCCAAAAATATTTCAGCAGCCGTCGCCATTTGCTTTCGGTCCTGTCCTCTAGCGCGTTGCGGCCATATTCGGCGAGGCGCCGCGCCGCTTCGGCCGAGGTCAGGCCGGTCTCGCTGGTCTTCAGCGCCTCAAGCCGCTGCGCGATTTTCGCCTGCGTCGGGTCCAGGGAAAACACTGGCGAAGATGGGCCTGCCGACGAATTCGCGCTGGCGTCCGGCATGCTTTCTCTCCCACGGCATCCCTGTCAAAATATCGACGCCGATGTTACGGCGTCATCCGGCGCTCGCCAATAGCGGCGCCCGCCGAGTCAAAACGACCCGGCGCAAATTATTCGGCGGCCGCGCAGGCGACGCCGTCGTCCGACGCACCGGCGACATTATCCTTGACGATCTTGTCCGCGCGCGCCTTCGCATCCGCGAGATCCTTGTCATAGACATTGGTCAGATATTCGTTCGCCGTGGTCTTCACGATCGATTGGTTCGGCGATTGGAGCGGACCGGATACGTCGATCGAAGCGACGGTCGACAGGCCGGGACGCAGGGGCTGCTTCTCGAGTTCGTCGGTTCGCAAAGCGATTCGCACCGGAATGCGCTGAACGATTCGGATGAAATTGCCGACAGCGTTATCGGGAGGCAGAGTGGCGAAGACGGCGCCTGAGCCGGGAACGAGTCCAACGACTTCTCCGTGATAGATCTGTTTCGATCCATATAGGTCGACCGTGATGATCGCCGGCTGTCCGGGACGAACCCGGGCCATTCTGTTCTCCCACAGATTCGCTTCCACCCAGAGATGGTCGAGCGGCACGATGTTGAGAATCGGATCTCCGGGGCGCATCCGATCGCCGACCTGGACGCGGCGTTTGGCGACAAAGCCGCTCGCCGGCGCACGAATGTTCTGGCGCGCGAATTCGATATAGGCGTCGTAGTATTTGGCGCGCGCCGCCGCGATGTCGGGATGGTTCATGCGGGTCACGCCGCCGACCCGCGCCTCGACCGCCTGATATTCCGCTTGCGCCTCTCGCAGATCGGCTTCGAGCGCGGCGAGGTGGTCCTCGGTGTTCTGCAGCACCTGTCGCGACGACGCGCCGCTCGCCGCCGCCTGCCTGTATCGCGCGAGATCATGCTGCGTCCTGTCCCGAATCGCGGCGCGCGCGATGACCTTCTGACAGATTTGGCGGCGCAGCGCGTAAAGCGCGCCGACGGCGCGGACGGCGCGGCCGAGATCGGCTTCGGCCTGCGCGAGCGCCGCTCTGGCGCGCTGTCCGTCGAGGCGCACGAGCACTTCGTCTTTCTTCACGAACTGGGTTTCTTCCGCCAGAACGGCGGCGACGACTCCCGTTGCGTCGGCCTGCACGGGAATAATGTTGCCGGCGACATAGGCGTTGTCCGTCGTCACCCAGTCACGATCAAAAAATAGCCATCGCGCCACTGCGACGACCGCGCCGATCGCGGCCGCCGCAATGACGATCCTGAGAAGAAATTCCCTGCGAAAGCGGATGTTCTTGCGGGAGAGCGGCATCGATCGGGATTCGCGTCCTTCTACTCGAGTGAGACGTTAAAGCGAGGCGCTCAGCCGCCGCCAAGCGACTGAATCGCCTCGACGGCCGGCGTCAAAGGGTCGGATTCAGGCGCCGGCTTCGGCGCGTCGGGCGGCGGACCGCCGGCATAGCCGGCCCCCAGCGCTTGATACAGATCGACAGCGGCGACAAGCCGGTCGCCTTCGAGCGCGCGCTGGGCGAAGTCCGATTCGAGGAGTTCGGCGCGTTCGACGACGATTTCGCGGCGGTCTTTAAGCCCGTCGCGCAGGCGCGTTTGCGCGAGATCATATTGCGCGCGCGCCGCGCGCAGAAAGCGGTTCTGCGCCTCATATTCGGCGGCGGCGCGCCTGAGATTTGCGCCGGCGTCGGCGACCTGCTGCGCGGCCTGCAGCAGCGTCTCATTGTAGGAATCGACGGCCTGGTCAAAATCGGCGCGTTGCGCCTCCAGATTTCCGCTGAGCCTGCCGCCTTGGAAGACGGGCAAGCGCAGTCCGGGCGAAACGGCGTAGCCGATCGCCGAAGGCGTGAAGAGATAGCCGGCGAGCTTGCTGATCTTGGTCGAGGTCACCGAGCCCTCAAAACCGCCTGTGATCGCAAGGTCGATCGAGGGAAGAAACAGCGTCTTGGCGACATGAACGCGGGCCGCCGCAGCCTCAGCGCGGCGCAAAGCGGCGGCGAGATCGGGGCGGTGGATGAGCAATTCGATCGGCAGGCTGCGCGGCAGCGGCGGCGCGGCCGGCGACGGCGCCTTTCGGCCGGCGTAAAGATCGTGCGCGGCGTCAGGTCCCTCGCCCATGAGACGGGCGATCGCATCCTTCTGCAGCGTTAGAAGCGCCTGCACGGCGGCTTCGCGCCGGACCGCGGTTTCGAAATCGGCGCGGGCGACTTGCACCCCGTCCAAGGAGTCGAGTCCCGCGCCATAACGAGCTTCGGCAAGCGAAATCAAATCGCGCCGCACCCGCGTCAGGGCTCTCGCCACTTCGAGTTGGCGCGCTGCGGCGTAGCCGCGCAGATAGGCGCGCGCGACCGCGGCGGTCAGCAGCAGACGCGCCTGTTCGAGTTCGGCCTCCTGAGCCGCCGATTCGCCGATCGCCGCATCGAGCAGCGCGCGGTTCTTCTGCCAGAAATCGAATTCATAGGTCAGCGCCAGCGGATTGAGGAAGGCCATGGTCTTCTCCAATCCGCCCTGCGCCGGATTGTAGGAGGCGACGACGCCATGCAAGGGATTGCGCGATTGCCGCATGCCAAAGGTCGCCTGGACCTCCGGCAAGAGTCGCGCGCCCGCGATCTGGACCATCGCGTCGGCGCTGCGCAACGAGTCTTCCGCCTTTCTCAGGCTCTGATTGTCGCGCAGCGCTTTGTCGACGACGCCGTCGAGCTCGGGGCTGCGGAAGGCGCGCCACCATTCTTCGCGCGGCCAGGCGGTTTCGCCGGCAACTTTGAGCCCGGATCTTGCGATCGTGCGCTCCATGGCGGGGGGGCCGAGAAATTGCGCGCGTTCGTCTTGCGCGGACGGCGCGCAGCCGCCGAGCGCGAGCGCCGCCGAAAGTCCGCAAACGAGACGTCTGCGCCGCGCGCCGAACCTTACCGCGCCGTCGCGCCGGCGGACGATCGACCCGCGACTCGGGCGCAAGCCGGAAGGCGCACGACGGTCTGCGGGCTCTTGATGCAAGAGGACACTCCTACCCTGCGCCAACGGTCGGCAAACGCGGCGGCGAGATCGTAGGAGTCATCAGCCTTTCGGCGGTTATCGGGGAACTCCATCCCCATCCTTTTAAACTTTTAGTTTACCAAAGCTGCGCCGGTCAATAAGACCAGACGCCGTTCACGTTATCCCCAAAGCGCCGGCGCCGGCGGCATGAGAGTCGATCCTTCGTAGATCAGTCCGGGATCGCGGTCGCGGGCGAGAAGCAGCGGCCCGTCGAGATCGACGAATTTCGCCAACTGGCCCACGAGGACGGCCGGCGCCATGGCGAGCGAAGTTCCCACCATGCAGCCGGCCATGATCGAAAAGCCCATGTCCCGCGCCGCGCGCGCGAGGGCCAGCGCTTCGGTCAGCCCACCGGTCTTGTCGAGCTTGACGTTGATGGCGTCGTAGCGGCCCTTGAGCGGCGCGAGCGAGGCGCGGTCATGCGCGCTTTCATCGGCGCAGATCGGCACCGGACGCGCAAGCCTCGCAAGGGCTTCGTCACGGCCGGCCGGCAAGGGCTGCTCGACGAGGGCGACGCCGAAGCTGGCGCAGACATCGAGACGGCGAACCAGCGAGTCTTCGTCCCATGATTCATTGGCGTCGACGATCAGGATCGACTCGGGCGCTCCCGCACGCACCGCCGCCAGACGCGCTTCATCGCCTTCTCCGGCGAGCTTGATCTTGAGCAACGGCCGGTCGGCCGCCTTCGCCGCCGCGGCGCGCATCTCGTCGGGCGCGCCGACGGAAATCGTATAGGCCGTCACGAGCGGCGAAAGCGCTTCGAAGCCGGCCGTCGCATGGGCCGGAACGCCGGACAGCTTGGCCTCCAGGTCCCAGAGCGCGCAGTCGAGCGCGTTGCGCGCCGCGCCGGCAGGCAGAAGGCGTTGCAGGTCCGCCCGACAGGCGCCGGCTTCAATCGAGTCGCGCGCGCTCTCGATCGTCGCGACCACGCTTTCGACGCTTTCGCCGTATCGGGCGTAGGGCACGCATTCGCCCCGTCCGACGCCGCGGCCTTCGGTCAAGGTCGCGGTCACGACCACGGCTTCGGTCTTGGCCCCGCGCGAAATCACGAAGCGGCCGGCGATCGGGTAAGTTTCTACGGTTACGGTTAATTTTCGCGTCAATTCGCTCTCCGGCGCTCGCGCTGCGCGAGGCGCGTTCGCCGCGCCGTGCGCCAACGCGCTTGCTGGCGTCAATTCACGGCGTTATCACGTTTTTCCGTCGGCCGCGCCTGCCGGCGTCGGCGCCGCGCCACAATCGGCGGATAGGATCACGCCATCGATGAGCCGATTCTTGACGATAGAGCGCGCTGCGAAAAAGCGGAATCCCGATTTTCGCGTAAGGCGCGCTCTAAACTTTCGGAATCGATCACCTTATCTGCATTTGGGCGATTTCGCCCAAATGCAGTGTGATC
Source organism: Methylocystis sp. (assembly GCA_051061375.1). Taxonomy (GTDB): domain Bacteria; phylum Pseudomonadota; class Alphaproteobacteria; order Rhizobiales; family Beijerinckiaceae; genus Methylocystis. The sequence continues at coordinate 204,978 of JBPFDW010000030.1, read as the reverse complement.
TAGCGCGGAGCCGATCCCGATGACCGTCGCGGCGATCGAACGTCCGCCCAATCTCACGCGCCAGTCTTCGCCGGAGGGCGCACGGCTGTCGCTGTCGGGCGACTGGACTCTCGTCGCCTCGCATCGTCTCGAAGCGGCGGCGGCGCGCATTGTCGAGGAGGCAAGCCGCGATCGGATGATCATCTTCGATCTCGCGCAGGTCTCGCGGCTCGACACCGCCGGCGCCTGGCTGATCAATCGCGCCCGGCATGAACTCGCGCGCCGCGGCGTCGCCGTCGCGCTCGAACATGTGCGCCCGGAATATTCCACCCTGCTCGAAGAGGCGCATTATCGCGCTTTCGAGGCGCCGGCCCGGCCGCGTTTCAATCTGGTTTTCGTCCTGCTTTCGGACCTCGGCGAATCGACCGTCGACGCCCTCCGCGAATTCTATCGCGGCGTCAGCTTTCTCGGCGAATTCGTTGCGTCAATGACCTATGTGGCGAGCCGTCCGGACAGGTTCCGGCTGACCTCGCTCATCGCGCAGATCGAACTCATCGGCTTTCGTAGCGTTCCGATTATCGTTCTCATCAACGTGCTGGTGGGCGCCATCGTCGCACAGCAGGGCATCTTCCAGCTGCTCAGGTTTGGCGCATCGAGCTACACGGTCAGCCTGATCGGCATTTTGGTCCTGCGAGAACTCGGCGTTCTGCTCACCTCGATCATGATCGCCGGCCGTTCGGGCTCTGCGATCACCGCCGAACTCGGTTCGATGAAAATGCGAGAAGAGGTCGACGCGCTGCTGGTGATGGGACTGTCTCCCATCGAGGTGCTGATCGCGCCGCGGGTGCTCGGCCTCGTGATCTCTCTGCCGATCCTGACCTTCATCGCCGACATGGCGGCGCTGTTTGGCGGGATGATCGTCTCCTGGTGGTACGGCGGCATCAGCCCCGCGGCTTTCGCGTCATTGCTCAAGGACGCGATCGCGCTCCATACGTTTCTCGTCGGCATCATCAAGGCGCCTTTCATGGCGCTGGTCATCGGCCTCATCGCCTCGATGGACGGGCTGGCGACCAAGGGGTCCGCCGAGTCGCTCGGCCGGCAGGTCACGTCCTCGGTGGTAAAATCCATCTTCATGGTCATCGTGATGGATGGATTGTTCGCCATATTTTTCGCGTCGATCGACTATTGAGCGCGCAGATGAGCAGCCCCTCGACCTCCGCCGACGGCGCCGTTCAACCGCGGCAAAATCGCAATGTCGTCATCGGCGTGCGCGACCTCGTCGTCGGCTTCGGCGACCGGACCATCGTCAAGGGGCTCAATCTCGACGTTTTTCGCGGCGAGGTGCTCGGCGTCGTCGGCGGGTCGGGGCAGGGCAAATCCGTGCTCACCCGCGCCATCCTCGGACTTGTGCCGACGCGGGGCGGCGCCATTCGGATTTTCGGGCAGGACCGGGACGCGCTGACGCTGGCCGAACGCCGAATTCTCGAGCAGCGCTGGGGCGTATTGTTTCAGAATGGCGCGCTTTTCTCGGGGCTTACGGTCAAGCAGAACATTCAGATGCCGATGCGCGAAACGCGCGAACTCTCGCAACATCTGATGGACGAGCTAGCCATGCTCAAATTGGAGCTAGTTGGCCTTCCTCCGGACGCCGCCGACAAATTTCCGTCAGAATTGTCGGGCGGCATGGTGAAGCGCGCGGCCCTGGCGCGCGCCTTGGCGCTTGATCCCGAGCTTGTGTTCCTGGACGAGCCGACGTCGGGGCTCGATCCGATCAGCGCCGCTGAATTCGACGAGCTGATCGGCACGCTGCAGCAGACCCTCGGACTGACCGTGTTCATGGTGACGCATGATCTCGACAGTCTATATTCGATTTGCGACAGGGTGGCGGCGCTTGCTGAAGGTCGGGTCATCGCCGCAGGACCGTTGGAAACCTTACTCGAATCCGACCATCCGTGGCTGAAAGCCTATTTCCACGGCGTGCGCGGCGGACGATTGACCGCGACGCGCATCGAGCACAAGGACGAAGAATGGAAACCCGCGCCAACTACGCGCTGATCGGCGCTTTCACGCTGGCGGCGGCCTTCGCCGCCTTCCTGTTCGTCTACTGGTTCTCGGGACCGAGCCAGCTCGGCCGGCAGGAAACCTACCAGATCGTCTTCACCGGCGCGGTCTCGGGGCTGACCCGCGGCTCCTCGGTGCTGTTCAACGGCGTGAAGGTCGGCGAAGTCACGCATCTTGGCATTTCCGAACAGGACCCGAGCAAGGTCGACGTGCTGGTCAGGATCGACAGCCGGACGCCGGTCAAGACCGATACCCGCGCGCGGCTCGAGACGCGGGGCTTCACGGGCGTCTCCGACGTTCTGCTCGTTGGCGGCACGCATGGCGCGCCGCCTCTGACGGCGCAGAACGATCAGAAATATCCTCAAATTCAGGCCGAGCGCTCCGAATTCCAGAATTTGCTCGGCAATGTCCAGAACCTGTCGACAAAGGCCGCCGAACTCCTCACCAAACTCGACAAGCTGATCGACGACAATGGTCCGGCGATCACGGCGACGCTCAAAAACGCTGAGAAAGTCAGCAAGACTCTCGCCGACAATTCCGCTTCCATCTCAAGCTTCATCCGCGACGCGTCCGATGTCGCGCAATCGATGAAACCCGTGGCGGCGCGGCTCGACAAGGTGCTCGCGACCGGCGAGAAATTGATCGCGGCGATCGACCCCAAGCAGATCAAGGCGATCACCGGCAACATCGCCGGCGCGACGGAACGCATCAACCGCTTCGCCGCGACGGGGTTGCGCGAATATGAACAACTCGCCGTCGACGGACGCAAGGCGGTCGACACATTCGACCGCACGCTGCGCTCGGTCGAGAAAAACCCGTCACAATTCATCTTCGGTCCGTCCGAGTCCGTGCCGGAATATCAGGGCCGATAGAGCGCCGCTCGCGAAAAAGTGGGAACCGGTTTTTCGCGTTAAGCGCGCTCTAAGTTTTTAGGATCGATCATGTCACGCGCATTTGAGCGATGGCGTCTAAATGCAGCGTGATCCAGGACCGCAAGCGTGGCTTTGAGCCGATGCGCGGATCGGATAGAAGGACGTAGCCCGACGCGGCGCGCGGGCGGAATGAGGCGACGGGTCGGCATGAATCTGAAGGCGTCTTCGGCCACGCAGCGCAAGGCCGCGCGGACGACGGCGCTTGCACTGCTCGCGCTCCTCGTCGCCGCCTGCGCCAGCGCGCCGCGCGAGACCTTCGATCTGACCGTCGACGCGGGCGCTTTGCGCAGCGCCGCCTTGCGCAGCGGGCCCGCGGTCTTTGTGCCGGAGCCTGCCGCGGTCGCGCCGACCTCCACGGATCGAATCGTCGTTCGCGCGGCGGATGACAGCGTCGCCGTTCTTCCCGGCGTGCAATGGTCCGAACCGCTGCCGCGTCTGTTTCAGCGCCGGCTGATCGAGGCGCTGCAGCGATGCGGTCTGTCGGCCTCATCCAACATCGGCGCGTCAAGCACGCTGCAAACCGACGTGCGCCGTTTCGAGATCGACATCGCCCGCGATCTCGCCGTGATTGAAGTTTCCGTCGAGCTCGTCGATGGCGCCGGCGGCCGGGCGCGGGCGGCGAGAGTCTTCGTCGAGGAGAGTCCGGCCCCCGAGCATGTCGGGTCGCAGGCGGCGCGGGCGCTCAGCGACGCCGCCGCGCGCGTCGCGCAGCGCATCGGCCAATGGATGCGCGCGCGGCTGTAGCGCGCCGACGCCGGCGCGCCCCGTTCAGGCGACCGAGCCGTCCCACAGCATGATATTGAGGCAGGCGAGAAACGCGCCGCTTCGGCAGGCGGACTGGGTCGCCAGGCGCCAACGTTCCGCCTCGTCTTGCGTTAACACGCGCGCTGCGACGCAATTGTCCGTCACGCGCGTCAGATCGAAAATAATGTCCGCCGCCGCCTCGTCCCTGACGGTCAGCGCATGCGCCCGGCACTCGATGTTCCCGACGGCGCATTGTCGCAGCAGGGCCCCGGCCTCTCGGCCGATATAGGGATTGGCGAAAGACCTTTCCCAGAATCCGGCAATTTTTGCGCCGGTTGCGCGATCGCCGTTGTAGACGAAGAAGGTTCCCCAATCAGGCTCGGCGACGACGATCCTCCCGCCCTTTCGCGTCACCCGAACCATTTCGCGCAAGGCTTCGACAGGGGCGGCGATGTGCTGCAGCGAGCGGTCGATCCGGACCGCGTCGAAACGGCCGTCGCCGAACGGCAGGCGACGCGAGTCGCCGCAAACGAAGCGCGCATTGGCAAGGCCCTGCGCCCGTCCCCGCGCCAGGTCGAGAAAGCCTTGCGACGGGTCGAGCCCATAGACGTCGGCGCGCGGATAGCGCCGCGCCAGTTCGATCACATCGAAGCCGACCCCGCAGGCCACGTCCAATATGCCGCTGTTTCCCGATATCCGCAGGGCGTCCCAGCTCTCCTTCTTGTAGCGCTGGAAAAAAGGCGTCCCATTCATGAAATCGAGACAGCGGGTCAGGTCGGGCCGCATGGCGCCGTCGGCGTTGCGAAAGCCTAAAGCAATGTCCGTCATCGGCGCCCCTCTTGCGATTCTATTCCGCCAAATCGCTGAAATGCGGCCCCGGGTCGCGCGCGCTCGGAGGGGCTAGCGCCGCAAACGGGCGGGTGGTAACTGGACGGCGACGATTTAGGCGCCTGCCGGAGAGCCGGCGGGGCGCGGATGAACAAGGGTCGCGGCCTTCCGCCCCGCGGCAAGCGGAAGCGCTGCGAACATTGAGCATGGACGAGGAAGAGACAAGCGTCATGGCGAAGATGAGCTTTGAGGATGCTGCGGCCCGCTATGGCGCGGAGCCGGGCGGCGGCGCGCCGACAAAGGTCAAGATCACCTTCATCGATTCGCAGGGTCAAGCCCGCGCCGTCGAGGGCGAGGTCGGCTCCACCGTCATGGAGACCGCGCGCCGCAACGACATTCCCGAAATCGCCGCCGAATGCGGGGGCGCCTGCGCCTGCGCCACCTGCCACGTCTATGTCGATGAAAACTGGACGGAAAAAACCGGCAAGCCGTCGCAGATGGAAGAGGACATGCTCGACTTCGCCTTTGACGTGAAGCCGAATTCGCGGCTGTGCTGCCAGATCACGGTGAGGCCGGAGCTCGAGGGACTGGTCGTCACGACCCCCGCCCAGCAGGGCTGACGCCAATTATTCCATATCTCCCCCGCGCGGGTTTGAATCTCTCGACAAATGCGATAGACGAACAAGGGCGGCGCCGCGTTTCCAAGTCGGCGCGCGCAGATGCGTCCCGCGCGGTCGGCGTCGATTCGCGACGCGACGCCAACGGCGCCCCTCCTCATCACGGGTTTGAGATTTTACCGGGAATTGACCATGAACCAGCTTAAGGAAGCCGCGATCGAAACCGATGTCGTCATCGTCGGCGCCGGCCCCGCAGGTCTGTTCTCGGTGTTCGAGCTTGGTCTTCTGGACATCAAGGCGCATGTCATCGACGTTCTGCCGCGCGCCGGCGGCCAATGCTCCGAACTCTATCCCGAAAAGCCGATCTACGACATTCCCGGCCTGCCGGTCTGCACCGGCCAGGAGCTGACGGATAATCTTCTGAAGCAGATCGAACCCTTTCGCCCGACCTTTCACTTCAATGAAATGGTCGAAACGCTGGTCTCGCTCGGCACGAACGAAAAGCCGGAATTCCGGCTCACCACGGACGCAGGCAAGATTTTTCACGCCAAGGTCGTCTTTATCGCCGCCGGCGGCGGATCGTTCCAGCCCAAGAAGCCGCCCATCCCGAAGATCGAATCCTATGAGGGCAAATCGGTCTTCTATGCCGTGCGCCGCATGGAGGATTTCCGCGACAAGAATGTCGTGATCGTCGGCGGCGGCGATTCGGCGCTCGACTGGACGCTCAATCTGCAGCCGGTGGCGAAAAGCCTCACGCTGGTGCATCGGCGCGACCAGTTCCGCGCCGCGCCGCATTCCGTCTCGGCGATGCAGGCGCTTGTCGCAACGGGCAAGATCGATTTCAGACTCGGTCAGATCACCACCGTCGAAGGCGAGGACGGCGAGCTGATCAGCGCCACGCTCAAGGGCAATGACGGCGTCGAAGAGAAAATCGCCTGCGAGCGTCTGATGCCCTTCTTCGGCCTCACCATGAAGCTCGGTCCGGTCGCCGATTGGGGCCTTCAGCTCAACGAAAATCTCATCCCCGTCGACACCGAAAAATTCGAATCGAGCCATCCCGGCATTTTCGCCGTCGGCGACATCAATGCCTATCCGGGCAAGTTGAAGCTCATTCTTTCGGGCTTTCATGAAGCCGCGCTCGCTTCGCAGAAGGCGCATCGCTACGTCTATCCCGACAAGAAGCTGCTCTTCCAATACACGACGTCCTCGACCAATCTCCAAAAGAAGCTCGGAGTCTCCTGACGTCGGCGAATGCTGCTCTCGAAACGCCCGTCGGCGTCGTCGATGTCTCGTTCATCGACATCGCGGCGATCGCCGACGACGAATGGCCGAGGCTCGCGGCGCTTCTCGATGAACCCGAATCAGCGCGGGCGGCGCGCTTCGCGTTCGAATCCGACCGCCGCGCCTATGTCGCCGCCCATGCGCTGTTGCGCGCGCGACTTTCGGAACGTGCGACGAAAATTTCGCCCGCCGAATGGCGTTTCGGCGCGACGCCGCACGGCAAGCCCTTTCTATGCGCGCCGCTTGCCGGCCTCGACGTCAGCCTCTCGCATACGCGCGGCATGGCCGCCGCGGCGATCGCCTCCGGGCGCCAGATTGGCGTCGACGTCGAATCCGCCCTGACCCCGCGCAACGCGCTCAATGTCGCCGAACGCTACTTCGCGCCTCAAGAGGCGGCGCTGTTGCGCGCACAGTCCGATCCATTCGCGCAGAGCGATCTCTTCTTTGCGATCTGGACGCTCAAGGAGGCGGTCTTGAAGGCCGACGGGCGCGGCCTCGCGCGCGGGCTCGACAGCCTTGTCGTCAACCTGTCGCCGCACGCCGTTAGCAGCGGCTCCGGTGAGACCTACAGCGTCGCCCAATGGCGGCGCGGCGGTTTTTTCATCGCCGCGGCGGCTTGCGGCGAGGGCGCCGATTTCCGTCTCGAGGAAGCGCGCGCCGCCGCACTGATTGACGCAGGCGGAAGGGTTTGAAGCCCAGGCCTGGCGCGCTAGTTCAGTCGCGGGCTCGCGTGGCGCAGGCATTTGGAGGCATTCATGACCGGCTTGCTGATTCTCGTGATTTGCTACGGCGCCGCTTTGCTCGCATTGGCGGTTTGTCTTCAGCCGAACCGTTTCGTCGTGCGGCGCGAGACGGTGATCGACGCGCCGCCGCGCGAGGTTTTCAGCGCGATCAACGATCTGCGCAATTGGGAATACTGGTCGCCCTGGGCGAAGCTCGATCCCAAGGCCGAAACCCGCTACGAGGGACCTGCAGCCGGTCCCGGCGCCGCTTTCGAATGGTCGGGCGACAGGACGGTCGGCGCCGGACGCATGACCATATTGGACAGTCAGCCGGGCGAGCGGGTCCACCTCAAGCTTGATATGCGAAAGCCCTTCGCCGCGACCAATGAGGTGACCTTTTTTCTCGCGCCCGACGGTGAAGTGACGCAGGGACGGTGGCTCGCGCGCACTTTTGGTTTTGGGGCCGACTCCGCCGCCCATAAGACTCATGTCGTCTGGAGCATGTCGGGCGACGCCGGCCTCATGAGCCGGGCGATGAATATTTTCGTCAGCCGCGACAGAATGATCGGCGATCAGTTCGAGAAAGGCCTTCATAATCTCGACGCGCATCTCGCCAAATAGCGCGAGCGAATCGAGTAAACGCGCTTGCGCTGAGTCGCGCGACGCGCCATCTGCATGGCGGATGCGACGCGCCTGTTGCGCCGCCAGGATCGACTCGCGGTGATCAATTCGCCATGACCGAAATGTTCGAAGCCGCCCTGGCGGCGCTGCGCCAGATCATGACGCCGCCGTTCCGCGCGGTCCTCGTCAAGAGTCTCGGCATGACCTTCCTGCTGCTGGCGCTGGCCTGGGTCGGTCTCGACAGACTCGCTTTGTCCTTCGTGATGGTCGACCATCCCTGGCTGCGGACGGCGCTGACCTATGCGACGGGCGCCGGCCTGTTTTTTCTGATGGCCTTTCTCATCGCGCCGGTCTCGGTGCTGGTGTCGGGACTGTTTCTCGACGATCTCGCCGATCATGTGGAAGCGGATCTCTATCCGCTCGGACAGCGCGGGCGCGCCATTCCCGCGACGCAGGCGATTTTCATGGGGCTGCGCTTCGCCGGCGTCTCGGCGATCGTCAATTTCTTCGCGCTGCTGCTGCTGTTCGTGCCGGGAATAAACGCCGCGGCCTTTCTGCTGGCCAACGCCTATCTGTTCGGTCGCGAATATTTTCTCTTCGCGGCGACGCGATTCCGTTCGCTGCAAGAGTCGGAGGAACTGCGCCGTCGCCACGCCTTCTGGCTGTTCGTCGCCGGACTGTTTATCGCCGTCTTCGTCGCGACGCCGGGACTGAATGTGCTGACGCCGCTGTTCGCCGTCGCCTTCATGACCCGCGTCCATCGGATGCTGTCGCCAATTCCGCGAGAGGAACCGGCGCAGCCCTCCGGCCGTCATGGCCGGGCTTGGCCCGGCCATCCACGCCGAGACGATGCACAGTAGCTGCGAGGCGTGCGCGACGGCCCCGTATGGATGCCCGCGACGAGCGCGGGCATGACGCGCCAGAGCGCGTTCTCGCGCCAGCTATCCGCTGAGGAGACGGCAGATCGATTGAAGCTGATCGAGCGTGCGATATTTGATCCGCACTTCGCCTTTCTCGCCATTCGGCCGCAACTCTACGTTCAAGCCGAGCGCGTCGCTTAAACTCTTTTCGATCGCGCGCGTATCGGCGTCCTTGGCGACGCGCGCGGCTTGTTTCGATGGACGAGCCTTCTCGCTCTGCTCTTGAGCCAGTCGTTCGACGTCGCGAACCGTCAGCCCCTGTTCGACGATGCGCCGCGCAATCGCAGCGGGATCGGCGACCGCAAGCAGCGCGCGCGCATGGCCGGCGGAAATCGCGCCTTCGCTGACAAGCTTTTTCGCCGCTTCCGGCAAATTCAACAGACGTATCGTATTGGCGATATGCGAGCGGCTCTTGCCGATGATTTTCGCGATCTCGCCATGCGCATAGCCGAACTCCGCGCCGAGCCGCTCATAGCCCTTCGCCTCCTCGATCGGGTTGAGGTCGGCGCGCTGCACATTCTCGATGATCGCAAGTTCGAGCGCTTCCTTGTCGTCGGCCTCGTGAATGACGACCGGCACGTCGGAGAGGCCCGCCATCTGCGCCGCGCGCCACCGACGTTCTCCAGCGATGATTTCATAAGCGTCGGCGACGCCGGCGATGACGCGCACGACGATCGGCTGGATCACGCCCTTTTCGCGGATCGACGCGGTCAGTTCGGCGAGATCCGCCTCGCCAAAGGAGGTGCGCGGATTGCGCGGATTGGCGCGCAGAAATTCGATCGGCGCCTTTCGCGGGCCCCGCGGCCGTTCGATCGGGGCCGTGTCCGTGGCGGCCTCGCCGAGAAGCGCCGCCAATCCGCGGCCGAGCCGGCGCCGGGAATCCTCTGCCATCTTCAACACGCTCCTCTTTCCGTTAGGCCGCGCGCAGCCGCTTCTCGCGCTGGATCACTTCCGAGGCGAGCTTGAGATAGGCCTGACTGCCGGCGCATTTGAGATCATAGAGCAGCACCGGCTTGCCATGCGACGGCGCCTCGGAAACCCTGACATTGCGCGGAATCATGGTCTCATAGACCTTCTCGCCCATGAAGCGGCGCACGTCGGCGGCGACCTGATTGGCGAGATTGTTGCGCGGGTCGTACATGGTCAGAACGACGCCGTGAATAGACAACTTCTGGTTGAGAGTTTGCTTCACCTGTTCGACGGTCGAGAGCAGCTGCGACAGGCCTTCAAGCGCGAAAAATTCGCATTGGAGCGGCACAACGACGGCGTCGCTGCTAGCTAATGCGTTGATTGTCAATAGATTTAGCGACGGCGGGCAGTCGATGAGAATATAGCTGTAGCGCCGCTCTTCATCATGCTCCGCCGCCAGCTCGGCGAAGGCGCGCTTCAACCTGTAGGCGCGATCCTTGTCATTGGCGATTTCGAGTTCGACGCCGAGGAGATCGAGCGTCGACGGCGCGATCGACAGCCTCGGCACCGCCGTAGCGATGATCGCATCGGCGAGGCTCGATTCGCCGAGCAGCACGTCATAGGTCGAGATCGGCCGGTGCTGGCGATCGATGCCGAGCCCTGTGGACGCATTGCCTTGCGGATCAAGGTCGATGACGAGAACGTCCTCGCCGACCGCCGCGAGCGCGGTGCCGAGATTGATGGCGGTGGTGGTCTTGCCCACGCCGCCCTTTTGATTGGCCAGCACAAGGATGCGCGGCGACGTCGAAGCGGTCACGATGGGGAAGCCTTGCGCTTGATCACGACGATGCGCGCGCCCTTTCGGGTGCGGCTTTCCGCCGACTCGTAGGTGAAGCTACCGATCGCTTCAACCGCGGTCAATTCATCTCGCCAGTCTTCCCCCTTTAAAAACACGCCAATGGCGCCTGCCGTCAGCGGCTTTTCGGCAAGCTCCAGGAGGCGCGGCAGCGGCGCGAGCGCTCGGGCGCTGACGCCGTCGATTTTTCCGGCCAATTTGGGCAGAACGCTTTCCGCCCGCTCGGCGTGGACGATCGCCGGCGCCGCTGTTTCACGTGAAACAGCCCGCAGGAAGCCCGCCTTGCGCTGGTCGCTTTCGATCAAATGAACCACGGCGCCCGGCGTCGATTTCAGCAGCAGCGCCGTCACCAGTCCGGGAAAACCGGCGCCCGCGCCCATGTCCGCCCAGCGCGAGATATGCGACGCCGCCGCAAGGACCTGCGCCGAATCGGCGAAATGACGCAGCCAAATGTCATCGAGCGTCGCCGATGACACGAGATTGATCTTCGCCTGCCATTGGCGCAGCAGCGACGCGTAAATTTCGAGCTCCGCTTCGATCGGTTTGAGCTCCGGGATGAGATTCAGCGCCTCTTCCCGATCGGCCTTGCGCCTCACGCGCGCCGCGCCCGCGCCGCCAGCAGAGTGAGCGCCGACGGGGTCATGCCGTCGATGCGCTGCGCCTGGCCAATCGTGCGCGGCCGCAGGAAGCTGAGCTTGCCGCGCAATTCCGCCGACAGGCCGGCGATCGCCGCATAGTCCAACCCCTCGGGCAAAGCCAGGCGTTCGTCGCGTCGATACGCGTCAATATCGGCCTGCTGCCGGTCGAGATAGACGGCGTAGCGCGCCTCCGTCTCCAGCCGTTCCGTTGTGTCCTGATCGATTCCGCCGAACTCCGGCCAGATCGACGCGAGGCGATCGAGCGTGATGTCGGGGAATGACAGCAGCGCATAGGCGCTGCGGCGCAAACCGTCCTGATTGACCGGCAGCCCATGGCGCTTCGCCGCCGCCGACGTCAGTTCGCGCGACTGCAGCATGGCTCGGGCAGTGGCGAGACGCTCGGCGCGGGCCTGATAATGGGCGGCGCGGCGCGGGCCGACACAGCCGATCTCGATCCCGCGCGGCGTTAAGCGCGCGTCGGCGTTATCGGCGCGCAGCGACAGGCGATATTCGGCGCGCGAGGTGAACATGCGATAGGGTTCGGCGACCCCGCGGGTGACGAGATCGTCGATCATCACGCCGAGATAGGCCTCGGCGCGATCGAAGACGATCGCCGCGCCGCCCGCCGCATGGCGCGCCGCATTGAGTCCGGCCAGCAACCCTTGCGCCGCGGCCTCCTCATAGCCGGTCGTGCCATTGATCTGGCCGGCGAAGAAAAGCCCGCCGATCCGCTTGGTTTCGAGCGTCGCCGACAATTCGCGCGGATCGACATAATCATATTCGATCGCATAGCCCGGCCGCAGAATGCGCGCCTCCTCCAGGCCGGGAATGGCGTTGATGAAGGCCTGCTGGGTCGCTTCCGGCAGCGAGGTCGAAATCCCATTCGGATAGACCGTGTCGTCGTCGAGCCCCTCGGGTTCGAGGAAAATCTGATGCGCGTCGCGGTCGGCGAAACGCGTGACCTTATCTTCGATCGACGGGCAGTAGCGCGGGCCGGGGCCGGAGATCGCCCCGGTGCGCAAGGGCGAACGATGCAGATCGTCGAGAATGATGCGATGCGCGGCAGGCGTCGTGCGGGTGACGCCGCAGGCGATCTGACGATTCTCGATCGTCGTCGTCAGAGAGGAGAAGGGCTCCGGCGTCGGATCGCCCCATTGTTCTTCGAGCGCCGCCCAGCGGATGGTGCGGCCGTCGAGCCGCGGCGGCGTGCCGGTCTTGAGCCGCGCGACTGCAAAGCCCGCCGCGCGCAGCCGCCGGCTCAACGCGTTCGAGGGCGCGTCGCCCATCCGGCCGGCCGGCGTTCGCGAGTCGCCGATATGAATTACCCCGCCGAGGAAGGTGCCGGTGGCGACGACCACGCTCGACGCCCGAAGCTCGCCGTCAGGCGTGACGACCCCGCGAATGTCGCCTCGCTCGACCAGAAGATCTTCGACGGTGGCTTCGACGATCGTCAGATTTTCAGTTTCGGCCAGCGCCGCCTGCATCGCCGCGCGATAGAGCCTACGGTCGGCCTGGGCGCGCGGTCCGCGAACGGCGGGGCCCTTGGAGCGATTGAGCACCCGGAACTGAATGCCGGCGGCGTCGGCGACGCGGCCCATCAGACCGTCCAGCGCGTCGATCTCCCTGACCAGCTGGCCCTTCCCCAGCCCGCCGATCGCCGGGTTGCAGGACATTTCGCCAATCTTGTCGCGATTCTGGGTGACCAGCGCGGCGCGCGCGCCAAGCCGCGCCGCCGCACCCGCGGCCTCGCAGCCGGCGTGGCCGCCGCCGATCACAATCACGTCGAAATGCTTCATGACCGAACCTGTTTCACGTGAAACATATCATTTGCCGATGCAGAATCGCGAGAAAACCGCATCAAGCACGTCCTCGACATCGACGGCGCCGACGATCCGCCCCAGCGCGTGCGCGGCGCGGCGCAGCTCCTCGGCCTGAAGTTCCAGCGGCGCCTCCCGGCCGAGCACGGCTTCGACGCCTTCTACCGCCTGTTCAAGCGCAAAGCGATGCCTTTCCCTGACGATCAGCGCCGTCGCGCCGTCGCCCAGCCGCGCGCGGGCGCGGGCTTCGATCGCGGCGGCGAGCGTTTCCAGTCCTTCCCCGCTCAAGGCGCAGATTCCGATCGCGCCTTCCGGCGCCGGCCTCAGATCAATCTTGGTGGCGACGCGGATCGTCTCAATGTCCCCGCTCGGCGACGCCTCGCCCGAATCCGACAGCCACAGCGCCAGATCGGCCGTTTCGATCCGCGCCAGGGTTCGGTCGACGCCGATTCGTTCGATCTCGTCCGACGCCTCCCGCAGCCCCGCCGTGTCGATGAGAGTCACCGGCAGGCCGCCGATGTCGAGATGAGCCTCGATCATGTCCCGCGTCGTGCCGGGGATGGTCGACACGATGGCAAGGTCTCTCCTGGTTAATGCATTGATTAATGATGATTTTCCTACATTTGGCCGGCCGAGGATCATCACCGTGAAGCCCTCGCGCATCCGCTCGGACGCCGGGGCGAGACGTAGCGCCGCGCGCATATCCTCGGCGAGCGGCGCCAGCACCGCGGCGAGCCGCGCCGGCGCGAAAGCCCCGACATCGCCCTCGTCGCTGAAATCGAGCTCCGCCTCAAGCAGCGCCAGCGCCTCGACGAACGCGGCCCGCCAGCCTTCGACTTTGCGCCGCAGCGCCCCGCCGGCGATTCGCAACGCCTGCCGGCGCTGCGCCTGCGTCTGCGCGTCGATAAGATCGGCGAGCGCTTCCGCCTGGGAGAGATCGAGCTTGCCATTGGCGAAGCCCCGCCGGGCGAATTCGCCGGGCTCCGCCGGCCGCAGCCCGGGAAGACGCGCCAGCGCGGCAAGCGCGCCTTCGACGATTGCGCGGCCGCCATGGAGCTGCAGCTCGGCGTAATCTTCGCCGGTCGAGGACGCGGGGCCCGGAAAGAACAACGCCACGCCGCGGTCGAGGATTTCGCCGCTCGCGGGATCGCGCAGAATCGCGAATGTCGCCCGCCGCGGCTCGGGAAGCCTGCCGGCGAGCGCCCCGAGCGCCTGCCCCGCCCCCGGCCCCGATATCCGGATGATGGCGATGGCGGCCCGTCCGGGCCCCGTGCCCAGGGCGAAAATCGTGTCGGGCGAACTCACGGCGCCGCGTCCTCGCCGCGGCGCGGACGTAAGACCGAACTTCCCTGCAATCGCTCGCGATAGATTTTGCGGAACGCCAACGTCGGCGCGTCGGTGCGCACCGAGACTTCCTCGCCGGGCGGCGGAACTTCAGCCGGCAGAGAGGATTCAACGATCGCCTGGTCTTCCCGCGCGATCCGCCGGTTCATCCAGCGGAAGGCGAAATCCAACAGCGGCGCCCGCGCGAAGCTGCGCATCGTCAACAGCCAGAGGCGCGTCGTTCCATCGTCTTCCGGAATGCAGGCGACCATCAGCCGAAAGGTCTTTCCCGGAGGATCGATGAAAAGCTCCATCACATTGGGGAAGCGATACTCCAGATAGCCGTCGCGTGCGCTCCCATAGACGCTCGCGCGGATGCGTCCGCCAGTCGGCGTGGGCTCGAAATTCATTTCCAGCTTGCCCGCGCCAAGATGTTTGGAGAGCTCCCGCCCGATCGTGTTGCGGTGCACAAATGGCAGATGCGGGCTGTCGAGCATGTTCTCCATGACCCGCGTCCAATGCGCCTTCCAAATCACCGATTGCGCGCAGAGCGCCAGGCGATGCGCCATAAGCGTTTGAGAAGGCTCGGGTTCTTCCTTGGGATCAAAGCCCGTGTAGAGCCACAGCAGTCCTGCGGACTCGCGGCAAGGAAGCGCGACGGCGCTCAAATTGTCGCGCTTGGCGTCGGGGTTCCAGGGGACATGGCAATTCCGACCGTCGCCATCGAAGCGCCAGCCGTGGAAGGGGCATTCGATGACGCCCTTCTCCACACGGCCGAGCGACAAAGCGACGCCGCGGTGCGGGCACTGGTCGAGGAGCGCGCAGGCCTTGCCGGCCGCGTCGCGAAAGAAGACGATTCGCTCGCCGGCGACGCGCATGGCGAGCGGCGCATCGCGCTTCAAATCCTGCGCCAGGCCGACGATCGTCCAGACATTGGCGAAGTTCGAGAACATTGTCCCTAGTTCGGTCTAAAGGACGGCAACATAGCTCTTGCCCAGAGGGAGCGAACAAATAATAGTTCTACAACATCACAAATCAGGCTTGATATTTGTCTTCGTCTATTTCCGATCCCCGCATCGCATCCGTCGCGGAAGTCGCCGACGCCATACAGCTCGCCAAAGAATCGGATAGGCTCGGACGCGTTGTTTTCCTCATAGGAGCCGGATGTTCCGTATCTGCCGGCATTCCGGGAGCGCCCGCGATCGCTCGGCGCATGACTCGATACGTCGCCCATTCGCTTTGCGACTGCAAGCCGGAGCAGAGCGACGAAGACTGTTATCGAGCGCTCGTGGCGAGAGCGCGGCTCAACCCTCCAGGCAGCGACGCCCACACGCCTCTTCCACAAGATCAGGAGATCGACTGGTACAACGTCTACGATCAAATGTTCGAACGCCATTATGCAAGCCGGGATGCAACTCGCGAACTTTTTTCATCGCTCATCGACGATACCGGTGGCGCAATCAATTGGGCGCATCTCTGTCTCGGAGAACTTGTCGCGAAAAAACTCGTATCGACGGTGATTACGACCAATTTCGACCAGCTCGCGCTTGCTGGCATGGTTCAGGCTGGCGTCATCCCTGTTGTTTGCGATGGCGTGGAATCTCTTAATCGTATCGATTCCTCACCACGTCATCCGCAACTCATCGAACTGCACGGTTCCCGACATAGCTATGTGTTACGCAATCGACGCGAAGATGTCGAAGACGTGCGGACGCGTTCAATCGCCGTGGGCGCCATCCAGAGCCTGATGCGCGACGCTAAGGCATTCATCGTGATCGGCTACGAAGGCCGTGAGCCCGGCGTGATGAATCTGCTGATCGACGCCGCCAAGAATTTTGACGACAAGAAGCTTTACTGGATTCTTTATTCGAACAATCCGGCGCATTTGAGCGACAACGCCGCGCAGTTTCTTGCGACCACACGTAATGGGGGCCTCCTTGTCGGGCACGACGCCGACGCATTTTTTTTGGAGCTCTGTCGGGAACTCCGACTCGGGGCTCCAACCGCAATTTCCGATCCGCTGAAAGCCTCGCAGCGCGCAATGGAAAAGATCGGCAAATCGAAGATCGCTCTTGATGACATTCGATTGGAAATTCAGAAGGCCAATCGTCGTCTGGCGACAGCGCAGGCGGCGTTGGACAGCAATGAAGCGGAGGACGATCTCACGTCCAAAATCCGTGAGCTTCGCCTCGAAGGCAAATATGAGGAAGCCTACCTCCTCGCCGAAAAGGCGCTGGCGCCGTGAGTGATCTTTCCCGTTTCGCCTCGGACGTGCTCGAGGAAGCGGCGCGCGCCGCACTCGAATTTGGGGCGACCTCTGCCGACTCCCGACCGCTGGAACAAGCGGTAGAACGCTATCGCGAATTGTTGCGGCGGGAAGATCGATCCAGCGCAAATAACGATCGCCGGGCGCTCGATTTGGGCAAGGCGCTATATCTTCTTGGGGAGCGTCAGGCAGAACCGCATCTATTGCAGGAAAGCCTCGAACTTCTTCGGAAGGCCGGCGAAAATATCCCACCAGAAAAAGCTTCAGATTGGGCCGAAGCCAAGCATCGCCTTGGCGTCGCTCTTTGGCGAATAGGCGAGCGCTCGGCGGATTCAACGATACTGGCTCAGGCCGTCGATGCCTTTCGAGAAGCGCTTAAAGGGCGCACGCGCAAACGCGCGCCTCTCGACTGGGCGATGACCCAAAACAATCTTGGCTGCGCTCTCTTGAACTTAGGCGACCGTGAAGGTGGAACCGAAAAACTTCTACTTGCCGTCGAGGCTCACAAAGAGGCCCTCATGGAAAGGACGCGCGAACGCGCGCCCCGCGACTGGGCGATGACCCAAAACAATCTTGGCTGCGCTCTCTTGAGCTTAGGCAATCGCGAAGCCGGAACCGAAAAACTCCTAGAAGCTGTCCAGGCCTACAAGGAGGCGCTCAAAGAATACCCACGCGAGCGGTCACCCCGCGAGTGGGCCCTGACCCACTATAATCTTGGCAACGCGCTCGTGCGCTTAGGCGGGCGCGAAGCCGCCCCCGAAAAGCTCCTACAAGCCATCGAGGCCTATAGAACGGGGCTCAAGGAAATCACGCGCGAACGCGCGCCACTCGACTGGGCCAGGACGCAGATCGGAATTGGCGACGCGCTCGTGAGCTTGGGCGAGCGTGAAAGCGGCGCCGAAAAATTCCTACAAGCCATCGAGGCCTACAGAAAGGGGCTCAACGAAATCACGCGCGAACGGGCGCTCCTCGACTGGGCGAGGGCGCAGAACGGACTTGGTAACGCGCTCGTGAGCTTGGGCCTGCGCGAAAGCGGAACCGAAAAACTCCTGCTAGCCGTCAAGTCTTACCAGGAGGCCCTGAAAGTGTACACGCCTCAAGCAAATCCCGATAACCACGACTTAGTTACAAACAATCTCGCGATCGCAACTCGGCTGCTCGAGGAGCGTCAGAAAGCTTGAACTCGAGCGCAGCAGTTACGTATTCATCGAATCGAAGAAGCCCTGATTGTTCTTGGTTTCGCGAAGCTTCCCAAGCAAAAATTCGATCGCGTCGACCGTGCCCATCGGATTGAGGATACGGCGCAGCACATACATTTTCTTGAGAATATCGGCGGCGACGAGCAGCTCTTCCTTGCGGGTGCCGGAACGGGTGATGTCCAGCGCCGGGAAAATGCGCTTGTCGGAAACCTTGCGGTCGAGAATGATCTCGCTGTTGCCGGTGCCCTTGAACTCTTCGAAAATCACTTCGTCCATGCGCGAGCCGGTGTCGATCAGCGCCGTCGCGATGATGGTGAGCGAACCGCCCTCTTCGATATTGCGCGCCGCGCCGAAGAAGCGCTTCGGCCGCTGCAGCGCATTGGCGTCGACGCCGCCGGTGAGCACCTTGCCAGACGACGGCACCACGGTGTTGTAGGCGCGCCCGAGCCGCGTGATCGAATCGAGCAGGATCACCACGTCGCGGCCGTGTTCGACGAGACGCTTCGCCTTCTCGATCACCATTTCGGCGACCTGCACATGGCGCACCGCCGGCTCGTCGAAGGTCGACGACACGACTTCGCCGCGCACGCTGCGCTGCATGTCGGTCACTTCCTCGGGCCGCTCGTCGATCAGGAGAACGATCAGATAGCATTCGGGGTGGTTGGTCGTGATCGACTGCGCGATATTCTGCAGCAGCACGGTCTTGCCGGTGCGCGGCGGCGCGACGACTAGGGCGCGCTGCCCTTTGCCGATCGGCGCGACGAGATCGATGACGCGCGAAGAATAATCCTTCTTGGTCGGGTCTTCGATTTCGAGCTTGAGGCGTTCGTCGGGATAGAGCGGCGTCAGATTGTCGAAGGGCACCTTGTGGCGCACCCTCTCCGGATCTTCGAAATTGATGCTGTTGACCTTGAGCAGCGCGAAATAGCGTTCGCCTTCCTTCGGGCTGCGGATCATGCCTTCGACCGTGTCGCCGGTGCGCAGGCCGAATTTCCTGATCTGCGAGGGCGAGACGTAAATGTCGTCGGGCCCGGCGAGATAGTTCGCGTCGGGCGAGCGCAGGAAGCCGAAGCCGTCCTGCAGCACTTCGACGACGCCTTCGCCGACGATTTCGACGTCGCGGCTGGCGAATTGTTTCAAAATGGCGAAAAGCAGCTCCTGCTTGCGCAGAAGAGAGGCGTTTTCGACTTCGTGCTCTTCGGCGAAAGCGAGGAGTTCGGCGGCGGACTTGGCTTTCAAGTCCGAAAGTTTAATTTCCCGCATTCAGGGTGAACCTTGGGGTTTTGCGCGCAGGTAGAGAGGAGCCGGGGGGATAAGCGGTAGGGCGGGGGAGATGGCCTTCCCGAGCGCCGGGGGAAATTCCGGCGAGCCGCTATAAGCAGACACGGGCCTCAGAGGGATAAGCTCCCTTAGACAATTTCCAGACACGAATCAAGAGCGGGCGCGGGACCATGGAAAAAAGCGCGCCCCGCAGGGCCGGCGCCTGTCGCTGCCGTCTCCTCCGTCCCTTGCCCGACGGACCCGCTCAATTCAGAAGGGCTTGACGATGACCAGAATGACGACGCCGATCATCAGCAGGGTCGGCAGTTCATTGAGGATGCGATAGTAGCGCGGCGAATGAACATTGGCGTCCTGCGCGAAACGGCGCATCAGCGCGCCGTCGTGGAGATGCGCGGCGGTGAGCAGCACGACCAGCGTCGCTTTGGCGTGAAACCAGCCTCCCGTCAGCGCCCCGCTTTCGACCGCGAGATAGATCCCGGTGATCCAGGCGACGAGCATCGCCGGCGTCATGATGTAGCGGTAGAGGCGCCGCTCCATGATTTTGAACGTGTCGGCGAGCGCGCCCTTGCCGGCGCCTGCGTGATAGACGAAGAGCCGCGGCAGATAGAGAAGCCCCGCCATCCAGGAGATGATGGCGATCACATGCAATGCCTTGATCCAAAGGAACATGCTCAGGCCTCCGTCCCTCGCACCCGCGCGAGGAGTCGCTCGACATTTTCGATCGGCGTCTGCTGCAATATGCCGTGGCCGAGATTGAAGATATGCGGCCGGCCCTCGAAGGCCGCGAGGATGGAGTCGACTTCGCGATCGAGCGCGTCGCCGCCGGCGACAAGCGCCAGCGGATCGAGATTGCCTTGCAGCACGACGTCGCTCCCCGTTTGAGCCACGGCCCAGGCGGGATCGAGCGCCGTATCGATCCCATAAGCGTCGGCGCCTATCATGCGCGTCAGCATCGGCAGATGCGCGTCGGCGCCGCGCACGAAGGCGATCACCGGCGTTCGCGGATGGCGCGCCTTGACGCCCTCGACGATGCGGCGCACTGGCGCCGCCGACCAGCGCATAAATTCCGCCCCTGGCAAAACGCCGGCCCAGCTGTCGAAAATCTGCACGACCTCGACTCCCGCTTCGATCTGGCCCGCGAGATAATCGATGGAGGCGTCAACCACGCGGTCGATGAGCGCGGCGAAAGCGTGCGGAAAACGATAGGCGAAGAGACGCGCCGGCGCCTGATCGGGCGTGCCCTGCCCGGCAATCATATAGCTTGCGACGGTGAAGGGCGCGCCGCAAAAGCCGATGAAGGCGACATCGGGCGGAAGCGCCGGCTTCACCAATTCGATGGTCTCGAAAACCGGCGCGAGGCGCCCGATGTTGAATGCCCCGAGCCGCTCGGCCTGCTCCGGCGTTTCGATCGGCGCGAGACGGGGCCCTTCGCCGCTCTCGAAAGACACCCGCTGACCCATGGCGTCGGGCACGACGAGAATGTCGGAAAAGAGTATCGCCGCGTCGAAGTGAAAGCGCCGGATCGGCTGCAGCGTCGCTTCCGCCGCCTTTTTCGGCGAATAGCAGAAATCGAGAAAGCTTGTCGTCGTCGCCCGCAGGTCGCGATATTCGGGAAGATAGCGGCCGGCCTGGCGCATCAGCCACAAGGGCGGGATTTTTCGCGCCTCTTTGCGCAGAACCGAAAGAAGCGCCTTTTCCTCCGCCATCGCCTTCGATCCATCCCTGACGTTCGCTGGAGTCGGCGTAGCGCGAAACGCCATTAAAACAAAATTCATTTTAATAAGAATTGATTCTTCAATTATGTCTTGGAAGACACGAAGGTTAATTTTCATTAACCAGTCGCCCACAGGCGAACGCTCACAGGCTGGGGCCTGCGGCGCCTGCGGGAGAACCCGAGACAGGGAATGGAATCATCGCTATATCGGGTTTTCCTGTCGCAACGGCCTGTGGATGAGCTGTGAATCCCGCTTGTGCCGGTCTCTTTGTGAATCGGTTCGACAGGCTTTTGCCTGTTGAGCGTTCGACCGGCCTATGCCCGCTGACAAAAACGGAGCGCATTTTGACCGCGTCTTATCCCCGCTCTTCGGCTTACGCGCGAGGGCTGTGGACATGACGATTGGTTCGACGTCGCCTTTCTGGCGCGAATCGGCGTCGCTGATTCTCGCCTCGAAAAGCGCCGGCCGACGGCAGGCGTTGTTGCATTGTGGCGTTCCTTTCGAATCGATCCCGGCGGACGTGGATGAGCGCGCGATCCAATCGCGGCTTATCGGCGCCGACGCCGACGCGATCGCCTCGACGCTGGCGCGGGCCAAGGCGCTGGCGATCGCCGCCAAGGGTCGGTTCGTGCTGGGCGCCGATCAGGTGGCGAGCTGCGAAGGCCGGATTTTCGGCAAGCCGGCGGACATGCGCGAAGCTGACGCGCTGTTGCGGTTCCTTTCCGGCAGGCGGCACCGTTTGCATTCGGCGATCGCGCTGGCGCGGGACGGCGCCCTGATTTTCGAGACGGTGGCGGTCGCCGATCTTACCATGCGAGACTTGAGCGACGCCTTCATCGCCGCCTATCTGACGGCGGTCGGCGATAACGCCCTGACGTCGGCGGGCGCCTATCAGATCGAAGGATTGGGCGCGCAGCTGTTCTCGACGGTCGAAGGCGATCACTGGACGATCATGGGCCTGCCGCTGCTTGAGCTTCTCGAGGCGCTTCGGCGCGAGGGAGCGCTGCTTTCGTGAGCGAAAATAAGATGCTGCGCGTCGGGCTTACCGGCTCGATCGGCATGGGCAAGTCGACCACGGCCGAGATGTTTCGCGCCGAAGGCGTCGCCGTGCTCGACTCCGATCAGATCGTGCATGATCTCTACAAGGGACCGGCGGCGTTGGAGATCGAACGCGCCTTTCCGGGCGTCGTCATCGATGGCGTCGTCGACCGGCAACGTCTCGCCGCGCGCGTGCTCAATGACCCTGCGGCGCTGAAGCGTCTCGAAGACATCGTGCATCCGATGGTCTGGGCGGCGCGCGACGCGCTGGTTGAAGAGCGCAGGAGGAAAGGCGACCGCATCGTCGTCTTCGATATTCCGCTGCTGTTCGAAACCGGCGCCGAAAAGGATTTCGACGCCATCGTCGTCGTCACCGCGCCCGAAGATGTGCAAAAGACGCGCGTGCTCGCGCGCGAGGGCATGACGGCGGAGAAATTCGCGTCCATTCTGTCGAAGCAGACGCCTGATTCAGTGAAGCGCGCCCGCGCCGATTTCGTGGTCCATACCGACAAGGGCCTGGACGCGGCTCGGGACGAGGTGCGTAAGATCATCAAGGCGCTCGAAGCTCGGCTTGGATGAAGAATGCGCGAGATCGTTCTCGATACGGAAACCACCGGACTCGATCCCTCGAGCGGCCATCGCGTCGTCGAAATCGGCGCGGTCGAAATCTCCAATCTCATCCCGACCGGCCGCTACTTCCATTGCTACCTCAATCCAGAGCGCGACATGCCCGAAGACGCCTTCCGCGTGCATGGGCTCTCTTACGAATTTCTGGCGCAGCACAAGGTCTTTAGGGAGATCGCCGCCGAATTCCTCGACTTTATCGAGGATGTTCCGCTCGTCATTCATAACGCCGAATTCGATACGCGCTTTCTCAACGCCGAATTCGCTCTGGTGAACATGCCGCCGCTGGCGGGCCCGCGCATCGTCGACACGCTGGCGATGGCGCGCCGGCGCCATCCCGGCGGCCCCAATTCTCTCGACGCTCTGTGCCAGCGCTACGCGATCGATCTGTCGCGGCGCGACAAGCATGGCGCGCTGCTCGACGCCAATCTTCTCGCGGAAGTCTATGCCGAGCTGTGCGGGGGGCGGCAGGCGGCGCTGTCGCTTCAGACCGTCCACGCCGTGCGCGTCGCCGCCGCAAGCGGTCTGCTGCGCCGCCGGCCCGAGCCTCTCGCGCCGCGATTGAGCGGCGAAGAAGCGGAGGCCCACCGCGCCTTCGTCGCGACGATCAAATCGCCGATCTGGGATCGCTATTTTGCCGGCGGCGATTAATTCGCCGAAGCCGATGCCTGACCCGCGGCCTCGGCGGCCTTTTGCTGATAGAGCGCGACGAAGTCGATCGGGTCGATGTAGAGCGGCGGATAGCCGCCCTTGCTCGTAGCGTCGGCCACGATCTGGCGCACGAAGGGAAACAGCATGCGCGGGCATTCGATCATCACGATCGGATGCACCTGCTCTTCCGGAATGTTCAGGAGACGAAACACGCCGCCATATTCGAGGTCGAGCTTGAAGAGCAGCGCCTCTCCCTCGCCGGCCTTGCAGTCGAGCGTCAGGCTCACTTCAAAGTCGGTGGGCGCCAGCTGCTTGGCGTTGACATTGACCTGGATCGCGATGTTGGGCGCATTTTCCTGCGGACCGAGCGAGCGCGGCGCATTGGGATTTTCGAAGGAGAAATCCTTCAAATATTGCGCGAGCGAATTGAGGGCCGGAGCGCCGCCCGGCGCTCCTTGCGCGCCGTTGCCATTCGTATCGGTCATGTAAGGGCCTCCAGCCAAGCCGTTGCGACGAGAATTCGCGCCCGCCTAACACGTCTGTCAGAAGCGAACAAGGCGCGTCCTACTCGGCTCCATTTGCCGCGCTGCGCCGCGGGCGGCGCGTTTCGCGCCGCCATTCGCGCGGGTCGAGGTCGATGAGGCGCGGATCGGCCGCCTTGGAGCGCGACCGCAACCAGTGCGCCAGATTTTGCCGCACCGAAGGAGATTTGAGCGCAAGTCCGACAAAATCCGAGGCGAAGCCGGGGAGAATGAGAAGAAACGAGGCCAGCGCCTGCATGGCGCCGTCCAGCATCGCGCCGTCGGCGACGGCGGCGGTTTCGCCTCGCGCCCTGGCGGCCACTCTTTCACGAAAAAAGTCGAGGAGGCGCCGCACGTCGGCAAGGCCCACCAGCGACGCGCCGATCGCGATCGCGATCGCCGCGAGCAGACCGACGGCCCGCACGACAAGCGCGAAAGCGAGTATTTCCAGCACGATCCAGGCGGCAAGGCCTGCGCCGACAAGTTTTGAATTCACCGATTCATCCGCATTTTGATGTCTTTGCGTTGTTCGTCCGCGGCAACGCGCCCCTTGATTCGTGACATATCCGGAGCGACATGATAGCCGAGCACGAAATTCTTCGGGAGTTGCTAATGCCGGCGTCCGGCGACCTATTCGATCCGACCCTCATCGTTTTCGCGGCGCTCGCGGTTTTCGTCATCTGGAAGCTGCGCTCGGTGCTGGGGATGCGGGTGGATCGCGATACGCCGCCGCCGGCGCGTTTCGCGCCGCGTCCTCCGGCGCCGGCTGCGGTCGCGCCGACGCCGAGCGCTGACTTGGGCGGAGGCGCGGGCTCGCGGCCCGGCGGGGCGGAGCGCTGGGAAGGCGTCGCCGAAAAAGGCGTCGCTTCCGCCTGGAGCGGGCTCGACGCCATCGCCGCCTCGGATCCGAGCTTCGACGGCAAGGCCTTCCTCAGCGGGGCGCGGCGGGCATACGAATTGATCGTCACCGCCTTCGCCAAGGGCGACCGCGACACGTTGAAAACGCTTCTGTCGCAGGAGGTCTTTGACGGCTTCGCGGCGGAGATCGCCCGGCGCGAACGGCTGGGCGAGACATTGGAGACCGCCGTCGTCGCGATCGATTCGGCGACGGTCGACGCCGCCCGCGCCATCGCCGGCCGCAATGAAGTGACGGTGCGCTTCGTCGCCCGAATGATGAGCGTGCGCCGCGACAGCGCCGGAGAAGTCATCGACGGCGGGCAGAGCCGCAAGGTCATCGAGCGCTGGACCTTCGCGCGCGACGCCAAGGCAAGCGATCCGAACTGGAAGCTCGTCGCGACTCAAGCCGAAGACTGAACATGTCGCGGGAAAACGCGCCGCAGTTTTCCGCGTCCGATCTGCTGCAACAAATAAGCTATGAGGAGATCGACGGTTTTTCCGCCGACGATCCGGCCGCGGCGCTCGCCGCCTTCCGCCGCTCGGCGACGATCATCGCCGCCGCCGCGCAAGAGCAGCGCGGCGCCGTCCCGCCGCCGCCATCCCTGATCGCGGTCGCGCGCGCCGCGCTCGATGGCGTCGACGACGCCGAGCATTTCCTTCGCCGCTGGTTTCAGCCTCACCGTATCAAGGCTCAGGGCTTCGTCACCGCCTATTACGAGGTCGAGGTCGACGCCAGACTGTCGCCGGAGCCTGGTTTCACAACGGCGGTCTTGTCGCGCCCGCTCGATCTCGTCACGCTGAACGAGGCGCCGCTCCAGCTTGCTTCCGGCGAAAAGCTGACAAGCGCGCGTCGTCAGGCCGATGGCGCTTTGGCGCCCTATCCCGACCGGCGCGCGATCGAAGAAGAAGGCGCCGCGCCGAGCGCGCATCCGCTCGCCTATGTCCGCGATCCGGTCGAATTGTTCCTCATTCAGGTGCAGGGGTCGGCGCGATTGCGGCTGCCCGGCGGCGGCGTCCTGGCGCTGACCTATGCCGGGCGCAACGGCTGGCCTTACACTTCGGTCGGCCGGCTGATGATCGAGCGGGGGCTCGCGACGAAAACGGAAATGTCGCTTGATCTGATGAAGGCGACGCTACGACGCCTGGGAGCCGGGCCGGGCGAAGCCGGCCGCCGCCTGATGCAGGAAAATCGTTCCTATGTCTTCTTTGAGGTCGACGGATCGGACCAACGCAGGATTGGCCCGATCGGCGGACAGGGCGCGCCGCTGACGCCGTTTCGATCGATTGCCGTCGACCGCTCGATCTGGTGCTACGGCCTGCCGTTCTGGGTCGCCGCGCGCATTCCCTGGCAAAGCGAGGCCGAAACGGAATTTCGTCGCCTGATGATCGCGCAAGACACCGGATCCGCCATAATAGGGCCTGCCCGCGCCGATCTTTTTTTCGGGGCGGGCGAAGCGGCGGGCCGGCGGGCCGGCGATATTCGGCACGCCGCCGAAATGATCGTGCTGCTGCCGAAGGAGATTGGAGACGGTCGGTGAGCGAGGAGAATTCTCGCCGATACGCCCGCCGCCTGTCGCAGGCCGAAGCGGAGCTCTGGACGACGGTGACCGCCGACGTCCGGCCGACGCGCGCGCGGGCGAAAAAACTGCCGGCCCCGCCGCCGCCTGCCCCCGTCGAGGCGCCCGCTTCGATCGTCTCTTGTGTCGTCAGCGACCGTCCGCCGGCGCCGAAATCTCCGCCGCCGCCGATCGACATCGATCCGCGCACCTTCACGAAGATCAAACGCGGTCGGCTCGAGGTCGACGCCAAGCTCGATCTTCACGGCATGCGGCAGGCCGAAGCCCAGCGCTCCCTGACGGCGTTCCTGCGCAGATGTCAGGCCAATGGCGCGCGCATCGCGATTGTGGTGACCGGCAAAGGCATGACCCGCGACGAAGGCGGCGTGCTGCGCCGCGTGGTGCCGATGTGGCTCGAAGCGCCGAATCTGCGCGACGTGGTGGTGGGCTTTGGCGAAGCCGCGCGCCATCACGGCGGCGAAGGCGCGCTCTATGTGCGCATCCGGCGGGCCGACCGCGCGCGATAGACTGCGCTTACTGACCGGCGGCGGCTTCGCCGGAGACCTTGGCGGAAGGCAGCGCGACGGGTTCCGCCGGGCGCGTCAAAAAGGCGGCCGGAATATTGGGCTTGCCCTCTTCGGTCAGATGTTGCGCCGAGTCCGGCGGCGGCTTCCATTCGAAGGCGTCGAGCCTGCCGGTGACCGGCGACATCGGCAGCCAGGTCTTCGACACGACGCCGTCGGCGATCCACACCGGATCGCGCGGGGCGCGCGAGCCGCGGGCGAGCCATTCGCGCACCGGCCCCGAGGGCCCATGCGCGCCGTCTTCGATTTCCGCCATCAGCAGGCAGGTATGGGCGGTCGGATGCCGCCCGCTGGCGATGAGCGGCGCCAGCGCCTCGCGGGCCTTGGCGAAATTGCGGTTCGACAGCGCCGCCTCGGCGAGCAGATGCCGGCTTTCCGGCGCATGCGGCGCGACCCGCGCCAGCTTCTCGACCCGCGCCAGCTTCGCGGCGTTCGATTCGCCCGAAAGCGCTTCGAGATAGGCGGCGCCGAGATCGGGATGGGGCTTCGTCGCCCACACCGTCTCGATGAGCTTGAGCGCCTGCTTACCGTCGCCATGGCGGACGAGCACGCGCGCGGCGGCGACGGCGGCGGGGGCGAAACCCGGCCGGCGCTTCAGCGCCTGGCGCGCGAGATGCAGCGCGTCATGCGGATGATCGCGCTCCTTCTCCATCGCCATCGCGGTTTCGACGACGGCGTGCAGATTCTGGGCCGTCTGCGGGTCGAGCGCCTTGGCGGCGAGACTCGCTTCGATCGCCTCGCGCGCCTTCTCCCAATCGCCCTGAGCGGCGAGATGTTCGAGCACGGCGGACCCCGCCCAAGGGACCGGCGCGATGGCGTGCGCCTCCTTTGCGAAATGATGCGCGGCGTCGGCGTCGTCGCGTCGTCGCGCCTCGATATGCAGCCCGCGCAGACCGAGAAGCTTGGTTTCCGGCTTCAGCGTCATCTTGTGGAAGGTCTCTTCGGCGAGCCGCCGGTCGCCGGCGAGCTGCGCCGCCTGCGCCTTTAGAAATTGGGTCAGCGGCTCATTCGGCAGCAGCCGTTCGGCGACATGCGCCGCTTTTTTGGCGCGGGCGGCGTCACCGGTCCCGACCGCAATCAGCCCCTGCGACAGCGCGTCGAATCCCTTATCGCGGCGTTTCAGCCGAGAGCCGCCGGTCCAGCGGCCGGGCATGCGCAGCACCGCCATGACGATCGCCCAGATCACGATCGTCGCGGCGAGAATCAGCAGCAGTCCCCCGACCGCCACCGGAATCGACGCCTCGAACTGATAGCCGGCGAAATCCAGCGTCAGCGAACCGGGCTGTTCGATCAGCAATTCGAGGCCATAAGCGATCGCCGCGAGCGCAATGATAAAAAAGAGGAGAAACAGCATGGCGATTGATCCTGCTCATTCCTTCGTTGCGACGAGCGCGGCGATCGCGCCATGCAAGAGATTTTCAGCCGCCTGTCCCGCTTCGACGCGCGCGCGCAGCGCGGCGCCGAAGTCCTTGGCCTCGTTCCGCGCCGCTTCGGGAAGCGCCGCGAACAGAGCGGCGGCATGAGCAAGATCGCCATGCGCCAGCGCGGCGTCGATATGGACGACTTTCTCCTCGACCGACTGAGCCTCGCTGGAAGGCGCGCCGGACGGACGAACGCGCACGAGCTTACTCGCGCCTTTGATAAGATGCTGCGCAATATCCCCGGAGTCTCCGCCCTCGAGCGCGTGAATGCGCTTCGCGGCCGGGGCGAAGTCGGCTTTCAATTGCGCCGCGGTCGGCGCGCCCTTTTCGGCGAAGGGCGAGAGCGCCGACAGAGCGGCGGGATCGGCGCCAAGCCGCGTCAGCGCCTTCGCCTCCACCGCATAGGGCCGGCCCGCCTCGAATTCGCGCTGCAGCGCATAGGCGACGACGACAAGGGCGGCGGGACCGTCGGGCGTCTTGGCTGCTGAAGTTTCCGGCGCCGCGCGCGTTTCGCTCTTAGGAGACTCGAGCCGCGCGCGCAGCGCTTTCATTTCCTCGCCGAGTTCGTCGATGCGGCCTTCGAGCGCGGTCAGCTGATCGCTGGGGGTGAGCGCGGCGCCGGAGCCGGCGGCGTCTGTCGCCGGGCGCGCTTTCGCCGATTCCGCGGACGCTTGAGCGGCTTTGGCGGCTGATTCCGCAGCCTCGGCGGCGCGCAGGGCGCGCTGCGCCAATTCCTCGGCTGCATCGAGGCGACTCTGCAACGCCGCGACGGCCGTTTTCTGCATTTCCATGGCCGCGCTTTGCGCTTCGGCGGCGGCGTTCGCCTCGGGCTCCGGACGCCGCTCGTTCAACCTCGACTCGGCCGCCGTCTCGGCAGGTTTGGGCGGCGCGATTTGCGCCGTCTCGGTCGGCGGTTCGATCGGCGGCGCGGGCGAGACGGGCGTCGGTTGCGCCGTTTCGGCAGGCGTCGCCGGCGCGATCTGGGAGGGCGGCTCGGGCGGCGGGACGGACGGCGTCTCGACCTCGGCCGTCCGCGCCGGTTCCTTCTCGCCAAGCAGCGCGCTGAGCCGATTCTTCAGTTCGTCGAAGACGACGCTCGCCTCATCGACATAGGGCTCCGCGTAATCGGCGACCGCCTTCAAACGCTCGTGCCGGTCCTTGAAGGCGATCGCCGCATAAAGTGCGGCGCCGGCAAGGAGGGCGAGAAGCAGAAGCGTTGACAGCAGCGAGGCGAAGAAGGAGCGCCGCCTGCGCGGGGCAGGGGCCGGCGGCGGCGGTTCGGGCGGGGCCTCCGCAGCCTCGGGCGGCGTTTCGGAAAGGTCGATGCGGTTCGGTTCTTCGTCGTCCGGCGAGACCATTGGCTAATCCTTACGCTACCGGCCTCTTATAGTTGATGCATTCGGCGCCCGCAAAACGGGCGGCCGAGTCAGCCCGCCGCCTCGACAAGCTGCAATGTGCGCCGCGCGATGTCGAGATGCAGACGTTCGACCATTTTTCCATCGATCTGCACCACGCCCTTGTCGGCGTTTTCCGGCTCGTCGAATATGGCGATGATCCGGCGCGCGAAATCGACCTCCTCGTCGCTCGGCGCGAATATTTCGTTCACCGGCGCGATCTGGCTCGGGTGAATGAGCATTTTCCCGTCGAAGCCGAAATCGCGGCCCTGCGCCGCCTCGCGCCGCAGACCGTCAAGGTCGTTGAAGTCGTTGTAGATGCCGTCGATGATCTCGATGTTATGGACCCGCGCCGCAAGCACGCCGGCCGAAAGCCAGGAGAGCAGCGCCTGGCGCCCCGGCGTCAGTCTGGCGCGCGTCGATTTGGCGATGTCGTTGGGGCCAAGGATCAGAACTTCGAGGCGCGAGGCCGGATCGTCGGCGGCGCTCGCGATCTTTTCAATGTCGAGGACCGCGCGCGGGGTCTCGATCATCGCCCAAAGACGGGTCTTTCGCGGCGCGCCCGCGGCGACGAGGTCCGCGGCCGCCTTCAGAATCTCGTCGCGCGAATTGACCTTTGGAATGATGACGGCGTCCGGCCCAAGCGACGCGATCGCGGAAAGGTCGGGCTTATACCACTCCGAGCCGCGCGCATTAACCCGCACCGCCAGCTGGCGAGCGCCGTAGCCGCCTTGCGACACCGCCGCTGCGACCTGCTCGCGGGCCGTCGCCTTGGCGGATTCCGCCACCCCGTCCTCGAGTTCGAACATCAGGACGTCAGCAGAAAGCGTCTTGCCTTTTTCCAGCGCGCGGGCGTTCGAGCCCGGCATCGCCAGCACGCTGCGCTTCAGTCGCGAAATCATTCAAAACTCCAGAACAGGGCCGGTTCGGCCTTCTCTTGACCCCGCCGCGTGATCTACACAATAACCGCAGGGTCCGCCATCCGCCCCAGGCAACGCCCAGGAAGGAAACGTCAAATGGCCGATCACGAGCCGCCGTCCGGCGCGAGCGCGCTGCCGGAAGCGCTCATGGAGGGCTATGAGTCCTTCATCAGCGGGCGCTTTCTCGCCGATCACGAGCGATTCGAGGAATTGGCGGTCAATGGGCAGACGCCCAAGACCATGATCATCAGCTGCTGCGACTCGCGCGTCGCGCCCGAGACGATTTTCAACGCCGGTCCCGGCGAGCTTTTCGTGCTGCGCAATGTCGCCGCGCTGGTGCCGCCCTATGAGCCGGACGATCATTATCACGGGGCGTCGGCGGCGCTCGAATACGCCGTCATGGCGTTGAAAATTTCCGATATCGTCGTGCTCGGCCATGGTCAGTGCGGCGGGGTTAGAGCCTATGCGGAAATCGCCGCGAACCCCGACGCGCCGCGGCTGAGCCACAGCGACTTCATCGGCGACTGGATCAAAATGCTCGGCCCGGCGGCCGATCGCCTCGGCGTTGCGCCCAATCCCAAGGACCTGGCCTATGTGGAGCGCCTGGAGTTCGAGTCGGTGAGGCAGACGCTGTGCAACCTGCGCTCCTTTCCCATGATCCAAGTGCTCGAATATCACCGGCACTTGCGGCTGCACGGCGCATTATTCCGAATCATGGACGGGCGCCTGTTCTTGCTGGACGAATCGACCGGGGCGTTCAATCCCGTCTGCGAACAGGCCTATGCGGCCGCTTTCGCCGAGGCGCGCTTTTGACAGCGGGCGCATCGGACAAGAGCCGCATTCCCTTCATCGCCGGTCTCCATCAACTCGTCGACGGCTATGACGCGATCCTTTGCGACGGCTGGGGAGTGCTGATCGACGGCCGGCGCCACTTTCCGGAAGCGGCAGAGGCGCTGAAGCGCTTTCGCGCCGGGGGCGGGACGGTGGTGCTGATCACCAACGCCTCGCGGCCTGACGACGAGGTCCGCCGCCAGCTTCTGGGCCTTGGCGTTCCGCCCGACTGTTTCGACGCTCTGGTGTCGGCGGGAGAGCTTGCGCTGCGCGAAATCGTCGCGCGCGACGGGCAGGCGGTCTACCACCTTGGACCTTCGCGCGATGACGGCCTGTTCCGCGAGGCGGCGCGCCGGCTTGGCGCGCCGGTCATGCGGGTCGGGCCGGACGCCGCCGATTACGTCGTCTGCACCGGCCTCATGAACGAGCGCGACGAAACGCCCGCGGACTATGACGATCTCCTAGCGAGGCTGAAGGCGCGCGACCTGACGATGCTCTGCGCCAATCCCGACATCGTCGTCGCGGTCGGCAATGATCTCGTCTATTGCGCCGGCGCCCTGGCGGAGCGCTACGCCGCGATCGGCGGCCGCGTCCTGACCTTCGGCAAGCCCCATGCGCCCATCTACGCTGCGGCCAGGGAAAGGCTGAAGAATTTGCGCGGCGATATCGACCCTTCGCGGATATTGGCGATCGGCGACGGCGCCTTCACTGATCTCGCCGGCGCCGGCCGCGCCGGGCTCGACTGCCTGTTCGTCCTCCATGGGGTGCATCGCGACGAACTGCATCCGGAAGGCGGCGCGCTGGACGAAGCGGCGCTCGAATCGCTCTTCGCGCGCGCCGGCGCGCGTCCCAAGGCTTTGGCTCGCGAGCTTTTCTGGTAAAAGGGGCTGCGCGGGCCTCTTTCCTGAGGCCGCGATCAGCGACGCAACCTTCCGGTGCCTTCATGTCGACGCCGTTCAAAATCTATTATTTCGAAGATCTGAGCGTCGGCATGCGCGAGACGCTGATGAAGGCGGTGATGGACGACGACGTGATCGCCTTCGCCGATCTTTCCGGCGACCGCAATCCGATTCATCTCTCCGATCACTTCGCATCGAAGACGCGCTTCGGCGAGCGCATCGTCCACGGACTCTATACGGCGTCGCTGATTTCGACGGTCATCGGCATGTATCTGCCCGGCCCCGGCGCCGTCTATCTGTCGCAGACCCTGAACTTCCGCGCCCCGGTCAAGATCGGCGACGTGATCACCGTCATCGTCGAGGTCGTCGAACTGATCGAAAAAGGCCGGCGCGCCAAGCTCAAATGCGAATGTCTGGTCGACGGCAAGATTGTTCTCGACGGCGAGGCCTTCGTCATGGTGCCGAGCCGCGAACAGGTCGTCCGCGCCGCGGCGCCGGCGCCATTGGAAGAGAAACCGGCCTCGGCTTGAATTTCCGGCCCGCGCCTTGTCCGCGTCCTTCATCGTTGCGCATGATCCCTTGGCGCCGCCGCCTGGCCTGGAAGGCGCCGTCGCGGCGATCGGCAATTTCGACGGGCTGCACCGAGGCCATCGCGGCGTCATCGCCCGCGCCCAGGCGCTCGCCGCACGACTCTCGCGCCCCTGCATTCTCCTGACCTTCGAGCCGCATCCGGCGGATGTCTTCGCTGGGCGAACGGTGATTTTTCGCCTAACGCCGCCCGACGCCAAGGCGGCGCAGGCGGCGCGCCTCGGGCTCGACGGCATGATCGTGCTCACCTTCGACAGGGATTTCGCGCAAAGCCCGGCGCGCGTCTTCACCGAGAAAATCCTGCACGAGCGCCTGCGGCTTTCGGCCGTGGTCGCCGGCTATGATTTCCGCTTCGGCGCCGGCCGCGAGGGCGGACCGGAGTTCCTGCGCGCGGAGGGCGAGCGGCTCGGGATGATCGTCGAAATCGTCGACCGCATCACTCAGGACGAAGAGGGCAGCCTCGAGGCCGTCTCCTCGACGGCGACGCGGGAAGCGCTCGAGCGGGGCGACGCGGCGCTGGCCCGCCGGCTTCTCGGCCACCCCTATTTCATTCGCGGCGTGGTGCGCCATGGCGACAAGCGCGGGCGCGAATTGGGCTTTCCCACCGCCAATATCGCGCTCGAGCCCGCCAATCGGCTCAAGCACGGAATCTACGCCGTGACGATCGACATCGACGGGAAGATTCATCGGGGCGTCGCGAGCTTCGGCCGGCGCCCGACCTTCGACAATGGCGCGCCGCTCCTTGAAGTCTTCGTCTTCGATTTCGACGGCGATCTTTATGGCAGGGAGGTCGAAGTCGCCTTCTACGGCTTCATCCGGCCGGAACAAAAATTCGACAGCGTCGAGGCGCTCGTCGATAGAATGCGCGTCGACGCCGAGGCGGCGCGCGAAATATTGGCCGAGAGCGGCGCGGCGAACGCGACCACATGATCTGTTGCCATAATTCGCGCGCGATCTAGCTTGGAGACATCACCCCCGACGGGAGGGAATCGCCATGACCGAGGAACCCAAGGGACGGGTCGAAATCATCTTGCCGGGCGAGGAGACCGACGCCTCCCGCATCTGGGTCGCGACCGGCGCCGGCCGGGTCAAGGTCGTCAAGCTGTCGCCGTGGCAGAGCCTGATCGTAACGGCGGCGCTGCTGCTGTTTCTGTTCATCGGCTTTACCCTGCTGTCCGGGGCGTTCCTGGTGTTGCTGGTGATCGCCGTCGTGGCGGCCGGCTTCGCTTTTCTGGCCGGCCTGCTGGGACTGAGACGCCCCCGTTGATTGGCCTCTTTTCCGGTCAGGTTTGCGCTGCTAATGAGGAGCGGATGCGTTTCCTGACCGCCATTCGAATTACCGTCCCGGGTCGCGCTCGGAGCTAGAAGCTCGCGCGGGTCCGGGTGCGGCGCGATTGGCGCTTTTCTTAGAAATCCTCTAATCAGCGCGGCGACTGCGGCGCTTATGGCGCGCCGCGCGTCGCCCGAGGCGGTTTTTAACGACAATGAACGACGACAGCCCAAAGGGGCCGGATTATTCCAAGAGCCTCTATTTGCCGGTCACGGATTTTCCGATGCGCGCCGGCCTGCCGCAGCGCGAGCCGGAATTCCTCAAGCGCTGGGAGACGATCGGTTTAGAGCAGAAAATGCGCGAAGCGGGCGCTGGCCGTCCGAAATTCACGCTGCATGACGGGCCGCCCTACGCCAATGGAAATATTCATATCGGCCATGCGCTGAATAAAATTCTCAAGGATCTGGTGACCCGCAGCCAGCGGATGATGGGCAAGGATTGCGTCTATGTGCCGGGCTGGGACTGCCACGGCCTGCCGATCGAGTGGAAGATCGAGGAGGAAAATTACCGCGCTTTGGGAAAGCAGAAGCCGGATTTTTCCCATCCCGAGGCGATGATCGCCTTCCGGCGCGAATGCCGCGCCTATGCCGAACATTGGCTTTCCGTGCAGCGCGAGGAGTTCAAGCGCCTCGGCGTCGCCGGCGCATGGGACCATCCCTATTCGACCATGGCCTATCCCGCGGAAGCGACGATCGCCCGAGAGATCATGAAATTCGCGGCGAACGGCCTGCTCTATCGCGGCTCGAAGCCGGTGATGTGGAGCGTCGTCGAGAAGACCGCGCTCGCCGAAGCGGAAGTCGAATATGAGCATTATACAAGCGACCAGGTCTGGGTGGCGTTTCCGATCCCGCGCGGCGCCGAAGGCGAACTGAGCGACGCGCGCGTCATCATTTGGACGACGACGCCCTGGACGCTTCCCGGCAATCGCGCGATCTCCTTCTCGTCGAAGATCGATTACGGACTCTATCGCGTCACCCATGCGCCGGATGGAAACTGGGCGCTTCCGGACGCAACCTTCGTTATCGCCGACAAGCTCGCGAGCGACGTGTTCAAGTCGGCGAAGGTCGATGGCTATGAGCGGCTTCACGACGTGCCCGCCGCTATGCTTAGCGAATTGATCTGCGCCCACCCGCTCGCGCATCTTGGTTATGATTTCGACGTGCCGCTCTTCGACGGCGAGCATGTCACCGACGATACCGGCACGGGCTTCGTGCATACCGCGCCGGGCCATGGCCGCGAGGATTTCGACATCTGGATGGCGAACGCGCGCGAACTGCAGGCGCGCGGCATCGATTCGCGCATTCCCTATACGGTGGACGAGGACGGCTTCTACACGAAAGACGCGCCGGGCTTCGAAGGCAAGCGCGTCATCACCGACAAGGGCGACAAGGGCGACGCCAATGAAGCGGTGATCGCCGCTCTGGTTCAAGCCGGCAATCTTATCGCGCGCGGAAAATTGAAGCATCAATATCCGCATTCATGGCGCTCGAAGAAGCCGGTGATTTTCCGCAACACGCCGCAATGGTTCATCGCGATGGATAAATCCATCGCGTCTGAGTTCATCGCGTCGGTCTCGGAGTTCTCTAAGTCGAACCCTCATCCTGAGGAGGCGCGCAGCGCCGTCTCGAAGGACGAGGGTTCGGCGGCGGCCGCATCCTTCGAGACGCGTGCTTCGCACGCTCCTCAGGATGAGGTTCGTGGAAATCAATCGACCCTCCGCGACATCGCGCTCGAAGAAATCGCGCGCACGACATGGACGCCGACTGCGGGAGAGAACCGCATCCGCGGGATGATTCAAAATCGACCCGACTGGGTTGTGTCGCGCCAGCGCGCCTGGGGCGTGCCGATCGCGGTCTTCGTCAAGAAGGGAACGCATGAGCCGCTCGTCGATTCGCGCGTCAACGCCCGCATCATCGACGCCTTCGAGAAGGAAGGCGCCGACGCCTGGTATGAGGCGAACGCCGCCGAGCGCTTTCTGTCGCCCGATTACAACGCGGCGGATTACGACAAAATCGCGGACGTTCTCGACGTGTGGTTCGATTCAGGCTCGACCCACGCCTTCACGCTCGAAGACCCGGTTCATTTCCCGATGCTCGCCGGCATCCGCCGCAAGCGCGACGGCGGCGAGGACGAGATCATGTATCTCGAAGGCTCCGATCAGCATCGCGGCTGGTTTCATTCCTCGCTGCTCGAAAGCTGCGGCACGCGCGGCCGCGCGCCCTACGACGCCGTGCTGACGCATGGCTTCGTGCTCGATGAGCGCGGGCGCAAAATGTCGAAGTCGCTCGGCAATGTCGTCGCGCCGCAAAAAATCATCGCCGATTCCGGCGCCGACATCATGCGGCTGTGGGTCGCGGCGTCGGATTACGCCGACGATCTGCGCGTCGGGCCGGAAATCCTGAAAACCTTCGTCGAGCTTTATCGCAAGCTGCGCAACACGCTGCGCTGGATGATCGGCGCGCTGGCGCATTATCGCCCTAATGACGACGCAGCGATGCGCGAGGCGGGAGAGCTGGAACGCCTCATGCTGCATCGCCTGCATCAGCTCGACGAGTCGACCCGCGCGTGCTATGCGGCATACGACTATAAGCGCGTCGTCGCGCTGCTTACGCATTTCATGACGAGCGAGCTTTCGGCCTTCTATTTCGACGTGCGCAAGGACGCGCTCTATTGCGATCCGCCGTCGAGCGTCAAACGCAAGGCGGCGCTTGCGACCATTGATCGGATTTTCCGCAGCGTCACGGCGTGGCTCGCGCCGATCCTCGTCTTCACCGCCGAGGAGGCGTGGCTTTCCCGCTATCCGAACGCGCTGTCGGTGCATCTTGAACATTTTCCCGCCATCCCCGACGCATGGCGCGACGACGCGCTTGCCGCGAAGTGGGACAAGATTCGTAAAATCCGCGCGGTCGTCACCGGCGCGCTCGAAATCGAGCGCGCGCAAAAACGCATCGGCTCTTCGCTGGAGGCGGCGCCGATCGTTTACGTCGCAGATGAGTCATTGCGCGCGGCGTTGGAAGGCGTCGATTTCGCGGAAATCTGCATCGCGTCCGACATTCATATTGTGGCTGGAAACGGTCCCGCGGAGGCGTTCCGCCTGCCGGACGCGCCGGGCGTCGCGGTGGTTCCGCAACGCGCGCCGGGCGTCAAATGCGCGCGCTCGTGGAAATATTTCGAGCCAGCGACGGCGGATCCCGACTATCCCGAGGTGACGCCGCGCGACGCGCAGGCGCTGCGCGAACTCGCCGCGCTCGGGCGCTGGAGCGGGGCAGGTTCTTAAGTGAACGTCCTTCTCGCCTTTCTCGCCAATACGATCGTCAATTTCGTTATCGGACTGACGGTCGCAAAATTTCTTGGCCCCGAAGAATTCGGCCGTTTCGCGCTCGCCTTCTCCATCGCGGTCGTCGTCCAGACCGCGCTCTATGACTGGCTACGTTTGTCGGCGACGCGCTTTTATTCCAAGCGCACCCGCGACAAGGAGCCGGTCGTGCGCTCGACGCTGGATGCGTCCTTCATCGCCGTCACGCTGTTCCTTGGAACGGCGACGGGCATTTACGCGCTCGTCGGCCCGCCGCTCGATTTCGAAACCAATCTCATTCTGCTGGCGCTGCTGACCGCTGTCGCCAATGGACTGTTCGATTATTGCACCGCGCTGGTGCGCGCGCGCTTTCATGACCGCGCCTATGTGCGGCTGATGTTCGCAAAAAATGCGCTGGCGCTGGTTTTTATCGGCGGCGGCGCCTTTATCTTTCAGTCCGCCGCCGTCGCCCTTGCCGGCGGCGTCGCAAGCCTGTTCGGCACGGTCGTTCTCGGGCGTCGCGCGTTGCTTGATCCGGGCGCGGACATACGCGCCGCCTCAAGTCAGAATGCGCGCGCGCTCGCCGCCTATAGCGCGCCGATCGTCACCGCGCATCTGCTCTATCAGGCGATGCCGCTCGCGGCGCGCTCGATCGTCGCGAGCGTCTTCGGCTTCGCCGAGACCGGTCAGTTCGCGCTCGCCTACGATCTCGGCGTGCGCGCGGTGCAGGCGCTCGGCTCCGCGCTCGACGTGCTGCTGTTTCAGATCGCCGTCGCCACGCACGAACGACATGGCGCCGACCGCGCGAAGGAACAGGTCGCGCGCAATCTCGGGATCGTCGTCGCCTTTCTGCTTCCGGCCTGCGCCGGACTCTGGTTCATCATGCCTTCGATCGAGGCGCTGATCGTGCCGGCGCAATACCGCGGCCCGTTCGGCCATTATCTCGGCCTGCTGTTGCCCGGACTCTTCGCGATGGGCGTCATTCTCTTCGGGCTCAATCCGGTGTTTCAGATCGAAAAGAAAACGACGCCGCTCATCGTCGCGGCGCTTGCCGCCGTCGTCTTCGGCCTCGTGCTGCTCTTTTTCCTGCCCTGGGGCGAGGACGCCTCCAATCTCGCCATCGCGCAGGGCGGCGCCTATGTCGCGGCGCTGGGCGCGACGGTCTATTTTGCGCTGCGCACGCAGCCGGTCTGGCCGTCGTTCTGGGACATGTTCGCCGCGCTCGTGGCGACCGGCGCGATGTCGCTGGCGCTGACGCCGCTGCGCGAAATGACGCCCGGCATGTTCACGTTGATCGCGCAAATTCTGGTCGGCGCGTGCGTCTACGGGCTGCTGACCGTCGCCTTCGACATCGCCGGGCTGGGCGAACTCGCGGCGTCCCGGCTCAGCCGCCGCCACGTCCGACCGTGACGCGGCGTCTGGGCGTCGCCATATGTTAGGCTTGCGATCGACAAGGAGCTTAGCCGATGGTGATGCCGATCTATGACGATGCGCCGCTGCGCTATCTGCGCCGGCCGATCGTGAATTGGACGCTGATCGCGCTCAACGTCATCGTCTTCCTGCTCGTGCGAAGCGAACTGTTCGGCGATCCGCTGACCGTCGTCCGAGGTTTCGCGATCATTCCGCGCGTGCTCTTTGGCGAAGCCGAACTCGCCGACTGGATTGTCGGGCCGCCGGCGGCGGCCACGCTCGTCACCGCGCTGTTCTTTCACTCGTCGGTGGTGCACCTCGGCTCGAACATGCTGTTCCTCTATGTCTTCGGCGACAATGTCGAAGACGCGATGGGTTCGCTCCACTATCTGCTGTTCTATCTTTCCTGCGGCGTCGCCTCCGGCGTGTTCTATATTTACGCCACGCCGCATTCGATCACGCCGCTGATCGGCGCGTCCGGCGCGATTTCGGGCGTTTGCGCCGCCTTTCTGCTGCTGCATCCGCGCGCGACGGTCGCCGGAATCTTTCCCCCGCTCTCCCTGGCGCTCGCGCCGATCTGGCTCGGCGCCTGGCTCTCGGGGACGCGCCTGAAGTCGATCCTGGGGCTGCGGGCGCCGCTGTTCTCCTTTGTCGCCTCCGGCTGGCTGTTCGTCGGCGCCTGGATTGTGATGCAGCTCATCAACGCCTCGATGGGCGAGGGCGGCGCCGTCGCCTGGATGGCGCATGTCGGCGGGATTGCGGCCGGTCTGGTGCTGACGCCGCTGTTCAAGCGCCGCCGGCACAGGCTCTTCGACCGCGGCGGCCCGGTCGCTTCGGCGCCGGGACCGCGGGATGCTGGCGAGGATGCGCCCTGAGCGCTTGCGTCGTCCTGTGCTTGGTTTGACTCGCGCGCGCGCCCCCGCTACCAGACCGCGCAACGGCTTTAGCCGAAGTGGAGCGACCGCAGACGGCGCTCCCAAACCGTCTCGCCAAAGGGTCAATGAGACCTAAGGGGTCGCGCGATGAAGATTCTCGTGCCCGTCAAACGGGTCGTCGATTACAACGTCAAGATCAGGGTCAAGGCGGACGGGTCGGGCGTCGATCTCGCCAATGTCAAAATGTCGATGAACCCCTTCGACGAAATTGGCGTCGAAGAGGCGCTGCGCCTCAAGGAAGCCGGCAAGGCGACGGAAGTGGTCGTGGTCACCATCGGCCCCGCCAAGGCGGACGAAACCTTGCGCACCGGCCTCGCCATGGGCGCCGACCGCGGCATTCTGGTCAAGACCGATGAGACCGTCGAGCCGCTCGCGGTCGCTAAAATCCTCGCTAAAATCGTCGCCGAGGAACAGCCGCAGCTCGTCATCATGGGCAAGCAGGCGATCGACGACGACTGCAATCAGACCGGCCAGATGCTCGCGGCGCTGCTCGGCTGGGGTCAGGGCACTTTCGCGTCGAAGGTCGAGATGGCGGACGGCGCCGTCGACGTGACGCGCGAGATCGACGGCGGGCTGCAGACCGTCAGCCTGAAACTGCCGGCGGTCGTCACCACGGACTTGCGTTTGAACGAGCCGCGCTACGCCTCGCTGCCCAATATCATCAAGGCGAAGAAGAAAGAGGTCGCGGTGAAGTCGCCCGCCGATTATGGCGTCGACATTGCGCCGCGCCTGGAAGTCTTGAAGACCGCCGAGCCGGCGAAGCGCAAGGCCGGCGTCAAGGTCGGCTCGGTGGTCGAACTCGTCGGCAAGCTCAAGGAAGCGGGAGTGATTTAAGAATGACGATTCTGCTTCTCGCCGAAACCGCCAATGGCGCGCTTGCGCCGGCCACCGCCAAGGCGCTCACCGCCGCCAAGGAGATCGGCGGCCCGATTCACATTCTCGTCGCCGGGCCCGGGCTGAAGGGCGCCGCCGAGCAGGCGGCCAAGCTCGGCGGCGTCGAGAAGGTGCTCTACGCCGAAGACGCCTCGCTCGATCACGTTCTCGCCGAGACGGTCGCGGCGCTGATCGTTTCGCTCGCCGGCGCTTATGACGTCATCATCGCGCCGTCGACCTCGGCGACGAAAAACGTATTGCCGCGGGTCGCGGCGCTGCTCGACGTGATGCAGGTCTCGGACATTATCAAAGTCGTCGCCGCCGACGCTTTCGAGCGGCCGATCTACGCCGGCAATGCGATCCAGACCGTGCGCGCGAAGGACGCAAAGAAAGTGATCACCGTGCGCACCACCGCCTTCGCGGCGGCGCCCGAGGGCGGGTCGGCGCCCATCGAGGCGATCGGCGCGTCGGCCGACCCGGGCGTTTCCGCCTTCAAGCGCGAAGAGCTGGCGAAATCCGAACGACCCGAACTCACCTCGGCGCGCGTCATTCTCTCCGGCGGCCGCGCGCTCGGCTCGGCGGAGAATTTTCAAAAAGTGCTCGATCCCGTCGCGACGCGGCTCAACGCCGCGATCGGCGCCTCTCGCGCCGCCGTCGACGCCGGCTATGCGCCTAACGACCTGCAGGTCGGCCAGACCGGAAAGGCGGTCGCGCCCGATCTTTATATCGCCGCCGGGATTTCGGGCGCGATCCAGCATCTCGCGGGCATGAAGGATTCGAAGGTGATCGTGGCGATCAACAAGGACGAGGAGGCGCCGATCTTCCAGGTGGCCGATTACGGCCTTGTCGCCGATCTTTTCACCGCTTTGCCCGAACTCGAGGCGGAGCTGGCGAAAATCGGCCGCTGACCGAAAAAGGGCCGGCGCCCGGCTGCGACGGCCGGCGCGGCGGATGCGAAATCGGCGGAGCGGCGCGTTTCCAGAGCGCGGCGCGCAAAAAAGCGGGAACCGGTTTTTTGCATAGAGCGCGCTCTATGATTATGGAATCGATCAATTTATCCGCATTTGGGCGATTGCGCCCCGACGCAGCGTGATCTAGGGCTGCACAGTTGCTGTTTCTTTGTTTTCCTTCCAGAGGAACGCAAGTTATATTGCAGTGCGGCACGCCTCAGCGCGGCGCGTCGCTTGCTGTCCGGCGCTGGCTTGGCTGACGGTGGTCAAAACATGGGCTTCGAAATTCGCAAGATCGGCGTCATCGGCGCGGGCCAGATGGGGAAAGGCATCGCGCATGTCTGCGCCCTCGCCGGCTATGACGTCGCCCTGAACGACATTTCGCAGGAGCGCATCGACGCGGGTCTGGCCGATGTCGCCGCGCAAATGCGCCGCTCCGCC
Organism: Methylocystis sp.; assembly: GCA_051061375.1. Classification (GTDB taxonomy): domain Bacteria; phylum Pseudomonadota; class Alphaproteobacteria; order Rhizobiales; family Beijerinckiaceae; genus Methylocystis. The sequence goes on along the minus strand of JBPFDW010000030.1, from coordinate 163,111 downwards.
GAACGCGGGCAGCTCGATCCCGCGAAGATCGAGCCGGCGCTCGCGCATATATCCGGCGCGCCGAAACTCGCCGATTTCGCCGATTCCGACATCGTCATCGAGGCGGCGACCGAAGTCGAGGACGTCAAGCGGCAGATTCTCACTGAACTCGCGAAGGTCGTGAAGACGGACGCGATCATCAGCTCCAACACTTCGTCGATTTCGATCACGCGTCTTGCGGCGGTCACCGGCCGGCCCGAGCGCTTCATCGGCATTCATTTCATGAATCCGGTGCCGCGCATGCAGCTTGTCGAACTCATTCGCGGCATCGCGACGGATGACGTGACCTTCGAAGACGCCAGGGCCTTCATCACCAAGCTCGGCAAGACAGTCACTGTCTCGGAAGATTTTCCCGCCTTCATCGTCAACCGCATTCTGCTGCCGATGATCAATGAGGCGATCTATACGCTTTACGAAGGCGTCGGCTCGGTCGAGGCGATCGACACGGCGATGAAGCTCGGCGCCAACCATCCGATGGGGCCGCTGCAGCTCGCCGATTTCATCGGCCTCGACACCTGTCTGTCGGTCATGCAGGTGCTGCATGAGGGACTGGCGGATTCGAAATACCGCCCCTGCCCGCTGCTGGTGAAATATGTCGAAGCCGGCTGGCTCGGCAAAAAGACCCAGCGCGGCTTCTATGATTATCGCAGCGGCGCGCCGGTGCCGACGCGTTAACGTCTCAGTGCCCGCCGGGGCCGGCGCCGCGCGCCGCCTCGAACAGGAACCAGGTCCGCTTTTCGGTTTCGTCGAGAAAATTTTCCAGTAGGCTCGCGGTCGCGATGTCTTCATTGTCGTCGCAGACCTTATGCGCGTCGCGTAGCGACTCGGCCATCGCCTTATTGTCTTCGAGCAATTCGCTCAGCATGTCGTAAGGCGAAACGAATTCCTCGTTGTTGTCCTTGACGCGCGCGAGCTTGGCGATGTGTCCGATCGAGCGCAGGGTCGGCTGGCCGAGTTTGCGCACGCGCTCGGCCAGCGGGTCGACCGTGGCGTAGATCTGCGACGCCTGTTCGTCGAGCAGAAGATGGTAGTCGCGGAAATGCGGGCCGCTCATATGCCAATGGAAATTCTTGGTCTTGACATAAAGCGCCAGGGCGTCGGCGACGAGCCTGTTGATCTCCGCTGCGACCTTCATCGTCGACTGCTTCTCGAGATCGGTCGGCGTGTCAAGCGCCGAACGGTCGGTGTCGGGATCGATCGGCGTCTTTGCTTTTTGCTGCATGTGCGGGCCTCCTTGCGCCCTGGCTCCGGGCTGAAGCTCGGGAGAGATGCTGATTAGCTAGATCGCGCGCCCCAGCGGTCCAGATGAAAAATGCAGCAGGGCGGAGAGATTCAGCGACGGCGGGGGGCTTCGCCGGGCGGGCGCGCGAGCAGGTCCGGGCGCCGCGCGCGGGTAAGCGCCAAGGCCTGGTCATGGCGCCATTTGGCGATTCTGGCGTGATCGCCGGAGAGCAGCACGTCGGGGATGTCCCGTCCCTCGAAGTCGCGCGGCCGGGTGTAATGGGGATATTCGAGCAGTCCCGCCTCAAAGCTTTCCTCGACGCCCGACTCTTCTTCGCCCATCACGCCGGGGATCAGCCGCACGCAGGCGTCGATCAGCGCCAGCGCCGCGATCTCGCCGCCCGACAGCACGAAGTCGCCGATTGAGATTTCTTCGAGCGCGCGGGCGTCGATAATCCGCTCGTCGACGCCTTCGAAACGCGCGCAGAGGATAAGCGCGCCGGGGCCCTGGGCGAGTTCGCGGGCGCGCGCTTGGGTCAGCGGCCTGCCGCGCGGGCTCATCAGCAGGCGGGGACGCGGATCGCCCGCGGGCGCCGCCGCGTCGATCGCCGCCGCCAGCACGTCGGCGCGCATCACCATGCCGGGACCGCCGCCGGCCGGCGTGTCGTCGACGGCGCGATGGCGCCCGATCCCGTGGTCGCGAATCTGTTTGGTCTCCAGCGCCCAGACGCCACGGGAAAGCGCGTCGCCGGCGAGCGACAGGCCCAAGGGGCCCGGAAACATTTCAGGAAAGAGGGTCAGGACCGTCGCGCGGAACATGGGACGGTTATGGCATGGGGCGTCTATAATCAAAAAGCGTGCGCTTCGCGGCGGCGACAGGCTCGGGAGCGTGAAATGGACGAAGAGCGCCGGCTCGAAGACGACATTATCGCATCATTCGAACGCGATGAATGGCGCGAGGTGGCGGATGTAGCTTCAGACATTGATCGTCACGCGGCCTATGCGAAGGAAGCGCTCAAGAATCTTCCTCGACTTCGGCAGGCGGCGCCAGGACGACGCGCCCGGCGGAAAGGTCCACGGTCGGAACGACCGCTTTCGTGAAGGGAAACATCAGCGTCTCGCCGCTCGCCGCGGGCGCGATCTCGAGAATGTCGCCGGCGCCGAAATTCCGCACGGCGACGATGACGCCGATTTCCGCGCCTTCCTGCGTTTCGGCGCGAAGGCCGATGAGATCGGCGACATAGAATTCGTCCTCATCCGGCGCAGGAAGCAGCTCGCGCGGGAGATAAAGTTCGACGCCGTTCAGCGCGTCGGCGCCGGCGCGGTCGTCGACGCCATCGACCTTGGCGACGAGCATGTCCCTGCCCTGCGGACGCACGGAAAGCAGCTTGAACTGGCGCGCGCCGCTCTTGTCGGCGAGGCCGTCATAGGCTGCGATCGCAAGCGGATCGCCGGTAAAGCTCTGCAGTCGGATTTCGCCGCGCACGCCATGCGGCGCGCCGAAACGGCCGAGGAGGACGAGCGCCTTTGCGGGCTCTTTCATTCGATTTCCTCATCCCGAGGAGCCGCCCGCAAGTCGGGTAAACCCAACTTGCGGGCGGCTCCTCGGCGTGAAGGCGAATGAAGCCTCGCGCACAGAAGACTTACGCCGCCGGCGCTTCCGCAGCGGCCTTGCCCGCGGCTTCCGCCGCGGCGGCGGCGCGCTCCTGCGCCTTTTTCTTCGGCTGCGCCTTCTGCGGATTGTTGCGCGCCTCACGCTTCATCAGGCCGAGGCCGTCGAGCAGCCGGGCGACACGATCGGTCGGCTGGGCGCCTTTTTCCATCCAGGCTTTCGCCTTTTCGGCGTCGAGCACCAGACGGTCGGCCGAATCCTTCTCCTTCAAGGGATCGAAATGGCCGATCTTCTCGATGTAGCGGCCGTCGCGCGGCGAGCGCGAATCAGCGACGACGACGCGATAGAAGGGGCGCTTCTTGGCGCCGCCGCGGGCGAGACGAATTTTGAGCGACATGGTTTCTTTCCTGTTTCGTTGCTTATTCCGGGCAGTCGGTCTTCGGCAGTGGGCAGTCGGGGAGTCCTACTGCCGATTGCCGAAATCCGACTGCCGCTACTTCTTCTTTCCGAACGGGTTGAGCCCGCTCAGCAGTCCGCCGCCGAGCCCCGGCAGGCTCGGCTTGTTGAAAAGATCGGGAGGCGGCGCCGCCGGAATGCCGCCGGGGGCGCCTTTCGGCGGTTGGACCCCAAGCTTTGCCTGGAGCTTCTCCAGCTCTTCCTGCGACGGCATCTGCATGCCGGGGCCAAGCCCCATCATCTGCGCGGCCTTGCCCATCATCCCGCCGCGTTTTCCCGCGCCGAAGGATTTCATCAGATCGGCCATCTGCCGATGTTGCTTTAGGAGTTTGTTGATCTCCTCGACCTTGACGCCGGAGCCCGCCGCGATCCGCTTCTTGCGAGAGGCTTTCAGCAGGTCGGGATTGCGCCGTTCCTTCGGCGTCATCGAGAGAATGATGGCGCGCTGGCGCCTCACCATTTTATCGTCGAAGCCGGAAGCGGCGATCTGGTCCTTCATCTTGGCGACGCCAGGCAGGAGGCCCATGATCCCCCCTAGGCCGCCGATCTTTTCGACCTGGGCGAGCTGATCGCAGAGGTCCTGCAGATCAAATTTGCCCTTGGCCATCCGCTCGGCGGCTTTGCGGGCCTGCTCCGCGTCGATCGCGGCGGCGGCCTTTTCGACCAGCGCGACGATGTCGCCCATGCCGAGAATGCGGTTGGCGATGCGCATCGGCGAGAATTCGTCGAGCGCGTCCATCTTCTCGCCGACGCCGATGAGCTTGATCGGCTTGCCGGTGACATAGCGCATGGAGAGCGCCGCCCCGCCGCGGCCGTCGCCGTCCATACGCGTCAATACAATGCCGGTCAGCCCGACCCGCTCGTCGAAATTCTGGGCGAGATTGACGGCGTCCTGGCCGGTGAGCGCGTCGGCGACAAGCAGGATTTCATGCGGCTTGGCGGAGGTCTTGATCTCCGCCATCTCGGCCATCAGCGGCTCGTCGATATGGGTGCGGCCGGCGGTGTCGAGCAGAACGACATCGAAGCCCTGCAGCCGGGCGGCCTCCATCGCGCGTTTGGCGATCTGCACCGGCGTCTGGCCGGCTATGATCGGCAGCGTGTCGACCTCGACCTGCCGGCCGAGCACGGCGAGCTGTTCCTGCGCGGCGGGCCGCTTCACGTCCAGCGAGGCCATCAGCACGCGCTTGCCGTAGCGCTCCTTCAAGCGCTTGGCGACTTTGGCGGCGGTCGTGGTCTTGCCGGCGCCCTGCAGGCCGACCATCATGATCGCGACCGGCGGCGTAGCGGCGAGATCGATCGGCTGCGCATCCTGGCCGAGCGTCTCGATCAGCACGTCATTGACGATTTTGACCACCATCTGACCGGGCGTCACCGATTTGATGACGCCGGCGCCGACCGCCCGGTCGCGGACCTTGTCGGTGAAGGAGCGCACGACGTCGAGCGCGACGTCGGCGTCGAGCAGGGCGCGGCGGATTTCGCGCAGCGCCTCATTGACGTCGGCTTCGGAAAGCGCGCCGCGCCGGGTGAGCTTGTCGAAAATGCCGGAGAGCTTGTCGGAAAGGCTCTCGAACATGGCGTTCTCCTGGGGGAGAGTGAGTAGTGAGATAGTGAGGAGTGAGTAGACGGCCCCGGCCTACTCGCCATTCACTATCTCACTACTCACCTTCACAAAGCCTATCGCGCCCGGGGGCGCGTCGCGCTGCCGGACGTTGGCCTGCCGCCTCTCGGACGGCTCGGCTGGGATCGGTTTCTCTTGCGAGATGTGCTGGGGTTTTAGTTTCCCGGCTGGCGCGAGTCAACCGAATCTCCCGATGGCCGATTCGCGCCAGTTACTTTGAAAGTGATGGCGTCGGCCGACGGCGTTATCAAAAGAAAAACCAAAGCCGTCGTATCATTGCGGAGCTTTTCGGTCGGCGGGACCGTGTCGAAGTTTATGCGGCGTTACGGTCGATCCATTTCATCGCCCCGCGCGTTGTCATTCTATTCGCACAGTTCGTTGCAAAGCGCCCGCCGGTCTATCGCTTGGCAATGAGGCGGGTTATTATACTTGGGAGGCGAACGAATTGAGCGCTCGATCCCGGAGCGCGAGAGATGGATGCTGCGAACGCACGCTGGGAAAGGGCGGATCGTGGCCGTTCGCCTGGAATGCGCGCTAAGCTTTTGAGATCAATTGGGTTATTTGCCACGCCGGGATTGCGCGAGAATGCGGCGTGATCTTAGCGGTTCGAACGTCCGCAGCGGAGAGGAAAGGGCGCCGCAAAACGTCCGGCGCGCGAGCTGATCGTAAAGTTCAATTTTTCCAAATAGTTGGAAGCGGTGTAAGGAGTGATGCGCGTAACTGAGCATGGAAGGGCGGGATTCGCACGCGCATTCGCCGCGGCGGTTGCTGTCGCCTCTATCGCTCTTCTCGCCGCCTGCACCGGCGTGCCGAGCGAGCGAGGAGCTGTGTCGGCGCCGATCGGCGACCGGGCGGAAATCGAGCGGGCGGCAAGCGAATATGTCGCGGTTTCGACGCCGGGCGCGAAGGGCTATCTGATCGGCCCGCAGGACGTGCTGGACGTCACCGTTTTCAAGGCGCCGGACCTCTCGAAGAGTCTGCAGGTCGCGGAGGACGGAACCATTAATTTCCCGTTGATCGGGCAGATGACGGTGGCGGGCAAGAGCGCTTCCCAGTTGGAGCGCGAGATCGCGTCGCGGCTCAATGCGCGCTACATAAAATCGCCGCAGGTCTCGGTTTTCGTCAAGGAATATAACAGCCAGCGGGTCACCGTCTCGGGTGCGGTGAGAAGTCCTGGCGTGTTTCCTTTGCGCGGGAACGAAACGCTCATGCAGGTGATCGCCAAAGGCGGCGGGCTCGACCGAGACGTGTCGTCGAACGACATCGTGATCTTTCGAACGATCGACGGCGCGCGCGCCCTCGCGCGCTATGATTTCGACGCGATTCGCAGCGGCGCGGCGGCCGACCCGCAGGTGTTGGCCGGAGACGTCGTCGTCGTCGGGGATTCCGCGACGAAACAGGGATTGTCGTTCCTGTTGAAACTCACGCCGCTGGCGACGCCCGCCTATTACTTCTTCTGATCGCTCCGTGACGCGCGCTCGTTCAGCATCCGACAGGCACACATGACCGACGGTCGCCAAGAAGAAATGCCTTCCGGAGGCGCAGCGCAAGCGCGCGGCGCGATCATGGAATGTAGCGCGGACTCAAAGAGCCAAATCGCTTCGCCCCGCGAAGCCGACGGCTATTATTATGGCGAGCCGCTTGCCGATGCGAGTTTCGACCTGCGCGATTCTCTGCGCATTCTCTACAAGCACAAATGGCTCATCGGCGCGGTGGCGGTCGCATTCCTGACGCTGGGGCTGTTGCAGGTCCTGACGGCCAAGAAATTCTATACGTCGACGATTCGACTGCAAATCGACCGGGGCGTCACCAAAATCGTCGAAAGCGGCAACGTCATGCCGCTCGAAGGCGTTTTCGACATCGAATTCTATCAGACTCAATACCAGCTTCTACAAAGCAGAAGCCTCGCGGAGCGCGTGGCGGCGCTCAGTCATTATTCGGCCGACGTCGAACCGAGCGCGAAATCGGCCGCCGATCGTTCGTCCGGTCGCGTCGAACGGGAACAGGCCGCGCGACTGAGCGCCGCCGTGGGCGCCATACTTGCCGGCCGCGTCGTCAAGCCCGTAACCGGATCGCGACTGGTGGACGTGAGCTTCACTGATACGGACCCCGAGCGCGCCCAAAGGGTCGCCAACGCCTTTGGCGAAGCCTTTGTCGCCGCCAATCTCGAGAAGCGCTTTCAAGCCACTGCCTACGCCAAGTCGTTTCTCGAGGATCAGCTGCAGCATTTGAAGCTCCGCCTCGAAGAGGCCGAGAATGCGCAGCTCGCCTTCGCCGAGAAGGAGCAGATCGTCGCCACCACCGACAAGACATCGATCGCCGAAAGCAATCTCGCCGCCGCCAACGCGGCGCTGGGGGGCATCGTGGCGGAGCGGATCAAAGCCGAACAATTGTGGCGCCAGGCGCAAAACGCCTCGGGTATCGATCTTCCCCAGATATTGAGCAATCGAGGCATCGAGGATTTGCGCGGCCGGCGCGGCGAATTGGCGACCGCGTATCAGGAGAAGGCGGAGACCTTTGGGCCCGACTATCCTGATATGGTGAAACTCAAGAACAAGATGAAGGAAATCGAGCGTCAACTCGGCGTTGAGATCAAAACCATCAAGAACTCGCTGAAATCAGCCTACGAGGCGTCGCTCAATCAAGAAAATGAAATGAAGCAGAGGGTCGAGCAGCTGCGTCAGGAGACGCTCGATCTACAGAAGCGAAGCATTCAATACAATCTCCTCAAGCGCGAAGTCGATACGACGCGCGCGCTGTATGAGAATTTGCTGCAGCGTTACAAGGAAGTCGATGTCGCCGGCGGCGTTGGCTCGAACAATGTGTTCGTCGTTGACGCCGCCGAGCGTCCCGGCGCGCCCAGCGCCCCGAACGTGTCCAAATCCTTGATGCTGGCCTTGGCGCTTGGGCTCGCATGCGGCGTGGGCGCCGCTTTCGCGCTCGAATATTTCGACGACAGAATATATTCCCCGTCCGACGCCGAGCGGGCGACGGGCCTGCCGCTGCTCGGCGTCGTCCCTTTGATCAAAAATCCGAAAGAGCTTGCGGCGCAAATGGCGGATCAGCGATCGGCGCTCTCGGAAGCCTATCGCTCCGCCTGCACGTCGCTGCAATTTTCGTCCGAGGCCGGTCCGCCAAAGTCGCTGCTGATCACCAGCGCGGGTCCCTCGGAAGGAAAATCGAGCACGGCCTTCGCCGTCGCGCGCCAGTTTGCCGCCATCGGACTCAAAGTATTGCTCATCGACGCGGATCTGCGGCGGCCGTCCTTGCACCGGCAGCTGGGTCTCGACAACGATAGGGGTCTTTCGAACTTTCTCACCCGCAATTGCGAAATGCGCGACGCCATTCGGCGGCAGGACGGCGCGAATGACAAAATTTATGTTCTGACCGCCGGGCCTGTGCCTCCCAATCCGGTCGAATTGCTCAACGGCGCCCGGTTCGCCTCGTTGCTGACGGTGAGCGGGGAGGCGTTCGATCTGATCGTCATCGACGGCCCGCCGGTCGGGGCGATGGCCGACGCTCTCGTGCTGGCGAATACCGCGAATGCGGCGCTGTTCGTCATCGCGGGCGGAGAGGGGCGGAAAAGCGGCGTTCGCAACGCGCTCAAACGATTGGCTCAGGCGCGCACGAGGCCGGTCGGCCTCATCCTCAGCAAATTCGACGCTCGGATGGCGAGCTATGGATATGGCGATGATCGAGCCTATGATTATGGCTACGGCTATGGCCTGGAGGACAAGCGTCGTTCCGACAAGGGGCGCGCCAAGGACGCGCTGAAGAAGTTGAACGATGACGCAGCCGTCGGTTGACGAAGAGCTTGCGGCGTTGCGGGCCGCATTATACGTCACGGCGATACCCTCGGGTTGCGCGCAGTTGCGCAATGAGCCCTTGTCCGCAGGCGTCGGACTGTTGCTTCGTATCGTCGCCAATGAGGGCGGCGCGATCGATTTCTATGCGGCGCGGATCGAAACGCCGCCCGAAGCGCTGCGGGAAGCGGCCGCGTTCTATCTGCAGCAGGCGATGTTTGCGCCGCAAGCCGACAGTTATCGCGTGCTGGGAGCGTCCAGACATGCGTCCGCGGCGGAACTGCGCCGAAATCTCGCGCTGCTGTGCCGTTGGCTGCATTCCGACATATGCGAGGAATTGCAGAGGTCGGTGTTCTTCCTGCGGGTGATCCAGGCCTGGAACAATCTCAAGACGCCAGAGCGGCGCGCCGCTTATGACGCCGTCCTGAACGCCAGGGCGGCTCCCGCTTCGCTGTCGCGCATTGCTGGAGCGAGCGGCGGCGTCTCCAGCGCCGGGGCAGGCGCGACCGCGCCTTCCTCGCAAGGAATGAGGCCTGGCAAGAGAATGCTCAAGAAACGCATGAGCGGTCCGGAAAGCAGCCGACTGGCAGGGCTATGGCGGGCGATCATGTTCAGTTGGGGCCGGCGCGCCCGCTAACGGCGCCGGAGTGGTCAGGTCGTGCCTTCATTCAAACTCTTCGACGGCGCTATCACCTTTCTCGATCCGCGATTCGGCCGGTCGCGCATCGCGATTTTCGGCGCTTTAGCATTGGCGCTTGGCTGGCTTGTGATTACTCATAGCTACGTCGCCTATCTTTCAACGGTTTCACCCCTCAACGCGCTTGAAATCCGCGAAGATGACTCGCAATCCATGCTGCGTTTGGCGGCCGACGCGCTGGCTCCGGCGAACGAGGATCGCGGCGCCGGGTCTGGATCGCCCCCTTTGTCGCGCGCGCGGATAGGCGAACTGCGAAAACAAGTCGAAGCGGCTTTTATCAGCAGTCCGCTCTCGGCGCCGGCCTGTCGCCTCTTAGGTCAAATCGCCGAAATTGACGGTTCGGAGAAGATCGCCGAGAAATTCATGCACGCGGCGGCGCGGCGCTCGCTGAGCGAAACAATCGCCGTCGACTGGATGATGCGCAAGGGGCTCGAGCGGAAAAGCTACCGGTCGGCCGCCCATTATGCGGATGCGCTGCTGCGGTCCGCGCCGGGCGTCGCCAGCTATGTGACGCCGGTTCTGGCGAGAATGGCGGAGACTCCCGACGCCAGGCCGGAAATCGTCAGGCTTCTCGCCTCAAATCCAAATTGGCGGCGCGCCTTTTTTGGCGAACTCGGCGCATCGCTCGCAGATGCGCGCACGCCGTTCGATCTGTTGTTGAGCCTCAACGATTCGCCGGCGCCGCCCACGACGGACGAACTGAATGTCTATGAATCCTTCCTATTCGATCACAAGCTCTATGAGTTCGCCTATTACGTTTGGCTGCAATTTCCGCCGCGCGCCAAATTGGAGTCCGCAGGTCATATTTATAACGGCGGATTCGAGGAGACGCCCTCCGGGTCGCGATTCGACTGGCGGTCGCCTTCGGGCGCAAACGCCATCGTTGATTTCGCGTCGCGGCCGGAACAAGCGACGGATCATGCGCTCGTCATCCAATTCGGGCCGGGGCGCGTCGAATTTCCCGGCGTGTCGCAAGCGATCATGCTGGCGCCAGGCGCCTATGCGTTCAAAGGCTCGATGATGGGCGAAATCCGGGGGCCGCGAGGCGTCGAATGGCGTGTCAAATGTATGGATGGCGCGCTTCTCGGCCGGAGCCAGATGATGCTCGGATCATTTTCGGCCTGGCGGACTTTCGAATTCCCCCTGGTGGTGCCTCAGACCGGCTGCGCCGCCCAAACCATAGAGCTGCAGCTCGCGGCGCGATCGCCCTCCGAGAAGCTGATTTCCGGCGGCGTCTGGTTCGACGATTTTTCGATCGTGCGAAAGGATGATTGACGCCTGAATGAAAAGCCAGCCGGGCTCTTTGCGGCGCGCTCTACGGCAAATGCGCGACGAGCGTCCAGGCGCCGAGAAAAACGATCATGACGACGCACAGCGCCGCAAGGACGATGAGGATCGCCCTGTTGGCGGCGCGCTGACCGTTTTCTCTCATTGGCGCTGCGCTCCGACGACCGCGGCATATGCGAGGCGGAGCCGTGCGCCTCCGTCACGCGCCGAAGAAGAAGACACGGAGATAGTTCGTATAGTCGCCTTCCCAGGCCATCATCGCCATCAGCACCAGCACCGCCAATGGCGGCGTCAGAATCGCGACGACGAGGGCGAGCCGCTCCCACGCCATATGCATGAAGATCGCGACGATCAATCCCGCCTTCAACATCATGAATACGATGATCAGGGTCCAGCGCAACAGACCGTGAAAATCGAAATAATCCACGAGATAGGAGCAGGCGCTGAGCACGAAAAGCAGCGTCCATACGAGAAGATAGAGCTTGATCGGGTGTTGCTGGCCATGCGCCTGCGCCGCAGGCTGCGCCGCGTGCGCTGGAGGGGCATGAGCATGAGCATGGGCATGCGTCGTATCATCCGTCATCGCCGTCATTCTTTTCTCCCTGTCGGAAGCGTTACCACAGATAGAAGAAAGCAAAGATGAAGACCCAGACGAGATCCACAAAGTGCCAATATAGGCCCATGATCTCGACGATCTCGTAACGGCCCTTGCGGCTCGTGAAAAAGCCGGGGCGTCCGACGTCATAATCGCCGCGCCAGACGGCGCGCGCGATGATCAGCAGGAACAGCACCCCGATCGACACGTGGAATCCGTGAAAGCCGGTGATCATGAAGAAGCTCGACCCGAACTGCGCCGCGCCGAACGGATTGCCCCACGGCCGCACGCCCTCGTGAATGAGCTTGGTCCACTCGAAGGCCTGCATGCCGACGAAGGCGGCGCCGAAGAAGGCGGTCACCAGCATCAGGATCGCGGCCTTCTTGCGTTCGCGCGCATAGGCGAAGTTCACCGCCATCGCCATCGTGCCCGAACTGGTGATGAGATCGAAGGTCATGATGGCGATGAGGATGAGCGGTATCTTCTTGCCGCCGATGTCGAGGGCGAAGATTTCGCTTGGATGCGGCCATTCCACCGTCGTGGACATGCGCACCGTCATGTAGGAAATGAGAAAGCAGCTGAAGACGAAGGTGTCGCTGACGAGGAAAATCCACATCATCGCCTTGCCCCAGGAGGCGCTCTTGAACGAGCGCTGATCCGAGGACCAGTCGGCCACCACGCCGAGCATGCGGCTCCGCAGGGTATCTTCTGACATTTCGGGCTCGGTCGTTACATGTTCCGCCGTCATGGCGCATTCCCTTTTACGAAAGCAGACGCCTGCAGATGACGCCAAACCCGTCGGTCCATCCGATCAGCATGGCGAACATCAGCAACCAGACGAACAGCAGAAAATGCCAATAGATGGCGCAAAGCTCGACGCTCGTCGTCAGCGCCCTCGTGACGCGGCCCGCGCCGCGAACCCTGTCGGTCGCGCGCGCCAGCGCCACGAGTCCACCGACAAGATGGAGCGCATGCGCCCCGGTCAGCAGATAGAAGAAAGCGTTGGCCGCGTTGCTCGACGCGAAGAACCGCAATTCGAGAAGTTCGCGCCACGCCCAGATCTGGCCGATGATGAACAGGCCCGCCGTCGCGCCGCCGACGAGCAGCCTTGTCTTGAGCCGCTCGAACTCGGCGCGCCGCGCGGCGACGACCGCCAGCTGCAGCGCGACGCTGCTCGCCACGAGAATCGCGGTGTTGAACCAGAGAATGCCGGGGATCGGCGGCATCTGCCAGTCGGGCGCGTCGCCGCGCATGTAAAATGCCGCGGCGAGCAGGGAGAACAGACAGCCGGCGACGGCGAGAAAAATCGCGAGCCCGACTTTCGCGGCCGGCGGCGGCTCGGTCGCGGCGGGGCGGCGATGATTCGCGACCTCGCCTTCCTCGAGCCAATGCGCCGCGAACACGCCCTGGCGCGCCAGCCACAGAATCGCAAAGGAGAAGATGGAGATGAAGAAGAGCCCCATCACGCTCATGGCGAATGCTCTCCTCTGAGCGGCGGCGCGTTTTGCGGCAGGAAATCCTCCGGAGCGCCGGGCACGCTATAGGCGTAGGGCCAGCGATAGACCACCGGCAGATCCTTGCCCCAATTGCCGTGACCGGGCGGCGTCTCGGGAGTCTGCCACTCGAGCGACGCCGCGCGCCACGGATTGTCGCCCGCCGGCGCGCCATATTTCAGGCTCCTGAACAGATTGTAGAAGAAGATCGACTGGGCGAAGCCGACCGCCAGAGCGATGATCGTGATGACGATATTGAGCGTCGCCGCCGAAGCCGGGACGAAGGCGGTATCGCCCATCTCATAAAAGCGCCGCGGCATGCCGAGCACGCCGAGATAATGCATCGGAAAGAAGATCGCATAGGCGCCAAGGAAGGTGATCCAGAAATGGATCTTGCCGAGCCGCTCATCCATCATCCGGCCGGTGATTTTGGGATACCAGTGATAGATCGCGCCGAAGATGACGAGCACCGGCGCGATGCCCATCACCATGTGGAAATGCGCGACGACGAACAGGGTCGCCGACAGCGGCACGTCGACGATGACGTTGCCGAGATAGAGGCCTGTGATGCCGCCGTTGACGAAGGTGACGAGGAAGCCGAGCGCGAACAGCATCGGCGTCGTGAAATGAATGTCCGCGTGCCAGAGGGTCAGCACCCAGTTGTAGACCTTGAGCGCCGTCGGCACCGCGATCGCCAGAGTCGTCACCGCGAAGAAGAACCCGAACCACGGGTCCATGCCGCTGACATACATATGGTGGCCCCAGACCACCATGCTGAGCACGCCGATGGCGATGATCGCCCAGACCATCATCCGGTAACCGAAAATGTTCTTGCGGGCATGCACGCTGATGAGGTCGGACACGACGCCGAAGGCCGGCAGCGCGACGATATAGACCTCCGGATGGCCGAAGAACCAGAACAGATGCTGGAACAGGATCGGGCTGCCGCCCACGTAATCCTTGCGCTCGCCGAGTTCGACGAGCGACGGCATGAAGAAGCTGGTGCCGAGCGTGCGGTCGAGCAGCAGCATGACGCAGGCGACGAAGAGGCCGGGAAAGGCGAGTAGCGCCATCACCGCGGCGGCGAAGATGCCCCAGACCGTCAGCGGCATCCGCATCAGCGTCATGCCACGGGTGCGCGCCTGCAGCACCGTCACGACGTAATTCAAGCCGCCCATCGTGAAGCCGACGATGAACAGGATCAAGGAGACGAGCATCAGAATGATGCCGTAGTCGTATCCGGGCGTGCCGGTCAGGATCGATTGCGGCGGATAAAGCGTCCAGCCGGCGCCGGTCGGTCCGCCCGGCACGAAATAGCTGGAGACGAGAACAAGAGTCGCGATCAGATAGACCCAGTAGCTGAGCATATTGACGTAGGGGAACACCATGTCCCGCGCGCCGACCATCAGCGGAATGAGATAATTGCCGAAGCCGCCAAGGAAGATGGCGGTGAGCATATAGACGACCATGATCATGCCATGCATGGTCACGGACTGATAATAGACATTGGCGTCAATGAACGGGATCGCGCCAGGGAAGGCGAGCTGCAAGCGGATCACCCATGACAGCACCAGGGCCAATATGCCGACGGTGATGGCCGTGCCGGCGTATTGGATGGCGATGACCTTCGCGTCCTGGCAGAACACATATTTCGTGATCCAGCTGTGCGCGTGATAGAGTTCGACGTCTTCCACCTCCGCCGGCGGCGGCGCGAGGTTCTGTGGTACGCTGGCGTCGGTCATCTAACGATCCTCCTTTCGCCGCCATCGCGGTTTCGGCGATTGATCGAGCGCCGCCGCAGCGGCGCCCTTTCGGCGGCGATGAATATCAAAGCGGCGCGAAGACCGGATTTTGAGAACGTCATTGCGCCGAGGCCCGCTTGTCCTGGCTCGCGGCGCTCTTGCGCGACTGCTCAAACGTCTGCTGCGCGGTTTGCCACGCTTCGAAGTCGGCTTCCGATTCGATGATCAGCTTGCCGCGCATCTGCGGGTGCCCTGTGCCGCAATAGGCGGCGCAAAGGATCTCATATTCGCCGATCTTGGTCGGCGTAAACCAAAAATATGTGACGATTCCCGGCACGAGGTCCATTTTCGCCCTGATTTCGGGAACGTAGAAGTCGTGCAGCACGTCGACGGAACGCAGCAGCATCTTGATCGGTTTGCCGAGCGGCACATGCAACTCGCCGCTGGTGACCAGCAGATCGTCCTGGCCCTTGGGATCGGCGGGGCTCAGACCCAGGGAATTGGTCGTATCGATGTAGCGAACGTCGCTCGAGCCGAGCTGATGGTCGAGGCCCGCGAGGCGAAAGCTCCAGCTCCATTGGACCCCCACCGCTTCGATCTCGATCGCGTCCTTGGGCACGGTGATGAACTGGCCCCAAACCAGCAGGCCGGGGGCGAGAAGAACGACGACGGCGATCGTCGTGACGATTCCAAGCCAGGCTTCGAGCTTCTGGTTCTCCGGCTCATAGGCGGCGCGCCGGCCCGGCTCGTGGCGGAAGCGGTAGAGGCAATAGGCCATGAACAAAATGACCGCGACGAAGCCTGCGCCGGTCACCAGAAAGGTCAACCCCATCGTGTCGTCGATGAATCCCCAATTCGACGCGATCGGCGTCATCCGCCAGGGACTCAAGACATGGAACAGGACTGAGCCGGCAACCACCAGGACCATAACGATAGCGATAGACATGCGCTGTTTGACCTCGCCGCGTGTTGGGCCGCCGACGGCCCCTATATACCGACGTTTTGCTTTGCGTCAAAGTGACGCGCGGCGGTTCGCGCCGATGAGGGATTTGTCGAATTTCCTCGAACGCGCCGACGCAAGATCGGCGCCGACAATCGGCCTCCCCGCGACGCCGCCAAGGATGCAAAAAACCCGCGCAGAACCAGGTTCTGCGCGGGTCGGATGATCAAGCTTTTCGCTGATCTATTTTTTGGGGGCGGGGCTCGGCGCCGCCGGCGCGGCGCCCTTTTGAGCCTCGAGCCGCTTGCGCTCCTCCTCGGCCTTCTTCTGCAGCTCTTCCTGGAGCTTCTTTTGCTGCTCTTCGAGCACCTTGGGGTCGATCGCGGGACCGTCGAAGGCTTTGCCGAAGTTGGCGAGCGGCAGATAGAAGGTGACCTCATTGTTCGCCTGATTCTTGACGACCACCGACATTTTTTCGGCTTTCTTCATGCCGTCGACGAGCGCCTTTTTCACCTTCGCTTCGGCGAAGCAGCCGTTCGGATAGCAGATTTCGAACGCGCCGCTTTCCGGCGTTCCCTTGTCGATCGCGAAGCGGAAGCCGGGTTTCAGCAGGAGGCCCGGCGGCAGAAGCAGGCGGATGATTTTCTGATCGTCGCCCTTCGGATCATAGATCGCGAGCGCGAGCAGCGGCTGGGGCGCCTCGCCCTCCTTGGCGGAAACGCCGAAGTCGCGCGTCGTATAGCACATTTCCTTCTTGGTCTGCGGATCGGAGCCGCAGACTTTGGTCCAATCCGGCTGAACCGCGACGAGATCGGCGGCGATCGGGCCCTGGGGCTGCTGCTGCTGCGCCGCGCCGGCCGCGGGGGCCTGCTGAGCCCAGGCGGCGCCGCCGATCAACAGCAACGCCCCGGCAAGGGCCATCGCGCAAAAACGCGAAAAATGGGTCGACATCGGAAGTTCCTTTCGATTGTCCTGCTGGCCGGCGTGCTCCGGCTCCGGGTCGTTTTAAGGTCGCGTCATAACGGGAGGCCGCCTTCGCGCCAAAGCGCCGTGGAACTTGACCAGCCCGTGTTCCAGCGCGATTGCGCGACGCCGACGAGGCGACGGCAACGCTCTTACATGGTCGCCGCAGTAAATTCCAGCCAGACGGCGCGTTGAATGCTTGGGATGGGCGCTTTTTTTTGCAAAACCGTCGCCAAAAAAGGCCGAAGACTTGCGTGCGACTCGCTTCTGGCGCCGGACAGTGGAATATGGTCCGCCGATGAAGATTCGCCCGATTCCCCCGAAACGCCCCGCCGAAGGCGGCGGCGGGAAGCGCATGCGGGGGCGCGCCGCCCTCAGCCTCGCCCTGGCGCTGATGATGTCCGCGCCCTGCGCGGGCGCGGACGCGCCCTGCCCGACGCATGGGATCGCCATGCATGGCGCGCCCGCCCTGCCCAGCGATTTCCATCACTTCCCCTATGCCGAGCCGGAGGCCAGAAAGACCGGCAGGCTGCGAGTCGGCGTGGCCGGGACTTTCGACAGCCTCAATCCGTTCAATCTGAAGTCCGGCAGCGCCGCGCAGGGGCTGGTCGGCAATGTTTTTCAAAGCCTGATGGCCCGTTCGCAGGACGAGCCCTTCACGCTTTACGGCCTGATCGCGCGCTCGATTGACATCGATCCGGCGCGCTCGCAGGTGACCTTCCACCTCGACCCGCGGGCGCGCTTTTCCGACGGAACGCCGATTACCGCCGAAGACGTGCTGTTTTCCTTCGACCTCTTGAAGACCAAGGGCCGGCCGCAGCAGCGCGTCGCCTATGGGCTGGTCAAATCGATCGACGCGCCGGACGCCCACACCGTGCATTATGATCTCACGGGCGTCGGCGACCGGGAGCTGCCGCTCATCCTGGCGATCATGCCGGTGCTTCCCAAACATGCGACCGACGTCGAGCGCTTTTCCGACGCGACGCTGGCCAAGCCGATCGGCTCCGGCCCCTATGTCGTCGCGGATGTGAAGGTCGGCGATCGTCTCTTGCTGCGCCGCGACAAGGACTATTGGGGCGCCGATCTGCCGAGCCAGCGCGGGTTCAATAATTTCGACGAGGTCGACATCCAATATTATCGCGACGGCAATTCGCTGTTCGAAGCCTTCAAGGCCGGCCTTCTCGACTATCGCGACGAAACCAGCACGACGCGCTGGGCGAGCGGCTACGACTTCCCGGCGGTCGCCGACGGGCGCGTCGTGAAGGAGACTTTAAAGAACGACATGCCCAAGGGCATGGAGGGATTCGTCTTCAACACGCGCCGGCCCTTGTTCAAGGACATCCGCCTGCGCGAAGCGCTCGGCATGATGTTCGACTTCGAATGGGTCAACGCCAATCTCTACGCCGGACTTTATACGCGCACCAAAAGCTTCTTCGACGAATCGGAATTGTCCTCTTCCGGCCGCCCGGCCTCGGCAGCCGAGCGCGCGCTGCTCGCGCCTTTTCCAGGCGCGGTGCGCGAAGACATTATGGAGGGCCGCTGGCGGCCGCCGGTCAATGACGGCTCCGGCCGCGACCGCGAAATGGCGAAGCGCGCCCTCGATCTGCTTGAGGGCGCCGGCTACAGCATCGCCGGCGGCGCCCTGCGCAAGGACGGCGAGCCGGTCTCCTTCGAGATCATGGTCAAGGACCGCAATCAGGAGCGGCTCGCGCTCAACTACGCCTCGTCGCTGGCCCGGATCGGCGTCGACGCCCGCGTGCGCCTCGTCGACGAGGTGCAATATCAGCGCCGGCGGCAGAAATTCGATTTCGACATGATGCTCGGCCAATGGATCGCCTCGGCCTCGCCGGGCAATGAACAGCGCATGCGCTGGGGCTCGGCGAGCGCCGACCAGGAAGCCTCCTTCAACCTCGCTGGCGCCGCGTCCCCGGCGATCGACGCGCTCATCGTCGACCTGCTCTCGGCGACGAGCCATGACGATTTCGTCACCGCCGTGCGCGCCTATGACCGCGTGCTGCTGTCCGGCTTCTATGTCGTTCCGCTGTTTCACGCGTCCGAACAATGGCTTGCGCATTCTACCGAGATCGCGCGGCCGGCGCGACTGCCGCGCTACGCCTCGCCGATGTTCGGCCCGACGTTGGAAAGCTGGTGGCGGAAGCGCTGACCGACGGCCGATGAGAGATGCGCCGGCGCACGCATTCGACACATCCGGCGCGTTAGAGTTCGGTTGGCGCGTCGGGCCGGCCTTCGCGGTTCGCGCCCATTCGCCGCGTCAGGAGCCGCCATGTCCCTGTCGCTCGATGACATTCGCTCCACGCGCCTCGCACCGGGAGTTCAATCCATGGGTTTCGCGCTTTTTATCGTCGGCGCCGTCGCGATCGGCCTCCTGATCCTCGATCGCTCCTTCAACCTCGGCCTGCCGATCAGCCTCTTCCAAAATCCGCTGTTCTGGTTCGCCTATGTCGCGCTGCTGGCGCTGTCGACGATGGTGCGCTTCGTGCGCCAGCAGACCGTGCTCGTCATCGAGCGGCTGGGCCGCTACAACCGATCGCTGACCGCGGGCGTCAATTTC
The DNA here is from genome assembly GCA_051061375.1 of Methylocystis sp. GTDB lineage: Bacteria > Pseudomonadota > Alphaproteobacteria > Rhizobiales > Beijerinckiaceae > Methylocystis. The sequence goes on along the minus strand of JBPFDW010000030.1, from coordinate 144,073 downwards.
GTTTGGCCGATCGTCGAGCGGGTGGCCTACACTTTCGATCTGCGCGAACAGGTGATCGACGTGCCGGAGCAGGACGCGATCACCAAGGACAACGCCACCGTCACCATCGACGGCGTGCTCTATTACAAAATCGTCAACGCCAAGGACGCGGCTTACGGCGCGCAGGACATCCGCCGCGCCATCATCAATCTGGCGCAGACCTCGATGCGCTCGGCGATCGGCTCGATGGAGCTCGACAAGACCTTCGAGAACCGAAGCGAGATCAACGAACGCGTCGTGCGCGCCGTCTCCGACGCCGCCCAGCTCTGGGGCGCGCATGTGACGCGCTATGAGATCAAGGACATCGCCATGCCCGAATCGCTGCGCCAGTCGATGGAGCGGCAGATGAAGGCCGAGCGCGACAAGCGGGCGACGGTGCTCGAATCGGAAGGCGTGAAACAGTCCGAGATCAACCGCGCCGAAGGCGAGAAGCAGGCCGCCATTCTGCGCGCCGAAGGCCAGGCGAAGGCGATCGAACTGGTGCGCACGCAAATCACCCAGCAGGGCGGCGACCAGGCGGTGCAGCTCGAAGTCGCCAAAAGCGCCATCGAGCAATACGGCCGCCTCGCCAAGGCCGGCAATTCCCTGGTGCTGATGGGCGACGGCGCCGACCCCGCCGGCTGGCTCGCCAAGGCGATGGCGGTGCTTAAAATGGTCAACGCCGGCGCGGGCGATGAGGCGCGGCAGCGCGGCGCCCAGCCCTGGCGGGAAACGGAATGATGGAGACGGCTTTTCTCTACGATCCCGCCAATGCGAGCCTGATCGCCGGCCTCATCCTGCTCGGGCTCGACATTGTGGTGATCGGCCTCTCGCCAGTGATGTTCGTCGCGGTCGGCGCGCTGCTGACCAGCGCGGTTCTCTATGCGACCGGCTGGCGCCCGCCGCTCGTCGAAACCGCGGCGATCGTCGCCGGCGCGAGTCTCCTGATCGCCATCGTCGGCAGGAAGCCGCTGCAGCGGTTTCAGAACGCCGACATCGAAGAAGATAAGAGCAGCGATCTGATCGGGCGCGAAGTGACGACGACGCAGGAGGTGACGAAGACGCACGGCGTCATCTTCTGGTCCGGAGTCGAATGGCAGGCGCGGCTTGCGCAGGATTCGCCGGTCGAAAGCCTCGCGCCCGGCGCGCGGGCGCGGGTGGTGGCGGTGGAGAATCTGGCGCTGGTGCTGACGCCGCTGGCGTGAGGTTTGCGCGCATGGAGTTGGGGGGGAATTGCCGTCCGTCGAAGCGCGCCGTTCTTCTTGACTGTCGGCGACAAACGCCGAAACCAGTTTTTTCAGCGGTTTCCGGCGTGCATAGTTCTGTTGCGAAATCCCGTGCGATTCAGGTTGATATTATAGTTCATCGTGCTATAGTTTATAGCGCCATGGAGTTGCGGTGCGCGTTTTTAAAACCCGATGGTTTGCGCGGTTCGCTCGCAGCGAACGGCTTGACGACGAGAGCCTGAGCGAAGCGATCGGGCGCGCCGCGCGGGGGCTTGTCGACGCTGATTTAGGCGGCGGCCTCATCAAGCAGCGCGTCGCCAGGCGAGGCCGGGGACGTTCCGGCGGCTACCGGATGATCATTGCCTATCGTGTGAAAACGCGCGCCGTTTTCCTCTACGGCTTCGCCAAGAACGAAAGGGAAAACATCGAGCCGGACGAATTGGAGGATTTGCGCCTTGTAGCGCGCGGATGGCTTGAAGCCGCATCGGAACGCATCGATACGGCCCTTAAGGATGGCGCAATTCAGGAGGTGCGACATGACGAAGAAAGCGACGCCTAGCCGTTTGCGCGAAGCCATTCTCGAAACGGCGGGCGACATGCGCCGCCTTGGACTCATGGACGAGGCCACGCATGAAAAGATCACCTTGCGTCAGTTGGGAAAGGACGACGCGCCCGAACCCGCGCCGATCACGGGCGAGGAAATCCGGCGCCTTCGTGAAAAGGCGCGGTTGAGCCAAGCGGTTTTCGCCCGCTATCTCAATCTGACAGTCGGCTATGTTTCGCAGTTGGAGCGCGACGCAAAGCGGGCAAGCGGTCCGGCCCTCGTCCTGCTCGACCTCATCCGCCGCAAGGGTATGGAAGCGATCCTCTAGGCCGCGTCGATGATTTACGGCGATGCGCGAGTCTCGACTGACGGGCAGAGCTTGACGCTGAGGTGAAGGCTTAGCGCGCGCAGGAGCGGAGAGACCAGCTAAGCTGAGCCGCCATCAGCGCGAGGGAGCGATTGTGACGGTCGCCTAAGGCAGGGCCACGCACGCGAATCACGCGCGGAGGCTCGATGTTAATAAAACTACGGTTTCGAGGCTTTCGTAATGGAGCATCTAATGGAAAATGAGTCATTATTTGAGGGCTTTTACCTTGCCTACACGACGGGATTACAAGGTAACGGCGTGATTATGCTCATGGTAATGGGTGGAAAAATCATAGGTTCTGATGTGATGGGCGTGCTATTTGACGGCAATTACACGCCTACACAGGATGGTAGGGGTTTTGACGCCACCATCAAAATTACTGCTCCGGCAGGCCAGACGTTGATACAAGGCGTACCTACTGGGCCGAGTGGCCTAAGTTATGAAGTAAAAGCATTTTTTCCTCCGGATTTAGAGAGGCTTGATTATTTGAAAATCCCTACTCCATTTGGCTCAATCAATGCGCGTTTCAAAAAGCTTCGGGGGTTGAATGATGCCTGAATTTTTCACCCGAATGGATGCCCAAACACAGGCGGCATTTCTTTCAGCAGTTTCGACGTTTCTCGCATTTCTTGCGACAGCTGCCTCAGCTTACGCTGCGCTTAAGGGGCCGGCCATTGCTGCAGAAATTGCGGAGCGAATGCGACGGGATGGGGAGCACGCTTCTGAAAAGCGACGCATGAAATTACATGTATTTGCGACATTGATGGAGCAACGCGCCACCTATTACTCACAGGATGCTGTGAGGGCGTTTAATCTTATCGATATTGTTTACATAGATAGCCGCGCCGTAAGAGATGCTTGGGCTGAATTGTTTGCAAGCTTTGAGTCTTCAAAAAATATACCCGACCACGAAAAGAGTAAACGCTTTCGTGTTTTACTATCGACAATGGCTAAGGACATAAATCTCGGAGACGGCCTACGCCTCGACGATTTTGAGAGAATTTATTTTCCTGTTGCACAGCAAGAGGAAGACCAGCTTCGGGTTTTGCAGCGGCAGGCGGCGCTGAAGCAGCTTAGTGGTGATGTATCTCCATCGGCAAATGCTGCTGCACCCTCGGAATTTACGAGTCGGTTTCCTCCTCCGCCTGTAGACTAGATGCAACTGCCTAAATGCTGCCTTGCCAAAAATTATGCGTTGTCGCTGAAATTCTCCCGCAAATCCGCCATGCGGACAATCATCGCGCGGCGCGGGTCGAAGGGCAGCTCCTGAAATCCCCACCTCGCATAGAAGCCTCTTACTCCGTCATCGAGCGGGTGCGTAATGACGCCCATGCTCCCGACGCTTTCGGAAACCCGTAGCGCGGTCCTCAGGGCGTAATGCAGCAGGTCGGCGGCATAGCCCCTGCCCTGATCGGCCTTATCGATCGCGAGCCGGCCGAGCAGCAGGACAGGCACGGGGTCAGGGCGGTTGCGTTGCTGAGGTTTGGGCAGATAGGCCCGCTCGATTTGCGCGGCGCTCAGCACGACATAGCCGACGACGCGCCCCGTCGTCGCATCCGTGATCACGCTCACGCGCGACATGTCGCTGGCGTGGTTCGCCCACGCATGGCGCCGAAACCAATTATTGAGGGATTCCCGCCCGCAGTCGAATTGGCTGCGGTCGTCGCTTTCAGCGAGCGGACGGGGCGGCGTGACCGCCGCCATGCGCTAGCGTTTCCATGACGGGGTGCGTCGCGCGAGTTCCGCAAGCGCGGGAACTGCCTCCGCGGGCCGGCTAATCCATGCTTCGAACGCTTCCCAGTCTTTGGCCGGAATGGTGATGTTGGAGCGATTGAGAACCTCTGCTTCCGCCGCCTCAACCGAGCGACGCCGCATGAATTCGCTCAAGGTGGTGTGCGATTGCGCCGCCGCTTCTTCCAGAAGGGCGCGCTCCTCGGGGGAAACCCGAACGCTGAGGACTGAGCTGCTCAAGGGCTGTTCTCTCATCTGTATGACATTAGCATACATCAACGCGGGTTCAATCTTGATGGGTTAAGCCAAGACAGCTTCCGGCGTGTGAATCGGGTGAAGGGCTTCCTCATCCTGAGGAGCGTGCGCAGCACGCGTCTCGAAGGACGAGGAAGCCCGTTTTCGCGTATTTTTCCTCACCCTCGTCCTTCGAGATGCCGCCTGCGGCGGCTCCTCAGGATGAGGGTGAGGAAAGCAATCCTTCACCCGATCGCCATAGCTCCGGGCGCTCCTCATAGCGATTGCTCTCCCAAAGCCGCTATAATCCACAATACCCTGACCGCTTGAGCCGATTCACCCATGCCCATTCGCCGCCTCGATCCGCTTCTCGTCGATCGCATCGCCGCCGGCGAGGTGGTCGAGCGGCCGGCGTCGGCCGTCAAGGAGCTGGTCGAGAATGCGCTCGACGCCGGCGCGAGCCGCATCGACGTGGCGGTCGAACAGGGCGGCAAGAGCCTGATCCGCGTCATCGACGATGGAAGCGGGATGGACGAGCATGATCTCGCGCTCGCCATCGAGCGTCATGCGACATCGAAAATCCCCGACGGCGATCTGACCAGTATCGCCACGCTCGGCTTTCGCGGCGAGGCGCTGCCCTCGATCGCCGCGGTCGCTGACCTGATCATCGAAACCCGCGCGGCCGGCGCGCCGCACGGCTACGCCGTCCGTGTCGAAGCGGGCGAAAAGCGCGGTCTTTCCGCCTGCGCCTGGCCGCGCGGGACAAAAATCGAAGCGCGCGCGCTGTTCGCCGCGACGCCGGCGCGGCTGAAATTTTTAAAGACCGAGCGCACTGAAACCGCGGCGATCGTCGATGTCGTCAAGCGTCTCGCCATGGCCAATCCGCAGGCGCGCTTCTCGCTGTCCGCCGACAGCGGCGCGCTCTTCGACTATGCCGCCTGCGACGGCGATCCCGCGCGGCGCATCTTCCAAATTCTCGGCCAGGATTTCAGCTCAAACGCCTTTGAAGTCGACGCCGCGCGCGACGGCGTGCGACTTTTTGGCTTTGCGGCTCTGCCGACCTACAGTCGCGGCAACGCCCAGATGCAATATGTCTATGTCAACGGAAGGCCGGTGCGCGACAAGCTCTTCGCCGGCGCCATCCGCGCCGCCTATCTCGATTTTCTCAGCGCCGACCGCCATCCGATCGCGGCGCTCTTTGTCGAGTGTGATCCGCGCATCGTCGACGTCAATGTCCATCCGGCCAAGGCGGAGGTGCGCTTCGCCGATCCCGGACTCGTGCGCGGCCTCGTCGTCGGCGCGCTGAAACAGGCGCTTGCCGTCAAGAGCGGCCGCAGCGCCGACACAAATGCGCGGGCGGCGATCGACGCGCTGACGCGCGGCAATGGCGCGCGCTATTCCGCCCCGCCGCCAGCCAACTGGAGCGTCGCGCATTCGCCCTACGCGCCTTCCGGCTTCGAAGAGTCGCCTCAAGCCGTTTTCGACGCCGGGCCGCCGATGGCGGATGCGCGCCCGCATGAGGAGTCCGCGCCCGAGGCCCATTCGCCGCTCGGCGCAGCGCGCGCGCAATTGCATGAAACCTACATCATCGCCCAGACGCAGGACGGGCTCGTCATCGTCGACCAGCACGCCGCGCATGAACGCATCGTCTATGAGAAGCTGAAGCGCCAGCGCGAGGAGACGGGCGTCGCGCGGCAGATGCTGCTGATCCCCGCCGTCGTCGAACTTGACGAAGCGAGAATGAATGCGCTCGCGCCGGCGCTGGGCGAACTCGCCGCGCTGGGTCTGACGCTCGAACCCTTTGGTCCCGGCGCCGTGCTGGTGCGCGAGACCCCGGCGCTGCTCGGCGAGATCGACGTTAAGCGTCTCGTCGAGAATATTGCCGATCTTCTTGCCGAGGAGGGCGACGCGCGGGGGCTTTCGCGCAAGCTCGATCACGTGCTGGCGACCTGCGCCTGCCATCATTCGGTCCGCGCCGGCCGGCGGCTGTCGGCGCCGGAGATGAACGCGCTGCTGCGCGAGATGGAGGCGACGCCGGGCGCCGGCCAGTGCAATCACGGCCGGCCGACCTATATCGAGCTGAAGCTTTCCGACATCGAAAAGCTCTTCGGTCGCCGCTGATCTTAAAAAGTCGAGCGGCGGCGTAACCTTTCCGGCCCGCGCACGAATAATAAGCGAAAATGCAGGAGCCGATCGTGAACCGCCGCAGCCTCTTATCAGGCGCCGTCCTTCTAGCCATTGCGCCGCCGGCGCGCGCCGCCGTCGACATGGTCGAGATCGAGTCATTCGACGTCAATGGCAAGAGCCTCGGACTGTCGCGCGTCGAGAAAATCGTCAAGTCCGAGGCGGAATGGCGCACGCAACTCTCGCCGCTCGCCTTCGAAGTGACTCGCAAGGAGGGCACGGAGCGCGCCTTCACCGGCCCCTATTGGGACAATCACGCCGACGGACTCTATCGATGCGTCTGCTGCGACACGGCGCTTTACGATTCGAAAACCAAATATGATTCCGGCACCGGATGGCCGAGCTTCTTCGCGCCGATTTCAAAGGCGAATGTCATTGAGAGCGCCGATTCGTCATTCGGCATGAGGCGCGTCGCCGTTTCCTGCAGACGCTGCGACGCGCATCTTGGCCATGTCTTCACCGACGGTCCAAAGCCGACCGGGCTGCGCTACTGCATCAACGGCGTCGCGCTGCGCTTCGCCGGGCGCGGACAAGCGTAAGGAAAATCGCCATGCGACTCGCCGCTTTTCTCATCGTCGCGCTGACCATTCTCGCTCCCTTTGGCGCCGGGGCCGCTGAACGCGCCGTGGTTCTGCCCGCCCCGTTCTACGATCCGCAGTCGGCGATCGGCGGCGAACAGAAGCTCGTCGTCGCCGGCGGCTGCTTTTGGGGCGTGCAGGGCGTGTTTCAGCGCGTCAAGGGCGTTTCGCGCGCGGTTTCCGGCTATGCCGGCGGCGAAAAGGAGACCGCGCAATACGACAGGGTTTCACAGGGCGACACGCGCCACGCGGAATCGGTGGAAATCACTTACGATCCGAGGATGGTCAGTCTTGGCGAATTGCTGCGCGTCTATTTTTCGGTGGCGCATGATCCCACGCAGCTCAACCGCCAGGGTCCGGATGTCGGCGCGCAGTACCGCTCGGCGATTTTCGTCGCAAACGCCGAGCAGGAAAAACTCGCGCGCGACTACATCGCGCAGCTCGCCGACGCGAAGGTTTTCTCAGCGCCGATCGTCACCACGCTTGAACCGCTGAAGACGTTCTATCCGGCGGAGGCCTACCATCAGGACTATCTCGTCCGCCATCCGACGCAGCCTTACATCGTCTACAACGACTTGCCGAAGGTCGACAATCTCAAGCGGCTCTTCCCGCGTCTCTATCGCGAGAGCCCGGCGCTGACCAATTGAGCGTCGCCGTTGACGAGCGCCTTGGCGGAACGCTCGGCGGCGTCGACATAGTCGGGAATGGCGCGCAGAAATTTACCGAGATCGCCGCCTTCAAAAAGGTAGCCGGGCATTCCGGCCGCCAGGGCGGCTGCAATGTCGCTTTCCCTGTCGCCGATCAGGAAGCTCTTCGAAAGATCGACGCGCCAGTTGGCGAGGAGGTCGAGCAGCATGCCCGGCGAGGGTTTGCGCATCGGCGAATCACGGCGATAGGCCGGAACCGTCGCGTCGACATGATAGGGACAATAGCGGAAATCATCGATATGCGCGCCATGGGCGGCGAGCGCTTCCTGCATATGCGCGTGCAGCGCGACGACGTCCCTCTCCTCATATAGTCCCTTGGCGACTCCCGCCTGATTGGTGACGACGAAAGCCAGATAGCCGCGATCGTTCAACTCCCGAACGGCTTCGATGGCGCCGTCGATCCAATGGAAGCGATCAATCGAGCCGACATGAACGAGGTCGACATTAAGCACGCCGTCGCGGTCGAAAAAGACCGCCGGCCTGCGCAATAGCGCAGGAATGTCGCTCTGCGCCGCGGCATAGGACTCCGGAAGGCCAATGTCGATGAAGCGGCCGTCGCAGATTTCGCCAAACAGCCGGCCGTCGCGCGCCAGCTTCGGCATGACCTCGGACTCGAGCGACAGGCTGCGCCCGTCGCGGACGTCCATCGCAGCAAGAAAAGGCCGCTTGCGGCAGACGGAGACTCCGCCATCGACAAGGCCGCCGCCCGCTCGCCGCGCGTCTTCGAAGAAGCCGGTCACTCGGCCTTCCGACAGAACGGCCGCGCGATGGCGCGAAAGGTCGGGCGCCTGGCGCAAGGCGAGAATCATCGCGGCGTCCGGTCGATGCGGCGCGAGCGCGGCAAGCGCGCGCAAATTGACGTCGAACCAGGAATCGCCGTTCAGCAGAAGGAATTCATCCGCCAATCTGTCGCGCGCTCCCGCGGGACTCGGTTCGATCGCGACGCCGATCGTCGCGCCGAAACGTTTCGCGGACTCGTGAGCGTATGAGGCGATTTCTTGCGCCGGACCGCCGGCAAGCAGAAGAATGTCGTCGAACCCCTGCCTGACGGCTTCCGCAAGGAGCACGTCGAGGAACGGCGCGCCCGCCACGGGCAGGAGCGGTTGCGGCCGATGCGCCGTCCATGATCCGCCGCAGAGTATGACCGCTTGCCGGATCACGCGACGGCGCTTTGCTGCGCCCTCGCGCCGTCCGCGAACATCGCCCTTTCGACGAGGCCGCAGATCAGATGCGCGGCGACGATATGCGCCTGCTGAATCAGCGGCGTCGAATGGGCGGGAACGTGAAGGCAGATGTCGCAGGCGGAGGCGAGCTTTCCGCCGCTCCCGCCGGTCAAGCCGATCGTCACGACGCCCATCTCCCGCGCCGTCTCGACCGCCTTCAGAATATTGGGCGAATTGCCGGAGGCGCTGATAGCGACGAAAACGTCGCCGCGGCGCCCCAGAGCGCGGATCTGCCGGGAGAAAATGTCGGCATAGCCATAGTCGTTGCCGATCGCGGTGAGCACCGACGCATCGGTCGTCAGCGCCAGGCCGGCGAGCGGCGCGCGATCGAAATTCAGCCGCGAAACGAATTCGCCGGCGATGTGCTGCGCGTCGCCGGCGCTGCCGCCATTGCCCGCAAACAGCGCCTTGCCGCCATTCTGCAAAGATCTGACGATGCGCGCGGCAATGGCCGCGAGCGCGCTTTTGAAGGCCGCGTCATTCGCAGCCGCCTGCAACGTCGCCAAGGACTCTTCAAAATGCGCGTCAATATAGCTGAGGTCGTCGCGGTCCACGTCACGCTCCCCGTGTGCATAAAGGCGTCGGCGCTGTCCCAATGCGCCAATCAGTCATTGGCGCGCCGCCGGTCCCTCGCTTGGCTGCACGCTTCATGCAGCGGCGCGAACCTATCACAATTTCGACTCCTTTGACGATTAGAGCGCGTTCATGAATCATCGATTCATGAACTTGCTCCAGTTTGTTGAATTGACGCATTTTCTAAGCCGAACCGGCATCCGCTTCGGCGGAAGCGGCGAGCGCATCGCGCAGTGCGGCCTGGATCGGCCTTGGCGTCATTATTCCGCCTATCTGATGAGAAATGTCTCGCGTTGCACGGATGACGGAGCAGCAAAGTGACGAGCTTGGCCCTGAACTCGCTTCTTGAGGAGCGCTTCGCGACTCTTCGCGCACGGCTCGCGGGGTTTCGCCGCATCATGCGCGCCGTCCTGATCCAGGACATGCGGTCGCGTTTCGGAACCAGCCATGTCGGCTATCTGATCGCGATCGCCTGGCCCTTGTCGCATATGGGCGTCATCACGCTGGCTTACCTGCTCAGGATTTCGGTTGCGCCTATTGGCGACAGCCCGACGGTATTCATCGGGACCGGCGTCGTGCCCTATATTTTGTGCTTCTATCCGGCGCGCCTGGTGGCGATGGCGATTCCGCAGAATCGTCAATTGTTGAACATACCGGTCATTCAGCCGCTGCATCTCATTTTCAGCCGCTGCATCCTCGAAACGCTCAACGCCATGATCGTGCTCGCGCTGTTCATATTTGCCGCCAGCCTGTTCGATGTCGACGTCATGCCGACCGATATGGCGGAAGCGTCGAAAGCGATCGGCGCCACCGTCTTTATGGGGATCGGGCTCGGCTTTCTCAACGTGGTGATGTGCGCGCTCGTCGGCTCATACTTTCTGGTGTTTTTCCTCCTCCTCATGGCTGGCCTCTACGTGATTTCGGGCGCCTATCTGCCGCCCAACGCGATACCTGCGAATCTGCGGGACTATATGGCGTATAATCCTCTCACGCAGCTCATCGAATGGCTGCGGTCCGCCTATTATGCGAGCTACGATCCCGAACTAATCAACAAGTCGCTCGTTTTCTGGGTCGGAGGGATCAGCCTCATGCTCGGGCTTGTCGGCGAGCGGTTCCTTCGCGGCAGATTCTTCACTTGAGTCGATCTGGGGCGCCGGCTCGACTTCCGACGGCGCTTCCTCGCTCGACGACGCTTCGATTCTCTCCAAAGACAAAGCCTCTTCGTCGCACATCAGGCGCATCGCGGCCGCCAGCGGGTCCTCGGCCGGCGCGGAACGTATCGGGCCGAGTGCGGGACCGAGCGCACGCAACGCGCCGCGCAACGCCTCGCCGGCGACGCTGCGCTTGACGAAATGGCGCTCGAACACCCGCATGACATGCGCCACGCCCTCCTGCGTGACGCTGCGCCTATCCGGCGCGAAATAATCGATCGGCGCGTAGCCGCCGGCGACGATCTCGTATGACGGAAAATAGGCGACCTGATTGAGCGCGCGCGAAAGCACATCGCAGGCGACGCGCAGCGCCGATTTCGAATACATGGTCGACGTCACCACATGACGCGCCTCGGCGGTGGCGACGAGCGGCACCGGCGAAACAGTCAAAATGACCCGCGCGGCGGGATTGACGGCGCGCAGACCGCGGATGAAGGCCGTCATGTCGGCGACGATCTCGTCGACCCCGAGATTGACGAACTCATGTCGCGCCGGCGAATAGTCGCCGCCCGCAACGCCCGGACAGAGCGGAAACGCCGCGCCATCCTCGCGCGAACGCCAAAGCTCCGTCAGTCCGAGCGTGAACACGAAGACGTCGAGCGTCTCGAACGCCGCGCGCACCGCCTCGAAGTGGCGTTCCCGGTCATAATCGAGTTCGCGGGCCGAATTGAATCCGCCCGGTTGTATTTGCGGCCGAAATGGGTCGATGACCTGGCCGCCGCGTTCCTGCCAGCGGTTTTCCTTCGGCGTGAATCGTCCATAGGCGCGTTCGAAGAGCTGCAGCAATTGCCGGCTCGTGTAGATGTTGCCGTAACGCGCGGTATAGAGCCCATAGTTGAGCGCGTCGGCCGCCTGGGGACTGACAAAGGCGTGCGGCGCCTCGGTGACGAGATAGTTGCAGCCGCTCGACTTCAAATAGCGGCCGATGTGCTGGGCGAAGCAACTCCCGGCGGTCGCGATTTTTTCGCGAACGCCGAGCCGGAAAGGCGCCTCCACAACCGGATCCAGTTCGCCTGGAGCGACGTCCGCGACCGCGCGCCGCCAAAGGGCGTAGTCGGGACGTTTCGAATAGGGATGCGTCTTCATTGCCGTCCATCGCCGAGCCGAGGCTCAAAAAGCTGAGCGGCGGCCTGGATCATCCGCCGGCCGAACAGCGCATTCGCGTGAGAGGCGTCGGCGCCCCAAACCAATTCCGCCAACATCCCGGACGGAGCCATGAACTCGGCCGGAACGGGCGCAAACAGAATATTCTCTCTCGCGCATATTTCACGATAGAGCGCGGACTGCGTGCGCCACATCTTATAGCGAAAGGCGTCTCCCGAGAGCCGGCGCGGATCGAACGATCGGCGGAAAAACTCCTGCGGACATTGCACGACGCGCGAATTCGGCAAGGGCGGCGGCGGCTCGATGCATACGATGGGCGCGCTGGTTTCCTTCCGGATCGCCGCGATAGTCAAAAGGGTCGGCGCCATTTTTTCCCGCAACGTCTCGCGGACCGCGGCTTCGGGCAGGATCACGGCGCCGGGCTCGAGATCGAGCTCAGGCTCCGCGCCAAGAATGAAGTCAAAGCGCTCCTTGGGCTGCGTCACCGAAAGAGCAATATGCTCATTGCCCCCGACCGACAATACGATCCCGTCCGGCCGCTCCTCTTCGATGATCCCGCGAAGACGGGGATTGAGGCGGGAAGCGGCGCTCTCCTCCGCCAGAGTCGGCGAGAGTTCGGGATCGTAGAGATAGACGAAGCGCGAAACGAGCGGCCCGCCGCCGAGCTGAAATCCCTCATGCTGCAGCTCGTAACATCCTTTGGCGATGGCCACGATATGGCTGTGCCCCAGCCCCAATATCTTGGTCATCTTTCAGGCCGCGGACTCATCACGCGCGGCGGCGGCGCGCAGTTCGACGCCGAACGGCTCGCCCTGATGGATCGGCCCGGAAATCTGGCGCGCGATCGAGACGACGACGTAGCGGCGTCCATCTGCTTCGATGGCGCGGCCGATGATGTCCGCGCCGTCGGCGCCCATCGCGAAGGGGGCGCGGATGGCGAGCATCCGCCGACCCCCGTAGCCGTAGGGATAGAAGGCCTCGACGGCGATCGGCGCTTCCTCATGATCGATCTGGTCGCTGCTGGAATTCATCAATGGTTCCGAAACGGGGTTGATTGGACGAAAGGCGTCGCGCCGGCCGCGATTTAGGTCGTGCTCCCTGGCCGACGCTCCAATGCGTGTTTTCGCGCTCCGCCGCTTGTGCTAACTATTCGACGGATCGGCCATTGGATAGCATCTCTCCGTCCGCATGAATAATCCCTTCCAGTCGGCGGCGTTGCAAGAGACGCCGACGCCGCAAAGCTTCAACGAGCAAGACTATCTCGCCGTCAACCCCGACGTCGCCGAGGCCGTTCGCCTCGGCAAGATCAGGTCGGGCTGGAGTCATTTCAAGAAATTCGGCCATATTGAGGGCCGCCGGCAGAAGGTCGCCGAGGACGAGGTCGCGACGCCGGAGAATTTCGACGAGGCGCGCTATCTGGCCTTAAACCCTGACGTGCGGGAGGCGATCGCGCTTGGTCAATTCGCCTCCGGCCGCGCGCATTTCGATGCGTTCGGCCGCGCCCAGGGGCGCCGCCAGCAGCGCTCGAGCGACATCCCCGCCATGCGCGCGCGAAAGCTTGCCGCGGTGCGGCCGCTGCTGCTCGATCCCGATACCCCGCTGTCGGATTCGGGCAAATTCATCTTCGCCGACGAGGGGTCGCCGGGCGCGGACGCCGACGAAGAAGAAATGCCGATCAGCGAGAACGGTTACGACGACGAAACCGTCGAATGGATCGAAGCGCTCGCCGACGGCCTGATCCTCGACGTCGGCGCCGGCTACCGGCCAGTCTATTACAGCAATGTCGTGAACTTCGAAATGATGGATTATGCGACGACCGATGTCGTCGGCGCGGCGCATCGGCTGCCGTTCAAGGATGGAACCTTTGACGGCGTCATCTCGATCGCCGTTCTGGAGCATGTGAAGGATCCGTTTCGCTGCGCCGCCGAAATCGCGCGCGTGCTCAAGCCCGGCGGCTGGCTGAAATGCTGCGTGCCCTTTCTTCAGCCGCTGCATGGCTATCCGCATCACTATTTCAATATGACCCACGAGGGATTGCGCACGCTGTTCGAAGGGCGGTTGACCATCGAACGGCAGGAGGTCGCCAAGTCGACGCACCCGGTCTGGGCGATCGCCTGGCAATTGCGCTCCTGGGCGCAAGGTCTCCCGCCGCGCGCGCGCAAGCAATTCCTGCGCACGCGCGTCGAAGATCTGATCGCCTATCCCGGCCCGCTGCTCGAAAAACCCTGGGCGCGGGAATTGCCGCGCGAGAAGCTGTTCGAACTCGCCGCCGCGACGATACTTTACGCGCGCAAGCCCGCAGCGGATTCCGCGGCCGAGCCGATTACGACATCCGCGCCGTGACCGAACTCATCATTCACGAAGGCCGCGATGGTTGGTTGTTCCTCACCGGCGGATCGAATTTCGTCACGACGCTCTATGAGCGTAACGGCGGGCATCTGCCGGACACGAATCTGCGCCGGTGGCGCGACGCGATTCTCGAACGCAAGCGTCGCTGCGACGCGCTCGGCGTCGCCTACGCCCATCTCGTCGCGCCCGAAAAGCTGACGATCTACGGGCACAAACAGGCGACGCCGCTCGTCAATGTCGATCTCGCGCCGGCGATCCGCCTGCAGCAGCTCTTTCGCGGCGACGCGCGCGCCGTCGGATGGGTCGATCTCGTCTGGCCGATGCGCGAGCGGCGCGACGAGGTCGAACTCTACTGGCGCAGCGACACGCATTGGACGCCGGAAGGCAGTCTGCTCGCCTATCGCCTCTTGTGCGACGCGCTTGGGCTGACGCCGAACGAGGATTTGGCCCACCGGCCCTGCACCACGCTGCACAAGATCATGGACCTTGGCGGCAAGGTCGATCCGCCGCGGTGGGAGGAAATTCGCGAAATCGATTGGATCGCCCACGCGCAACGCACCTACGCCAACGCCGTCGTGCGCATCCTCGAAAATCCGCTTCACGGCGGCGACATCCATGTGGGCGCGCATGTCGTTTACCGGAACGAAGAAGCGCCCAACCAGGTTCGGATCCTGCTCTTCGGCGATTCCTTCGCCGGCGTGGGGCGTGACCGTCTGACCGCGCAGCTCGCCGAAACGGCCAGCGAACTGGTCTTTGTCTGGTCGGCCAATGTCGACTGGCGGCTTGTCGCGCGCGTGAAGCCAGATATCGTCGTCACGCAAATCGCTGAACGCTACATGGCGCTGGCGCCGAACGATCGGTTCACGCTGTGGCGCACGGAGCTGAGCCAGCTGATCAAGGCGCAACGCCGGGAAGCCGCGGCGAAGTGGCGTCGCGTCCGCGCCAGATGGGATCAGCGCGCCAAGGATCAGCGCGCTAAGAACGGCCCATAAGTTTCAAGCGCCTCGCGCCAGTCGTTGGGGTCGCGGATCAGTTCGGCCAAAGCTTCGCCGCGGCGCGTCAGGCGACGAAACAGCCAGTCGCTTTCGCGATAGGCGCCGGGCCCTTCGATGAAATTCAGACCGGCGAGCGTGTCGAGCCCCTCGATGATCTCCGCATGCGACTTCCGCAGGAGCCGCGCCAGCTCGCCGACAGCGACGAAAATCGGCTCGGGAGGCGAGCGCTGGACGTCCTCCAGCGCCAGGAGCAGTATCCTCAACGCATCGACATCGTCGCCGTGGACCGCTCGAGTCATCCAAATTGCCTGCCGTCGTCAAGGAGGCGAAAATCGCACCGCGCATTCATGACCTGCGCGCCCCAGAGCTTGAGGAGCGCGCGCAGGGCAGGCGCTCTTCGCGGCTCGGACCGCTATAAGTGAGCGAGCGTCGCTTCGGCGGTCGAAACGACGGCTTCGCCGGAATTTTCCTCGACATTGATCCATTTGACGACGCCGTCGTCAATGAGCGCCGCATAGCGCTTGCCGCGGACGCCAAGTCCAGGCTCGGTGAGATCGAGCTCCAGTCCAAGAGCCTTGGCGAAGGCCGCCGAGCCGTCGGCGAGCGCCTCGATCTTGCCGGCGCCTCCCGACTCCTTCACCCAGGCGTCGAGCGCGAAAATGTCATTGACCGCCGTGACCGTCACGGCGTCCACGCCCTTCGATTTGATTTCGTCCGCCTTGGCGATGAATCCCGGCAGATGTTTCCTGTGGCAGGTCGGCGTATAGGCCCCCGGGACGCTGAAGAGCGCCACCCTGCGTCCCGCGAAATAATCCTTCGTGTCGACCGGTTCCGGTCCATTCTTGCCCATGACGGCAAGCTTCACGTCGGGAAGTCGATCTCCAGCTTTGATGGTCATGCCCAATCTCGCTCTGGTCTAAGGTGAGGCTAAGCCAAGATAGCGCAGTTCGCGCCTTTGGTCGCGTCGGCCGCACGGGACGCTTGCCGCCGCACTTGTCGATGTCGCGCCGGCGAGTCAACATATGCGCGCACGGCTGGCGCGGACGATGCGTCTTTGGAGGGCGGACGGATGTCGGATTCTCAAGATGAGCGCAGCGGCAGGTCCCCGCCTGCCGCATGGGTATGGAGCCAGTATCGCGGCGAACAATCGCGATCTCCCGCGCCTCCGGGACTCGCGCGCGCGTCGAAGAGCGAGGCTCCGCCAGAGGCGTCGCGCAATCCCGATCCGCCGCCGCCACGACGCGGTGGGGGCGGCGGGGCTGGCGGCGGCGCGATCGCGTTTCTAGTGGCGCTCGCCATCCTGACGCTCGCCGCCGCCTCATGGTGGCTCGCCGCCTCACGTTCGCCGCCGCCGCCGGCCGCGCCCGATGCGCCGCCCGTCGAGGAAAGCGGAACGCCTCCGGGGGCCACGAATGTCGCGCCGCCGCCCGAAGCCGAACCCGCGCCGCCGAGCGAGCAGGGCGCCGCGCCGTCCGCCACGCCCGCCGAACCGGGCCAGCAGCCGGGCGCGACCGCTGAATCTGGAGAGAAGCGGAAAAAATCGAAGAAGCGGCATCACTGATCGCCGGTCAGGTGCGCCAGGGATGCTCCGGAAGATCGCAGACGCCGAGCGTCCCGACGCCGGCCTGCGCGACGGCGTGATCGTTTTCGACCGACGAACCGCTGACGCCGATGGCGCCGATCATGACGCCGTCGGCGTCGACGATCGGCAGGCCGCCGGGAAAGGTAATTAATCCGTCGTTCGAGTGCTCGATGCCGTAGAGCGGACCGCCGGGTTGCGACAGACTGCCGATCTGTCCGGTCGGCATGCCGAAGAATACGGCGGTCTTGGCCTTTTTCATCGCGATGTCGATGCTGCCGACCCAGGCGTCGTCCATCCGCTCGAACGCCTTCAGCACGCCGCCGGAATCGACGACGGCGATGCACATCTGCGTGTTGAGCTCGATCGCCTTCCGCCGCGCCGCGTCAATCGCCTTGTGCGCCTGTTCGATCGATACATGCATTCGCCGATCTCCTTGTGAGGACGTAAGGCTTGGGCGCTTGGCGAGCGGTCAGGCCGCCAGGCGCATGAGCGAAGCCGCGCGGCTAATTTGCGCGCGTTTCCAGAGCGCGGGAGATCAGCGCCTTGGCGTCCGCGCTGTCCCAGTCGGCGGGACCGTTCATCAGCCCGATCTGGCACCCGTCGGGGCCGATCAGCATCGTGGTCGGAAGGCCCAGCGCTTTGCCGGACTGCTTCATCTCGAAGAAAATGTCGGCCTTGGGATCGCCGTAATAGGTCAGCGATTTAACGCCGGCTTCGGCGAGAAAAGCCTTCGGCCGTTCAAGACGCGTCGTATCGACGTTGATGGCGACGACCTCGAAATTGTTTCCCGAGAACGACTCCTGCAGCTTATCGAGCGCGGGCATTTCGGCGCGGCAGGGCACGCACCAGGTCGCCCAAATGTTGAGGAGCGTCGTCTTGCCCTTGAAGGCGCTCAGCTTCATCGGGGCGCCGTCCGGCCCGTTGAACGCGTAGTCGGGAAGCGGTCGCGGCTTCGCGGCGATATTCATCGCGGCGACCTCGCCCTTGGCGAGATCCTTCAGGTCGGGAGCGATCTTGGCCGAGGCGGCGCAGGCGGGGTCGCCGCCGGTCGCGGGCGCTGCGCTGGGCTCAACCATTCCGCCCAGACGCGCGCCTTCGTCGACCGCGGCTTCCGACGGTTTCTTGCCGCCCATGCTGCCGATCACGTATAGAAACGCCACGCCCGCCGCCATTGTGAGCAAGGCCGCCTTCGCGACAAACAGGAATGATCGCGGGGGGCGCGGCGGTTTCGACATCGGGCGCAGGCTCCGGGGCTAAAAATGACGAGCAAGATATGGGGCGGGCGCTTCAAAAGCGCAACCGACAAGGTTCTGGAGGCGATCAATGTTTCGATCGACTTCGACAAGCGCCTCGGCCTGCAGGACGTCCGCGGCTCTCTCGCTCATGTCGCGATGCTGGCCGAAACGGGCGTCGTTACGCAAGAGGACGCCGCGAAAATCGCCGGCGGTCTGGAGCAGGTCAAGGCGGACATCGAGAATGAGCGCTTCGAATTTTCGCGCGCGCTCGAAGACATACATATGAATGTCGAGTCGCGGCTTGCCGAGCTGATCGGGCCGGCGGCAGGGCGCCTGCACACCGCGCGTTCGCGCAACGATCAGGTGGCGACCGATTTCCGCCTTTACATCAGGGATGAAATCGACGCGCTCGAAATCGAGCTTGCCGATCTGCAGCGCGCGCTCGCGACGCGCGCGCTGGACGAGGCGGCGAGCGTCATGCCCGGCTTCACCCATCTCCAATCGGCGCAGCCGGTGACGCTCGGCCATCATCTTCTCGCCTATGTCGAAATGATCGCGCGCGACAGGGGACGTTTCCGCGACGCCCGCGCGCGGCTCAATGAATGCCCGCTCGGCGCGGCGGCGCTCGCTGGCACCAGCTTTCCGATCGACCGGGCGATGACGGCGCGCGCGCTCGGCTTCGACCGGCCGACGGCAAATTCGCTCGACAGCGTCTCCGATCGCGACTTCGTTCTGGAGACGCTCGGCGCCGCGGCGATCTGCGCCACGCATCTGTCGCGCTTCGCCGAAGAGCTGGTGTTGTGGACGACGCCGCAATTCGGCTTCGTCGCGCTTTCCGACAAATTCACCACCGGCTCGTCGATCATGCCGCAAAAGCGCAACCCTGACGCCGCCGAACTGGCGCGCGGCAAGTCGGGCCGGGTGATCGGCGCGCTCGTCGCTCTGCTTGTCGTCATGAAAGGCCTGCCGCTCGCCTATTCGAAGGACATGCAGGAGGATAAGGAGGGCGCCTTCGACGCGCTCGACACGCTGTCGCTTTGTATCGCCGCCGTCGCCGGCATGGTCCGCGACATGCGCGTCGACCGCGCGCGGATGAAGGCGGCGGCCGGCGCCGGCTACGCCACCGCGACCGACCTCGCCGATTGGCTGGTGCGGACGCTGGCGCTGCCGTTTCGCGAGGCGCACCACGTCACCGGCCGCATCGTCGCGCTCGCCGAAGCGCGCGGCGCCGGGCTCGAAGAGGTGACGCTGGAGGAGATGCGCAGCGTCGAACCGCGCATCAACGCTGAAGTGTTCGACGTGCTCGGCGTGGAGAAGTCGGTGCAAAGTCGCAGGAGCTACGGGGGAACCGCGCCCGACAATGTGCGCGTCGCGGCGCAGGCCTGGCTCGACAGGCTGAACGCCTGATGGACGATATCGCGCCGCGACTCTATCTCGCCACCCCGCCGCTCGCCGACGCGGCGGGTTTTGCGCCTGCGCTCAACGAAGCCCTGGGCGCTGGCGACGTCGCCAGCCTGCTCATTCGTTTCGCGGGCGCCGACGAGCGCGCCAATGAGGCGATCATTCGCGCCCTGGCGCCGGCGGCGCAGGAAAAAAATGTCGCCGTTCTGGTCGCCGCGCCGCCCAATGTCGCGCTGCGCGCCGGCGCCGACGGCGCGCATGTTTCGGGTTGCGGCGACGCGCTTGTTGAAGCGGTGAAGAAACTTTCGCCGCGCTATATCGTCGGCGCCGGCGATCTCGAGACGCGCGACGACGCCATGCGCGCGGGCGAGGCGGGGGCCGATTATGTGATGTTTTCGGATCGCGACCGCGACGCGCTGATCGAGCGCGTCGCCTGGTGGGCGGAGCTGTTCAACACGCCCTGCGTCGCCCGCGCCGCGTCGCTCGCCGACATCGCGCCGCTGGTCGAAGCCGGCGCCGACTTCATGCTGCTCGACGACGCGGTCTGGAGCGACGCGCGCGGACCGGCTGCGGCCGTGGCTGAAGCGCAGGCGCGGCTCAAGGGAGAAGGCAAATGACCCAACGCCGTCCTCACCCTTTGGAAACGAACGCGTCATTGCGAGGCGCGCAGCGCCAAAGCGTTCCAGGAGCGGAATGGCGCGCGCGGGATTGCTTCGCTTCGCTCGCAATGACGGCGCTCGTTGCATGTTGTGTCTTCCTTCTCGCGCCTGACGTTTGCGCCGCCAATGAGGCGTCGCCGGCGCCCGATCTGGCCTTCGGCGCCTATCAGCGCGGCGACTATTCGACGGCGATGAAGGAGGCGAAGAAGCGCATCGCCGCCAACCCCAAGGACGCCGCGGCGCTGACGCTGGTCGGCCAGCTCTACCTCGAAGGCGCCGGCGTGGCGCGCGATCTCTCGCTCGCGATGGAATGGTTCAAACGGGGCGCCGACGCCGGCGATGGCGAAGCGGCCTATCTTTACGGGGCCGCGGCGCTTAACGGCGCCGGCGCGCCGAAGGACCGCGCCGTCGCCCGCGCCTATCTGGAAAAGGCGGCGGCGCAGGACCGCCCCGCCGCCCTGCATCTTATGGGAGAGCTCGCGCTCGAAAACGAGGGCGCGCCGTCCGACTTCGGCAAAGCGGCGGACTATTTCCGGCGCGCCGCCGCGAGGGGCAACGTGGATTCGCTTTATGCGCTCGGCGTTCTCTACAAGACCGGCCGAGGCGTGCCGAAGGATGAGCGCGAAGCGGCCGAATGGTTCAAGCGCGCCGCGGAATTCGATTTCGCGCCGGCCATGGTTGAATTCGCGGTCTTGCAGTTCAACGGCGTCGGCGTGACGCGCGATCGCGCCCTCGCGGCGCATTGGTTGCGCAAGGCGGCGTTGAAGGGCAACGCCGTGGCGCAGAACCGCCTCGCGCACATCCTCGCCCAAGGGCTCGGGGTGGAGGCCAATCTCGCCGAGGCGCGGGAGTGGCGCGACAAGTCGCGCGAGGCCGGGCTGAATGATCCGTCGCTCGATTATCTCTCGAACCCGACCGAACCGCGCACGCCGGCCGAGGGCAAATGAGCGGCGCCGCGAGCGCGGCGGCGCGGCGGACCGTCGCTTTCCTTCGCCGTTTCGTGAAGCCGCATCTTCAATCGCTGACGGCGCCTGCGCGCGCCCTTCAAGCGCTCGTCGAAAAAATTTCGCCCGAACGGCGCGCGCCCTTTGCGCCGCAAATTCCCGGCGATTGGATTTCCGCTTCAAGCGGCGCGGTCGCAACGCTGTTCTATCTTCACGGCGGCGCTTTTCTGATCGGTTCGCCGCGGCTGTTTCGCTACGCCGCCCGCGCATTCGCCCGCGCCGGCTTCGATGTCTTCACGCCGGCCTATCGGCTTGCGCCCGAACATGTCTTTCCGGCCGCGCTCGAAGACGTGTTGCGCGCTTACAAAATCTTCGTCGAGGCGCGGCCGGGACCCTTCGTCCTTGTCGGCGACTCGGCCGGCGGCGGGCTCGCGGTCTCGCTGATGCTGCGCATCCGCGACGAAGGCCTGCGGCCGCCGGTTGCGGCGGCGCTGTCCTCGCCCTGGGTCGATCTCGCCGCGACCGGCGCCTCGATGCGCGAGAATGAAGCGCGCGACCCTCTGTTCACGCGCAAGGACATATTGCTCGGCGCGAGAGCGGCGCTCGGGCGCCAAAGCGCGCGACATCCGCTTGCGTCGCCGGTCTACGCCGATCTTTCCGGCCTGCCGCCGATGCTCGTTCACGTCGGCGCGGACGAGGCGCTAAGGGATGATTCGACGCGGCTTGTCGCGCATGCGCGGCGGGCGGGCGTCGACGCAAGGCTCGAAATGTGGCCCTGCGTCCCGCATGCCTGGCAGCTGATGAGCTTTCTTCCCGAAGCGCGCGAGTCGCGCGCGAAGGCGATCGAATTCTTGAAGGCGCAGGTCGCTGCGGCGACAGCGGGCGCAGCGGCGCCCCGCAATGGCTTCGCAGAGCGGCGGTGACGGGCGACGCGGTTAAGCGCTTGGCTTTTTTCCGCTCGCTGAGCCGATGCTAAAGATGGCGGTCGAAACGCCAGGACAGCGACAGGAGACGAATCATGTTCATCGCAATGAACCGCTTCAGGATCGTCAAGGGAGAGGAACGGGCTTTCGAAGACGTCTGGCGGTCGCGTCAATCCCGGCTTCAGGAGCGGCCCGGGTTCATCGTCTTTCATCTGCTCAAAGGGCCCGAGCGGGAAGACCACACGCTTTATGCGTCGCATGCGTTGTGGGAGACCCAGCAGCATTTTGTGGACTGGACGCGTTCCGAACATTTTCGGGAGGCCCACAAAAACGCCGGCCAGAACCGCCATCTATATATTGGCGGTCCCGAGTTCGAGGGTTTCGAGGTCGTTCTGACCGAAAGGAATCCGCGCCACGCGTCGGACGACGCTGCTGAAGGCTAAGCAGCGGCTCACGATCGCCGCGGGTTCCGCCGCCGTTCTTCGATCATTCGACCGCCAGAGGCGGCTCCTCCGGCGCGCGCCGACCGGAGCGGGTGAGGAAACGGCGGCACTGCTGCTCGCGGTCATAGCCGAGCAGCGTGCCGAGCATGAAGTCTTCCTCCGCCGTGAGCGCGTTGAGCGGACGCGTGACGATGGCGCGCGCCACGGCGACGAAGGCGGGCCGGCCAAAGAAGAGGTTCGCCTTGACCGGGCTGAGGTCCTGGACGAAGCGCGGGATGCCATGCGCATCCAATTTGTCGAGCGCCAGCGCCAGTTCCCGTCGGCTGACAGTCATCAGAAACAGGGCGCGAACGCCCCTCCCATATTCGTAGATATTGTGGTGAACGAGCCGCAGCACCGGCGCGCTTTCGACGGACCGATACGGCGTGGACGAAAGAGGCGGAACGCCCTCGCGGATCAAAGTAACTGGCTCAGCCATGCGGTCACTCTTTTTTCGGTCATGCCGGATTGGGTGTCCTGGTCGAGCGCGAGGCCGACGAATTTGCCGTCCCGCTCGGCGGTGGAGCTGACATAGTCATAGCCGGCGGTTTCGGTGAAGCCGATCACCTTTGCGCCGAGCGCCGACACTTCGTCATAGAGGATGCCCATCGCGTCGACGAAGGAGAGCGGATAGGTCTGCTGGTCGCCGGTGCCGAACAAGGCGACCCTCTTGCCCTTCAGATTGGCGCCGCGCAGCTTGTCGATGTTCGCTTCCCAATCCGTCTGCAGCGTGCCGTCGCCATAGGTCGGGGAACCCAGGATCAGCAGATGGCAATTCTCGAAGTCGTCGGTCGTGGCGTCCTTGATGTCGATCGACCGCCCCTGGCACTTTTTCGAAATTTTGGAGGCCACCCCCTTGGTCGCGCCGCCGTCGGAACCGAAGATAATCGTGATGCTCATGCCCGCGCCTCTTCCGCGAAATTTAATTGGTCAAGATCAGCGGTCAGCAAAGGTTCCAACAGCCCCTCTATTGATAATCGCCGCCAACGACACGCATAGCGTATCGCATGTCCAGTACTGATAAAAATCATATGTTTTGGAATAAGTGTAATGATCCAGGTTTCTACTCTGGATTTAGTTTAATTACGAAGCGCAGCACTGAGTTCGTGGAGACAGAAGCCTCGTGCGCGCCGTCAGCGGCTGGCGCTTCCCCACGGTCCTCGAGGCGCCGACAGAGGCGCGCGACCGTCCTTGGGCAGGAAGGCGGCTTCGGCTTCGTGTTCGGCCTGGCGCGGCGCGTCGATCGATTCGGACAACGCCTGTCCTTCTACTTCAACCGATACGTCCCGGCCGCCGGCGAATTTGATCAGGGCCGCAACGCGCGCGTCGACGCTCGGATGGGTCGCGAACCAGCCCGACCCGGGATGAAGCGCCGGCGATTCGATGAAGAAATACTGCATGCGCGACGGCATCGCCGGTATCGCCGCATGCGCTTCAATTTTGCGCAGCGCCGAAATCATCGCGTCGGGGTTCTTGGTCAATTCGGCGCTGCCGGCGTCGGCGAGAAATTCACGCGAGCGCGAAATCGCGAAGCGGATCAGCACCGAGGCGCCCCAGCTCAACGCGATGATGAAAAGCGCGACGAGAATGGCGAGCGCCGCGCCGCCATTTCCCCTCCGGCCATTGTCGCGCTCGGGACGATGCGGCGAGAATCCGAACGGAAAATCCCAGCGGCGAATCGTCAGATCGGCGACGAAGGCGAAAATGCCGGCGAAAATCACCGCGATCACGAGAAGCTGGGCGTCGCGGTTGCGAATGTGGGTCAGCTCATGGGCGAGCACGGCTTCCAGTTCGGCGTCGGTCAGGTAGCGCGTCAGGCCGCGGGTCACCGCGATCTTATATTGTCCTTCCTTTAGTCCCGAGGCGTAGGCGTTGAGCGAGTCGCTCTCGATGATCTGCAGGGCCGGGATCGGCACGCCGCGCGAGATGCACAGGTTTTCGAGGAGATTGTAAATGCGCGGCGACTGGGCGCGCGACAGATTCGCCGCCCCGGTGGCGAAGTCGATCATCTTTTGATGGAAGAGATAGGCGATGACAAACCAGACGCCGGCCGCGATGACGCCGATCGGCCAGCCGCGCTTCAGATCGTCGACGGCGAGCATGAAAATATAGTCGAAAGGCGCGCCGGGATGCGCGCTCATCGCTTCGATAATGAGCGCGAAGGAGAACATCAGCGCCAGCAACAGGACGACGAAGCCGGCGAGCAGAAAGGCCGAGCGCAGCTCATTGGCGCGAATGTAGGAGTAAAGGCCGTAGGCTTTGAACATGATATTTTCCGCCGAAGTCGCCGCTGTGGTTCCCGACGCGCGCCGGAAGCGCACGATCGGCCATTCAGGTGAAGCGCGAACTGCGTTCTGCTGAATCTGGACTCCCGATCAGCCTTCGGCCGTTCGGGACAGCCCGTCATTCGATCGCCTAGAACTCCACTTTCGGCGCGGTTTCGACCGCTCGCTGCTCGGATTCGTCGAGTTCGAAATAGTCCAGCGGCTCGAAGCCGAAGCGCTGCGCGATAAGAAAGCCCGGAAAGCCTTCCCGCGTGGCGTTGTATTCGGCGACGGTGTTGTTGAGGAACCGCCGCGCCGCGGAAATCTTGTTCTCGATGTCCGACAATTCGCTCTGCAACTGCTGGAAGTTCTGGTTCGCCTTCAGGTCCGGGTAGGATTCGGAGAGCGCGATCAGCCGCGAGAGCGCCCCGGTCAACACGCCTTCGGCGGCGCCCTGCTGCGCCGGACCCTGCGCCGACACGGCGGCGTTGCGCGCCTTGACCACGTCTTCGAGCGTGCTTTTCTCATGCGTGGCGTAGCCTTTCACCGTCTCGACGAGATTGGGCACGAGGTCGTGGCGCTGCTTGAGCTGCACATTGACGTCGGAGAAGGCCTGTTTGCTGCGCTGGCGCAGCGACACGAGGCCGTTGTAGACGCCGACCAGCCAGAAGGCGACGGCGGCGATGAGCCCCAGAAAAATCAGCAAGGACATGGCGCGCGCTCCCGGTGGCGCGCCGCCTCCGCGCGGCGGCGTTCGCTTTTTTACGCCGTCATGTTAGCCGGCTTTGGCGGCTTGGCAAAGGCGCGGTTTGGATGATCACGAAACCTTTTCGACTTGAACGCGTTGATTTATGGCGTCGGTCCGGCGCTCCCGCGGCGACGCTTTTTTGCCGAGGAGATTTTTCATGCGTTGTTCCTGCATCAACTGCATCGTTCCGCCGCATATCCTTCTGCGGCTCGCTCAGAGCGAAAAAAAAGAGCTGCGCCAGGTCGCCATGCGCACGCTGCTGACGACAACCCGGTTGCGCGGCCAAAGATCGATTCGCGCCCGTCTCACGCTTGCAGACGTCGGCGCGGCGCAACGCACGGTTTTTGATTGCCGTAATTCGACAAATCTGTCCGAGGCGCGAATCGCGCGCACCGAGGACGGGCAGAAGTCGTCCGACTCCTCGGTTAACCGGGTGTTCGACGGCCTCGGCGCGACGCGCGATTTCTACAAGGAGGTCTTCCGACGCGACTCGATCGACGGCCGAGGCATGCGTCTGAACGGATTCGTCCATTACGACCGGGACTACAACAATGCGTTCTGGGACGGGAGCCAAATGGTCTTCGGCGACGGCGACGGCGTGCTATTCAGCGATTTCACCGGCTCCCTGGACGTGATCGGACATGAATTGGCGCATGGCGTCACCGAGGCCAGCGCCGGCCTCGTCTACCACCGGCAGCCCGGCGCGCTCAACGAATCGATCTCCGACGTGTTCGGCTCGCTCGTCAAGCAGTGGACCTTGAAACAGTCCGCCGAGGACGCCGACTGGCTGATCGGCGCCGACATTTTCACGCCGGCGATCGCCGGCGACGCGCTCCGCTCGCTGAAGAATCCCGGGGGTGCCTATGACAATGACGAATTCGGACGGGATCCTCAGCCTGACCACATGAGCCGGTATGAGGACCTGCCTGACAATGAAGAGGGCGACTTCGGCGGCGTTCACATCAATTCGGGGATTCCCAACAAGGCGTTTTACCTAGTCGCGACCGACATCGGCGGCTACGCTTGGGAAGCGCCCGGCCACATCTGGTACGAGTCGCTGAAGGCGTCGAGTCCGACGACCGACTTCAGAGGCTTCGCCGAACTGACCTTCATGATGGCGGATCGTCTCTATGGGACAGGAAGCCGGGAACAGCAGGCGGTCGCCGCCGCTTGGCGGGACGTCGGGGTTCGCGTCCCTCCGGTCGTGGCGCGCGTGGAGCCTCCGCTGCGGGCGCGTCCCGGCAACGGAGATGGTCAACGCGAAGAGGATTCGCTGGCCGCGCTGTCGCGGCAGGTCGCGGCGCTCGCGGAACAGGTGTCGGCGCTCTCGCGCGAGGTGAACGGCGCCAAATCGCGGCGCGTTGCGACGCGCAATTGAACCTGGCGCCGTCGGCGCGCGCCGACGCGATGGTTACGGGAGACCGATGATCGTTTCCTTGTCCAAGCACGGCGGTCTGGCGGCGGGCGTGCGCCTGCGCCAGCCGCCCCTCAAGGTCGATGCGGAGGCGCTGCCGCCGGAAGCGGCGCGCGATCTCGCCGCAATGGTCGACGCCGCCGCCGCCGCCAAGGCCGATGCGCCGCCCGCTAGCGAGCCGCATCCCGACAGCATGTCCTATACGATCACCGTCGAGCGGGACGGGACCACTCTTACGCTCAAGGCTCGGAATTCGGCGATGAGCCCCCCTTTTCGCGACTTGCGCGACTGGATAGAAAGACACGGTCGACGCGACTAGGCGAGGGCCGCCCAGTCGCGTTTGACGCACGCGCCAAGCGCGCCTATCTCTTGGAAACGCAAAGAGCCACGGCGAACATCAATGGCCATTCTGCCGATCATCACGCTTCCGGATCCGCTGCTGCGGAAGGTCTCCGAGCCGGTCGACCGGGTCGACGACGCGGTGCGGCGTCTGCTCGACGACATGCTGGAGACCATGTACGAAGCGCCCGGCATCGGCCTTGCGGCGATCCAGGTCGCCGTGGCCAAGCGCATCGTCGTCGTCGACATCGGCAAGACCGAGGAAACCCGCTCGCCGCTCTTCCTCATCAACCCGGAGATTATCTGGGCTTCGGAGGAATTGAACGTCTATCAGGAGGGCTGCCTGTCGGTGCCCGACTATTACGAGGACGTGAAGCGGCCGGCGCGGGTGCGCGTGCGCCATCTCGACCGGGAGGGCGCGTCGCAGGAATTCGACGCGGATGGGCTGCTCGCCACTGTGGTGCAGCATGAGCTGGATCATCTCGAAGGCGGCCTCTTCATCGACCATCTCTCGCGGTTAAAGCGCGAGCGCGTGGTCAAGAAGTTCAACAAGGCGGCGCGCTATGACGAAATCGCCGCCCAGCGCCGCGCCGCCACCGAGCGCCAGTCGGAACAGGCCGAGGCCTGACGATTGCCCGACGGCATGCGCGTCGTCTTCATGGGCACGCCGGAATTCGCGGCTCGTCTGCTGACGGAAATCGTCGCGCGGGGGCATGAGGTCGCGGCGGTCTATACGCAGCCGCCCCGTCCGGCCGGGCGCGGCATGGCCGAGAAAAAATCCGCCGTGCACCTTCTGGCGGAGAACCTCGGCCTTCCCGTCCGCACGCCGAAAAGCCTCAAAAGCGCCGAGGCGCAGGCGGAATTCGCCGCGCTCAACGCCGATGTCGCGGTCGTCGCCGCCTATGGCCTGCTGCTGCCCCAGCCGATTCTCGACGCGCCGCGATATGGCTGCCTCAATCTCCACGGTTCGCTGCTGCCCCGCTGGCGCGGCGCGGCGCCGATTCAGCGCGCCATCATGGCCGGCGACGCCGAGAGCGGCGTCATGGTGATGAAGATGGAGGCCGGTCTCGACACCGGCCCCGTCGCCTTGACCGCGACGACCCCGATCGACGCCGAGATGAATGCGGGTGAATTGCACGACCGTCTCGCCGAACTCGGCGCGCCGCTGATGGCGCAAGCGCTCGATCTGCTGGCGAAAGGCGGGTTGCAATACACGCCGCAGGCCGAAGCGGGCGCCTGCTACGCGCAAAAGATCGACAAGGGCGAGGCGCGGATCGACTGGCGCCGTCCGGCGCAGGAGCTGCACAATCTCGTGCGCGGGCTCGCGCCCTTTCCGGGCGCGTTTTTCGAGGCCGACCTCGGCCATGGCCCGGAGCGCGTGAAGGTCTTGCGCACGCGCGTCGAAACTGGGGCCGGAGCGCCAGGCGCCGCCCTCGACGATGCCGGCCTGATCGCCTGCGGCGCGGGCGCGTTGAGGCTCTTGCGGGTGCAGCGCGCCGGCAAGGGCGAGATGGATTTTGGAGAATTCGCGCGCGGTCGCAGGCTTGCGAAGGGCGTGACATTAGCATGAGTGTGATGCTCGACGGGCGCGCGTCACCCTCCCCTCGAGGGGGAGGGTCGGCCCGCAGAGCGGGCCGGGGTGGGGTGAATTCCATAATCATTTGGGTGTCACCCCCACCCGGCCGCCTTCGGCGGCCGACCTCCCCCCTCAAGGGGGAGGTGAGGTCGCGCCATGCGCGAGCGCAATGAATGCCCCGCTTCGCGCTGACGATTGAATATGACGGCGCGCCTTTCGTCGGCTGGCAGCGGCAGGCGAATGGCGTTTCCATCCAGCAACGGCTCGAGGAGGCCGTCGCCGCGATCAATGGCGGCGCGCGCGCGATTGTGCATGGCGCGGGCCGCACCGACGCCGGCGTGCACGCGCTGGGGCAGGTGGCGCATGTCGATCTTTCTCGCGACTGGCGCCCCGACCGGCTGCGCGACGCCATCAATGCGCATCTGAAGCCCGATCCGATCGCGGTGCTGTCGGCCCGCGCCGTCGGCGATGATTTCGAGGCGCGCTTTTCGGCGATCCGCCGCCACTATCTCTACGTCATCGACAACCGCCGCGCGCCTTTGGCGCTCGGCCTCGGCCGCGCCTGGCATGTCAAGCGCCCGCTCGATGCGCAGGCGATGCATGACGCGGCGCAGTCGCTCGTCGGCCGGCACGATTTCACGACCTTTCGCGCCGCCGAATGCCAGGCGAATTCGCCGCTCCGCACGCTGGAGCGTCTCGAGGTGCGCCGCGACGGCGCGCGCATCGAGATCGTGACGTCGGCGCGCTCCTTCCTGCATCATCAGGTGCGCTCGATGGTCGGATCGCTGGAGCACGTCGGCAGCGGCAAGTGGCGCGTCGAGGATGTGGCGCTGGCGCTTCACGCAAAAGACCGTGCGCGCTGCGGACAGGTCGCCCCGCCGCACGGTCTCTATCTCGTCGCTGTAGATTATTAGGGCGGCATATTCGGGCGACGCCCGCTACCGCTTATCGTTCGCGGCGCCCTCCGGCGAAGGCCTGCCGACGCCGTGCTTTGAGGCTGGCGGCTTCCTTGCCGGATTTTTTTTGGCGCCTGTCGGGTTCGCAGACCGCTCTTCCTTCGCGAGCGCGCCATGGATGGGAAGGAAACTCGCCGACAACACCGCAGCCAATACGCCGTTCACGTTGGGTCGCTGATTCATCACTTGATGGTCCCCTCAAAGATGAGACCCCCCGCCGAATCGACCGGCCCGCCCCGCAGCCATCAGGCGGGGCAAGGATGATGAAGTTAGGTCGCCGTCACGCCAGCGCTGCGGTGATTTCATGACGCAATTCGTGCAATCGGCCGCGGCTGCTGAAAATGGCTAATGAGTTCTTAAAAAATCATGGGCGTCATTCGCCGTCGGCCGATTCCGTTTCTTCCGGCTTGATTGCCTCGCTCGGCGATGATTCGTTCTTGACCGGCAAAGTGGCGGGAAGCCGGACGACCGGCCGCTGCGCGGTTGGAGTCTTCTCTTGCGCCAGCGCGCCGTGAATCGGGATGATGCTCGCGGACAGGACGGCGGCGAGGATGCCGTTCACGCAAGGCCGACGATTGGTCATATGTCTTCCCCCGACGTTACGGCTCCGACTCAGCTGCCGCCGCGCCCATTGAGAGTCAAAAAAATGGCGAGAAAGCGTCGCGATTAAGTAGACCGACGCCAGCCCCGGTCAAGAGCCGCTGAACCAATTGTAGCCCTTGTCCTCCCAATATCCGCCAGGATAGTCATTCGCCACGAAGATTTCATGAATGAATTTGGGATTCTTGAATCCAAGTTTCGTCGGGATGCGCAGGCGCAGCGGAAAGCCATATTTGGCGTCCGTAAAATCGAGCGCGAGCAGCGTTTGCGGATGCAGCGCGCTCGGCATGTCGATGCTGGAATAATATTTGTCGGCGCATCTGAAGCCGACATAGCGCGCCGTAAGATCGGCGCCGATTCTTTCCAGAAACTCGCGGAACACGACGCCGCGCCATTTGCCGATGGCGCTCCAGCCCTCGACGCAGACGAGCCGGGTGATCTGGCTCGATTGCGGCAGCGCGCGCAATTGCTCAAGACTCCAGGGCCGCTTGTCGGCGATGAGGCCCGAGAGCCGCAGCCGATAGCTCTCGCCGTCGATGCGGGGGACGTCCTTTTCTTCGTAATAGGCGTTGAAGGGGAAGGGCGTCGCGATCTCCGCTTCAGTATAGGTCGGCGCGAGTTTTGCCGGGTCGAAAAGCGCCGCCTGAATTTTGTCGTTGAAGCGCGACATGGCGAAAAGCAGCCGATCGACGGCGTCATCGTCCTTCAAGGTGCAGCCGGAGAGCAGGGACAGCGCGCCCAGCGACAGGCCCTGTTTGAGAAAGAGCCGGCGCTCGAGCCGCGCGATTTTCGGTCGAAATAGGGAAAGACGAGACGGCTTCATTGCGGCGCCTCGGCGCGGCCGGTGAACATCGGCGCAAGAATGCCTTTGACGCTCACGGCGAGGCCGATATGGACGACAAGGAAGGCGACGATCGCGGCCATGGCGAAGAAATGCACGCGCCGCGCCGCCTCATAGCCGCCCATCAGCGCCGTCAGCCCTTGAAGCTGCACGGGCTTCCAGATGGCGAGACCCGACAGAATGGCGACGATCACGGCAAGTACGACGCCGATATAAAGCACGCGCTGAGCGGCATTGTAGCGGCCGGGCGCATGATGGAGCCGCCCTTGGCTGGCGCGGATGACGTCGTCGAGCGCGCGGAGGAACGAGACCGGCAGAAAGCTTTTTCGGAAGTGGCCTGAAACGATGCCGTAGGCGAGATAGGCGGCGCCGTTGAGCGCCAGCAGCCACATGCCGGCAAAATGCCAGGCGAGCGCCCCCGCGAGCCAGCCGCCGAGCGTGAACGCCGGAGGAAATTCGAAGCGAAAGAGCGGCGAGGCGTTGTAGATGCGCCAGCCGCTCAGCACCATGACGAAAATCGCGAAGGCGTTCACCCAATGCGTCACCCGAACGAAGAGCGGGTGAATGGCGCGCGGCGTCGTCGCGCCGGCCGCATCAACCATGGCTACGTCTCCTCTTTAGGCGCCAACATAAGGCGTGCGGGGCCGAAAACCCAGAGCCGCGCCGACGCGTTGACAGGCGGAGCGCCTTCGCCCATGACGGCGAAGCTTTCATCTTGAGGGAATATGGCGGGCTCATGCGCGTCTTCGTGACCGGCGCGGCCGGCTTCATCGGCTTTCATCTGGCCAGGCGCCTGCTCGACGCGGGGCATCTCGTCGACGGCTACGACGGCATGACGCCCTATTACGATCCGGGCCTCAAGGAGGCGCGGCGCGCCATTCTGCTGCGCACCAATGGCTATCGCGACACGATCGCCATGCTCGAGGACATGGAGGCGCTGACCCGCGCCGCCGAACAGGCGGCGCCCGACGTCATCATCCATCTCGCGGCGCAGGCCGGGGTGCGCTACTCGCTGCAAAATCCGCGCGCCTATGTCGACGCCAATCTGGTGGGCGCCTTCAATATTATGGAAATCGCGCGGCTTTTGCAGCCGCGTCATTTTCTGTTCGCTTCGACAAGTTCGGTCTATGGCGCGAGCCCCACCGTGCCGTTCCACGAAAGCGATCGGACGGATTTTCCCCTCACGCTTTACGCCGCGACCAAGAAGGCCGGCGAGGCGATGGCGCATTCCTACGCGCATCTGTGGTCCATCCCGACGACGATGTTTCGCTTCTTCACCGTCTACGGGCCGTGGGGCCGCCCGGACATGGCGCCGTTGAAATTCGTCGACGCGATCGAAAACGACCGCGTCATCGACATCTATAATCACGGCGACATGTCGCGCGACTTCACCTATGTGGCGGATTTGGTCGAAGCCGTCGTCCGCCTGATCGATTGCGTTCCGGAGCGCGATTCGGGCGACGACAGCGTTTCGCCAGTCGCGCCTTTTCGCATCGTCAATATCGGCCGCGGCGCGCCGGTGAAGCTTCTCGACTTTATCGACACGATCGAAAAAGCGCTCGGCAAGAAGGCCAAGCGCAACTATCTCGACATGCAGCCCGGCGACGTGCCGCGCACTTTCGCCAGCGCCGATCTCCTGGAGCGCTTAACCGGCTATCGCCCGCACACGTCGCTCGACGATGGCGTCGCGGCGCTGGTCGACTGGTATCGGGAGTATCGCCAAGCGCACGGAGAATTGGCTTATTAAGCGGCGGATTTATTTCTTTTTGGCCGCGAGGAAGCTGTGCGCCGCGTCTTCGTCGAAGACTGGCGTGATGTGGTTGACGTTGAGGTCGGTCCAGGAATGGAAGAGCGCGCCGAGATCGGTTGCGTCATTGGCTTCGACGATGCTCCAACCCTCGAGCAGGGTGACGGAAAGCCAATTTCCGATCACTTTCATCCCCTTCGGATTGGCGTCGCCGAATTTCTGAAACCGCTTGAGAACTTCGTCGCGATGTTCGGGCGTCATCTCATAATGGATCGCAAACAACATCGCTCATCCTCCCTTTACGTGAATATGCAAGTTGCGCCGGCCTGGCGACAACGTCGCTCAAAGTGCCGCAGTACGAGGCGACATACAATCCGTGACGATCGGTTCACCCGATCCAATCGGGAACGCGGTCCATCGCAATGATCTCCTCGACGCTCTGACGCTGGCGGATAATCGCGTAACGCTCGCCGTCGACCAAGACTTCCGGAACCAGCGGGCGCGTATTGTATGTGCCGGACTGCACGGCGCCATAGGCCCCAGCGGTGAGCACGCAGAGCAACTCGCCGGCGCGGGGCTCGATCATCTCGCGTCCGTGCGCGAGATAGTCGCCGGTCTCGCAGACCGGCCCGACGACGTCGGCGACGATCCTTTGCCGATCCGCGTTCTCGCGCACGGGGATGATGTCGTGCCAGGCGTCATAGAGCGTCGGGCGCACGAGATCGTTCATGCCGGCGTCGACGATTACGAAGGTCTTGGCGTCGCCATGCTTCACATAGATGACGCGCGTGACGAGCACGCCGGCGTTGCCGACGATGAGACGTCCAGGCTCGAGCGCCAGCCTGCAGCCGAGGCCGCTGAAATGCCGGCGCACGATCTCGGCATATTTTTCAGGATGATAGGACTGCGGATCGTCGCCGTCGTGATAGGGGATTCCCAGCCCGCCGCCGAGGTCGACATGCGAAATCGCATGGCCGTCGGCGCGCAGGTCGCGCACGAGTTCGGCGAGCAGCGAAAAGGCCTCGTCGAAGGGCGCGAGATCGGTGAGCTGGGAGCCGATATGCATGTCGGCGCCGGCGATCTCGATCCCTTTGAGCGTCGCGGCGAAGGCATAGACCTCCCGCGCGCGCGACAGCGGCACGCCGAATTTGTTTTCGGCGAGGCCCGTGGAAATCTTCTTATGGGTGCGCGCGTCGACGTCGGGATTGACGCGCAGCGACACGCGTGCGGGGCGACCTAGAGCGACCGCCGCCCGCGACAGGGCTTCGAGCTCCGGCTCGGACTCGACGTTGAAACAGAAAATGCCGGCGCGAAGCGCGGCCGCAAGCTCCTCCGCGGTCTTGCCGACGCCGGAAAAGGTGATTTTTTCCGGGCTCACGCCGGCGGACAGGGCGCGCGCCAGTTCGCCGCCGGAGACCACGTCCATGCCGGCGCCTTCCCTTGCAAGAAGGCGCAGCACCGCCTGATTGGAATTGGCCTTCACCGCATAGCAGACGATCGCGTCGAGACCGGCGAAGGCCTGCGTGAACACGCGATAGTGACGGCGGATCGTCGCCGCCGAATAGCAGTAGAAGGGCGTGCCCACCTCTTCGGCGAGCTTATGCACGCCGATCTCCTCGGCGTGGAGCGCGCCGTTGCGATAGGCGAAAAGATGCATCGGCCTAAAGCAGCGGATCGAGCGGGAAGGGATATTGATCCGGCGGTCGATTGCCGACAGTGCCGGGGATCGGCGGCGCCGGGGCGTTCTCCGGCGGCGGGGCTCCGCGCGCCGCCGCTTTGGCCTGCGCGGCCTCGGTCTGGGCTCGAAGATAGGCGCCGCGCGCCTGGGTCTCGGGCGGAAGCTCCAACGGGCCGCGCCGGCCGCAAGCGCCAAGGCTCGCGGCGGTGAGCGCCAGCGCGAGAGTCGCCGCGGAGCGGCGGGTGAGGAGCGGCGATCGAGGCGTCACGGCGGTTCGTCCCAAAGGAATGCCGGCGCACTATAGCGATGGAGCGAAAAAAGGCGAGGGCGCCGGCGCGACGGCCGAGCTACGCTTTCGCGCGAGAATGGCGCTGTTCGCGATCGATTTCGCCCCGGCGACCTCGGCGCCGGTCAGCCGAAATCCTCATGACATGCTTAAGGAGTCCTCAATCGAACCCGTGTCGAATCCTTGCCGTTTCGGGATCGAGGAGCGCGCCACAAAGCGGCTGAGCATGTCGGCGGAGCGCTTCGCCGTCCGCGCTCCATTAACCGAAAAAGCTCGAAAATCCGGGTCGTCCGCCGGCGCGCCTTTACGATTGGGCGGCGCCGTGTTTAGGTCGGGCATGGCCAGCGTTCTGCGTTTATTCGCCATCCTCGCCGCAGCGCTATCGCTGATGGCCGCCCCCGCGGGCGCCGCGGTGCGCATCCGAATCGACCTGGCGGCGCAAAGGCTCGAGGCGGTCACCCCGGAAGGCGAGACCGTGACCTGGAAAATCTCAAGCGGCCGCCGGGGTTATGAAACGCCGACCGGACATTACGGCGTCATGCGCATGGAGGCCGACCATCATTCCGACGAATATGATCAGGCGCCGATGCCCTACTCGATCTTCTTTTCGCCGCGCGGCCTCGCCATCCACGGCAGTTACGAGCGCGGTCTGGGCCGTCCGCTTTCGCATGGCTGCGTGCGGCTCGCGGTGCCCAACGCGCGCCAGCTCTATGAATGGGTTGGAAAACATGGCGCGACGATCGAAATCACCGGCGGCGCCGGCGGCGGCGGGGCGATCGCCCGCGAAGAGGCCGGGCGCCCGCGCGAGGCGCGTCAGCAACGCGCCCAGCCGCGTCCGCTCTACCGTCCCGCGTATCAGGAGCCGGCCTACCAATCCAATTATGGAGACTTCCCCTTTTGACCGGCGCCCGCCGTTGCATCTTAGCAACAGTCTTCGACTGAATCGCATTGAACGCCTCGGGGCGTTTGCTGGGGTGCTTTTTAACAGGTAAAGCTCGGATTTCTGGCGCTTGTTGATGACCGAGCAGAGTAGAGCCGTTGACGACATCCAACACCCCCCTCCTCGACCGGATCGCCACCCCCGAAGATTTGCGCAAGCTCCGTCCCAATGAGCTGAAGCAGGTCGCGGACGAATTGCGCCACGAGACGATCGACGCCGTCTCGGTCACCGGCGGCCATCTCGGAGCGGGTCTCGGCGTCGTCGAGCTGACGGTCGCCCTGCACTATGTTTTCGACACGCCGCGCGACAAGGTCATCTGGGATGTCGGCCACCAGACCTATCCGCATAAAATTCTCACCGGAAGGCGCGACCGCATCCGCACGCTGCGCATGGGCGGCGGGCTGTCCGGCTTCACCAAGCGGGCCGAAAGCGAATATGACGCGTTCGGCGCCGGCCACTCCTCGACCTCAATCTCGGCCGGGCTCGGCATGGCCGTGGCGCGCGATCTCGCCGGCGGCGACAATCACGTCGTGGCGGTGATCGGCGACAGTTCGATGTCCGCCGGCATGGCCTATGAGGCCCTGAACAACGCCGGGGCGCTGCATTCCCGCCTGATCGTCATCCTCAATGACAACGACATGTCGATCGCCCCGCCGACCGGAGCCATGTCGGCCTATCTCGCCCGCCTCGTCTCCGGCGGCGCCTATCGCTCGATCCGCGAGGCGGCGAAACAGCTCGCCAGCCATCTGCCGCGCTTCATCTACGACAAGGCGCGCAAGGCCGAGGAGTTCTCGCGCAGCTTCATCACCGGCGGCACGATGTTCGAGGAGCTCGGCTTCTATTATGTCGGGCCGATCGACGGGCATAATCTCGACCATCTGCTGCCCGTCCTCAAGAATGTGCGCGACAAGGACGACGGCCCGGTCCTCGTCCATGTCGTCACCCAAAAGGGCAAGGGCTTCGGCCCGGCGGAGGAATCTGCCGACAAGTGCCACGCCGTCAACAAATTCGACGTGGCGACCGGCATTCAGATCAAGCCCAAGGCCAACGCCCCGACCTATACGAATGTGTTCGCCAAGGCGCTGATCGCCGAAGCGGAACATGACGACAAGATCGTCGCGATCACCGCGGCGATGCCGTCGGGCACCGGCCTCGATATTTTCGGCAGGGCCTTTCCCCACCGCACCTTCGACGTGGCGATCGCCGAACAGCACGCCGTCACCTTCGCTGCCGGTCTCGCTTGCGAAGGCTACAAGCCGTTCTGCACGCTCTATTCGACCTTCCTGCAGCGCGGCTATGATCAGGTCGTCCATGACGTGGCGATCCAGAATTTGCCGGTGCGCTTCGCCATGGACCGCGCCGGCCTTGTCGGCGCCGACGGGCCGACTCACGCCGGCGCTTTCGACCTCGCCTATCTCGGCTGCCTGCCGGGTTTCGTCATCATGGCGCCCGCCGACGAGGGCGAGCTGATGCATATGGTGGCCACGGCTTCGGCCTATGACGACGGGCCGATCGCCTTCCGCTATCCGCGCGGCGAGGGGCTGGGCGTCGAATTGCCGGAGCGCGGCGACATTCTCGAGATCGGGAAGGGGCGCGTCGTTCGAGAAGGCTCGAGGGTCGCGATCCTGTCGCTCGGCACGCGGCTCGCCGATTCTCTGAAGGCGGCGGCGGAGCTTGAGAATTACGGGATTTCGACGACCGTCGCCGACGCCCGCTTCGCCAAGCCCATCGACCGCGATCTGCTGCGCCGGCTCGCCGCCAACCACGAGGCGCTCATCGCCATCGAGGAAGGCGCGATCGGCGGCTTTAGCGCGCAGGTCTTCCAGGCGCTCGCCGAAGACGGGCTGCTGGACGGCGCGCGCGGCGCGTTCAAATTCCGCAGCATGACCCTGCCCGACGCCTATATCGACCACGACAAGCACGAGCTAATGATCGCCAGGGCGATGCTCGACAGCAAGGCGATCGTCGCCAAGGTTCTCGAGCTTTTGGGCGACGAAAAGGGCGCGGCGAGAGTGATGATCGCGTGAAAAGATTCCGATCGCGCGGATAACCGGCAGGCCAAAAAATCCTTATTGAGGGATGGCGCAATTTACGCCAGACTTGCCGCCTTCGCTTGCTGATACGGCAAGAGAAGGGCGTCTAATGTTGTCATTTTACTTGTAGTTAGGATAAGCCGGTGAATTCTCCTGCGCCTAATTTGCCCTGTGGCGATCCCGCTTTTGTTTCGTCGCCAAACGCCGAAATTCTCGTCGTTATGTTTCATTCGTTTTCGTCCGGCCGCGAAACGCTGGCTGATCTGATCAGCGCTGTTCGCGAAGCTCTTGGCGACAATATCGACATCTATGCGCCAAATTTGCCTTACGGGCGGCTACTGGACAGTACGGGCGCCGGCGCGACTGTCGTGAATTTGGTCGGCAAGCTTGACGCCATATGGGAAAACAAAAGCGGCGCTAAATACCACACGATCATTTTCGTCGGTCACAGCCTCGGCGGCGTATTAGCGAGGCGCGTCTTTCTCGCGGGCTCACTCAATCCCCCTGATTATTCGGATGGATTTAAAATACGTGACGAGTTGTGGGATGCGATTTCGAAGCAGCGAGGCGAAGAAAAAAGCCTTCCCTGCGAATGGGCCACGCGAGTCGATCGACTCATCATGCTCGCCACCTGGGACAAGGGATGGACCATTTCCGACCGCACCAGCTGGTTCTATTCCATCGGGCTGAACATTCTCGGTCTGTGGGGGCGGGTGACGGAACTCCTAGGATGGAGGGACAATGCGCGCGGTCGCACCATGCTCGACATGCGCAAGGGCTCCGTCTTTGTCGCCCAGACCCGCCTGCTTTGGATGGCCTATCGACGCTGGCATAACGATAAGCTTCGGGATCGCTACAACGCTTCCGGACCGGTGACGCCGCTCGAGCCTCCCCCGCCAGGACAATCCCAGAGCCCGCTCGTCATTCAGATCATCGGCGCCAAAGACAATTTCGTGTCGCCGCAAGATCAGGTGGACTTGGATGTCGAAGCGATCGAGTGGCAGGACAGCGAATCCGAAAAGTCTCAAAAGAAATATATTCTTATGGAAATGGAGGACACCGATCACGGCGGCGTGGTCGATTTCAGTAATGCTCTGGGAAGAAGAAGCGGATTTCTCCTCACCAAAGTCAAGGAGCCCGCTGAGGTTCTCAAAAAGCGTCGAAAGGTCTTTCTCGATGCGTTGACGCTGGACGCGCCGCGCTTGGAAATACTCTCCGAGACTCCGTCGTTCTATTTTGACAGACCGGCGCAGTTGGACCCATACGTGAAAGATGTCGTCTTCGTCATGCATGGGATCCGCGATGACGGCTACTGGACTCATCGCATCGCTCTGCACGTTAAAAAAGCGGAAGAAAACCGATTAAAGAGCGATCGCAAAGAAGCATTAGAGCGGAGGCCGCTCGTTTCTTGCACGCCGACTTACGGCTATTTCCCGATGGGCGCATTCGTGATGCCCTGGATCAGGCGGCAAAAAGTCGAATGGTTCATGGACCTTTACGTCGAAATGCGGAGCCGTTTTCCGTTGGCGAAGATGCACTACGTGGGTCACTCGAATGGAACCTATCTCGCCGCGGACGCTTTGGAGCGCTATCGGGCCGCGCGCTTTGGACAAATTTACTTCGCGGGCAGCGTCGTCAATACGAATTTCAAATGGGCGGAGCACATCCGTGAGCGGAGGGTCCAACGCTTCCATAACGCCCGCGGCGCGACGGACTGGGTCGTCGCGCTTCTCCCAAAGAGCATCGATTATCTGTCGGACTTAGGCGGCGGCGGATTTGACGGCTTCGCGGACGCCGCGTTGGGCGATCCGAGAATCACAGAGTCCAAGAAGTTTGCCACGGGCGAACACAGCGGCGCAATTGGCGAAGGGCATTGGCGCGCCATCGGCGACTTTATCGTCAAGGGCGTAACGCCGCCGGAACCGCAAAATCTCTTCGCTGAAAAGAATCGCTGGCTGGCGCTTTTTTCGAGTTTACGGATCGGAATCCCTTCGGCCCTGTTATTCGCAGCCATACTTATATTGTCCCCTGTTTCGCTCGTTTACGGCGCGGAACGGGCGCTGCCCGCCGCAGCGCTGATTGCGGCGCTGCTTTTCGTAACGTGGTGGGTCGCGCCCACACCCTTTCTACGCGCGATCGATGCGATAAAATCTTTCCTGCTCCTCCTTCCGCTGCCGCTGATCGCGCTTTCGGTGCTTGCGCTGTTGGCGCTATTAATTTGCTTCCTCGACGGCTGGGGATGGGCGTGGCGCGTCGGCGTGGCCTACGCCCTGTTGTTTATCAGCATCGCGGCCGTCCGGTGGCGTGAAAAGCTGATGCCTAAGATTCAACGGGGCCACATAATAGCGGCTGGCGCCGTGCTCGTAACATGCGCGCTCGTGGCGCTGTTATACTATCAGTTTGTGTTGTTCGATGGCGGGTCGATAACGCTGGCGGGCCTTTCCGGGGTAGCCCTCGGCATATCCTTCGCTTTCGTGCGCTTCGTTTTGACTCGCTTTTAAGGAGCTCATTCGAGCTGTTTTGCGCTGAGACTGCCGCAAGGCAGTTTCGCCGAACGCGACGTCCCGACGAGACGCATGTATCTTTGCCCGATCCGCCTCCTTTTTGAGGTTCGCATCAGCTTATTTGGAAAGGGCGATGATCTTCTCCGCCTCGGCAGATGTTTCCGCGGCCCCCGGCGCCTATGTCCTCTGGCTCCGGCTTGGCGCGCCGCTGTCCGTAAAGGCCGGCAAAGTCGCCGCGACGCTCGAACCCGGCGATTATCTCTACTGCGGCTCGGCCAAGGGCCCCGGCGGCCTGCGCGCGCGGCTCGCGCGGCACATGCGGAAAGACAAGCGCGCCCACTGGCATGTCGATCAGCTCACGTTGGCCGGCGAATTTCTCGGCGCATTCGTCGTCGAAGGCGGCGACGAATGCGCCCTCAACGCCGCGCTCGCCGATCTCCCAATCCCGATCGCGGGCTTCGGCAGTTCGGATTGCCGGCGCTGCGCCGCGCATTTGCGATTCTGGCCGGAAGGCGCGGCCCTTCCTTCCCGGTGGGAAAATGCTAGGAAGGCGGCACGTTTTACCTAAGAGCGAGTCGCAGAGAGCGGCCGAACTCTCGCTAGAGGCGCGGGCGACCGATCCCGCGGCCAATCAGGCTTATGTCCAAAGACGAAATCAAAACCAAAGTTGAAGCCCGCACGCCGCGCGGCCTCGCTGACCGCGAGGCCGGCGAACTCGCCGCCACGGGCCGGATGCTCGACGTCATCCGCGAGGTTTACGAGCTCTACGGCTTCGAGGCGCTCGAGACGCCGGCGATCGAATACACGGACGCGCTCGGCAAATTCCTGCCCGACCAGGACCGGCCGAACGAAGGCGTCTTCTCTTTTCAGGACGACGACGAGCAATGGCTGTCGCTGCGCTATGATCTGACTGCGCCGCTGGCGCGCTTCGTCGCGCAAAATTTCGACCGGCTCCCCAAGCCCTATCGCTCCTATCGGGTCGGCCCGGTCTATCGCAATGAAAAGCCAGGGCCGGGGCGCTTTCGCCAATTCATGCAGTTCGACGCCGATACGGTCGGCTCAGCTTCGCCCGCCGCCGACGCCGAAATCTGCATGATGGCGGCGGACGCGATGGAGCGGCTCGGGATCGCGCGCGGCGACTACGTGATCAAGATCAACAGCCGAAAGGTGCTTGACGGGGTGATGCAGTCGATCGGCCTCGCCGGCGAGGAGAACGCCGGCCGCCGCCTCGTCGTGCTGCGCGCGATCGACAAGCTCGACCGGCTGGGCCCCGACGGCGTCCGGCAATTGCTCGGCGAGGGCCGCAAGGACGACAGCGGCGATTTCACCAAGGGCGCCGGGCTCGACCTGCCGGCGATCGACACGATCCTCTCCTTCAGCCTCGGCGGCCAATACCGGGACGGGGCGCCGGCCTTCGATCTTTTTGGCCTGCTCGGCAAGAGCGAGGTCGGCGCGCAGGGCGCCGAAGAGCTTCTCGAAATCGAGGATCTCGCGCGCGACGCCGGCTTCGGGCCGGATCGCATCCGCATCGATCCTAGCGTCGTGCGCGGGCTTGAATATTACACCGGCCCGGTCTTCGAGGCCGACCTCACCTTCGAGACGCGCGACGAAAAGGGACATCCGGTGCGTTTCGGCTCGGTCGGCGGCGGCGGCCGCTATGACGGCCTCGTCGGGCGCTTCCGCCCGGAGAATACGCCGGCGACCGGCTTTTCGATCGGCGTCTCGCGGCTCTTCGCGGCTCTGAAGCTGATCGGCAGCCCGATCGTCTCGGCGCGCCCCCCTGTCGGGCCGGTGGTCGTGCTTGTCCTCGACCGCGACAGGCTTGCCGACTATCAGCGGATGGCGGCTCAGCTGCGCAACGCCGGGATCGCCGCCGAACTCTATCTCGGCGCGGCGGGCATGAAGGCGCAGATGAAATACGCCGATCGGCGCAACAGCCCGCTCGCCATTATCCAGGGCTCGGACGAAAAGGCGCGCGGCGAGGTCACCATCAAGGACCTCGTCGCCGGCGCCAGGGCCGCCGTCAATATCGCCACCAACGAACAATGGAAGGCGCTGCGCCCCGCCCAATTCGCCGTTCCAGAGGCCGAACTCGTCGAGCAGGTCAAAAAAGCGCTCGAAGAGCAAATTTAGCCTGCGGCGAAACCCGTCATTGCCACGCGCGCCGCCGCGTATAGTTTTCGCGAAGCGGAAAAGGAGCAAACCGAAATGAATGGCGACACGCCCAGATCAATCGTTCATCCGACCGATCTCTCCTTCGCCAGCCTCGACGCCTTCGCGCACGCGCTGCGCATCGCGGTGGCCTGCAAGAGCATGTTGCACATTCTTCATATCGAGGCGCCCGAGACCGAGGAGGACGATTGGGATCGCTTTCCCCAGGTGCGCGAAATGCTGGCGCGCTGGAAGATGATCGCGCCGACCGCGACGCGGGCCGAGGCGGCCGAACAGCTCGGCGTCAAATTCGTCAAGGCCGCGGTCGAATCGGAATCGCCGGTGATGGGGGTTTCCGCCTATGCCGAGCGGCATCTGTGCGATCTTCTGGTGATGATGACGCGGTCGCGCAGCGCGCTGGAACGCCTGTTCGAGGGGTCGATCGCGGAGGAGACGGCGCGCGAGACTCATGTGCCGGCGCTGTTCCTGCGCGAGGACCAGAAGGGGTTCGTCGATCGCGAGACCGGCGCGGTGTCGCTCAACACCGTGCTGATGCCGGTCGAGGCGACGGTCTCGCCGCTCGACGCCTTTCGGCACGTCGCCGACATCGCGCATCGTCTCAATCCGGCCGCCGACGTCATGATGCTGCATGTCGGCGAGGAACTGCCGATTTTCGAAGGGCTGCTCCCGCATATCGAGCTGCGCAAGGGACCGGTGGTCGAGACCATTCTCGGCTATGCCAAGGAGATCAAGGCCGATCTCATCGCCATGCCGACGCGCGGCCGAAAGGGCCTGATGGAGGCGCTGCGCGGCTCGACGACCGAGCGCGTGCTGCATGAGGCGCCCTGTCCGCTGCTCGCCTCGCCGGTGAAATAATTCACCGTCCGCGCGAGGCGCTTGCGCCGAAGCGATCCGGAAAGGCTCCGCGAGGCTGGACTGCGTCCAGCATCGCTTCGCGCGCCGCCTCGGGCGCCGCGGCTACAGCGACCGCTGGAAACGCAGCACGCCGCCCTGTGCGCCTTTCAGGATCAGATCGTCTCCCTTGGTGTCCCAATAGGGACCGGAGAGCAGGACCCCCCAATAGTCGCGCTCGACGGCTGCGAGCGGGCCTTCGCATTTGCGTTCGTTGATCGCCGGCATGGTGCGCGGACCGAGCCGGTTGGGGCCGATGACGAAAATGCCCGACCAGTTCTTGCAGCCGGAGAAGCCATTGGCGCGGCCTGTCGAATCGATCGATATCCACATCTCCACCGGCGGCGCCTTGCCGTTGATCTCCTTGAGCACGAAATTCTGATTGTGCGGGAACGGCTGGTAGCGCGGAATGCCGCCGGTCTCCTTGTTTTCGTCCTCCGGCTGCTTCTGCTGCTCCGCTCCCTGAGGCGGCTTCGGGCCGCTCTTGGCGCCGGCCGGCGCGGCGGCGAGCGCAACGGCGAAGAGCGAGGCGGCTAAGGCGAGCAAAATCCTGTTCATCGCGTCAATCACCCTCCCAGTAAAACGGCCGGCCGCGGCTCCCTCCTGCCTGCGGCGCAGCGCCTTATAGCATGCTCGGCAGGACGCGGTCAGGCGGGCGGTGGCCGTCCATGAAGGTTTTGATATTGATGATGACCTTCTCGCCCATATCGATCCGGCCTTCGATGGTCGCGGAGCCCATATGCGGCAGCAGCGTCACCTTGCCGGATTTGGCGAGCTTTAGCAGTTTCGGAGAGACCGCGGGCTCATGCTCGAAGACGTCGAGGCCGGCGCCGGCCATCTCGTCGGCCTCCAGCATGCGCACCAGGGCGTTCTCGTCGACGATCTCGCCGCGCGCGGTATTGACCATGATGGCGTGGGGACGCAGGTGCGAAAGCCGGCGCGCGGAGAGAAGATGATAGGTCGCCGGCGTGTGCGGGCAGTGGATCGACACGATATCGACGCGCGCCAGCATCTGATCGAGCGACTCCCAGTAGGTCGCCTCCAATTGCTCTTCGATCTCGGCGCCGAGCCGCCGGCGATTGTGGTAGTGGATCGACAGACCGAAACTATTCGC
Organism: Methylocystis sp.; assembly: GCA_051061375.1. Classification (GTDB taxonomy): domain Bacteria; phylum Pseudomonadota; class Alphaproteobacteria; order Rhizobiales; family Beijerinckiaceae; genus Methylocystis. The sequence goes on along the minus strand of JBPFDW010000030.1, from coordinate 99,700 downwards.
CCGCCGCGCCAGGGCCTGGCCGATCCTGCCCATGCCGACGATGCCCAGTCTCTTGCCGGTGATTCGGTGGCCGAGCATCCAGGTCGGCGACCAGCCTGGCCAGGAGCCGTCCGGAATCGCATTGGCGCCTTCGACCAGACGGCGCGCGACGGAAAGGATCAGCGCCATCGTCATGTCGGCCGTGTCTTCGGTCAGGACGCCGGGCGTATTGGTCACCGTGATCGAGCGGTCGAGGGCCGAAGCGACGTCGATATTGTCGACGCCATTGCCGAAATTGGCGATGAGCTTCATTTGCTCGCCGGCCTGAGCGATGAGATGGGAGTCGATGCGGTCGGTGATGGTGGGCACCAGCACGTCGGCGGTGCGCATGGCCTCGACGAGTTCGTCATGCGTGAGCGGCTTGTCGCTTTCGTTGAGGCGCGTGTCGAACAGCTCGCACATGCGGGTTTCGATCACCTCGGGCAGACGGCGCGACACGACGACAAGCGGCTTTTTTTTCGGCATATCCCTGGTCCGCCTCCGCGTTTATGTTGTGTCGCAGCAGCGTTTCTGCGATTGCGATGATGATCTTCGCCGCTTGGCGGCGGCGGAAGAAAAGGCGCCGGCGAATTTCGCCGGCTTCAACCGGGTCTTAACGGCGGTCAGCGACAAAACCAATACGTCCCCTTTCGCGGACGCATTCGACTTCCTAGCAGATGACGGGCCAAAGACAAGCGAGCGATCACTCCACCATGTCGCGAATAAATGCAGAATTTGCGCCAAATTCGACGGCTTTCACAGAGGCTTCGAAACATTTCCGACATCGTTCGGGGGGCGGCGTCGCCGCCTTCGCCGCGGCGCTCCTCTCAGCGCTTTTTTGCGCAGCGCACGCGCAGGCTCTGGAGCCTCAGAAGGGTCCGGTCAGCGGTCTGCCCCTGCCGCGCTACGTCAGCCTCAAATCCGATCGCGTGAATGTGCGCGAGGGGCCGAGCAAGGAACATCCGACCCTGTGGATTTATGAACGCGCCGCGCTGCCGGTCGAAATCACCGCCGAATTCGAAACCTGGCGCAAGATCCGCGATTCGGAAGGCGCCGAGGGCTGGGTGCTGCATTCGCTGCTGTCGGGACGGCGCACGGCTTTGGTCGCGCCCTGGAAAAAGGAGCCGCAGCTACTCGTCGCCGAAGATCATAAAACGCCGATGGCGAAGCTCGGCCCGGGCGTCATCGGCAATCTGCGCGGCTGCGACGGCAAATGGTGCCGCATCGCCGGCAAGGGATTCGACGGCTACATCCAGCAGGAAAATCTCTGGGGCGTCTATCCGGACGAGAAATTCGAATAGTCACGCGGACGGGCGCGCCGGCAGTCGGCTCTTGAGTTGCTCGAGCGCCGCTGAAATGGCGCTGCGACTGAAGGGCTTGGCGACGACCGGCGCATTGGCGTGGGCGCCGAGCACGCCCTCGTCGCCATAGCCGGTCACGAAGGCGAAGGGCTTATGCCGGCGCTCCAGCACGCCGGGGAGAACATGCGCCTTCTGGCCATTGAGATTGACGTCGAGAAAGGCGAGGTCGAAGTCTTCGCTCGTCGCCTTTTGCAAGGCGTCTTGCACATTGCCGGCGGTGGCGACGACCTGCGCGCCGAGTTCTTCGAGGAACATTTCGAGCGCCATGGCGATGACGGCCTCGTCTTCCACGATCAGGACCCGCGGAGCGCTCATCTGAGCACGTCCGCGGCGAGAGGAATGTCCATCGTGCAGCGCAGTCCTTCGGGCGGAAACTCGACCGCGACCCGAGCGCCAGCGTCGGACGCCATCGTTTTCTCGATCAGTCGCATGCCGAATCCTTTCTTCGCGGGGGGCGCGACCGGAGGGCCGCCATGCTCGCGCCAGGCGAGATGGAGCATGGGCGTTCGGCATTCGGAGTCGACGCTCCAATCGACGGCGATTCGTCCGCCCGGCTTCGACAGCGATCCGTGGATGACGGCGTTGGCGCATAATTCGTGCAGCGTCATCGCCAGAACCGCCGCAATGCGCGGACAAACGTCGATTGGAGGCCCCGATATGTCGAAATTTTCATGGCCCGCCGGCGCAATCGCGGTGCCGATGAGTTCGCCGACCTGCGCTTTCGTCCAATTCTCGCGCGTAAGAACGTCATGCACGGCGGCCAGCGCCAGCAGGCGGTTCTCGAACAGTTCGACGCAATTCGGTTTGAGTTCGCGCAGCGAGTGCATGGCGATCGAGTGAACCGTCGCAAGCGTGTTCTTGACGCGATGATTGAGCTCGTGAATGAGAAGCTGCAAGCGCTCGCGATCGCGTTCCTGTTCGGTGACGTCGGTGTTGGTGCCGAACCAGCCGACGATGGCCCCGTTCTCGCGCAAGGGTTCGACGCGCGTCAGGAAGGGCCGGTAGAGTCCGTCGGCGCCTCTGAGCGGAAAGATCATCTGGAAGAATTCGCCGTGCTTCAGCGCATGCGTCCAGCGCTCCAGCATTTTGGGCAGCACATCCGGATGATGGACGGATTGCCATCCCCATCCCGCCATCTGCTCGGGAGTCGTGCCGGTGTATTTATACCAGCGGTCGTTGTACCAGAATATCCAGCCGTCCGGTCGCGCCATCCAGGCGAGGTTCGGGATCGAGTTGGCGAGCGCCTTGAACTGCGCGTAGGTAAGATCAGATTCTCTTTCCGCCGCCCGTTGCGCCATCGCCCCGCCCGAGTCTCGAAGAGTTCGGCGCCCCTCAAGCGACGCCGAACCCTTTGGAACCATATCTTCCTTTCCTAAGATAGGGCGGCCTCAGGCGCGGCGTAGACGCACGACGACATCGACGCGCGCGACGCGCAAACCGTCCGGCGGCCGGGGAAGATCGGAAACCGATACGTTCGCGCCGGCGATGTCGTAAAGCTCGCCGTCGTCCTCGAGCAGAAAATGATGGTGGTCGGCGGTGTTGGTGTCGAAATACACCCGCGCCCCGTCGACGGCGATTTCGCGCAGCAGGCCCGCCTGGGTGAACTGGTGGAGCGTGTTGTAGACCGTGGCGAGCGAGACCGAGAGATTGGCCGCGAGCGCCTCTTCATAGAGCCGCTCCGCCGTCACATGGCGGTCGCCGTCCGGTCCGAACAGCAGTTCGCCCAGCGCCAGCCGCTGGCGAGTCGGCCGCAGCCCCGCGTCCGCCAGCAGTTCGCCGACCGGCTTGCGCGGGCAAGCGTCGGGCTTCGAAGCGTCGGGCGGAGCGATCGGCGTTTGGTCGGCGTCCATTCGCGGCTTTCTACTGGCGGTTTTCCCCTGGCATCATAGGGACAATGGCGGGAAATTCAACGCCGCTCGGCTGTTGCGGCCTTTTCGCCACGACGCTTTCGGCCCGCGCGAGCCTATGTTACGGATCGCTTCGCCCAGAAGCGGCGCCCCCGCCGGCGCCGGAAAAAACAAGGGCGCGCCGGATGGCGCTCGGGGAGGATGGGCCCATAGAGGCCCAAAAGCGAGGAACAGGGAAATATGGGCGAAAGGCGCTCCTCATTCGGCTACGAGGATTTACTGGCGTGCGGCGAGGAGAGGCTGTTCGGCCCTGGAAATGCGCAGCTGCCGCTGCCGCCGATGCTGATGTTCGACCGCATCACGGAAATTTTCGAGGAGGGCGGCGCGCATGGCAAGGGCTATATGCGGGCCGAACTCGACGTCAAGCCGAGCCTCTGGTTCTTCGACTGCCATTTTAAGGGCAATCCCGTGATGCCCGGCTGCCTTGGCCTCGACGCGCTGTGGCAGATGGTCGGGTTTTACTTGGCCTGGCTCGACAATCCGGGGCGCGGCATGGCGCTCGGCGTCGGCGAGGTGAAATTCTCGGGCCAGGTGCGGCCGCACACCAAGCTCGTCACCTATGGCGTCGACTTCACGCGGCTGCGCACCGGCAAGCTCGTGATCGGGCTGGCCGACGGCTGGGTCGCGGCGGATGGCGAGCGTATTTACGAGGCCAAGGACCTCAAGGTCTGCCTCGCCAAAGAGGCGCCGGCGGCCTGAAACGGATAGGCAAGCACGCGCGAGACAGCGGACCGCGCGCCAGGGGAGAGCGAGATGAGACGAGTCGTCGTCACCGGCATGGGCATCGTGTCCTCGATCGGCAATACCACGCAGGAGGTCGTCGCCTCGCTGCGCGAGGCGAAATCCGGCATCGTGCGCGCGGAAAAATACGCCGAACTCGGCTTTCGCTCGCAGGTCTACGGACTGCCGTCGCTGGACCCATCGACGATGGTCGACCGCCGCGCCATGCGCTTCCATGCGACCGGCACGGCCTGGAACCATGTCGCCATGGATCAGGCGATCGCCGACGCCGGCCTGACCGAGGCGGAAATCTCCAATGAGCGCACCGGCATCATCATGGGGTCCGGCGGCCCCTCGACCCATACGCTTGTCGAAGCGGCGGACATCACCCGCACCAAGGGGCCCAAGCGCGTCGGCCCCTTCGCCGTGCCCAAATGCATGTGCTCGACCGCCTCGGCGACGCTCGCTGTCTGGTTCAAGATCAAAGGCGTCAACTATTCCATTTCCTCGGCCTGCGCCACGTCCAATCACTGCATCGGCAACGCCTATGAGCTGATCCAGCACGGCAAGCAGGACATGATTTTCGCCGGCGGCTGCGAGGAATTGGAGTGGGAGCTCTCGGTCCTCTTCGACGCCATGGGCGCGATGTCCTCCTCCTATAATGATCGCCCGGCGACGGCCTCGCGCGCCTATGACAAGAATCGCGACGGCTTCGTCATCGCCGGCGGCGCCGGCGTGCTGGTGCTGGAAGAATTCGAACACGCCAAGGCGCGGGGCGCGAAAATCTACGCCGAGGTCGCCGGCTATGGCGCGACGTCCGACGGCTATGACATGGTTGCGCCCTCGGGAGAAGGCGCGGTGCGCTGCATGCAACAGGCGCTCGCGACGGTGAAATGCCCGATCGACTACATCAATCCGCACGCCACCGCGACGCCGGTCGGCGACGCCAAGGAGATCGAAGCTTTGCGCGAAGTGTTCGGCGTCGGCGACAAATGTCCGCCGATCGCCGCGACCAAATCCCTGACCGGCCATTCGCTCGGCGCGACTGGCGTGCAGGAGGCGATCTATTCGCTTTTGATGATGCAGAACGGCTTCATCTGCGAAAGCGCCAATATCGAGGAACTCGACCCCGAGTTCGCCGACATGCCCATCGTGCGGGCGCGCCGCGACAATGTGAAGCTCGGCGCGGTGCTGTCGAACTCCTTCGGCTTCGGCGGCACCAATGCGACATTGGCGTTCAAGCATCCGGACGCTTGATGACTTAATGTTGCCTTTACTGGCGCGGCAGCGCGTCGACTCTCAAGAACGGCGTAACGCGTGTCGCGTGCTTGCAGTCATGCAACTGCGATGCCTTGCGGGCGCGTCATCTTTCCGAGGAATGTTTGTCTATGACGGTCGCCAGCAATTTGATGCAGGGTAAGCGCGGGCTCATCATGGGCGTCGCCAATGATCATTCGATCGCCTATGGCATTGCGCGCGTTTTGGCGCGTCATGGCGCGACGCTCGCCTTCACCTATCAGGGCGAGGGACTCGGCAAACGCGTCAAGCCGCTCGCTCAGGAGCTTGGGTCGAGCCTCGTTCTGCCTTGCGACGTCGAGGACATTTCGACCGTCGACGACGTCTTCGCCCGTCTCGAATATGACTGGGGCGAGATGGACTTTCTCGTCCATTCCATCGCCTATTCCGACAAGAGCGAATTGAAGGGGCTTTACGCCGACACAAGCCGAGAAAATTTCATCCGCACCCTGGTGATTTCGTGCTTCTCCTTTACCGAGGCCGCGCGCCGCGCCGCGTCTCTCATGAAGAAGGGCGGATCGCTGCTGACGGTGAGCTTCGGCGGCGGCACCCATGTCATGCCGAACTACAATGTCATGGGCGTGGCGAAAGCGGCGCTCGATTCGTCGGTGCGCTATCTTGCCGCCGATTTCGGCGATCGCGGCATTCGGGTCAACGCCCTGTCGCCTGGTCCGGTGCGCACGATGGCGGGCGCCGGCATCACCGGCGCGCGCGCGATGGGCGCGTTCCAGAAGAAGCATTGCCCGCTGCGCCGAATGATCACCCTCGATGAAATCGGCGGCTCGGCGCTCTATTTCCTGTCTGAGCTCTCGGGCGGCGTCACCGGCGAAGTTCATCTCGTCGACGCTGGTTACAACATCATGTTGCAGCCCCGTCCCGAAGACCTCAACGGCGAGGAGTGAGCGAATGAGGATTGCCCTGTCCCTGGTCCTGGCCCTGATTGCGGCGCCGGCGATCGCCGCCAGCGCCGATCCGGCGGCCGGCGAACATATCGCCAAGACCGAATGCGCCTCATGCCATGCGATCGGACGCGGCGCCGAGGCCAAGAGCCCCGATCCGAAGGCGCCCCGCTTCCTTGACGTGGCGAAGATGCCGTCGACGACGGAATTGTCGCTCAAAGTGTTCCTGCGCTCATCGCACCGGAACATGCCGAACTTCATTCTCGCGCGTGAAGAGATCGACTCGCTTGCAAGCTATATTTTGGGACTTGGCGGCAAATAGCCGCCAAGTCGATTGTCCCGCAGCGGCTAAGCGGCCATTTTGCGTCCCGACATTTTGCGGCATTCCTCGGCGCAGCGACGGCACTCCTCGGCGCACGCCTTCATGTCCGCAATTGGATCGCATTCCTTGGCGCAGGCTTCGCAAACCTCGGCGCAAAGCGCGCACATTTGTCTTGCTTGCGGCGCATTCATCAGCATCATCTGCGCACTGTCGCGGCACATGTCGGCGCAGGCGATCATCGCCCGAAAATGGCTGGGCTTCACATGTTCGCCGCCCTGTTCGAGGCAATGGTTCATGGCCATGCCGAAGCACATCTGATAACAGCTCAGGCAGGCGTCGATGCAGGCCTGCATTTCCTTGGAGATGGAGCGCATATGGGTGTTCCTTTGGGTTGCCGCTTGCGGCTTTCTGGCTCACGCCGTCTCGCGGCAGCTAGATCGCGCGCCTCGCAGGTCAAGGATGTGAGCGTTGAAACGCGGTTGGGGCTTGACGGCGCCGGGCGCCGCGCCAAGCTCTTGGGAAGCTCGAACGTCTCCGCTCTGCGCTCCAGTCATCTGCATGACATGATTGAGGGATTGAACCGATGAGGAGCGAAGCGACGAACGTGCGACAAAGGTCAAGCGAAAAATCGATCGAGAGGATTGCGCATTGATCGCTCCAACAACCGGGTTGCAGCTGGCGCGGGGGCAGCGTGACTCAGGAGGATAATGAAATGATGCAAGCCTCGACGCCGGGCCTGCCGGTCGTGAGGCCCCCAGAAAGCGTTGGATTTCTTGATTCGCTTCGCCTCCGGCTGCCCAAGGGCGCATTGAGCGCGCTCGGCGTCGCGGCCAGTCTCGCGGTCTTTGCGCTCGCCGCTTACATTCTCGGAAAGACGCTTTCGAACCTGAGCTACGCCGATCTGGTGAACGCCTTTCGGGCGACGAGCGCGACGCAGATCCTCGCCGCCCTGGCGCTCTCCGCTCTCTCCTATGTCTTCCTGACCGGCTATGACGTCGTCGCTTTGTGGCACATGCGCGCGCATGCGCCCTATCGCGTCGCGGCACTCGCCTCCTTCGCGAGCTACGCCATTTCCTTCAATCTCGGATTTCCGATCATCACCAGCGCCGCCGTCCGCTACTGGATCTACTCGCGCGTCGCGCTGAGCGCGCTGCAGGTCGCCAACATCACCGTTTTCGCCGGCGTCACCTTCTGGCTCGGCATGACGCTGATGATGGGCGTCGGCTTCGTTTACGGCGCGAGCGCGCTCGCCGCGCTCGACGGCGCGCCCGCAATCCTTCACGTCATTCCGGGCGTGCTGATACTCGGCGGCGTGCTGTTTTATTTTGGCTGGGTGACGTTCGAGCGCCGCAGCATCGAGCTTCGCGGCCATGCGCTCGATCTTCCCGGCTTTGTTCCGACGGTGGCGCAGTTCGCGCTCGGCGTCGCCGATCTCTGCTGCGCCTCGGGCGCGCTCTATGTGTTGCTTCCGCCCGGCGTTCCGTTGGATTTCGTGCCATTCGTGGCGGTTTATATCGTCGCCTGCATTCTCGGCGTGATCAGCCATGCGCCGGGCGGCATCGGCGTCTTCGAAGCGACCATGCTGCACGCCATTCCCGCAAGCTCGCAGGAAAGCGTTCTGGCGTCGCTGCTTCTGTTTCGCATGGTCTATTATTTCATCCCCTTCGTCGTCGCGCTTGCGCTTCTGGGCGCCGATGAAGGCGCGCGCCGCTGGGCGACCTTGCGCGAGGCGATCGCCCGCATCGTGGAGGAGCGCTCGAATTGACCGGCGCCGGGCCAATGGCGATGACCCTGTCGACTCAACAACGCAGATGGCGCGATCAGGCGATGGCTCTCCTGGCGCCGGTGATCAATGCGCTTCCGGAGCCGATTTTTGTCATCGACTCCGAAACGCATGTCGTCGCGGTAAACGCGGCGGCGCAGAGTCTCTCGCCCGCAATTCGACTGAATGAACCGCTTTCCCGAGGTCTTCGCTCTCCCGACATGCTCGACGCCGTCGCCCGCGTGCTCGGCGGCGGCGAGGCCGAGAAGACCGTCTGGGTCGAGCGCCTGCCGGTGGAATGCTGGTTCGAGGCCCATATCGCGCCGATGCAGATCGAAGGCTTCGAGCCCGCCGCCATGGTGAGCCTGCGCGATCTCACCGAATCCCGGCGCGTCGAACGCATGCGCGTCGACTTCGTGGCGAACGCCAGCCATGAGCTGCGCACGCCGCTCGCCTCCCTGCTCGGATTTGTCGAGACGCTGCAAGGACCAGCGCGCGAGGACGGCGAAACGCGCGACAAATTTCTCGCCATCATGCGCGAGCAGGCGCAGCGGATGGCGCGGCTGGTCGACGATCTTCTGTCGCTGTCGCGCATCGAGCAGCACATGCATCTTCGGCCGGCGACGCCTGTCGATCTGACGCTGCTCGTCGCCCATATCGTCGATACGCTGTCGCAAATGGCCGAGGACGGGGGCATCGCCATCAATCTCGATCTGCAGCCGAATGTGGTCGCGCCGGGCGATCGTGACGAACTTGCCCGCGTCATCGAGAATCTCGTCGAAAACGCGTTGAAATATGGCTGCGCCGAGCACGGCGCCTGCAAGCCGATCGACATATCGCTCGTCCGTAAGGGCGCGCTCGTCGTCCTGTCGGTGCGCGATTACGGTCCCGGAGTCGCGCCGGAGCATATCCCGCGACTGACCGAGCGCTTCTATCGCGTCGATGCGGGCAAGAGCCGCGCCAAGGGCGGCACCGGTCTGGGGCTCGCTATCGTCAAACATATCGTGCTGCGCCACCGCGGTCGGCTGGCGATCGAGTCCGCGCTCGGCGAAGGAACGTTGTTTCGCGTCATTTTGCCGGGAAGCGAGGTGGTGTGAATTGTTTAAATATATGATATTCAAGTAATATTATTGTCACTATGCTGTTATGTTTTTGTCACAAAAACCTATTGTCGGACCGATAGGTTCTGGCGCGCGATGACGCGGGGCGCATCGCACACCTGTTCTCGAGCAAAAGAGACCTTCAAATGATCTCGACGATTTTCAAGCGCGGCGCGGGCGCAGCGCTGGCTCTCGCCGTCATGGCTGGCGCGGCGAGCGCGCTGGACATTTCCGGCGCCGGCGCCACTTTCCCCTATCCGATCTACGCCAAATGGGCCGAAGCATATAAGAAGGAAACGGGTAGCGGCCTCAACTACCAGTCGATCGGCTCTGGCGGCGGCATCAAGCAGGTGAAGGCGCGCACCGTCACATTTGGCGCCTCCGACCAGCCGCTCAAACCCGACGAATTGCAGGCCGCGGCGCTTATTCAATGGCCGCAGGTGATCGGCGCCATCGTGCCGGTGGTCAATCTCGAGGGCATTTCGGGCGGCGAGCTTACGCTCGACGGCGCAACGGTCGCCAAGATTTTCCTCGGCGAAATCACCAAATGGGACGACCCGGCGATCAAGAAGCTTAACCCCAAGGCGAAGCTTCCTGCGGCGTCGATTGTCGTGGTTCATCGTTCGGACGGGTCGGGAACGACCTTTAACTTCACCAATTATCTGTCGAAGGTTTCGCCCGACTGGAAGTCGAAGGTTGGCGAGAACACCTCGGTCGAATGGCCGGTCGGCATCGGCGCGAAGGGCAATGAAGGCGTCGCCAACAACGTCGCCAACACCAAGGGCGCGATCGGCTATGTCGAATACGCCTACGCCAAGCAGAACAAGATGACCCACACCAAGATGATCAATAAGGACGGCAAAGTGGTCGCGCCGGGCATGGACTCGTTCCAGGCCGCCGCCGCTGGGGCCGACTGGTCCCACGCCGAGGGCTTTTACGAAATCCTGACCAATGAGCCTGGCGCAAAAGCCTGGCCGATCACGGCGGCGACCTTCATCCTGCTCCCTAAGGAGCCAAAGGACGACGCGGCTGCGGCCGAGGCGCTCAAATTCTTCTCCTGGGCTTTCGCGCATGGCGGCAAGATGGCGGAAGACCTCGATTATATCCCGATGCCGAAACCGGTCGTCGAGCTCATCAAGAAAAGCTGGGCCAATGTTAAGGGCGCAGACGGCAAGCCGTTGTCCCATTGACGAAGGCTAGAACTGCGCGGTTTGGATTCAAGAACTTCGACGGCCGCATGGAGCGGCCGTCGGTAGAATGTGCGGCGGTGCGCGGCGCCGGGAGTTGATCAAATGTTCTCGATCGAACCACACCGGCGCGACGCGAACGGCGCCGGCCAGGAGGCGGGTTCAACCATGTCGGAAGTAGTCTTGCAGCAAGCAACGTCGCCATCGGTCGCGGCCGATCGAACGCGCGTTCTGGGTCGGCTAGCGCTGATCGACCGCATTTTCAGTCAGGTCACGCGCGGCGCCGCCGTCGCCGTGCTGGTGATCCTCGGCGGAGTCATCGTTTCGCTTGTCTATGGCTCGTTGCCGGCGATCAAGACGTTCGGCTTCGGCTTTCTCGTGTCGCAGTCGTGGAATCCGGTCACCGAAAATTTCGGCGCCTTGCCGGCGATCTACGGAACGCTCGTCACCTCGATCATCGCCATGGCGATCGCGATTCCGGTCGGGCTTGGCGTCGCCACCTTCCTCACCGAGCTGTGTCCGCATGTGCTGCGCCGGCCGATCGGAACCGCGATCGAACTCCTCGCCGGCATTCCCTCGATCATCTACGGCATCTGGGGCCTCTTCGTGCTGGCGCCGTTTCTGCAAGAGCATGTGCAGCCGGCGCTGATTGCGGCCTTCGGCGACATTCCAGTGTTCTCGGCGCTCTTCGCGGGCCCGCCTTACGGCATCGGCATGCTGACGGCGGGCTTCATTCTCGCGATCATGGTGCTGCCCTTCGTCGCCTCGATCTCGCGCGACGTGTTCGAGACCGTCCCGCCAGTTCTCAAGGAGGCGGCCTGGGGCATCGGCTGCACCACTTGGGAAGTGATGCGCAACGTCGTGATTCCCTACACGCGCGTCGGCGTGATCGGCGGCGTCATGCTGGGGCTGGGCCGGGCGCTGGGCGAAACGATGGCGGTGACTTTCGTCATCGGCAACGCGCACAAGATTTCCGGATCGCTCCTCGCGCCCGGAACGACCATTTCAGCGACCATCGCCAATGAGTTCACCGAAGCCGTCGGCGATCTCTATACGTCGGCGCTGATCGAACTGGGCCTGATCCTGTTCGTCATCACCTTCATCGTTTTGGCGATCGCGCGCTACATGCTGATGCGCATCGAACAAAAGTCAGCGTAACGGGAGCCGCTCTATGTCGCTTTACGCATCTCGACGCGGCGCGAATTCCGTCGCCGTGACGCTCTGCTGGATCGCGGCCCTATTCGGGCTGACGTGGTTGTTTGTGATCCTCATCTCGCTTCTTTACGAAGGCTTCCGCGGCCTGTCGCTGGCGGTGTTCACTCAGATGACGCCGCCGCCCGGGAGCGACGGAGGATTGCTGAATGCGATCGTCGGTTCGCTGATCATGACCATCATCGGCGTCGCGATCGGCACGCCGCTCGGCATGCTGGCGGGAACCTACATGGCGGAATACGGCCGCTACGCCAAGCTCACCACCGTCGTGCGCTTCATCAACGACATTCTGCTCAGCGCGCCGTCAATCGTTATCGGTCTGTTCGTTTACACGGTGATGGTGCATCCGATGGGCCATTTCTCTGCGATCTCCGGAGCCGTGGCGCTTGCCTTGCTCGTTATCCCCGTCGTCCTGCGAACGACCGAGGACATGCTGCTGCTCGTGCCCGGCTCGATGCGGGAGGCCGCCTCGGCGCTCGGCGCCCCGCGCGCGCATGTCGTCGCCAGCGTCGCCTATCGCGCCGCGAAGGCTGGCCTCGTCACGGGCATTCTGCTCGCGATCGCGCGGGTTTCGGGCGAAACCGCGCCGCTCCTGTTCACGGCGCTCAACAATCAGTTCTGGAGCACCGACCTCGCCGCGCCGATGGCGAGTCTGCCGGTCGTGATCTTCCAGTTCGCGCTGTCGCCCTACAAGGACTGGCAGCAACTCGCCTGGACCGGCGCGTTGCTCATCACCATCACAGTTCTCGCCCTGTCGATTGCCGCGCGCACGCTGAGCGCCGGCCGGAGGAAGTCTAAATGAACGCCACCGCCCAAGCCCCGAAAGAACCGCCGACAAAAGTCTCGGTGCGTAGTCTCGATTTTTATTATGGAAGCGGCGATCGCTCGCTTAAGAACGTCAGCCTCCCGCTCTACGCCAACAAGGTTACGTCCTTCATCGGCCCCTCGGGCTGCGGCAAGTCGACGTTGCTGCGAGTGCTGAACCGCATGTACGACCTCTATCCGGGACAACGCGCCGTGGGAGAGGTTCTGCTTGACGGCGAGAACATTCTCGACCCGGCGATCGACATCAACGCGCTGCGCTCGCGCGTCGGCATGATTTTCCAGAAGCCGACGCCCTTCCCGATGTCGATCTACGAGAATATCGCTTTCGGGATTCGGCTCTACGAAAAACTTCCGCGGGCCGATCTCGACGAGCGCGTCGAAACGGCGCTGCGCGGCGCCGCGCTTTGGGACGAGGTCAAGGACAAGCTCCAGACCAGCGGGCTCGGTCTTTCGGGCGGGCAGCAGCAGCGCCTCTGCATTGCCCGCAGCGTCGCCGTGCAGCCGGAAGTGATCCTGTTCGACGAACCCTGTTCCGCGCTCGATCCGATTTCGACGGCGAAGGTCGAGGAGCTCATCGACGAGCTCACGAACCGCTACACGATCGCGATCGTCACGCACAATATGCAGCAGGCGGTGCGCGTTTCCGATTACACCGCCTTCATGTATCTGGGCGAACTCGTCGAGTTCGGCGAGACGGACGACGTGTTCAACAAGCCGAAAGAGAAGCGAACGCTCGACTATATCACCGGCCGTTTCGGCTAACAGCGATTCAAGGACGGCGCACATGAGCGATCACACTGTCAAATCCTACGACCGGGATCTTGAGTCCCTTGGACGCCGCATCGCCGAAATGGGCGGCGTCGCCGAAAAAATGCTGGCGGAGGCGATGGACGCCCTGTCGAGCTTCGACGTCGACCTGGCGCACCGCGTCGTCTCCAGCGATCCGCGGCTCGACGCGCTGCAACGCGAAATCGAGGAGAACGCCATTCTCACCATTGCGCGCCGGCAGCCGCTCGCGGTCGATCTGCGCGAATGCATCGCCGCGATCCGCATTTCCGGCGATATCGAACGCGTTGGCGATCTCGCCAAGAACATCGCCAACCGGACGCTCAAGATCGTGTCGGAGGCCCGCGTGCCGCGCGCCATCGTCGGTCTCAAGTCCATGCATGAAGTCGCCGCGATGCAGCTCAAGGACGCGCTCGACGCCTATGCCTTGCGCGACACCGAGCGCGCCCATGCGGTGTGGCAGAACGATTCCGATCTCGACGCGCTGGAGGATTCCGTCTTTCGCGATCTCCTCACTTTCATGATGGAAGATCCGCGCAACATTTCCTTCTGCACGCATCTCCTGTTCTGCTCGAAGAATTTGGAGCGGATCGGCGATCACACCACCAACATTTCTGAAACGGTCATTTATCTCGTCACGGGCGAGGCGATGCCCATCGAGCGGCCGAAGTCTCGCGTTGCCGACTTCGGCGTCAAGGATGAGGCGGCGCAATGAACGAAGTGACTACCGTCGTACAGCGCAGCGGCAAGAGTGATCGAGCGCCGCGCATTCTCGTCGTCGAAGACGAGACATCGCTCGCGACGCTTCTTGTCTACAATTTGGAGGCCGAAGGTTATCAGGTCGAACATGTCGACAATGGCGACGAGGCGGAGCTGCGACTGGCCGAGTCGCCGCCGGATCTCGTCATACTCGACTGGATGCTGCCGGGCGTTTCCGGACTCGAAATCTGCCGGCGTCTGCGCGCCCGCGACAGCGCCAAGGACATGCCGGTGATCATGTTGACCGCGCGCGGCGAAGAAGGGGAGCGCGTGCGCGGGCTTTCGGTCGGCGCCGACGACTATGTCGTCAAGCCATTTTCGACGCCTGAGCTGATGGCGCGGGTGCGCGCGCTGTTGCGCCGGGCGCGGCCCGAGCGCGTCGCCTCGCGGCTGACCCTCGGCGACATCGATCTCGATCGCGACACGCGCCGGGTGCGGCGCTCGGGGCGGGAAATTCACCTTGGACCGACCGAATTCCGGCTGCTCGAATATTTTATGGAGAAGCCGGGACGCGTGTTCACGCGCGCGCAGCTCCTCGACAGCGTCTGGGGCATGTCGGCCGAGATCGACGAGCGCACGGTCGACGTCCATGTCGGACGGCTGCGCAAGGCCATGATCCGCGGGCGCGAAAAGGATCCGATCCGCACGGTGCGGGGGGCCGGCTATTCCTTCGACGAGACCTTCGGTCACGAATGACCGAAGTCGCGGCTTACGCGTAACGCTGCCCCCTCAGCTGATCGCGCGCGCGGCGGCGATCCTGGGCCGGCTGATAGGCGACGCGCGCATGATAGGCGCAATATGGCCCGCCGCCGACCGTCGACTTGCCGCCGCAGAAGCGGAACTCCGCGGACGTCGGATCGCCCATCGGCCAGCGGCACATGGATTCGCGCAGCTCCATGAGCGTGACGCGCTCCGACATCGGGATCACCACTTCTTCTTCGGGCGCATGCCGCGGCGCCGTGAGCGCGTGCGGCGCGAAAGCGAGGGCGAGATTGCCATGCGAAGCGGCGCCGTTCATGCGGGGCTGTGTTTGACGAGGCGCCTTGGCGACCCGCGGCCGCTGCGCGTTGACCGTCTTGGCGCGCTCGGCGAGCCCGAGCCGGTGGATTTTGCCGATGACGGCGTTGCGCGTGATGCCCGGTCCGAGTTCGGCCGCCACTTGGCTGGCGCTCAGCCCGTCGCTCCAGAGTTTGCGGAGCAGTTCGACGCGTTCGTCGGTCCATGACATTAGGCTTCTCCATTCTTTCGGGTCGCGCGCGGATCGGAGTCTGCCTCCGACCACTGCGCTGGCCTGAAGCCCAGCGGCGATGTGACGCGCATCAACACTCGAGAGAACGCGCCCGAACAAGCGACGCGGGCGCCGACTAGAAACGTTCTGTTTACTTTGAATCACGCGCGAGTCGCGCTGGCAAGCGCGCGCTGGCGTTCTCAACAGCCTTTCACTGAGACTGTTGCCCGAAGGACTCACTCTCGCGCGGCGCCGCGACGCCGCTTCCCCGCTCGATCGCGCCGCGTTCAGGCGGAATCGTCTCGACGCGGACGACGCGATCGATTCCAAACGCTTAGAGCGCGGTTTGCGCGAAAGACCGGCAACGATTTTTTCGCGGCGCGCCGCAATGATAATAAGGCCTTGCGGATTTGACCGCGTCGGGCGGCGCGCTTAAAATCCCTGTCGAACTGCCGCCCTCAAAAGGGCGGCGCTTTGTTTTTTTAAGCTTCCTCCGGCCGAAGCCGACGAGGGGGGCGTGGAGCAGGGCTTTTGACGTCAGCGCTTTATCCGACCTATCCGCGGGCCGATCTCGCGTTCGAACATGGCGAAGGCGCGTGGCTGACCGCGGAAAACGGCGACCGCTATCTCGATTTCAGCGCGGGCGTCGCCGTGCTGTCGCTCGGCCACAATCATCCGCATCTCGTCGAGACGTTGAAGCGCGCGGCCGACGCGCCCTGGCACGTCTCCAATCTGTTTCGCATTCCTCAAGCCGAGCGCCTCGGCGAGCGGCTCTGCCAGGCGACATTCGCCGATCTGGTGTTTTTCACCAATTCCGGCGCGGAAGCCGTGGAATGCGCGATCAAGACCGCGCGCAAGTTCCACGCGGTCAACGGACAGCCGGAACGCTATCGCCTGATCACCTTCGAAGGCGCCTTCCATGGCCGCACGCTGGCGACGATCGCCGCCGGCGGCAACCCAAAATATCTTGACGGCTTCGGACCGCCGGTCGAGGGCTTCGATCAGGTCGCATTCGGCGATTACGACGCGGTCGAAGCGGCGATCACGCAAGAGACCGCCGGCGTGCTGCTCGAACCCATTCAGGGCGAGGGCGGCCTGCGCGGCTTTTCGCCCGCGTTCCTCGCGCGGCTGCGGGCGCTGTGCGACGCGCGCGGCCTGCTGCTCGTCTTCGACGAGGTGCAATGCGGCGTCGGCCGCACCGGCAAGTTTCTCGCTTGCGAACATGCCGGCGTCGCGCCCGACGTCGCGGCGCTCGCCAAGGGGCTCGGCGGCGGCTTTCCGCTCGGCGCCTGTCTCGCGACGCGCGAGGCGGCCAAGGGCATGACGCTTGGCGCGCATGGCTCGACATTCGGCGGCAATCCGCTGGCGACGGCGGTCGGCGGCGCCGTGCTCGACGTCGTGCTCGCGGACGGCTTCCTGGCGAGCGTCGCGCGTCTCGGCGCGCTGCTGCGCCAGCGGCTCGCCGAACTCGAGGACCGCTATCCCTCGCTGATCGCGGAGATTCGCGGCGAAGGGCTGATGTTCGGCCTAAAGATGAAAATTCCCAACGCCGACTTCGCCGCCGCCGCCCGCGCCGAAGGCCTGTTGACGGTGCTCGCCGGAGACAATGTCGTGCGCCTGCTGCCGCCGCTCGTCATCGATGAGAGCGACATCGCCGCGGCGGCGGCGCGCCTCTCCGCCGCATGCGCGCGGCTGGCCGCGCCGGCCGAAAAGCTCGGAGCAGCGTGATGACCGCCCATTCGCTGACGCGGCCGCGGAGCTTTCTCGACCTCTCGGATCATTCCGGCGAAGAGCTGCGCCACATTCTCGATCTCGCCAAATCGCTCAAGGCGCGCCGAGTCAAAGGCGCCGAGCCGACCGAACGGCCGCTCGCCGGCAAATATCTCGGCATGGTGTTCGACAAGCCGTCGACCCGTACGCGCGTCTCCTTCGATATTGCGATGCGCGAACTGGGCGGCGAGACGATCATGCTGACCGGCGCCGAAATGCAATTGGGCCGCGGCGAGACCATCGCCGACACGGCGCGCGTGCTCTCGCGCTTTCTCGACGCGGTGATGGTGCGCATTCTCTCGCATCCCGACCTCATGGAGCTGGCGCGCTACGGCAATCTGCCGGTCATCAACGGGCTGACCAAACAGTCGCATCCCTGCCAGGTGATGGCGGACGTGATGACCTTCGAAGAACATCTCGGTCCGATCGAAGGGCGCACGGTGGCCTGGAGCGGCGACGCCAACAATGTGCTCGCCAGCTGGGTGCATGCGGCTGCCCGCCTGGGCTTCGCCATAAATGTCGCGACGCCGAAAGATTTCGCGCCGTCCGACGAACTCGTCGGCTGGGCGAAGGCCAATGGCGCGAAGATCAATCTGACGCGCGACGCCTATGAAGCGGTCGCCGGCGCCGACGCCGTGATCACCGACTGCTGGGTGTCGATGGGCGACGCCGACGAGGACCAGCGCCGCGCTGCGCTCGCGCCCTATCAGGTCGATGCGAAACTGATGGGCGCTGCGGCGAAACATGCGCTCTTCATGCATTGCCTGCCGGCGCATCGCGGCGAGGAAGTCGCCGCGGAGGTGATCGACGGGCCGCAGTCGGTCGTCTTCGACGAAGCGGAGAACCGCCTGCACGCCCAGAAGGGGGTGCTGTGCTGGTGCCTCGCGCCGGGGCAGGTCTGATGCCGCAAGGCGGCGACCCGGCGCCGAGCCGGCCGGTTGCGCTTCATTCCCAGGACGATCGGATCTTGCCCTTCGCGGTCGAAGCGCTCGATTTGCGCGGCCGAGTCGCGCGACTTGGCCCCACGGTCGATTCTATCCTCAATCATTACGCCTATCCGCCGCAGGTCGCGCGCCTGCTCGGCGAGGCGGTGGCGCTGGCCGCGCTTCTCGGCTCGATTCTGGAATCGCACGGACGCTTTCAGCTGCAGACGCGCAGCGACGGCCCTGTCGACATGCTCGTCGTCGATTATGACGCGCCGGGCAAGCTGCGCGGCTTCGCCCGTTTCGATCCCGAGCGCGTCGCGCAGATCCACGACGCCGCGCCGGCCGCGCTGTTTGGGCGGGGCCATCTCGCGCTGACCATCGAGCGGGAGGAAGACGCCGCGCGCTATCAAGGCGTCGTGCCGCTGGAAGGAGAGAGCCTCGCCGAGGCGGCGCATCTCTATTTCCGGCAGTCGGAGCAAATCCCGTCCTTCGTCAGGCTGGCTGTGGCGGAAAGCGTCACGCCGCAGGGCAGCAGCTGGCGCGCCGGCGGCCTGCTCCTCCAATATCTGCCGCAGGGCGGCGCCCGCGCCCGCGATCTTCCTCCGGGCGACGCGCCGGACGGCGCTGAGGAGGCGCCGGAGGATGACGACGATCATTGGACCGAGGGTCAGGCGCTCGCCGCCACTCTGGAAGATCATGAACTCGTCGATCCGGCGCTGTCGAGCGAACGGCTGCTCTACCGTCTGTTCCATGAGCGCGGCGTCAAGGTTTTCGCCGAACGCGCGCTTGAGGAATTCTGCCGCTGTTCGCGCGAGCGCATCGACAAGCTCCTGAAAAGCTTCTCCCCGCAGGAGCGGGCCGACATGATCGGCGACGACGGCCGCATCGGCGTCACCTGCGAATTCTGCGGTACGCAGCGCGGCTTCGATCCCGCCGATTACGACTGAACGGGAGACGGAAGCAAAGACATGTCCGCCGACTTCATCTTCGCGCCGCCGCCCAGTCCAAGCGTCGCCGTTGCGCAGGACGTAAGGCGCTTTCCGGTACGGCGAATCTTCTGCATCGCGTTGAACTACGCCGCGCATGCAAGAGAAATGGGTAAAGAGCCGGCGAAAGGCGGAGAGCCGCCCGTGTTTTTCGCCAAGCCCGCCGACGCCGTCGTCGAGAGCGGCGCGACGATTCCCTATCCGTCGCTCACCAGCGATCTGCACCATGAGATCGAGCTGGTCGCGGCGCTCTCCCGCGGCGGCGCGGATATCCCGGCCGAGCAGGCGCTCGACTGCGTCTTCGGCTATGCCGCCGGAATCGATCTGACGCGGCGCGACCTGCAAGCGGCGGCGCGCAGCGCCGGCCGCCCCTGGGATATGTCCAAGGGCTTCGATCATTCCGCGCCGATCGGCGCCATCCGCCCCGTCGCAAAGATCGGCCATCCGACGCGCGGGCGCATCGCGCTCTCGGTCAATGACGTTCTTCGGCAACAGGGCGATCTTGGCGATCTCATCTGGAGCGTTGCCGACATCATCGCGGCGCTGTCGCGCAATGTCACGCTCGCGGCGGGCGATCTCATCTTCACCGGCACGCCGTCGGGAGTCGGACCGCTTCTTGCAGGCGACCGCGCGGAAGGCGAGGTCGAACATGTCGGGTCCGTGGCCGTAAGCATCGGAAAATAGATGAGGTTGCGCCAGACGGGGAAACCCGGCTATTTGCAGGAGCGTGAAACGCCTTCGCGCGATCCTTCGCAACCGTCGTTGCGTCTCCGCTGAGCCGCCGGCGCGCGAGGCTGTGGACATGCCGGTCAATCTCGATCCCGAAGACTGGGACGAATTTCGCGCCGAGAGCCATCGGGCGCTCGACATGATGCTCGACCAACTGCGCGATTTGCGCCAGCGCCCGGTCTGGACGGCGCCGAGCGAGGAGGCGCAGGCGCGATTTAAGCGCGAGCTGCCCCAGGAAGGGCGCGCATTTTCCGCCGTGCTCGAGGATTTCGACCGCTACATCAAGCCCTTCGCGACCGGCAACACCCATCCGATGTTCATGGGCTGGGCGCAGGGGGCCGGCACCCCCGCCGGCATGATCGCGGAAATGCTCTCCGCCGGCATGAATTCGAACTGCGGCGGACGCAACCATATCGCCATCGACGTCGAGCGCCAGATCGCCGCCTGGATGGCGCAGGCCTTCGGCTTTCCGGCGGACGCCAGCGGCATTTTCGTCACCGGCACGTCGATCGCCAATTTCCTGTGCCTGCTCGTCGCGCGCGATCAGGCCTATGGCGATAAGGACGTGCGGCTCAACGGACTCTGCGCCCAATCCGGCCAGCTCATCGCCTATGCATCGCGGGAGGCGCATAATTGCGTCCGCCAGGCGATGGAGCTCGCCGGACTCGGCGCGCGGCATCTGCGCCTCATCCCTTCCGACGAGCGCCGGGCGATACGGGTGCGCGATCTTCGCCGCGCCATCGCCGCCGACCGGGCGGCGGGCTTCAGGCCCTTTCTGATCGTCGGCACGGCGGGGACGGTGGACACCGGCGCGATCGATCCACTCGACCGGCTCGCGGACGTGGCGCACAGCGAGGATATGTGGTTCCACGTCGACGGCGCCTTCGGCGCGCTCGCCGCGCTGTCGCCGGCGCTGAAGCCGATGGTCAAGGGGCTGGAGCGCGCCGACAGCATCGCCTTCGACTTTCATAAGTGGCTGCATGTTCCATATGACGCGGGCTTTTTTCTGGTCCGCGATCCTAAGGCCCATAAGCGCGCCTTCGCCGCCAACGCCGCCTATCTGACTCGCGCGCCGCGGGGACTCGCGGCGGGCGACACCTGGCCCTGCGATCTCGGACCCGACCTGTCGCGCAGCTTTCGCGCGCTCAAGGCCTGGTTCACCATCGAAACCTTCGGCGCGAAGCGGCTCGGCCAATGTATCGAGCAGACCTGCGTCATGGCGAAGCGGCTCGAATCCTGGATCGTCCGGTCGGACGCCTTCGTGTTGCGGGCGCCGGTGACGCTCAATATCGTCTGTTTCGGCGTCAAGGACGATGAGGATGGGTCGCTGGCCCGCGAAATCGTCATGGAGCTGCATGAGCGCGGCGAGGCGGCGCCGTCGCTGACCATCCTCGACGGGATTCCGGCGATCCGCGCCGCGATCATCAACCATCGCACCGAAGCGCGCGACATCGACGCCTTTACCGAATTTCTCGATGCGGCGCTCAGGCGCGCCCGCAAGGAGCCGCACGATTTCGGCGCGCTCGTCGAGCCGCACGGGCCGGGCAAGACCCGGCTGTCCGAGGATTGACGCCGCGCCTGTCGTAAGCCTGTTATAATTCGCCGGGCTCTGTTCTCGCGCCTCTCCGTGAGCCAGCTATGATCCCAAACCGCCTCGCTCAAACGCCGCGCGCCGATATTCCCGGGTGTCTCTGGTTCGTGCGGTTCGGCGCGAATGGCGAAGCCGCGCCGGGAACGGCCGAGGATTTCGATACGATCGGCGCGCCGCGCGAGGGATTCCTGTGGCTGCACATGGATCTCGCCGACGTGCGCTCGCGCCCGCTGTTGGCGCGGATCGAGGCGCTTCCCGAACACGCGCGCGATTCGCTGTGCGATCCGGTCGACCACCAGCATCTCGAATATTCGGAAGGAATCGTCAGCGGCGCGCTGCTCGATTACGAGCGCGATCTCGGCGGTCCGACGTCGCGCACCGACTATGTCCGCTTCGCCTCGGGCGCGAGCTTCTTCATCAGCGCGCGACGGCTGCCGATGGATAGCGTCGAGCAGACGCGCATCGCCGTCGATCGCGGCGCCTGCCTTGCGTCGCCTATCGATCTGTTCGAACTGCTGACGCATGCGCTGATCGACGGGCTGGCGCGGAAAGCCGCCGAACTTGGCGCGGCCTTCGATCGCGTCGAGGACCGCATCATCGATCAGCGCGGCCGCCTGGCGCGGCCGGCGCTCAGCGCCGCGCGCCGCGACGCGGTGCGCCTGGCGCGCCAGATCAGCGGCCTGTCGACGACCGTGGCGCGGCTCGAAGCGATCGAAGAGGAGATCGGCGAACGGCGGGATGACGATTTGCGGGAGGCCGCCGCGCGACTCGTTCAACACGCCGGCGCCCTGACCCAGGACGTAACCAGCCTTCAGGAACGCGCCAGGCTTCTGCAGGACGAACTCAACGCGCTGCTGAGTCTCGAGACCAACGACCGGCTCTATGTGTTGACGTTAACCACGATGCTGCTGCTGCCGGCGACCTTCGTCACCGGCTATTTCGGCATGAACACCAAGAATCTGCTGTTTACGGAAGACGACAACGGCACGCTCTACGCGACGATTCTTTGCATCCTCGCCTCGGCGACGGCGCTTTTTCTCATGCGCCGCTGGGGTCTCGCCGGCGCGCCGGAAGGCGAGGAACAGAAGCCGGCCGCACGGGAGCGACGCGATCGCCCGGCGGACAGGAGCTATTGAGGTTAGCGGCTGAATTGCGGGAGAGCAGCGTTCAGTCTGAAGGCACCTCGCCCGCTTCCGCGGCGTCATCAGCCTGTATTTCGTCGAGGGCGCGTTTCCCTTCGTGAAAGGTGACGATGCTATCCGGAAGACCGATCAGAAGTAATGGACAAGGGTTTCCTACTCCGCGACGCACGCGGTCTTCAAGCTTTCGCCAATGGGTCGTCGCCTCGCCATATTTGTCCGCCACGAATTTGGTCGTGAACGCCTCGCGGAAAGATAAAGGCGCCCTCGGTCGACTGGTCTGTTTGAGGATTGCGGTTCGTTGCTTGCTCGTGGGATCGTAGCCCCATTCCCGCAAGCCATCGAAGTCATCTATTAGATGTTCATCCACAAATCTGCGCACCAAACTACGCATATTTTGGTGAAGTGATTTTCCTCTCGTGACGATGACGCCAACGGAAATCGCGCCATCTGCGTGCAGGCGCTTGTAGTTTTCAAGATCACGATCATAAAACGGATCTTTGTTATTCCATTCAATTTCCAAAGCGATTCGAGCGCCATTTTCAAAGGTGCGAACGTGATCTACCTCGTGCGACTGGCTCTCTTTCGGAATTCCATTAATTCGCCTTTCTACGATGAACGTCGTCTTAACCCAACCCTTGGCCACCAGTGCCTTTCGCAAGCGTTGCGTTCCCTTGGCCTCTCCTCCTCCTCCGGCGATGATCTCCTCGATTGGGATAGTTGTTTCGGCGAGAGCTGCCTCCAATTCAACAAGAGCCTCAGAAAAATCTACGCTCAAGATTGCTTGAGCGTGAGAGTGAAACTCTAATTGAAATCCTTTGGAAATAAGCGATTCAAACATTCTTCGAAGTCAGTACCCTGTGGAGATTCGGATCATTCGGCTGCGACCAACCGACGCTCGGATGCCGAATTATGTGCATACGTGTCCCAATTAGGTTCGTAACCGTCTTCCGCTTGGTTGCCCCATACGGCCCATTTTGATCGCGCGCCGCGCGCAAACATTTCGAGATGCGGACCAGGACTGCAATTCTCGATCAATTGATATTGTTCGTCAGGTTTGCGCGAGTGCTCGCGTTTGCGCGTTCCAATGTAGTTGACCTGCGTTCGTCCCGGCGAAAGCGTTCGCGCATTTTTGCCGCGCACGCCGAAGAGCAACAACTCGGTCACGTTCCGAAAATAGAATCCGACGCCTCTACCATCAGAGCCGCCATCTTTTCGAAGTTTATGCCAGACGATGTTTGACTTGTAATGGAAGCCCCAAGCGCTCAAAACCTGCAGACCTTCCGGAAGCAGAGCGTTGGGGACCCAGAGATACAGATGCGCCGTGGGATTGACGATTTGGCTTACGGGCAGTCTGGCGATCTCTTCAACGGTCATTGTTCCGTAGCGCGACAGACGCCGATGTTCCGGAGCCATTTTTCCGGTGCGGTTGATAAATCGCCACGGCGGGTCTGCAAGAACGGTGGAAAAACGACTTGAGCCGGCAAACGCTAGAAGATCCGTGGCGGGTTCATCGCAATGGGACTTGGACGTCATAGCATTACCGAGAGAACGTTGCATGAACACAGAGTTGCATGACGGCGCAGTTCCGTCAACGCGATAGCCACAAGTCGCTGTGACTAATTGCATTGCCAATCGCTTCGTTAACTCCGGCGTTTTTGACAGTCACCGCCGTCGCCCCTAAGTTCCGCGCCAAATCAACAGGGCCTGGCCCGGAAGGAACAGAATGCGCGCCGAACCGCTTGCGCTGAAAGCCGACATCGAGCAGTCCATCGGGCTGCTGAGGAGGCATCTTTGACGTCGATACGTCGCAACGGCGCCTCGCCGAACTGAACGTCAGGGCGGAAGACCCCGCGCTCTGGAACGATCCCGAAGCCGCCCAGAAACTCATGCGCGAACGCACCCAGCTCGAAGAGCAGATGGGGGCGCTCTCCAGCCTCGAACGCGAACTCGACGACGCGCTGACGCTGGTCGAGCTTGGCGAAGCGGAGGGCGACGCAGCGACCGAAAAAGAAGGCGTCGAGGCGCTGAAAGCGATCCTCAAGACGGCCCGCGCCCGCCAGATCGAGGCGCTGTTTTCCGGCGAGGCCGACGGCAATGACACTTTCATCGAGGTTCATTCGGGCGCCGGCGGCACGGAGAGCCAGGATTGGGCGCGCATGCTGTTTCGCATGTACGCCCGCTGGGGCGAGCGCCACAAATTCAAAGTCGAGGTGATCGAGGAGACGCCCGGCGAAGAGGCGGGCATCAAATCGGGCACGATTCTCGTCAAGGGCCATAACGCCCATGGCTGGGCGAAGACCGAATCCGGCGTGCATCGCCTGGTGCGCATCTCGCCCTTCGATTCGAACGCTCGCCGCCATACGAGCTTCGCCTCGGTTTGGGTCTATCCGGTGGTCGACGACCGTATCGAAGTCAACATCAATGAGTCGGACTGTCGTATAGACACGTATAGATCGTCAGGCGCCGGCGGCCAGCACGTCAATACCACCGACTCGGCGATCCGCATCACCCATCTGCCGACCGGCATCGTCGTCGCCTGTCAGGCCGAGCGCTCGCAGCACAAGAACCGCGCCACCGCCTGGAACATGCTGCGCGCAAGGCTCTACGAACGCGAGCTCGAAATGCGCGAAGCCGAGGCCAACAAGGCCGCGGCTTCGAAGACCGAGATCGGCTGGGGCCATCAGATCCGCAGCTATGTGCTGCAGCCCTATCAGCTGGTGAAGGATCTGCGCACCGGCTTCACCTCGGGAACGCCGTCGGAAGTCCTCGACGGCGAACTCGACGACTTCATGCAGGCCTCTCTGGCCCAGCGTATCTACGGCGGCGGACCGGAGAAGGTCGAGGACGTCGAGTAGCCGCGCTCACGCCCATTTTTCGATCGCAAGGCCCGGGATGTCGTCGAAAGCCTCGGTGTTGGCCGCGATCAGCGTAAGGCCGAGGTCGAGCGCCTGGGCGGCGATCATCCGGTCGAGCGTGCGGCGGCGCTTCTGGTCGACCTTGCCGAGCAGCGCGCCATAGGCGTCCGCGGCGCCGCGATCGAAGGGCAGCACGTCGATATTCTTGGCGATGAGCGCGACGTTCTCGGCGAGTCGTCCGTCATTTTCGGCGCCGCCCGCGCCGCCCAGCGTCTCCGCGAGGCTGATCGCCGAAATCGCCACATCGCCGATTTCGAGCGCCGAGAGCCGGTCGAGCACGCCGGGCAGGCCGAGCGCCGCGGCGATGACAACATTGGTGTCGAGCAGGTAGCGAGCCATGGCGCTAGCGCGGCTCGAACAGGCGCCTCGGCGGCTTGAACTCGGGGCGGGCGACGGCGTTCGGCGGCGGCGCGGCCCTCAGCCTCGCGACGAGTTCGGCCATGTCGAGCCGAAGCGGCGTCACCACGAGACTTCCGCCCTGGCGCCGCACGACCACCTCGGCGCCCTCGTCGAAAGCGATGCCGCGCGGAATTCGAACCGCGAGACTGTTGCCGGATTTGAAAATGCGTGTGGCGCTCATGACAGGAGCGTGACAGCAGTTTTCCGAAGTGTCAATCTATGTATATATTTTTCGGGGGATAGATTTGGCGCTAATCGGTGCGAACGGTTTAGATTGAAAACCGTTTTGAACGCAGGCCGATGTTTTGAGGCTAGCGTCGCCTGGAGAAGAAGCGCGATCGACTTGATCCTCGGTTCCGGCGCATGCTATTTGCGGCAGCCCATGGCTGCGGAGAGGTGGCTGAGTGGTTGAAAGCACCGCACTCGAAATGCGGCATACGGGCAACCGTATCGGGGGTTCAAATCCCTCCCTCTCCGCCATCGCTTCAAGAGAAGTCATTGTAATTCAGACACCTTTCGAAAACGCCGGTCTTCTTCCCCGCGACGCTCCTCGCCTTTGAAATTTTACGGCGGGCTCCTTGGCGATTGGCGGCGGTCGAAACGCCAATCACGGACTGGCTGGGCGGAGCGGCGCCGGGAACAAGAACGAGCTTCCGGCATGCGAACGGCTTTTGAGCCATGCGCCGATGCCTCCGCCGATCCCCGCGGCAGGCATGAGCAGCATTGCGGGATCTTCCCCGCCGAGGAAGTCTTGCCTGTTCTCCTGCTCCGGCTGCAGCTGCGAAAATTCTTCCTTCGCGCACAGCGCCGGGCTCGTGGCGCAATATTGCGCAAATATCTGGGAGTTTGGCGCGAAGCCGGCTGCCGGCGAGCAGTTTGAGGCGGTGATGACCGCCGATTGTCCAGCGGAAAGATCGCAGACCCGGCCGTCCGTGGTGCGGACCCGCACGGCGCCCTCCAGCACATTGAGGATCGTTCGCTGTGGTTCGGCGCGGCCCTCATAGATCGTGCCGCGGACCCCGATGGTCGCGACGCCGGTCTTGACCTCATAGGCGCGCTTGTCGAAATGGCCTGTCGTGAAACGGAAGGCGCCCTTCAACACGTTGATCGTCGCCTTGCCATAGTTTGAATCCCCCGCCGCGACGAACTTATCCAGCTTGACCGTAGAGTTCGGCCCGATCGATAGATTCGAGCTGTCGGTCAAGACAAGCTTGGCGACGCTGTCCTGAGACGTTTTCACGATTTCGTCCCGGACGACGTTCTCGCCGACATTGATCAAAATCGTGCGCGTCGGCAGAACGCCAGTCACTTCGTTGCGGACAAATGAAGCGACGCCGATGTTTTCGTAAGCGCGAACGTCGTCGGCGACGAAGACGCCCGCCGCTGTAAGGACGAAAACTCCGGCGCGGAGACGGTGAATCGCGTGCCTCATTAGTCGCCACCTTCGCTGATCTCGATGTTCGATCGAAACGTCCGATGAGGGACGGCAAGTTTTTCTCAGGCGCTGGCGTTTTGCACCCGCCCAAAAGCGATTTTCACCGCGCGGCTCTAATTTTTCATTTTACGACATTTTCCAGTATTGGCATATTGAATGAGGAGCGGAACATGCCGCCCGCCGGCCCAGCGCCTCCGCCAGAGCGGTCGGAGCTTCGGATTGCGCCATTCCTTTTCCCTGCCGCGACGTGCGCATTGCGCGCCGCTCGGCGCTATAAATGAAATTGCGCGTCGAGCCGCGCAAACCTCGCCGACGCGCATGCGCGCCGGCATTTGCCCTTTCCAGTTGGGCTCCTAACTAAACTGCGATTGCCGCTTTCCGCTCTCGCCAGCGGCGGGCGGCTTTGTGCCGCTTCCTTGCCGCACGGATCAAGATCGCGGGTTTCTCGACAATGGAGGCGGATGCGGATTTACGTAAGCGACATTGGGAGGCCGCCGATCGCCATCTCGCACCGATGGAGAGGACGTCATGGCCGAACCCCCGAAGCGCCGCGGAATCCAGGGATCGTTTATAGCTCTCGTCGCCGGAGTCGGCCTTCTCACGCTGGGAACCTGGATCGGACCGACTTGGGAAGGCATCGTGTTTGACGCCATCGGCATGGCGTCGCTGGTCGCGCTTCTCTGGCTCTTTTAGCCGCCGCGGCGCGCTCTTTTAAGGACGACGACATGTTGAAACGGACTATGGCCTCTATGGTCTTCGCCGCCGGCGCAGCCTATTGCGCCGCCGCTGCCGCGCAAACTGCGCCGGCCGCGCCGGACTGCGCCGCCCAGGCGACCCAAAAAAAGCTGCATGGCTCGGCGCTGAACAGCTTCATGAAGAAGTGCGAAAGGGACGCCGCCGCCGCATCCTGCGAAACCGCCGCGGCCGAGAAGAAACTGGCCGGCGCCGCCAAGGCGAGCTTCACCAAGAAATGCGTCAAGGACGCGACGGCGACGCCGAACGCTCAATAAGACGTCGCGCGGCTTTTATGGAGCGTTGCGAACCGCATGCGGATTGCCGACAGGGTCACTGGCGCCGCGCGCTGCTTTTCGATCGCTTCCATAATTCGACGATGTGCGGCTTCGCCCATTCGAAGAGGGCTTTAACGCCGCTGAACGCCAGGCGGCCGACGGCTTTCAGGAACGCGATCGCCCGGTCGAACCACGGCAGAAGCGCGCTGTCCGGCGGGAATTTCGCGCGCGTCCAGGCGACCCCGTCGCCGACGATCTGCGCCGCCGCGCGCCACAATACGCGCCAGGGATCGTCGACTGGCGTGCGCGCCGCCGCCTCGCGAAAACGGGCAAATTCGTCGGCGACCTCGGCTCGCTTGTGACGCTCCTCGTCGAGCTGGCGCGAAAGTTCAGCCGCATGCGCGGCTTCCTGCTCCGCGCGATGCTCGCTCGCCTCGGCCTGCTTTTCGCTCTGCTGCGCGTCCAGCTCATCGGCGGCGATCTCTCGAACCGACTCATCGACCTGCAGCGCCATCGATTCATATTGCGCGAGCAGGTTGTCGCGCTGCTCAGTCACTTCGCGCAGCAGGGCGAGCAACTCTTCTCGGCTGAGTTTTTCGCGCTCGACGTCCGAGGGGACCGCTTGGATTGGACTGCTCGCCAAATTCGCCTCCCGATGACCTTTTCTGAGCCGCTGCGCCTTACCTTGAGAGCAAGGCCAATCTGGGGCCGGGCGCGCCTACCGCATCAGCGCGGCGACGCCCGGCAGAGTCTTGCCTTCGAGCCATTCGAGGAAAGCGCCCCCCGCCGTCGAGACATAAGTGAATTCC
Source organism: Methylocystis sp. (assembly GCA_051061375.1). Taxonomy (GTDB): domain Bacteria; phylum Pseudomonadota; class Alphaproteobacteria; order Rhizobiales; family Beijerinckiaceae; genus Methylocystis. The sequence continues at coordinate 70,606 of JBPFDW010000030.1, read as the reverse complement.
TGAGCGACATGCGCCTGATTGAGCGCCGCCACCGTGTCGCCGCCGCCGGCGACCGACAGCAACCTGCCCTCGACCGTCAGTCGCGCCGCCGTCTGCGCGACGGCGTTGGTGCCTTCGTCGAAGGGCGGCAGTTCGAAGGCGCCGAACGGGCCGTTCCACACCAGCGTCCTGCATTTGGCGAGAAGCGATTCGACATGGGCGATCGACTTCGGCCCGACATCGAGGATCATGTCGCCTTCGCCGACATGATCGACAGAGACGATATGCGAGGGCGCATGCGCCTCGAATTTCTGCGCGACCGTAGCGTCGACCGGGAGAACGATCTCGCAGCCGGCCTTTTCAGCCTTCGCCAGAATCTCCCGCGCGGCGCCGGTGAGATCATGTTCGCACAGCGACTTGCCGACGGCCTTGCCTTGCGCCGCCAGGAAAGTGTTCGCCATGCCGCCGCCGATGACGAGATAATCGACCTTTTCGATGAGATTGCCGAGGAGTTCGAGCTTGGTTGAAACTTTCGCGCCCCCGACGATCGCCATGACCGGGCGTTGGGGACTGGCGAGCGCCGATTGCAGCGCTTCGAGCTCCGCCTGCATGGCGCGGCCAGCGAAAGCGGGCAATTGGCGCGCGATACCCTCGGTCGAGGCGTGCGCGCGATGCGCCGCCGAGAAGGCGTCGCTGACGAAAATGTCGCCATTCTTCGCTAGCGCCTCGGCAAAGTCGGCCGCGTTCTTTTCCTCGCCCTTGTGGAAGCGGGTGTTCTCGAGCAGCGCGACCTCGCCGTCCTTGAGCGCATCGACGATCCGCGCCGCGTCTTCGCCTACACAGTCGTCGGCGAAGGCGATTTTGCGCTTCAAACGGTGCTCAAGCGCCGGGACGAGCTGACGCAGCGACTCCTCTTCGACGCGTTGGCCCTTCGGCCGGCCGAAATGCGAAATCAGAACGACCCTGCCGCCTTTTTGCGCGATCTCATTGATCGTCGGCAGCGCGCGCTCGATGCGCGTCGCGTCGGCGACGCGGCCGTCTTCCATCGGCACATTGAGATCGACGCGCAGCAACACGCGCTTTCCTTTGACGTCGGCGTCGTCGAGAGTGCGGAAGGCGGCCATGAAACATCCCAATCGCGACTCGAAAAAAGCGACGCGGACCTTCAGGTCCGCGTCGGCATTTTGGCTTGAGCTTACAGAAGCTTCCCGATCACGCTCGCCACATCGGTCATGCGGCCGGAGAAACCCCATTCATTGTCGTACCAGGACAGGATCGACACGAGATTGCCGTCCATGACCTTGGTCTGGTCGAGATGGAAGCAGGACGAGAGCGGCGTGTGGTTGAAGTCGATCGACACGAGTTTCTCGCTGGTATAGCCGAGCACGCCCTTGAGCGGTCCGTCGGCGGCGGCCTTGATCGCGGCGTGCACCTCGTCCTTGGTCGTCGCCCGCTTGGCCAGAAATTTCAGATCGACCGCCGAGACGTTGGGCGTCGGCACGCGAATGGCGTAGCCGTCGAGCCTGCCGTTGAGTTCGGGCAGCACGAGGCCGACCGCCTTCGCCGCGCCGGTCGAGGTCGGGATCATCGACAGCGCCGCCGCGCGGGCGCGATAGAGATCCTTGTGCATCGTGTCGAGCGTCGGCTGATCGCCGGTATAGGCGTGGATCGTCGTCATGATCCCCTTGTCGATGCCGATCGCCTCGTGCAGCACCTTGGCGACCGGCGCGAGGCAGTTGGTCGTGCAGGAGGCGTTGGAAATGACGAGATGGTCCTTCGCGATCTTGTCGTGATTGACGCCATAGACGACGGTGATGTCGGCGCCGTCGGCGGGCGCCGAGACCAGCACGCGCTTCGCACCGGCGTCGAGCAGCAGCTTGGCCTTGTCGCGCGCGGTGAAGAGGCCGGTGCATTCCAGCGCGATGTCGATCTTGAGGTCCTTGTAGGGAAGCTCCGCCGGATTCTTGATGGCGGTCACCTGGATCGGGCCGCGGCCGACGTCGATCGTGTCGCCGGCGACTTTCACCTCATGCGGAAAGCGGCCGTGAACGGAATCATAGCGCAGCAGATGGGCGTTGGTCTCGACCGGGCCGAGATCGTTGATGGCGACGACTTCGAGGTCCGTGCGCCCCGTCTCGACGATGTAGCGCAGGATATTGCGGCCAATGCGCCCGAAGCCGTTGATCGCCACTCTCACCGTCATTTCACGACTCTCCTTGCGCCGCGGCAATCCTTCGCGGCCCTCGCCCTTCGCGCCCTGGGGCTTCGAAGGCCGGGGTTTGATAGCACCTCGCGCCCCCCTGTCAACGCGCCGAAGTCGCGCCAGCGCGCGCGGTTTCGAATTGCCTGAATCATGTTAGGAACACAGTTGGCAGGCGAATCGCCCGGCGGGGTTCGCCGCGACCGAATGCCTTGCGACTCCGGCGACCGGCGATGACTCATTCAGATAAGCGCGACGACGATAACGCCAAGAGGGTAGAGGCCGACATCGCCGAACTGCAGATGGCGATCGCGCAATTGGAGCGAACCGTCGCCGGCAGGCTCGAAGACGAGGCGTCCAACGCCGAACTTCAAGAAGAACTCGCCATCATGCAGGACGACCGTTCGCGACTCGCGCTCGATCTCGACGCCGCGCTGGCGCGGCAGAACGCCCTGGAGAAGAGCCGCGACGAAGCGTTGCGGCGGCTTGAGGCCGCGAGCGAAGGCGTCGCCGCCGCGCTCGGAGTCGCGGTCGCGGCGCCGGTCCGGGAGGGCTGACATGGGCTCTGTCGTCCTCTCCATCGCCGGCCGCACCTATCGCATGTCCTGCGAAGATGGCGAGGAGCAGCGCATCGAAGCGCTGGCCCATTATCTCGAGGGCAAGATCGAGTCGATGCGCGAGAATTTCGGCGAGATCGGCGAGCAGCGCATCATCGTGATGGCCGCGCTCGCCATCGCCGACGAGGCGACCGACGCGCGCGCCAAAGCGCAGGCGGTGGAAGCCGAGTTCGCCGCATTGCGCGCCGAACGCGACGCCGTCCGCCAAGCGAACGAGGCGCTCTCGGCGCGCGCGTCCGAGGCGCTCAAGGACGCGACGCGCCGGCTCGCGAAGCTCAACGGCGACTTGGCGAAGGCAGCCGCGCCGGCGGACGACATTCTTTAGAAGTCCGCTTCAGAACTCTTTGAGCTACTTCGCCGCCCAGTCCAAAATGCTCGGGTCGGTCTTGGCCTTTTCGAGATTATCCGCCTGTTCGGACAATTGATAATTGCGATGTTGCGCCGTCATCGCCTCGGCGCCGTCCTTCAGGATCGCGATCTTCATCTGCTCGGTGGCGAGACGATTGAGCTCATTGATCCACTGATTGAGATGAAGCATCAGCTTGCGTTTGCGCTCGGCCTGAATCTCATGCGAGGAATCATTGTTGTCGGACAGCGCTAGCTCTTCCGTGGTCTGCGCGATCATCTCGTCGATTTTCTTGAGGTTTTCTTCCGCGGCGGCGACCTGATCGGTCGCGCCGGCCTTCGCTTTTTCGAGCGCCGCCTCGGCTTCCGCGCGCGCCTTCTTGAGATTGTCGAGGCCGTTCTGCAGCCATTTCGACTGAAGCTTCAGAAGCGAGTCGCGCGGCACGCCGCTGATGCTCAACGAATTCGGAATGGGGAAATATTGGCCCAGCTGCGCGGCCGCGGCGGGCGAGGCGAAACTTGCGCCAAGCCAGGTCGCGGAGGCGAGCAGGCCAAGAAAGGCCAACGTCCTGTGGACGCAGGCCGTTTTACGACGAAAGCTCATGATTTCTCTCCCCATATGCGGCGCTTTTCAATGCGCTTTGTCTAGCCCAAACTGGGCTAACGATTGTATTCTGGCAAGTGCCGAAGCGCAGCGCCGGCGTGATAAGTCGCGTGCAACGCTTGACTGTCGGCGCAATTTCGCGCGAGCCTGCGCACGCCGGGGGAGCCCCGCCCGGCGGCGCGCGGAGACCGCCGCCAAGGGGCTGAGAGGCCGCGCGACGCGAAAGGCGGGGAGCGGCGACCCTTTGAACCTGATCCAGTTGAGACTGGCGGAGGGATGGTGTCGGCAAGATTTGTAGAAGGCTGCGGTTCATGCGCGCGCGCGTGATCGGCGCCGGCGTCGCCGGCCTTTGCGCGGCCGAAGCGCTCGCGCGCAAGGGCGTCGACGTCGAGATCGTCGAACGCGAGCGGGGGCCGGGCCTCGGGTGCTCGCGCTTCGCCGGCGGCATGATCGCGCCCTGGTGCGAATTGGAAAGCGCCGAACCTCTGGTTGCGGCGCTGGGCGAAGAGGGGCTCGACTTCTGGTCGCGCGATATTGGCGTCGCGACGGTCGCCGGCAGCCTTGTCGTGGCGCCCCGGCGCGAGCGGGCCGAACTTTTCGACTTCGCCCGCCGGACCAGAAATTTCGAAACGCTGGACGGCGCGGGAATCTCCGCTCTCGAGCCGGATCTCGCCGGACGCTTCGAGGCGGGGCTGTTTTTTCCCGCGGAAGCGCATCTCGATCCGCGCGCGGCGATGGGGGCGATCGCCGAGCGCCTCGCGCAAATGCCGAATGTCGCATTCCATTTTGGTCAGGAAGGGACAGGGTTGGCGACCATTCCGGATTGGACCGTCGACTGCCGCGGCCTCGCCGCGCGCGACGCGCTTCCCGGGCTTCGCGGCGTCAAGGGCGAAATGCTGATCCTGCGCAGCGACGAGATCGCCTTTTCGCGCCCGGTCCGCATGCTGCACCCGCGGCGGCCGGTTTATGTCGTTCCGCGCGGCGCGGGCGCTTTCATGGTCGGCGCGACGATGATCGAGAATGAGGAGCGGGCGCGGGTCACCGCGCGCTCGCTCGTCGAACTCGTCAATTCGGCCTTCGCCATCCACACGGCCTTCGCCGAGGCCGAAATCGTCGAGACGGGGTCGGATCTGCGGCCGGCGTTCGCCGACAATCTGCCCCGCCTTTTGAAACGGGATCGCACTCTCTATATCAATGGGCTCTACCGCCACGGGTTCCTGCTCGCGCCGGCTTTGGCGCGCCGTGTTGCTGAGGTCGTCGTAAACGACCGGTATTTCCCAGAGGTGATGGATGCTCATTCAAATCAACGGACGCCCGCAGGACGTCCGCGCCACGACATTGCAAACGCTGCTGCAGGAACTGGGGTATGACGAAAAGACGGTCGGCACCGCCCTGAACCAGGAGTTCGTGCGCGCCAAGGACCGCGCCGAGACGCCGCTTCGCGAGGGCGACGCCGTCGAAATCGTGACTCCGAGACAAGGCGGGTAAGCGAGCGCCTGAATGAACGACCCCATGAGGCTCTACGACGTCGCGCTGTCCTCGCGGCTGTTGCTCGGGACGGCGCGTTATCCTTCGCCCGCCATCCTCGCCGAGTCGATTCGCGCGTCAGGCTGTGAAATCGTCACGGTCTCGCTGCGGCGCGAAGCCGGCGGGGCGCGGGCGGGCGAGGCGTTCTGGAGCCTTGTCCGCGACCTCGGCGTACGGGTGCTCCCCAATACCGCGGGCTGCCGGACCGCCAAGGAGGCGATCGCCACGGCGCAGATGGCGCGGGAGGTCTTCGCGACCGACTGGATCAAGCTCGAAGTGATCGGCGAAGAGGACACGCTTCAGCCCGACGTCTTCGGGCTCGTCGAGGCGGCGCGGGTTCTTTCCGACGACGGCTTCAAGGTGTTCCCCTATACGACCGACGATCTCATCGTCGCCGAACGGCTGCTCGACGCGGGCTGCCGCGTGCTCATGCCGTGGGCGGCGCCGATCGGCTCGGGGCGGGGCGTCAACGATATTTTCGCGCTGCGGGCGCTGCGCGCGCATTTTCCCGATACGCCGCTCATCGTCGACGCCGGGATCGGCGCGCCGTCCCACGCCGCGCAGGTCTTGGAGATGGGCTATGACGCGGTGCTGCTCAACACCGCCGTTTCGCGCGCCGGCGACCCGGCGCTGATGGCGCGCGCCTTCGCGCTCGCGATCGAAGCGGGCCGGGCGGGCTTCCTCGCCGAGCCGATGAGTCCGCGCGACATGGCCGAGCCGTCGACGCCTGTTCTCGGGCGGCCATTCGACAAGCTGGCCTAAAGGAAAGCGGGGCAGTGGCGGCTCTGAAGCTCGATCCCTTCTATCTCATCGTCGATGACGCCGATTGGCTGACCCGCCTCTTGCCGCTGGGCGTCAAGCTCGGGCAGCTGCGGATCAAGGACCGCAGCGAGTCGGAGACCCGCGCGCAAATCGCGAAGGCGCAGCAAATCTGCGTCCTCCATGGCGCGCAGCTTGTCGTCAACGACTATTGGCGGCTCGCGATCGACGAAGGCTGCGACTTCGTTCATCTGGGCCAGGGCGATCTTGACGGCGCGGATATCCCCGCGCTGCGCCGCGCCAGCGTCAGGATCGGCGTCTCGACCCATGACGAAGCCGAACTTGAACGGGCGCTCTCGCTCGCCGCCGACTATGTCGCGCTCGGGCCGATCTATCCGACGCTCCTGAAACAGATGGCTTTCGCGCCGCAGGGCCTCGCCCGGCTCGGCGCCTGGAAGGCGGCGGTCGGCGACACGCCACTGGTCGCCATCGGCGGGCTGACCCCCGAGCGGGCCATCGCCGCGCTCGCCGCGGGCGCGGACAGCGCCTGCGTCGTCACCGACGTTCTGCGCAACGCCGACCCCGAGGCCCGCGCGCGGGAATGGATCGCAGCGACGCAGCCCTGGCGCGGCGGCGAAGGCTTCTTTTCGCCGGACTACGCCGGGGCTGGAATATGCCCTTCGCCCAATCATGGGCCGCGGCTGCGGCCGATTTCGTCGCTCGTGCTCCATTACACCGGAATGCAAACCGGGGAAGCGGCGCTCGCTCTGCTGTGCAGCTCCCGCTCGCAGGTTTCGGCGCATTATGTCGTCGAGGAGGACGGCCGCGTGATTCAGCTCGTGCCGGAGTCGCGGCGCGCCTGGCACGCTGGAATAAGCGTCTGGGCCGGCGAGACCGACATGAATTCCGCGTCGATCGGCATCGAAATCGTTCATCCCGGTTACCTCGACCCGCGCCCCTATACGGCGGCGCAAATCGAGGCTACGGCGGCGCTCGCCCGCGACATCTGCCAGCGCCATGCGATCCCGCCCGAGCGCGTGCTGGCGCATTCCGACATCGCCCCCGGCCGTAAGCAGGATCCCGGCGAGTTCTTCCCCTGGGAGGAGCTCGCGCGCCGGGGCGTCGGGCGAATTGTCGAGAAATCCTTTGCGGAAGGCGCAACCACGGTGTCGATCGGCGACGAGGGCGCCAAGGTCGCCTCGCTCCAGCGCGACCTCGCGGCGTACGGCTATGGCGTCGAACAAACTGGCGTTTATGACGCGCAGACGGTCCATGCGGTCGAAGCCTTTCAGCGCCATTTCCGCCGCGCCAAGGTCGACGGCCGCGCCGACGGCGAAACGCGCGTCGCGCTCGCTCGCCTCCTCGCCATGTTGGGAGAACGGGTTTGAAAACCGTCGTCGTGACGGGCGCTTCGACCGGAATCGGCGCCGCCTGCGTCGATCTACTGGTCGAAAAGGGGTTTCTCGTCTTCCCGTCGGTCCGCAAGGACTCCGACGCCGCCGCGCTCGCCGCGCGGCATGGCGGCGCCGTCATTCCGCTCCTGTTCGACGTGACCGACGCTGGCGCCGTCGCGGCCGCCGCGCGCGCGGTCGAGGCGCGGCTCGAGGGCCGAGCGCTCGCCGGCCTCGTCAACAACGCCGGCGTCGCCGTCCCAGGGCCGCTGCTGCATCTGCCGATCGAGGATTTCCGGCGCCAGATCGAAATCAATCTGATCGGGCAGCTCCAGGTCATTCAGGCCTTCGCGCCGCTGCTCGGCGCGGGCGCCGCGCGAACCGGGCCGCCAGGGCGCATCGTCAATATGAGCTCGGTCGCGGGACGCTTCGCCGCGCCGTTTCTGGGCGCTTACAACGCCTCGAAATTCGGGCTCGAGGGCATGTCGGACGCGCTGCGCCGGGAGCTGATGGTCTATGGCGTCGAATTGATCCTGATCGAGCCGGGGATGATCGCGACGCCGATCTGGGACAAGGCGGAGCAGACTGATCTCGCTATGTTCGCGGGCACGGCCTATGCCGCTCCGGGCCGGAGAATGCTGAAATGGCTTGTCGAGGAAGGCCGGCGCTCCCCCGGGCCGGAGGTCGTGGCCGAGGCCGCGTTGCGGGCGCTGACCGCGCCGCGCCCGCCCGTCCGCATCCCGGTCGTGCGCAATCGCTTCACCGACTACACGCTGCGCGGATTATTGCCGGCGCGGCTGGTCGACTGGCTTGTCGCGCGGCGGCTTGGCCTTTTCCGCAAGAAAAAGGGTTGACGGGGGGACGGGGACCATAAATACTTAACTACATGGTTAAGTATGAACCCGATCCGCTTGGTCGCGCCTTCGCCGCGCTCGCCGACCCGACACGGCGCGCCATGATTGCGCAGCTCTACGAGAGCGAAAGCGCCTCCGTCAGCGAAATCGCGAAACGCCATCCGATCTCCCTTCCGGCCGTCATGAAACATCTCGACGTGCTCGCCGGCGCGGGGCTCATTTTGCGCACAAAGACCGGCCGAACCGTCACCTGCAGGCCCAATCCCGAGCCGATGGAAGAAGCGCGGCGCTGGCTCGACCAGTATCAGCGCTTCTGGACGCGCAGTCTTGATCGGCTCGCGCAACTCGTGGAGGACGACCAGTGAATGCGCGCCCGAGCCTCACGATCAAGCGGCGACTGAAGGCGCCTCCCGCAAAGGTGTTCGCCGCCTGGACGAGCCCGGATTTGCTCATGCGCTGGTTCGGTCCAGATGGAATCGAGAATGTCAGCGCGGATTGCGACGCCCGGGTCGGGGGCGCCTTCCGCATCGCCATGCGCGCGGCGGATGGCGAAACGCACGAAGTCAGCGGCGTCTACCAGGAGGTGGCGCCGCCAGAAAAGCTCGTCTTCAGCTGGGCTTGGCGGTCGACGCCGGAGCGTCAGTCGCTCGTAACCGTGGTGATCAAGGGTGACGGCGACGGGGCGCTGCTGACCCTCATTCATGAGCGGTTCGCCGATGACGACGCGCGCGATCGCCATTCGCAAGGATGGAGCGGATCGCTCGACAAACTCGAAATGCTTTTTGCCTGAGGAGGATGCGATGACAGACCAGAAAAGCTGCGAAGACAAGGCGGCGACGCACGGCACGATCTGCTGGAGCGAACTCAATGCGCGGGACGCGGAGCGCGCGAAGAAATTCTACGCCGACACGCTCGGATGGTCGTTCCAGGGGATGCCGATGGAGGGCTTTACCTATTGGGTGTGCGAGACCGCAGGCGCGCGCGTCGGCATGTTCGAAATGAACGGCCCGGAATTCGAGAATATGCCCGAATACTGGCTGACCTATATCGCCGTCGACGACGTTGACGCGCGCCTCGCGAAGGCCAAAGCCGCCGGCGCGACCATCTGCAAGGATGCTTGGGATATTCCCGGAGTCGGTCGTATGGCCGTGCTGCAGCAACCGGGCGGCGCCGTTGTCGCGTGGATGACTCCGAAGCCAATCGCTGCTTGACCTCGCGGCTGTTCCGGGCGACTCAGGAGCGTCCGAAACAGCCGTGAATCTCCCGATGAACGAAATCGCTTCCGAGACCCGACTGCCCGATCCGGTCGCCGCCGAGCCGGCGCCGCGCCGGCGCACCTGCGCCGTGGCGATCGGGACCGGAGCCGGCGCCGTCATCGTCGGCGGCGGCGCGCCGGTCGTCGTCCAGTCGATGACCAACACCGATACGGCGGATATCGACCAGACCGTCGCCCAGGTGGCGGCGCTGGCCCAGGCAGGCTCGGAACTCGTGCGCATCACCGTCGATCGCGACGAGGCGGCCGCCGCCGTGCCGCATATCCGCGACAGGCTGGACCAGAAAGGCATAAGCGTCCCGCTCGTCGGCGATTTCCATTACATCGGCCATAAGCTGCTCGCCGATCATCCGGCCTGCGGAGAGGCGCTCGCCAAATACCGGATCAATCCGGGCAATGTCGGCTTCAAGGAAAAGAAGGACAGGCAATTCGCCTCGATCGTCGAACTTGCGGCGAGGCACGGCAAGGCGGTGCGCATCGGCGCGAACTGGGGCTCGCTCGACCAGGAGCTGCTGACCTATCTCATGGACCTGAACCACGCCTCCGACCGGCCGCTCGACGCGCGCGCCGTGACCCGCGAGGCGCTGGTCCGCTCGGCCCTGATGTCGGCGCGCCGCGCCGAGGAGATCGGCCTTTCCAGGGACCGCATCGTCATTTCGGCGAAGGTCTCGGCGGTGCAGGACCTCATCGCGGTCTATCGCATGCTGGCGGAACGCAGCGACTATGCGCTCCATCTCGGTCTCACCGAGGCCGGCATGGGCTCGAAGGGCGTCGTCGCCTCCTCCGCCGCGCTCGGCGTGCTGCTGCAGGACGGCATCGGCGACACGATCCGCGTGTCGCTGACGCCGGAGCCCGGCGGCGACCGTTCGCTTGAAGTGCGCGTCGCCCAGGAAATTCTGCAGACCATGGGCTTTCGCACCTTCGTGCCGCTGGTCGCGGCCTGTCCGGGGTGCGGACGCACCACCTCGACCGTGTTCCAGGAGCTGGCGCGCGACATCCAGTCTCATATCCGCGAGCGCATGGCGGTCTGGCGCCAGCAATATCCCGGCGTCGAGACGCTCAATGTCGCGGTGATGGGCTGCATCGTGAACGGTCCCGGCGAATCCAAACACGCCGACATCGGCATTTCGCTGCCCGGCACCGGCGAAACGCCTTCGGCGCCGGTCTTCATCGACGGCAAGAAGGCGATGACGCTGCGCGGCGAGGGCATCGCCGAGGACTTCACCCGCATCGTTGACGATTACGTCATTCGGCGCTTTGGCGGCGGCGAGAAGGGCGAAGCGGCGGAGTAGGCGCACGCCCGTCGACTCTCGCGCGCGTGCCCGCGACAGGCGCGGGCATGACGCGCGAGAAAAAACTCAAGGCTGCGCGCCTTTTTGCGCCCATTCCAGCGCCTCCACGGCCTTTCGCAAATCGCGCCAGGCGGCGGGCTTCAAGGCCGCGCTGTTCAGCATCGCCTCTAGACTAGGAAACACGAAGGCGCGCGCGACATGGGCGCCGCAGCGCGCGTCATGGATTTTGCCGCGCAGCCTGCCTGCCAGCTCCTTCGTCGCGAGCATGACCCGCGCCGGCGCCTCGCCGAAGAGCAGCAGAACGTCGGGCCGCGCCAGCTCCACTCGGCGGCGCGCGAAGGGCGCGAAGACCGCCGCCTCATGCGGCGTCAACGCCTTGTCGCCGGGCGGGCGCCAGGGCGAGACATAGGCGAGCGCAGCGCTGGAGCGATCGAAGCCGATCGCCGCGAGCATATTGTCGAGGAGCTTCGCCGAGAGCCCACAGAAGGCTTCGCCGCTTGTCTCTTCCGCCACGCCCGGCGCGGCGTCGAAGGCGATAAGCCGCGCGCCTGCGCTGCCGGCGCCGAACAGAAAATGCTGGGCCATGTCGCGGAAAGGCGCGTGCGGGAACTCAGCGAGACGCGCGGCAAGATCGTCGAGATCGCGCGCGCCGGCCGCCGCTTCTTCCGCGGCGCGAATCGCTTCGTCGGGCGCGACCATCGGGGCTGCCGCGGGGCGGGGGCGCACCATCGCCGCAGGCGGCGGCGGAGTCGGTCGCGCGGCCGGCTCCGCTAAGTCCGCAGGCGGCGCAACATTCGCCCGCGCGCTGTCCGCATAACGGTCGTGCGGCGCCTCGTCGAGCGCGATATCGACGCCGCTCTCGACATACCAGTCGAGAAGCGCGAGGAGTTCGGCGCGGGTTTCCGGGGGGGAAGACATGACGCAATTTACCTCACCCGCCCCTTGAGGGGGAGGGTCGAATGGCGAAGCCGTTCGGGGCGGAGTCAGCAGCAGCGAAACGCGCGTTCGCCATTGCCGCCGAAACGGGCGTTCTCGCGCGCGCGGAAAAATTCGTCGCGCGTCAAGATTGGCGCTCCGTCGTGACGCTCACGCACATGCGCGACATAGGCGTCGTAATCGCCTTGCCCGACCATCAGCTTCGCGCCGTCGCGCAGCTTGCGCGCGAGACGATTGAGATCAAGCCCCGGCAGGCTGCAGATCGTGCAATTCATCCTCGGTCTCCCGCGTGGTGACATATTTAGCGGCGCGCGCGGCGCGAATGGCGCGGATGGCGAAGCCGAGCATCGCCAGAACCAGCGTGACATAGATCGCGCAAAGCGTCGCGTCGACATAGTCGTTGAAGATGACGCGCTGCATTTCGGCAAGCGTCTTCGCCGGCGCCAGCAATTGATCCTTGTCGGCGGCGGCTGCGAATTTTCTGGCGTGCGCCAGAAAGCCGATGCGCGGATCGTCGTGAAAGATTTTCTCGAAGGCGGCGGTCAGCGTGCAGATATAGAGCCACGTCGTCGGCGCGATCGCGACGAAGGCGTAGCGCTCGCGCTTCATCCGATAGAGCACGACGACGCACAGCGTCAGCGCGATCGCCGCGAGCATCTGATTGGCGATGCCGAACAGCGGCCACAGCGTGTTGATGCCGCCGAGCGGATCGATCACCCCCTGGTAGAGGAAATAGCCCCAGCCGCTGACGGCGATCGCCGTCGCGGCGAGGTTCGGCGCCCAGGCTCTTGTGTTGCCGAAGGCCGGAAAGAAGGCGCCGAAGAGATCCTGGATCATGAAGCGCGCGACGCGCGTGCCGGCGTCGATCGTGGTGAGAATGAACAGCGCCTCGAAGAGAATGGCGAAATGATACCAGAAGGATTTCGCAGCGGTTCCGCCGATGGCGGAGGACAGAATATGCGCCATGCCGACCGCGAGCGTCGGCGCGCCGCCGGTGCGCGACAATATCGTCTTCTCGCCGACCTCGGACGCGACGCCGGACAGGGTCTCCGGCGTCACCGCGAAGCCCCATGCGGAGATCGCCGCCGCGGCCGAGTCGGGCGTCGCGCCGATCAGCGCCGGCGCGCTGTTCATGGCGAAATAGACGCCGGGCTCCAAGACGCTCGCGGCGATCAGGGCCATGACGGCGACGAAGGATTCCATCAGCATCGCGCCATAGCCGATGAAACGCGTTTGGGTTTCGTCGGCGATCATCTTCGGCGTCGTGCCCGACGACACGAGCGCATGAAAGCCCGACACTGCGCCGCAGGCGATGGTGATGAACAGGAACGGAAAGACGCTGCCGGCGAAGACCGGCCCCGTGCCGTCGATGAAACGGCTGATCGCCGGCATCTGGAGATCGGGCCAGACCACGAAAATGCCGATGGCGAGCGACAGGATCGTGCCGATCTTCAGGAAGGTCGAGAGATAGTCGCGCGGCGCGAGCAACAGCCACACCGGCAGGACCGAGGCGACGAAGCCATAACCGATCAGCATGAAGGCGAGCGTCTCGCCTTTGAATGAGAAGAACGGCGCGAGCAGCGCGCTCTCCGACACCGTTCGGCCGAAGGCGATGCTCAAGAGCAGCAGGACAAAGCCGATCGCCGACATTTCGGCGATCCGTCCCGGCCGCAGATAACGGCCGTAGATTCCCATGAAGACGGCGATCGGCAGCGTCGCGAAAACGGTGAACGCGCCCCAGGGACTGTCGGCGAGCGCCTTGACGACGACCAGCGCCAGCACGGCGAGCAGGATGATCATGATCGTGAGAATGCCGACCATCGCGATGACGCCGGGAACGCGGCCCATCTCGGTCTTGATCAGATCGCCGAGCGAACGCCCGTCGCGCCGCGTGGAGATGAACAGGACGAGAAAATCCTGCACGGCGCCGGCGAAGATGACGCCGGTCAGGAGCCATAATGTTCCCGGCAGATAGCCCATCTGCGCCGCGAGCACGGGCCCGACCAGCGGACCGGCGCCGGCGATGGCCGCGAAATGATGGCCGAACAGCACCCATTTGTCGGTCGGCACATAATCGAGCCCGTCGTTGCGGCGAAGCGCGGGCGTGCGGCGGCGCGCGTCGAGACCCAGCACCCGCTCGGCGATGAAGCGCGAATAGAAGCGATAGCCGATGGCGTAGACGCCGATCGCGGCCGTCACCATCCACATGGCGTTGACCGGCTCGCCGCGCGACACGGCGAGCGTGTAGAGCGAGAACAGCGCGAGGACGAAGACCGGGGTCCAGATGAGGAGCGTCTTGAAGGCGACGGGGAAGCGTATGAGATTAGTCGACACGATTGGGCGATCTTTGGTTGTCTCCCTCTCCCCGCAAGCGAGGAGAGGGCAGGAGTGAGAGGCGGGGCGTTTTTTTCCGAATGAAACGCCAATATTTCTAGCGGGATATTCCGATGCGGGGAATATGCCTGCATCAAGCCTTTGTCAGCCTGACATAGCGAAAATCCCAATTAACGGCGAGCGTTTCCAACCGCCTGTCGCGGGATCGGCGGCGTCATATGTAGCGCACCGTGGCGAACATGCCCGCCGCCTGGTGGTAAAGCAGATGACAGTGGAACGCCCACCAGCCGGGATTGTTCGCGTCGAACGCGAAGACGACGCGCTTCCCCGGCGTCACCAGCACGGTGTCGCGCACGGCGCCGGAAAAGCGCTTGTCGTCGATCTCCACCACTTGAAACTGATGCCCGTGAAGATGCATCGGATGAGACATCAGCGTCTTGTTCTCGAGCACGATCTCGACGCGCTCCCCTTCTGCAACAGGGAGGGGCGGGACCTCCTCATTCCAGGCGACGCCATTGATCGACCAGACATATCCATTCATGTCGCCGGTCAGATCGATGTGGTGGACACGGTCCGGCTTGCATTGGGCGAGCGGCTTCGTCGCGCGCAGCCGCCATTCCAAATCCAGAGTGAGCGCAGGCGCAGTCGTCGGCGCATTTTCCGGAATGCGGGCGACCGGCGCGCGTCCGGCGACGAGAATGACGCCGGTTTGTCGCCGCCCGCCTTCCAAAATCGCGAGAATGGGAAAAGCGGCGGGTCCGCGGGGAACGTTGACGAGAATGTCAAGGCGTTGAGCGACCGCGATCGGAAAGCGCTGTCCCGTAACCGGGCGCACGCTGAATCCGTCAACAGCGATGAGATCGCCGCTCAGCGCGCCGAGATCGATGTGATAGGCGCTCATGCACGAACTGTTGATGATGCGCAGTAGAATCGGTTCGCCTGGCTCCACGCGGATCGTTTCGGGGTCCGCGAGCGTGCGGTCGTTGGCGAGATATGCGTCATACGTAACGTCGTTCAAGTCCGGCCTTAGAACTTCCCCTGCGTTCGCCATTCCCGGCATTTCGGACCGAAGGCCATGCATGGCGTGGTTCTTCCGCAGCTGTGCGAAAATCTGCGCGGCGGGCGTGAAGCTGAAATCCGCCAGCATGATCGTCGCTTCCTGCTGACTCGGCGGGTCGCGCCCGTCGCGAATGATGAGCGGCGCTGCGAGGAGCGATTGTTCCTGGAGACCTTCGTGCGAATGCATCCAGAACGTGCCGCCGAAGCGCAGCGGGAAGTCGTATTCGGCGCTGGCGCCGGGCGAGATCGGCGGCCCGGAAATGCCGGGAACACCATCCTGGCGCCAAGGCGGCGCCATGCCATGCCAGTGGATGAGAGTCGGCGTATCGAGTCCATTGTCGACGCGAACCCGGAACCGCCGCCCCACTTCCGTAACAAGGCCCGACGCGCCATCCGGTTGGCGAATGCCGAGCGCCGACGCCGATTTTCCGTTCACTTCAATGTTGCGCCGCTCGACGCGCAGGATGGTAACGTCTTCGGGTTTTTCGCCCAGGGCGCCCGAAGCCGGCTGCGCCCACAAGCGATGAGGCAGGGCGACGCAGGAGGAAAAGGCGCCGAGCAGAGCGGATCGACGTGACAGCATGACGGTTACCTGTTCAACGGGTCCTCACCCGAACCGCTTAATTTTGCGAGTGTCAAGGGATCGCGTCGGACATCGAAATATTTTCGCAAAGCTTCAACGAAGAGCGGCTCATCCGGCGCCGCCGTCGCGAACAGCGTCATCGACGAATGAAACTTCAAATCGTCGGGCGAACCGAAAATCTCATGCGCGCTACGGCCTTCGACTTCATTGACGAGGCCGACGCATTCCTTGAGCCGCATGCCCAACAATGGATGATCGAGATAGGCGCGCGCCTCATTGAGCGAGCGGATGGCGTAGCGCTGCGCCATGGCGCTCGCCCCAAGCCCTTCGATCTGCGGAAAGACGAACCACATCCAGTGACTGCGCTTGCGGCCGGATGCGAGTTCCGCTATCGCCAGCGAATAGACCGGCTCCTGCGCCGCAACGAAGCGTGCGAGATCGTAAGGATCGCCCTCCTTCACTCCGCCGCCTGCGCGGCGACCGGCTCGTAGTTCAAGATCGGCGCGAGCCAGCGTTCGGCTTCGCGCACGTCCATGCCCTTGCGGCGCGCGTAATCCTCGATCTGATCGCGCTCGATCTTGGCGACGCCGAAATAATGCGCGCTCGGATGCGCGAGATAGAGACCGCTGACGGTCGCCGCGGGCGTCATGGCGAAACTTTCGGTGAGCTTCACGCCGGTGCGCCTTTCGGCGCTCAGCAGTTCGAACAGCGTCGCCTTCTCGGTGTGATCGGGCTGCGCCGGATAGCCAGGCGCCGGGCGAATGCCGGCGTAAGGCTCTGCGTGCAGCGCCTCGGGCGCGAAATCTTCTTCATGCGCATAGCCCCAGAATTCCTTGCGCACGCGCTCATGCATGCGTTCGGCGAAGGCTTCGGCGATGCGGTCGGCCAGCGCCTTGACCATGATCGACCCATAGTCGTCATTGGCGCGGGCGTAGCGCGCGGCGATTTTTTCTTCCTCGGCGCCGGCGGTGACGACGAAGGCGCCGATATAATCGGCCTTGCCGCTTTCCTTGGGCGCCACGAAGTCGGCGAGCGCTAGATTGGCCTTGCCGTCGCGCTTCTGCAATTGCTGGCGCAGCGTGTGCAGCGTCGCGATCCGCTCGTTGCGCGACTCGCCATTGTAGAGGGCGATGTCGTCGCCGATGGCATTCGCCGGCCAGAAGCCGATGACGGCTTTCGGCGTGAACCAGCGCTCTTCGACAATCCGCTTCAGCATGGCGCGGGCGTCGTCATACAGCGTGCGCGCCGCCTCGCCGCGCTCGGGATCGTCGAGCAGCGACGGATAGCGCCCCTTGAACTCCCAGGTCTGAAAGAACGGCGTCCAGTCGATGTAGGGAACAAGCTCGCCGACGTCATAGCTCGCAAAGGCGCGCGCGCCGGTAAAGGACGGACGAACCGGCTCATAGGCGGCCCAGTCGATTTTATAAGCGTTGGCGCGCGCCTGGGCGAGCGGCACCCGCAGCTTGTCGGCCTGCGCCCGCGCATGCGCCTCCGCGACGCGCTCATATTCGGCGCGCGTCTGCGCCACATAATCGGGGCGCGTCTTGTCGGAAACCAGCGCCTGCGCGACGCCGACCGCGCGGCTCGCGTCGGTGACGTAGACCGCCTGTCCACGCCGATAGTTCGGGCTGATCTTCACGGCGGTGTGGACGCGGCTCGTCGTCGCGCCGCCGATGAGGAGCGGCGTGTCGAGACCTTCGCGCTCCAGCTCCGAGGCGACGAAGCACATTTCATCGAGCGAGGGCGTGATGAGGCCCGAAAGACCGATGAGATCGACCTTCTCCTTCTTCGCCGTCTCGAGAATTTTCGCGCAGGGCGTCATGACGCCAAGGTCGATTACTTCGAAGTTGTTGCAGCCCAGGACGACGCCGACGATGTTCTTGCCGATGTCGTGAACGTCGCCCTTCACCGTCGCCAGCAGGATTTTGCCGGCGGTGGAGCGCTCGCTCTTGTCGGCCTCCATGAAGGGCATGAGATAGGCGACGGCCTGTTTCATCACCCGCGCCGATTTGACCACCTGCGGCAGGAACATTTTGCCCGAGCCGAACAGATCGCCGACGACATTCATGCCGGCCATCAGCGGCCCTTCGATCACGTCGAGCGGGCGCGTCGAGCGCTGACGCGCCTCTTCCACATCCGCTTCGACGTAATCGGTGACGCCGTTGACCAGCGCATATTCGAGGCGCTTCTCGACGGTATTTTCGCGCCAGGCGGCGTCCCGCTCCTGCGTCTTGCCGGCCGCGCCCTTGAATTTCTCGGCGAGTTCGACGAGTCGCTCGGTCGACTCCTTTCGGCGGTTCAGAACCACGTCTTCGCAAAGTTCGCGCAGCTCGGGGTCGATCTCGCCATAGACCGCCAGCTGGCCGGCGTTGACGATGCCCATATCCATGCCCGCCTGAATGGCGTGATAGAGAAACACCGAATGCATCGCCTCGCGCACGGGCTCATTGCCGCGAAAGGAAAAGGAGAGATTGGAGACGCCGCCGGAAATGTGCACATGCGGCAGGTCGCGCTTGATGACGCGCGCGGCCTCGATGAAATCGACGCCGTAGTTTTCATGCTCCTCGATGCCGGTCGCGACCGCGAAAATATTGGGATCGAAGATGATGTCCTGGGGCGGAAAGCCGACTTCCTGAGTGAGAATTTTATAAGCGCGCGCGCAGATTTCGGTCTTGCGCGCCTGCGTATCGGCCTGGCCGGCTTCGTCGAAGGCCATGACCACGACGGCGGCGCCATAGCGGCGCACCTTGCGCGCGTCGGCGATGAATTTCTCCTCGCCTTCCTTCATCGAGATCGAATTGACGACGCCCTTGCCCTGCAGACATTTGAGGCCGGCTTCGATGACTTCGAATTTTGAAGAATCGACCATCACCGGCACGCGGGCGATGTCGGGCTCGGCGGCGAGGAGGTTCAAGAATTCGACCATGGCGCGCTGGGAGTCGAGCAGGCCTTCGTCCATATTGACGTCGATCACCTGGGCGCCGTTCGCCACTTGATCGCGCGCGACGTCGAGCGCCGCGGCATAATCGCCATTGGTGATGAGCTTGCGAAACTTCGCCGAGCCGGTGACATTGGTGCGCTCGCCGATATTGACGAAGGGAATGTCCTTGGTGAGCGTGAAAGGCTCCAATCCAGAAAGACGCAGCATCGGCTCGATCGTCGGGATCGTGCGCGGCGCGACGCCTTTCACGGCGCCGGCGATCGCGGCGATATGGTCGGGCGTCGTGCCGCAGCAGCCGCCAAGCACATTGACGAGACCGGCGGTCGCGAATTCGCCGACGAGCTCCGCCATATATTCGGGGCTTTCATCGTAAAGCCCGAATTCGTTGGGGAGGCCGGCATTGGGGAAGGCGCAGACGCGCGTATCGGCGACGCGGCCGATGTCGGCGATATGCTGACGCATTTCGCGGGCGCCGAGCGCGCAGTTAAAGCCGATCGAAAACGGCTTGGCGTGGGCGAGCGAGTTCCAGAAGGCGATCGCCGTCTGGCCGGAGAGCGTCCGCCCGGAAAGGTCGGTGATCGTGCCTGAAATCATGATCGGGAAGCGGGTCCCGACTTCGTCGAAGGCGTCTTCGAGCGCGCAGAGCGCCGCCTTGGCGTTCAGCGTGTCGAAAATGGTTTCGACAAGAAGAATGTCGGCGCCGCCCTCGATGAGGCCGAGCGCCGCTTCCTTATAGGCCGCGCGCAGGTCGTCGAAGGTGACGGCGCGAAAGCCGGGGTTCGAGACGTCGGGCGAAATCGACGCGGTGCGGTTGGTCGGGCCGAGCGAGCCGGCGACGAAGCGGCGCACGCCGGTCTTCGCCGCGACTTCATCCGCCGCCGCGCGCGCCAGCCGCGCGCCCTCGCAATTGAGTTCGAAGGCGAGATGTTCAAGCCCGTAGTCGGCTTGCGCGATCGTCGTTGACGAAAAAGTGTTGGTCTCGATGATGTCGGCGCCGGCGTCGAGATAGGCGACATGGATCGCCTTGATCGCGTCGGGCTGGGTCAGCGTCAGCAAATCATTGTTGCCGCGCAAGTCCTTGGGGTGGTCCTTGAAGCGCGCGCCGCGAAAGTCCGCCTCCTCGAATTTGTGGCGCTGAATCATGGTGCCCATGGCGCCGTCGAGGATGAGAATCCGGCGCGCCGCTTCTTCTTCGAGCGCTTTGAGAATTTTCGGGCCGTGAGATGTCTCGAAGGTCATGCAAGCGCCTTTTCACGCAGGGGACGGACGCCGAGGAGGTGGCAGATGGCGAAGACGAGGTCGGCGCGATTATTGGTGTAGAAGTGGAATTCATTGACGCCGGCGCGCGCCAGGCTCATCACCTGCTCGACCGCCGTCGTCGCGGCGATGAGCGCGCGGGTTTCGGGATCTTCGTCCAGTCCGTCGAAGCGCTCGGCAAGCCAGCGCGGCACGCTCGCGCCGGCCTTATTCGCAAAGCCCGCGACCTGCTTGAAATTGCGGATCGGCATGATGCCGGGCACGATCGGAATCGCAATTCCCCGCCCGCGCGCCTTGTCGAGAAACTTGAAGTAGACGTCATTGTCGAAAAAGAACTGGGTGATGGCGCGCGTCGCGCCGGCGTCGACTTTCGCCTGCAGCGCGTCGAGGTCCTGTTCGATCGACGCGCTTTCGGGATGGCCTTCGGGATAGGTCGAAACCGAAATTTCGAAATCGCCGATCCGGCGGATGCCGCTCACGAGATCGGTCGAATTGGCGTAGCCCTCGCGATGCGGCTCGAATTTCGTGCCGACGCCGGTCGGCGGGTCGCCGCGCAGCGCGACGATATGACGGACCCCCGCCTCCCAATAGTCGCGCAGGATCGCGTCGACCTCGTCGCGCGCCGCCGAGACGCAGGTGAGATGCGCGGCCGGCTTCATCTCGGTCTCGCGGACGATGCGCGCGACGATCGAATGGGTGCGCTCGCGGGTGGTGCCGCCGGCGCCATAGGTGACCGAAACGAAATGCGGCCGCAGCGCCGCGAGCCGATTGATCGTCTGCCAGAGCTGAGTCTCCATCTCCGGCGTTTTGGGGGGAAAGAATTCATAGGAGATCGCAAATTGATTTTGCGACGCCGTGGGATGAAGCGCGTTAAACATCAGGCTGTCTCGTAAGAAGCGGCGGGAATGGGATCGGCGACGACGCGCGGATCGCGCGCGAGCCACAGGGACACGGTGAGTTTGGCGCCTTCTTTCGCCTTGGGCGCCAGTTCGCGACGCTCGACGACGTCAAGGCCGGCTTGCGTCAAGAGCCCGGTGATTTCAGCGTCCGAAAAGCCGAGACGGCGATGCGCGTGTTTGTCGCGCAGCGTCTCTTGGTCATGAGGCGCAAAGTCGACGACGAGCAGGCGGCCGCCGGGCGCGAGCACCCGCGCCGCTTCGCGAAGCGCACGGCCGGGATCGTCGAGAAAATGCAGAACCTGATGCATGACCGCGAGGTCGATCGAGTTGCGCTCGATCGGCAGCGCGTAGATGTCGCCCTGGCGCAGCTGCACATTGTCGAGGCCGGTTTCCTCCAGCCGGCCGCGTGCGACGGCGAGCATGGCGGAGGAGAGATCGACGCCGACGCCGCGTTCCGCCAGGGGCGCGAAGAGCTCCAGCATGCGGCCGGCGCCGGCCCCAAGATCGAGAAGATTGCGCACTGGCCTGTCGCCGACGATTTCGCGCATCGCCTCTTCGACGCGCTCCTCTGGAACATGCAGCGCGCGAATGCGGTCCCATTCCTCGGCATGGGCGGCGAAATAGCGGGCGGCGTTCTCGGCGCGGGCATGACGCACCTGGGCGAGCCGTGCGCGGTCTCCGGCGAGAAGCGCGTCGTCGGTCTCGAGCCAGCCGACGATGGCGCGCGCCAAGGCGCCCGCGGGTCCCGTCGGCGACAGGCGGAAGAAGGCCCAGGCCCCTTCGCGACGGCGCTCGACGAGGCCCGCCTCGACAAGGAGCTTCAGATGGCGCGAGACTCGCGGCTGCGACTGGCCGAGGATCGCCACGACTTCGCTCACCGTCAGTTCCGACTGGGCGAGCAACGCCAGGAGCCGCAGCCGCGTCTCCTCTCCGGCGGCGTTGAGCGCCGCAAGCGTCGGTTCGAGGGATAGGCTGGCCACGGTCTTCATGATCGCTCCGCAACAGATATAAAGATATCTATATACGTCAAATCAGCCGGGCGCAACTGTCGTGGATTTTTGGCGATCGAGCGCTTGACCGGAGGGAAAAGCAGGTTCATCATTTTCAATACATCGCACCTGTCGATCGGACAGCATGGTCGGCAGGCTCGCTCGGGCGGGACCTCGAGGCGATAGCGATCCAGGACCGGCCTGCAATTCCCCTGTTGTCAGGCCCGATCGAGCAACATCGTTGCGAGAGGAGCATGACGCCACCGGGTCAGAACGTTGACCGGCGTTTGGTTCCGGTCACTGGACGGGCAAGAGCAGCTGCTTGATCCGTCCATCCCCAAAATATTCCGACATCCTGCCGGGCGGCCGTAGCGAAGGCCAAGCCTCGGGCGCCCGAACCCAGACTGGACAATCCAGACTTGCTTCCATTTGAGAAGCAAACGGCCCCGTGAGCCTTCGCGCCACGGGGCCTGATTATTTTGAGGGGATCGAAAAAGAGAGCCGGTCGGCGCGCCGCGCCGAGGCGACGCCGGCTTTAAGCCGGCGCCTTCTCCTCTTCCTTGCTGACGACTTCGAGGAAGGTCTCCGCCGCCTCGCGCCGCTCGAAGACATGCGGCTGCAGGCCGCGTTTGGACAGCGCTTCCTTCATCTTCAGCCGCGCGAAGGCGCTCGTCGCATAGCGGGTCGTCGTCAGATAATAATGCTGGCTCATATCGTCGATCATTTCGGCGTAATCGTCGTAAAGCGCCTCATTGATCTTCCAGCCGTCGTGATTGACGACCGAATTGACTCGCTTGCCGACTTTCTCGGAGGCTTCGATCAGCGTCTTGCGCAGTTCATCGATGTCCTTCCTGGTGCGGGCGTGCCAGCCTTCGAGATTGACGAAGAGAATATTGCGGTCGGCGTCATAGGTGACGCGATCGGACATGTTGAGATTGATGAGATCATTGAGCAGCCCCATCGGCTCGTCGATGAAGATGCGCTTGTCCATCAATTCGGGATGTTCGACGATCGGCTTGAAGTCCATATGCGCCAGAATGTCCTTGTCGATATCGATCCCCGGCGCGACCTCGATCAGTTCAAGCCCCTTGTCGACCAGTTTGAACACGCAGCGCTCGGTCACGTAATAGACCGGCTGCTTGCGCTTTAGCGCAAATTTGCCGGAGAAGGTGATCTGCTCGACGGCGTTGAGGAACTTCTTGTTCCTGCCTTCCTGCAGGATGTTCACCTTGCCGTCGGCGATCTCCACGCGCAGTCCGCCATTGGTGAAGGTGCCCGCGTAAACGACGAGGCGCGCGTTCTGGCTGATGTTGATGAAGCCGCCGCAGCCATTGAGGCGTCCGCCGAATTTCGAAGTGTTGACATTGCCCTGCAGGTCGCATTCGGCCATGCCGAGACAGGTCATGTCGAGGCCGCCGCCGTCATAGAAGTCGAACTGCTGGTTCTGCTGGATGATCGCGTCGGCGTTGGTCGCGGCCCCGAAGCTCGAGCCGGCCGCGAGCACGCCGCCGATGGCCCCAGCTTCCGTCGTCAGCGTGATGTAGGGGGTCATCTTTTCTTCATTGGCGACGGCGGCGATGCCTTCCGGCGCGCCGACGCCGAGATTGACGACGCCGTTCGGCGGCAGTTCGAAACTGGCGCGCCGCGCGATGACCTTGCGCTCGTCGAGCGGCATTTTGGCGAATTTCTCGACCGGCACGCGGATTTCGCCGGAAAGCGCAGGATTGTGAATCACGCCGTAATTCATCCGGTGCATTTCCGGCGGATCGGCGATGACGACGGCGGAGACCAGAATGCCCGGCACATGCACGTCCTTGGGCTTGATCGACCCCTGTTCGACGATGCGCTCGACCTGGGCGATGACGAGGCCGCCATTGTTATGGGCGGCCATGGCCTGGGCGAGATTGTCGAGCACCAGCGCCTCGCGCTCCATCGAAATATTGCCGGAAGGGTCGGCCGAAGTGCCGCGAATGAAGGCGACGTCGATTTTGGTGGCGATATAGAAGAGCCACTCCTCGCCCATGATGTTGTGGTATTTGACCATGTCCTCCTTGGTGCGCTCATTCACCTTGCCGCCGCCAAAGCGCGGATCGACATAGGTGTAGAGGCCGACCTTGGAGAAGAGTCCCGGCTGGCCGGCGGCGCAGGCGCGGTAGAGCTGCGAGATGACGCCCTGCGGGAGGTTGTAGCCGCAGATCTTATTTTCCTGCGCGGCCTGGGCGACTTTCGGCATGCGGCCGAAATTGGCGGCGATGACCCGGCGCAGCAGACCTTCGTGATGGAAACGTCCCGTGCCGAGACCCTTGGAGTCGCCGGCGCCGGCGGTCATGATCAGCGTGAGGTCGCGCGGATGCTGCGTTTCGACGAAGCGCTTCTCCAAAGCGGCGTGCAGGGCTTCGGGAATGCAGCTCTGGACGAAGCCGGTGGTGGTGACGACGTCATTGTCGCGAATGAGCGCAATCGCCTCGTCGGCGCTTATGACTTTATTGTTGGCCATTTCCTCAGGGTTCCCTCGCTCCCCACTCTTCTTCTTGCGCACAGTTATCGTCGCCGCGCCGGTGGGCGTTTTCTTACAAAATGAGCGCTCAAGCGTAGAGACCGCGTCGCCCTTGCGCAATAGCGGCCATGCGTCGCGGATCGCCGCAACCCCGCTGCAGTGCGGCAAAATCGCGGTCAGTCGCCCCGGTAAACGCAGCCCTCGAAACAGCTGTCGCGAAAGACGCCGACCTCGGCGAGGCCCGGCAGGTCGGGCGCAAGGTCGCGCCAGACATAGGCGCAAAGATTTTCGAGCGTCGGCTTTCCCAGCCCTTCGAGATCATTGAGAAACGAATGGTCGAGGCGTTCGCGCAGCTCGGCGAGCCTGCGGCCAAGCTTGCCGAGGTCCATCACCCATTGCTCCTCGACGGCGCGTTCGCCGCGCAGCGTGACGCGCACGCGAAAGGAATGGCCGTGGAGATTGCGGTATTTGCCGCCCTCCGGCGCCTCGGGGTCATAAAGCGCGTGCGCCGCCTCGAAATAGAATTCGCGGAAGACCTCGAACGTCGACACGTCTCACTTCACCCCGATCGCCTTGTGGGTTTGCACGGACAGACGCCAGCGCGGATGCGCCAGGCAGTAGCTGACCGCGGCATCCGTATTGCGCGAAACGTCCGGCCCGTCCATGGGCTGCAGCAGAAAATGCTCGAAGTCGAGGCGCTCATAGGCGGCGGGGTCGACCCCTTGCTGAGGGAAGACGAGCTTCAACTCCGCGCCGCTCGTCTGCGCCAGCGGGGCGCCGGCCTTGGGCGACACGCAAATCCAGTCGATCTCCGGGATGACGGGCAGCGTGCCGTTCGTCTCGATGGCGATCTCGAACCCCTGCGCGTGAAGCGCCGTAACCAAATCCGCGTCGATCTGCAGCATCGGCTCGCCGCCGGTCAGCACGGCGAAGCGCCGCTCGCGGGCCTCGCCCCACAGCCCAGCGAGATGTCGGGCAAGCGCGGTCGCGTCCGCGAACTTGCCGCCGCCTTCGCCTTCGAAGCCGACGAAGTCGGTGTCGCAAAACTGGCATTGCGCGCGAGCGCGATCCTCTTCGCGCCCGCTCCACAGATTGCAGCCGGCGAAGCGGCAGAACAGCGCGGCGCGTCCCGCGTTAACGCCCTCGCCCTGCAGCGTTTTAAAAGCTTCCTTGACGATATAGGCCATTGCCCGCTCTATCGCGGACGCCCTGCGGCGTAAAGCGGGACCGGATTGTTACCCGTTCTTGGGAAGCTCCTTGTCCTTGCCGTCGGGCTCGGCCGGCGGCTGCGGGCGCGGATCGAGGCTGCGGATATAGGAGACGATGTCGTCGATCTCCTTGCGCGACAGATGCATGTCGGGCATCGGCGGATGCGGGTCCATCAGGAAATGGCCGAGCTTCTTCTTGTCCGTATGGCGCCGGGCGATATCGAAGAAGGAGGGGGCGTCGGCCGAGGCGCTGGTCTGATCCGGCGCCACGACATGACACGATGCGCACCAACGCTTCGCGATGAGCGCGCCGCGCTGGGCGTCGCCCGCCGCAAGCGCGAAGGTTGCCAATATTGCGGTCGCGCCGGCGAGAGCGGTGGCGAGCGTCAGGCGTCGAAGCTGCATGTGATTTCCTTATGCCGTTTCCTTGGAGCGCGAGCGGTCGATTCGACTCGCATCAAAGCACAGGCGCGGCCCGGGAACATCATCGCGCCCAGGCGTCGCCTTGCGGCAGGACGACGCGCCCTCCAGGGGGCGCGGCATTTCTGCAACAGCTGTGTGATCGGATTGCAACAGTCGGATAGATTAGCGGGTTGTGAACGACCGACGCCGCGCCAGCCCCTTTTCAGACACAAAAGCTGAGCTAAGGTGCCTGTGTCACAAGCTCATTCGAGATGCGGAGACAGGCGCCGAAAGATTTCGCTTTCGGCGGCGGGTTCCTTCTTTCCCTCTCGCTGATCGCCGGTGGCGGCTGGCGTACGGCCTTGAGACGCAGGGCGTCTCTCAGGTTGAGGAAAGTCGGAGCATTATGGTCGCTGAAATTCAAAAGGGGCTGATTTCGACCTCTCGGATCAGCGCGCGCGCAGCGCTGCCGAAATGCCGCTTGCCGACATGCCTGCTGGCGGCGAGCCTGGGCGTGCTTGCCACGGCGCTTGTCGCGCCGGCCCCGGCCCTGGATTCGCCGCGCGCCACCGCGAACGCCGAATCACAGACGCTGACGATGTTCAAGGATCCCCGCGCCGCGTTGCGGGCGGGACTGGAGAGCTACCACGCCGGCGATCCGGCGACCTCAGTCGCGGCGCTGCGCTATGCCGCCGAGGGCGGCGAGCCGCTGGCGCAATGGAAGCTTGGCCGGATGTACGCCGAGGGCGACGGCGTCACGCGCGACGACGCCAAGGCCTATGAATATTTTTCGCAGATCGTCGATCATTACGCCGACGACGAACCCGATCCGCGCGAACGGTCGATGGCGGCGAGCGCTTTCGTCGCGGTGGGCGTCTATCTGCGCGACGGCGTTCCGGGCGCCGCGATCAAACCGGATCTCGATCGCGCCTTCGATCTCTTCCGCTATGCGGCGACCTATTTCGGCGCCGCCGACGCGCAGTACAATCTGGCGCGCATGTATCTCGACGGCGCCGGCGTGAAGAAGAACCTCCGGCAGGGCGTGAACTGGCTGGAGCTCGCGGCGCGCAAGGGACATCCGCGGGCGCAGGCGATGCTCGGCCAGATGATGTTCTCCGGCGAGGCGGGCGGCGGAGCTGACCGCGCGCGCGGGCTCATGTATCTCACTCTGGCGCGCGACGCGGCGAGCGGCGCGTCCCGCGATCGATGGATCGTCGATCTGCACGCCGAAGCGCTGAATTCCGCAAGCGAAGCTGACCGCCGGACGGCGGGCGCGATGCTCGAGGGTTATCTTCGCGAACGCAACTGACCTTGCTTAGCCAGCGTGCGCCGCGGCGCCTTTGAGCTTCACCGGAATGGTCAGGAAGCGTCCGCCATTCGCGTGCGGCGGCGGAAACTTGCCGGCCCGAATATTCACCTGAATCGAGGGCAGGAGCAGTCGCGGCGCGGCGAGCTCCTTGTCGCGTTTCTGTCGGCCGGCGACGAATTCCTCTTCGCTGACGCCGTCCTTGATCTGCACATTCTTGGCGCGCTCCTCGGCGACCGTCGTCTCCCAGGCGTAGACATCCCGTCCGGGCGCTTTGTAATCGTGACACATGAACAGCCGCGTCCGCGGGGGAAGCGAAAGAATGCGGCGGATTGACCGGTAAAGCGCATGGGCGTCGCCGCCCGGGAAATCCGCGCGCGCCGTCCCATAGTCGGGCATGAACAGCGTGTCGCCGACAAACACCGCGTCGCCGATCTTATAGGCGACGTCCGCCGGCGTGTGGCCGGGCGTATAGATCGCTTCGCACTCGATTTCGCCGATCATGAAGCGCTCGCCGTCCTTGAAGAGGCGATCGAAGCCGCCGCCGTCAGCGTTTAAATCCTGCGCGTCGAAAACCGGTTTGAAGAGCTTCTGGACCTTGTCGATATGTTCGCCGATGCCGATCTTCGCGCCCGTCGCCGCCTTGACGATCTGGGCGGCGGAAAGATGGTCGGCATGCGCGTGGGTTTCGAGCGCCCAGTCGATCGTTAAGCCTTCGCGCGCCGCCTCGGCTAGGATCGCGTCGATCGAATGCGAATCGGCGACCCCGCTCGCCGGGTCGTAATCCAGCACCGGATCGACGATCGCCGCCCGCTTCGTAGCGGGGTCGCTGACGATATAGGTGATGGTGCTGGTCGCCTCGTCAAAGAAGCCCTTCACACACGGCGCCTCCGGCATCGCTCTCTCCTTCATTGCAGCGCTCAAGCGTTTCCCGGTTTTTCGGGCTTGCGCAGCTTCGCATATATGCGATATAGCTAAATAAGCAAGTGCTAATATTATACGAGGATGTGCGATATGCTGACGGCTCTGCCCCTGGAGGCCGTGCTCGGTCTGATTTCCGGCGGCCTGGTCGGCGTTACGCTTGGCCTCGTCGGCGGCGGCGGCTCGGTGCTGGCCGTGCCGCTTCTCGTTTATTTCGTCGGCGTTCCAAATCCGCATGTCGCGATCGGCTCGAGCGCGGCGGCGGTCGCGGTCAACGCGTTGATGAGCCTCGCCAACCATGCGCGCGCGAAGACGATCAAATGGCGCTGCGCGTCGGTCTTCGCGCTGTTCGGAATCGCCGGCGCATTCGCCGGATCGACTCTCGGCAAGTTCATCAATGGCGAGAAGCTGCTCGCGTTCTTCGCGCTGCTGATGATCGTCGTATCCTATCTGATGCTTCGCCGCCGGGGCGCGCCGGGCTATCCGGGCGTCAGGCTCAATCGCGAGAATTTCCCGCGGCTCGTCGGCGCGGGACTGGCGGCAGGCGGACTCTCCGGCTTTTTTGGGATCGGCGGCGGCTTCCTGATCGTGCCTGGGCTGATGTTCGCTTCCGACATGCCGATCTTGAACGCCATCGGTTCGTCGCTGGTGGCGGTCGCCGCCTTCGCCGTGACGACGGCGGCGAACTACGCCTATTCAGACCTGGTCGAATGGGAGCTTGCCGGTACGCTGGTGATCGGCGGCGCTTTCGGCGGACTTGTCGGCGCCGCGGTTGCGCGACGCCTGTCACAAATGCGCGGCGCGCTGACCGCCGTCTTCGCGACGGTCATTTTGGTGGTGGCGTTCTATGTGCTCTGGCGCAGCGGCGCCGCTCTCGGCATTCTCGATCAAGCGGCGAAATCGGCATAGATCGCGACGTGGTCGGAGGGCTTCTCGCTTGCCCGCATCGACTTGACGATTTCGACGCCAGAGAGCCGATCGGCGGCGCGCGGCGAGAGCAGCAGGTGATCGATGCGAAGACCCTTGTTCTTCTGCCAGGCGCCGGCCTGATAATCCCAAAATGTATAAAGCCCGCCCTCGTCCGAGGTGGCGCGCAGCGCGTCGGCGTAACCGAGATTGAGCAAGCGCTGATAGGCGGCGCGGGTTTGCGGCAGAAAAAGCGCGTCGCCGATCCACGCCGACGCCTCATAGACGTCCCGCGCCTGCGGAATGACATTATAGTCGCCGGCCAGAACCGTCTGCTCTTCGAGCCGCAACAGCGCTTCGGCATGGCGCGTCAGCGACTCCATGAAGGCGAGCTTATATGTATATTTCGGCGTGTCCGGCGGATTGCCGTTCGGCGCATAGATCGAGGCGACGCGCATGACGCCGCCGGCGCCGTCTTCGACGACCGCTTCGATATAGCGCGATTGCGCCTCGCCGTCGAAGCCGGGCAGACCGAGAATCACGTCCTGAAGCGGCGATTTCGACAGCAGCGCGACGCCATTGAATCCCTTCTGGCCATGGACGGCGACGTTATAGCCGGCGTCTTCGATTTCGAGCCTTGGAAAGGCGTGATCCTCGCATTTCGTTTCCTGCAGGCAGACGACGTCCGGCGCGGCTTCACGCAAAAAGGCGAGTAGCGGCGCGAGCCGCTGCCTTACAGAATTGACGTTCCAAGTCGCGATGCGCACCTACGGCTCCCGGCGCCGCACGCGCGCGCTAGTCGAGGCGATAGGCGGCGTGGCAGGCGTTGCAGGCTTGCACGACTTGCGACAATTCGGCAAGCGCCGGACGCATGTCGCCGCCGGGCCCGATCTTCGCCGCCTCCTGCGCGAATCCGCTCGCCCGCTCATGCATCGTCAGGCCGAGCGCGCGCATCTCGTCGGGCATGTGCGAAGCCATCATCGCCGGCATTTCGCCGAGTTCGCCGCTCTTGGCGTTCGGCTTGCACGCTGCTGAGCCGGGTGACGCCAGGCCGAGACTCGCGTCAGCGACCTTTGCCGCCGCCGCGCCATCGCCCTTGGCGAGCGCAGCGAGAATCTCGGCGACCGCTTCGGCGTGGCCACGCATATGTGAGAGCATTTGCGCGCGCATCGGCGACGGAAGATCGACCTCCTGGCGCGTGTCCTTCATCTTCGGCGACATTTTCATATGGTCCATGTCCATATGCTGCATGTCCATATGCTTCATGTGCTCGCGATGCTCGTCGTCGCCGGCGATCGCGGCGGCGGCGAAGAACGACAGCCCGCAGGCCGCGGCGACAAGGAATTTCCCGTTCATGGCTTCTCCCTTCATTTGATTTTTCCCAGCCTAACGCGCGGCGCATCTCGACGCGCGAGACGAATCGTCACGGCTGCGCGGCGGCAGGAACATTGATCCTTTGTCCCTGACGCAGCTTCTTGGCGTTGAGCGACGGATTTAGCGCGGCGATGTCACGCCAGCGCTTTTCATCGCCATAGAGCCGCTTTGCGATCGCGCGCAGCGTATCGCCACGTCGCACGACGTAGGTCAGCGTCGCTGGCGGGCTCGGCGCTGAATCGGTCGCGCAGGGAACGCCCGGGACGGCGGGTTCAGCTTGCTGAGAGGCCGCAGCCAACGGCGCGTCGACGACGACGAATTCGCCGCGCAACATGCCCATCCAACAGCTCCACGGAATGACGCCCGATTTTTCGGGCGTGAATTCGATGGTCTGGCGACCTGGCTTGATATCGAATTCGAGTTTCAAGGACGGAACGACGATCCGATGATTGCAACTCGTCACTTCCGTCGCGTTGATCACCCATTTGACGGGGACGCCGCGCAGCAGCGTAAAACGCGTGGGCGCAAAGCCAAGTCCATTGGCTTCCATTTCGATCGTCTGCGTCTTCGGCGCGACAGGCGCCTCCTGCGACGGCGGGGCGAGTTCTACAGATGCGGGGCGGCGCCAATTCGCGAACAGCGACGCGAGATCGGCGCCGGAGCCGGTGAGGATCAGTCCGCGATTGATCATCACCGCGCCGAGCGCGACGACGATCACGCCCGAGGCGGTCAAGAGGCGATGGGTCACGGCGCTTGAGAGCACTGTGGTCAGAGCGCCGAAGGCGAGCATCACCGGCAGGGTCCCAAGGCCAAAAACGAAGAGCGTCTTCGCGCCTTCGACCGGGCTGCCCGTTCCCGCCGCCATCACATACATCGCCTGCAGCGGCCCGCAGGCGATCATCAGCCCGTTGAGCAGGCCGATGACGAAAGGCCGGTGACGTCCGCTCGCTTCACGGTTCACCCAGTTCTGCAGCGGCCGCGGCAGGCCGAACCGAAAGCGGCGCAGCGGCGCGAACAGGCCGAGCATATTCAGCCCGAAGATGATGAGGAACGCGCCGGCCGCAGCTCCAGCAAGGCCGCGCAGCATCGGCGTGAATGCGATGAAGGCGCCGAGCCAGCCGAAGGCGGCGCCGATCGTCGTGTAGGACAGCGTCTTTCCCGCGCCATAGGCGAAATGCGAGAAGAAGGACGAGCGTCCGGCGCGCGCATCGGCGGTTACGTAACTGACGACGAAGCCGCCGCACATGCCGACACAGTGAAAGCCGGTCAGCAGCCCCAGGAGAAACAGGAGGCCGAGACTCATGTGTTGTGCGATGTCGGGCGCGCCATCGGCGCTGATCCAACGCGTGTCGAAAAGAATGAGCGCGGCGAGTCCGCCAAGCGCGGCGATGAAGATCGCCAGTCTTACGAGCGGCGAACGCCGGCGCTGCGCCTCTTCACTCAGAACGACGCGATAGCCATTCTGTTCGACCCTTTCGCGGATCGCAGCGAAATTCGTCGCGTCTGCGTCATAGTCGACGACGACCGTCTCCGTCGGATAGCTGGCCGAGACGCTGCGCACCCCGGCGAGCTTTCTGATCGCCGCTTCGATGACATGTTCGCAGCCGTGGCAATGCATGCCGCGGGCGTGAAAGGTGATCGCCGTTTGGTTCATCTAAGATTTAACGCCCGCCGCCAGCGTCGAACCGCGGCCGCCACATGCTCGGCCGCATTTACAATCTTGCCCGCGCCGTAGCCGGCGCGCGAAGCGCTCGCCAAGCTATTTGCCGAGCGTATCCACGCCGATGAACTTATAGGCGGGGCAGAAGTTGATGAAGGCCGTCGCCAGCGGCACGAGCCCGACGAGGCCCCACAGCGTCTGCGGACCGATAAAGACGAGACTGAGCAACAGGAGGCCGACGACGATGCGGATGATCCGATCGATCTTTCCGATATTGGCTTGCATGACTGTCTCCCTTATTGAGGCGGCCATGCGAGCCTATCGCTTTGCGTGAACGCGCTCAGCGACTAAGTCGCTTAGCGCGCGGCCGTCTATTTCTTTTGCCGGTCGTCGTCGTCGAGCTCGAGCCACATGGCGTTGAGAATGGCGAAGGCGCAGGCGAGCCCCAGCCCCAATATCCAGGAAAAATACCACATGCTTCGCCGCCTCCCGCTCAATAATAGTAGTCGTCGCCGCGACGGATCGCCGCTTCGCTGACGGCGCCGCGCAGAACGTAATAGACCCAGCTCGTATAGGCGAGAACGATCGGCAGAAAGACGATCACCGCCAGGAGCATCAGAGAGAGCGTCGCCTTGCTCGAGGATGCGTCCCAAACCGTGAGGCTTTGGCTCGGGTGAGACGACGACGGCAGCAGGAAGGGGAACATGCTGAAGCCCGCCATCGTCGCGACGCCCGCGACCGAAAGACTGCTGGCGAGAAGCGCGATTCTTTTCCCCCCGAAGGCGAAGGCCAGCGTCGCGATCAGCGCGCCGGCGTAAGCGGCGACCGGCGCGGCGATCATCCAGGGATAGGCGCGATAATTGTCGAACCAGGCGCCGGCCTCGCGCGTCACCGTCTTCGCCAGCGGATTGGAGGGCCCCGCGTGGTCGATCGCGCCGGCGATCCGATAGCCTTCGACGCCGAAGAGGGTCCACAGTCCCGCCGCGGAAATCAGCAACACGAGCAGAAGCGCTGCGAGCGCGCCATAGCGGCGGGCGCGGCCGGCGACCTCGTCGCCGCTCTTCACGCCAAGCCATGCCGCGCCCTGCATCGTCAGCATCGCCAGGCTGACGAGACCGCAGAGCAAGGCGAAGGGATTGAGCAGGCCGAGAAGTCCGCCCTCGTAAGTCGCGCGAAGCGACTGATCGAAATGAAAGGGGACGCCTTGAAGCAGATTGCCGAAGGCGACGCCGAAGATCAGCGCGGGAACAAGGCCCGAAACGAAGAACAGCCAGTCCCAAGCATCGCGCCACCGCCGCCCTTCTCTTTTGCCGCGGAAGACGATCGCCACCGGCCGCAGGATGAAGCCGATGAGGACAAGCAGCATCGCGAGATAAAAGCCGGAGAAGGACACCGCATAGAGCGGCGGCCAGGCGGCGAAGACCGCGCCGCCGCCAAGGATGAACCAGACCTGATTGCCCTCCCAGACTGGGCCGATCGCGTTCAGAGTCACGCGCCGCTGCGAATCGTCGCGGGCGACGAAGGGATGCAGCATGGCGACGCCGATGTCGAAACCGTCAAGGACGGCGAAGCCGACCAGCAGCACGCCAAGCAGCGCCCACCAGATGAGGCGAAGCGTCATATAGTCGAACATCGCTTTCGCCTTTCTATAGGGTTTGCGCCGGCGCCGGCGCGGGAAGCACGGGCGCGCCGGAGGTCTGAGGCTCGGATTCGCTGTGCGGGCCGATGCGGACATATTTGACGATGAGCCCGACATCGATGATCGCGAGCGCGCTGTAGAACAGCACGAAAGCCGCAAGACTCGCCGCGACATTCGACGCAGGGACATTAGAGACGCCAAGAAATGTCGGCATCGTCGCGTCGATGATCCATGGCTGCCGGCCATATTCCGAAACGATCCAGCCCAGCTCAGCGGCGACCCAGGGCAGCGGCAGGCTATACATCGTCAATCGCAGGAACCAGGGCTTCTCGAAGCGCCGCCGGCACGAGAGATAGAAGGCGACGGCGAAGAGCGCGATGAAGTAAAATCCCAGCGCCACCATGATGCGGAACGACCAGAACAACACCGGCACGTCGGGAATCGTCGACAGCGCCGCTTCGTGAATCTGCGCGTCGGTCGCATTCTCGATATCCGGGCGAATGCGCTTGACGAGCAGCGTATGGCCGACGTCGCGCATCGAGGCTTCGAGCGCTGGCGGAACGGCGGCGTTGGGGCGGCCGCCTTCTTTCGCGAGCCACTGATAGCCGGCCATGCCGTTGCGGATGCGCGCTTCGGAACGTTCGACGAGCGCCTTGACGCCTTCGACGGGCTTATCGAGCGAACGCGTCGCGATCAGGCCCAGGACCCAAGGGATTTTGATCTCATATTTCGTCGTTTCGCTCTTGAGATCGGGAATGCCGAAGAGCGTGAATGACGCCGGCGGCGGCTCGGTTTCCCACATCGCCTCGATCGCCGCGATCTTCATCTTCTGGCTTTCACCCGCCGTATAGCCGCTTTCGTCGCCGAGCACGACGACCGACAGCGCCGAAGCGAGGCCGAAGCTCGCGGCGACCGTCAGCGAGCGGCGCGCGATGTCGACGTGGCGACGATTCAACATGTAATAGGCGCCGATCGACAGGACGAACATCGCGCCGGTGACATAGCCGGCGCTGACCGTGTGCACGAATTTCGACTGCGCCACGGGATTGAACAAGACCTCCGCGAAGGAGGTCAGCTCCATGCGCATCGTCTGCGGATTGAAAGCGGCGCCGACCGGGTTTTCCATCCAGGCGTTGGCGACGAGAATCCACAGCGCCGAGAAATTAGAGCCGAGCGCGACAAGCCAGGTGACGACGAGATGCTGCACCTTGGTTAAGCGTTTCCAGCCGAAGAAGAACAGCCCGACGAAGGTCGCCTCGAGGAAGAACGCCATCAGTCCTTCAATGGCGAGCGGCGCGCCGAAAATGTCGCCGACATAGTGGGAGTAATAGGCCCAATTGGTGCCGAACTGGAATTCC
This sequence comes from Methylocystis sp., assembly GCA_051061375.1. Classification (GTDB taxonomy): domain Bacteria; phylum Pseudomonadota; class Alphaproteobacteria; order Rhizobiales; family Beijerinckiaceae; genus Methylocystis. The sequence goes on along the minus strand of JBPFDW010000030.1, from coordinate 35,496 downwards.
ATGGTGACGCCGGTGGCGACGCCCATGGCGAAATTGATGCCAAAAAGCGTGCCCCAGAATTTCGTCGCCTCGCGCCAGACGGTTCGCCCCGTCATCACATAGACGCTTTCCATGATCGCGAGCAGCAGGGCGAGTCCCAAGGTCAACGGCACGAACAGGAAATGATACAACGCCGTCAGCGCGAACTGGAGGCGCGAGAGCGTGACGACGTCGAGTTCGAACATTTTTTATGCTCCGGAAGTCAGCGCGGCGCGCCGGCCGAGAGCGTTTCCGCCATCTGAGCCGGCGTCACCCTAGTGCGATGTGCTGGACCGAAGAATGCGACATAGAGCGCAATCAGCGCGATCAGCTTGAAAGCGAGCGCGATGCCGATTTCGCGCGCGAGCGGCCGTGTCCGCATGGCCTCATCCTGGTGTTGCCCGGCGCGGGCGCCCTCACGAAAGGGCGCGACGCAGCCGTTCGATTCCGAGAAGCTTCATGATGTAACGCTCATACACGGGCTCGCTTTGTCCCTTGCGGACCTTGCGAAGAAAGTATTTTTCATAGGCGACCTTCGCGAAATGCACCCAGCGTCCTTCGCTCGACCAGTTGACGTTACGCGGCGGAATTTGCGGCTTTGCGACAAAGGCGACGCCCTTGTCGCCGAAATCCGCCAAGCAAACCGCATTCCATGTGCCTTCTTCCTTCGCTTCCCGCCCGGCGATCAGCGCGACGATGTTATGCGCCGTCGCCGTGACCATCGACTCGATCATATAGCCGGTCTTCGGCGTGCCGGTCGGCACCGGCGTCGCCTCGACGGGCGGGATGGCGACGCAGACGCCGACGCCGAAGACATTGCGATATTTGGGATTGCGCTGATTTTTGTCGATGATGACGAAACCGCGCGGATTGACGAGCCCTTCAACGCCCATCAGCGCATCGACGCCTTTAAAGGCTGGCATAATCATGGCGAATTTGAACGGCGCTTCGTGCTCTTTCTTGACCTGTCCATTGTCGTCGAGCTCGGCGCATTTGAGCAGGCCGGGCTCGATGGAGGTCGTCTTGGCGTTGACGATCCATTTGATGTCGCGATTCCTGAACGCCGATTCGAGCATCCCCTTCGTATCGCCGACGCCGCCAAGCCCGAGATGACCGACATAAGGCTCCGACGTCACATACGTCATCGGAACCTTGTGCCTTATGCCGCGCCGGCAAAGGTCGGTGGACAGGATCATGGCGAATTCATAGGCCGGTCCGAAGCAGGAGACGCCGGGCGCCGCGCCGATGACGATCGGGCCGGGATCCTTGCAGAAGTCCTCATAGGCCTTCGCGGCCGTCTCGGCATGCTGCAAGGTGCAGATCGAATGGGTGTGTCCGCCATGCGGTCCGAGCCCCGGCACTTCCTCGAAAGCGAGCTTGGGACCCGTCGCGATGACGAGATAATCATAAGGAACGCTCTCGCCATTCTCCAATTCGAGCCGATTCTCGTCGGGCAGGACGCGCTTGGCGCCGACCGGAATGAAGCCGATGTTCTTTCGCTTGAACACCGGCGCGAGCGGCACTTTGAGTTCGTCGGGCTTGCGCCATTGCACGGCGAGCCAGGGGTTGGACGGCGTGAACTGAAAATTCTCGAGATTGGAAACGACCGTGACCTGATGCTGCTTTCCAAGCCCCTCGCGAACTTCGATCGCGGCGGCGACGCCGCCGATCCCCGCGCCCATGATGACGATATGCGCCATTCAATCCTCCCCCGCGCTTTGCGCGCATAAATATTTGTGCTGACGGTTTGCGCCACGCATGAGAGAGGACATGCGCGATCGCGGGGCGCATGTCCGCGACTTAGTCACGCTGCGCGTCGCAGAGCGAACGCAACGCCGCGAGATCGACGATTTCGGCGCCGCCGCGCGACAATTTCACCCAGCCTGAGCGCTCGAAAGCCTTCAACGTTCGGCCGACGACTTCGCGCGCCGTGCCGAGATCCGCGGCGAGGGCCTGCTGCGTGGCGACGATTTTATCGCCGGCGCCGCGAAGGGCGAGCAGGCGTTCCGCCAGCCGCACGTTGATCCGCGTGCAGACGATTTCCTCGATGCGCGACATCAGCGTCGCGAGACGCTTGCTGTAGCCGTCGAACACCAGCGCGCGAAAGCCTTGGGATGCGTTCATCAGCGCGCTGAAGCGCTCGGCGGGGACGACATAGGCGGTCACATCGGCCTCGGCGATCCCTTCGGCGGCGTAAGCGTCGTCCGACAGCAGCGAGGCCGTCGTCAGAATGCAGGTTTCATTCGCGCCGACGCGATATAGCACGATCTCGCGGCCCGATTCGGTGATCCGCTGCACTCGCACCGAACCCGAGACGATCAGCGGAAAATGCGCGCATGTATCGCCAGGTCGAAACAGCACGGCGCCGCGGGGTATGTGCTTGCGTATGGCGGCCTCGCGCAGAAGCGCCTTCGTCGCGGCGTCGAGGCTGCGCAGGGATGGCGTTTCGTCGACCCAATCGGACGGCATCGTCGGCTCTTCGGTTCGCGGGCGATCTGAATTCCCACTGCCTATAAGCGGTTTCATTGGCGCGCAGTTGAACGTTCTTGAAAATCTAAAAGGCGGCCCCGGATTTGGCGCCGAGCCTCTTCAGCGCGCGCGCCAAGGGGCAAAAGCCGGTAAAGGCCGCCTGAACCAGATTGGCGCCAACGAAAGCCGCGAGCAAGAGCCACCAGGGGCTCGCGAGCTGCGACAACAGCAGACTCAGTAAGACCATCGAACCGGCGAAGGCCATCACGAGTCGATCGATGCTCATGGTCAATGCCGGTGGCGAGTGCTCAGGACGAATGCTCATGGCGCAGGGTCCCTCGTTTGGCGCGCGCGCGCGATTTCGCCGCCTTGCCGCACGGCTCGGCGCAAAACATCTCATACAGCAGGCCGATGATTCGCGAGACGTTGTCATTGGCCAGGGAATAATAGATCGTCTGGGACTCGCGACGGGTTTTCACCAGCCTGTCTTCACGCAGCCGGGCAAGATGTTGGGAGAGCGACGATTGGCTGAGGCCGATCGCCTCCTGGAGCTTGGTCACCGACAATTCGCCGCCATGCAGCTGGCACAGCACCATCAACCGATGGCGATTGGCGAGCGCCTTGAGAAAGCTCTCGGCCTCCGCCGCCTTCGGCGCGAGCTGAAGCAGATTTACATTCATATTCGCTAAATTAATAATATCGAATATAATTGTCAAGTTCGGCCTGCCGCCCGGTCGGCGGCCGCGACGGGCCGTCTCCGGGGTTTAGGCTTGCGAGAAGAATCGAGGACGGCCGGCGCCGCCCGCCCCGTTCGACCCGGGAAACATTAAATGCGCTATTGCTAATTTACGTTTTCCGCATATAACTGGCCGCATGAGACCGATAGGCCGCTTGCATCTCGCGCCGATGGCGCTCCTCGCCTCCTTGGCGTTCTCCTCCCACGCCGGGGCGGGAGACGTGACGGTGCGCGTCGCGCCGGTCGACGATCTCAAGGCGGTCGTCGCTTCGGTGGAGCCGGCGCATCAATTGACCGCGCGGGCGCGCATTGGCGGCACGGTGAGCGCGCTCAAGATCAAAGAGGGCGACGACGTCGCCGGCGGCGTCGAAATCGCCTCGGTCGTCGATCAGAAGCTCTTCCTGCAGATGCAGGCGCTCGATCAGCGCATCCAGTCGCAGCAGGCGCAGCGCGACAAGGCGCAGGCCGATTTCGGCCGCGCGCAGGAATTGTTCCGGCGCGGCGTCTATACCAAGGCGCTGTTCGATCAGGCGAAGACCGCGCTCGACGTCGCCGAGCGCAATCTCTCGGCCTTGCGCTCCGACCGCGGGGTGATCGAACAACAGGCGGCCGAAGGCTCGGTGCGCGCGCCTGGGCCGGGGCGCGTCCTCACCATTCCGGCCTCCGTCGGACGCGTCGTGATGCCCGGCGAAACCATCGCGACCATCGCCGAGGACAAATATATTCTGCGCCTGCAATTGCCCGAGCGTCACGCGCGATTCATGCGCGCCGGCGACAAGGTCGAGATCGGCGCGCGCGGCCTGCATGAAGAAGCGGGCGGCGGACGCAGACAAGGGCGCGTGCGCATCGTCTATCCCGAAATTCAGGGCGGCCGCGTCATCGCCGACGTCGACGTAGAGGGACTCGGCGATTATTTCGTCGGCGAACGCGCGCGCGTTTACGTCACGACCGGCAAGCGCGATACGATCATCATCCCGCGCGCCGCGGTCTATCGCCGCGCCGGCGTCGATTTCGTCCGCCTTGCGTCCGGCGAGGAAATCGTCGTGCAGCTCGGCGAGCCGCGCGGCGACGGCGTCGAGATACTTTCCGGTCTTCACGACGGCGATGTGGTCTCGACGCCATGAGCGAGGAATTTCGTCCCGGCATTTCGGGAACGCTGACCCGCGTCTTCATCAATTCGCCGCTGACGCCGCTCCTCCTGCTCGCCTCGATTCTCGTCGGTCTGATCGCGCTTCGTTCGCTGCCGCGCGAGGAGGAGCCGCAGATTTCCGTGCCGATGGTCGACATTATCGTGTCGGCCAATGGCTACAAGGCGGAAGACGCGATCGAACTCATCACCCGGCCGCTCGAGGACATCATCAAGGGCGTCAACGGCGTCGAACATGTCTATTCGCAGACCCGCGACGACAATGTCGTCGTCACCGCGCGCTTCTACGTCGGCACGTCACAAGACAATGCGGTGCTGCGCATCCACGAAAAAATTCGCGCCAATATCGGCGATCTGCCCAAGGGCATTCCCGAACCGCTGATCGTCGGCCGCGGCATCGACGATGTCGCCATCGTCGTGCTGACGCTGTCGGCGAAGCCGGAGCGCGCCGATCGCTGGACCGACAATGGCCTGTATCAAGTCGCCGAGGAATTGCAGCACGACCTCACCAAGGTCGACGACGTCGGCTTGAGCTATATCGTCGGCGGCAGCCCCAATCAGATCCGCGTCGAACCCGATCCCGAACGCCTGTCGCTATATGGCGTGACGCTCAACCAGCTGATCGACAAGCTGACCAATGCCAACCGCTCCTTCCTCGTCGGCGCATTTCGCGAGGATAATCGCGCCGTGCCCGTCGTCGCCGGCCAGACCCTTCAGGGCGTGCCCGATATCGGCCTGCTGCTGCTCACCACGAGAGACGGGCGGCCGGTCTATGTGAAGGACGTCGCCGATGTTCGCGTCGGCGCCGCCGAGCCTGACCGGCGCAGCTGGACGATGACCCGCAATGCGTCGGGCGGCCTCGACCAGCGGCCCGCCGTCAGCATCGCCATCGCCAAGCGTCGCGGCGCCAACGCCGTCATCGTCGCCGACGAAATCATGCATCGGCTCGACGCCGTCAAGGGCCGCATCGTCCCCGACGACATCGAAATCGCGGTGACGCGCGACTATGGCGAGACGGCGACGGAAAAAGCCAATGAGCTGCTCTTTCACCTCGCGCTCGCGACGGTCTCGATCGTCGCGCTCATCGTGGTGATGGTCGGCTGGCGCGAAGGGGTCGTCGTCCTCGTCATCATCCCGACGACCATTCTGCTGACGCTCTTCGCCTCCTGGCTGATGGGCTACACGATCAACCGCGTCAGCCTTTTCGCGCTCATTTTTTCGATCGGCATTCTGGTCGACGACGCCATCGTCGTCGTGGAGAACATCGTGCGTCATTGGCAGATGCGCGGCGCCCGCAGCCTGATCGACACGGCGGTCGAGGCGGTGGCGGAAGTTGGAAATCCGACGATCGTCGCGACGCTCACCATCATCGCCGCGCTGCTGCCGATGATGTTCGTCTCGGGTCTGATGGGCCCCTATATGAGCCCGATTCCCGCGAATGCGTCGCTCGCGATGGTCTTCTCCTTCTTCGTCGCGATGACGATTACGCCCTGGCTTCTGCTCAAGATCGCCGGCAAGCGATTCGAACAGGAGCGCGGCGACGGCGCCGATCATGCGCATGAACGCGGCGCCATGGGCGATTTCTATGTGCGCGTCGCGACGCCCTTGCTGCAGGGCCGCAAGCGCTCGCAAAGGTTTCTCTTGGGCGTAGGCCTCGCGACGCTTCTCTCGATGGGGCTCTTCGTCACAAAGACCGTGCGCGTAAAACTTCTGCCCTTCGACAATAAGTCCGAGATTGCCGTCGTCGTCGATCTGCCGCGCGGCGCTTCGCTCGAAGCAACCGATCGCGTGCTGACTGCGGCGGCCGAGCGCCTGAAGGACATTCCGGAACTCACTTCCATTCAGTCCTACGCGGGAACCGCCGCCCCCTTCAACTTCAACGGTCTCGTGCGCCATTATTACATGCGCGCGGCGCCGGAGATGGGCGATCTCGCCATCAATCTGCAGCCGAAGGCCGAGCGTAGCCGCGCGAGCCATGCGATCGCGCTCGACATTCGCAAGAAGCTCGAAGGCCTGCCCGCGCCCGAGCATACGGCGATCAAGGTCGTCGAAGTGCCGCCGGGCCCCCCCGTTCTGTCGACGCTGCTCGCCGAAGTCTATGGGCCGGACGCGCAGTCTCGGCGCGATCTCGCGGCGAAAGTGCGGAAAGCCTTCGACGCGGTCGATTTCGTCGTCGACACCGACGACAGCTACGGCCAGCGCGCCGAGCGCCTGCGCTTCGAGATCGATCAGGAAGCGCTCGAATATCATGGCGTCGAGGAACGCGCCGTCTATGACACGATCGGCGCCCTGGTCGGCGGCGTGAAGATCGGCTTTTCGCAAAAGGGCGGCGGCGCCAAGCCCATCGATATTTCGGTGGCGTTGCCGCGCGGGGCCATGACGCCGAGCGAACGAATCCTGTCGACGCCGCTGCCTGCCGGCGGCACGCCGCGCCAGGGCGCCAATGTCGAACTCGGCGATGTCGTCAAGGCGACGCGGGAACAGGGCTCCTATCCGATTTTCCGTCATAACGGCCGTTTCGCCGAAATGGTCAGCGCCGAGGTCGCCGGACGTTTCGAAGCGCCGATCTATGGGATGCTCGCGGTAGAAGACGCGATCAACAAGATCGACTGGGGACCTTCAGGCCCGCCGTCGATCAAATATCATGGCCAGCCGCTCGATGATTCCAAGCCCACTCTGCTTTGGGACGGCGAGTGGGAGGTGACCTATGTCACCTTCCGCGACATGGGCGCGGCCTTCATGGTGGCGCTGCTCGGCATCTATCTCCTCGTCGTCGCGCAGTTCGGCTCGTTCAAACTGCCGCTCGTCATCCTCGCCCCAGTGCCGCTGACGCTGGTCGGCATCGTCATCGGTCATCTCCTGTTCAACGCCGCCTTCACCGCCACCTCGATGATCGGCTTCATCGCGCTCGCCGGCATCGTCGTGCGCAATTCGATCCTGCTGGTCGACTTCATTCGGCATTTGCGGGCGCGCGGCATGAATTTGCGCGCGGCGCTGATCGAAGCGGGGGCGGTGCGCTTCAAGCCGATCTTTCTCACCGCCGCCGCGGCGATCATCGGCGCCGCCTTCATCCTCACCGATCCGATCTTTCAGGGCCTCGCCATTTCGCTGGTCTTTGGCCTCGCCTCCTCGACGGCGCTGACGTTGCTCGTTATCCCCGCCATCTATGTCGTGCTGCGCGACGACGAAGTTGTAAGGAGGGCCACATGATCGAAGACTGGACGGCGCTCGCCAAGAAACTCTCCGCCGACATTAGGGAATTGCGCGTCGGCGCGCCGGAGACGATGAAGGCCTTTTCGGCGATGGCGATGTCCGCCGCCGCGCAAGGCGCGCTCGACGCCAAGACCAAGGAACTGATCGCGCTTGCGGTCAGCGTCGCGGTGCGCTGCGACGATTGCATTGCCTTCCACGCCAAGGCCGCGTCGCAGCGCGGCGCGACGCGCGAGGAGGTGATGGAGACGCTCGCCATGAGCATCTACATGGGCGCCGGACCGTCGGTGATGTATGCGAGCCACGCGCTCGCCGCCTTCTCCCAGTTCGACGCCGAAAAGCAAGCCTGAGAAGAAAGGAATGAAAATGACTCTTGGCTCTCTCCTGTCGAAACTCGCGGGCGGCGGTACGGCGCCGACCATTGAGCACGACGATTTCTGTCGCGTGGTCGCCAACAAATCCTGCGCCATCATCGATGTGCGCGAGCCGCATGAATATGGCGCCGGCCATGTGCCGGGCGCGACCAATATGCCGCTCTCCAGCTTCGATCCGACAAAGCTGCCGAAGCGCGACGTCGTGCTCATCTGTCAGGCGGGCGGGCGTTCGGCCAAGGCGCTGGCGCAAGCGCAAAGCATAGGACGGAAGGATGTCTGTCACTATGCGCCGGGCACGGGCGGCTGGCGCGCCCGCGGCGGCGCGGTGGAGTGATGCTGGCCGCGCGCCAGGATGGCCCAATACGATCCGCGATCGCTGCTGTCATCCCCGACGCGCATAGCGCGATCGGGGATGCAGAGCGGAACTGATCACGAAATTCGCGTTGGCGGCGCGACGCGCTACGCCGCCTTGCCGAGCTGCGTCGCTTCCGCGACTTCGTTGATCTTGCCGGTCTTCACATCATAGATGTAGCCGTAGATCGGAATATTCTTCGGCACGAGCGGGTGCGAGCGGATGCGCGCCACGTCCTGCGCCACGCTTTCCTCCTGATTCTTGATCGTGTGCCATTTGATGAAATGGCCGGCCGAGCAGCCGCCGCCATGCTGCGGATTCGACCAGTTCTCGCCGTCGAAACTCGCCGTCGCGAGATTATCGTCGAGCAAATCGCCCATGATCTCGTCGCAGAACAGCTCCATGCCGCAATTGGTGTGGTGAATGACAAACCACTCCTTGGTGCCGAGCAGCTTGTGAGAGATCACCAGCGAACGAATCGCGTCATCCGACGCGCGACCGCCGGCGTTGCGGATGACATGCGCGTCGCCCTCGGAAAGCCCGGCATATTTCGCGGGATCGAGACGCGCATCCATGCAGGTCAGGATCGCGAAACCGCGCGCCGGCGGCAGCGCGAGTTCGCTCTTCTTTCCGAAATCAGCGGCGTAGGCGTTGTTCGCAGCGACAACCTCATTGACGATCTGGCTTGCCATGTCTCTCTCCCGTGTGACGCATTGCGCTTCAAAGTTTGTTTTTGACCTTGCTCAACAGTGAAGCGCTTCAGCCTTCTTTTCAAGCAAACAAGGCGCGCGATCTTCGTGACATAGTCGCTTGACGATTGGCGATATATATTTCGAGGACGCTGGCGCTGATACTGTATAACATTCGTGCAGACGCGCCCGACGCAAAGGAGATGGTTGTCACAAATGTCCAGTCCCGCAGATCATTTTCCTGGATTCGCTTCGCATTGGATTGACGCGCCGGCCGGAAAAATTTTCGCGCGAGTCCATGGCGAGGGCCGGCCCGTGGTTCTATTGCACGGCTTCGGCGAGACGCATGTCGCCTGGCGCAAGATCGCGCCGGCGCTGGCCAGGCGCTTCGCTGTCGTCGCGATGGATCTGCGCGGCTATGGCTGGTCTTCCGTGCCGGCGAGCGAAGGCGGCGAGAATTATACGAAGCGGGAAATGGCGGGCGATGTCGTGGCGGTAATGGAGTCGCTTGGCCATGTGCGCTTCGCGCTCGTCGGGCACGACAGGGGCGCGCGCGTCGGCCAGCGCCTTGCGCTCGATCAGCCGGGCAGGCTGGAAAAAATTGCGCTCGTCAATATCGCGCCGATCGACGATGATTTCGGCGAAGGCGATTTGCAGCGCGTTGGACGCGCGCGCTTCCTTGCCGCCGACGCGCCCAAGCCCGAAGAGCTCGTCGGGCTCGATCCGATCGGCTTTCTCGATGACGCGCTGAAGAGCGGCGCCAAGGCGAAGTCGCTGGAACCCTTCGACGCGGAGGCGCTCGCCGCCTATCGCCAGGCCTTCAACGACCCGGCGCGCATTCACGCTTTCTGCGAAGATTTTCGCGCGGGCGCGACGATTGATCGCGAGCATCTCGCAGCCGACAAAGCGGAGGGCAGGAAGCTCGCCATGCCGACGCTCATCCTCGCCGGCGACGCGACCTTCCCACAGACGTCTCCCTCGCTCATCGCCGCGTGGCGTCAATGGCGCGACGATGCGGTCGAGGCGCGCCTCGATTGTGGACTGTTTCCGATGGAGGAAGCGCCGGACGCGACGCTCGCCGTCCTGGAGAAATTCCTGTGAGTCTCTACCGCGGCAAGACCGTCGCGCTCGCGCTGGGCGGGGGCGGCGCGCGCGGACTTGCCCATATCTGCGTGCTCGAAGCGCTGGACGAGATGGGGGTGCGGCCGGTCGCCATCGCCGGCGCCTCGATCGGCGCCATCGTCGGCGCCGCCTATGCGGCGGGCTTCTCGGGCGCCCAGTTGCGCGCCCACACTCAGGCCATTCTCAAGAACCGCATCGGCCTCGCGCGCCGGCTGCTGCATGCGCGGGCGCGCGGGCGGAAGCGGCTGCTTGCCCGAGTGGCGCATCCGCTGCTGTTCGACGGCGAGCGCTTTCTCCAGGCCTTCTGGCCTCAGGGCATGCCGGAGCGCTTCGAAGATTTGAGCATTCCGCTGCAGGTTGTCGCGACCGATTTTCGCCGCCGCGTCGAGGCGGTGTTTGCGACAGGGCTGCTGCGTCCCGCCATCGCCGGATCGATGGCGATACCGGGCGTGGTGCGCGCCGCCGCAAGCGATCACGGCTTTTTCGTCGATGGCGGATTGGTCAATCCGCTGCCCTATGATCATCTCTGGGGCCTTGCCGATATTATCGTCGCCGTCGACGTGTCCGGCAATTTCGGCGTCGAGACCGGCAAGGGACCGCCTTCGGCCTTCGAGACGATGATCGTCGCGAGCCAGATCATGATGAACGCGATCAGTTCGCGCATGATCGCGGAGCGGCCGCCCGACGTGCTGATCCGGCCCGAAGTGCATCAATATCTCGCGCTGGACCTGTTCAAGGCCTCGCGGATTTTCGCCGCCGGCGACGCCTGCCGCGATTCGCTGCGCCACGGGCTGGCGCAGGCGGCGCTGAGGTTGGAGGCTCGGAGCAGGTTCGTTTGAAGCCCAGCGCGCTCTAGCGCCGCGCCTGAAAGAAGTCGCGCAGGAGCCGCGCCGCCTCGCTTTCGCGAATGCCGCCATAGACCTCGGGCCGATGATGGCAGGTCGGCTGCGCAAAGAACCGCGGCCCATGCTCGACCGCGCCGCCCTTCGGATCGCTCGCCGCATAATAGAGCCGCCGGACGCGCGCAAAGCTGATCGCCGCCGCGCACATCGCGCAAGGTTCGAGCGTCACATAGAGATCGCAGTCCACGAGGCGCTCCGATCCGATCGCGGCGCAGGCCTGGCGAATGACCAGCATTTCGGCATGCGCTGTCGGATCGCGATCGCGCAGCGTGCGATTGCCTGCGACGGCGATCACCTCGCCGCCGCGCGCCAGCGCCGCGCCGACGGGGACTTCGCCCGCGGCGGCGGCGGCGCGCGCCTGCTCGAAAGCGGCGGCGAAAGCATCCCAGCCGTTCATATTCCTCTCTTAACCGATCGCGCTTCAAAGCGCGCCTGCCGCCTGCTATCAGAACCCATGACAGAAAAGAACCGCAATACCCGCGCCGGCGCCGCCGGCGGCGATCGGCCCTTGCGCCGGCCCGCCAAGAAGACGGTCGCGCCGCATGCCGCCGCGCGCAAGGACGCAGGGCTGACAAAGCCGCGTTTTGAGAAGCCTCGCTTCGACAAGCCCCGTTCTGACAAGACCGCCGCGCCCCGCGCCGAAAACGAGCGCGCCAAGCGCGCCGTCAACAAACGCATCGCCACGCCTGAGCCGGCGACTCGCGACAAAGCCTTCGAAGGCGATCGCATCGCCAAGGTCATGGCGCGCGCCGGCGTCTGTTCGCGCCGCGACGCGGAGCGCTGGATCGCTGAAGGCCGCATCGCGGTCAACGGGCGCGCGCTGACCAGTCCCGCCTTTAACGTGCGCGAGAGCGACACGATCACGGTCGACGGCGCGCCGATGCAGGCGCGCGAGCGCACCCGGCTCTTTCTGTTCCACAAGCCGGCCGGCTATGTCACCACCGCGCGCGACGAGGAAGGCCGCGCCACGGTGTTCTCTTATCTTGAGGAACGCCATCCGGACTTGCCGCGACTCGTCAGCGTCGGCCGGCTCGACATCAATACCGAAGGGCTGCTGCTGCTCACCAATGACGGCGGCCTCGCGCGCACCCTCGAATTGCCGGCGACCGGTTGGACGCGTCGCTATCGCGTGCGGGCGCATGGCGCGATCGATCAGGCGCGGCTCGATTCATTGGGCGACGGCGTGACGATCGACGGCATCCACTACGCGCCGATCGAGGCGCGGCTCGAACGCGAGCAGGGCGCCAATGTCTGGATCGCGATGAACCTCACCGAAGGCAAGAACCGCGAAATCAAGCGGGTCTTGGCGCATCTCGGGCTCGACGTGACGCGGCTGATTCGCGTCTCCTACGGGCCGTTCCAGCTCGGCGACCTCGCGGAAGGCGCGGTCGAGGAAGTGCGGCTGAAAACGCTGCGCGAGCAATTGGGCAAATCGCTCGCCGAACTCGCCGGCGTCGACTTCGCCGCCCCGCTGCGCGAGAAGACGCCCGAAGAACAGCAGGAGATTCGCGAGCGCGTCGCGAAACGTCCGCGCAAACATGTCTCTGCGTTACGCGAGGAACGTGACGAACGGCGCGACGCCGGTCCCCGCGCGCGGGTGACGCGCGGCGCCGTCGCCGACCGCAAGGGCCGCGCGGTCGCCGTCGAGCGCGTGACGCCAGTGGCGCGCAAAGCGCAGGAGGAGACCCCTTCGCGCAATGCGCGGCGCTTCGAAGCGATGCGCGGCGATGGCGCGCGCCAGCGGCAGGACGCGCGAACCGAGCGTCCGGCGCGCGACGGCAAGCCGCGCGGAGAGCGTTTTCATAGCGCGGACGGACGAAGACGCGACGATCGCGCGGCGCCCGAACAACGCCGGGCGCCCCGCTTCGACGAAGCGCGCGGGACGCGTCCGGCGCGCGCGCCGCGCGAGCGGGGGACCGAGCGACGCGACGAGATTCCGCGCGAGACGCAGAAATTCGAGAGGCGGCCCGACGACCGCGCGAGCGGCGAGAGAAATTTTCGCGCGTCCAACCGCGAAGAGGCGCGTTTCGACAAGCGTCCGCCGCGACGCGACGGCGACGAGGCGCGACGGGAGACGCGCGGCGCCGGCGCAACGCGGCAGGAGCGGCCAAGAACCTTCGACAAGCGCCCGGCGCCCAGCGGCGCACGCGAATTTTCGGCTGGCGATCGCGCGCCCGGCGTGCGCAAATTCGATCGGCCTGGCGCCGATGCGGACGCAAGGTTCGCGCGCAGCGGCGGATCGCATAAGGGCGCTCACAAGGGTCCACGCGGCGCACCGGGTAAAGGTCCCGCCGGCGGCCGAGGCGCGCCGCGCAAGGGACCGCCGCCGAAGGGACCGCGCAAGCCGCGCGGCGCTTAAGCCATGCGCATCGTGGGCGGCGCCCTGCGCGGTCGGGCGCTATCCGGACCGCATTCGCAGGCGATCCGGCCGACGTCGGAGCGGCTGCGCGAATCGGTCTTCGACATTCTCGCGCATCGATTCGGCGATCCGGTAGCGAACGCCAATGTCCTCGATCTCTTCGCCGGCGCCGGCGCGCTCGGACTTGAGGCTCTATCGCGCGGCGCGGCGCGCGCGCTCTTCGTTGACGACGGCGCCGAGGCGCGCGCCCTGTTGCGCGCCAATATCGCGGCGCTGGGACTTGGCGGCGTCGCGCGCATCTTTCGACGCGACGCGACGAAGCTCGGCCCTGCGCCGCCGGGCGAACGATTTTCGCTCGCTTTCCTCGATCCGCCTTATGGCAAAGATTTCGCGACCCAAGCGCTCGTGTCGCTCATCGACGGCGGCTGGCTTGCGCCGGACGCGATCGTCGTCATCGAGGAAAGCGCCAAAGCCCGAGTCGACCTGCCGCAGAATCTGCCGCGCGAAGACGAGCGCCGCTACGGCGACACGCAATTCGTCTTCGCGCGCTACGTTCATAGCGTTTAAGAAATGCGGGTTCACTCGAAGGCGACTTGAACGCGCGTCACCGCGCGATCGAAGAATCCTGTCGGCAGATAGCACAGCGGATTGGTCGCCAGCGGCGCGTCCTTGCAGTGCTCATGCGCGCTCGTCCAGGCATAGCCGGCGCGCGCCATGCACCCCAGAATATAGGTGCGGATCAGGCGATCCGGATCGACGCGGCGGCTTTCGGGATATGCCGACTCGCCATCCAGTTCGCAGGCGGAGGTCTGGATCTGCTGCGCCTTAAAAAAGGAGGAACTCGAGCCGATCAATCCGGCTTCGGCGCCGACGACCATCGCCAGTCCTCCAAAAAAGGCGGCGACCGCCGTGACCTTGCTTACCTTGAAATGCACATCGAGCAGCGAAAGCACGCCGGCCGCCGTCAAAGCGACGCCGACGAAGATCAACACGAGAATCATGACCGTTCTCCGTTTCATGAGTAGTTTGAAGGCGCCGTACGCGACACACGGACGGGCTGAAGCCATCGCCGGACCCGGCGAGGCTTGGACGATTCATTGCGGCTTCGGTAGACGCGCTCGACGTCAACGAAGCAACGCAACAAGGCTCATGCATGGAGTGTGTGCGTCGAACGCGCCGAGGTCTGCGACTTAGTCACCAGCGCTAAAGCTCGACTTGGAGCGCGATGACGCCTTCAGGGTCGCTTCTTCAATTCGTAAAGCGCCGCGAGCGCCTCGCGTGGCGTCATCTGATCCGGATCGATTTCTTTAAGCGCGTCGCGCAGCGCGTCTTTTGGCGCCGGCGCGTCGGCGATGCGCGCAAACAGCGGCAGATCGTCGATCAAAGTCTCGACCGGCGCGCGACGGTCCGCTGCCTCCAGCTCCGCGAGTATCGCCTGCGCGCGCGCGACGACGTTCGCCGGCAGTCCGGCAAGCTGCGCGACATGCACGCCATAGGAGCGGTCGGCGGCGCCTTTGATCACTTCGTGCAGAAACACGATTTCGCCGGCGTGATCGGTCACCTTCATCGTCAGATTGACGAGGCGCGGCAGCCGCTTCGCCAGCTGCGTCAGCTCGTGGAAATGCGTCGCGAAAATCGCGCGCGAGCGGTTGACTTCATGCAGATGTTCGATCGTCGCCCAGGCGATCGACAGTCCGTCGAACGTCGCCGTGCCGCGGCCGATTTCGTCGAGAATGACCAGCGAACGCGCCGTCGCGCAATTCAGAATCGCCGCGGTTTCGACCATCTCGACCATGAAGGTCGAGCGCCCGCGCGCAAGATCGTCCGAGGCGCCAACGCGCGAGAACAGCCGATCGACGACGCCGATGCGCGCAGAGGCCGCGGGCACGTAAGAGCCCGATTGCGCCAGAAGCGCGATGAGCGCGTTCTGACGCAGATAGGTGGATTTGCCCGCCATGTTCGGCCCGGTGACCACGGCGATCCGGCCGCCGCCCGATCCCCCCAGATCGCAGTCGTTCGCGGCGAAGGCCTGGCCCCGCGATTGCAGAGACGCTTCGACGACCGGATGGCGCGCGCCGACGATGTCGAAATCGAGCGAGGAGTCGATGATGGGGCGCGTCCAGCCGCGCTTCTCGGCGACCTCCGCGAGCGCGCTATACAGGTCGAGCCGGGCGAAAGCTTCGGCGAGCCGCTGCAGCTCTTCCGCCTTCGCGCAAACCTCGGCGACAAGCGCGTCGAAAATCGCCGCTTCGCGCGCTAGGGCGCGATCGGCGGCCGACGAGATTTTCGCTTCGAGCTCGACAAGTTCGCGCGTCGAGAACCGCATCGCGTCGGCCATCGTCTGGCGATGGGTGAAGGTCGCGTCGAACGGCGGCCGCACCAGCTTTTCGCCATGCGCCGGCGAAACCTCGAGAAAGAAGCCGAGAAAATTATTGTGCTTGATTTTCAGCTTGGTGCCGGTGAGCGCGGCATAGCGCCCCTGCAATTCGGCGATCACCTTGCGGTTCTCGTCGCGAAGCCGTCTCGCGTCATCGAGTTCGGCGTCGTGGCCCTCTCGAATGAAATCGCCGTTGCGCTTGTCGAGCGGCGGATTGTCTTTCAAAGCCGCGCCGATATCTTCGGCGAGCGCGACATCGGCGCGAAAAAGCGTTTGCGCCTCCGCGGCGATCTCAGGCGGCGGATCAATCGGCGTAAAGAGATGGGCGATGTCTCGCGCCGCCTCGAGCGCGAAGCCGACGCTGGCGAGATCGCGCGGTCCGCCGCGCTCAAGCGACAGTCGCGACAGAGCCCGGGAGAGATCCGGCGCACGGGCGAGTCTGGCGCGAAGCGCGCCGCGCAGATCCGGAATTTCGAGGAACAAGGCGACGGCGTCGAGCCGCGCGGCGATCGAGCGCGCCTCCGTCAAAGGCGCGGCGATGCGCTCGGCCAGAAGCCTCGCGCCGGCGGGCGTGACGGTGAGATCGACGACCGACAGCAGCGAGCCCTCGCGCGCGCCCGACAGCGTGCGGGTCAATTCGAGATTGGCGCGCGTCGCCGCGTCGATGTCGAGCGTCGTCAGTTCGCGCAGGCTGGCCGGACGCGAAAGCGCCGGGCGCTGCCCCTTCTGCGTGCGCTCGACATAGAGGATCGCGGTCGCGGCGGCGGCGAGTTCGACGTCGCTTAAGGCGCAAAAGCCGTCGAGCGTCGCTACGCCGTAAAAATCCATGAGGCGTCGCGCTGCGTCAACGCCGACGCCCATATCGCGGCCGATCGGCGCGACGGGGACGCCCGCCGTCTCGAAAAGCGCAGCAAGCGCAGAGTCCCTGCACAAGGCGTCGGCGGCGACGATCTCGCGCGGCTCCAGACGCGCGATTTCGGCGCAGAGCGCGCTTTCCTCCCGCGCGCAGAGCGTGAAGGCGCCGGTCGAAATATCGACGCTTGCAAGGCCATATCGCCACGTCCCCTCATCGCCGCGCAGGCGCGCGATCGCCAGAAAGGCGTTGGGCCTCGCCGGATCGAGCAGAGCGTCCTCGGTGATCGTGCCTGGCGTGACGAGCCGCACGACGTCGCGCCGCACCACCGATTTCGCGCCGCGCTTTCTCGCTTCGGCCGGGTCTTCGATCTGTTCGCACACGGCGACGCGATGTCCGAGCGCGATCAGCCTTTGCAGATAATCATTGGCGCGCTCCACCGGGACGCCGCACATCGGAATGTCTTCGCCAAGGTGCTTGCCGCGCTTCGTGAGCATGATGCCGAGCGCGCGCGACGCCGTCTGCGCGTCTTCGAAAAACAATTCGTAGAAATCGCCCATGCGATAGAACAGCAGGCAATCGGCGTTCGCCGCCTTGATCTCGATATATTGCGCGATCATCGGCGTCGCGCGCGCCGGCGCCTTGTCGTCGGCGGTTGTCGCAGGAAGTGGCGCGGAATGTTTCATCGACGCGAGTGTAGCGGCGTTACGGCTTAAGCGCCACGCGAGAGACGCACTCAGATGTGGACGACAAGGCCTTTCTGCGCCTATACTTTTCCCGCGAAATTGATTGCTTGATCATCGATGGAGGCATGAATGATTGCTTCTGCCGGGCGATTTATTGTTCTCGCCATTGCGGCGAGCCTTTGCCCTTCGGCGCTTGCCGTGGAGCGTGTTCCGCCAGAATCCCCGAATACTTGGAGTGTTTCGCCGCCGGCCTTTTCTAACGCCGATGCGCGCGAAAATATCAGCGGCTTTGTCTGCGCGCCGAATGCGCCGGATTTTTGCCTCGTCGTCGCCGACGAAGGCGACCAGGCCGCTTTTGTGAGCGTGCGCGAGGGCAAACTGGAGTCAATCGGCGCGCCCTTCGCCTTGCCCGTCGCTTCCAACGAATTCGACGCCGAGGGAGCCGCAACCGACGGCGGATTTTTCTACATCGTCGGTTCACATTCGGTGAAGCGAAAAAGCTGCAAGGACCATCCCGCAAATCGCGTCGTGCTGCGCTTCGGCGTCGATTCCGCGAGGCGCCCGCCAAGCGCCATCCAGAGCAGCCCAGAACTGTGGAAGATTATCGAGGGCCTGCCGGAATTCGCCGGTCACGCGGGGCCGGGCGCTTGCCTGGGCGACGACCGGCCGGAAAGGAGGCCAGATCTTGAGGGCAGGCAGGGCGTGAACATCGAGGGCGTCGCGGCGAAGGACGGGAGACTTTACTTTGGCTTTAGAGGTCCAGCCATAGGAGGCGAAGCGTTGATTGTCGGCGTCGACGCGAATGCGCTTTTTGATCACGGCGACTCGGCGCCGAGCGTCGGACGCATGCAAGTTGGAAAAAAGCGCGCCATTCGCGACCTGACAATCGCCGGCGATGCGCTACTGGCCCTCGTCGGCCCGGATGACGACGAGAAATGCCGAAGCTATTCGA
This sequence comes from Methylocystis sp., assembly GCA_051061375.1. Lineage (GTDB taxonomy): Bacteria > Pseudomonadota > Alphaproteobacteria > Rhizobiales > Beijerinckiaceae > Methylocystis. The sequence continues at coordinate 17,250 of JBPFDW010000030.1, read as the reverse complement.
TCTTCCGAATTGAAAAGCCTTACCAAGGCGATATGCGGGCAAGCGAACTCGCGGTTCTCGACCTGGACGAGGCTCCTCAGGATAAAGACGGCAATCGGATCAAACCAGAAGCCATGACGCTGCTTGGCATGACCCCCGAGCGCTATCGCTTGCTTGTCCTCTCGGACGGAGGGGAGAATGGCGGGCCTTTGGTCTTTGACATTCCCCGCAAACCCTAAAAACCAAGCCCCGGAAGAAACTTCTTCCGGGGTTTCCTTTTTTAGTGCCATAGCGCCAGCAGGATGATGATCGGGATCGGCACGCCGAGCATCCAGAGCAAGATCGAACGGAACATTCTGACCTCCAGTTAGAAGCGAGAGAGTGAGGAGACGCCGATATTTTCATCGCGGTGACGTCCGCCAAGCGTCGCGCCGAACCACGCGGCGACCGCCCCGATCAGCATCGTCGCCGCCGACAGAAAGGCGAGAAGGACGCCGGTCTTGCGCGCAATCTCGGCCGCCTCTTTCGCCTTGGCGTTATCTTCGCGCAGGCGCTCCGCCGTCTGATCGACGCGGCGTTCCGCGTCCAGCGGCGCAAGCCCGGTACGCGAGGCGAGAACATTGACGAGATAGATGCGATCCTCTCCGGCGACTTCGCCCGTCGCCATGCCGCGCTCGACGATGCGCTTCACGATTGCGCGGGGATTTTCCAAAGGCGCCGCGACGCCCCTTGCGTTGACGTCGCCATCGCCGCGCAGCAGAAAATCGACGCGCTCGTCGACCGGATTGTTAGTGAGGGCCGACGCTTCGCTTCGTTCGCCTGACGCGGTCGCCGCGGCGACCCCGGTCTTTGCAATTTGAAAAATCGAGACGCCCGTAATCAGCGCGAACACGACCAGCGACGCCGCCCAGAGCACCAAGCCATGCGTGCCGTCGCGGACTTCCGCTTCCTCCGGCGTAACGTCGGCCGCGCGGCGCCGCAGGCGCCCGGTGACGTAGCCGCCGACTGCAAAGCTCGAAACGACGATCCACAATACCCAGAGCGTCAGCGCGATGAGATGCACGGCCAGCGACTGGCCGGCGTAGGTCGACGTTAACGACAAGCCGATCGCCGAACCGAACGTCCCCATCACGAAAGAGATCGCAGCGGCGATCATCGCGCCGGCGACGATCGCCGGCCAATCCGTATTGGTCGAACGGGCGGAAGCCTCTTCAACGGCGGCCGCCGTGGCGGCGTCGCCGCGGGCCGGCCGTGTGGCGATTCCAGTGTGCGCGATGTCGGTCATCGGTCGCCTCCCTCAGCGCAAACCAAGAAACGACAGAATCGCCATGATGACGACGATGAGTCCGACGAGATAAATGATGCCGTTCATTGCAACCTCCGGCCGATCGCTGTTGACGAGCAATCCTGATCTGAGCCGCGGCGTACGGCGGCGCATGCCCCTAAAACTCTGACGCTTCGCCGTTGTTCCGCGACGTTTGGCGCCAGCCTGTTTGAGCCAAGACGCTTGTGAATGCGGCCACGCTCCGGTTATGGTCGCCGCGCTGCGTTGCAACAACGACTGGGGCGGGCATGGCCGACGATATGGCGGAGACTCGGGCGCAAGGGGACCAGCGCGCGACGATTTCGGACAAGGAAGCGCTGCTCTTCCATTCGCGCGGCCGGCCGGGAAAGCTCGCCGTCGTCGCCTCGAAGCCGATGGCGACTCAGCGCGATCTGTCGCTGGCCTATTCGCCGGGCGTCGCTGCGCCCGTGCTCGCGATCGCCAAGGACCCTTCCGCGGCTTTCGACTATACGACGCGCGGCAATATGGTCGCGGTCATCACCAATGGCACCGCGATCCTCGGGCTCGGCGATCTCGGCGCCTTGGCGGCGAAGCCGGTGATGGAGGGAAAGGCGGCGCTGTTCAAACGTTTCGCCGACATTGATTCGATCGATCTCGAAATCGATGCAAAGGACGTCGACGCCTTCGTCAATGCGGTGCGCTATCTCGGGCCGTCATTTGGCGGGATCAATCTCGAAGACATCAAGGCGCCGGAGTGTTTCGTCATCGAGGAGCGCCTGCGCGATCTCATGGACATTCCGGTGTTTCATGACGATCAGCACGGCACCGCGATCATCTCATCGGCCGGGCTGATCAACGCGCTGTTGCTGACCGGCCGCGACATCCGCGAAGCCAAGCTCGTCTGCAACGGCGCCGGCGCCGCGGGCATCGCCTGTCTCGATCTCGCCAAGGCGCTCGGGTTCGATCCGCGCAACGTCATCCTGTGCGACACCAAGGGCGTCGTCTACCGCGGCCGTCAGGAAGGCATGAATCAGTGGAAGAGCGCGCATGCCGTCGACACCAAGGCGCGCACGCTCGCCGAGGCGCTGGAAGGCGCGGATATTTTCTATGGCCTCTCCGTCAAAGGCGCGCTGACCCCAAAAATGCTTCTCGCCATGGCGGACAATCCGATCGTCTTCGCCTTGGCCAATCCCGATCCGGAGATCACGCCGGAAGAAGCGCGCGCCACGCGCGCCGACGTGATCATCGCCACGGGGCGTTCCGATTATCCCAACCAGGTCAATAATGTTCTGGGCTTCCCTTACATTTTTCGCGGCGCGCTCGACGTTCGCGCGCGCACGATCAATATGGAGATGAAGATCGCCGCTACGCACGCGCTCGCGGAACTCGCGCGTGAAGACGTGCCCGACGAAGTGGCGAACGCCTATCGCGGCGCCAGGCCGCGTTTTGGACGCGATTATCTCATCCCGGCGCCCTTCGATCCGCGCCTGATCTCCATCATCCCGCCCGCGGTGGCGCTTGCGGCGATGGACACCGGCGTGGCGCGGCGGCCGATCGTCGACATGAAGGCCTATCGCGCCGAACTGTCGGCGCGGCGTGATCCGATCGCGGGTCTGATGCAGACCGTTCACGAGCGGGTGCGGCGCGATCCCAAGCGCGTCGTCTTCGCCGAGGGCGAAGAGGAGCAGGTGATCCGCGCCGCGCTGGCCTTCGTTCACCAGGGTTTCGGACGCGCCGTGCTGGTCGGTCGAGAAGATCGCGTGCGTGAGGCGGCGGCGAACGCCGGCCTTGAACTGGCGCCCGAGATCGAAATCCACAACGCCAAGCTCTCTCACCGAAACGCGGTCTATGCGCAATTCCTGTTCGAGCGCCTGCAGCGCAAGGGATTTCTCATGCGCGACTGCCAGCGGTTGATCAACCAGGACCGAAATCATTTTGCCGCCGCCATGGTGGCGCAGGGCGACGCCGACGCCATGGTGACCGGCGTGACGCGCAATTTCTCCCACGCTCTCGAAGACGTGCGGCGCGTCATCGACCATAAGCCCGGCCACCGCGTCATCGGCGCTTCGCTGATTCTCGCCGGCGGCCGAATCGTCGTCGTCGCCGACACGGCGATCACCGAAATGCCCGACGCCGCGGAGCTGGCGGAAATCGCCATCGAAGCGGCGGGCGTGGCGCGTCGCATCGGCCTTGTGCCGCGCGTCGCCATGCTGGCCTTTTCGACATTCGGCTATCCGCCGGGCGAACGCACGGCGCGGGTGCATCAGGCGGTCAGCGTGCTGGACCGCCAGCGCGTCGATTTCGAATATGAGGGGGAGATGGGCGCCGACATCGCGCTCAACAAGGAGTTGATGAGCGCCTATCCGTTTTCGCGGCTCAGCGATACGGCGAATGTCCTTGTCATGCCGGCGTTTCATTCGGCGGCTATTTCGACAAAAATGTTACAGGAACTGGGCGGCGCGACCGTGCTCGGTCCGCTGATCGTCGGACTCGACAAACCGATTCAAATCGTCCAACTCGGCGCGACGGACACCGAAATCGTCAATATGGCGGCGCTCGCCGCCTTTGGCGTCGGGGGGTAACCCATCCTCCCTTGATGGGGGCGTCCCGCCGTAGGCGCGAAGCCGGACGTTCTCCGCATCGCGCCCTCTGCTCACCCCTATCCGCGCGGCCCCGCCGCAAATGAAGTGAGAGACGAACGCTGATGAATATTGCGATGATTGGCTCGGGTTATGTGGGTCTGGTTTCGGGCGCCTGTTTCGCGGACTTTGGCCACAACGTCGTTTGCGTCGACGCCGACGCCGGCAAGATCGCGCGCCTGAAGGCCGGCGAGATACCGATTTACGAGCCCGGTCTCGACGAACTCGTCGCCAATAACGTCGAACAGAAGCGACTCTCCTTCACCACCGAGCTCGAATCATCGGTCAGGAACGCGGACGCCGTGTTCATCGCCGTCGGCACGCCGTCGCGGCGCGGCGACGGCCATGCCGATTTGTCCTTCGTCTACGCCGCCGCGCAGACCATCGCCGGCGCGCTCGAAGGATTTACGGTCGTGGTGAATAAGTCGACGGTGCCGGTCGGCACCGGCGACGAGGTCGAGCGCATCATTCGCGAAGTGAACCCGGACGCCGATTTCGCGGTCGTCTCCAATCCCGAATTCCTGCGCGAAGGCGCGGCGATCCAGGATTTCAAACGCCCGGATCGCGTCGTCATCGGCGTCGAGGACGAGCGCGCCAAAGAAGTGATGGAGGAAATCTACCGGCCGCTGTCGCTCAACGCGCCGCCGCTGGTCTTCGTCGGACGGCGCACGTCGGAACTCACCAAATACGCCGCCAACGCCTTTCTGGCGACCAAGATCACCTTCATCAATGAAATCGCCGATCTGTGCGAGAAAGTCGGCGCCGACGTGCAGGACGTGGCGCGGGGCATCGGCCTTGACAAGCGCATCGGCGGGAAATTCCTGCATGCCGGCCCCGGCTATGGCGGCTCCTGCTTTCCGAAAGATACGCTGGCGCTGATCAAGACCGGACAGGACGAGGGCGCGAGCCTGCGCATCGTCGAAACGGTGGTCGCGGTGAACGACGCGCGCAAACGCGCGATGGCGCGCAAGGTGATCCATGCGCTCGGCGGCTCGGTGCGCGGCAAGAAGATTGCGCTTCTGGGACTGGCCTTCAAGCCCAACACCGACGACATGCGGGACGCGCCCTCGCTCGCCATCGTCGCCTCGCTCGCCGGCGACGGCGCCAAGCTGCACGCCTATGACCCCGAGAGCATGGAACAGGCGCGTCCGCTGATGCCGGAAGTCGCCTTCCACGACAACGCCTATTCGGCGCTGGAGGGCGCCGACGCGCTGGCGATCGTCACCGAATGGGACGCCTTCCGCGCGCTCGATCTCGACCGGGTGAAGAGCCTGTTGAAGCAGCCGATCATCGTCGATCTGCGCAATGTCTATCGTCCGGCGGACGTTAGGAAGCGCGGCTTCACCTATGTGAGCGTGGGCCGCACATAATCGCGGCGCCCGCCTACTGCGCGGCGAGCTTGATCTCGGGATAGCTGCACTTCTCGTCGCTCTTCTCGTCGACATGGAGATGCGACGGCGGCTCGACGAAGGGAATGCCCAGAGTCTGCCAGACGTCGACGAGCGACTCGACGAGGCCCGCGATATGCGCATGGGTGTGGCGGGGCGTCGGCGTGACCCGCAGCCGTTCGCCGCCCTTGGCCACGGTCGGATAGTTGATCGGCTGAATATAGATCGAATGGCGCTGAAGCAGCAGGTCGCTCGCCGCCTTGCAAAGTTCCGCGTCGCGCACCATCACCGGCACGATATGCGAACCGTTCTCGAGCACGGGCAGGCCGGCGGCGGCAAGCGCGTGCTTGGTGATATGCGTGACGCGCTGATGCGCCGCCCGCAGGTCCGGCCGGCGCTTGAGCAGACGCACGGCGGCGCAGGCGGCGGCGGCGACGGCCGGCGGCAGCGCCGTGGTGAAGATGAAGGAGGCGGCGTAGGAGCGGATCGCGTCGATCACCGCCGCGTCGCCGGCGATATAGCCGCCCATCGTGCCGAAGCCCTTGGCGAGCGTGCCCTCGATCACATTGACGCGGTCCATCACGCCTTCGCGTTCGCAGACGCCGCCGCCGCGCGCGCCATACATGCCGACCGCATGCACCTCGTCGACATAGGTCATCGCGCCATGGCGTTCGGCCAGCGCGACGATGTCGGCGACCGGCGCGATATTGCCGTTCATCGAATAGAGGCTCTCGAAAATCACCAGCTTGGGCCGCTCGCCCGCCTCGATCAGCAATTCCTCGAGATGCGCCAGATCATTGTGGCGGAAGATTTTCTTCTCGGCCCGCGAGCGCTTCACGCCTTCGATCATCGAATTGTGATTGGAGGCGTCGGAGAGAATGACGCAATTGGGCAGGAGATCGGCGATCGTCGAAATCGCCGCGAGATTGGAAATCCAGCCGGAGGTGAAGACGAGCGCCGCCTCCTTGCCGTGCAGGTCGGCGAGTTCGCGTTCAAGCTCGACAATGGCGTGGCTGGTGCCGGAAATATTGCGGGTGCCGCCGGCGCCCGCGCCGACTCTGCCCGCCGTGTCGATCATCGCGGCGATGACGTCGGGGTGCTGGCCCATGCCGAGATAGTCGTTGGAGCACCAGATGGTCACCGGCTCCACCGAGCCGTCGTCGCGGTGCCAGTTCGCCAGCGGAAAGGCTTCGACGTCGCGCTCCAGATGCGCGAAGACGCGGTAGCGGCGCTCGTCCTTCAGACGGGAGACGGCGGCCTCGAAGTAACGCCGATAGACCATGCTCCAACCCTTTGATTTTTATTTGCCCCGGAGTCCTCGGCGCGGCTCCCGTCCTGCCCGCCGTCTAGTTTGGACGATTTCTTACATAGCCGATCCGCGTCCGGAAGGCGAGTGGCCGAATGACGCGCCCGCGGCTCTTTTCATGCGGAATTCCGGGCCACTGCGAAATAAAATGATGGCGCCACGAGAAGCGTTGGGGGAGTCGCCGCCGACGCCCGCGCTTCGACTTTTGCCGAGGCTTTTTCGAGCGAAGCGTTTTAGCGGATGACCGCCGCTCTTGCGTGGGGTAACGAGGCGGCGGGAAGGCTTAGGACGGCGATGAAGCTCTATACGAAAAAAGGCGATCGGGGACAGACCAGTCTCTTCTCGGGCCGGCGGGCGGCGAAATTCGATCCGCGCGTCGCCGCCGTCGGCGATCTCGACGAATTGTCGGCGAGCCTCGGCCTCGCGCGCGTCGCCTTTCCGCAGGCGGACGAGCTTTTGTGCGGCGCGCAAAAGGCGCTCTATAAAATCAGCGCCATCGTCAGCGCCGAAGCGCGGCAGATCGATATCAAATTGGACGACGCCGAAATCGCGGCTCTCGAAAGAGAGATCGACCGCGCCAGCGACGCCCTGCCGCCCTTGCGCGATTTCATCTATCCGGGAGAGGCCGAGGCGAGCGCCCGCCTCCACATGGCCCGCGCCGTGGCGCGGCGCGCCGAACGCGGCGTCGCCGCGCTGGAGGAGCCGCCGGCGCCGGAGAATGTTCTCGCCTATCTCAATCGGCTGAGCGATCTGCTGTTCGCGCTGGCGCGGCTTGCCGATCAGCAAAGCGGGCGGGCGGACAGGATGCTGGGAGACTGAAGATTTCATGAGCCTCGGCGGCGGTCTCGCGCAAGAGCGGACATTCGTTTGGAGATGTTCGGCGCCGCTGTCAGAAAGGACGAACCTGTTCATCGAGCCCTGAAGAAGACGTTACGTGATCGCCGACGTCGGCGCCGGGACCTCCTCGGCGATCACCCTGAAGCTCGCAAGCGTGCATGGGCCAAATGAGGTCACCATCGCGACGTCGGTCGCATCTCGTCCGCGCGCAATCAGGATGCGCCCGATTCGCGGCGTGTTGTGGCGGGCGTCGAAGGTGTGCCAGCGCCCGCCAAGATAGACTTCGAACCAGGCGCTGAAATCCATCGCGGCGTCGTCCGGCGGCACGCCGATGTCGCCAAGATAGCCGGTGCAGTAACGCGCCGGCATATTCATGCAGCGGCATAAGGCGACGGCGAGATGGGCGAAGTCGCGGCACACGCCGCGTTGGTCTGTATTCGCGTCCCACGCCGTTCTTGTGGGGCTCGCATGCTCGTAATCGAACGCGATGCGATCGTGGACATAGTCGCAGATCGCCTGCGCCAGCGGCCAACCCTTGGGAATCTGACCGAAAAGCGACCACGCCAAATCCGACAGGCGATCGGTCTCACAGTAGCGGCTGCCGAGCAGATAGATCAGAACCTCCACCGGCAGGTCTTCGAGCGCATGCTGCTCGGCCGCCGCGGCGATTGGATCGGGCTTCCCATCGTCCTGAACAAGAAAGTCAGAGGACATTGTCAGCCGGCCCGCAGGGGCGCGGATGACATGGCAGAAATTGCCGAAACTGTCGTGATAGGTGTTGGCGGGGAGGGGCGGATCGAGGCGCATGCGATCGGCGGTCAGCACATCGGCGAGGCGTGAGGGATGGACGCTCAGCGTCAAAATCATGGGCGTCGGCTGCGGGCAGTCATAGGAGATTTCGTAGCCGACGCGAATCTTCATCGGAAAGCCTCCTCTGCTCGAACAAGCGGAGCCGTCGCAACGGTCGGGCATTATCCTCCCGCGCTCATGAGAGCGCCGCATTCGGCGTCCGCAGCAGCGGCGACTTTGACGGCGACCTTCATGGCGAGATGGTCGGAAGCCGTCCCGATCCATGTTCCTTGCAGCGCAATCGCTCCTCTTGGCTGCAATTTCCACGCCAGGAACAGGACTAATATATCGTTTTGCGCCGTCGCCGCTCCAATGAAAGAGAACGCCAATGACTGGAACGCCATACGGCCTATTGGCGGCCGACGAGCCGGCGCCGATCACGGTGCATAATGAAAACGGCCTCTCGCCGTTTGTGATCGTGGTGGATCACGCGGGCAATTCCCTCCCGCGCGCGCTCGGCCAGCTCGGCGTTCCGGAAAGCGAATTGGCGCGCCACATCGCCTGGGACATCGGCATAGCCGCGGTTTCGCGCTTCGTGGCGGACGCGCTCGACGCCACTTTGGTGCAGCAGAACTATTCGCGCCTGGTCATCGACTGCAACCGCGCGCCGGGGTCACAGACGTCAATCCCCGAGATCAGCGAGTTTACCCCGATCCCTGGCAACGTCGGTTTGAGCGAAGTCCAGAAGGACGCGCGCCTGTGCGAGATTTTCGAACCCTATCATGATCGGATAAAAGCCGAGCTTGATCGGCGATCGCGGGAGGGCCGGCCGGCGGCGTTGATCGCGCTGCATAGTTTTACGCCGGTCTTCATGGGCGCGGCGCGGCACTGGCATGCTGGCGTGCTTTACAATCGCGACGCGCGCTTCGCCAATATGCTGATCGCTTCGCTCAGACGCGAAGAAGGACTCATCGTTGGCGACAATGAGCCCTATAGCGTGACCGATGAGTCGGATTACACTATTCCGGTGCATGGCGAGCGACGCGGCCTGCTCCACGTCGAGGTCGAAATCCGTCAGGACCTGATTTCCGGCGACAGCGGACAGCGCGCGTGGGGCGCGCTGCTCGCGCGTTTACTGCCGCAGGCGTATCAGGCGCTGGCGACGGCGTCGTAACCTTCGGGCGATGGAATTGGCCGATCGCGCCGCGGGTCAGGAATGACGCGAATTGGTCAGCTAACAGCGCCGAGGCGCGTCGAGCGACGCGCGGAGCGCAGCATCGCTGCGCTCGAAGCGCTGCCGGCGCCCGACATTGTTCTCGCTTTTCTCAATCGCCTGAGCGAATTGTTGTTCGCATTGGCGCGAGTCGCCGATCAGCAAGCCGGGCATGCGGACATGATGCTGGGGGGTGAGGTTTTTGGGGAGGCGGCGAGTTAGCGGCAAGACCTGTCAATGAAATCTCAGAGCGCCCTGTGGCGCTTCTGCATCACTGGTTTTAAAAAGGCGCGGGCGCAACGCCGATGCGCCTAATCGGCTTGACTTGAAAATCGCATTTAGCGCTTATTGTTAGCGACGGTTCCCGCAAGGGATCAATAGGGAATGCGGTGAGCGCAACGTCGCGCAATGCCGCTGCTGCCCCCGCAACTGTAAGCGGCGAGTCAAAGACCCAAACAGCCACTGGAGCCGATGTTCCGGGAAGGCGGCCTTTGAGCGACGACCCGCGAGCCAGGAGACCTGCCGTCATCATGGTCACGCGCGAAAGCGTCGGGCGGGGCGCGCCGATGCGGGCGAAGCCGGTCTTGGCGCCTTGCGCACTTAGGCCAGTCGCAGTGACGGTCCGGTCTGCTGCGAGTCTTGCCATGCATGTTTCTTCAGCCGCGGTCCGCCTTGCTTCGATCCTCGCGGCGTTCGCGCCGCTAACGGCGCTCGCTCAAACCGCGCTCCCCACGATACAGGTCGGCGCGCATCGGGCAGCCCCGGCAACGCGTTCGCATGCGCCCGCGCCGGCGCGACCCGTCCATGCATCGCCGCAACCGCCGCGCGCGTCGCCGGTCATCGAGGCGGTGGCGCCGCCCGCGCCGCCCGCAGGGCCGACGCCGCCGCCGATCACCGCTTCGAGCGAGAAATTCTTCACCGGCCAGGAGGTCAACGCGCTTCCCTTCGCGCGCCCCGGCGACGCGCTGGAAATCGTGCCCGGACTCGTCGTCACCCAGCACAGCGGCGAAGGCAAGGCGAACCAATATTTCCTGCGCGGCTTCAATCTCGATCATGGCACCGATCTCGCGCTCTATCTCGACGGCATGCCGCTCAATATGCGCACCCATGGCCATGCCCAGGGCTACGCCGACAGCAATTTCCTGATCCCCGAACTCCTGTCCTACGTCCTCGCCCGGAAGGGCCCCTATGACGCGCAGGACGGCGACTTCTCGTCGGCGGGTTCGATCTACATGCAATACAAGGACAGGATCGACAAAGGCTACTTCCAGCTCACCGGCGGCAGTTTCGCCTATGCGCGCGCGCTCGCCGTCGCGCCCTACCAGGATTTTGCCGGCGGCGCCGCCTATGGCGCGGTCGAAGCGCAATATTACAACGGACCCTGGGAGCGCGGCGACAATATGCGGCGCCTCAACAGCGTCTTGCGCTGGGCGCGCGGCACGCAGGAAAACGGCGCCTCCGTGACCTTCATGGGCTACGCCAACAAATGGTACGGAACCGACCAAATTCCGAGTCGCGCGGTCAGCGCCGGGCTGCTGTCGCTCTGGGGCACGATGGACCCGACCGCCGGCGGCGCGACCTCGCGCTTCTCGCTCTCGTCGCGCTGGAGTCAGGTCGAGGGCGATCGCGCGACGCGCGTCGAAGCCTATGTCGTCCATTCGACCTTGGACCTTTACAGCACTTACACCTATTTCCTGGGGCATCAGGATTTGGGCGACCAAATCCGTCAGTTCGATGATCGCACCATTGTCGGCGTCAATGCGCAGCATGCGATCAGATGGGCCGATGTGAATGGCGCGCCGGTCGAGACCCGCGTCGGCTTTCAGGGACGCTATGACGACATTCGGCTTGGCCTGCAGGAGAGCGTGCGTCGACAGCCCTATGACACGCTCAGCAACAATGCGGTCGGCGAAGGCAGCATCGGCCTCTGGACCGATACGGCGGTGCGCTGGACGCCCTGGCTGAAGACCGTCACCGGCGCGCGCTTCGATTATTACAACGCCGCCGTCAACTCGCTGCAGGCGCTCTATGATGCGCCGAAACTCGCGGCGAGCACCGGCCTGCCGGCGTTCCTTCTCACCGGACCGTTCAATCAGGGCGTCAAGAATGCGTCGCTGTTCAGCCCGAAGCTGTCGATCATCGTCGGCCCCTTCTACAAGACGGAATTCTACGCCAATTACGGCGAAGGCTTCCATTCGACCGACGCAAGGGGAACGGTGCTGCGATTCTCGACAGCCGAACTTGCGGACGATGACGGCTTCGTTCAGGCGGCTTCGATTCCGCTGCTGGTGAAATCGCGCGGCGCCGAGATCGGCGCCCGCACGAAATTCATCGACGGGCTCGATTCCAGCATCAGCCTGTTCTGGCTCAATCTCGAATCGGAGAACCAGTTCGTCGGCGATAGCGGCACGACCATCTTCGGCCGCCCCAGTCGCAGATATGGCATCGAACTCGCCAATAAATACGCCCCCAACGCCTGGATCAGATTTGACGGCGACGTGGCGCTGGTTCATGCGCGCTACCGCGGCGTCGATGTCGCGCAGAGCTTGGCGTGGCTCGATCTGATCACGCCCGACGCCTTGCCTTATGGGACATTCTTGGGCAATGCGCCCGGCAATTATCTGTCGAACGCCATAGCGGTGACGGCGATGAGCGGATTGGAAATTGGCGAGGCGACAGGCTGGTTCGGCGCGCTGAAATATCGCTACTTCGGCGCCAGGGCGCTCACTGAAGATGGCTATTTCAATTCACCGGCGACCGGCACGTTGAACGCGCGACTGGGCTATCGATGGGCGGACGGCTGGCGACTGCAGTTCGACGCCTTCAATATTTTCAACTCGCGCTCCGACCAGATCACCTTCGCCTATGGCTCGCTCCTGCCGAGCGACCCTCTTTACGCGCAATGCGTCGCCGGCGTCGCGCCCGCCCAGGTTTGCGGCGTCGGCGTCATGGACCGCCATCTCAAACCCTTGGAGCCCGCGGCCGTGCGCGTGACATTGGCCGGGCCGCTGAACTTCGAACAGCCGATCGCCAAACTTCCGGATCTCCTGGAGCCGTTCTCGCGACCGTCGAACTGACGGCCGCCGGCTCGACGGCCGCTGTGATACGAATTCCGCCTGATCCGTTCGCTTGGGTCTTGTCATTCCCGGCAGGCCGAAGGCCTGACCGGGAATCCAGCGCCAATCCAGAAACGCTGTGCTTGCTCCGGATTCCCGATCGCGCTTCGCGCGTCGGGAATGACAGCCGAGCCATTCGAACGATGTCGCATGAGTCATGACGAAGTGGCGAGCGCCTTCGTCGTATCGCGATTCAATACCGCGGCGCCTGCGGCCTTCAACATCATCAGCGCCCCAAAGACGCAAAGATTGATGAAAAAGATTCGCGTCACGACCGGCGCGGTGAAATGGTCGACGCCGGGGCCGGTCGCGGCGGTGACGAGCAGAACCAGGCTCTCATAGACGACGAAGGACGCAAGGAAAGCCGCGAGCCCGCCGCCGAGGCCGGAAAAGCGACGGGCGAGCAGGCCGGCGCTTTCACATGAGAGCAGCGCGATGACGCCGAGCGCGCCGCCCCAAAACAGCGTCGAAGCGTCGGTCGGATAATGCAGGAAGAGAAAGCCGACCGCCTGATTGGCGAGCCAGACGGCGCCGGTCAGCAGCAGGGCGTCTCGACGCGAGGCGGCGAGCGCCGCCACGGCGGCGAAGCCGGCGAGCGGCAGGGCGCAGGCCCAGGCGAAACTGAAGACAAGGCCGGCGGCGATGAATGTCGCGGCAAAGAGCGCGCGGCGGTCGATCTTGGAAGCGGTGGAAAGCGTCAGCGACATGAGGTTTCTCCTTTTCAATGAGCTTCGGAATCAAAGAGCGGCGCGCGCGTCAGCTGTTCTTCGCCCGGCATGCGGAACGATCGGCGGGATCGGGGTCATGCAGGCCGAACCAGCGCGCGCGCAGCTTGTCCCACAGCGCGAGGCGCGACCAATCCGGCTCTTTGAGAACCTTGTCCGTGACCGGGTCGAGGAAGGGATTGGGCAGCAGCACGGTAATCTGCTGTTCGCCGGCGCCGTTGAAGAATTGCAGCCCCCAGGACATCGGCACGCAGCTCGTGTTGCGCCGGCGATAGAGTTCGGCGCGCGACGTGCGCCTGAGCTTGGCGAGTTCTGGCGACGTCGGCCGGGCGCGCGACCCCTTGTTCTCGCCGATGCAGACGTGAAAATGGGTGAGGCCGAAGGCGACGGTAAGATAGCCGTCGAGCAGCCCTATGCGCGTCGGCGCGCGGTCGGCGTGGATTTCCCACGCCGCGCCCTGAATGATCGGCCCGAAGACGATGTCGCGCCAGTGATTTTCGAAAAGATCGCGAAACAATTCTTCGAGACTCGCCGCGTCCGTCGGCAGAGAGAATACATCGAGCGCCGCGCCGTCAGGCTCGACGATTCGTTTAGGCGCTAAGTCGGCGGCTGCTGTCATGGCCATGCGCTTTCTGTTTGTAGCGAACAAAGGCGGAAGCGATCCTCGCGCGCTCTCGCGCGCGAAGATGTCGCCCGATTCAGAACGACAGTTTGATCGATCCGCGGAACGTCCGCGGGGCGCCGATCACGTTGTAATTGTACCCAGGCAGATTCCATCCGACCTGAATTGGATTGGTGTAGGGCACCGTGAATCCGAATGGATGAGCGGCGTCGAAAGCCTGCGGACCCAGCCCGCCGCTGGTGAAATAGGTCTTGTCGAAGAGATTGCTCACATTGAGCTGCGCGACGAGCTTGTAGTCGGCGAGATTGAGCTCATAGGCCCCGAACAGGCCGACGATTCCATAGCTCGGCGTCGACTGGCCATAAATATAGGTCCCGTCATTCGCCCAATGATAGAAGGGAAGATAGCCGGTGTAATCGTACCGCGCCCCGACTCTCAGACCTTTCAGTTCGCCTCCCTTGAATTCATACGCCGAAGACAGGGAGCCGACATTGCGCGGAACGAAGGGGATCGGCGATCCGGCGGTCGGAACCCCGAGAAAAAACGGATTTGACTTGGTGGTGATCGCGTCGGTGTTGGCGTAGGCGAGGTTGACGCTCCAGCCGGGCAGGAGTTCGCCCTGTACGTCGAGTTCAGGACCCTGCGAACGCCCTTCGCCGACCAGCATCACATGGTTGAAGTCGTTGGGAATGCCGATCGGAATGTTGGTCTTGACCAGATGGTAATAGGCCGCGGTCGCCTGAAGCTTCCCGTCGAACACGGAAAGCTTGACGCCTCCTTCCACTTGTGTGCCGGCGCTCGGCGGCGTCGGGTCGTTCGTGTTCAAGACCAGCTTGCCGTTATAATTCGGGCTGTAGGATTCAGCGTAATTCCCATAGAAGCTCACCCAGTCGCGCGGCCGCCACAAAAGCCCGACGCGCGGCGTCACTCTCTGATTGACGAATTGCGCGCGCGTCGTAATCGTATCGAAGTTGCAGGGGATCACCAGTCCCGCAAACGCGTTCTTTGAAAACGGTCCGCAGAACTTCGAATTGTCCGTGGCGCCTGTTCTGCTGTCGATATATTGATAGCGCGCGCCGCCGAGCACGGTGAAGCCGTAAGGCAGCTTGATCTGATCCTGCAGATAGACGCCCAGATTGTCGGCGTATTGCTCGGTCGCGGCGAAGCTATAAAGACCGGAGATGGGCGTCGGCGGCTGCGGCGCGCCGAGAAGGAGCGTCGAACTGTAGTTCGCCGCATTCAGGTTCTGGCCTCTGAAATTGTAGCGGTAATAGTCCGCGCCGGCGAGCAGCGTGTGATTGAGACGCTCGCCGGTGTCGAAATGCCCGACGAGATTGACCGTCGTCGCATATTCCGCCTGCCTGTTGTCCGACGGAAACGCGCCCCAGTTCAGCGTGACATTGTTGGGCGAGGGGAAGGCGAAGCAAGACGTGCTTCCTGGCGTTATGCAGTCGCTGATAAAGCCGAAGCCGCCGGCGTTTTGCCAGTCGCTACGCAACAATTGCATGAAGGCGGTTTGCTGGATCGACCAGTCCTTGTCGAAGTCGTGATGCCAGGTGAACTCGGTGAAATTTTGCTGCTGATTGTAGGGGGAATTCGGTCCCCAGTTGAAACTGCGTCCGAGCCAAAGCGGGTTGAACATCCCGAAATAGGGCACGAAATACCAGTCCTGATTAAGGCTGTTCTGCTGGAATTGCGTGGACGCTCGAACCCAGGTGTTGGCGTCGATATGCCATTTCACGACCGGGTTGATCATCAAATTTCGAGTGTAGCCGAAGGCGCGGAACGACCCGTCGTTCTCATAGGACATGATGAAGCGATAGAGCAGGTCCTTGTTCTCGGTCACGGGCCCCGTGGCGTCGAGCGTCGTGCGATAAGAGGCGTAACTGCCGATCTGCTGCTGCAGGGAAAAGGCGCGCTTGTCCAGCGGCTGCTTCGTGTTGATGTTGACGATGCCGCCGGGCTCCACCGCGCCGTAAAGAATGGCGGCGGGGCCTTTGAGAACTTCGACGCTCTCGACATTGGCCATTTCGAGATTGCTGGCGCCGGTGAAGTTGAGACCGAAGCTGTCGACCCTGAAGCCGTCGCGAAAATAGTTCTGGGTTGGAAATCCCCGAAGAATGATCTGTCTGAAGGAATTGCCCAGCGCCGCGTCGCCGCCGCCCGAGAAGGCGACGCCGCTGACGTTCTTCAACGCCTGGTCGATCGTGATGGCCTGCTGGTCTTCGAGCATCTGACGCGTGACGGTCCGCGTCGTGACCGGCGTATCCATCACCGGCGTGTTGACCTTGGCGCCGACCGACTGGATCGGCGCGGCGTAGGACGTCGGATTGTTGCAGACGCCCTCGGCGCAAAGCTGGCCGTTGTTCCCGGGTCCGATTTCGGTCCCGTTGTTGCCGACGGGCGCAGCGACAGGGCCTTCCGAGCCGCCATGGTTTACGCTTGGCTTCGGCCTGCCGATTTCAATCACCGGAAGCGCGTTTTGGGCGAAAGCGGAGCACGAGAGGGCTGTGGAAAGGACCAGGACGGACGAATTGCGCCGCACGGCGATGCAAACGCCGCCTTTCGGGAATTGGGATTTCATAAGCTGGACTCGCAGCGAGACGTGGGCCGTCACTGCGAAGGTCTTTGCCCGCACGCCGAGAAGGCGAGGGGCATCGGCCGCATCGGTGCACCCCGCCCGACGCTTTCGCGCGTGACCACGAAGCGACGGCAGGTCTCCTGGCTCGCGGGTTATCGCCTTGGACCGCCTTCCCAGAGCCTTCCCGGCTCCAGTGGCTTATTGGTCTTCGGCTCGCCGCTTACAGTTGCGGGGGCAGCCGCGGAATTGCGCGCGAAGAGCGCGCTCACCGCATTCCCATTTTGATCCCGTTAGGAACCGTCTGTCACAAACTAGCATGCCGATCGCATTGCGAGTCAAGAGCGTCGCAACGATCGCTGGAGGGATCATCGGCCCCTCGCCCTTCGAGACGGCCTCTTCGAGGCCTCATCAGGGTGAGCGGCCTTGAGTTATGCGAATTCGAAAGCAACCTCATGCTGAGGAGCGCCCAAAGGGTGCGTCTCGAAGCACGAGAGCTGCTGCGCGTGATCTATCGAGTCGATCGCAACAAAACTGCGATTACGCCGCCGCGAGCGCGTGCAACACCCGCGCCCAGGAGCGCGCGCCTTTGTGGAACGATGTGTAGGAATATTTCTCATTGGGCGAATGAATGCGGTCGTCGTCATGCGCGAAGCCGATCATCAGCGAATCCATATTGAGGTCGCGCTTGAAACTGCCCACGATCGGGATCGACCCGCCGCAGCCGGCGAGCACCGGCTCCTTGTCCCATTCTTCCGCCAGCGCGCGGCGCG
>JBPFDW010000029.1:0-130682 GCA_051061375.1 Methylocystis sp. | reverse complement strand
CCGAGGGCGTGACGCTCGAGGAAAAGCAGGCGGTGAACAAGGCGCTGCTAAAGAGCGGCGCGAACATCTCCGAGATGAATTGCGTGCGCAAGCATCTCTCAGCGATCAAGGGCGGGCGTCTCGCCCGCGCCGCGGCGCCGGCGCGCGTCGTGGCGCTGATGATTTCCGACGTGCCGAATGACGATCTTTCGGTGATCGCTTCCGGGCCTACGGTGCCCGATCCGACGACGCGCGAAGACGCGCTGGCCGTCATCGCTAAATATAAGATCGACGCGCCGGCGGCGGTGCTCGCCCATCTGCGAAAGAGCGAATGCGAAACGCCCAAGCCGGGCGACGCCATCTTCGAAAAGGTGCGGAACATTCTCATCGCCACGCCGCAAGGGTCGCTCGACGCGGCCGCGGGTGTGGCGAAGGCGGCGGGGTTCACGCCCTGCATTCTCGGCGACCTTGAGGGCGAGTCGCGCGACGTCGCGCTGGTGCATGCCGGCATCGCCAAGCAGATCGCGCTTCATGGCCAGCCCTTCGCGCCGCCCGTCGCCATCATCTCGGGCGGCGAGACGACGGTCACCGTGCGCGGCAAGGGGCGGGGCGGACGCGACGCCGAGTTCCTGCTGGGCCTGACCCTCGCGCTCGAAGGCTTCGGCGGCATTTCGGCGATCGCCTGCGACACCGACGGCATCGACGGCAGCGAGGACAACGCCGGCGCGATCATGACGGCGGATTCCTTCGAGCGCGCGAAAAAGGCCGGAATCGATCTGAAGGCGCTCTTCGCCAACAATGACGCCTATACCGCTTTCGAGAAACTCGGCGATCTCGTCGTCACCAAGCCGACGCGCACCAATGTCAATGATTTTCGCGCGATACTGGTGCCGAAGCGGGTGTAATCGTCCCAGGCTAAGCCCTTGGACCGTCGCGCGCGGCTTGTTAAACTGGTACAAGAGCGCCGTGACAAGCTTGGCTTGCAGCGCATCCTTTCCACATTGGAAGCCCATGAACAAGCCTGTAAGCCCGCAACCTTACGATCCGCGCGGCGCGGCGGCGATGTTTGAGCGCTATCGTCGCGACGATTCGCCAAAGCCGACGCAGTGGAACGACACGCTCGACCTTATTCTCGCGCATCGCTCGCATCGCAATTTCCTGCGCGAACCGCTGCCCGAAGGCGCGCTGGAGATCATCGTCGCGGCGGCGCAGTCGGCCTCGACGTCGTCGAATCTGCAAGTCTGGAGCGTCGTCGCGGTGCAGGACGAGGCGCGCAAGACCCGTCTCGCCGATCTTGCCGGCGGTCAGAAGCATATTCGCGACTGTCCGCTGTTCCTTGTCTGGCTCTGTGACCTCGCGCGGCTGGATCATCTCGGGCGCGAAAAGGGACGCGACGCGGCGGCGCTGCCTTACCTCGAAATCTTTCTCACCGGCGTCGTCGACGCCGCGCTCGCCGCGCAGAACGCCGTCACCGCGCTCGAATCGATCGGTCTCGGCTGCTGCTATATCGGCGCGATGCGCAACAAGCCGGAAGAGGTCGCCAGGGAATTGAACCTGCCGGCGAATGTCTTCGCGGTCTTCGGCATGGTTGTCGGCGTTCCCGATCCGGCCGCCAACGCCGCCGTCAAGCCTCGGCTCGGGCAGGGGGCCGTGCTGCATCGCGAACAATATGAGTGGGGCGAGGCGCAGCGCGAGGCGATCGAAACGCTCGATGAAAAGTTCAAGGACTTCCAGAAGGAGCAGGGCCTGCCGGATCAGGGGTGGATTCGTCAGGCGCTGTCGCGCGTGCGCGGGGCGGAAGCGTTAAGCGGTCGCGACCGCATGCGCGAAGCCCTCAACGCATTGGGCTTCGCTCTTAAGTGAATCGACAAAAAGGCTGGCTCATGGACGCCGACGTAAAGCGCGCATACTCAGGCGAGATTTTCGATCTTTGGGACACCTATGAGAAAGTCGTCGTCAAGGACTTCATGTTTCACGCGGCGCTCGGCGACGAGGTCGAGCGCGCCCTGCGCGGGCGTTTCCAGGGCGGCGACTATTCCCTGCTCGATCTCGGTTGTGGCGACGCGCATGTCTTTGCGCCGATCCTGCGCCGTATCCCGCCATCGAGCTACAAGGGGATCGATCTTTCGGAGACCGCGCTCGCGCTCGCAGCCGAAAATCTGAAATCCTTGCCATGCCCCGTGCAGCTCGCGCGCAGCGACATGCTGTCGGCTCTTTCCGACGGCGTCTCCTATGATGTCCTCCACAGCAGTTTCGTTCTGCATCACCTGTCGACCGAGGACAAAGCGGAATTCTTCCGCCGCGCGTCTCGCGCGCTCGCGCCCGGCGGCCTGCTGCTGCTCGTCGACACGATGCGCGAGGAGGACGAAAGCCGCGAGGATTATCTGAAACATTATTTCGATTGGATCGAGAAGGATTGGACCGGCCTTTCGCGCGCCGAAAAGGACGCGGTTTACGAGCATATTTCGAGCAGCGACTTCCCCGAGCCATTGTCGCTTCTGGAGCGACAGGCGCGAGAGGCGGGCCTCAAGCGCTTGTCCGGCGAGGTTCCGCATCGCTGGCACCATCTCCTGCGCTTCGAGCGGGCCTAGCCATGTCGGAAGCGGCGCTTGCAGCCGCCCGAAAGCCGCAAGCGCCGCGCGAGGTCGTCGACGCCGATCGCGTCGTCGCGAAGGCGGCGCGGCGACTGGTCCCCTTTCTCGTCACGGCCTTTATCGTCGCCTATCTCGACCGCGTGAACATCGGCTTCGCGGCGCTGACGATGAATGGCGAACTCGGCTTCACCCCGGAATTCTTCGGCTGGGGCGCGGGCGTCTTCTTCATCGGCTACTGCCTGTTCGAAGCGCCGAGCAATTACATCATGCACCGCGTCGGCGCGCGCATGTGGATCGCGCGGATCATGGTCAGCTGGGGCCTTGTGTCGGCGCTCACCGCCTTCATCTGGAACGAGGCGAGCTTCGTCGTCCTGCGTCTGCTGCTCGGCGTGATGGAGGCCGGCTTCGCGCCGGGCGTGATTCTCTATCTCACCTATTGGATACCGGCCGCGCAGCGCGCGCGCGTTCTCGCCGGCTTCCTCATCGCGGTGCCGGTGTCGAGTGCGATCGGATCGCCGATTTCCGGCTTCATTCTGGCGGCGATGGACGGCGTCGGCGGGATCAGCGGCTGGCGTTGGCTGTTCCTGATGGAGGCGCTGCCGTCGGTCCTTCTCGGGATCGTCTGCGTCTTCTATCTGCCTGACGGTCCGGATTCGGCGAAATGGCTGACGTCCGGCGAAAAAGCGTCTCTGCGCGCCGCGCTTGAGAGCGACGCCGGACGCGACCATGGCGACCATTGGCGCGCGCTGACCGACAAGCGCGTGCTTATTCTCGGCGTCGCCTATTTTGGAATCGTCATTGCGCTCTACGGCCTGAGCTTCTGGCTCCCGCAAATCATCAAAGCCTTCGGATATGGCGTCATCGCCACGAGTCTTCTGGCGTCGATTCCTTACATCTGCGCCGCGCTCGCGATGTGGGCGTGGAGCCGCAGTTCCGATCGCCGGCGCGAGACCGTCGGCCACACGGCGCTCGCCGCCGTCGTCGGCGCGATCGGGCTGGCTTGCGCCGCCTATGCGCCGACGCCCTTACTGTCGATGATCGCCCTGTCCGTCGCCGCCATCGGCGCGATCGCGGCGCTGCCGACCTTCTGGAGCTTCGCGACTCTGGCGCTCGGTTCGGGCGACGGCGTCGTCGGCGTCGCGGTGATCAACTCGATCGGCAATGTCTCGGGCTTCGCCGGCCCCTACCTCGTCGGCCTCATCAAAGGCGCGACCGGCGAATTTTCCGACGCGCTGCTCGCGCTCGCCTTGGGGCCGCTGCTCACGGCCTTGCTCATTCGCCGCATCGCGAGGATCAGATCTTCTCGCGCCTGATGTCGATTACGGCCCGGGGATCAGAGCGTCCCTAAGAGCCGCGTCATGACTTCGCCAGCCTTGCCGGGAAGCTTTGCCTGTTTGGCGGCGTCGAGATTGGTGGGTTCTCCGACGACCACGACGCCGACCATTCCCAGCGTGTAATGCGGATCGCAACGAAAGCCATAGACGCCGGGCGTCGACAGCGTGATCGCCAATTCCTCATTGATCTTGCCGCGGAACGGCTCGGCGCCGGTGGGAATCAGCTCCTTGATCGTGACGGCGTTATGCCCCTTGTCGGCCGCGACGAATTTGATCGTATCGCCAGGTTTGATCCGCACGATCTCCGGCTCGAACACCATGTAGCGATCCGCGCCCTTGTTGAGCATTTTGATCTCGACGGTTTCGCCCGCCATCGAAAGGCTCGAACCTGCGACTGAGACCGCGAGCGCCAATGTGGCCGCCCATAAGGCGCGATGCGGCGTGAGATATGCGCGTGTCACGATGCTTTCTCCCTGGAACTATTGTTATCTGCGCGCCAATGCGGACATTTGCTCGGGCGCTTCTCTTCGAAGAGAACAGGCGACATCTAGCTGTGCTGTTTTCGACCATCAATAACGAGTGTCGATTCTACAAATGGAAGATTTCCATTCTGACGAATACTGGAAAGTGGAATTATTTTAGTTTGAACGCTCTTCCTCGCGTTTGATTTCGAGCGCGAGCCACTCGTCTTCCGATTTGGCGATGTCGGCTTGAAGCGCGGCGAAAGCCTCGCTCGCCCTGGCGAATTTCGCCGGGTCCCGAGCATAGAGTTCAGGGTCGTCGAGCATGCTCTGCAGCTTCCCGCATTTCTCCCGCAATTCGTCGATCTTGGCGGGCAGGGTGGCGAGCGCATGCTGCTCCTTGAAGGAAAGCTTTTGTTTGCTCGCCGTCTTTTCGCGCGGCGCCGGCTTTTCCTTCGTGTCCCGCGTCGGCGCCGTCGCGTCCCGCGTCTCGACGCCCTTGCCGCGCTGCGCGACCATGTCGCTATAGCCGCCGGCATATTCGATCCAGCGGCCGTCGCCTTCGCTCATCAGCACGCTCGTCGCGACGCGATCGAGAAAATCGCGGTCGTGGCTGACGACGATAAGCGTGCCGGGATAATCGGCGAGCATTTCCTCCAAGAGATCGAGCGTTTCAAGATCGAGGTCGTTGGTCGGTTCGTCGAGCACGAGAAGATTGGACGGCTTGGCCAGCGCGCGCGCGAGCAGCAAACGTCCGCGTTCGCCGCCCGACAATCTGCCGATCGGCGTGCGCGCTTGTTCGGGCTTGAACAGGAAATCCTTCATATAGCCGATAACGTGACGCCGCTCGCCATTGATCTCGATCGTGTCGGAACCGCCGCCGGTCAGCGCGTCCTGCAATGTCGTCGTTGGATCGAGGCTCGCGCGGCTCTGCTCCAGAGTCGCCATCTCGATATTGGCGCCGTGGCGAATCTTGCCGCCGTCAGGCGCGAGCGCGCCGGTGAGAAGATTGACCAGCGTGGTCTTGCCGGCGCCATTCGCGCCGACGATTCCGAGGCGATCGCCGCGCAGAATGCGCGTCGTGAAATTCTCGACGATGACGCGCGCGCCGAAGGACTTGCCGATCTTTATCGCCTCGATGACGAGCTTGCCGGAAAGCTGCGCTTCGCTCGCTTCAAGCTTCACGTCGCCTGTCGGCATTACGCGGTTGCGCCGCTCGGCGCGCAGATGATGCAGGCCGGCAAGCCGTTTCACATTGCGCTTGCGCCGGCCCGAGACGCCGTGGCGCAGCCAATGTTCCTCGGCGACGATCTTGCGCGCCAATTTGTGCTGCTGCTTGTCCTCTTCTTCCAATTCGCGGTCGCGCCACGCTTCGAATTCCTTGAAGCCGCGCGCCAGATGGCGGGTTTGGCCGCGATCGATCCACAGCGTTTCTCGGGTCAGGTCCTGAAGGAAGCGGCGGTCATGGCTGATGAGGACCAGCGCCGAGCGCAGCCCCGCGAGCTTTTCCTCGAGCCAGAGGATCGTCGGCAGATCGAGATGGTTCGTCGGCTCGTCGAGCAGCAGAATGTCGGGCTCGGGCGCGAGAACGCGGGCGAGCGCGGCGCGGCGCGCTTCGCCCCCGGAGAGGCGCGCCGGGTCTTCATCGCCCTGGAGCCCCAGATCATTGAGCAGCGTCCTGGCGACGTGAGGATCGTCCAGCGGGCCGAGTCCGGCTTCGACATAGGCGCGCGCCGTGGCGAAGCCGGAGAAATCCGGCTCCTGCGGCAGATAGCGTAAGCTCGCGCCCGGCTGCAGAAAGCGCGTCCCGCCGTCGGGTTCGATGTCGCCCGCCGCGATCTTGAGCAGCGTTGATTTGCCGGAGCCGTTGCGGCCGACGACGCACAGCCGCGCGCCCGGCGCAACCGAGAGATCGGCGCCCTCCAGCAGCGGCTTGCCGCCGAGAGTCAGCATGACGCCTTGCAGAGCGAGGAGGGGCGGCGGGGCCATTGCAGCTTAGCGGCGTCGTCTCATGGGCATGAGATAGGCTTGTTCCATGTGGCCGCGCCGCTGTCACCCCCTGCATTGGCGCGTCGGCCTCGCCGCAAATGCTCGCCGCCCGTTACGGCGAATGCGCGGGACTCAGGCGCCGAGTCCCAGCGCGCTCCGCACCCGCGCCGAATAGCCGTAGAGATCGGGGCGCAGCACGAGGCGACCGCCTTCGTCGACGTAAGTGGTAAAATATTCGATGTGGATCGGCAGCGGCTTTGAGAGATTGATGTAGCGCTCCGAACCGCCGATCAGCCGGCGCACGCGGCTTTCCGACCAGCCGCTGCCCGGGCCGAGCACGGCTTCGGCGAGCGCGAAAGGCGCATCGACGCGCATGCAGCCGTGGCTGAAGGCGCGATGCGAAGCGGCGAACAGATTGCGCGACGGCGTATCGTGCAGATAGACGGAAAAATCATTGGGGAACATGAATTTGATGCGGCCGAGCGCGTTTCGTTCGCCGGGCGGCTGCCGCACGACGAGCCTGCCCCGGCGATAGGACACGTCGAAGCCGCTCGCCGCGATGGCGGCGGGGTCGCCATTGGCTTTCGGCAGCATCTCCTTGTTCAGGATCGACGGCGGCACGTTCCAATAGGGATTGACGATGATGTATTGCAGCGCGTTCGAGAAAATCGGCGTCGGCGTCGTCTCCTTGCCGACGATGATGCGCGTGCGATGCGTCACCTCGCCGTCGCGCACGACGGCAAGTTCAAAGTCGGGGATATTGACTTCGACCCGCTCGTCGCCGAGGTCGCGCGGCAGCCAGCGCCAGCGCTCCATATTGGCGATGATTTCAGCCTCAATGCGCGCGGTCGAGGCTTTGGCGGGCGTGGCGGCGCGGCGCCGCTTGGACTTGCCTGCTGGCGGCAGGGCGTCGCTCTGCGAGCCGTTTTCGGCGGCCGCGTAACGGCGGTCGGCGACCGGCGCGCCGGCGCTCTGCGCCCTCAGCTCGATCAGCTTGTCTCGCAGCTGCTGATAGCCGTAATGCGCGGGATTATAGGCCTGCAGCGCTTCGCCCGCGGTTTCGCCGGCGCCGGCGATGTCAGCGACGACCCGCGCCGGGTCGGGCAGGGTGGTCTTCGCGCCGATGAGCTTCGAGATGCTCTGGGGGTCGATCCTTGACCCGCGCGCCTGCAGCGCATAGGCGGCGACCGCTTCCGAGAGCGCGAGTTCGTCCATCGCCGTCGGCGGGACCTTCTCCGCGTCCGGCGCGGCGTAGGCGCGTAGATCGAGACCATCGTCGGCGGCGCGCGCGAGCCGCGCCAGCGCCGCCCGCGCCGAAGCGCGCCATTCGCCATTCTCGATCCACAAGGGCGCGAAATTTTTGGCGGCGTAAGCGGCGGCCAGCGCCGCGCGCAGGCGGCGGCGATCCGGCGCCACAGCGGCGTCGCCGGCCCAGGCGTCGAGGGCCGAGGCGAGGTCGCGGCTTTGCGCGGGCTGGAGGCTCCAGGCGAGGTCGAGCGGGTCCGGCTCGATGGGCTCCGCGCGCGGCGCGGCGTCGAACAGGACGGCGGCGGGCGCGGCCTCCTCGACCGCGAAATCGGGATGATCCAGCGGCGCCTGCGTCGGGACGCGCGCCACGCCAAACAGCGCGACGAGCGGCGGCGGCTCGAAGATTTCGGCGCGGCGCGGCGGCGTTTGCGCCGCGCTCGCCGGCGCGGCGAACGCCGATGCGATCGCGGACGCGACATAGAAAATTCGCCCGGCTTTTGCGCCAGCAGTCATGGCTCGTCCTCGCGTCACCTCGTCGCTGCGAGGTCTGGGCGTCTTTTGGGTGAAAGTCCGTGCGATGACGCAAGCGCGCGGCGCTTGGCCATTGCTTCGACGTAAAGATAAGGCGCGGCGCAGGGCTTGTGAATCGGCGAGGACCCGCAGTCGCCGCTCGGACGGCGAAAAACCCGGACTGTGGCGGCTGCGCTACAGTCGCGCCGATGGCGGGCAGCGCGCGAACGCGCTATGATTTGGCGTTGATCCCCGAGGCCGCCGATGAAGCCCTATATCGTCATTGTCCATAAGGACGAACACAGCGCCTATGGCATGAGCTTTCCCGACGCGCCGGGATGTTTTTCCGCCGCCGACGAAATCGACGATATTTTCGCCATGGCCAGCGAGGCGCTGGCGCTTTGGGCGGAGGGGATGCGCGAGGACGGGCTGTCAATTCCTGAGCCGCGCGATTTTGAAGTTTTGCGGGTCGATCCGAAATGGGCGGAGCGCTTCGCTGATGCGGAGCTTGTTATCGCCATCGAAGCGCCTTGGGCGCAGAGGCGAGAAGCGGCGGAGTGAATCAGTCTTTCGGCCAGCCTGCGCTTTCATAAATTCTGAGCACCGTCTTTAGCGGCATGTCTTTCTTGGGGTGCGGCACGGTTACGCGGCCGGATTTCGTCGGATGCTTGAACTGACGATGTGAGCCCTTGGAACGCACAAGCCGCCAGCCTTCCTTTTCGAGGCGGCGAATGATGTCGCGGCTGTTGGTGAGCATCGGACGCCTTCTCGATTCGGCCAGCGTCCATTTATTGATTACGTAGGGGCCAAGCTCGCAACCAGCAATTTCCGATTTGCGAATTTTTATTTTTTGAGATTGTGGAAAAGGCTTGACTATGGAGAAAATTCAACCCCGAGCGCCGCCGCCTCGCCCCCCCTACCAAAGCTCTCCCGCAACACTCTTGTAACGGTCTCGCCGAAGTCCACAAGATGCCCTTGTCGTTGAGACGCTCGGCTCGGTACATCTATCTTGCGCCGGGCTGCACTTCCGCAATGACGCGCGCGCCAAATTCCGCTTCCGCGACCGCAAGCTCATATGCAGTCTGGAGATTGAGCCAGAAACGCGCGCCATTGCCGAAAGAGCGGCCTAGTCGCAACGCCGTCTCGGGCGAGACGCCGCACTTGCCGTTCAATATGTCGACGATCCAGCCAGAGCTGAGTCGCAGCGCGAACGCGAGGCGATTCGCCGACATGTCGCGCGCCGCGAGTTCGCGTCTAAGAATTCGGCCGGGATGGACAGCGCGCATTGTGGGGCCTCAAAAATTCGCGCTTCAAAATTACCCCTCCTGCACAAAACTCTCCAGCACCATCTTCCTGCCCGCCTTGTCGAAATCGACGGTGAGCTTGTTGCCGTCGACCGCCGCCACTGAGCCCGGCCCGAACTTCAAATGAAACACCCGCGCGCCCACTACAAAGCGCGAACCGCCGCTTGAGCGCGCGATCACTTCGCCGTCGATCGTCAAGGGCTGTTTTGCGCGCGCGCCGCGCATCGGCTCGCCGCGCCCGGCGTCGCCGCGCGTCGACTCTGCACCCGCCTTGGCCCGCTTCCAGCCCGGCGTCGCATAGTCGGAGCCATAGACGTCGAGATTGGCGAAGCGCGAGACGCCATAGGAGCCATATTGCGCGCCGCTCGGCGCCTCGACCACTTCGACATTGTCGGATGGGAGATTGTCGATGAAGCGCGAGGGTACCGTGGCCTGCCACAATCCGTGAATGCGCCGGTTGCTGGCGAAATAGATCTTCGCCCGCCGCTTGGCCCGCGTCAGGCCGACATAGGCGAGGCGGCGCTCTTCCTCCAATCCCGCGCGCCCCTGTTCATCGAGCGTGCGCTGGCTCGGAAAGAGGCCCTCCTCCCAGCCGGGCAGATAGACGGTCTCGAATTCGAGGCCCTTGGCGCCATGCAGCGTCATGATCGACACGCGCTCCTGGTCGACGGCGCTGTCGGTCTCCATCACGAGCGACACATGTTCGAGGAAAGAGGCGAGATCGGGAAAGGCCTCCATCGCCCGAACCAGCTCCTTCAAATTGTCGAGCCGCCCGGCGGCCTCCGGCGTCTTGTCGGCGCGCCACATCTTCGTATAGCCGGATTCATCGAGCACAAGCTCGGCAAGCTCATGCTGCGGCTTTGCATCGATCAGCGCGCGCCAGCGATCGAAATCGCCGATGAGGCCACGCAGCGTCCCGCGGGGCTTGGGCTTCAATTCCTCGCTTTCGACGAGAATGCGCGCCGCCTGCATCAGCGGAATGGCTTCGCGCCGCGCATATTCATGCAGCATTTGCAGCGTCGCGTCGCCTAAGCCGCGTTTCGGCGTATTGACGATGCGCTCAAAAGCGAGATCGTCGGCGGGCTGCGCGACGCAGCGCAAATAGGCGAGCGCGTCGCGGATTTCGAGCCGCTCGTAAAAGCGCGGGCCGCCGATGACGCGATAGGGCAGGCCGATCTCGACGAAGCGCTCCTCGAATTCGCGCATCTGAAACGAGGCGCGCACGAGAATGGCGATGTCTTCGAGCGAATCGCCCTTGCGATGCAATTGCTCGATGTCCTCGCCGATGATTCGCGCTTCTTCCTGGCTGTCCCACACGCCGGTGAGCGTCGGCTTGTCGCCGTCGCCGCCGTCGGTGAACAGGGTTTTGCCGAGCCTTCCCTCATTATGCGAGATGAGATGCGAGGCGGCGGCGAGAATATGCCCGGTCGAGCGGTAATTGCGTTCGAGGCGAATGACTTTCGCGCCGGGAAAATCCTGATCGAAGCGCAGAATGTTCTCGACCTCGGCGCCGCGCCAGCCATAGACGCTCTGATCGTCGTCGCCGACGCAGCAGAGATTTTGCAGCCCCGGCGCGCGCGCCTGCGAGATCAGCCGCAGCCAGAGATATTGCGCGATATTAGTGTCCTGATATTCGTCGACGAGAATATATTTGAAGCGGCGCTGATATTCGGCGAGCACGTCCGGATTGTCGCGAAAGAGCCGCAGGCTCTCCATCAGGAGATCGCCGAAATCGACGGCGTTGAGGACCTTGAGCCGCTCCTGATAGAGCGCGTAAAGCGCCGCGCCCTTGCCATTGGCGAAGCTCTCCGATTCGCCGGCGGGAATTTGCGCCGGAGTCAGTCCGCGATTCTTCCAGCCGTCGATGCGCATCGCGAGCGCGCGCGCCGGCCAGCGCTTGTCGTCGATATTCTCCGCCTGCAGCACCTGCTTCAACAGGCGGATTTGGTCGTCGACGTCGAGAATGGTGAAGTTCGGCTTCAAGCCGACGAGTTCGGCGTGGCGACGCAGGATTTTGGCGCTGATCGCGTGAAACGTGCCGAGCCATTGCATGGCCTGCGCGCCTTCGCCGACCAGCGCCTCGACCCGTTCGCGCATTTCGCGCGCCGCTTTGTTGGTGAAGGTGACGGCGAGGATTTCATAGGCGCGCGCCTTGCCGAGCGCGAGAATATGGGCGATGCGCGCCGTCAGCGCCCGCGTCTTGCCGGTGCCCGCGCCGGCGAGCACCAGCACCGGCCCGTCGAGCGTCTCGACCGCGGCGCGCTGCTCGGGATTGAGCGCATCGAGATAGCGCGGCCGACCCGCGCTTGCCGCCGCGCGCGCGGCGAGGCCGCCCGTTTGCGGCGTATAATCGTCGGGCTGGGGCGACGGGCTGCTTTTCATGATTCTGCGATGATATAGGAGAACGGAAGGCGAATCACGAATTGGCGGCGCTTTTCACCTCCCTCTCCTGGGAGGGTGAGTTTCCCAGCGCCCGCTCCAGCACGAACACCCGCAGCGCGGAGGACAGATTCGCCTCGCCCCGCCCGGCGTCCACCCGCGCGATCAGCGCCGCGAGCGACTCGCTCTCCTGCGCGGCGATGTCCTTCAGCGCCCGCCAGAAGGCGTCTTCAAGCGAGATGCTGGTGCGGTGGCCGGCGATGACGACGGAATGTTTGACGATGCGCACGGACTGCGCCGCAGTGCCCGCTTCGCTCACCCTCTATCGTCCGTTTCGCTGTCGCGTCTATGCGCGTCGAGCTTCGCCGTCTCCAGCAGGGTCTGCGCGGCGGTCAGTTCGCGCTCGGCTTTGCCGCGTCCATGTGCGATGCGATTCCGCCGCGCCTGATCGTCCTTCGCGCGTTTCTCGCGCGCCTTGCGGGCGCGGCGCAGATTGACGATCTCGCCCATCAGGGCTTTTTGCGGAAGGCGTCGATCGAGACGACCTTCTCGTCGCCCTCGTCCTTCGTTTCGACCGATCTCAGCTTTCTTGGCTTCTCGCCGCCCGCCGCTTTGGCCGGCTCCGGTTTGTGCGCCTCAACCTTGGCCGCCTCAACCCTGGCTGCCTCAAACTTGGCCGGTTCGATCTTGCCGGGCTCCAGCCTGGCGGGTTTGGGGCCCTTCGCCGGCTCGGCCGTCTTGCCGACGAGGCTCGGTCCGGCTGCGGGCGTTTCGTCTTCCGTCTCCTCGGCCCCGTCCTCGGCCTCCTCGAAACTCAGGCCGAATTGGACGGAGGGATCGAAGAATCCGGTGACGGCGGCGAAGGGCACGTAGAGATGCTCGGGGATCGAGCGGAATGACAGAGTGACGCCGAAGCCTTCGTCGTCGACTTCGAGATTCGAATATTGATGCTGCAGGATGATCGTCAGCTCCTGCGGCCATTGTTCGGCGAGGCGGCGCGAGATCGTCACGCCCGGCGCGTCGGTGCGGAAGCTGATGGTGAAGTGATGATCGCCCGGCAGATAGCCGTTGTCGGCCACGTCGCCCAATACTTTGCGCATGACGCCGCGCATCGCGTCCTGGACGAGAAGATCGTAGCGAATGATGTCCCTGGCCATTGCGTCGCGCCAAACCGCTATCTGCATGGTCGTCCGGCTGCCGCTTCCGACCATCGTGTTGCCGCGCTTTGCGTCGCCGCGGCGCGCGCGAGAAATATTAAGTGGAGGCTTCTGTTGCCAGGCGCCTCCGGACCCCGCCTAAAGGTGCAAACCCTTAGGGCTTTAATCCCAGTTTGGGCGCTGCATTACGCAGCGACGGCCACCGGAGCATAGTTGTCGTTGGCAACTATAAGGTTTGACCCGATAACGGCGGTATCATGCCGAGCGAAAAATCACCCTTTACGCCCTCGTCGATCCTATTTCGCCCCCGCCGAAACCCGCCGCGCTGACGGGCTTGGGTGGAGGCGCCGGGTACCGCCCCCGGGTCCGAATGGTTTATTACGGTGTCCGTTTATCGCCATAGCCGCCGCAAGCGACGGCGAAGTGAATATAGGGGTTTGCGGGATTTTGTGAAAGGGCGCCGAGTGGGCTGTGGAGAAGCGCCGCGTCGCGGGGCCCGCCGTCGCGGCTTTTCGGGGGAAGTTTGGAAAACCGCGGCGCTCACGCCGCCTTACGCTTCCGCGCTTCGGGGCGGGACCTTGGCCGTTTCGGCGGCGGTCGCTGGCCTGCGTCGGCGGCTTGCGCCTCGCCCGGCTGATTCGCGGCCGCGCTCTCCCTGAAAGAGAGGGGTCACACCGCTCGTGATCCTGGCGTCTCATCCTTGCGATAGGCCGTGCCGAACACATAGTCCCACCAGATGGCGTGAACGCCGAAGCCTTTCTCGGCGTCGCGGAAATGATGCAGCATATGCAGACGCTTCACTAAGCGGCCGAAGTCGGATTTTGGCTGGCCGTGATGTGTCCAGAAATGCACGCAGTCATAGATCACATAGCCACTGATGAAGCCGGCGAGCACTGGCCACGCGAAGGTCCCGCCGAAGATCAGACGGGCGCAGACCAGCGCGATCAGCATGATCGGTCCCGAGAGCAGCGGCGGCATCACCAGCCGCAGCGGATCATTGGGATAGATATGATGCACGCCGTGGATGAGGAATTGAAAGCGTGGCCCAAGTCCGAAGGGCAGCGCAAACACGGTGTGAAAGAGATAGCGGTGGCCGAAATATTCGGTGAGAGTCCAGCCGACGTAGCCAATGGCGACGCCCAGTAAGACAAGCGCCACGCCATCGAGCGCGAGCGAATAGATCACGAGTCCCAGAATGATCGGGCAATAGACGATCACCGGCGTCAAATGATGCACGCGCGACAGCTTATCGAGAAGATCGCTTTCGAAGAGACGGGGCGAAGCGTCGAGCGCTTGTGTTCTTGCGTCCTGCGTCATGGCCTACTCCGCCGGCGACATGGCTTGCGCGTCGCGCGCGGCCTGCGTCACATTTTCCGACCGCGTTCCCAGCGAATAGGTGGGATCGAAGATGAAGGCGACGAGCAGCGCCGTCCAGGAGCGATGGCAGCGCAGATCGTCATAGAATTCCGGCGCCATCGCCTTCAGTTCCGGCAAACGGTTCCACGGAATCTCGTGAAAATCATGATGCTCGTTGTGATAGCCGATATTGAGCGCGAGCTTGTTCAGCGGACCGTAATAGTCGAACGTCCCCTGGTCCGGACCGAAGGCGAAATGTTCCTGCAGCCAGCGCGCGCTCAAGGGATGCAGGCCGCCGACCGAGAACCAGAAGGAGAAGAACAGATAGAGCAGGGCGTTCGGTCCGAAGGCCAACAGCACGAAGAGATCGAACAGGGCGATCACCGCGATATTGACATAGGTCCAGGTTCCCCAGATCGGCACCGTGCCTTTCAGACGCGACAGGCGCGCGAGCTGAATGACGGGAAAGAAGAAAATCCAAGCCGCCTTGCGCCAGGCGCTATTGCCGACCCATTCGACCTCCCAGCGGCTGGGGATGTCGGCGTCGTAATCATAGGCTGAGAGATGCGAATGATGCTTGATGTGATAGCAGCGAAAGCCCATCGCCGTCGGAAAGGCGTTGGGGAGATCGGCGAGGATCGCCGTCCATTTATTGGCGAGCGGGCTGTCGAAGACGCAATTGTGAATCGCGTCATGGATGATGACGAAATTGGCGTGATTGGCGTAGGCGCCGACGCAGATCGCCACCACGAGCGACAGCCACCAATAGGAGAGGCCGAGCCACCCCAAAATCGCGGCGATGACCAGCTGACCGACGAAAATCGCCGCCGTGATCTTGAAGGTCAGCGGGTCCTTGCCGAACAATTCGCGCACTTGCGGATATTTCTGAAGGATCAGCTTGCGCCGCTCGACATGCGAGCGGTCGGCGCCATTGGCCGTGACCGATATGCCGTTCATGACGTTGCATCCTGTAGCTGAGTCGCCCTGACGCCGTCGCGCATACGCATGGCCTCGCCGCCGCCGCCGACGGTGAGGCGCTTTTCATAGATGCGATGAATCTTGTCGATTTTGCCGCCGAACATTTCGATTGGCCGGCGCATGTCGGCGTTGCTCTCCAACACCCAGCCGGCTTCGAGATGCGGAACGGCGAACTTCGCATAGCGCCGCCGCATCTCCTCGATCAGCGCGAGAAAAATCGCGCCGCCGGTCGCGCTTTTCTGCAGCGTCTTGCGGGTGCCGAGCAACAGCAGCCGCGCCGATTTGAACTTATGCGTGCGGTATCGCCGATATGCGCGCAGCCATCCGAAGGGGAACAATCGGCCGTCGAGATCGGCGAGAATCTCATTGAGATTAGGGAGCGCGACCGCGAAGGATTGCGGCGCGCCGTCTAGCTCGACGACGATGCCGAAATCCTCGGTCACCAGAAATTGCAGCGCGTCGGCGTCGGAGTCGAATTCTTCCTTGGTGAAGGGCACGAAGCCCCAATTGCCGCTCCAGCCGTCGTTGAACAGTTCCGCCATCAAGGCGGTTTCGCCCTTTTTCAGGGCCTTGACGTTCAACGGTCTGAGCTTCAGGCGATCGCGCCATTCGCGCCGCGTCGAAATACGCGCCGGCTGCTCGATGTCCTTGCTTGAGATTTCGAAGCGATAGGACAAAAGGTCCTGCGCCTTCTCATAGCCCAGCGCCTCGATATGGCGCGACAGATAGGGCGGATGCCAGGGCATGAAGAACATCGGCGTGGCGTCAAAGCCGTCGATGAGCAGGCCGCATTCCTTGTTGATCGTCGGCGAGAACGGTCCGTTGATCCGCTCCGCGCCCTTGGCGCGCAGCCAGTCCTCGGCGGCCTGCGTCAGCGCGCGCACGACGTCGAGGTCGTCGATGGCGTCGAGCGCGCCGAATTGCGCGTTGGAGGCGCCGACCGGCGTGATCTCCGGCTTATAGATCTGCGCCATGATCCGGCCGACCCATTGGCCGTTGCGGCGGGCGAGAAACTTCTGCTCCTCGACCAGCTTGTAATGCGGATTGAGCTTATGCGCGAAGACGCTCCAGCGCTCGACGTCGAGCGGCGGCGAAAAACCCGGCGCGCCGGCGTAGAGCAGCCGCGGCAATTTACAAAACGCCGCAAAGCGCAAGGGGCCGTCAACCGGAAGAATCTCGATCCGCGCCATATGCAAGTCCTAGCGGCCTCGCGGCCTTAATCGAAAGCGTCAAAGTGACGCGGCGAGCGCTCGTCTATCCGCCCGCCATCGCCGCGGCGACGATCTGATGCGCCTCTTCCGTCACCGGCGGCATGTCGCGCAGCGTCTGGATCACGCCGCGAATCTCCGCCTCATTGTGATTGGCGGAGAAGAAGAAGCGTAGTCTCGGCCCATCCTTCGGCACGCCGATGCGCACCACCGGCGGCACGTAATAGCCGTTCTCCAGCAAATGTTGAGACGCCCACATCGTCTCGACGTCGCTCGAGAACAGGATCGGCACGACGCCGCGGCCGATCGCCGGTCCGGTGGAGAAGCCCGCCTCATGCGCGACGGTGCGGAAGAGTTCGGCGTTGCTTGCGAGTTTGGCGATGCGCCAGGTCTCTTCCTGCATCAGCCGCAGCGCGGTGCGCGCCGCGGCGAGAATCACGGGCGACAGGCCGACGCTATAGACGAAGCCCGGCAGCGTATAGCGAAACCAGTCGATCACCTGCGCCTTGCCGCAGACATAGCCGCCGCAGGAGGCGAGTGTCTTCGACATGGTGCCGACGATGAGGTCGATGCGCGACGGATCGACCCCCTGATGTTCGGCGAGGCCGCGCCCCGTCTCGCCCAGGACGCCGAGCGAATGCGCTTCGTCGACCAGGAGCCAGACCTGATATTTTTCCTTAATCTCAAGGAGCCGCGGCAGGTCGGCGGTATCGCCGTCCATGCTGTAGACGCCTTCGACGACGATGAGGACGTTGCGGTATTCCTCGCGATGGCGCGCCAGCAGATGGTCGAGATGATCGAAGTCGTTGTGGCGGAACTTGACGACATGCGCCGGCGCGCCGTCGGCGCCGGCGACGATGCTGTTATGGGCGAGTTCGTCGATGAAAATCGCGTCGCGCTTGCCGCTCATCAGCCAGGCGATCGTCGTGACATTGGAAAGATAGCCCGAGACCAGCGTCAGCGCGCTTTCCATGCCGAGGAATTGGGCGATCTCGGCCTCGAACGGCCGGTGGGTCGTGCGCTCGCCGCCGACGAGCCGCGAGGCCAGCGCGCCGATGCCGATGCCGTCGATCTCGCGCTTCGCCTCCTCGCGAATCCGAGGGTGATTCGCGAGGCCGAGATAGTCGTAATTGGCGAAACTGACGAAATGCTTGCCCTGCGTTTCGAATTCGGCCCGCAGCCTGTCGATCTGAGCGAAGAACGGATCGCTGAACTCCAGCAAGGCGTTGCCGGCGAAACGAAAGCGCCGCGCCGCGTAATCTTCCAGGCTCTTATGCTTCGTCACTTATTCCGCAGTCCCTAAAATCACGGGCGCGCCGCGCGCGATGAGCGAAGAACTCGGGCCCCAGGCGCCCAAGCATTGATCCGGCTGCTTACCATTCCCGCCCGGTCTACGCCAGCGGCGGCGGGCCCGGCTGGCGCGCCGGGCCGAGACTGGCGCATTCGATCGCAAACCACTATGCCCGGAGCCCATGCCGCGCGATGTCGCCCCTCCCGCTCAGCCGCCCGTTGGCGGCGCAATGCGCCTTGGCGTCGATGATCTCAGCGTGTCGCGCGGGGGACGCATTGTGATCGATCGCCTGAGCTTTTCGCTTTGCGCCGGTCAGGCGCTAGTGGTCACCGGCCCCAACGGCGCGGGAAAATCGACGCTCCTGCGGGCGCTGGCGGGTCTTCTTCCCCGCGCGGGCGGCGCCGTGGCGCTGACGGGCGGCGCGCCAGAGGCCGAATTGGCGCAGCAGGCCCATTATCTCGCGCATAACGATGGGATGAAGGCGGCGCTGACGGTCGAAGAGAATCTCGATTTCTGGTCGCGCTATCTCGCTCAGGCGCCGGACCGCCGCAGCCGCTCGGTCGAGGCCGCGCTCGGCGTCGTCGGCCTTGGGCATGTCGCCGGCGCGCCATTCGGCGTGCTGTCAGCGGGACAGAAACGCCGCGCGGCGCTGGCGCGGCTTCTCGTCGCCTTCCGGCCGCTGTGGCTGCTCGACGAGCCGCTGACCGCGCTCGATAAGGCCTCGCGCGAAAAATTCGCCGCCGCCATGCGCGACCATTGCGCGAATGGCGGGCTGATCGTCGCCGCGACCCATGAGCCGCTGGGGCTCGACGAGGCGTCGACGCTCGCTCTGGGCGGCGCCTCGTGAGCGCGCCGCTCGCCGCCCTTTTCCTGCGCGAATGGCGCGTCGCGCGGCGCATCGGCGGCTCCGGCGCGATGGGCGTCGTGTTCTTCCTGACGCTCGTCGCGATCGTTCCTTTCGCGGTGGGGCCAGACCCCAATCTTCTCGCCCGCATCGGCCCGGCGATCCTGTGGATCGCGGCGCTGCTGGCGACGCTGCTCTGTCTCGACCGGCTGTTTCAGGCCGACGCCGAGGATGGTTCGCTCGATCTCTTCCATCTTTCCGAGACGCCGCTCGAACTCGCCGTGCTGGTCAAATGCGCCGCGCATTGGGCGGCGACCGGCCTGCCGCTCGTGCTCGCCGCGCCGTTTCTGGGCCTGATGCTGCAGCAGGAGACGATGGCGCTTCTCGGCGTCGTCGCGACGCTTCTGGTCGGCACGCCGGCGCTCACCTTGATCGGCGCGATCGGCGCGGCGGCGACCGTCACCGTGCGGCGCGGCGGCCTATTGATGGCGCTTCTCGTCCTGCCGCTGACGATCCCCGTGCTGATCTTCGGCGTCTCCGCCGCTGAAGCCGCGGGCGGGGGAACCGTGCCCTTCTATGCGCCCTTCGCGATTCTCTGCGCCATCACGCTCGCCGCGCTGGCGCTCTGCCCCTTCGCGGCGGCGGCGGCGCTGCGCTATCTGGGGGAGTAGCCTCTCGCTTCACTCATCCGCCCCAAGTCGCTGGGCGCTTCTCCAGAAAGGCCGCGACGCCCTCCTTGGCGTCTTCCGCCAGCATGTTCTCGACCATCACGGCGCTCGCCAGATCATAGGCCTCGGCGAGCGTCTTCTCGCGCTGTTCGTAGAACGCCTTCTTGCCAAAGCGGATCGACTGCGGGGATTTGCGCGCGATCAACTCCGCCAGCGTCCGCGCGCCGGCCCGCGCGCCGTCAGTTGCAATGCGGTTGACGAGGCCGATGCGCAGCGCCGCTTCGGCGCCGATCGGAACGCCCGTGAGCAGCATTTCCATCGCCTGTTTCGGCGCCACATTGCGCGAGAGCGCCACAGCCGGCGTCGAACAGAACAGGCCGATGTCGACGCCCGGCGTGCAGAAGCGCGCCCGCGGCCCGGCGACGGCGAGATCGCAACTCGCGACAAGCTGGCAGCCGGCGGCAGTCGCCATTTCGTCAACGGCGGCGACGACAGGCTGAGGCAGGTCGACGATCTTTTGCATCAGCGCCGAGCAGGCGCGCATCGTCTTGTCGAAGAAGGCGCGGCCGCGATCGGGATCGTTGCGATGCGCCGTCAGCTCCTTGAGGTCATGGCCGGCGCAGAAGGCCGGTCCTTCCGCCTGCAGCACGACGACGCGAATGTCATTCCGGCAGCCGATCGCGTCGAGCCTGGCCGAGAGGGCGTCGATCATCGCGAGCGACAAAGCATTGCGCGAGGCGGCGCTGTTCAGCGTGAGGGTCGCGACGCCGGCCTCGGTCTCCAGCGTCACGCGCGCGCTTGTCTCGGCGTCGAGGGTCATCGTTCAGGCATATAGGCCGGCGGCCGGAAACCCAAAGGGCTCGGCCGCCGCGCTGAGTTTAATACAGGCCGCCGGTGCCGCTGCCGACCTGCTGATCCACGTCATGCGGCGTATCGAGCGCGCGCGGGCCACCGCCAGACGAATAGGCGTCGGGCGGCGCGGTTCCCGGCTTGAACGCTTCGAGGATCGTGCCCGGTCCCGACGAACGAAGACCGGAATGCACGTCGATGGAGATGAGCTTGATGCCGGGCGGCACGCGGAACGGCGTGTCCGGCTTGTCCTTCAGAGCCACCGTCATGAAGTCGCGGAAGATCGGCGCGGCGAATTGCGCCGCCTGGGCGTGGCTGCCGAGCGAGCGCGGCCGGTCGTAGCCGATGAAGACGCCGACCGCGAGGTCGGGAGAGAAGCCGACGAACCAAAGATCCTTGGCTTCGTTGGTGGTGCCGGTCTTGCCGGCGAGATGCTTGCCGACCGACCTGATCGACGCGCCGGTGCCCCGCTGGATCACGCCTTCCATGATCGAGGTGATCTGATAGGCGGTCAGCGGATCGAGCACCTGCTCGCGCTTGTCGACGAGCTTGGGTTCGAGCTGGTTTTCCCATTGCGCCGAATCGCAGCCGATGCACTGGCGCTCGTCATGGCGGTAGAGCGTCTTGCCCCAGCGATCCTGAATCCGGTCGATCAGCGTCGGCTTGATGCGCTTGCCGCCGTTGGCCAGCATCGAATAGCCGGTGACCATGCGCAACAGCGTGGTTTCGCCGGCGCCGAGCGCCATCGAGAGATAGGGGGTCATCTCGTCATAGACGCCGAAGCGCTTGGCGTATTCGGCGATGAGCGGCATGCCGACGTCTTTCGCCAGACGCACCGTCATCATGTTCTTCGAATGCTCGATGCCGTAACGCAGCGGATGCGCGCCGGTGCCGTGGCCGCCTTCGAAATTTTCCGGCGTCCAATAGGTGCCGTCCGCCTGCTGGATCGAAATCGGCTCATCGAGGATCGACGACGACGGCGTGTAGCCATTGTCGAGCGCCGTCGCATAGACGAAGGGTTTGAACGAGGAGCCCGGCTGGCGCAGCGCCTGCGTCGCGCGATTGAATGACGACTGGTCGAAGGAAAAGCCGCCGACCATGGAGAAGACGCGGCCCGTGTGTGGGTCCATCGCCACCATCGCGCCGGAAATGTCGGGGATTTGTCGAAGGCGATATTGGCCGGGGGCGTGACCGGCGAAGGGCTCGACATAAATCACGTCGCCGGCGCTCAAGGCCGAACGCGGGCTGCGGCCGGCCCAGCGCATGCCTTCCGCGGTCAAAACCCCAGTCTCGCGTTCGCGCGCGACTTCGCCCGACTTCTCGCGTCCCGGCTGAAGGCCGATGCGCGCCGAATCGCCGCTCACGTCGAGCACGACGGCCAGGCGCCACGGCTTGACGTCGCCGAGCGCCGGAATGGCGGCAAGCGTCACGCCCCAGTCGGACGAAATGTCGATGTGGTTCATCGCGCCGCGGAAGCCATGCGCCTCGTCGAAGCGCACGAGGCCGTCGGCCAGGGCCTTTCGCGTCCAGGCCTGCATCTTGGGGTCGAGCGTGGTGCGCACCGAGAGCCCGCCCTCGTAGAGCTTCTTCTCGTTGTATTGCTCAAGCAGCTGACGGCGCACTTCCTCGGCGAAATAGCCGGCGACATAGGTGTTGGGCGAGAGAACGCGCGGATTGACGCCGAGCGGCTCGGCCTTGGCCTTGGCGCCTTCTTCGGTCGTCACATAACCGTCGGCGATCAGGCGATCGATGACATAGTTGCGGCGCTCGATGGCGCGCTCGCGATTCTGAAACGGATGATAATTGCTCGGCGCCTTGGGGAGCGCCGCGAGATAGGCCGCCTCGGCGAGCGTCAGCTCGTTGACCGATTTGTTGAAATAATTCAGCGCGGCGGCGGCGACGCCATAATTGCCGAGCCCGAGATAG
The DNA here is from genome assembly GCA_051061375.1 of Methylocystis sp. Taxonomy (GTDB): domain Bacteria; phylum Pseudomonadota; class Alphaproteobacteria; order Rhizobiales; family Beijerinckiaceae; genus Methylocystis. Next base: position 108,607 of record JBPFDW010000029.1, on the reverse strand, counting down.
ATTTCGTTCAAATAAAGTTCGAGAATCTTGTCCTTGGGATAGGCCGCCTCGATTCGGAAGGCGACGAGCGCCTCGCGAATCTTGCGCTCGACCGAGCGTTCATTGCCGACAAGGAAGTTCTTGGCGACCTGCTGCGTAATGGTCGACGCGCCCTGCATGTGGCGGCCGCCCTGGGCGAGCACGCTCACGGCGCGCATCACGCCTTCCGGATCGACGCCGATGTGATTGTAGAAATTCTTGTCTTCGGCGGAAATGAACGCCTGCTTCACCATTTGCGGAATGGCGGAACTCGGCAGGAACAGCCGGCGTTCATGCGAATATTCGGCGAGGATCGAGCCGTCGCCGGCATGAAGCCTTGTCGTCACCGGCGGCTCGTAATTGCTCAGCTGCTCAGTGCCCGGCAGGTCCTTGGAGAAATAGTAGATCAGCCCCGCGGCGGCGATTGACCCGATCAGGAAGACGATCGTCGAGGTCGCGAAGACGAAGCCCAAAAACCTTGCGAACATTCGCATGAAATATCACCCTTAGAGCGGCCGGCGCCGGGCGTCGGCTAGCGTTTCCGATGTCGAGTGCCGTGTCGCGACGCCGGGAAAGGCCCCCGGCCGGCGCGCAGCCGGTTCCTCCGGCTCTGATATAGTGAGCGCTTACGCGTTTGCGTCGCCTTCTCTATACAATGCCCCGTTGGATCGTTCCGCCATTTGGCGCCTTCCGGCGCCCGGCGGCCCGCCCAGACTATGCGAACGCTGAATGTCACGAATGTGCCGTGACGCCGGAGACGTTTGTCCGCAAGCCAATTATACGGCGCCGCGTCCACATTGTTCGGCGCCCGCGACGCCCGGGCGGTCCTGCGTCGCGACCATCTCCCAATGCTCCAATTTTGTGTTTTATTGTGGGCGCGCCGCGCCTGAAGAATCGGCGGCCGGCGCGCGCGCCTCTCGGCTGCGCTCGCTGATGAAGGCGTCGACGGCTTCGGCGGTTTTCTGCGCCGCGCGTTCGCGCCATTCCTGGGACGTCAGCCGGGCGAGATCCTTGTCGCTCGACAGATATCCGAGTTCGAGCAGGACCGATGGAACGTCGAAGGCTTTGAGAACAACGAAGCCCGCGGAACGATTGGGGTTTTTATTGATGGCGCCGACCTCCTTCCAAAAGGAGATCAGCGAATGCGAAAACTGGCGGCTGTAGGAGCGGGTCTCCCGCCGCGTCAGTTCGAACAATATGTCGCCGACCTCGTCGGCGTCCGCCTTGCTTTCGAGGCCGGCGGCCTGATCAGCGAGATTCTCCTTCTCCGCCATCCGCGCCGCTTCGGCGTCCGACGCGCGCTCCGAGACGGTGTAGACGGTCGCGCCTTCGACATGGGCGGCGGCGAGCGTGTCGGCATGGACCGAGACAAACAGCGACGCATTGTTTTCCCTGGCGATTCGCACGCGCTCGGCGAGCGGCAGGAACATGTCATGGTCCCTGGTCAGCAGGACGCGCGCTCGACCGCCCGCCTCGATCTTCTGGCGCAGCGCCCGCGCGAATTCGAGCACCACATCCTTTTCGAGTTCCCCGTGCTTGCCGGTTGCGCCCATGTCGAGCCCGCCGTGGCCGGGATCGATGACCACCATCGGCTTGTCCGTCGAGGGCTTCGCCGCCACTGGCGGCGGGGTCGGCGCCGGAGCTGCGGGCTGGCGGCGGGCCTCTTCGGCGGCGGTCGCGGCGAAATAGGCGGCGCTGGTCGGGGCGAGCTCAATGACGAGCCGCGGTCCGCCCGGCACGACTTCGCTGTCCGCCTTGAGAATTTTAGCCGGACCCGTGAGATCGATCACGACGCGCGAGCGTCCCGGCGCGAATATCCCGTAGCGGTATGATTTTATGAGCTTGTCGCCGGGCGATAGGCCCGCGTTCGCCTCCAGGCGAAACAGCACCTGGGGCAGATCGACGATGATGCGCGGCGGGTTCGCCACGGGATGGGCGGTCACCGGCGGCAGGCCGGTGAGATCGAAGAGCAGGCGCGAGCGATCCGGGAGCGACTCAATTCTAGCGGTGAGCGCGGAGATTTCCGTCCGCCGCTCTTCGGCCGCGGCGGCTTGCGCCAGCCCGCCGGCGACGGCGAGCGCCAAAAGAAACAATCGTGTGGCCAGTGCGCCCAAAGCCATCCCGCCCATGTTCGTCCCAGAAGGGTCCGGCGATATCCGATTTTGTAAGAGCGCCCTTAACGCATCGTTAGCTTATCCGAAAGCCGCCGAACCGGGAGATCTTTCTCCGCAAATTTTTTGGTGAATAGCCGAGCCGGCGCTTGCGCCGGCCGAGGGCGACCGATATGTAGGTAGGAAGCTGCGGAGTTCTGTGGCGCGATATTTGCCGCGCGGTGCGGCCGTCAAATCGGGCCAGCGGAATTTCGGGACAGTTGACATCTTTCCGTCGCGCCGCCCAGCGCAGGCTGCGACGTTTGCTCGCCGACCTAAGGCGTAGCGAAAGGTTTTTTGACGATCTCATGGCGAGGACCGTGACAGGCGCCAGCATAGGCCTTTTCTCCAAGCGGCTTGTCCGCGCGGCGGGGCGTGGTTTCGCCGAACACACGGCCTTTCGGCTTGTTCGTCATCTCTCGGGGACGAGGCGTGACGCGTTTCGTCTCCCCGCCGGCTCGCGCGCCGGCCAGCGTATCGCAGGCCGCAGGCCTGTCTCCCTTATCCTCACAACAAGCGTTCGCGCCTTGAGGCTGCGCCAAAGAGCGGTCGCCGAGTCCCCAATTGGACTCAGGCTTGCCCCGTCGGCGTCATCGCGCGCGGCGCCGCAGAAGAGTCCCCCATGGCCAACAAGATGCTCATCGACGCCTCCCATCCGGAGGAGACCCGCGTAGTCGTTCTACGCGGAAACCGCGTTCAGGAATTCGATTTCGAGGCTGCCGACAAAAAACCGCTGCGCGGCAATATTTATCTTGCGAAAGTTACGCGGGTCGAGCCGTCCCTTCAGGCCGCCTTCGTCGACTATGGCGGCAACCGCCACGGCTTTCTGGCCTTCGCCGAAATCCATCCCGATTATTACCAAATCCCCGTCGCCGACCGGCAGGCGCTGCTTGAGGAAGAGAGCCGCGCCCACCAGCAGGCCGAAGAGGAAGAGCGCGCGCCGCACATTCGCGACGGCCGCGACAGCCGCGGACGCCGTTCGCGCCGCCGCCAGTATGAGGGCGCCGAAAAGCGCGCCAACGCCGATGAGGCAGTGACGAGCGAGCCCATCGACGACGCGGTCGCGACGTCGATCGTCGTCGAGGACCAGGCCGAGACGGGCTTCGCCGAGGCGTCGGGCGCCGAAGCCGAAACGGAAGCCGTTGTCGCAGTCTCGTCCGCCGCGATCGAGACCGAAACGCCGGCTGTGGAGCCTTTCGCGGAAGACACGGACGCGCAGGCCGAAAACATCGCCGGCGAGACCGAGGTTGCGCCGAGCGAGGCAGGCGAGCCGCCGATGGTTTCGGCGCAGCATGAGCAGATTTCCGTCGATCCCGCCGGCTTCGGCTCGGTCGAGACCGGCGACGCCGAGGAGTTCGCGCCCCAAGCCCAAGAGCCTGATCATGAGTCGAAAGCGCGCCGGCAGGACGAGCGCGACGCGGCGCGCGAACGCGCCCGCGAAGACTCGCAAGATGAGATAGCGGACGTCCGCGCCCGCGTCGAAGCTCCAGTCGAGGAGCACGACGAGGAAGAGCACGACGACGAGGAAGATCAGGTCGAGCACATCGGCGGCGACGCGATGGACGAAGCGCCCTATCGCGCCCCCCGCTCGCGCCGCCAGTACAAGATTCAAGAGGTCATCAAGCGCCGTCAGGTGCTGCTCGTTCAGGTCGTCAAGGAAGAGCGCGGCAACAAGGGCGCGGCGCTCACCACCTATCTCTCGCTCGCCGGCCGCTATTCGGTGCTGATGCCCAACACCGCGCGCGGCGGCGGCATTTCGCGCAAGATCACCGACGGCGCCGACCGCAAGCGCCTCAAGGAGATCGTCCATGATCTCGAAGTGCCGGAGGGCATGGGCGTCATTCTGCGCACGGCGGGCGCGACCCGCACCAAGCAGGAGGTCAAGCGCGACTTCGAATATCTGCTGCGCCTCTGGGAGAGCGTGCGCGAACTGACGCTGCGCTCATCGGCGCCGACGCTCGTTTATGAGGAAGGCTCGCTCATCAAGCGCGCCATTCGCGATCTCTATGGACGCGACGTCGAGGAAGTGGTCGTCGCCGGCGAAGACGCCTATCGCGAGGCGAAAGACTTCATGCGGATGCTGATGCCGAGCCACGCCAAGAACGTGCGCCCGCATCGCGAGCCCTTTCCGATTTTCGCCGAGAGCGGCGTCGAGGCTCAGCTCGACGCGATGTTCTCAAACCATGTCACGCTGAAGTCGGGCGGCTATCTGGTCATCAATCAGACCGAGGCGCTGGTCGCGATCGACGTGAACTCGGGACGCTCGACGCGGGAGCACAATATCGAGGACACGGCGCTCCGCACCAACCTCGAGGCCGCGGACGAAGTCGCGCGGCAGTTGCGGCTGCGCGATCTCGCCGGCTTGATCGTCGTCGATTTCATCGACATGGAAGAGAGCCGCAACAATCGCGCCGTGGAGCGGCGGCTCAAGGACGCGTTAAAGAGCGACCGCGCCCGTATTCAGGTCGGACGCATTTCGCATTTCGGACTGCTCGAAATGTCGCGTCAGCGCATTCGCGCTGGCGTGGTCGAAGGCTCGACCGTGCCCTGTCCGCATTGCGCCGGCGCCGGCCATGTGCGCTCCACCGCGTCCATCGCGCTGCATGTGCTGCGCGTGCTGGAGGAGGCGCTCGTCAAGAGCGCGGCGCATGACGTGACGCTGCGCACCCGCGCCGTCGTGGCGCTTTATATCCTCAACCAGAAGCGCGCCCATCTTCAGGACCTGGAGAGCCGCTTCGGCGTCCATATCGCGGTCGCCGCCGACGATACGCTGACCGGCGCGACCTATCACGCGCTCGAGCGCGGAGAACTCGCGACCGGACCGCGCGTCCCGCAGCGCGATGCGCCGTTGCGCGTCGATTCGGTCCGCGCCGAACCACTTGAAGAAGAGGCGGTCGAAGACGCCGATGCGGGCGAAATCTTCGAGACCGAAATGGAGGGCGCCGAGGCGGGCGGCGAACCGCGCCGCAATGAGAACGGCGACCGCGCGCGCTTTGCGGCGGAGGACGACGCCGCGTCGCGCGGCCGGCGGCGGCGACGTCGCCGCGGTCGCGGCGGCGCGCAAGGGGGCGAGCAGCAAGCGCCCGGCTTGGAGCAGCCGTCCGATGATGGCCTCGCATTCATGGCGGCGATCGAGGGCGCGCCGGCGCCGGTCGAAGAGCGGCCCGACCGCCGCGGCGGCAGACGCGGGGCCGGCCGCGGTTCTGATCGTGGTCAAGATCGAGGTCCTGGACGCTGGCGGCGATCCGCGCCCTTGCCGGAGGAATTCAAAGATCCTTCCGCGGTCTTCCCGCTCGACGAGACGGGCGCGGCCGCTCAGGCGCTGATGCCGTCCGACGACGTCCCTGCGCCGGAGCTTCCTCTCGCTGTCCCGATGAATGGGACCGAAGCCGCGCCGCCCGCGGAAGAGCGCGCGCGCGAGATTTCGGCGGAGATCATTGCGCGCGAGCCGCCGGCGCCTATGCCGGCGCCGCGAGCGGTCGCCCCGCGCGAGGCGACGGAAGTCGTCATTACCCAGGCGGACCCCAACCGTCCGAAGAAAGGCGGCTGGTGGCAGCGGGTGCGTACGCCGTTCGGCGGCTAGCTAGTCTTGAGCCAGGCTTCCAGGCGGGCGACGCCCTCGCGCATATCGGCTTCGGGGCCGGCATAGGAAATCCGTAGCGTCTTGGCGCCGCGGCGCGGATCGAAATCGAGGCCGGGCGTCATCGCGACGCCGGCTTCATGCAGTATTCGCCGGCAGAAGGCGACCGAATCGTCGGCGAATCGCGACACGTCGGCATAGATGTAGAAGGCGCCGTCGGGCGGCGCGAATTTGTCCAGCCCCAATCGCGGCAGCCGATCGAGCAGGAACGCCCGGTTTCTCGCATAGGCGGCGCGGTTCGCCTCCAATTCGTCACCCGCGTCGAAAGCGGCGAGGGCCGCCCGCTGCGACAGGGTCGGCGCGCAGATCGCAAGCGACTGCTGCAGGCGCTCAAGCGGACGGATCAGCTCGGGCGGCGCCACCAGCCAGCCGAGCCGCCAGCCGGTCATCGCGTAATATTTCGAGAAGGAATTGATGACGAGCGCGCGATTCGAGAAGCGCAGCGCGGTTTCGGCGCGCATCTCATATTCGAGCCCGTGATAGATTTCGTCCGAGACGAAGATGATACCGGCCTCCTCGCAAAAGGCGCAGATTCGCGCCAATTCCTCGCGCCCAATCATCGCGCCGGACGGATTGGCCGGACTCATGAAGAGCGCGCCGTGAAGCTTTTTCTCGCGATGGGCGGCTGCGAGCATCGCCGCGGTGGGCGCGAAGCGCGTCTCTTCGCCGACGTCGAGCAGGATCGGCTCCAGGCCGAGCGCTGAGAGAATATTCGCATAGGCCGGATAGCCGGGCGCAGCGACGGCGATACGCGCTCCTTGGTCGAATGCGGCGAGAAAGGCGATGAGAAAGCCGCCGGACGAGCCGGTCGCGACGATGACCCGGTCGGGCGCGACCTCGACGCCATAGCGCTCGCCATAGTGGCGCGCGATGCGGGCGCGAAGCGTGGCTTCGCCCAGCGCCTCGCCATAGCCGATCGCGCCCTGGCGCAGCGATTCAATCGCGGCCTCGCGCACGCGGCGCGGGGCGGCGACGCCGGGTTCGCCCAGCTCCAGATGGATGATGCTGCGGCCGGCGCGCTCCAGCGCCTTGGCGTCGCGCAGCACGTCCATGGCCATGAAAGGCGCGATATTGGAGCGGCGGGAAGGAGACAGGGGCAGGGTCATGCGAAGGTTCTATTGCCAATCTCGCTCGGGCGCACGCTCTCGCCGCCGCGCGCCATATGATCAAGGCGGCGCAAATCGGGCTGGGCGTGCACGGGCCTTGCGGCGCGCGACGAAGCAAGAGAAGCGGCGAACGCAAACATGTATGAATTGAGCGCGGCCGAGCTGATCCAGAGACTGTCGATCGCGCTCGCGATCGGCCTCCTTATCGGCCTCGAACGCGGCTGGGTTTCACGCGACGAGGCGGAAGGCGAGCGCGCCGCCGGCCTGCGCACGCATGGTCTCGCCGGCCTGCTCGGCGGCGTGTGGGGCGCGATCGTCCAGCCTTACGGCGCTTCCGGCGTGATCGCTCTGGCGATCGCCTTCGTTTTCGTCGGCGCATTGATCGGCGCCTTTCGCTATCGCGAAATCGTGCATGACGAGACGTTTGGCGCGACGACCGCCGTCGCGGTCCTGCTCGCTTTCTCGCTCGGCGCCTATGCGGTCGTCGGCGACATTCAGGCGGCCGTCGCGGCGGCGGTGGCGACGACGGCGGTCCTGGCGCTCAAGTCGTTCTTGCATGGGTTCGTCGAGCGCATCACCTGGGACGAACTGCGCTCCGGATTGGCGCTGCTCGTGATGAGCTTCATCCTGCTTCCGGTTCTGCCCAATCGCGCCATCGACCCCTGGGAAGCGGTCAATCCTTTCGAATTGTGGCTGATGACCGTTCTGATCGGCGTGATTTCCTTCGCGGGCTATGTCGCCGTGAAGCTGATCGGCTACCGCCGCGGCGTCGCCGTCGCCGGCATGGCGGGAGGACTGGCGTCGTCGACCGCCGCGACAGCGGCGATGTCCCGGCTGGCGCGCGAACATCCGGCGCAGTTGGGAGCTTGCGCGGCGGGCGCGATTTTCGCCAATGCGATCATGGCGCCGCGCGTCCTCGCCATTGTCGCCGTCATCAACCCGCCGCTCGCCTGGCGCCTGGCGGCGCCGGTCATAGCGGCGGGCGTTCTTTTTGCGCTCGCCGGCGTCTTTCTGCTGCGACGAAGCGCCAGCGAGCGTCCGGGCGGATCGAGCGGCCTTGCCGTCGTCAATCCGCTCGATCTTGTCGCGGTGCTGAAATTCGGCGCGCTGCTCGCGACGGTGATGGTCCTGTCGCGACTGGCCACTCATTTCGCGGGAAGCGTTGGCGCCTATGCGCTGGCGCTCATTTCCGGCATCGTCGACGTCGACGCGATCGCGCTCACCATGGCCAGGCTCGGCGCAACCGAGATCGGCGCAGGGGCGGCGGCCGGCGCTGTCCTCCTGGCGCTGCTCTCGAACACGACGTCAAAAATCGTGATGGGATCGGTGATCGGCGGCGCGGGGATGGGGCGCCGGCTCGCCGCCGCTTCGATTCTCGCCGTCGCCGGCGCCCTCGCGGCGCTTTGGCTGTCGGGCTTAGCCGGCCTTCCGGACTCGCTCACACGGCCGCAGTGATCCACCGCGACAATTCGCCCTTGGGAGCGGCGCCGACCTTTTGCGCGGCCGCCTTGCCGTCCTTGAACAGAATCAGCGTCGGAATCGACCTGATGCCGAGCTTGCTCGCCACTGCGGGGTTTTCGTCGATATTGAGCTTGACGACCTTGATCTTGCCCTTCATTTCCGCGGCGATCTCTTCGAGCGCCGGCGCGATCATGCGGCAGGGACCGCACCATTCCGCCCAAAAATCGACAACCACCGGCTCGGCGGATTTGAGCACTTCCTGTTCGAAAGTGGCGTCGGTGATTTTCTGAGTGGTCATGGTCGGCCTTTCATTGGAAGATTCTTTGGCAATCTCGCGCGGAACGTAGGAAGCGCGTCATCGCCCGTCAAGGCGACGGACTCGCCGCCCAGGCTCAATCGATGGCGATACGCTTGGCCGCGCAGCGATTCCTCAATATTTAGATCGCAAGGCGATAAAAACACAAAGAGCGGGGATGGCGTCCCGCCGCTCCCCGCTCTTTGGCACCCCGTCCTTAACCGAACTGAAACGCCAAGCTCCGAAGTCTTAAGTCGCTCCGATAGCCTGTTCGCGAACTCATATTCGAGCCCCGGCGAACCGCGTACTGTTCGGCGTCCTCCCCGACTTGGACCGTAGCTGGGCCTAATTCCCGCGACGCATTCGACGCTTAGGCTTTTACCCAACCAACCTGGCGAGCGAACACTATGACAAAACGAGAGGCCTGTCACTTCAAAAATGATGCAGTTTGGCGAATTTTATGATGTGGCGCCGATGATTTAGGCGACGGGCGCCGCGGCGCCACAATAGCGCGGCGCGGCAGATCGGGCGCGGCCGGCGCGGCGGCGTCGCCGCGCGTCACAACGGAATGTTGTCGTGCTTTTTCCAAGGATTCTCGAGCTCCTTGTGACGGAGCAGCGCAAGCGCGCGCGCGATTCGCTTGCGAGTCGACCGGGGCATGATCACTTCGTCGATGTAGCCGCGCTCGGCGGCGACGAAGGGCGACAGGAACCGGTCCTCATATTCCTTGGTGCGCTGGGCGATTTTCTCGGGATCGCCGAGGTCGGAGCGGAAGATGATTTCGACCGCGCCCTTCGCGCCCATCACGGCGATCTGCGCCGACGGCCAGGCGTAATTGACGTCGCCGCGAAGATGTTTCGACGCCATGACGTCATAGGCGCCGCCGAAGGCCTTGCGCGTGATGAGGGTCACTTTCGGCACGGTCGCTTCGGCATAGGCGAAGAGCAGCTTGGCGCCGTGCTTGATGAGGCCGCCATATTCCTGCGCGGTCCCGGGCAGAAAACCGGGCACGTCGACGAAGGTCACGATCGGAATGTTGAAGCAGTCGCAAAAGCGCACGAAGCGCGCCGCCTTCTTGGAGGCGTCAATGTCGAGCACGCCGGCGAGCACCAGCGGCTGGTTGGCGACGATGCCGACCGTGCGCCCTTCGATGCGGCCGAAGCCGACGACGATATTGCGCGCATGCGCTTCCTGGATTTCGAAGAAGTCGCCCTCATCGACGACCTTATGGATCAACTCTTTGATATCATAAGGCTTATTTGGATTGTCCGGAACGATCGTGTCGAGCGACTCATCGACGCGGTCGACCTCGTCGAACGCCGGCCACTCCGGCGCCTCCTCCTGATTGGAGGAGGGGAGAAAATCGATCAGCCGCCGCATCTGCAGCAGCGCCTCGACGTCATTGTCGTAAGCGCGATCGGCGATCGAACTCTTGGTCGTATGCACCGAGGCGCCGCCGAGTTCTTCCGCCGTCACCGTTTCGTTCGTCACGGTCTTCACCACATCGGGTCCCGTGACGAACATGTAGCTCGTGTCGCGCACCATGAAGATGAAGTCGGTCATCGCCGGCGAATAGACGTCGCCGCCGGCGCAGGGGCCCATGATCACCGAAATTTGTGGAATGACGCCGGAGGCCAGCACATTGCGCTGGAACACTTCGCCATAGCCGCCGAGCGCCGCGACTCCCTCCTGGATGCGCGCGCCGCCGGCGTCGAAGAGTCCGATGATCGGCGCGCGATTCTTGAGCGCCATGTCCTGCAGCTTGGTGATCTTTTGCGCGTGAGTCTCGGAAAGCGAACCGCCGAAGACGGTAAAGTCCTTGGCGAAGACGAAGACGGCGCGGCCGTTGACCGTCCCCCATCCGGTGACGACGCCGTCGCCCGAAATCTTCTCGCCTTGGTCCATGCCGAAATCGGTGCACCGGTGGGCGACGAACATGTCGAATTCTTCGAACGACTCATGGTCGAGCAGCAGTTCGATTCGCTCGCGCGCGGTCAGCTTGCCGCGCGCATGCTGCGCTTCGATGCGCTTTTGTCCGCCGCCCAGGCGCGCGGACGCGCGCCGCTGTTCGAGCCCGTCAAGAATATGTTTCATGTCCTGGCCTGTCGCTGAGGATGACTGATGCGGGCGCGCCTAAAGCTTGCGCGCGCCAAGCCGCCAGCGCGCGATATCGGCGCCGGTCAGCATGTAAAGCCGGTCGGGCGACGTCCGCTCGGCGAGCTTCACGAGTTCGGTGCTGACGCCCATCATCGCCGCATAGCGCGACAACGTCTGGAGCATGCCGCCATCGTCCAAATTGCGCTCGCGAACGAAGCCGCCTTCGGCCATGTCGAAGTTCGTTGAGTAGTTGAACATGCGGTGCACGCCGACGCTGCTTTGCGCCGGGATGACGCGCTTCCTTCCGCCCATCAGCGCATAGACGCAGGCCGAATAGCAGCGGCCCGAAACCAGCGCCATCGTGCGGGACCGATCGGCCGCTGGACGGGCGACGAGCACCGCCATGCCGAGCTTGCGGAAGGCCTGGCCGAGCTCCATCGAGGCGACGACCTTGCCGCCCGGCGAGTCCAGCAGCACAATCCCATGCAAATTGCCGCCCCGGGCATTTTCGCGCACGAAGGCGAGAAAGGCGTCGGGCGTCGCCTCGCCGATTTCGCCTTGCGCCGCGATCACCTGCGGGCAATTCGCGCCGCAGCCGCCGGAATTCATGTCGATGACGCGAAAGCTCATCTCCTCGGCGCGCGCGGATGAGGCGATGGCGACGCTCAGAGCGAGCAGGACGGTTTTGATCAGCTTCATCCTGGCGGCCTTCTTTAGTCCGAGCAGCCTGTAGCGACATTCTGCGCTGGTGGGCGGTGACGGTCTCGAACCGCCGACCCTCTCGGTGTAAACGAGATGCTCTACCAACTGAGCTAACCGCCCCAAAGACGCGACATGCGGCCTGCGCGTTTTTAAGGGCGGGGTCGGCGTGAAGCAAGCCGGGTCAAAAACGACGGCCGCCGGAACGCCGACGGCCATCGTACAAAGATCTGGAAAAACGCCTGCGACGCCAGCGTCTCCCCGCGCCGACGCTACTTGGCCTTGTTGAGCGCGGCTTTCAGCGTCGCGCCGGGCTTGAAGCGGGCGCTCTTCGATGCGGGAATTTTGATCTCTTCGCCGGTCGCCGGATTGCGGCCCTTGCCGGCCGCGCGCTTCTTGACCGAAAAGGTGCCGAAACCGACGAGGCGAACTTCGTCGCCCTTCTTGAGGGCCTTGGTGATGCCGTCGATGACGGCGTCGATGGCGGCGGCCGCCGCCGCTTTCGAGCTGTCCGTCTCGTTCGCGACGTGCTCGACGAGTTCCAATTTGTTCATGGCCTTTGTCCTTCTGTTTCGCTGCGGGCCGCCCGGCATAGAATGCGCGACCTCGAATCGGCTTGCGCAGCGATGGCGAGTGTTGGTCGCGAATCGCAGGAAATGCAAGGGATGCCGGCCGCCAAAGGCGCAGAATCGCTGGATTTCCGGAGGAAATGGCCGCTGCGACGCGAAATCGTCATGCAATCCGGGCGCTGCGGGGCGGGCGCCGGGGTTAAAACCGACTCAATCTCGCCAGAGTAGAAAAGAAAAGAGCCCCGCCGGAAGGCGGGGCTCTTAAGCCGTTGGACGGACGTTCGGCGGTCAATGCGCGCGCACGCCCGACCCGTCGTCGTCGACGATCGCGGCGCCATGCTTGGCGATGGCGGCGGCGTCTTCCCGCCATTCGATCGGCGTCGGCTGGGAGACCAGCGCGTGCCGCAGCACTTCCTCCATGCGCGCGACCGGGACGATCTCGAGGCCGTTCTTCACCGCGTCGGGGATTTCCGCCAGATCCTTGGCGTTCTCCTCGGGGATCAGCACTTTCTTCAAGCCGCCCCGCAAGGCCGCCAGCAGCTTCTCCTTCAAGCCGCCGATCGGCAGCACCCGGCCGCGCAGGGTGATCTCGCCGGTCATGGCGATGTCGCGCTTCACCGGAATGCCGGTGATGATCGAGACGATGGCGGTCGCCATCGCCACGCCCGCGGACGGCCCATCCTTCGGCGTCGCGCCTTCCGGCACATGCACATGGAAGTCGCGGCGATCGAAGACCGGCGGTTCGACGCCGAAGTCGACCGCGCGCGAGCGCACATAGGACGCCGCCGCCGAAATCGACTCCTTCATCACGTCGCGCAGATTGCCGGTGACCGTCATCTTGCCCTTGCCGGGCATCATGACGCCTTCGATCGTCAGCAGTTCGCCGCCGACCTCGGTCCAGGCGAGTCCGGTCACGACGCCGACCTGATCCTCCAGTTCGGCCTCGCCATAGCGGAACTTCGGCACGCCGAGATAGTCCGCGATGTTGTCATTCGTGACGACGATCTTCTCCTTCTTCTTGAGGAGAATCTCCTTCACCGCCTTGCGCGTCAGATTGGAGATTTCGCGCTCCAGATTGCGCACGCCCGCTTCGCGCGTATAGCGGCGGATGAGCGTGAGCAGGCCGTCGTCGGCGATCATCCATTCTTCAGGCGCAAGGCCATGCTTGTGCACCGCGTTGGGGATGAGATGCCGGCGCGCGATCTCGACCTTCTCATTTTCGGTGTAGCCGGCGATGCGGATGATTTCCATACGATCCATCAGCGGCGGCGGAATGTTGAGCGTATTCGCCGTCGTGACGAACATCACGTTCGAAAGGTCGTAGTCGACTTCGAGGTAATGGTCGTTGAACGTGGCGTTCTGCTCGGGGTCCAGCACTTCGAGCAGGGCCGATGACGGATCGCCGCGGAAGTCCATGCCCATCTTGTCGATCTCGTCGAGCAGGAAGAGCGGATTGGAGGTCTTCGCCTTGCGCATCGACTGGATGATCTTGCCGGGCATCGAGCCGATATAGGTGCGCCGATGTCCGCGGATTTCCGCTTCGTCGCGCACGCCGCCAAGCGACATGCGCACGAATTCGCGGCCCGTGGCCTTGGCGATCGACTTGCCGAGCGAGGTCTTGCCGACGCCGGGCGGTCCGACGAGGCAGAGGATCGGGCCGGTCAGCTTGTTGGCGCGGCTCTGCACGGCGAGATATTCGAGGATGCGCTCCTTGACCTTCTCGAGGCCGAAATGCTCGGCGTCGAGCACTTCCTCCGCCTGTCCGAGATCGCGCTTCACCTTGGAGCGCTTGCCCCACGGGATCGACAGGATCCAGTCGAGATAGTTGCGCACGACGGTGGCTTCCGCCGACATCGGCGACATCTGCCGCAGCTTTTTGAACTCGGCGAGGGCCTTGTCGCGCGCTTCCTTGGAGAGCTTGGTGTTCTTGATGCGCTCTTCGAGTTCGGCGAGGTCGTCCTTGCCCTCCTCGTCGCCCAGTTCCTTCTGGATCGCCTTCATCTGCTCGTTGAGATAATATTCGCGCTGCGTCTTCTCCATCTGACGCTTGACGCGCGTGCGAATGCGCTTCTCGACCTGCAGGACCGAGATTTCGCTCTCCATCAGCGACAGGCATTTTTCGAGGCGCCGCGCGACGCTGAGCGTCTCGAGCACGTCCTGCTTCTCGGCGATCTTGACCGAAAGGTGAGACGCCACGGTGTCGGCGAGTTTCGAAAAGTCGTCGATCTGCGTGACCGCGCCGACGACCTCGGACGAGACCCGCTTGTTGAGCTTCACATAGCTTTCGAATTCGGCGATCACCGAGCGGCCGAGCGCTTCGACCTCGACCGGGGAGCCGAGATCGTCGGCGAGAACTTCGGCGTCGGCCTCATAATACTCGTCCGCGCGGGTGTATGTGCGCACGCTGGCGCGCGCCACGCCCTCGACCAGCACCTTGACGGTGCCGTCGGGCAGCTTCAGAAGCTGCAACACCGAGGCGAGCGTTCCGATCGAATAGATCGCGTCCGTCGCGGGATCGTCGTCGCCGGCGTTCTTCTGGGTCGCCAGTAGAATGAGCCGATCGGATTTCGTCACCTCTTCGAGCGCGCGGATGGATTTCTCCCGTGCGACGAAAAGCGGGACGATCATGTGCGGAAAGACGACAATGTCGCGCAGCGGCAGCACCGGATAGCTTTCGACGGTTCCGGGCGTGACGGCGTCTCGCTTTTCGTTCGACATTTTCTTGTCCTGTCCTTGACCACGCCCCGCTCAAGCGGCGACGCGAGACCGCGGGCGATTTGGGTTTAAGGCCGCGATACGGTCGCCCGCCGATGCCGCGCCACAATAGAGCCGCCTGCGATCGCGCCAGACGGCCCCGCTAAGGCAAATGGTGTACGCAAACAATTGATTCAAGGCGCTGCGGCGCCCAAGCACAATTCGGGGAGCGTCGCTCCCCTTGTCGCGGCGCGTCAGGCGCTTGCGCCGCTCTTTTCGCTGCGTTCGGCGTAAATATAGAGAGGCCTGGCTTTGCCCTCAACCACTTCCGGTCCGATCACAACCTGTTCTACGCCCTCCAACCCTGGCAGATCGAACATCGTGTCTAGCAAGATTCCTTCCATGATCGAGCGCAGGCCGCGCGCGCCGGTATGGCGTTCGATCGCCTTGCGGGCGACGGACGACAGCGCGTCGTCCTGGAAGGTGAGTTCGACGTTTTCCATCTCGAAGAGCCGCTGATACTGCTTGACCAGCGCGTTCTTGGGCTCGGTGAGAATGCGCTTCAGCGCCTCCTCGTCGAGGTCTTCGAGCGTCGCGATGACCGGAAGGCGGCCGACGAATTCGGGGATGAGCCCGAACTTCAGCAGGTCTTCGGGCTGCACCTGCCTGAAAATGTCGCCGGTGCGTCGTTCGTCGGGCGCCTGAACGGTCGCCGCGAAGCCGATCGACGTATTGCGGCCGCGGGCGGAAATGATCTTTTCGAGCCCCGCGAAAGCGCCGCCGCAGATGAAGAGGATGTTCGTCGTGTCGACCTGCAGGAACTCCTGCTGGGGATGCTTGCGTCCGCCCTGCGGCGGCACCGAGGCGATGGTGCCCTCCATGATTTTCAGGAGCGCCTGCTGGACGCCTTCGCCCGACACGTCGCGGGTGATCGACGGGTTGTCGGACTTGCGGGAAATCTTGTCGATTTCGTCGACATAGACGATGCCGCGCTGGGCGCGTTCGACATTATAGTCCGACGCCTGAAGCAGCTTGAGGATGATGTTCTCGACATCCTCGCCGACATAGCCCGCCTCGGTCAGGGTGGTGGCGTCGGCCATGGTGAAGGGCACGTCGAGAATGCGGGCGAGGGTCTGCGCCAGCATGGTCTTGCCGACGCCGGTCGGACCGACCAGCAGAATATTGGACTTCGCGAGCTCCACGTCGCCGTGTTTCGTCGCGTGGTTGAGGCGCTTGTAATGATTGTGGACGGCGACCGAGAGAACCCGCTTGGCCTGGGCCTGGCCGATCACATAGTCGTCGAGAACCTTGCAAATCTCTCGCGGGGTCGGAATGCCGTCGCGCTGCTTGACCAGCGAGGACTTGTTCTCCTCGCGAATGATGTCCATGCACAGTTCGACGCATTCGTCGCAGATGAACACCGTCGGGCCGGCGATGAGCTTACGCACCTCATGCTGGCTCTTGCCGCAGAAGGAGCAGTAAAGCGTGTTCTTGGAATCGCCGCCGCCGACCTTGCTCATATTATTCTCCTATCGGGCCGGCCTGCCGGGCGAATCGGCCCGAACATCTGTGATACCGGCGGCAAACTAACAAAAGGTGGAAGCGGTTGGCGTTCCCGCTCCTCATCCTTTCCGGCTCCCCATCCATCGTTTCGGTCGTCAGCGACGAGCGCCCGAGAACCATGACTGGTTAGTGTATTTTAGACGACGGTCAAATTGCAACCTTCGCCGGAAATTCCGTCAAAGCAAAAATGGCGCCCAGACGGCCCGCTAGGCCGAGAGGATTTTCGGAACCCGGTTGAGCCGCAACCGATAGGCGTCCGGCATGCCGCTCCCGAGCAGCGGCCGGAGATAAAGCCGGAAGGCGTCGGTGACGTCGGTGCCGCAAGGGCTAATATATTCGTCGGGCATGACTTTGGTCTTCGCGGCGATCTCGTCAAGCGGCGTCAGCCGATAGTCGACGGAATAGAAGCCGGTCCGGTGGATCGTCACCGAGCCGTCGCGATCGCCCCAGATGGCGTATTGCACGGCCTTCTCGCCGACTTCGCGCGCCTCGCGCTGGTCCACGTCGGAGACGCAGCCGACGAAGCTCCTCTGCACATAGCCGAAGGTATCGGCGCGCACCCGCTTGAACCCGAGCCGGTCCTTCACCAGCCGGGTGAGTTCGTCGGCGAGCGCGCCGCCGCCGAGATGGACATTGCCGTGATCGTCCCGCTCGACCATCTTGGCGAGCTTCTCGGCGATCGGCGTATGGTTCTCGTCGCAGACGCCCTCGGACGCCGCGACCACGCAGCGGCCGTATTTCGTCATCGTCGCCTTCACGTCGGCCAGGAATTTATCGACGATGAAGGCGCGCTCGGGAATATAGATGAGGTGCGGGCCGTCGTCGGGAAACTTCTTGCCGAGCGCCGAGGCGGCGGTCAGAAATCCGGCGTGGCGGCCCATGACGACGGCGATATAGACGCCGGGCAGGGCCCAGTTGTCGAGATTGGCGCCGGCGAAGGCCTGCGCCACCCAGCGCGCCGCCGAGGGAAATCCCGGCGTGTGATCGTTGACCACCAGGTCATTGTCGATGGTTTTCGGAATGTGGACCGTCCGCAGCGGATAATTGGCTTTCATCGCCTCCTGCGAGACGATGCGCACCGTATCCGACGAATCATTGCCGCCGATATAGAAGAAGCAGCCGATTCCATGGGCGCGCAGGACGCGAAAGATTTCCTGGCAATATTTGAGGTCGGGCTTGTCGCGGGTCGAGCCGAGCGCCGAAGACGGGGTGCAGGCGACGAGTTCGAGATTGTGGGTCGTCTCCTGGGTGAGGTCGACGAAGTCCTCATTGACGATGCCGCGCACCCCGTGGAACGCGCCATAGACCCGCTCGACCTCGCGAAATTTGCGCGACTCCAGCACGGCGCCGACGAGCGACTGGTTGATGACGGCGGTGGGGCCGCCGCCCTGGGCGACGAGCACTTTGGAATAATCAATGGCGGTCACGACAGCTCCTGGGAACCTGCGGCGCTTTCCCACGATCGCAGGACGGCGGCGCTTCAATCGCGCCGCGCTTATATTCTCGGGCGCGCGGCGGTTCAAATCGATCCGACGGCTATTTTAAGGATTTGCTCGCGCAGACTTTGGCGAAGAGCCCGTCGTAATAGGGCGGGACCGGCGACCATCCGTCTTTCGCCGGATAGGATTTGACGATCTTGCCTTCGCCCATCTGGCCTTGCCGCCAGGCGCCGCCTTCGGACCGGTATTTGCGATTGACGCAATCGAACGACGCCGTCTCGATTTCTGACAGGCCCTTTTCGGCGAGGCCGAAGGCGGCGGCTTGCGGCGAAGTCGCGTCGTAGTCGGTAAGGGCGTCGATCGTAACGATTCCGTCGGGCGACGTGCGGCGGGAGGCGAGGTCCATATAGACGGTCGAAAAACCGTCGCTGGAAACCTGCGCCCAATCGACGCGGGCCGAAGCGGAAGACGCCAGCGTCGACATCAGAGCCGACACGCCGATCTTCCACATGGCCGACCTCATCTTCGATTTAGACAAGAGCGCCGTGGCAGTGCTTGTATTTCTTGCCCGAGCCGCAGGGGCAGGGCTCGTTGCGGCCGACCTTGCCCCAGGTCGCCGGATTGCCCGGATCGCGCGCCGCCGCCGGCGCGTCGCTGACCGCCAGCCCGCGCGCCGAGAAATCGGCCGTCGCGAGACGCGTGTTGAGTTCGTCGAGCGCGCCTTGCGGTCCGCCGCCGATCAGCGCCTCCGGATTGGGATGCGACATTTCCATCGGCGGCAATTCCGGCGGCGCGGAAGGCGGCGCCTCGAACGACACTTCGACGCGCATCAGCTGCGTGGTCACGGTTTCGTCCCAGCGCGTCATCAGGCTCTTGAACAGTTCGAGCGCCTCGGACTTGTATTCGTTGAGCGGATCGCGCTGCGCCATGCCGCGCCACCCGATCACCTGCCGAAGATGATCGAGCGCGACGAGATGTTCGCGCCAGAGCGTATCGAGAGACTGCAGCACGACCTGCTTCTCGATCATGCGCATCAGCGGCTCGGTGTTCTTCTCGACGCGCTCGCCATAGGCGGCGTCGGCCGCCTCCATCAGGCGCTCCTTGATCTCCTCGTCGGCGATGCCCTCTTCCTTGGCCCAGCTCTCGACCGGCAAATCGAGATTGAGCTTCGCCGTCACCTCTTCGGCGAGACCTTTGACGTCCCAGGCCTCGGCGTAGGCGTCATGCGGAATGTGCTGCGACACCATCGCGTCGACGACGTCGGCGCGCATGTCGGCGACCTGCTCCTCGACGCTTTCCTCATTCATGATTTCGCGCCGGCGCTCGAAGATCACCTTGCGCTGGTCATTCATGACGTTGTCGAACTTGAGGATATTCTTGCGGATGTCGAAGTTGCGCGCTTCGACCTTATGCTGCGCCTTCTCGATCGCCTTGTTGATCCACGGATGGACGATGGCTTCGCCCTCCTGCAGGCCGAGCTTCACCAGCATCGAATCCATGCGCTCCGAGCCGAAGATGCGCATCAGATCGTCCTGCAGCGACAGGAAGAATTTCGAGCGGCCGGGATCGCCCTGGCGCCCCGAGCGGCCGCGCAGCTGATTGTCGATGCGGCGGCTCTCGTGGCGCTCGGTGCCGATGATATAAAGGCCGCCGGCGGCGATCGCCTTCTCCTTGAAGTCGGCGACTTCCTCGCGAATTTCCGCCTCCTTCTTGGCGCGCGCGTCGCCTTCGAGGCCGGCGCATTCCTGCGCGACGCGCATCTCAACATTGCCGCCGAGCTGAATGTCGGTGCCGCGGCCGGCCATATTGGTGGCGATGGTGATCGCGCCGGGGACGCCGGCTTCCGCGACGATATAGGCCTCCTGCTCGTGGAAACGGGCGTTCAATACGGCGAAGAGTTTCGAGGGCTTGCCGGAGCGCGCCGCTGCGTAGAGTCCCGTCAGCCCCTTGGGATCCGCGAAGTCGATCATCTTATAGCCCTGCGACAGCAGGAACTCCGCGAGCTGCTCCGACTTCTCGATCGACGTAGTGCCGACGAGCAGCGGCTGCATCCGCCCGTTTGCGTCCTTGATCTCGTCGGCGATGGAGGAAAGTTTCTCCTTGGCCGTGCGATAGACTTCGTCGTCCTGGTCGAGACGGCAGACGTCGCGGTTGGTCGGGATTTCGACGACGTCGAGTCTGTAGATTTCGGCGAATTCATTCGCCTCCGTCGCCGCCGTGCCGGTCATGCCGGCGAGCTTGTCGTAGAGGCGGAAGTAATTCTGGAAGGTGATCGACGCGAGGGTGACGTTCTCGGGCTGAACCTGGACGCGCTCCTTCGCCTCGAGCGCCTGATGCAGGCCTTCCGAATAGCGGCGGCCGGGCATCATGCGGCCGGTGAATTCGTCGATGATCACCACTTCGCCCTTGCGGACGATGTAATCCTTATCCTTCTGGAACAGCTTATGCGCCCGCAGCGCCTGATTGACGTGATGCACCAGCGTGACGTTGTGCGCCTCGTAAAGCGCGCCATCGGTCAGCGCGCCGGCTTCGATCAGCAGTTCTTCCATATGTTCATTGCCGGCGTCGGTGAGATGAACCGTGCGCTGCTTCTCGTCGAGTTCGAAGTCGTCGGCGTTGAGCCTGGGGATCAGCCTGTCGATTGTGTTGTAGAGATCGGATTTGTCGTCGATCGCGCCTGAAATGATCAGCGGCGTGCGCGCCTCGTCGATCAGGATCGAGTCGACTTCGTCGACGATCGCGAAATTATGTCCGCGCTGCACCATCTGCGCGAACTCATATTTCATATTGTCGCGCAGATAGTCGAAGCCATACTCGTTGTTGGTGCCGTAGGTGATGTCGCAGGCGTAGGCGGCGGCGCGATCCTCGTCCATGAGGTCGTGCACGACGACGCCGACGGTCATGCCGAGGAATTTATAGATCTGGCCCATCCATTCGGCGTCGCGCTTGGCCAGATAGTCGTTCACCGTGACGACATGGACGCCCTTGCCGGCGAGCGCGTTGAGATAGACGGCGAGGGTGGCGACGAGGGTCTTGCCTTCGCCGGTGCGCATCTCCGCGATGGCGCCCTCATGCAGCACCATGCCGCCGATGAGCTGGACGTCGAAATGGCGCTGGCCCAGCGTCCGCTTGGCCGCCTCGCGCACCGTGGCGAAGGCGGGGACGAGCAGATCGTCGAGGGTCTTGCCGGCCGCGAGCTCTTCGCGGAACTGGCGGGTGCGGTCCTTCAGCTCCTTGTCGGTCAGCGCCTCGACCTGCGGCTCCAGCGCGTTGATCGCCTTGACTTTCGGCGCATAGGTCTTGAGCCGGCGGTCATTGGCCGAGCCGAAAATCTTCTTGGCGAGTGCGCCGATCATCCTTGCGAACCTTTCTCCCCGCGCAGCGTCTGCCGCCTTCTCGGCGCGCCGGTTGACGGCGGCCGGCGGAGCGTCGCAACTGTATGAATAACATCCGCCTGCGACATCGCCCCATTGGCGGGGGCGCCGAGACCGACGCGGCGTTCCGCGCGAGAGATAAGAGCCCCCGGAAACCTTGTCAATGTAAGGGAATTTGACACGAGGCCGGGTCGTTCGTCGCGCGGCGCTGTTGGTTGCATTTTACGATATTTTACGATATTTTGATCGGGCGTGAAGACGATTGTTCTGACGGCGGCCGCTGCGAAAGACCTTGACGCTTTGCCGGCGGCGGCCCGCGAGCAGGTCGTCGAAGCGCTTGCGCGCTTTGCCGTCGATGGTCAAGGCGACGTTAAGCGCTTGACCGGGCGCGATGGCTATCGGCTGCGTGTCGGCGCCTATCGGGTGCTGTTCACGCAGGACATGACGACGATTTTGGCCGTCTTTATCGGGCGCCGACAAACAGCGACCTATTCGAGGATATGAGATGGGCAAGGTTCAGATCATTCGCACGCCGAGCGGCGAAGAACTCGTCGTACTGCCCAGGGCGGATTACGACGCGCTCGTCGCGGGCGCGCAGGCGATCGGCGCCGATGATGAAGACGCCGTCGATATCGCCGTTTTCGACGAGCGGATGGCGGAACTCCACTCGAATCGCGACGCCGCCCTTCCGGCCGACGTCGGCCAGGCGATGCTGCGCGGCGCCACTCTCGTTCAGGCGCTGCGCAAGTGGCGTGGCGTCAAGCAGAGGGACCTCGCCGCGAAGGCGGAACTCGCCCAAGGCTATCTTAGCGATATCGAACGCGGCCGCGGTCATGGTTCACGAGAGGCGCGCGAGAAAATTGCGCGCGCGCTCGACGTGCCGCGAGAGTGGCTGGTTTAATTTGAGCGAATCGATAGGAAGGCAGACATGTCAGACAAGCCCGATGTCCGGATTTTGCCGCCGATCCTGCTCGGCGCGGCGCTCGCCGCCGGCTATGTCGCCAGTCGTTACGCCCCGGCCCCGATCGTCGACGCGCGCGTCGCGACGGGCGCCGGCGCCGTCGCAATTCTCGGCTCCCTCGCGCTGCTCGGCTCGGCGGTTCATGAATTGCGTCGCGCGGAAACCACATTCGACGTTCGCAAATCCTCGACGGCGATCGTCAACCGCGGCGCCTTCGCGATCAGCCGCAATCCGGTTTATCTGTCCATGACGCTGTTATGCGCCGGATCGGCGCTGCTATTGAATTCATTTTGGGCGCTGCTCCTGACCTGGCCTTTGGGCAGCGCGCTGTGCCTCATCGCGATCAAGCCGGAAGAAGCCTATCTCGCCGCGAAATTTGGCGAGAGCTATGCGTCCTATCGCGCCAAGGTGAGGCGCTGGATTTAAGGCGCCTCATGGATCGGCCGCAGGGGCAAAGGAATCGCGCCGGCGTCGATGAGCCGCGAAAATATCTTGAGCCCCACCGGCTCATTGCCGTTGGGATGGACGAGGATGATCGTCCCGGGGCGGGGCCGCGGGCCCAGCGCCAGCCAGCCGTCGGCGCCGAGCGGGATGAGATGGCGGCTCCGCACATGCTCCAGCAGCGCCGCATCGGCGACAAGGCCCGGAAAGCGAAAAAACACGGACGGCGTTTCGCCTTCGGCGATGATCAGCCGCTCGGTCTCGAAAATCTCGCGATCGACGTCGACGCCCGGCCGCAGGAAATAATTCCGCCCGTCCGGAAGGCGGCGGACATAGGGATGGCTGTAGGAATGATTGGCCCATGTGATCGCCAGCGCCCCGCTCCGCGCCTTCTCGCGCAGCCAGGCGAAATCGGCGCCGTGGCGGGCGATCCAGCCGCCGGAGACGGCGAGCATGACGGGCGTGCGCGGCCCCAGCGCGGCGAGCTTTTCGAAGAAGGCGCGGTCGAGCGGCTTGTGGCTCGGGCAGAGGTCGCCGGTGACGAAGGCGCCGTCGCCGTCTCCGTGGATGAGCCCGGCGTTGACGAGGGCCGGCGGACGGGAGGGGTCCTGAGGCGGATGAAGCGCCTCGACATAGCGCGTCCCGGCCAGTTCGGCGTCGCTGGTCTCTTCGCAGCGCCAGCATGAAGCGCGCTCCAGCGAGGTCTGCAAGGATTGCGGATCAACCGTCAGGATCAGCGGCGTATCGTCGATACTCATCCGCCGGATAGCGAGTCGCGACTCGCCGCCGCCGTTCGCGCAGAGTTCGAAAATCGGCGCATAATCGCGCACCCGCGCGCCGGTCGGCGCAGGCTCTGGCGCGATGTTGACGGGCGCGCAGGACTCCTCTTCGCCGCGGGCCGTTGCGGCGCAGACGACGCAGGCCCACACTAGCAGGACGAGGACGGGTCTCACGATTCGATCATGATCAAAGACGACGAGATTGAGAAGATCGGTCTGTCGATCGAACCGAGCGAGTCGGCCGAGCTTGCGGCGAGGCTCGGCGAAGAGATCGCGAGCGGGTTCGGTCCGCGCGACGAAGCGCCCGTCTGCATCGTCGCGCGTGATCCGGAGGGGATTCTCGTCGCCGGGCTGAACGGCGTGTCGCACTGGCGTTGGTTCTATGTTCGCCATCTGTGGGTCGAGCAATCTCAGCGCGGGCGTGGCCTGGGGCGCCGGCTGATGGCGGAAGCCGAGCGGATCGCCAGGGAGCGCGGCTGCGTCGGGCTCTATGTCGACACATTCGATCCGCGGGCGGCCGCCTTTTACGAAGCTCTCGGATTTGCCCGTTCTGGCGAGATCGCGGATTTGCCGCCCGGCCATGCGCGGCTTTTCTTCAGAAAGCCGCTGCAATGACGCAAGCGATGTCGGCGATGGTTCTGCTGGCGCCCCATGCGCCGCTGGTTCTGGAGGAGCGGCTCGCGCCCTCGCCGGGAGCGGGCGAAGTGCGGCTCATGGTCGAGGCTTGCGGCGTTTGCCGGACCGATCTTCATGTCGTCGACGGCGAACTGACGCAGCCAAAGCTGCCCCTCATTCCGGGCCATGAAATCGTCGGGCGCGTCGATGCGATCGGCGCTGGCGTGACCGGCGTGCCGCTCGGACAGCGGGTCGGCGTCCCCTGGCTCGGCCATACCTGCGGCCATTGTCCCTACTGCATGAGCGCGCGCGAAAACCTGTGCGACGATCCGCTCTTCACCGGCTATACGCGCGACGGCGGCTATGCGACCCACGTCGTCGCCGACGCGTCCTATTGTTTTCCGCTGCCAGAGAGCGGCAATCCGGCGACGCTGGCGCCGCTGCTCTGCGCCGGCCTCATCGGCTGGCGCACGCTCAAGATGGCGGAGCCGGCGGAGGCGATCGGCATCTACGGCTTCGGCGCCGCCGCGCATATCATCGCCCAGGTCGCGATCGCGCAGGGCAAGCGCGTTCACGCCTTCGTTCGGCCGGGCGATCGGGCCGCCGCCGATTTCGCGCTGTCGCTCGGCGCGGCGTCGGCGCAGGATTCCGACGCGCTTTCGCCGGAGCCGCTCGACGCCGCGCTGATCTTCGCGCCGGTCGGCGGGCTTATTCCACGCGCGCTCGCCGCCACGAAAAAGGGCGGCGCCGTCGTCTGCGGCGGCATTCACATGAGCGACATTCCGAGTTTTCCTTACGCGTTGCTCTGGGAGGAGCGGCGGCTGCTTTCGGTCGCCAATCTCACGCGCGAAGATGCGCGGGAATTCCTCGCGCTGGCGCCGACGCTGCCGCTGAACATGCATGTGACGCGCTATCCGCTGGCGCAGGCCAATGCAGCGCTCGCCGATCTGCGCGAGGGCCGGCTGCAGGGCGCGGCGGTGCTGATTCCTTGATTCGTCGTTGCGTCGAGTGTCGAGCGCCCGTCATTCCGGCAGGGCCAAGGCGCGGCGGGACTCAAAAACCGTCTTGATCTCGGCGGCGATGGTTTCCCTGTCTTTCGACGCGTCGAGCTTGATCCATTCGATCGCGCCGGCGGCTTTCTCCATTTGCGCCTCCAGCACCTCGCGCGTCGCGTCCGACACGTCGTTGACGCGCGCGTCGACGCGCGCCGCGCGCCGCGCGAGATCGAGATCGAGCCAGACGCCAAGGAACGGCGCGCCCGCACGCTCGGCCGCCGTTTCCATTGTCTCGCGGTCTTCGGGACGATCGAAGACGGCGTCGACGATGACCGGCCAGCCGCGCGCGGCCGTTCGCGCCGCCGCTTCGAACATCTCGCCGTAAACTTTCGCCGACACTTCGCTCGCATAGGCTTCCTGCGGCAGACGCGCGGTCGGCGCGACGCCAAAGAGCCGCTTGCGGATTCGGTCGCTGTTGATGATTCGCGCGCCGGGCGCGCATCCGATCAATGGCGCGAGCGCCGCGGCGACGCTCGACTTGCCCGACCCGCTGAGCCCGCCGATCGCGATGACGGCGCCCTTGGCGGGCGCGAGCAGGGCGTCCGCGAGACCGAAATAGAGGCGCGCGCGTTCGCCGTTTCCCTGCGAGGCTTCGACATGGGCGCGTATCGCGGCGCGCAGCGACATGAAAAAGGGGAGAAGCGGCAGGCCGTCCGCCTCGTCGCGCGCATCGAGATAACGGTTGAAGGCGAGGTTCGCGAAGGCCGGCCAGCCCGCCCGCCAAAAATCCATCAGCAGGAAGCCGAGGTCGTAGAGCACGTCGATGGTCGCCATCTCATCGTCGAATTCGAGACAGTCGAAGAGGGTCGGCGCGCCATCGAACAGACAGATGTTGCGCAGCGTCAGATCGCCATGGCACCGGCGCACCTTGCCTTGCGCCTTGCGCCTGTCGAGAAGCGCTGATTGCGCATCCAGCGCATCGCCGAGCCGCGCGACGAGCCCATCGATTTCTTCCGCGCGCGCGGCCGCGGCGCTGCGCAGGCTCAACGCCGTGTCGTCCAGAACTCGGCGCATCGCCGCCGCGCCGCCCCTCTCATAGTCCGGAACCGCCTCGTCGTGAGTCTTGGCGACGCGACGCGCGAGCGACTCGACCATGTCGCGCGTCAGGCGGCCGTCCTTTGCGATTTGCTCCAGGAGATCGTCGTCGGCGAAGCGCCGCATGACGACCACCGCGTCGATCGCCTCGCCTGCGCCGTCGAGCGCCAGACTGCCGTCCGCCTCGCGGGTCACGCGATGCGCGCCGAGATAGAGTTCGGGCGCGAAGCGCATGTTGAGCGCCGCCTCGCGTTCGCACATTTCCAATCGTCGGCCCGGCGTCGAGAAATCGAGATAGGAAAAGCGCACCGCCTTTTTCAGCTTATAGGCGCGGGTCCGGCACAGCGCGACGATGGAAATGTGAGTCGTGGCGATCCGTTCCGCGCCGCCGTCCAGCGAGGCGAGAAAGCGCACGATGTCATCCTGCGCGCCAAAATCCATTTTGCGCCTCGACTTAGCCCCGCCGAAGGTCTGGCGCCGCAACGTCCGAAGCTTCCGGCGTCGGGATCAGGCTTATTCCATGCCCAGCGCGGAAAGATAAAGGTCGAGGATTTCCTCCTCCTCCTGGCGCTTGTGCTTATCCTGTCGGCGCAGCGACACGATCTTGCGCATCACCCTGGGGTCGAAGCCCGTTCCCTTCGCTTCCGCGTAGACGTCCTTGATGTCGTCGGCGATGGCGCGCTTCTCCTCTTCGAGCTTCTCGACTCGCTCGATAAAGGCGCGCAAATGTCCGCCGTCGACGGCGTTGCTGGCCATGTGCATGTCCCGAGGCTGCTTCCGGACGGGCGAGGATGCGCGCCGGCTGCCGGAGCCTTGCGACAAACCGCCCGGCCCCGTCAAGGCGGGGAATCGACTAATCCCCGAATTCCGCAGACAGGGGTTCGATTGTAATCTTCGCCGTCCCTTGATTATTGCCATAGGTATGGCGCGAATCCCTATCGGGATTTGGATCCTGCCCAAAGAGCGTCGTGAGTGGAAGGAAGCCGGAATAGGCGTCGTTGACGTAAAGGAAAAGTTCGCCGGCAGCGGGAGCTTTGAACCGCACGGTCATTTCGTCCTTGAGCGATCCTTTCGGGAAGGGGACGAAAGGTTGTCCTGGTACGATTGCGAAGCCTTCTTGGCCAACTTGCAGGATTGGCTCCACCCAGGGCTCGCCGAGCACCCGTTTGATGGTGAGTCCCGCAAGAAAAAACCCAATTTTTAGGCCCGGCGAAACTTCGTTGCGCTTCAGGCCGCCGAGATTGGCCGCCAGGCCGCCGTCCGTCCATTCCTTATCGATTTTGAATGTCACGGCGTAGAAGCGGCCCTTTTCCAATATGCGGCCGGTCGCCATGCAAGGACTTGCGATGGAGAATTCGAAGCTCTCTTCGTGTGACAGGCTTTCGGCCATAGGGGAGCTTTTACATATTTCGCCCTGATAGGCGCGGTAGTGAAAATAGAGTCGATCGAAAACGAAGAAGACCGCGAAAACGGCGACAATAAACAGGAAACTTGGCATCACTGTTTCGGAGAGGAAACGCCATATCCGATTGGCAAGCTTGCAATCCAACAGGAATATGGCGATAGGGTCCCAAAACAGGCGGCCCTGCAGGCTCTGCGACGGTCGCTCGGTCATGCCCCATGCAAAGCGCGAGCGGTCGGCGATGATGCGCCTCAAATGCCCGCCCCACCAGAAGGTGACGCCGAAAATCGCAAGCAAGACGCCCGCGCAGATCGGATATTGCTCAAAAGCGCTGAGCCAGGGAGACAGAAATCCGGGAAGGTAGCCGGCGACGAATCCGATGATCGAATTGAATAGCTGCGCGGCGGGCCAGTTCGAGTCGCCATCCTGACGCTCCAGCGAAGGCATCAACAAGAGCACGATGAGCGACCAGAGCGTGAGCTGGTAGGAGACGCGCCGCCAAAAGACGGCGGCGTCGACGAGATCGAGATTTCTTTCGCTTGGCGCTTGGAGTTTGGCGACCAATTGCGCCAAGCCCGATATCTTGCTTTGCGAAACGCCGCCGCCGTCGGCGAACCGGCCTTCGCGCATCCGCGCGTCGGAGGCGAAATCGACGAAGAGCTTCGACCGGCCGGTATTGTCCACGACCTGGAACTGCCGAGGCAGAGCGATGGGCGCATAACCCTCGAAGCGCAGCGCCATCCGATAGATGACGCTCTCATGGATCAGCGGCGTCGGCGGCGGCGCGGCGCGTGCTGTCGGGCTCATTTTGCCCTGCGCCAATGTGAGCTGACGCGCGCTCGTCAGAATTCCGGCGATATCGCGCGGCTTGTAACGATAAAGCGCGTTCAATCCGCTGCGGGAATCGTATATCTGTCCGAAGGCGGTGGCTTTCGCCTCGATGTCTTTCTTGATCGAATCGATAAAGACGACGCCGTGTTTCGCCGCCTCCTGCATGATCCAGCGCAGGGGCAGCATCGCTTCGCTGTCGTCGGGATAGCCGCCGCCGACATTCGCATGCACGCCGGCGAACCAGATCTGCTGGCTGCGCTCGCAGACTTCCTGATGCGCTCTGTCGTCCGCGTTCTCGCGACTCATCCCTTGGGCGACGAGAGTCTCGATAATCGCGTCGCGCTTGCACGAAGCTTCATAGCGCGTCTCCGCATCGTCGAAAGGGATCGGCGTGAAAGCGTCGCGCTCGTCGTCGATCGAAAGGGCATGACGCGTCACGCGGACGATCGGCAACAAATCATAGCTGCTGAAGGTCAGCGGAAAGACGAATTTGTCGATAAAGACCCTCAACTCCTCCACGGGCATGCCATAGGCGCCGACCGTGTCCCACAAGCCCAGGAAGTCGATCGCGTCGACATGAGTGTTTCTGTCTCGATCGTAAGGCGTCGAACCGCGATCGAGCACAGGAATCACGACCTCGTCGCGCAGCCAGCGCCAGATGTTTTCGATTCTAAGCAGGGTATGAAAATGATCCGCCCGGAACTTCTGATAGGCGCGCTCGGCCAGCCTGTTGAGCTCTGCTTCGGAATCGGCGCCGAGCGGCAGGCCTTCCGAGGCCACAAGGCCGATTAGAACGCGGATGGTGAAGGCGCCCCGGCTGAAGCCGAAACATGCGATCTTCGGAGGATAAGTCTTTCCCTCGGTCGTTTCGCCGGGTGCGATATGCTGCGTCTCCAATGTATCGCGGTAATGGCGGGTGAGAAATTTATAAAGGTCGAGCACATTGCGTTTGAGACCGAAGCCGAAGGCTCCCGTGATAGCCGCCAGCCAGCGATGCTGCGAAGAGCCGACGCCATCATCGTAGTAGGCGATCTGGCCCTTGTCCGGCGTCATGTCGAGCGCGGCGTAGAGACGGAATACGTTGGTCTTGAATGGCGAAGCCGAACTATTGCCTGTCCCGTCCGAAAAAAGGACGATTGTCTTAAACATTTTCCACTCCAAGAATTTGGCGCTTTAAACTAGAAGGGTACGCTCGCAGCGGGACGTGAGGCAAGCGGGTTATGCCGGTTGGGCGCGAAATCCGTCGCCAGCGGCGCACTTGAAACCGCCGTCCGGGCCGCCGATCTTTGGCGGGCCAGTTGAAAGGCGGCAAGTCGATGACCGAGCGCGATCCCTTTTCCAGCCGAGAACCGCCGATGAGCCGGGCCGGCGCGCGCGCCGCGCCCTATATTCCGCCGCAGGCGCTCGAAGGCGTGCGCAGCCGCCGCATCATGGCGGTCATGCTGGACTTGATCCTCGTTTCCGGACTGTCGGCGGCGCTGTTCGTCGCGCTCCTTATATTGAGCGCCGGACTGTCGGCTTTCATCCTGCCGCCGCTGTTTCCGATCGTCGCTTTTTTTTACAATGGCCTGACCGTCTCGGGACCGAGAATGGCGACGCCTGGAATGGCGTTCATGGACCTGGAGATGTGGACCATGGAGGGAAATCCCGTGCCCTTTCTGCAGGCGGCCGTGCACGCTGTGCTATTTTACGTCACCTGGCTGTTTCCGCCGCTGCTGCTCGTGTCGCTGTTTACGAGCGACAAGCGCTGCCTTCACGACATTCTCGCCAATGTGATTGTTTTGCGCCGCTCGTCTTGAAATCTGCAAATTCGACGCCGCAAATCTGGCCTTGGCGCGCGCCGCCCGCGCGCTCTAGATTAATTTCGTATCCGGGATCACAGAGCGTGACGAAAGAGCCGCGCGACGCGCCGCAATTCTACCTGACCTCTCCTGCGCCGTGCCCCTATTTGCCGGGCCGCGAGGAGCGGAAGGTCTTCACGCATCTGATCGGCCTCCGGGCGCCGGCGCTCAATGACACGCTCACGCAATCGGGCTTTCGCCGTTCGCAGACCATCGCCTATCGCCCGGCATGCGAGCAATGCCGCGCCTGCGTTTCGGTGCGGGTCAAGCTCGACGCGTTCGCGCCCTCCCGCGGCATGCGGCGCATCCGCCGGCGGAACGCCGATCTTGTCGCCGAAACCCGTCCGGCGCGCGCGACGCATGAGCAATACGCGCTGTTTCGCCGCTATGTCGGCGCCCGCCATTCGGACGGGGGCATGGCCGACATGAGCATGGTCGATTATCAGATGATGATCGAAGACAGCCATGTCGACACGAGGCTCATCGAATATCGTCTGGCGCGCGAGAATGGCGAGATCGGGCCGCTCGTCGCCTGCTGCCTGACCGACCGGCTCTCGGATGGGCTGTCGATGGTCTATTCCTTCTACGAACCTGAGCTGGAGCATCGCTCGCTCGGCGCCTTCATGATTCTCGACCACGCCGAGCGCGGCCGCGGCTTCGGCCTGCCGCATGTCTATCTCGGCTATTGGGTCGAAGGTTCGCGCAAGATGGAATATAAGTCCCGCTTCCTGCCCCAGGAGCGCCTGGGCATGAGCGGATGGGTCCGGGTGGGCTGAGCCCGACGCCTCGTCCGCGCCGCGCCGAGCAGGCCACAAAATCGCCGGACTATTCGGTCCTTGTTAAGCCCGAAGATGCACAACTCGATCGAAACGGTCGGCGCGATCCTCTAGACGCGTCGTCTTTCGGCTTGACCGCCGGGGCCTCCCGGCGATGCGATTGGAGCGATCTGTGCGAGAATCCGCGTTTTTGCAGCTTGTCCGCGGCGCCGCGCTTGTCGTCGGCGCGGTCGCCCTCGCGCCGGCCTGCCCCGCCCTCGAACAGGACGGACAGGCCGAATGGGCGCAGCGCTATGACGCCGACGCCCGCCTCACCGTGTCCCGCTCGACGACTCCGATACTTTCGACTCAGACGGTGGCCGCCACAGAAGCGGCGATCGAGCGCTTCCGCGAAATCGTCGCCAATGGCGGCTGGCCCCCGGTGCCTTCGGGACAGCAATTGCGGCTCGGCTCGAACGGTCCGACCGTCTCGGCTCTCCGTCGTCGGCTGATCGCCTCCGGCGACATCGGGCCCGAAACGGGCGGCAGCCCGGTGTTCGATTCCTATGTCGAGGCGGCGGTTCGCCGCTTCCAGGCCCGTCACGGGATCACCGCGACCGGAATCGTCAATCAGCAGACGATCCAGGCGATGAATGTGCCGGCCGAGATCCGGCTGCAGCAGCTCGAGACCAATCTGGTCCGGTTGCGCAGCTTCTCCCGCGACCTCGGCGCCCGCTACGTCACCGCCAATATTCCCGCCGCGACGGTGGAGACGGTGGAGAATGGCGAGGTCGTCACCCACCATGTCGCCGGCGTCGGCAAGATCGACCGCCAGTCGCCGGTGATGCAGACCAAGGCCATCCAGGTCAATTTCAATCCGTTCTGGACGGTGCCGGCCTCGGTGATCCGCAAGGATCTCATCCCCAAGATGCAGGCCGATCCAAACTACCTCAACGCCAATCACATCCGCGTCTACAATAAGGACAATCAGGAGCTGCAGCCCGAGCAGATCAACTGGCGCTCGCTCGACGCGCTCAATTTCAGGTTCCGCCAGGATATTGGCGGCGACTTCAACTCGCTCGGCGTCGTGCGCATCGACATCGCCAACCCCTATGGGGTCTATATGCATGATACGCCCGCGAAGGGCGTGTTCGGCGACGATTTCCGCTTCGTCTCCTCGGGCTGCATCCGGCTTCAGAACGTGCGCGACTATGTCGCCTGGCTGTTGAAGGAGACGCCGGGCTGGGACCGCGACCATATCGATCAGGTGATCGCTTCGGGCGAGCGCGTGGACGTCAAGATCACGCCGGCCGTTCCGGTTTATTGGGTCTATGTCACGGCGTGGGCGACGCCGGACGGTATCACCCAGTTCCGCGACGACATCTATCAGCGCGACGGGCTCGGCCTGCGCGCCGCGGGCGCCGATTCTGCCGCGCCGACCGTCGTTCAGGCGGCGCGGCCGATCCCCGCCGACGGTCTGTACCAGGGCGACGACGACAGCTATTTCGAGGAGCGTCCGCGGCGCTAGCGGCGGCGCCTATTGCCGCGCAGCGTCGCCGCGCGTCGCGCGCCAGGTGCCGCCGCAAAGGTCGGTCGACGACGACCATGCGCCGGAGCCCTTCCCGTTGCGCAGCGTGCCATGGAAACGCACGACGCGTTCGCCTGCGCCGGTGAACCTCGCGACGATGGTTCCTGCTTCGTCGACATAGCCCCAGGCGGAGCCGGCGGGGCCGGCCGCGGCGGCGATCTTACCCTCGGCGATGTCGAAGGACGGCGGGATCAGGAGTTGGCATTCGCCGACCGTCGTCGCGGCTTCGATGCTCCACCGGCCGCTCGTGTCGCCGACCGGGCCCGATAGCGTCTGTTCATTCTCCGGCTTGGCCTTTTGCCCGTGCGGTTGTTTGGCGTATGCCCCCCCAGCCGTCACGCAGGCGGCAAGCGCCAACGCTAGAATCCTCATTTGGCCTCCGAAAGCGCGCCTCGCAGCGCGCCATACATGTCGCAGCCGGCATAAATGAACGCGGTCACGCCGGCATGGCGCAGACGCTCCTCGAGTTCCCCCGGCCGGCCGGCGAGGTAGAGCTTGGCGCCCGCGCCCCTGAGCGCCAGCGCCGCCGTCTCCGCAGCGGCTCCATAGACCCTGTCGGATGAACAGATGCAAGCGAGTTTGGCGCCGGATTCCCGGTAGGCGTCGACGATTTCGGCGGTCGATTCGGTTTCTGGTCCGAAAACGGCTTCGACGCCGCCGGCCTCGAAAAAATTCTTGGCGAAATTGGCGCGCGCCGTGAATGCGGCGACGGAGCCGAGGTTGGCCAGGAAAATCCTGGGTCGACGGCCCGCTGCGGCCAAATGGGCGTCGGACTCTTCGCGCAGCCGTTCGAACGGTTCGGCGAGCCGATGCGGCGCGAGGGCGGCGCTCTTCAAGGCGCCGGCCGGCGATCCGACGGCTTCGGCCGAGGCGTCATAGGGCGCAAGAACATCGAGCGCGCCCTCGTGAATGTCGGGAAACTGGTTCGCGCCGGTCAGCTTGTCCTGGGCGCGGGCGACATTCTTCGCCCGCAGTTCCGCGGTCTCGGCGACGCGCGCCTGGAAGGCGCCGGTCTCCAGCGCCTTCGGAAGCCCGCCCTCGGCCTCCACCTGCTGAAACAGAGTCCACGCCTGCTGGCACAATTCGTCGGTCAGCGCCTCGAAGCCGCCGGCGCCATTGGTCGGATCGTCGACGGCGTCGATATGGGATTCGTCCTGCAACACGAGCTGGGTGTCGCGGGCGAGGCGTCGCGCGAATTCATCGGGGGCGCCCAGCGCCTGGGTGAAGGGGAGAACCGAGACGGCGTCGGCGCCCCCGACCGCCGCCGAGAAGGCGGCGAGAGTCCCGCGCAGAATATTGTTCCACGGGTCGCGCCGCGACATCATCCGCCAGGCTGTTTCCGCGAAAACCAATGTCGGCTTGGGGCTGAGGCCGCAGGCCGCTTCGACCCGCGCCCAGAGGCGCCGCGCCGCCCGAAACTTGGCGACGCCCAGCAGTTCGTCGGCGTCGGCGCTGAAACGGAAGGCGATCAGGCCGCGCGCCGCGTCGAGGTCGACTCCGGCCTCCGCCAGCGCCCGTAGATAGGCGAGCGCCGCGGAAAGCGCGAAAGCGAGCTCCTGCGACTCGGTCCCGCCGGCCGAATGCACGACCCGCGCGTCGGCGACCGCGGTCGCGTAGACGAAGCCGGCGTCGGCGGCGGCCTTCGCCTCCCGCGCGAAGCTCCTCGCGGCCTGCGGCCAGGGCTGCGCGGCGAATCCGTGCCGCGCCTGCGCCCCAAGCGGGTCGAAGCCCATCGAAACCCGGGTGATCGAGGGTTCGATATGCTGGCGGTCGATGAAACGCCTGAGCGCCTCGGCGGCGCCCGGCGCGCGCGGCGAATAGTCGAGCGTGACCGGAATGCCGTAGTCGAGGCGAACATTGGCGAGCAGATGGGCGAGCGCGTCATCGTCGTCGCCGACGAGCCCCCCGCCATAGGCGCCGATTGAACCGGCGAAGACGAGATGCAGTCCGTCCGCGCCGCCATCAAGATCTTGCAAAGCGAGGCGGTTGGCGGCGTCGGCGTCGGCGACGTCGACCCGTGCGAGAATTGCCCAGCGGCCAGGGTTCTTGCGCAGGGCGGGGACGGGCGAACCTGCGGCGTGGGCATAGAGCGGCGCGATCGATAGACCGTCATAGGTTTTGGAGACGAGCGTCTCAAAAGGCGCGCCCTTAAGCGCGCGCTCGACGAGGCTGCGCCATTGGGATTCCGCAGCCTGTGGAAAAACACCCGCCAGCGCCGTCTCCTGTCCCGTCATTTTCCCCGTCGCCCTCCGTTGTTTCGGCGGCCTTGTCGCATGAAGCGCCCGGCCGGGCCACTGCAAATCCGCGGCCAGCGGAGCGGGCTTTATTTTCGGGGCCAAACGCCTTAACCAGTGCCGATCGCGCTTCGGGCGGATATGCGGCGCGCGGGGGCGGGGCGGAAAGCCGGGAGTCTAGGCGGGCGATCCGGCCGCTCGACCCGATCAAGGGGCGTCGGATCGGCGCGCCGCGTCAAAGCGCCGCGTGCGCGTCAATTGTCGCCGAGGCGGCGAAGAAGCCTGAAACGGAGGGACTCGTGACAGACAATGTGCAGGACAAGAGCCAGCTCGTCGACGAGATCATCGAGGTGATCGCGGCGGAAGGCATGGTCGATCGAAGCAAGATCACTCCCGATGCGTCGATCGAGAGTCTCGATCTCAAATCCGTGGACATCGTCATGATTCTCACGGCGCTCGAAGAGAAGTTCAACGTCTACATCCCAATGGACGGGTCGCTGCAGGAAGCCAAGGACGTGAAGAGTTTGATCGAGGCGATTGCGGACCATATTCAGAAAGAGCGCGAGAAGCAGTAAATGGCGTTCTCGCGAGCGCGCCCCGCGGGGCGCCGCGTCGTTATTTCCGGCATGGGCGCGGTCTGCGCCTCGGGCGTCGGCGCTCAAAAACTCTGGGAAGCGGCGCGCGACGGCGCCGGCCAAATTCGTCCGCTCAGAACCGAACGCCCTTACGACGGCCGCATCAAAATGGCCGCGCAGGTGCCCGATTTCGATCCGGTTGAACACATCGAAGCCAATGTCCTTCCGTTTTGCGATCCTTTTACGCAATTCTGCATCGTCGCGGCCGACGAAGCGATGGCGCAGGCGGGGTTTAAGCGCAAAGACGTCGCGGGACCCGGAACGGCCGTCATTATCGGGTCGGGCATCGGCGGGATGACGACGATCGAGGACGGCATCTATCGCTATTATGTCGAGGGGACCCGTCCCGAAATGCTGAGCGTCCCCAAGCTCATTCCGAGCGCGGCGCCCGCGACGATCGGCATGCGCTTTTCCTGCCTCGGCCCGACGTTTGCGATCGGCAGCGCCTGCTCGTCGGCGACGCAGTCGATCGGTCTCGGCATGCAGATGATCCGACAGGGCCTCGTCGACAAGGCGATCGTCGGCGGCGCCGAAGCCTGCGTGATCAATGCGACGATCCGCGCCTGGGAGGGCCTGCGCGTCTTGACGCCGAGCCTGTGTCGCCCCTTCTCGAAGGGCCGAAACGGCATGTCGCTGGGCGAAGGCGCCGCGGTCTTCATTCTCGAAACCGAGGACTCGGCGCGGGAGCGGGGCCACGAACCCTTATGCGAACTCGCGGGTTATGGCACGACGAGCGACGCTAAGGACCCGGTGCGTCCCGATCTCGAAGGCGCGGCGAGTTCGATCGCTTTGGCGCTCGAAGACGCGGAAATGGCGCCGCAGGACATTCACTATGTGAACGCGCATGGCACCGCCACTCACGCCAATGACATCACCGAGGCCGAAGCGATTTTGCGCGTCTTTGGCGACTATGGGCGCGCGGTGCCGGTGTCGTCGACCAAGCCCATTCACGGACATGCGCTCGGCGCCAGCGGCGGCCTGGAACTGGTCATCGCCATCCAGGCGCTGCGCGAACAGATCGCGCCGCCGACCATCAATTTCCTGGAACGAGATCCCAAATGTCCGCTCGACGTTGTGCCCAACGCCGCGCGCAAGCATAAGATCGATGCGGCAATGTCGAATTCTTTCGCTTTCGGAGGGATCAACGCCGTGCTGATCGTTCGTCATGCCTCTTGAGCCGCCGCTCGCCCTCGGGCCTTTCCGCCTGCGCGTCGATCCGGCGCGCGCCGCGGCCTATGCGCGAGAAACGGGCGGCGACGGCGCCAGCGTGCCGCTCGCCTATCCCGCTGTCTGGCTCGCCGAGCCCTCGCTATTCTCGGTGGTAAGCGACCTCTGCGCCGAACTCGACGTCGTGCCCGTGCATGAGTCGCAGAGCTTCTCCTATGATATGCCGCTCGTCGCCGGGGAGAGCTATGATTTGCGCGTCACCATGAGCCGCGAGGCAACCCCGCCGCGGCTGATCATGGCGGCGACCGTCGCGACGCCCGGCGGCGAAAGCTGCGCGCGATTCGAAACTTTGCTGCGGCTGGTGCCGCGCGCCGGATTAGGGAGCGCGTCATGAGCGGCGGCGTCAAGGTCGGCGACACGCTGCCTGAAACGATCATCGGTCCCTTCGACGCGCCGGCGCTGGCGCGCTACGCCGAGGTTTCGGGCGACGCCAATCCCTTGCATCTCGACGATGCGGTGGCGGCGGCGATCGGATTCTCCGCGCCGCCGGTGCATGGCATGAAACTCCTCGCTTTTTTTGAGCCGATGTTGAGAGCATGGCGCGGCGATCTCGTCATTTCTTCGCTTGCCGGAAAATTCGTGCAGCCAATCCTGCGCGGCGACACCGTCAGACTGTCGGGGCGCGTTCTGCGCGCGACCGAAAGCGAGATTTTCGTCCGACTGATCGCCTATGGCGCGGCGCGCGCGCCTGGAATTATCGCCGAGGCGACTTTGCGCGTTCATCCTTCCCTTGCAGGCGAGGGTCGGGCGGCGAAGCCGTCCGGGGCGGGATAAGGGATGGGCGTCGAGAACAACATCCCCGTCGGGTCGACTTCGGCGCCGGTTCTCGCCCCACAAGAAAGAGGGGTGCGCCTCCTCATTACCGGGGCGTCGAGCGGCATCGGGCGCGCCCTGGCGCTGGCCTATGCGCGCGACGGCGCTAGCTTGGCGCTGCTTGGCCGCGACGCGGAACGGCTTGAGGCGGCCGCGCGCGACTGTCTCGCCGCCGGCGCGCAAGAGGCGGAGACTTACGTCGCCGACGTGCGCGATCGCGACGTCATGGCGCGGATCATTCAGTCCGCTCACGACAAACGCCCGATCGACATTCTCATCGCCAACGCCGGCGTCTCGACGGGGCTGTCGCCCGGCCAGCTGGTCGAAACGCCCGAAGCGGTGCGCGCCATGCTCGCGATCAACGTCGCCGGCGTCTTCAACACCGTCGAGCCCGCCATATCGCCGATGTGCGCGCGCAGAAGCGGCAGGATCGCCATCGTCGGCTCGATGGCCGGCGTGCGCGCGCTCCCCCATTCGCCGGCCTATTGCGCCGCGAAGGCCTGCGTTCACATGTGGGCGGACAGCCTGCGCGCCCAGCTCGCGGCTCATGGCGTGCATGTCGCGCTGATCGTGCCGGGCTATGTGAAGACGCCCATGTCGGCGCGCACCATCGTGAAGACGCCCTTCTCGGCGCGCGCCGCCGCAAAGCCGTCGGCGTCGGCGCGCGTCGACTCCTGGCAACCCGGCGCCCTGTCCGACGAAGACGCCGCGCGCATCATCAAGAACGGGCTCGAACGCCGCCGCGGCGTCATCGCCTTTCCGCGTTACATGTATTGGGCGATGCGCCTGTTCGCCTT
The DNA here is from genome assembly GCA_051061375.1 of Methylocystis sp. Lineage (GTDB taxonomy): Bacteria > Pseudomonadota > Alphaproteobacteria > Rhizobiales > Beijerinckiaceae > Methylocystis. The sequence continues at coordinate 70,493 of JBPFDW010000029.1, read as the reverse complement.
CCTGCCGGCGGCGCTCGTTGACGGCGTCATGCGTCAGTTTCCCGCGGAAGTGCCGGAGACGTCGGAGCGTGGGGAAAAGTGATCATCGACGTCATCACATGGGCGGCGGCGATCTATTGGCTCATCGCCATGGCCTTGCTGCTCATATCGGTCGCGGCAACCATCGTGCAGCCGTGGATCGCCGCCCGCCGCGCCACGCGGCGAGACCAGCCGGCGGTCTCGATCGTTCTTCCGGTCAAGCTGCTCGAAGAGGAATTCGACCGCACGCAAGAGTCTGCGCTGACTCAGCATTATCGCGATTTTGACGTGACGGCGTCCGCAACCGACCTCGACGCGCCCGCGGTCCAGCGCATGCGCGCCATTTTTGCGCGTCATCCGGCCGTTCCGTCGCGCATTCTTCTTTCGACGGCGAAATTCGCCGCAAGTCCCAAGGTGGATAATCTTTATGCGCCCTTCATGCAGGCGACCCACGATGTCATTTTCATGAAGGACGCGAACGTGCTGCTCGAGCCGGATGCGCTGGCGCAGCACATGCGGAACCTGACCGACGACGTCGGGCTGGTCTGCGCCATTCCCTATTGTGCGCGGCTCGAAAATTTCGCCGCCCATGTCGAAGCCGCGATCATCAATGGCCCGCATGCCCGCATATTGTTTCTCGCCTCGGCGTTGGGGCAGGGACACGGCATCGGAAAAATCATGCTGTTTCGGCGCTCCGACTTCCTGCGCGCGGGCGGCTTCGACGCCATCTCCCATACGGTCGGCGAAGACAACGCCTTGGCGAAGGCGATGCGGCGGATCGGGAAGCGCCCGGTCTTCTCCCATAGACCCGTCCGGCAGGAGCTTGGCGCTCGCAGCTTTGCGGACGTCTATCACCGGCAATTGCGGTGGATGGTCATCCGCCGCAACGACGAAATCATTTCCTTCCTGGCCGAGCCAATATGCCAAGCTCTTCCGGCGGTTATCGCTTCCGCGCTGGCGGCGCCGCTCATTCGCCTCGACCCCGCCCTGGCGGCGTTCGCGACGCTTTTCCTGTGGTTTGTGGTGGAGACATTGCTTTATATGGCCAAAGGATGGCAATTATCCTGGGTCGCGCCGGCGGTATTTGTGGTTCGCGAAGCGGCGATGCTGGCGGTCTGGTTGAACGCCTGGGTCACTGACCGCGTCGTATGGGCGACGAACAGCGTGAACGCGCGTGCGGGGGCGAGGCCCGCGCCGGTTCCGCATGAAGAAGGATAGGCCGCTTGGTGCTGGGGCTTTTTCAATTCCTTGTCGACGCGGTCGTGATTGTCTGCGCTTCGATACTGGCGGCGATCGGGATCGGCTATCTCATCGTCATCGGCCGCTTCTTCTATGACCAGCTGCGGCGCGTGCGCGATTCGGAAGCGCCCGCGACGCCCGACCGTGATTTGCCGCGGGTGCTGCTGCAAATCCCGGTGTTCAACGAGCCGCTCGTCACCGAGCAATCGCTGCGTTGCGTCGCGCTTCTGGACTGGCCCAAGGACAGGCTGCGCATTCAGCTTCTCGACGATTCAACCGACGAAACCAGCGCGCGCGCCGACGCGGTGGCGGCGGAGCTTCGCGCCGACGGCGCGGTGATCGACCATGTGCGGCGCGCCGACCGCTCGGGATTCAAGGCCGGCGCCTGCGCGCACGGCCTCACCATCACCGACGAACCCTTCGTGGCGATGCTCGACGCCGACTTCCGTCCGCCGCCCAATTGGCTCAGGCGAACGGTGCCGCTGTTTCTCACCGACGATCGCGTCGGCTTCGTGCAGTCGCGCTGCGAGTTCCAGAATTACGAAAAGAACTGGCTGACGCGCGCGCAGGGTCTCGTGCAGGACGGACATTATCTCGTCGAGCAGCGCTCGCGCGCGCATGCCGGCTGGCTCTTTCAGTTCAATGGCACCGGCGGCATATGGCGGCGCGCGACGATCGACGACGCCGGCGGCTGGTCGGACTATTCGCTGTGCGAGGACCTCGATCTCACCGTGCGCGCGGCGCTCAATGGCTGGCATGGGCTGTTCGTGTCCGAGCCGCCGATCCCCGGTCAGGTGCCGGAGGGAATCCGCGACTTCCGCCGCCAGCAGAGGCGCTGGTCCAATGGCTTCGTGCAGGTCGCGCAGAAGACCGTTCTGCCGATCTGGCGCTCGCCATGGAGCCTGACCCGCCGCGTGATGGCGATCTCGCTGATCGCCCATCAGATTTTCTTCCCCACGGCCGCCATCGGATTCATCGCCTTTGTCATTGGCGGGCTTTTGCACGGTTCTCTCGCGCCCTACGCGGACGTGTTGGAGATCATCGGGATCATGACGGTGGTGGTGGCGCTCGGCATGACGCTGCCGCCCTATCTCGCGCTCAGGCGTGGGACCATCGTCGATTATGCGAAGACGGTCGCGTCAATTCCGCCTCTGATGATCTATCTCGCCTTCGCCAATGGCGCGAAAATTCTGCAGACCCTGCGCGGTCGCAGATCGACCTTCAAGCGCACGCCAAAGCTCGACCACGAGGCTGCGGCGCCGATCGACGCGAAAGTGGAGTAGGGAGAGGCGCGTCGCGCGCCGTCACTCGAGTCGGGCGGGAGCTTCGAATGCGCCGCCGTCGGTAACGATCGTCAGCGTCGCATCGGCGGCTTTGGCCGGAGCGTCGCCGGAAAAAAGCTTAAGCTCGAAGTCGTCTCCGGCGCGCGCGCTCTCGATGAAGAACGGCTCCTTCGCTTCTGCGAAAACGTCCTTGGCCTTGCCGGGTCCGAGATAGCGAAGCCGCCATGATCCGTCCGCGCCGCCGCGCGACAGGGCGAAGCGCGATTTCGCTTCCTCGGCGGTGAGCTTTTTCGGCACCAGCCGTTCCGCGTCAGCGATCGCCGCCGCATGCGGCGAGGCGCCCTCGCGCGGCAGCTCCAGCGACAGATCGGCGCGCGCCGGCAGGCAGATTTTGCCGCAGGACGCGTAATCCAGCAGCAGATGGAGCGTTACCGGCGCGTTCGGATCGCGCGGCGTCACCTTCAAAGGCAGGACGACGCGCGAATCATAGCCGGCGACGACGGCGCCCGCCTCATCGATATGTTTGGGCGCCGGAAATGACGGTTCGACCGCGGCGATATTGACGGACTTCGAAAAGTCGAACGCCGGCGCGGAGCCGGCCTCGCCCGGCTGACGCCAATAGGTGATCGTCGCCGGATCGAGCGCGATCTCGACGGCGGCGTGGTAGGCGCCGCCCTGAGGTGGGCCGGCCGACAGAAGCCGAGCGCTGGACGTCGCGCTTTTTACGGTCGCGGAAGCGAAGCTCGCGTTCCTGGCGAGCGACTCCGTCGACAAGCACGGCGTGAGCATTGCGGCGAGCGGCGCAAGCATCAGGAATTTGGAGCGCGTCATATGTCTGCGGCGGTCCGTCGTTCAGTCAAGGCAGTCGGTTAGCGCCGCTTGTTCTTGAGACGCGGCGAGCGTAGCATGACCCTATGAGGCCAGTAGACAAGAAGCAAGATTTGGCGGCAAGGGTAAGCGAGCGCCGCGGCGGTCATCCCGCCGAGCGCCGCTTCCTTGATGGCCAATTGCTGGTCGCGATGCCGAGCATGCTGGATCAGCGTTTTGCAAGGTCGGTGATTTATCTTTGCGCCCATTCCGAAGATGGCGCGATGGGCATCGTGGTCAATCAGCCGGCGCGCGTGCGCAATTTTCCCGATCTCTTGGTGCAGCTTCAGGTGATTGCGCCGCAAGAACGCATCAGCCTGCCGAGCCGCGCCGAAGACATTCAGGTGCTCTCCGGCGGGCCGGTGCAGACCGACCGCGGCTTCGTGCTGCATTCGCCGGATTTCTTCCTCGACAATTCGACGCTGCCGATCGACGACGGCGTGTCGCTCACCGCGACCATCGACATTCTGCGCGCCATCGCGGCGGGACAGGGCCCTGACCGGGCGCTGCTCGCGCTCGGCTATGCAGGCTGGGATGCGGGTCAGCTCGAAGAAGAGATTCAGCGCAACGGCTGGCTGAATTGTCCCTCCGATCCCGCTTTGCTGTTCGACCGCGATCTCGAGACGAAATATGCGCGCGCCATGCGCTCCATCGGCGTCGATCCCGAACGGCTGTCGTCGAACGCCGGACACGCCTGAGCGTCAGGGCCGGAGCCGTCCGAAGCCCGGCGCATAATCGACCTTTCCTTCCTTGGCTGGAAGCGCGCCGTTAAGCGCCAGCGCCGTGAAATGCGGCCCCGCATGGGGCGAACCGAAGCTCGCCGCAAGATCTGGTCGAAAGCCGAAGCGGCCGTAAAAGGCGCTGTCGCCAAACACGAAAATTGCGCGCCACTGCTCGTCACGCGCGCGCGTCAGGCTCCAGCGCAAAAGACCGCTGGCGACGCCCTTGCCGCGATACGGCGCCGAGACGGCGACGGGACCGAGCCCCAGCGCCGGAAAAGGAGCGCTCATCCTGGACAGGGCGGCGTAACCGACGACGCGCTGATCGATGGCGGCGACGCAGCCAAAAACCAAGTCGCCGTCCTTGCGCAGCGCCTCGACGAGATCGGCCTCGCCCGACCGCTTGAACGCCGCGGCGAGCAGTTTGCGTATGGCCGGATGATCTTCGGGCGTTTCCTCGCCAAAAACCACGATGCCGCTCATGGCGCGGGGTTGCTGTAGAGATGGTGGATGGCGTCGATGCGCCGCTCGATTTCCGGCGTGATCGTGAAGTCGAGCGACGCGAGGTCGGTTTCGAGCTGCGCCATCGTCGTCGCGCCGATGATATTCGACGTGACGAAGGGCCGCGACGTGACGAAGGCGATCGCGAGCTGCGCCGGATCGGCGCCGATATCATGCGCCAGCGCCAGATAGGCGGCGATCGCTTGTTCGACTTCCGGCTTCTCGTAACGCTGCGCGCGCTCGAACAGCGTGGTGCGCGCGCCGGGCGGCCGCGCGCCGCCCTGATATTTGCCGGTCAGATAGCCTTGCGCGAGCGGCGAGTAGGCGAGCAATCCGACGCGGTCGCGCTCGGCGAATTCGGCAAGGCCGATCTCGAAGGTGCGGTTGATGAGATTATAGGCGTTTTGAATCGAAACGACGCGCGGCCCATGGCCGAGTTCGGCGGCGCGCAGGAAACGCGCCACGCCCCAGGGCGTTTCATTAGAGAGGCCGATGTGACGGACCATGCCGGCCTTGACGAGACGGCTCAGCGCGTCGAGCGTCTCTTCGATCGGAATCTCATCCCGCTTTGTCGGCCGCCGATAAGTCGTGCCGCCGGCGCCCCATAGCGGCAGCGAACGATCGGGCCAATGCAATTGGTAAAGGTCGATGTAGTCGGTCCGCAGCCGCTTGAGCGAGCCCTCGATCGCGTAATCGATATTCTTGGCGTCGAGAACGGTTCCGGCGCGCCCGGGGCGCAGCCAATCGGCGTCGCCGCGCCCAGCGACCTTGGTGGCGATAATCGCCTTATCGCGGTTCCTGCGCGCGGCGAGCCAGCTTCCGATGATTCGTTCAGTCGAGCCTTGCGTCTCGCGCCGCGGCGGAATCGAATAAATTTCCGCCGTATCGATGAAATTGACGCCGCGATCGAACGCATAGTCCAGCTGCGCATGGCCTTCCGCCTCGCTGTTCTGCTCTCCCCACATCATCGAGCCGAGACAGATCGCGGAGACCGAGAGGTCGGTGTTTCCAAGTTTGCGGTATTCCACGATGATATTCCCGACGAACCGCGATGGGGCGCTCGCAGAACCGGCGCCAGACGCCGATGATGTTCAGCAGGGGCGGAAAAATGCGCGTCGGCGGCGCCTATCGTGGCTTTTCGCTAACGAGTTCGAGAAGGCCGACTCTTTCCAGTTCGTCGGCGACGCGCGCCAGCCAGGTCCGGACGTAGCCGCGCAATACAAAGGAATGCTCGGCCGGCTGGCCCTGCGCATCCTGATTGGCGATGAATGTCGAGAAAGGCGTGCCGGACAGTTCGACCTGCTCATAGGCGAGTTCGCTGAGCCTGGGGATGGTGATCTCCCCCGAGGTGACGACATGCTCGAAATATTTCGCGTGGGTTTGCGGATCCCATTCGAAGAAGGTCGTGTCGTTGACGTGGTTCTTCACCATGAAATAATTCGCGTCCGCGACATAGGGCGCGATTTCGGCGATTTCCTCCAGCGAAGAAATGGAGGGGCCGATCACATGGAGCAGGACGAAGCGGAATTCGCCGCCCTTCACCGCATCGAAAAAGCCGATCTCGTCGAGCGCTCGGAGCGCGGGGCTGAGGCCGCCGGCGCGCACGTCGATCACGCTGACCTTGGCCTGTGACGTATTCAGCGTGTCGATGATTTTCATCTGATCGGCGGGCTCGGTCAGATCGACGATCATCGTCTCGTCGGGGTGGAAGCGGTGAAGCGTGCCGCGCGGCGTCTCGGTGTCGAAGGCGCGCGCATGGATGTCATTGAGCGACAGAAAATCGAGGATCGCCCTGGCGATGGTCGTCTTGCCGACGCCGCCCTTGTCCGCGCCGACGAGAATGACCGCCGGACGAACCGGGCCCGGGCCGTTCGGAGCGGGGACCTTAGCCTCGACCGTCCGAGCCGGGCGTGTTGGCTCGCGCTTGGCTGGCGCCGTCCTGGCGATTTTGACCGGCTTCTTAGCCATGAGTGCTCCTATCGGATCTCGCGCTGGCGCCGCTGTTCATGAGGGACAAGAGCTTAGCAAACATGGTTTCCAAGTGTCAGCCCTGATTCAGCTAACCAAGGATGGCGCTCCAAATTGTGACAGTCTGTTATAACAAATAAAATATGTTATTTAATGCCAAGCTCCACAATTAGATCGTGAATTGACATTCGTGCGGTTTGGAGGTTTATGCGTTCGAAATACCGAACGTCCGCGGCGGCGCGCCGGAGCGGACCAGTCGACGCGTCAACAACATGAGCAACATCGAGAACATGGTGGCGCAACGGCCCGCCCAGTCGCCGCAACAAAATCTCCCGACCCTTCATGTGGAGGACCGTCACGGCGCGGTCCATGAACTGGAGGCGGTCGAAGGCTGGCGGTTGATGGAGATTTTGCGCGATCATGGCGTCGGCATGGACAATACCTGCGGCGGCGCGCTCGCCTGCGCCGAATGCCATGTCATCCTCGATGCGGAATCGGCGCGGCGCGTGCCGCCGCCGAGCGAAGAGGAAATCGAAAAGCTCGATGAGTTGCCGATGCTTTACGAACATTCGCGCCTGTCCTGCCAGATCATCTGGTCGGACGACATGAGCGGGCTTCGCCTGAAGCTGGCGCAGGAAACCTGATGGCTCAGTTCAAACATCCGCAGATCCTCATCGCCTCGAATCTGACCGACGGCGAAGTGGTGTTTCTCGGGGCGTCAGGCTGGGAGCGCGACCATCGCCGCGCCCGCGTCGCGCTGAGCGCCGAAGAGGCGGCGGCGCTCGAAGCCTCGGGCAAGCGCGACCTTACGGCCAATCGCGTGGTCGACGTCTATCTCGCCGACGTCGAGATCGGCGGGGACGGCGCGCCCACGCCGTTGCATTATCGCGAGAGAATGCGCGTAAAAGGGCCGAGCGTGCGCCTCGATCTCGGCAAACAGGCGGCGGGAGGAGCGCGGTGACCGCTCACGACCCCCAGGCGATGCGCCGGCCCAATGCGCCGACGACCACCTATCGCTATGATGACTATGACGCCGCTTTCGTGCGCGAACGCGTCGCCGAGTTTCGCGAACAGGTGCGCCGCCGGCTTTCCGGCGCGCTGACCGAAGAAGAGTTCCGTCCGTTCCGCTTGATGAACGGACTCTATCTCCAACTTCACGCCTATATGCTGCGCGTCGCCATTCCCTATGGCACGCTGACCGCCCGCCAGATGCGCCGGCTCGCCGACATCGCCGACAGATGGGACAAGGGCTACGGCCATTTCACCACGCGTCAGAACCTGCAGTACAATTGGCCCAAGCTCGTCGATACGCCGGACATTCTCGAAGCGCTCGCCGACGTCGAGATGCACGCCATCCAGACCTCCGGCAATTGCATCCGCAATGTGACGGCGGATCATTTCGCCGGCGTCGCGCCGGATGAAATCGAAGATCCGCGCCCGACCGCGGAGTTTCTTCGCCAATGGTCGAGTCTGCACCCCGAGTTTTCGTTTCTGCCGCGCAAATTCAAGATCGCGGTGACGGGCGCGGAGCACGACCGGGCCGCGATCATGGTGCATGACATCGGCCTGCGCATCGTCAGAAGCGATAAGGGCGAGATCGGCTATCAGGTCGTCGTCGGCGGCGGTCTCGGCCGGTCGCCCTTCGTCGGCAAGGTCGTCAGCGATTTCGTGCCGCGGCATGATCTGCTCGCTTTTCTCGAAGCGATCATGCGCGTTTACAACCGCTTCGGCCGGCGCGACAACAAATACAAGGCGCGCATCAAAATTCTTGTCCATGAGAAGGGCATCGACGACATCCGCGCTGAGGTCGAAGCCGAATTCGCCGCGATGGACCGCACTGTTTTCGTCCATGATCCGGAAGAATTCGCGCGCATCGCCGGCTTCTTCGCGCCGCCGCCTTATGAGTCGCTGGCGCGCGACTCCCAAATTCTGCACGCCGCGAAACTGGAGACGCCGGCTTTCGCCAATTTCGCCGACGTCAACGTCAGCCCGCATAAAATCCCCGGCTACGCCATCGTCACCGTTTCGTTGAAGCCGATCGGCGGCGTCCCCGGCGACGCCACCTCCGAGCAGATGCGCGTGCTGGCCGAGGCCAGCGAGCGCTTCGGATTCGGCGAGCTGCGCGTCAGCCATGAGCAGAACATCATCCTGCCGCATGTGAAGCAGGACGATCTCTTGGCGCTGTGGCGGACGCTCGACGCCGCTGGATTGGCGACCGCGAACGCCGGCCTCGTCTCCGACATCATCGCATGCCCGGGCATGGATTACTGCTCGCTCGCCACCGCGCGCTCGATTCCGATCGCGCAGGCGATCTCGAAACGTTTCGCGGACATGTCGCGGCAGCGGCGCATCGGCAAGCTCGGCATCAAGATTTCTGGCTGCATCAACGCCTGCGGCCATCATCATGTCGGCGCGATCGGCATTCTTGGCCTCGAAAAAAAGGGCCAGGAATCCTACCAGATCACCCTCGGCGGCGACCCGACCTTCTCCGCGTCGATCGGCGAAATTCTGGGACCCGGCGTGACCGCGGAGCAGACGCCGGACGTAATCGAGCACCTCGTCGATTTCTATCTCGCGGAACGCGAGGAGGGCGAAGCCTTCATCGACACCTGGCGGCGCATCGGTCATGCGCGCTTCAAAGACGCCCTGCGTCGGGAGGGCGAAGATGGCGCTGATATCTGACGGCGGCTTCATTGAGGACGCCTGGCGCCGCCTCGCTGACGAAGAAGCGCTGCCGAAAGCGGGAAAGGTCATCGTGTCGCTGGCCCGGCTTCAACATGCGCTGGAGGTCCTTGGGCCGGAGTCGGCGCTGGGCGTGATCGTTCCCAACACGACCGAACCCTCGGCCCTCATAGAGGCGTTGCCGCGACTGGAGCTCGTCTCAATCTCCTTCCCCGCCTTTTCCGACGGCCGCGGCTTCTCTCTGGCGCGCCTGCTGCGGCGCGCGGGATTTAAGGGCGAGCTTCGCGCCAGCGGGCGTCTCGTCGCCGATCAATATGCCCATGCGGTCGGCTGCGGCTTCGACACGATCGAAATTCCGGACGATCTCGCCGAGCGCCAGGGTGAAGAACAGTGGCGCGCCGCGCTCAATGTCTATGCGATGAGCTATCAGCGCGGCTATTCCGGCCGCGGCTCGATCCTCGAGGCGCGCCGGAGGGCGGCGCGGCCATGAAGGCTTCAATCGCCGAAACGCTCGCGCCGCGCCTCGCGCCGCTCGATCTCGACCATCGTCTGCTGCTGCTGCGTGAATTCATTCCCGGCCGGATCGTGTTCACCACGAGTTTCGGGATAGAGGATCAGCTCGTCGCGCATTCGATCTTCACCCAGGGTCTGGATATCGACGTCGCGACGATCGACACCGGCCGGTTGTTTCCCGAAACCTATGAGCTGTGGGAGCGCACCGAAGCGCGTTACGCGCGGCGGATTCGCGCCGCCTATCCGCAGGCGGCGCCGCTTGAAGCGCTGATTGAAGAGCAGGGGATCAACGGCTTCTATCACTCCGTCGAGGCGCGCAAGGCCTGCTGCCATGTGCGCAAGGTCGAGCCGCTGTCGCGGCTGCTGGCCGGCGTTTCGGCCTGGGTGACAGGACTTCGCGCGGATCAGTCGCAGGCGCGCGCCGACGCGCCGGTCATCGCCTTTGACGAAACGCACAGGCTGCTCAAGCTCAATCCGCTCGCAGACTATACGCGCGACGCCGTCGTCGCGGCGGTCGAGGAGTTTTCCGTGCCGATCAGTGATCTTCATGCCAGGGGCTTTCTGTCGATCGGCTGCGCGCCATGCACGCGCGCGGTCATGCCGGGCGAGAGTGAGCGCGCCGGCCGCTGGTGGTGGGAAGACGACGGCAAGAAGGAATGCGGCCTGCATGTCGGCGAAGACGGCGTGTTGCGTCGCGGGGCGCCGCAGGAGGCGGACCAATGACCGCGCTCGCCGTGCGTCCGCTTGGCTATCTCGATCGGCTGGAAGCCGAGAGCATCCATATCATGCGCGAGACCGTCGCCGAATGCGAGCGGCCGGTGATGCTCTATTCGATCGGCAAGGATTCGGCGGCGATGCTGCACATCGCCATGAAGGCCTTTTATCCGTCGAAGCCGCCATTTCCGCTGCTTCATGTCAATACGACATGGAAATTTCGCGAGATGATCGAATTTCGCGACCGTCGGGTGAAGGAGCTGGGCGTCGAACTGATCGAATATATCAATCCCAAAGGGATTGAGATGAACATCAGCCCTTTCGTTCATGGCTCGAAGCTCCATACCGAGATCATGAAGACCGAGGCGCTGAAGCAGGCGCTGGATAAATATGGGTTCGACGCAGCTTTCGGCGGCGCGCGCCGCGACGAGGAGAAGTCCCGCGCCAAGGAGCGCGTGCTCTCCTTCCGCACCGCGCAGCACCGCTGGGACCCGAAAAACCAGCGGCCGGAATTCTGGCGCCTCTATAATACGCGCAAAGCGCCGGGCGAGAGTCTGCGCGTGTTCCCAATGTCGAATTGGACCGAGGCGGATATCTGGGACTATATTGCGCGCGAGAATATTCCCGTCGTTCCGCTCTATTTCGCCAAGGAGCGGCCGGTCGTGCGCCGCGGCGGCACGCTGATCATGGTCGACGACGACCGCATGGCGCTCGCGCCCGGCGAAGCGATCGAACATAGGATGGTGCGCTTTCGCACGCTCGGCTGCTATCCGCTGACCGGCGCCATCGAAAGCGGCGCGGCAAGTCTCGACGAGATCATCACGGAAATGCGCGAGAGCCGCTCTTCGGAGCGCCAGGGGCGGCTCATCGACCACGACGGCTCCAGCTCGATGGAGCAAAAGAAGCAGGAAGGGTATTTCTAACATGCACGGCGCCGTCGCAACCGCATCGCCGTCGCGCGCGCCGGCGCGACAGCTCGGCGAAAAGCCGCTGTTGCGGTTCATCACCTGCGGCTCGGTCGACGACGGCAAATCGACCCTGATCGGTCGCCTGCTTTACGACGCCGATCTGGCGCCCGACGACATTATCGAGGCGCTGGAAAGCGATTCGAAGAAGCACGGCACCCAGGGCGAGGCGCTGGATTTCGCGCTGCTCGTCGACGGCCTTGCGGCCGAGCGCGAACAGGGAATCACCATCGACGTCGCCTATCGCTATTTCGCGACCGACCGGCGCAAATTCATCGTCGCCGACACGCCGGGCCATGAGCAATATACCCGCAACATGGCGGTCGGCGCTTCGACCGCCGATCTCGCCATTCTGCTGGTCGACGCGCGCAAGGGCATTCTGCCGCAAACCCGTCGGCACAGCGTCATCACCTCGATGTTCGGCGTGCGCCATGTCGTCGTCGCGGTCAATAAGATGGACCTCGTCGGCTACAGCGAAGAGGTTTTTCGCAAGATCGAGGCGGATTTTCACGCCTTCGCCGACGCACTTCACTTTGCGTCGATCTATGTCGCGCCGCTTGTCGCCAAGGACGGCGACAATCTTGTCCACGCCAGCGCCAATATGCCTTGGCACGACGGGCCGCCGCTTCTGTCTTATCTCGAAGGCGTCGCGGTGGAAGACACGACGCGGATCGCCCCCTTCCGCATGCCGGTGCAATGGGTCAATCGGCCCAATCTCGACTTCCGCGGCTTCTCCGGCTTTATCAGCGGCGGCAACATCCGGCCCGGCGATATCGTGCGCATTCTGCCGTCAGGCCGCGATACGCGCGTCGCCAGGATCGTCACCTTCGACGGCGATCTCGACAGCGCCGTCTCGGGTCAGTCGATGACGCTGACGCTCGCCGAAGAGATCGACGTTTCGCGCGGCGATCTTTTGTGTTCGCCGGTCTCGCCCGCGAAAATCGGCGATCGTCTCGAAGCCAAGCTCCTCTGGCTGGTGCGCGAGCCGCTTGTCGCCGGCAAGAGCTATCTGTTGAAGATCGGGACGAAAACCGCGCCCGCCGCCGTGACCGTCGTCGATACGCGCATCGATATCGAAACCGGCCAGTCGCAACCGCTGCTAGGGGACGCGACGCTCGCCTTCAACGAAATCGGCGACGCGCGCCTGTCGCTTGAAACCGTGATCGCCTGCGACCCTTATGTCGAAAATCGCGAAACCGGCGGATTCATTCTCATCGACCGCATCAGCAATGAAACGGTCGCGGTCGGCATGGTCAAAGCGGTCGCCGCATCGAACGGCCGCACGGCGCCGCCACTGACTGAGCTCAGCTACGCTTCGATGGAAGGCCTGCCGCCGGCGCGGGAGTCGTTCAAGCCGACGCCGACGCGCAGTCTGGTGAAAGCGCTTTCCTGGCTTGTGCCGGCGAGCGTTTCGACCTTCCTGATCGTTTACGGCTTCATCCAAAGCATAGAGCTCGCCGCCGAAATCACCGGCGTCGAACTGCTGGCGATCTTCACGCTCTATTATCTGCACGAGCGGCTCTGGTCGCGATCGAACTTCGGACTTGCCGCGGAAGAGGCGCAAAGCGGGGACGATCCGGGCTTGTAAGCCTTCAGTGCGCTTCGTCCCAATTGGCGGCGGCGCGCGCGTCGACCTTCAGCGGCACGGAAAGATGGACGGCCGGCGCCGGCGCCTGTTCCATCACGCGGCGCGCCACATCGATCGTCGCCTCGGCTTCGTGCGCCGGCGCTTCGAAGACAAGCTCGTCATGCACCTGCAACAGCATCTGCACCGAAAGTCCGGCGTGCACGAGGGCATCGTCCATTCTGACCATGGCGCGCCGAATGATGTCGGCGGCGGCGCCCTGGATCGGCGCGTTGATCGCGGCGCGCTCGTAGAAGGCGCGGTCCGACGCATTGGCCGAGGCGATGCCGGGGAAGTGATAGACTCGGCCGAAAATCGTCGTGACTTCGCCCTTCTCGCGCACGGTCTTACGCGTCGAATCCATATAGTCGCGAATGCCGGGAAAACGTTCGAAATAGCGCTTGATATAGGCGCCGGCCTCTTCGCGGGGGATGCCGAGCTGATTGGCGAGTCCGAAGGCGGAAATGCCATAGATGATGCCGAAGTTGATCGCCTTGGCGCGGCGGCGCGTCTCGGGCGGCATGTCCTTGATCGGCACATTGAACATTTCGCTCGCCGTCATCGCGTGGATGTCGAGGTCTTCGGCGAAGGCTTTCTTCAGTTGCGGAATGTCGGCGATATGGGCGAGCAGCCGCAGTTCGATCTGCGAATAATCCGCCGAGATCAACACGCGGCCGGGCGGCGAGACGAAGGCCTTGCGAATCTTGCGGCCGGCCTCGTTGCGCACCGGAATGTTCTGAAGATTCGGCTCTGACGAAGAGAGCCGCGCGGTCGTCGTCGCGGCGAGCGCGTAGCTCGTGTGCACGCGCCCGGTCTCAGGGTTGATGTAGCCGGGCAGGGCGTCGGCGTAGGTGCTCTTTAGTTTGGAGAGCTGGCGCCAGTCGAGAATGCGGCGGGCGAAATCATTGCCTTCGCTGGCGAGGTCTTCGAGCACGCTGGCGGACGTCGACCAGGCGCCTGTCGCGGTCTTTTTCGCGCCTGGCAGTCCCATCCTGCCGAATAAGATGTCGCCCAATTGCTTGGGCGAGCCGAGGTTGAAGCTCTCGCCGGCAAGATCGAATATCTCGGCCTCCAGCCGCGCCATGTCCTGCGCGAATTCGCCGGAGAGGCGCGAGAGAATGGCGCGATCGACGCTGACGCCTCTGCGCTCCATGCGCATGAGCGTCGCCACCATCGGCCGCTCCAATGTCTCGTAGACATTGGTCATATGCTCGGCGGAAAGCCGCGGCTTCAGCGCGCGCCACAGCCGCAGCGACACGTCGGCGTCCTCGGCGGCGTATTCGGTCGCTCTGTCGAGCGCGACGCGCGCGAAGCCGATGAAATTGCGTCCGGAGCCCGCGACCTCGGCGAATTTGATGTTTTGATGTTGAAGATGCTTGAGCGCCAATTCGTCGAGGCCGTGATTGTTCAGTCCCGAGTCGAGCGCATAGGAGATCAGCATCGTATCTTCGATCGGCGCCACGTCGATTCCGTAACGCGCGAGCACGAGCAGATCATATTTCATATTATGCGCGATCTTGAGGATCGACGGATTTTCGAACAGGTGCTTCAGCTTCGCGATCGCCGCGCCGAGCGGTATCTGACCGGGAAGGAGATCGGCGCCGCCAAAGAGATCGCCCGAGCCGTGTTCGCGATGCCCAAGCGGAATGTAGCAGGCGCGTCCCGGCCCGACGGCGAGCGAGACCCCGACAAGTTCGCAGCGCATCGGATCGAGCGAGGTCGTTTCCGTGTCGAGCGCGACGATGCCGGCCTCAGTCGCATCCGCGATCCATTGATCGAGGCGTTCGAGCGAGGTCACGCATTCATATGCGGCGCGGTCGATCTTCGTCGCCTGCGCCTCGGCGCGGCGCGCGGCGACGAGGCTTGCGGGGGTGAAGCCTTCCTTTGCGCTTGCGCCAGCCGGTTTAGCCATGGATTCCGTCGGTTCGCCGGCTTGCGGCGCAGCCGGCGCGTCTTCCCGCACTTCGCCGTCGCGCGCGCGCCAGCCGGCGGCGCCGACGAAATTCGGATCAGGCGCGATCTCGTGAATGTCGACGCCATATAGCTCGGCGACTCGCCGAGTGATCGTCGTGAATTCCATCGCTTGCAGAAAGGCGACGAGCGTCTTCGCGTCCGGTTCGTGCAGGCCCAAATCCTCGAGCGGCGTCTCGACGGGCGCGTCGCACACCAGCGTCACGAGCTTTTTGGAGAGGAGGATGCGCGCGACCGCGTCCGGCTCGGTCAAGGCCTCGCGGCGCTTCGGCTGCTTGATCTCCGGCGCCCTGGCGAGCAGCGTGTCGAGGTCGCCATATTCGTTGATCAGCTGAGCGGCGGTCTTGACGCCGATGCCTTTCGCGCCCGGCACATTGTCGGTCGAATCGCCGGCAAGCGCCTGCACGTCGACAACCTTGTTCGGCGTGACCCCGAAATAATCGACGACCTCCGCTTCGCCGATGATTCGTTCCTCGCGCGCGCCTTTCGCGCCCGCCGTTCCGGAGGCGGGGTCATACATCGTCACGCCGGGACCGACGAGCTGCATCAGGTCCTTGTCGGCCGAAACGATCAGCACGTCCGCGCCCTTGGCGCGCGCCTGCGTGGCGTAAGTGGCGATGAGATCGTCGGCCTCGTAGACGTCCTGCTCGATCGGGGTGAGGCCGAAGGCCCGCACGGCCGCGCGCATCAGGGGAAACTGCGGAATGAGATCTTCCGGCGGTTCGGCGCGATGCGCCTTGTAGTCGGGATAAATCTCCTTGCGGAATGAATGCTCGCTCTTGTCGAAGATGATGGCGAGATGCGTCGGCTTGGCGCCTGCGGCGCCGTCACGCACGAATTGCAGGAGCTTCGTGCAGAACAGCCGCACGGCGCCGGTCGGCAGCCGGTCGGAGCGGTAATTGTATTTCGCGTCCTGCCGGATCGACTGAAAATAGGCGCGAAAGACGAAGGAGGAGCCGTCGACGAGAAAAACATGGCTGCCGGGGCCGACGGGCTTTTGCGTCAGGGTCATGCATCTATCTTAACGGTCTTGGAAGGCCGCGTCATGGCTTGGTCGCCGGAAGGCGGCGGTTTGACCGGCGCCGGCGCGCAGCCTAGAAGACCGGCATGTCCCACAACAGTTTCGGCCATCTTTTCCGGGTAACGACCTTTGGCGAAAGCCATGGGCCGGCGCTTGGCGCGATCGTTGACGGATGCCCGCCGAAAATTCCGCTCGAAGCGACGGACATCCAGGTCTTTCTCGACAAGCGCAAGCCGGGACAGTCGCGTTTCACCACGCAGCGGCGGGAAGCGGATGAGGTGAAAATCCTCTCCGGCGTTTTTGCTGACGGCGACGGCCGGCAGGTGACGACCGGAACCCCGATCGCGCTCATGATCGAAAACACCGACCAGCGGTCCAAGGACTATGGCGAGATCGCCGACAAATACCGCCCCGGCCACGCCGATTATGTTTACGACGCCAAATATGGCGTGCGCGACCATCGAGGCGGCGGGCGTTCCTCGGCGCGCGAAACCGCGGCGCGGGTCGCCGCCGGCGCCGTCGCGCGCAAGGTGATCGCCGGCGTGACCATTCGCGGCGCGCTGGTGCAGATCGGACCGCATAAAATCGACCGCGCGCATTTCGACTGGGCGGAGATAGATCGCAATCCGTTGTTTTGTCCCGACGCGCGCACGGCGCAATTATGGGCGGACTATCTCGACGACGTGCGCAAGGACGGTTCTTCCATCGGCGCGGTGATCGAAATCGTCGCGGAAGGCGTTCCGGCCGGCTGGGGCGCGCCGGTCTATGGCAAGCTCGACGCCGACCTCGCCGCGGCGATGATGTCGATCAATGCGGTGAAGGGCGTCGAGATCGGCGCGGGCTTCGCGGCGGCGCAATTGACCGGCGAGGAAAACGCCGATGAAATGCGCGCCGGAAGCGACGGGCCGACGTTTCTGTCGAACAACGCCGGCGGCGTGCTTGGCGGCATTTCGACCGGCCAACCGGTGGTCGTGCGTTTCGCGGTGAAGCCCACGTCGTCGATTCTCACGCCGCGCCGCACGATCGATCGCTTCGGCAATGAAACGGATATCATCACCAAGGGCCGTCACGATCCTTGCGTCGGCATTCGCGCCGTTCCGGTGGGCGAGGCGATGATGGCCTGCGTGCTGGCTGATCACTTTCTGCGCCATCGCGGACAGGTGGGGTGAGGCCAAGCGGCGCGGTCAGGACGCCACCAACACCCGCTCATGGCCTAGGTCGGGCTCGCCGCAATGCGCTAATATCTTCTGGCGCGTCGCGTCGCGCAACGCGACCGCCGCCTGGAAGTCGTCGCCCTGAGGCGCGATCGGCGCGCCGATGTGAACCGCGATCGGGCCGCGCCTGAACAGCCATGAACCGCTGCGTAGAATTGAACGCGTGCCGCTTATCGCGATCGGCGCGACGGGAAAGCCCAATTGCGCGGCGGTCGAGAAGGCGCCGATATGGAAGGGAAGCAGCCCGGGCATTCGCGAAAAGGTCCCTTCCGGAAACCAGACAAGGCGCACGCCGGCGCGCGCGGACTGTACGGCGGCTCGCGCGTCGGCGACGCCGCCCGCCGGATCGGTGCGGCGCACGAAGATCGTGCCCAGTCGCCGCAAGAACGGACCGGCGACGCGCTGACGCGCGAGCTCTTCCTTGGCGACGAATGAAAGCGCGCCGGGACAGGCTGCGACCATCACGGCGCTATCCAAATAGCTTGAATGATTGGCGATGAGGATTGCGTTTTCCTGCGGGACCGGGGCGTCGCGCGTGATCGTGAGCGGGCATCCGATCAAGCGGAAAAACAAACTCGCGGCCGCGCTGACAAGGCGATGCCGCCATATCCGCTTTGGCGTCAGCAGCACGCAGGACCACACGAGGGCTCCAATCAAAATCAGCGCGCTCCATGCGTAGGCGTTGTAAGCCCGGATCGCGACGTTCGTCGAGAGGCGGCGCAGGCGAGGCAAGACCCCGGAGAGCGCGATACGCGCAAGCTGCCATTGCGGGCTCTTGTCCTTCCTTTGCAACTGGCCGCTTTCGAACATGGCGCGCGCGGCCGAGCGTCTGATCTTGCCGCTCGACGTCTTCGGGATCGTGTGCGGCGGAACGAGAACGACTTCATCAGGCGCAAGATCGAGCAAGGACTGAGAAGCTTCGACGATCCTTCTGCGCAGCGATTCTTTGCGCGCATCGTCGGTCAGGCGGGTTTCGGCAAGGACGATGAGTCTTTCCGTCCCGGCGCGCATGTCGATGGCGGGAAAGGCCGCGACGCAGCCCTTTCTCGTTCCTTCGAGCGACCCGACGGCTTCTTCCAGCTCCTGCGGGTAGATGTTGCGTCCGGCGCGCTTGATCAAATCCTTGATGCGTCCGGTGATGAACACGTCTCCGCCCGCGACATAGCCGCGATCGCCGGTCTCGAGCCAATCGCCGTCGAACAGCGCGCCGGTTTTTTCCGAATTCTGGAAATAGCCGCGCGTCGCCGATGGCCCCCGAAACTGAATGCGCCCCTCCTGTCGCTCCGGCAATTCACGACTGGCGTCGTCGACGATGCGGATTTCGTGATGGGGGAGGGGCCGCCCGCAGGCGACCAATGAGATGCCCCCGTCGACGCCTGGCTCGGCGATCCGCGCAACGCCGTCGCGATCGAGCGCCTTTCGATCTAAGCGCTCGATGAGCGGTCCTCGGCCGAGCGGAGGGAAAGCGAGCCCGACGGCGTTTTCGGCCAGCCCGTAGACCGGAGTCATCGCTTCGGCCCGAAAGCCGTAAGGCGCAAATCTTTGAATAAACCGCGTAACCGACGCCGGGCTCACGGGCTCCGCGCCATTCATGATCGCGCGCAGCGAGGAGAGATCGAGGCCGCTGATCTTTGAGTCGTCGATCGCCTTCAAACAGAGCTCGTAGGCGAAATTGGGCGCCGCCGAGATCGTCGCCTTGTGCGAATCGATCGCCCAGAGCCATCGCGCCGGATCGGCGAGGAAAGAGAGCGGCGACATGATCAGCGCCTGCGCGCCATAGTAAAGGCTGCCGAGCCAGCAGCCGATCAATCCCATATCGTGATAGAGCGGCAGCCAGCTGACGACCCTGTCCGCCGAAGACGCCTTCAATACGGCGCCCATGGCGCGAATATTGGCGAGAAGATTGGCGTGGGACAGCACGACGCCTTTGGGATCGCCGGTGCTGCCGGACGTGTATTGAATGAGCGCAATCGCGTCGGGCGACGCCGGCAGCGGCGCGCCTATTGGCGCGGCGTCAGTCAATTCCGGAATCGTAACGATGTGCTGAAGCGCGGCGACGAGCCCATAGAGCAAGCTTCCGACGACTCTGATTTCGGCGTTGGTGATCAATGCGCTTGCTTCAGCATTCGCCAATATGCCGGCCTGGCGGCGCAGATGATCCTCGATCTGCGCCAAGCGGAAGGGCGGATAAATGGGCACGGGAATGGCGCCGCAGAACAGAACCGCAAAAAAGGCGACGAAGAAATCGCGGCTTGTCGGCAGCATGATCGCGACGCGATCTCCGCAGCTGACGCCGCGCTCAACCAGGCCGCCGGCCGCGCCGCGCGCCGCGTGGTAGAGTTCGCGATAGGTCAAAGGCTCGGCCGGCCCCTCCGGCCGCCAAAGCAAGACGTGTTGGCGCGCGCCGTGGCGTTCGGCGTGTTGCGCGAGCGCGTCGATCAGCGTCTTCGCCTCGATCGGCTCGTCCACGGACTCGAGCGCCGCGGGCGCTGGCGGCGGAAACGATGCCGGAGCGACCGCCGCGCCGGCGGCGAGAATTGCGTTGACGAGATCGCGAGGACGGTTGGCTTCTCCGATGAGTCTTTCGGGAAGCTGCACGTTGAATTTGCGATTGAGCCGCAAGAGCAGTTCCGCACGAGACAGGCTGTCGAGCGCCAGATCGCGATCAAGATCGCTGTCGAGCTGAACGAGTCGATAATCGACGAAATCCGGATGCAACTCGACGACGAGCGCGCGCACGACGTCGAGGACGCTCTCTTGCGCATTTTCCAAAGCGCGCGTCGATGCGCCGCTCTCAAGGCCTGACCCCGTTTCCGACATTGATTCACAACTCAAGCGGCGCGCCATATGGACGTCGCTGGCGGCGGTTTCGGCCGGCGCAACTGTCTCCGTTCGTCGAGCCATCGATTTTCGCCGCCGATGTCGTTGCATCGTACCACTTAACGTGGCGGCGCGCGCCCGTTTAAAGGTCGCGCTCGGGCTCGAACGCTCGGCAAGCTTCAATGCACGCCTGCGGTTCTCCTCTCGGCGTCGCCGTGAAAGTGCGCAAGAAAAATTGAGTCTGGACGCCGCTTGTCATGCTTACGCATCGATTGCGTGGAACTCTCCTCTCGCGGAATGGCGATCAATCGAGACGAGCGTGCTAATCTTGGCGAAACAGGCGCGTCGCTTTCGCTCTTGTCGCGCATCAATTTTCGAAGCGTCGTTTCGCCGCATGGCTGCGCATCGAGGCTTGCTTGACCGCGCAAGCGATCGAAACCTAACGTTGGCGTTGGAACCGAGAGGCGGCGGTGGCTCCAATCTTTCAGAGGATACGTCTGTCCGCGCGTTTGTTCGCGGCGATGGTCGCTTGCCTTTTTCTCGTGCAGACGGGGATCGCGGCCACACATGTTGCTGTGTTCGGACAAGGCGTCAGCTTCGGCGCAGTCTGCGCGCCGCAAGACGGAACGACAGACGGCGCCGCGCCGCTCGTTCCTCATTACCGTCATTGCCAGGGGTTCTGCTGTATTCTGCATGACGGGGCGTTGGCTGCGCCGCCTTTAAAGCCTGTCGTTTCAGTTGCGCAGAATTTTCCATCCGAGGCGGTTTCGCCTCGGCTGAAGACTTTCGGCCGGGCGCCGCGGATCGAGCCGCAACGCGCGTCCCAATCGCCGAGGGCTCCTCCCCAGCAGGGCTGAAGTTTTTTCGCAAATGAGCATCCGCGCTCGCCATTTCGACGGCGACGCGGGCGAAGGATGCGCGCGAGAACCTTCTCAGACCATTCCGCCCAGTCGGCCGCTCTCCTCGATGCGGCTTGCGACCTCGCGCGCATCAGACCTTCGAGGAGGGCGCCAAAGCCCCCGACAGCCCGACATTTGGAGACAATCATGAACACGACAAAAGCTGAAGTCAGTTCCGCCGCGGCAGGCGCCGAACGAATCCTGGATATGAAGCCGCTTCTCATCGGCGTCGGCGCGTTGATGGCCTTCGTGGCCATCCTGCGCCTCTACGAACAGATTTTCGCCTGGAGCGACGGCCTCGATTCATTCTCGCCGGAGTATCAGCTCTATTGGATGAGCCTGCTGCAATTTGCGATTCTGGCGTCGTGCCTCGGCGCGGTCGGCGTCGTCGGCTTCATGTGGCGCACGCGCGACCGCGATCTGGCGAATCTCGCCGCTTCAACCGAAATGCGCCGCTTGATTTATCTGGTTGAGTGGCTGCTGGTTTTCGCGCTCGCCCTCTATTGGGGCTTAAGCTTCTTTTCGGAGCAGACGGCTGTCTGGCACATGACCGCCGTGCGCGACACGGATTTCACGCCGAGCAATATCGTCACCTTCTATATCGCCTATCCGCTTTTCGCGGTCATCGGGCTCGGCGCATTCTTCTATGCGAAGACGCGCCTGCCCACTTTCGCGAAAGGCTATTCTCTCGCCTTCGTGGTGCTGGTCGTCGGCGTCTTCATGACCATCCCGAATGTGGGATTCAATGAATGGGGCCATACATTTTGGTCGATGGACGAAGGCTTTGCAGGTCCGCTGCACTGGGGCTTCGTCTTTTTCGGCTGGATGTCGCTTGCTATGTTTGGCGTCGTGCTGCTGATCCTGGGCCGGATGGGCGAACTACTCGGCGCCGATGCGCTGGCGCAGTTGTACAAGCGCTAGCTCGCCCGAAACGCGCAGCCGGCGCCGTTTTGAAGCGGCGCCGGCTGCGCCTTCTTTGAGGGAATCCGTTAAGCCGCGAGGTCGGCGACCACCGCATCGAGCACCGGGAAGCCTTCGGAACTGACGCGCAGCCGGTTCTCGCGGGTAAATTCGACGAGGCCGTCGCCGATCAATTCGCTGATCCGCGACTGCGACAGACGTTTGCCGGTCAAAAGGAAATAGCGCTGCGGATCGACGCCTTCGCGCAGCCGCAGCCCCATCAGCAGGAATTCGTCGCCTTCCTGCTCGGAGGACAGCAACTCGTCCTCAATGAGGCCATGGCCTTCGGTCTCGACGCAGGTGAGCCACATTTCCGGATGCCGCTCGGCCGCCTGCGCCCGCCGTCCGCGCGGCGTGACCACCCGCCCATGCGCGCCGGGACCGACCCCGACATATTCGCCATAGCGCCAATAGACCAGATTGTGCCGGCATTCGGCGCCGGGCCGCGCATGGTTGGAGACCTCGTAAGCCGGCAGGCCGGCGCGGGCGGTGACTTCCTGCGTCACGTCCCAAAGCGCGCGCTGAACGTCGGCGCCCGGCAACGCCATCTTGCCGGCGTTGACCATCCGCTCGAACATCGTATCGGGCTCGATGGTCAGCTGATAGAGCGAGACATGTTCCGGCGCGCGGGCGAGCGCCAGCTCCAGCTCCTTGCGCCAGGCGGCGGGGGTCTGGCCGGAGCGGCCGTAGATCAGATCGAAGGACGTGCGCGCGAAAACCGAGTTGGCGACGTCATGCGCCATCAGCGCTTCGGCGACCGAATGCTGTCGTCCCAGCGCGCGAAGATCGATATCGTTCAGGGCCTGCACGCCGAGCGAGACGCGGTTGACGCCCGCCGCCTTGAAGCCCTTGAAACGCGAGGCCTCGACGCTGGTCGGATTGGCTTCGAGCGTGATCTCGCAGTCCTTGGCGAGACTCCAATGGCTCGAAATCCGGGAGAGAATCGCTTCGACCGTCGACGGCGACATCAGCGAGGGCGTGCCGCCGCCGAGGAAAATCGAGCGAACTTCGCGCCCGCGGGTGAGGGCGGCGCGATGCGCGAGCTCGACGGCGAAGGCCTCGACGAAGCGGTCCTCGTCGACCTCGCCGCGCCGGACGTGGCTGTTGAAATCGCAATAGGGGCATTTCGACAGGCAGAACGGCCAGTGGACATAAACGCCGAAGCCTGGGTCGAAAGCGTTGCGAATCGGTGTCGCCATGGCCCTTTATCGCACGGAATGGCGGGAAGGGCACACCATGGCGGGATCAGAACCACGCGAACCAGTTCCGTTCGAACAGGACCGTCGAGGCGAAGCCGGCGATGGGCAGAATCTGGCCCTTGACCAGCGGCTGCCGCCAAACCGGACTGAAGGCGCCGCCGTCAAGATTCGAGATTTTTTCCAGCTGCGCTTCGAGATAGCCGCGATCGGCGGCGCTGAACTTTTGTTCGAAGTTGGAATTCCCGCTCTTTCCGTGGGTTTTGCCGAAAAGCGCGTCCTCGATCATTTGCTTGGATTTCGCGCGCGCAACTTCCGCCGCCCTGTTCAACGCGAGCGCGCAGCCGACAATCGTGACGAGCGCGAGCGCCATAAAGAAGAGAAGCACGCCGCTGCTGGGATGATTGGCGAATATGCCGCTTCTCTCGATAATCGTCAGCGCGACCAGCAAGAAAGGCCAGTAGGCCAAGGGGAGAATGCAGGCGGTGCGCTTTTCGATGAACTCGATATCCAGAGCGTCATTGCGGATGACGCCGATCCGCGTCCGACTGGAATTGGAGGCGGCTTGATCCAGCGAACGATCGACGCGAATCGAAGGCCAAACAGTAGAATGGTATTCGAGATCATTTACGAAACAAAGGCAGAGAATTGTGGCGTCCCATACATAGAGAATTGCATAGCAAACAGCCAAAAATTCTATCGGCGTGGTCACTATGAAGAATGTTCTAGCGATGTCGCCACGAATAGGAGGGACGATGTTTCCATATACGCGCCACATGATTACGAACATCACAAGAAATAAGAGCGAGACGCACGCCGTGCGCAAATGACGCGCGCGGGGGCGGCCGGCGCATACATAGCCGCGCCAGCCGGTCGCGATATCGTACGGTTTACTCTTGTTCGCCCCAGGATCGAATGTCGCTTTCTTGGGCGTCAGTATGTCAAGCCATGGCCTGAAATTTATAAAGCCGAGCTTTCCTTCGCGGGAGGCGCGCTTAATGACCTCGTCAGGACAGTCGAGACCCAATCTTGTTGCGATCTCTTCGAGGTTATCGTCGAGTCGGCACGACGCGCGCGCGACGATTCGCACGCACAGAATGATCACCAGCAGTTGTATCGCGATCGTCGGCCAAACGCTGACGCCGTCGCTCCAAGCAATCGGTTCGCCGCGGCCCGCTTCGGTGAGCCAAAGAGCCGCTTGCTGCCAATAGCCGACGACGATTGCCGCGCACAGCAGGATCAGGCCGACTGCGAACGTGTCCGACGAAGCGCCGGCGCGCTGAACCCGGTTGTTCTTCCGTCTCAGCGCGTACGCCAGCGCCAGAAATGCGCATCCGCCAACGGCCAACATGGAAACGATAAAGGCTCGTTCTCTGATCGAGAGTTCCGGAAAGGGGGTTGGCGGATCGAATTGAACGCTTGGAGACGACGGGCAGGGGTCGGCGTCCTTGGCTGGCTGCGGTCGTAGCGACTGAAGCGCGCCCGTTCGCGTGATCTCGAAGAGTTCGGATCGCCCAAGCTCCTTTCGGATGTTTGCCGCGCGACCGGCGGCGCTCCGATCGTCGATCGCAAGCTGTATCGCGAGGAAGGCCGACGTCTGATAAGCGCTTCGGAAAGGAGGAATGTCGCCCTGCAAGTCCTTGTGCAACGTCGGACCGAAGCTGGACGCGACGATCAGATTGCGCGTCCAGGCCAATTCGCCCGGCATCGTCAGTATCGAGTCGTAATCGGTCGTAAAGAAGATCGCGTTGGGAAAATTCGGCTTCAGCGCGCGCAAGACGAGCAGCTTGTCGAATACGTCGCTTCCAAGAACGCCGATCGCCTTTATGCCCGCGCCGCCTTCGAGCCGAATCTTCTTGTCCTCATCGATCAGGCTGTCAGCAAGCCGGCGCAAATAATCGCTTTGGCCTGGCCCATGCGGCCGGTCGCCGGCGCGCGCCGCCTTCCTGTCCAATACCGCCTCTTTGTCGTCCGCGGTTTTGTTGGCGTCCTTACCGGCCCGCGGGTTTTCGGTTTTCTTGTCATCCGGCGCCATGACGCCGTCGATGCCGCGCAAATAGGATTTCTCAATAATTATGGGATGATTTGAAGAAGGCTCGACCGGCGGGCAGGGTTCGCCCTTGCGGTAAGCGCATCTAACGTTCTCTCTGATCGCCTGCCCGTAAGTCGTGTCCCACTCGGAAACGAGCGCGATGCTGTGTGCTTTGGCGTAGCTCACGTCGCGCTTTTCTAGTTCATCGACGAGACTGCCAGCAAGAATGTCATCAGGCGTGATCGTTTGCTCGATCGTGGCCGGTCCGAACTTGAGCGAACATTGTCTCCTCTCGTCGTGCTGACGCTTGAGGTCATCGTTCAGCGCGATCGTCGCTCCATAGGAGGTAAATTTGAATCTGGAAGGATGATTTTCATTCGCAATCGCCAGAAGCGCATCCGACGTATGAGGCCCGATGATGGGAACCTGCAATCTGGCCGATGGGCAGACTTGCGCGCCTGACATGGCGTAGCGAAGGAAGGGCGCCGTCATATCTTCAAGAATTTTAACCGGCTTTTTTTCCTTGGCGATCGTATCGGTTAAAAATTGTTCGTTGATCCAGAGAATCAGAACGCTCCGCAGATCGGTCGAACCTTCCAGCGACGGCTCCAGGTCGAACCATTCATAAGGCACGATCGTTTTGATCGGCTTGTCGTCCGGGCCGGTAACGCAGACCCGGTAATAGTCGATGTGCTGCGCGTCCGCCGGCTGGAAGCGTTTTTTCGCCAGAGCCGACACGACGGCATAGCGCAGACGGCGACGGAATTCGACATCCTCCGCGTAAGGCGCGCCGGAGACCATTACGGGAAGCACGAGCGTCTGTTCGTCCGCGCGAAACCCTCGCTCCATTTTGATATGCTCGTCGTGCTCGAACTCTGGCGGCGGGATCGGTAACGCAGACGGCGCGGCGGCCTTGCCTTTCTTTCCCTTCGGCACATCGGTCCGCGCCCGCTTATCGGGCGTGTCGCATGCGTTGCCGGTCGCTTCCCTGGTCACATTTTTTTCTACGGCGCCGAAGGGGTCCTGCCAAAGACGCGCGGAAATGTCGTGATAGGCATAGCCGTGGAACGCGGTCTCCTGAGCGTTCGGGCGCGCGCCTTCCAGCGGCGCTTCCTTCTGAATCAGGAGAGCGCTCGCCGCCACGATTATCGCTACGATCATCCCGCCGCTGGCGACTGAACCGCCCTGCTGTTTATCCTTGGTCGCCATATCAAAATCCGCAACTCGACAATCAAGCCGGCGCGCGAGAAAAGCTCGTCAGAATATGGAGACGCGCTTAAAGCGCCGACGGACCAGTAGGCCGCAAATCTAGCAGCCTTGCCGAACTGCAGCAATTTAGCTTCGCTCTTCTTGATTAATCTTCCGAGCCGAACGTCGCGCAGCCTCAATTCGCGCCTTGCCCCTTATCGACCGGCGCCTGATGCGATATTTTCCCGCGCCGGAAGCGGGGGATCGCCGAATGGGCGGGTGGAACATTGCGCAGCTTTGGCGGAAAGCGGGCGCAAAGGACGTTAGCGATCCCGCGATGCGGGCGATCGCCGAGGCCATCTCGGACAATCTTGCGGCGCTCGGCCTGTTCGTCGATTCGCGACCATACGGGCGCAGCTTTTTTGAAATCAAAGCGTCGACCTCGCCAAAACTCATTACGACGCCCGACGGAACCGAGGCGTCCGGAATCGCGCTCCTGCTCGCCGGCGCCTATGAGCCGCCGTCGCTCGTTTTCGAACAGATCAATTCTCTGCGGCGGGGCCTCGGGCGCGCCATGGTCGAGGCGGTCCTCGCTGGGGCGAAGGCGCGGCCCGACGCTTTCCGACGGCTCAGGGTCAATGACCTTTCGCCGCGCTTGCCGGACGGGCGGCGATGGTGGGAGCATGTCGCCGCGGCGCATCCGGAGTTCGATTGGGTCATTACGCATGAAGAGCCGTTCAACAGCGCGAGATGAGCCGCGGATATTTGGCGTGCTGACGGTTCTGCGCCGCTGGTTCGGTTTCTCTCGGCGCGCGCAGCAAGGCGCCCATCCGCCAAAGGCGGCGGCTGGCGACGTCGAGACCTCTGCGGAATTTTTGAAGAAACGGCAAAGGCTCGCGGCGCTCTGCCGCGAATTCGGCTATGACGCCGGCAAGGCGACTCTCGGCCCGCAGACGAAGACCTTCGACTATCTCGGCCAAAGCTTTACGTCGGAAGGTCAATCCTTTCCCGACGGCCGCGTCGAGATTTATTACGACGCGAACATGAGCGACGCGCGGCTCGGCTGCTGTCTCGCCCATGAATTGCAACATGTGCGCTATTTCGCGGTGCGCGACGCTTATCGGGCGGAGCCGCCGGACGGCCGTCTGCATCGGCGCTTCGCCAAATATGCGCCGGAACGGCTCGCGGCGCAGCGCGGCGTCTCCAACTATTCGAACGAACATTGGGACGCCTGGAAGAGCGATGCGCCGCCGCAGCTGTTCTCCTTCGAATTGGAGGAAGGGGACAGCGAACCGATCAATGAGACGATCGCGGAAGTCGCCAAGGCGCTCCACAATTGGGGGCCGGACGTGCGCATCAATCCTCTGTGGAAAGAACTGCATGACGCGATCAATGAAGAATATGCGGCGCTTCGAAGATAGAGCGCCGTTCGTTCACGACTTGCGTTCGCGCTCCAGCAATGCGCGCTTGCGCGCGACGCCCCAATAATAGCCGGACAGCGCGCCGTCGCTGCGCACGACGCGATGGCAGGGAACCGCGAGCGAAACCGGATTGGCCGCGCAGGCGCCCGCGACCGCGCGCGTCGCTTTCGGCGCGCCGATGCGTTTCGCGATCTCGGCGTAGCTCGCCGTCTCTCCCGCCGGAATGTCCCGCAGCGCCGCCCAGACGCGCTGCTGAAAGGCCGTGCCGCGCATGTCGAGCGGCAGATCGACGCGCGTTTGAGGCCGCTCCACCATCCCCACCGCAGCGGCGACATAGCGTTCGAACGACTCATCGCCGCCGATGAGCGTCGCCCGCGGAAAACGATCCTGCAGATCGCGCAGCAGTTCTTCAGGGTCGTCGCCGAGCGAAATGGCGCAGACGCCTTTTTCGCTCGCGGCGACGAGCACCGCGCCGAGCGACGATTGGCCGATGGCGAAGCGGATCGTTTCGCGCGGCGCCCCGGCGCGATAGGCGCTCGCCGTCATGCCCAAAGTCTCCTTGGCCGTCGCGTAGAAGCGCGCGCTCGAATGATAGCCGGAATCATAGATCGCCTCGGTCACTGTCTGAACTTCCCTGAGCTTGCCGCGCAAGCGCTCGCGCCGATGCGCCTCGGCATAGGCCTTGGGCGTAACGCCGGCGATGCGCTTAAACAGCCGGTGGAAGTGAAACGGGCTGAGCCCTGCGGCGCGCGAAAGCCGCGCCAGCGTCGGCGGCGCTTCCGCCGCCTCGATCATTCGGCAGGCGCGGGCGATCTTTTCGGCGTCCCGCTCCTGCTGTGACGTCGCATCGGGCCGGCAGCGGCGGCAGGGGCGAAAGCCCTGAGCCTCGGCTGCTTCGATAGTGGCGCAAAAGCGCACATTGGCCCGCTTCGCCGGCCGCGACGGACAGGACGGGCGGCAATAAACGCCGGTCGTTTCGACGCAATAGAAGAAATCGCCGTCGCGGCGCGAATCGCGCGCGACCACCGCCGCCCAGCGCGTCTCGTCGAGGTCGAGCGAATGTGTCTCAGTCATATGCTGGCCCTTTTCGCGCATCATCCCTTTATTGACGATGGCCGCAATGCGTTTCTTGCTGTCCAATCTCCGAACGGCTGACAGGCGCCGCAGGCGCTTCTATGCTCTGCGCCCCGGAACCCGAGGATTGGATCTGACATGCCGGAACGCCACGCCGCCTTCACGCGCCGAGCGGCGATCGCCGGCGCGGGCGCAAGCCTGGCTTGCGTCGGCGCGCGCGCCGCGACGGCGTCGACGCTGCTCGTCACTCACCCGGCCGCCCTGGCGCATGACATGGGGCCGACCCATGTCGAAGGGCCGGAGCGTCTGCGCGCCATTTTGCATGCGCTGGACGAACCGCGCTATGTCGGCCTCATGCGCGCCGAAGCGCCCTTGGCGCCGCAGGAGGCGCTGCTTCGCGCGCATAGTTCGGAGCACATTTCGCGGCTTGCCAAATCCGCGCCCTCTGATGGCTATACGCGTATCGGCCCCGACGCCGTCATGAACGGCGCCACGCAGGAGGCGGCGTTGCGCGCAGCCGGAGGCGCGCTGGCGGCCATCGATGCGGTGATGCGCGGCGACGCCACGAACGCCTTCGTCGCCATGCGGCCGCCGGGTCATCATGCGACGCGCGAGACGCCGATGGGTTTTTGCTTCTTCAACAATGCCGCCGTCGCCGCTTTGCATGCGCGCGCGGCGCATGGCGCCTCGCGCGTCGCCATCGTCGATTTCGACGTGCATCACGGCAATGGCGTACAGGAGATTTTCTGGAGCGATCGAAACGCGCTTTACGCATCGACGCATCAGATGCCGCTCTATCCCGGCACGGGAGCGGTCAGCGAGACGGGCGAGCACAACAATATCGTCAACGCGCCGCTCGTTAAGGGCGACGGCGGCGCGCAATTTCGCGAGGCGCTCGCGTCGCGCATTCTGCCGCGCCTCGACGCCTTCTCGCCGGAGATTATCGTTCTGTGCGCCGGCTTCGACGCTCATCTGCACGATCCGCTCGGCGGGCTGCGGCTTGTCGCCGAGGATTTCAGGGACGTCACGCTGCGCGTGATGGAGATCGCGGCCCGTCGCTGCAAGGGCCGAATCGTCTCGCTGCTCGAAGGCGGCTACCAGCCTGAAAATCTCGCGCGCAGCGTCGCGGCGCATGTCGGCGCATTGATGGAGGCGTGAGCCGGCTCGCTTTGGTCACCCAAGCCGCGCCGCGAGCTTGCCCCACAGGGCGTTCTCCGCTCGAAACACATAGTCGAGCCCGGCGCTGGCGACGCTTGTGGCGCCTTGCGCGATCAGCCAATCGGCGAGCGCCGCGACCCTTGTCGCCGGACAGGAGAAGCGCGCCGAGCGGCTGTCCTTCTCGCGCAGTTCGGCGCCGAAATTCGTTTCTGCGGCGCGCAGGATTTGTTCGCTCGGGTCAGGCAGGCTGGCGCGCACCTCGCGCGTCGTGCGCGCTTCCTCTTCCGCGGCGATGCGCGAAAGAATAATGCGCGCCGCTTCGCGCGCGGTTTGGCTCCAGGGAGCGGTCAGCGAGGCGACGAGATTGGCCTGCGAACGCAGAATCACGCCGTCCTCGACGATTTTCAGCGCATTCGCCGCCAGCGTCGCGCCGGTGGTCGTGATGTCGACGATGAGATCGGCGGAGCCAGCGGCGGGCGCGCCTTCGGTCGCGCCCGAGCTCTCGACGATCCGATAGTCCGAAACGCCATGTGCGGCGAAGAAGCGCCGCGTCGTATTCACATATTTCGTCGCGACGCGCAGGCCGCGGCCATGGCGCGCGCGAAATCCGTCGGCGATATCGGCGAGGTCGCTCATGTAGCGCACGTCGATCCAGGCCTGCGGCACGGCGACGATGACATTCGCCCCGCCGAAGCCGAGCGGCGCGAGAAGCTCCACTTTCTGCTCGGCGTCGGCGATTTCTTCGCGCACCAGATCTTCGCCGGTGACGCCAAGATGGGCTTCGCCGCAGGCGAGCCGGCGCGTGATCTCGGCCGCGGAGAGATAGGCGACTTCCGCGCCCGCGACTCCGGCGACGGCGCCGCGATAGTCGCGCGCCCCGCGGCCCTGCGTCAGCTCCAGGCCGGCGCGCGCGAAGAAGGCCGCGGCGTTCTCCTGCAGCCGGCCTTTCGAGGGGGAGGCGATGATGAGTTTCTGCTCGGGCGACATCATGCCTCTCCCGCGCCGGGCGAAAGACGGTCGATCCAGATGGCGGCGCCGACGGCCGGTATGTCAGACGCCGCGCCAAGCGTCTTGAACAGCCGGTCGTAGCGTCCGCCGCCGATCACCGGTTCGCGATCGTCGCCGTGGCGCGCCTCGAAGACGAAGCCGGTGTAATAGTCGAGATGGCGCGCGAAGCTTGCCGAAAAGCGCATCCTATCGACGGTGAGGCCGCACGCGGCGATGGCGTGGGCGCGGGCGTCAAAGGCGTCCAGCGCGGCGGAGAGGTCGAGCCGCGCGTCGGCGGCAAGACGGCGCATCGCCGCGGACGCGGATTGAGGCGCGCCTTCAATGGCGAAGAAGGCTTCCGCCAGCGCGCGCGTTTCCTTCGACACGCCGGCGCCGTCGGCGAGCGTCGCCTGGTCGAGAAAACGTTCGGCGATTTCAGCGGCGCTGCGCCCGCCGACCGCGGCGATGCCGGCGATGGAGAGCAAGTCCTCGACGAGACGGCGCGCGTCGGCCGGTTCGACCTTGGTCAGCGCCGCCAAGACCCCGGATTGTTCCGACCCGCCGTTGCCTCTCGGCAAGGCGAAAATATCGGCGATTCTCTGGCCTCGGGCATGGCCGGCGGCGAGACGCCGGCGCCAGATCGGCGGCATGTCGAGGCTTTCGAGAAAGGCGGCGACGAGGCCGGCGTCTCCCATGCGAACGTTGAGCGCCGTCGCGCCCGCGGCGGTCGCGGCTTCAAGCGCGGCGACGAGGATTTCCGCATCGGCCGCCTCGCGGTCCTCGCGACCGAAGCTCTCGATGCCGGCCTGAAGCAATTCTCCGTCGCCGGTCGCCCCATGTTCGGGCGCGCGGAAGACCGAGCCGCCATAGGCATAGGCCGCCGGCCGCCCTGCCTGGCCCGAGGCGAGATAATCGAGGCAGACCGGAATCGTATATTCCGGGCGCAGGCAGAATTCCGCGCCGGAACCGTCGCTCGTCAGATAGAGACGGCCGCGGAAATCCTCACCGGAACGATCGAGGAAAACATGCGCCGGCTGCAGGAGACGCGGCTCGCAGCGCGCGAATCCCTTTTGCGCGAAATGCGCAAGGATGGCCGCGAGGCGTGTAGCTTCGCAGGCTGCGGCGGCGGCGGTGACGACGGTCAAGCGAAAATCCTCTCGAATTTCGCGCTCTCTTTAGCAAGTGCGTGGCATGGACGCATCCCGTTTGTTGGCGAAGGGTGAAGGGAGCTCGGCAGTCGGGTTCCGCGCCTGTTCGGTTCTATTGACAAGCAATTTCGGAACGCCAAACGATGCGTCTGTCCGACAGTTCACTTTTGGCGGCGCCGGCTGCGAGAGACTTTGGGGCGACGTTACTCATGCCGATGAATAATTATAACAAGATCGTCGTGACGATCCATGGCATCCGCACGACTGGCGGCTGGCAAAAGGAGATCACGCCCGCCCTGGCGTCGCATGGCCTGATTCCCTATCACATCAACTATGGGTATTTCTTCGCGACGCGGTTCTTCTTCAAACCATTTAGAGAGCGCCAGATTGAAGCGATACGCCGGGAGCTGATCAACCTGCGAAAGGATACCGGCGCAAACCGGATCAGCATTATCGCGCACAGTTTCGGGACTTTTATCGCGATGGAGGCGTTGCGCAGGGACAATGGCGAACTGAAATACGACCGGGTGGTGTTGACGGGCAGCATTCTTCCCCGGAATTTCGACTGGCGGACTTTGTTCGAGCGCGAGTTGGCGACAGCCGTCTTCAATGTGCGCGCCACGTCGGACTGGGTCGTCAGCCTGGCCGCCTTTTTATCGGGGAGCGGCGGCGGGCGCCTTGCCCGGGCGGCGCGTTGGTTGACAGGGTTGAATGCGGGCGACAGCGGGCGTCGAAAGTTCGACTTCGACGGCGCGCGCCTGCTCGATGAAGAGATCGAAGGCCATCACAGCATCGCTCATGACCGCGTCCGTTTCGGCAAATGGGCCAGGTTCATCAGCTATCCGCGTCTCCCCGACGATCTTCTAAGGACGCTCAAGCGAAAGCTGGATGCGCTTCGGCTGGTCGCGGCGAAGGTTCTGCGCGCGCCGGCCGACGTCATACGCATCAATTATTTTTCGCTGGATCGAGGCGTTTTGAAAATGGTTCCCGGCGCTTTCGACAATATGACCTATGCGCCCGAATTCGAGCTCGAGATCGATTTGGGGCAGGGCTCGACCGGAAAGGCCTTCACGAGCGGAAAGCCTTTTTTCGTTATCAAGAACGAGGCTGCATGGAGCGGCGATCAACTGCCCAGCAGCGAGCTTCACAAATTGCATCCGGACCTCAGTTGGATACTCTCTTTCCCAGTCAAATGTCCGAAGCGGCAGATCGTGGTCGGGGTCATCAACTATGACCGCCTTGGCGGCGTACCGGAGGCTTTCCGCGATCCGGAGTCCCTGGAGGCTCAGGCGGTCATTTTGGCGCTTGAGCCAATCACGCTGAAGTCGGTCGGTCCTTGCCTTGAAGCGGGCTTTCTGGGAGAATATTTAGCTGAAGTCTCGATTTAAGCGGGGCTTCCGGCTGGAGCTTATCATGAAGATACAGACGATCCCGGTGAAACCTGCAGCGAGCGCCACGGGTTCGAAGCCGGGCATCTTCATGTTCGAGGTCACCGGCCAGCCTGACCCGAACAACGAAGTCGTTCAACTCGCGCGCGAACTCCTGCGCGAATCGTCCGTCTCGTCGGCCGTGGTCGAGGCGTTTGAACAATCCGTCGGCAATGGACGGTCGGAATCGCAGAAATAGGCTGGTCCGCGCGGCGCCGGCCGCGGCCGGCTTCCTGGGCGCGGCGGCGCCTTTCGTCAAACAGCGCATCTCTTGCTTCTCGCCTCCGCCTCTGCCACATAAGGGCCGGGAGGTTGGCGGTGGACGCTTCACTCGCCAACCGGGTCAGGTCCGGAAGGAAGCAGCCCTAACGAGCTTGGGCGGGTCTTCGTTCAGCCTCCCACCTCTTTCGGCGAGCAACGAATGGCGTGGCGCGACGACGGCGCCGTTCGTCGCTCGTCCGCCTCCGGATGGATGCTGATGGACCACGAGCACGATCCGCCGAGGCCATCGCCGGCGCCCGACGACGGACCTTCGCTCTTTGGCGCCGATCAGGCGCCGCCCACGGCCTATCGCGTGCTGGCGCGCAAATACCGACCGACCAGCTTCGCGGATCTCATCGGCCAGGAGCCGATGGTCCGCACGCTCGAAAACGCCTTCGAACTCAATAGAATTCATCAGGCCTATCTCTTGACCGGCGTTCGCGGCGTCGGCAAGACGACGACCGCCCGCATTCTCGCGCGCGCCTTCAACTATGAATTGCCGGCGCGCGACGGCCGTCCGGCGATCAATCAGCCGACGATCCATATGGAGGAGATCGGCGTTCACTGTCAGGCGATCATCGATTCGCGCCATGTCGACGTGCTCGAAATGGACGCCGCTTCGCACACCGGCATCGACGACGTCCGCGAGATCATCGACAACGCCCGTTACCGCCCGGTGATGGCGCGCACCAAGGTCTACATCATCGACGAAGTGCATATGCTGTCGAAGCCCGCCTTCAACGGTCTCCTGAAGACGCTTGAAGAGCCGCCGGAACATGTGAAGTTCATCTTCGCGACGACCGAAATCGACAAGGTGCCGGTGACGGTGCGCTCGCGCTGCCAGCGATTCGACCTGCGCCGCATCGACGCCGGCCTGCTCGCCGATCATCTGCTGAATGTCTGTAAGGCCGAGGGCGTCGCCATCGAACCGGAAGCGCTCGCCATGATCGCCCGCGCGGCCGAAGGCTCGGCGCGGGACGCGCTGTCCCTGCTCGACCAGGCCATCGCCTATGGGGCGGCGCATTCCGCCGGCGGCGCGATCGCCGCCGGGGACTTACGTCTGATGCTCGGCGTCGCCGACAAGGCGCGCGTCATCGACCTTTTCGAAGCGGCGATGTCGGGCGATGTCGCCGCGGCGATCGGCATTCTCGAAGATCAGTATAATGGCGGCGCCGATCCGGCGCAGGTGCTGCTTGAACTGGCTGAATTCACGCATCTTGCGACGCGCCTCAAGCTTGCGCCGCAGACCGCCGAATCGGCGGCGCTGACGCCCGAAGAGAAACGCCGCGGAGAAGAGGCCGCTACGCGTCTCTCCGTTCCGGCGCTGACCCGCGCCTGGCAAATACTGATGAAGGGCGTCGAGGAATTGCGCGGCGCGCAGCGGCCGCTGGCGGCGGCCGACATGGTTCTGGTGCGGCTCGCTTACGCCGCGGACATGCCGACTCCGGCCGAGGCGCTGCGGCGTCTTGGTCTCGGGGAGGGGGCGCCGGGGGCTCCGTCGCCGCCGGCGCGCGGCGCGGCGCCCGCCGGAGTCGTGGCGGCGCCGGCGCGCGGCCCGCGGCTGGTCGCGGCGGCGCGTCCCGCAGTCGCTCAGCCCTCCGCCGCGACGGCCGCAACAACCGCGATCGCGAGCTTCGACGCGCTCGTGGCGATGGCCACGCAGAAGCGGGAAATGCGGCTCAAGATCGCGCTTGAGTCGGAGGTGCGGCTGGTTCGCTTCGAAGCCGGTTTGATCGAATTCGAACTCGCGCCCGGCGGCGCGCGCGATCTGGCGGCGACATTGATGCAGAAGCTTCAGGCCTGGACCGGCGAGCGCTGGATGGTTTCGATTGTCGCAGCGGGCGGCGCGCCGTCGCTGAAGGAGCGGCGCGAAGCGGAGGAGCGCAAGCGCCGTTCCTCGCTCGAATGCGATCCGCTGGTGGCGAGCGTGCTCGCGCGCTTTCCCGGCGCGCAGATCGTCGCGGTGCGGGGCAGGGACGAGGGCGCATCGTCCGCCGAAACGCTTTATGATGACGCGGCCCCAATCGAGGAAGACGACGGAGAAGCGCAATGATGGACTTCATGGGCCTGATGAAGCAGGCGCAGCAGATGCAGGCCAAGATGCTCGAAGCGCAGCTGGAGCTCGAACAGGTCGTCGTGGAAGGCGAAGCGGCCGGCGGCATGGTGAAAGTCGCGTTGACCGCCAAGGGCTCGATGAAGAGCATCTCCATCGATCCAAGTCTGCTGAAGCGGGACGAGAAGGAAATTCTCGAAGATCTGATCCTCACCGCGCATATGCAGGCGCGGGCCAAGGCCGAGGACGCGATGGCGGAAAAGATGAAGGCGCTGACCGGCGGTCTGCCGCTGCCGCCGGGGCTGAAGCTGCCGTTTTGAGATGGCTGTCGTGATCGCAAGAGCTTCAATCTGGGCGCGCAACCGTCTCCCTATGGGAGAGGGTTGCGCGCGCTGAGACCATGGCCGAACGCGTCGCAGGCCCCGAAATCGAAAAGCTCGTTCAGCTCCTGGCGAAATTGCCGGGACTCGGTCCGCGCTCGGCCCGGCGCGCGGTCCTGCATCTCATCCGTAAGCGCGAGGAACTGCTGGCGCCGCTCGCCGCGGCGATGCGCGTCGCGCAGGAGCGCATCGTCGCCTGCTCGGTCTGCGGCAATATCGATACGAGCGATCCCTGCACCATCTGCCGCGACGCGCGCCGCGACGCGTCGATCCTGGTTGTCGTCGAGACGGTCGCCGACCTCTGGGCGCTGGAGCGGGCAGGGCTGCTCAATGCGCGCTACCACGTGCTCGGCGGGGTGCTGTCGCCGCTTGACGGCGTCGGGCCCGACGATCTCGCCATCGCGAGCCTCGTCGCGCGCGTGCGCGCAGAGGAAACGCGCGAAGTCGTGCTCGCGGTCAACGCCACCGTCGACGGACAGACGACCGCGCATTACATCGCCGACCTGCTGTCGCCCTTGGGCGTGAAGGTGACGCGGCTCGCCCATGGCGTGCCGGTCGGCGGCGAACTCGACTATCTCGACGAAGGCACGCTGGCGGCGGCGCTGGAGCGGCGGACGGCGTTTTAAGCGAGGCGAGTCACTTCGCCGCGGTCGTCTTCGATGCGATGATCTTGTCCCAGTCTTCGAGGCCGATCTCGCCGCCGTATTTGTCGCCGTTGACGAAGAAAGTCGGCGTGGAATTGACGCCAAACTTTTCAGCGGCGCGATCTCGCACCTTGTTCACATTCTCGTAAAGCGCTTGGTCCTTCAGCACCGCCTCGAATTTCTCCTGGCCGAGCCCGGTCTGTTTCAAGACATTCGCCAGACCATCGAGCGGCTTGTCCGCGAAGGCCCAGTTCTTCTGCTGCGAGAAGAGGAGATCGACAGCCGCGTCGCGTTTGTCGCCAAGGTCGCGCGCCAGCATGAAAGCGGCCGTCGCCAGCGGATCGAGCGGGAATTCGCGCAGGATGAATTTCACCTTGCCCGTATCGATGTAATTCTTCTTCAGTTCGGGAAAGACGTCGTGATGAAACGCCGCGCAATGGCTGCAGGTCATCGACGCATATTCTACGATCGTCACCGGCGCATTCGCCTGGCCTTCCACAATATCGGGAAGCGCATTCGGCGCCATCAGTTCGTCGACGGAAACCTTGCCCGAAGGCGATTTGTCGGCGTAGGCCGGCGCGGCGACGAAGACCGCGCAAGCGGCGGCGACAAGAAAACGACGACGGGGCAGATCAGCAAAGGGCATGTGCGGTCCATAAGTGTTGCGACGCGGAAGAGACCATAATCTCTTCGGCAAATGTGGCAAATCAAATTTCGACGTGGAACGGAGGCCGGCGCTACAATCCGTGCTTGGGTTGAATGAACCAGTAGAGCACGCCGATAAAGGCGAGAATGACGCCGAACCAGAACACGACGTCGCCGATCTGCAGATCCCGCATAGAGTAGCTGAAAACGCTGACCGCCAGGCCGCCGATCGCGATCCAGAGCGGACGCTGGCCGCGTTCGTTTTTTATCGGCCGCTTCTTTGAAGGCCCGGACAAGCGCCTCTCCCTGACGTTTTGCCGTTCCGATCGTTAGATTGATGGTTTGCGAGCGGCGACGGCGCGTTTGCGCCTAGACTTTCCGATCGCGGTCCCGCAGTCAAGAATCGCCAAAGAAAAACAGCCGCCCGAAGCGGCTGTTTTCGATGAATTCCTGCGCG
Source organism: Methylocystis sp. (assembly GCA_051061375.1). Classification (GTDB taxonomy): domain Bacteria; phylum Pseudomonadota; class Alphaproteobacteria; order Rhizobiales; family Beijerinckiaceae; genus Methylocystis. The sequence continues at coordinate 32,444 of JBPFDW010000029.1, read as the reverse complement.
CCGAAGTTAGCGCGAATAGAATTCGATGACGAGATTGGGCTCCATCTGCACCGGATAGGGCACTTCCGTCGCATGCGGCACGCGGATGAGCTTCGCGGTCATCTTGGAATGGTCGACGTCATAATATTCCGGCGCGTCGCGCTCGGCGAGCTGAACCGCTTCAAGAACGGTCACTGCCTGTTTCGAGGCTTCCTTCACCTCGATCACGTCTCCGACCTTCACCTGATAGGAGGGGATGTTGACGCGCCTGCCGTTGACGCGGATGTGCCCGTGATTGACGAACTGGCGCGCGGCGAACACCGTCGGAACGAATTTCGCGCGATAGACGATGGCGTCGAGGCGCCGCTCCAACAGGCCGATCAGATTGTCGCCGGAATCGCCCTTCATGCGGATCGCTTCCGCGTAATATTTGCGGAACTGCTTTTCCGAAATATTGCCGTAATAGCCCTTGAGCTTCTGCTTGGCCTTGAGCTGCGTGCCGTAGTCGGAGAGCTTGCCCTTGCGGCGCTGGCCGTGCTGTCCCGGGCCATATTCGCGGCGGTTCACCGGGCTCTTCGGCCGGCCCCAGATATTCTGGCCGAGGCGGCGATCAAGCTTGTATTTGGCTTCTGCGCGTTTGGTCACTTTGACTGTCGTCCTCTCATCGATCGCGTTTGGCGCGAGAGAGCGACAAGACGAAAATCGCCCGAAGCTGTACGCTTGGGGCGTCTTTCGACCCGCGTCCCTCACCGCCCCGGCGCCGCCGGGGCCTTACGAACGCGCCCTCCTCTGCCGTCGATCCGGCCGACAGGCGTTTTGCATCAAACGCCACGGGTGCTCGCCCGGCGCGAACTGGCCGCGTCAGGCTGATGGGGAGCTAAAGGAAAGCGCTCCCCGCGTCAAGGTCTCCTGAAGTCCGGGATCCCTCCAAAACGGTCGAGTTTACTGCCAAGGGAACGGAAAACCCTCGTCGTAAGGAACGATCATGCCGGCGTTGTAGGGCGGTCGCTGCGGAAGCGTTTCCTGCATGTACCAGCTGCGCTGGTTGCGCTCGATGGGGTCGTGATTGAGGTAAGTCTGCTGGACCATGTAGCGATTGGTGCTGCCGACCGGAACCTGCGTTCCCGGGTCGAGCCAGCTGCGGCGCTGAATGTCGATCGGGCCCCGGCCGTTATACATGCCGTCCGAGGCGACGCGGTAGCGCGACTTGGCGAGCGCGTCTCCCGCCGCGAACGCCACCAGACACGCGAGCCCCGCCGCCAGCACTGAATTTATGCGCATCACGATCCCCTTTTGGACTGAACGCCAGCGACCATAATAGCGGATCGTTTCGCAAAAGCGAAATGGCGCGGCGGTTTCCCGCCGACAAACCGCGATCAAGGTGAACGCGTCGGCGCGAGATTTAGCGCGCGAGCGGCGCGAGCTGACGCGTCGGCTTCGCATGGCCGCGGCGCGCGGCGCTTTTCTGGGTCGGAATCGTCGCGGTCAGGTCGTCGCGCGAGATATTGTCGCAAACCGCCGAACGGGACGCCGCGGCCTGCAGGAAGAACGCATTCAACTCGGGCCGGTCCGAATTCGCAGTATAGTCGATGCGGTCGAGCAGACAGCCGAGCGCGACGCGGTCGATCGGCTTCGCCGCCGGTCCGCAGGCGAGTCCGGCGATTTCGAGCGCAAGATTCTCATCGATCAAGCGGGTCGCGAGACAGTTGCGCTCGCTCGCGCCGACGCCTTCGGACTCTGGTTGCGACAATCGAATTTCGGCGGTCTCGAAGGAACCGAATTTGGCGACGAGTTCGCTCGGCTGCCCAATTTTCTCGACGTTCAGTCCCGCCTGCGCGGCATGTCGAGTCATGTCGAGGAAGAAATCGGACGCCTTTTCCTTCTCGGCGATATCCTGATGAATGTCGACGCGCATGAAGGGCGCGCCCATCGCGAACCGCCCGATGGAAATCGTGTCGATGCGGCCCGAGCCATTGTCTCCGTCACGCGCGGCGACGGTCTTTTTCTCCCGGCTGAATTCGGGCGCGGATATATCGAATGCGCTGAAGGGTTGCGCCATCAGCGCGGAAGCTTCGACGGCTTCGATCGAGATTTTGGTGGTGATCTTGCGCGTCGGCGCGACGGCGGCGCGCGGCGCGGTCTTTTCCGCGGCTTTCCGTTCGGCGGTTCCGGGCTCGCGGGGAAAAATGACGAGGGCGGCGAGGAGAATGAACGTCGCGCCGACCCCCATTCCGATCGCCGCGCGCGCGCCGGCCGGCCGGGCGCGCAACGGGCGCGCATAATGGTTGTCGTTCGGATTGAATTCGGCAACGCTCATGAGTCGCGACTCCGGCGGCCTGCAGCGCCGCGCGAGGAAAACAGGCGGAGCTTGCGTCGCCGCGTCGGAAATTGCGGTTAACGCGCCGGGATGAGTTGAGTTTTGGTGAATGAAAGATTGACGGGGGCGAAGCCGCGCGGTCGCCCCAGCCCGCATCGGTTCGCAATGCGGTCCTTCCCTTAGGGGAGGGGTAAGCGCGCAAAAAAACCCGCGCCTTTCGGCGCGGGCTTGAATGTCGCGTCCAAGGAATTTTACTCCTCGGAATTCTTGCCCTTCTTTGGCGTCTCTTCGCGGGCTTTCAGCGCCGCGCCGAGGATGTCGCCGAGCGACGCGCCGGAATCCGCCGAGCCATATTGCGCGATCGCCTCCTTCTCCTCGGCGACTTCCAGCGCCTTGATGGAGACGGAGACCTTGCGCGCCTTGCGGTCGAAGAGCGTGACGCGGCCGTCGACCTTTTCGCCCACGGCGAAACGCTCGGGACGCTGGTCGGCGCGGTCGCGCGCGAGTTCGCTGCGCTTGATGAAAGTGGAGAGATCGGTGCCGGCGATCTTCACGTCGATGCCGGACTCCTTCACCTCGATCACTTCGCAGGTGACGACCGCGCCCTTCTTCACCTCGCCGCCGTCCTCGCCGCCGCCGACGGAAGCGAAAGGATCGCTGCCGAGCTGCTTCACGCCGAGCGAGATGCGCTCCTTCTCGACGTCGACGTCGAGAACCTGGGCGTTGATGACGTCGCCCTTCTTATATTCCTCGATCACCTGCTCGCCCGGACGGTTCCAGTCGAGGTCGGAGAGATGGACCATGCCGTCCACATCGCCGTCGAGGCCGATGAAGAGACCGAATTCGGTCTTGTTCTTGACTTCGCCGGAGACGCTTGAGCCGACCGGATGTTTCTCGGCGAAAGCCTCCCACGGATTCTGCAGGCACTGCTTGAGGCCGAGCGAAATGCGGCGCTTGACCGGATCGACTTCGAGCACCTGAACGTCGACTTCCTGGCTCGTCGAAACGATCTTGCCGGGATGCACGTTCTTCTTCGTCCAGCTCATTTCCGAGACATGGACGAGGCCCTCGATGCCAGGCTCCAGTTCGACGAAGGCGCCATAGTCGGTGATATTGGTCACGCGGCCATGGAATCTGGCGCCGATCGGATATTTCGCCTCGATGCCCTGCCAGGGGTCTTCCAGCAGCTGCTTCATGCCGAGCGAGATGCGGTGCGTCTCGTGATTGATCTTGATGATCTTCACCTTGACGGTCTGGCCGATGGTCAGCACCTCGGACGGGTGGTTGACGCGCCGCCAGGCGATGTCGGTGACATGCAGCAGGCCGTCGATGCCGCCGAGATCGACGAAGGCGCCGTAGTCGGTGATGTTCTTCACGACGCCGTCGATCACCTGTCCCTCTTCGAGATTGGCGACGATCTCATGGCGCTGCTCGGCGCGGCTCTCTTCAAGCACGGTGCGGCGCGACACGACGATATTGCCGCGGCGGCGATCCATCTTCAGGATGTGGAACGGCTGCGGGACGTTCATCAGCGGGCCGACGTCGCGGATCGGCCGGATGTCGACTTGTGAGCGCGGCAGGAAGGCCACCGCGCCGTCGAGATCGACGGTAAAGCCGCCCTTGACCTGATTGAAGATGACGCCGTCGACCTTTTCATTGGTCTCGAACGCCTTTTCGAGCTTCACCCAGCTCTCTTCACGGCGCGCCTTGTCGCGCGAGATGACGGCCTCGCCGAGCGCGTTCTCGACGCGCTCCAGATACACTTCGACCTCTTCGCCGACCTGCGGCGCAGGATCTCGCCCGTAGCCGGTGAATTCCTTGATCGGGACTCGGCCTTCGGTCTTGAGGCCGATGTCGATGACGGCGACATCCTTTTCGATGGCGACGACCCGGCCCTTGATGACGGAGCCTTCGAACGCTTCGTTCTGGCCATAGCTTTCATCGAGCAGGGCGGCGAAATCTTCGCGCGTGGGGGCGCGATCGGTAGTAGCGGACATTTGATCTCCTGAAGGCCCCGGAGGGGGCGGCGCCGGCAAAGGGTTAGCGTTGCACATCGGTCGTCGACGATCGGACGTTTTCCCTGGCTGAAACGCGAGGGAAGACGAAAAGTTCGCTAAACGAACTGGCCGGCGCGGCCCGAAGTCGAAAACCAAAACGAATGCGCCGGCTTGGTCTCCGGCGCGGGCGTTATCTATCAGCGACGCGCCGCCGCCGCAAGCGCTCCAAACAGAAAGCGCTTCTTCGAACGCTGCGGCAAAACCATGATATTGCGGCGCAATATGAGAGTAATATACTGATTTAATATATTAAACATAAAATGAACGCGCGCTCCATCGTCGAATTTACTGCTGGCGGAATCAACCTCGCGCGCATAGTTTGGACGGCCAAGCTTGATGCGCGATCCGGGCTCACTTTGCTCGGCAGGCGCGCAGTTGCGAAAAGGGCCGGAGCCGACACGCTGCTCGCGGGCGCTGCGTAAAAGCTGGAATGCGCTGCGCGAGCGGCGAGAGACTTCCCCTCATCGCGAGGGGGATATAAAGAGGAGAGAGAAATGAAACCCAATATTATTTCAGGACCGGCGCTCGCAGCCGCCGCCGTCGCCCTTGCGTTGAGCGGCGCGTCGGTCGCGCCCGCCCATGCGCATGGCGCCAAGGCGACCCACGCCAAGACCCATTGTGGCGGCAAGTCAAGCTGCCGCGGCATGGCCAAGTGCCATCACAAGGCGCAGTGTCACCACTACAAGGGTCACTGCAATATGAAGAACCGCTGCCACGCCAAGAAGTAGTCGCCTTATGCGGGGGCGGTCGATCTGGCCGTCCCCGTGACCGGCTTCGACCTGAGCGGCGGCGCGCAAGGGGGACATGTCAATGGAAAAGCCCGCGCCCCTCGGCTACGGCTTAGGACTGAGGCCCGTCTATTACGACGAGATTCTGGCGTCGCGCCCGCCGATCGACTGGTTCGAAATCATCTCCGAAAATTACATGCTCGCCGGCGGCAAGCCTCTGGCGATACTGGATCGCGTCAGAGCGGATTACCCCGTCGTCATGCACGGCGTCTCGATGTCGCTCGCCTCGACCGATCCGCTCAACATCGATTATCTGCGGCAACTGAAGGCGCTCGCCGAACGGGTCGAGCCGGCCTGGATTTCGGATCACGTCGCCTGGACCGGCGTTCACGGCGTCACGCTCCATGATCTGTTGCCCATTCCCTATACGCGCGAGTCGCTTGCGCATATCGTCGAGCGCATCCAGCGGGTGCAGGATTTCCTCAAGCGCCGGCTCGTCGTCGAAAACGCGTCGACCTACGTCTCCTTCGTCGACTCCGAAATGAGCGAACACGAATTCGTTCGCGAAATGGCGGAGCGCGCCGACTGCCTGTTGCTGCTCGACGTCAACAATGTTTTCGTTTCGAGCTTCAATCACGGCTTCGATCCGGTCGCCTTCATCGAAGGCGTTCCCGCCGAGCGCGTCGTGCAGTTCCATATGGCGGGCCATACCGACAATGAGACGCATCGCGTCGATACGCACGACCAGCCGGTCTGCGACGAAGTCTGGGCGCTCTACGAGCATGCGCGCCGGCGCTGCGGCGACGTCTCCGCCATGATCGAGCGCGACGACAATTATCCGCCGTTCTCCGAGCTTCTCGACGAGCTGCAGCATATGCGCGATATCGACGCCCGCCTCAACGAGCGTGCGCGCAGCGCGGCATGAAGCTCGCCGATTTTCAGTCCCTGTTTCAGGAGAGCGTGCTGGCGGGCTCAGGAGAGGCGGATGAGCCGCTGCTGAAAAAATTGCGCGCGTCGCCGCGCGGGGCGACTCCCGAGACGCTGCTTGGCGTCTACCAAAGCGGCTACCGCCTGCGACTGGCCGATTTCGTGTCTCAGGATCACCCTGCGCTGCGCGCGGTCCTCGGCGGCGAGGCGTTTGAGGCGCTCATCGACGATTACATCGATCAGCGCCCGTCGCGCGATCCCAACGCGCGCTTCTTCACCACCAGACTGCCGGATTTCATGCGCGATTGTCCGACCTGGCGCGACGACGCGCGGGCCGTATCGATGGCGCTGTTCGAACGCGCGATGGTCGACGCATTCGACGCCGCTGACGAAACGCCCTTGGCGGTGCAGGCGCTTGCGGAATTCGCGCCCAATGACTGGCCGCGGCTCGCCTTCGATTTCGACCCGAGCCTCACGCTGCTCGAACTTGCCGCCGGCACGATCGCTGCCTATGACGCGGCGATCAGCGAGGAGCCGCCGGAAAAAATCGATGCGCCGGCGGCGGGCGACGGCGTCGAATATGTCGCCGTGTGGCGCGTCGATCAGGAATCGGCCTACCGCCAGCTCGAGCCCGATGAATATGTCGCGCTTTGCGAAGCCCGCGCCGGCCACGCCTTTGGCGACATCTGCCAGATGACCGCTTTTCAGCAGTCGGGAGAGATTGCGCCGGAGCGGCTGGCGCAATGTCTGTCGAGCTGGTTTCAGGACGGCATGATTATCGGCGTGCGGGCCCGCGGCGACGATCAGTCGTCGAACACGCCTTCAAGCGCGTAATGCTGCACGCTCTTGCGGTTGGCGATGAGTTCGTCGGCTGTCGGTTCGCCCTTCATCGCGCGTGAGATCGCGAGCTTGGTCGCTTCGTAATTGGTGCGATAGAGATCTTTTCTGTCGAGTTTCTTCTGGTGCTTGGCGCAGCGCGGATCAAGCCAGACCATGATGATCATGCAGAGTTCGTCGATCTGATCCTTGGGAATGATCCCTTCCGCGACGCAGTCGACGATGGCGTCGCCGGTCGCCGCCTGCACGATCCCGCCGAGCAGCTCGACATAGTCTTCCGACTTGACCGTCATTTTGGTGGTCATCATCGTGGCCGGGCGCACCTGCTGATTGAGGTCGCGGATGACGAACATGCGCGGGTGGCCGGCGACCTGACCCGCCATGCTGGCGAAGGCGTGCCCGACCGGTCCCTTGACGTTGCCGATCATCACTTCGGGCATCGCGTCGGTATATTGTCCGTCAGCCGCCAGAACCGTCGCTTCGCCCGTCGCCAGCCAGATATGCTCGGTCATCGTCGTTCCCTTTGTTGAATTGAGCGCTCGATAGCACCGCGCGCTGTCACATGGAAGACGCGGCTCAAATCGCTCTTTATGGGCTAGGCCAGTAGGAAATTTATGCCGTGCGACATAAAGCCATCGCGCATTTGCCGATCCGCGCGGCCAGCGGCTCTTTGTTTCGTTCGAGAGTTTCGATCAACCCGCGTTTGATCCGCGCGACCAGTCCTGGTCCCTCATAAACCAGCCCGGAATAAAGCTGCGCCAGCGTCGCGCCGGCTTCAATTTTTGCGAGCGCCGCTTCAGCGCTGTCGACGCCGCCGACGCCGATCAATGGGAACTGCCCTTCGACGCGCAGAAAAGTTTGTGCGAGCATGCGCGTCGAGAGATCGAACAGCGGCGCGCCGGAGAGGCCGCCGCTTTCCTTCGCCAAAGGCGAGCGCAGCGTTAAGGGTCGCGAGATCGTCGTGTTCGACACGATCATCCCGTCGATGCGCTTTTCGCGCGCAACGCGCACGATGGCGTCGAGCTGCGCGAGCGTGAGGTCCGGCGCGATTTTGAGGAGCAGGGGGCGCCGAACGCGCGCGGCGTCGCGCGCTTCGATGACGCGGGCGAGCAGTTCGGAAAGCGCTTCCGGCTCCTGCAAATCGCGCAGTCCCGGCGTATTGGGCGAGCTCACATTGATTGCGAAATAGCGCGCGACCTCGGCGAAGGCGCGAACGCCCGCGACATAGTCGGCGATGCGATCTTCGGCGTCCTTGTTGGCGCCGATATTGACGCCGACGATTCCTCGCGGCGTGCGTTTCGACAGCCGCGCCAGCGCCGGCGCAATGCCGTCATTGTTGAAGCCGTAGCGATTGATGACGGCGCGATCCTCGATGAGGCGAAAGGCGCGCGGACGCGGATTGCCGGGCTGCGCGCGCGGCGTGAGCGTTCCAACTTCGACGAGGCCGAAGCCGAAGCCAAGCATCGCGTCGGCGACTTCCGCGTTCTTGTCGAAGCCCGCCGCGAGGCCGATCGGATTGGGAAAGTCGAGACCGAAGGCGGAAACCGCGAGACGCGGATCATCCGGCGGCGTCGCGCGCGGCGGCAGCGCCTTCAGCGCGGCGATGGTCGCGCGATGCGCCGTTTCCGCGTCGAGCAGGCGCAGAAAGGGCGACGCGATCGTGAAGGCGTCGATCATTCAAGAATGATAGAAAAGTCGTGCCGACCGTCTCCGCCAAGAGGAAGCGGATCGATGCGCGCGATTTTCTCGACATGAAGCGGCGCGTAAAGATGCGGGAACAGCGCGCCGCCGCGCGAAACTTCCCAGCGGAGCGCCTCGCCGAGCGCTGCGGCGTCCACCGCGACGAGCAGCAGATCGGTTCGACCGGCGAAATATCTCGCAGCCGTTTCCTCGACCTGCTCAGCGGACGAAAAGTGTATGAAGCCGTCGGCGATGTCGATCGCGGCGCCGTTGAAGACGCCGGACGCTTCCGCCGCCTCCCAGTCTGCGCGCGAGACGAGTTTGTAAATGCGTGTCACCAGCTGGCCAGCCTCATCTTAAGCGCGATTCACTCCGCGGCGCGCGCGGTTCTCTGCGCCGCGGCCGCGAGTTCGGCGCGGTGAGGCAGGCGCGCGACCATGCCGATCAGCGCGCGGTCGGAGAGCGCCACGAGCCGTTCGCCGCGGTTGAGCCAATTGACCGCGTCCTCGATCGTCTCGGCGTCGGCGATCTTGGCCTCGGCCAGGGCGCGATCCGCGCTGATCTGGCCGCGCTGCCGGGGACGGCGAGTCGGCAGCCAGTCTTCATGCAGTTCGCGCAACTCCGGGTCGGCGTGAATCGCGAGCAGACCGTTGACGTCGTCTTCGCCGGCGCGCGCGAGGGTCTTGGTCAGCGCCCTGCCGCGCTTGGCGATCGGCGGCGTCGTCGTTTCTTCGGGAGTGTTCAGCACGCCGGCGCGCCGAAAGACCAGACCGAGCCAACGCTGACTTGTCACCCAGGAGATGAAAATCGCCAGCACCAGGCCGGCGATCGTCGGCGACATCCAGGCGACGAGCGAGGGCGAAATCATGAAGCCGGCGATGAGGCTCAGCAGTCCGAGCGCGACATGCCAGATGTGGCGGCGGACGATGTCGGTGAACGGCACGGAGCCGTCGTCGCGCCGCTGCGGATCCCAACCGGTGTCGAAACCGAAAACGATGTGCAGCACATGGCCGGTCTGAATCAGCATCATGATCGGCGCGAGCAAAGCCGACAGCACGATTTCGAATGCCGTCGAGATCAGCAGCAAGATCACGCCGCCCGAGCCTTTGCGCGTTTCCGGCTCGCTGACGGCGACGATCAGCCCCAACAGTTTGGGGGCGAGCAAGATTCCCATGGTGAGGCCGAAGAGTTCGAGCGACCGCTCGGCGTCGAACCGCGGGAAGGTCGGGAAGAGCACGAATTCGCCGGTGAAATATTCCGGCCGGAAATAGCTCGCCTGGAAAACGATCAAGATGCCGATGAGGAGCTGCAAGAGCCACAGCGGCGACGTCAGATAGCCGAAAATGCCGGTGAGAAAATGCTGTCGCGACGCCCAGTGAAAGCCCTTGCCGAACAAGACGCGCGCATGCTGCAGATTGCCCTGGCACCAGCGCCTGTCGCGAATCGACAAATCGATCAGCGAAGGCGGGCTTTCTTCAAAGGAGCCGCCGAGCGTCGGCATCATATAGACGGCGTAGCCGGCGCGCCGGATAAGCGCCGCCTCGACGAAGTCGTGAGAGAGGATGTGGCCGCCCCAGGGCGGACGGCCGCGCAAATCCGGGAGGCCGCAGTGCTTGGCGAAGGCCTCCGTGCGGATGATGGCGTTATGGCCCCAATAATTGCCGTCGCGGCCCATCCAGGCCGACAATCCCGCCGCGATCACCGGACCATAGATACGCGCGGCGAATTGCTGGACCCTGGCGAACAAGGTGTTGCGATTGACGATGAGCGGCAGCGTCTGAATGATGCCGCTGTCGGGGTCGGCCTCCATCGCTGCGGCGAGCTGCACGATGGTCGGGCCGGACATCAGGCTGTCGGCGTCGAGCACGACCATGTGCTTATAGGCCCCGCCCCAGCGCGAGACGAAATCCTCGATATTGCCGGCCTTGCGCGCGGTGTTCTTTTCGCGCCGCCTATAGAAGATGCGGGCCTGCGGGCCGAGTCTTCGGCGGATCGCGACGAAGGCGCGCTCTTCCGCGATCCAAATATCCGGATTGGTCGTGTCCGACAGGAAAAACCAATCGAAATGCGCGCCAAGGCCGGTCGCCTGCACGTCTTCGTAGATGGTCTGCAAGGCGGCGAAGACCCGGCTTGGCGCCTCATTGTAGATCGGCATCACCACGGCCGTGGTCTCGGCGAGGCTCGACGGCAGAGGCGGGCGCCGGCGCTGGCGCATCAGCAGGGCGAAACCGACGAGGCAACTCGCAAAGGAGAGGGCGATCCAGGAAAAATTGAGCACGAACAGGGCCAGCAGCGCCCACTTCAACGTCGTCACGCCGCCGACGTCGACGACCTTATACATTTCGTGGGCGCCATAGGCGGTCAGCGCGAACCCCCCGCCAAAAGTCGCGATTCGCGCAAGCCACGGCGTGCGCCACAGCCATGGCGCCTCGGCTTTCCGTCGCTGGCGAGCGTCGAATTTGAAAATATTCTGCGCCGGCATCGACAGCCGGCTCTCGAGTGGCGTCGGCGGCGCGGCGGCTGGATCGGAATCGACGGTTCTCCGTTCCCTTGCCGGCGGCGGGTGGTCTAAGGCGGCGAAAGTCACGACGTCCATCGGTAAAGCCAGGTCTCGCTGATCGGGCGTTCGTCCGACTGCAAAACGAGCCGAAGCTCGCAGTAGTTCGCGCCGGAAGGGTCGACATCGAAGACGACGCGGCACGACTTCGCTGACGCATTCAAATAGGTCTGAATATTGGTCGCCAATCCGGGAGAGGTCGTCAACGCCGCTTTTAGTTGTGTCGTGCGCTGCGGGTCGGCCAATAGATCGCCGGAAAAGACGACAACAAAACGGCGGAGCTTCCCTCCCGGCGCGCGGCCGGAGCGCGCACTCGCGGCGATCGCCAGCGGCGGCCGCGCCGGCGGCTCCCAGCACCAGAACTGCCGATAGGCGAAGGACGCCTCCCTGCCGGCGACGAGAGCGGTCTTGGGCCGCCAATAGGCGACGATATTGGCGTTGATCTCAGATTCCGAAGGAATCTCGACAAGCTGCAGGGCGCCTTCGCCCCATTCCCCGAGCGGTTCGACCCACAGCGACGGACGACGCTCCCAATGCTGCTGGTCGTCCTGATAGTCGTCGATGTCGCGCTGCCGGATCAGCGAACCGAAACCTTGCGGATTGCCGTCGACGAAGGAGGAGAATTGCAAATTCTCGCGGTTTGACACGGGTCGCCAAAGCCATTCGCGTTGGCCGGTGAGCATCTGAATGCCGTTGATGTCGGCGACCATCGGCCGCCAATCGTCGGGCCTGGCGCGGTCGAGGGGCGTGAAGAGAGAAGCGGCGGCAAAGCCGGCAAGTCCGAAATGATCGATTCCCGTTCGCGGGTAAAGCGTCAGTTCCGTGTCGATGAGCGTCGCTTCCCCCGGCCGCAGCGTGAAGCGGTAAACGCCGGCGACGCTCGGGGAATCGAGCAGCGCGTGGATGACGAGAGCGTTGTCGCCCAGGGCAGGCTTCTCGATCCAGAAGCTTCGAAACGCCGGAAACTCCTCGCCGCGCGGATCGGCGGTCCGAATGGACAGACCGCGGGCCGTCACGCCGAGGTTCTGCCCATGCGCGACCGCACGGTAGAAGCTTGCCCCTTGAAATATGGCGAGTTCCGCCTCGGCGTCGCCATGTTGCGCATGAAGCACCCGAAACCCCGAGAATCCGAGGTCGGGCAGCGCGTCCGGGACATTCAGCGCGCCATAGTCGAAGCAGCGTTTTTCATAAGGCAGTCGGGCGGCGGCGGCGTTCTCGACGAGGTAAATGTCGACCGCGGCGGCAAAAATATGGCCGCGGTGCAGCGGCTCGATGCTGAAGCCGGCGTTGTCCTTGCGCCAAATCGCCGAGTCCGGCTTCGTCTTGATACCTACGAACTGTTCGTAAGAGAGATTGGCGAAAGGCTCGGGCAGGTCGGTCCGCGGCGGCGTATAGGGCTTCGCCGCCAGCGCCCGCGCCAGTTCGACGATCATGTCCCGCGAAAAAGGCGCTGACTCTGGAGCCGTTGGATTCGCCGCTTGGCCAGCCGCCGCCGCGCGTGACGGCGGCGGGACGATTCCCGCCGCGATTGCGCCCAGGCCCGCTTTCAAAACATCTCGACGTTCGAACATGAGCTACCAAAGGAAGCCGATCCGAGCGGTCCAGAACGGGCGATTGAGCCTTTTTGAGGCGCTGGGCTGGCGACAGTCCCTCTATACAAGAAAGCTAAGGAGACAAAATGGTTTTCTTGGCGGTTTTTGAAGGCTGCGCGCGAAGGTCGCGGCGCCTTGCGCTGTGCGGCTCGAATCTGCCAGAACCGCGGCTCAAGCGGCGCCGTCGCGCCGCATCGCAACGTCTAGCCCTGGTCGCCTGATGCCGACAGAAAGAAGCGCGCTCGCGATCGTCCTCGCCGCCGGCGAGGGCACGAGGATGAAATCCGACCGGCCGAAGGCGCTGCATGAGGTCGCGGGCCGCTCCATGCTCGCAAATGTGCTGTCGAGCGCCGTCGCGGCGGGCGTCGGCCGGGTCGCGGTGATCGTCGGCCCGGGATGCGACAACGTCGGCTCGGAGGCGCGGCGCTGCGTCCCCGACGCGGAAATGTTCGTCCAGAGCGAGAGGCGCGGCACCGCGCACGCCGTCCTCGCCGCGCGCGGCGCGATCGCAGAAGGGTGCGACGACCTTCTCGTGCTTTTCGCCGATACGCCGCTCTTGACCGCGCCGACGATCGGCGCCTTGCGCGCCGCTATCGCAGAGGGCGCCGCCGTAGCGGTTCTGGGCTTTGAAGCCTACAACCCTTTCGGCTACGGACGGCTGCTGCGCGACGCCGCCGGCCGCCTCGTCGCAATCCGCGAGGAGAAGGACGCGAGCGACGAGGAACGCGCGGTCACGCTCTGCAATGGCGGGTTGATGGCGATCGACGGCGCCCATGCGCTCCGCCTGCTCGAAAAGATCGACAATAAGAACGCCAAGGGCGAGTTCTATCTCACCGACGTCGTCGAACTCGCGCGGGCCGACGGCCGCGAAGCGAAGGTCGTCATCGCCGACGAAAGGGAAGTGCTCGGCGTCAACGACCGAATCCAGCTCGCTCAGGCAGAAGCCGTCGCCCAGGCGCGGCTGCGTCGCGCCGCCATGGCGGGGGGCGCGACGATGATCGCGCCGGAAACGGTTTTTCTCTCCGCCGACACCGTGATCGGCCGCGACGTGACGATCGAGCCGCATGTCGTCATCGGGCCGGGCGTTGAAATCGCCGACGGCGCGGTGATCCACGCCTTCTCGCACCTTGAAGGCGCGCGCGTCGGCGAACGCGCCAGCGTTGGTCCCTTCGCGCGACTGCGTCCGGGCGCGGCGCTCGCCGCAAAAGCCAAGGTCGGGAATTTCGTCGAGATCAAGAACGCCACTGTCGCGCAAGGCGCCAAGGTCAATCATTTGAGCTATATCGGCGACGCCGACATTGGCGAATGCGCCAATATCGGCGCCGGAACCATCACCTGCAATTACGACGGCTTCCTCAAATATCGCACGACGATCGGCGACAACGCCTTTATCGGCTCCAATTCAGCGCTTGTCGCGCCGGTGTCGATCGGCGCGGGCGCCTATGTCGGGTCCGGCTCCGTCATAACGAAGGATGTCGCCCCCGATTCGCTAGCGGTGGCGCGCGGCCGGCAGATGGAGAAAGCGGGCTGGGCGACGACATTCCGGGCGACGCAGACGTCCAAAAAGGCGAAGGGAGAATAGCGGATCGGGTTGAGGAGAGACTAATCCGTACCTGGCCTTGCAGGTTCGAACGCACAGGCCGACAAAGGACGCCCGATCGCATGAAAGGCGAAGCTTCATGAGAATCCTGCCGACCGCCACGATTTTGCTCACTGTTGCAGGCTCTGGATATGCGCAGGCCGATCAAAAAATTGATCGCATGATCGTAGACTCCGTGGAAACCTTCACGACGGATGGGCTTCCATGGACAGACGAGCCGATCCTTCCGAAAGGCGCCAAGAGCGCGCTATTAGTCGGCGACCCAAGCAAGGCGGGCGTGTTTATCGCCTATCTCAAATTTCCGCCGAACTATAAAATCCCGTCCCACACGCATCCCTTTGCCGAGGTCGTCACCGTTCTGAGCGGGAAATTGGGGAATGGCATGGGCGAAAAATTCGATGCGCAAAAAGGCGGCGTGCTGAATGCGGGCGCGAGTTTCGCCTTGCCCGCCGGTCATGCGCATTTTGTCTGGACAACCGATGAGGAAACGATCGTCGAACTGATCGCGACCGGGCCATGGGGCATCGCCTATGCCGACCCCAAGGAAGATCCGCGTAAGGAGGCCAAGTAAGAGGCTCAGGCTTCTTCATTCCGGCGAGCCGCTCAAAGCAAGGCAGGCCGGACTTTCTTTCCCGCCTATGCTAGAGTGCGCGCCATGATCGCGCTTTCCAAAGAGACCGAGGCGCTGGCCGAACGCCTCGCGGCGGCCCGGCGGGTTTCGGTCGACGAGGCCGTCCGTCAGGCGCTGGAAGAGTCCACGCGGGCGGCGGGCGTGTCGCCGTCGCGGCGATCCGCGCGCGCTTTGAGCGACGCCGAGATCGCCGCGAAAAAAGCGCGCATCGACCAACTCGTCGTAGAATTAGCGGCTCTGCCGATTCTCGATCCGCGTTCTCCGCAGGAAATCATGGACGACATCAACGAGCTATGATCGTCGTCGATAGCTCGGCATTGATCGCCATAGTCCTGAACGAGCCGGAAAGGGAGGCGTTCGAGTCAATCGTCATTCTCGGGCGTGGCGTGATGTCTGCGGTGAATGTGCATGCGTCCGCATGCGTTTTGCGCGCGCGCTTGGGCGAGGACGGCGTTGCGCTCATGTGGCGGCTAATGGCGGAATTCGAGATCGAAATCGCCGCCTTCGACGCGGCGCAGGCGCGCGCGGCGATCGCCGCTTACGGGCGCTACGGCAAGGGCGTCGATCCCAAAGCGCGGCTCAATCTCGCCGATTGCGCCGCCTATGCGCTCGCCAAGACTCTCGATTGGCCGCTCCTCTTCAAAGGCGCCGACTTTTCGGCGACCGACGTGCGCGCCTGTCATCTATGAAGTTTGCGGCGAGGCGGGCAAGCGGGAGCCTCCCTTAACCCTGAATCCCGTCTCGCTCCCGCGCCGATCCGCTTTGGCGGCGCTCCTGCTATTATCGCTTTGGAGGTCGTCATGTGCGGCATTGTAGGCATTATTGGAACGGGTCCGGTCGCGGGCAGGATCGTCGAGTCGCTCAAGCGGCTGGAATATCGCGGCTATGATTCCGCCGGCATCGCCACGCTGGAAAACGGCCGGCTGACCCGGCTGCGGGCGAGCGGCAAGCTCAAAAACTTGGAAGAAAAACTCGCGGCTGCTCCGCTCTACGGCGCCGTCGGCATCGGCCACACGCGCTGGGCGACGCATGGCAAGCCTAATGAGACCAACGCCCACCCGCACGCCAACGACCGCGTCGCCGTGGTCCATAACGGCATTATCGAGAATTTCCGCGAATTGCGCGCCGAACTGACGGCGAAAGGCCATGCCTTTTCGACCGAAACCGATTCCGAGGCCGTCGCCCATCTCGTCGCCGACGAAATGCGCAACGGCGCGACGCCGGAGAAAGCCGTCGCGGCGGCGTTGAAGCGGCTCAAGGGCGCCTTCGCGCTCGCCTTTCTTTTCGAGGGCGAGAATGATCTCCTGATCGGCGCGAGACGCGGTTCGCCGCTCGCCGTCGGCAGGAGCGACGAGGGCGTCTATCTGGGCTCCGACGCTCTCGCGCTTGCGCCGTTCGCCACTTCGATCGCCTATCTCGACGAGGGCGATTGGGTGACGCTGACGCGCGAAGGCGTGCGTTTCCACGACGCGAATGACGCGCCCGTCGAGCGGCGCTTCCAGCCGCTGCTCTCTGGCTCCTTCTTGGTCGACAAAGGCAACTACCGCCATTTCATGGCCAAGGAAATCCACGAGCAGCCGGAGGTCGTCGGCCGCACGCTGGCGCATTATCTCGATCTCGCCGAGGGCGTCGTGCGCTTGCCGTTCGACCTCAACTTCGATCCGCTGTCGCTGTCGCGCGTGACCATTTCGGCCTGCGGCACCGCCTATTACGCCGGGTTGGTGGCGCGCTACTGGCTGGAGCGCTTCGCTCGCCTGTCGGTCGAAATCGACATAGCGTCCGAATTTCGTTACCGCGAAGCGCCGCTGCCCGAGAACGGGCTGACCATTCTCGTCTCGCAATCCGGCGAAACCGCCGATACGCTCGCCGCGCTGCGCTACGCGCGCGAGCAGGGCCAGCACATTCTCTCGATCGTCAACGTCGAAACATCGACGATCGCCCGCGAGAGCGATACGGTCGCCCAGACCTTGGCGGGACCCGAGATCGGCGTCGCCTCGACCAAGGCCTTCACCTGTCAGCTCGCGGTCTTCGCCTGTCTGGCGCTGGCGCTGGGCCGCGCGCGCGGCGTGCTGAGCCGGGAGCGCGAACGCGAACTCGTCGCGGCGCTCGTCGCCGCGCCGGGGCAGATGGCGCAGGCGTTGGCGCGCGAGGCGCAGATCGAACCGGTGGCGCGCGACGTGGCGCGGGCGTCGAGCGTGCTCTATCTCGGCCGCGGACCGGCTTTTCCGCTGGCTCTGGAAGGCGCGCTGAAGCTCAAGGAGCTTTCCTATATCCATGCGGAGGGCTATGCGGCGGGCGAATTAAAGCACGGGCCGATCGCGCTCATCGACTACGCCATGCCGGTGATCGTGCTGGCGCCCCCGGACGCCAGCCTCGAGAAGACCGTTTCCAATCTCCAGGAGGTCGCCGCGCGCGGCGGACATCTGATCCTGATCGGATCGCCGCACGCGCGGGAGGCCGCGGCCGCGGAACTTGCCGGCTTTATCGAAATGGCGGAGAGCGTCGCGGGGCCGTTCGCGGTCATCGCTTACGCCATTCCCGCGCAGCTCCTCGCCTATCACGTCGCGACCTTCATGGGCAAAGACGTGGACCAGCCCCGCAATCTCGCCAAGAGCGTGACGGTGGAGTAGGGCTCAGCCCTTCGTGATGATCTCGACGGCGCTCAGCGCTTCGACAATCGCGCTCTCGACCGCCGGCATCCCCTGTCCATCCGAATGCGCCAGCAGCACATTGCCGAAGCGCTTGGGCAAGGCGCGCATCGTCGCGACGATTCCTGGCGCGGCGATCGTATGATGATGTCCCCAGCGCGTCAGCCGCGTTTCGACAAGCCGGGCGTCGCCAAACGCCTCCGGCAGAAAGCGCCGCAATTCTTCGACGATCGGCGCGGCGAGGCCGGCGCGGTCGCCCGCGAGCAGGCGCAAGCGGCCCGCGTGCGGGTCGCGAAACGGCGCGTAGACGGTGAGCACGCTGTGATCCCTGGGCCGCTCGGCGGGGGGAAGGACGGCGGTCGCGCTGATCGCGTCGCTGAAGCTCTGCGCGCCCAGCGCCCAACTGTCGTAACGCAGTTTCGGCGAAGGTCCCTCGAAACAGCAATTGGCGACGAGATAGCTTCCCTGTCGCAGCGACGTCATTGTGGCCGTCGCGGCAGGATCGACCCCGCGCAGGACGCGGCCCGCGAAGAAGTAGGGGGCCGCGACGACCGCCCATCGCGCCTCGAGGCAGCGGGGCTCGCCCGGATGAAGCGCGTCGAACCAGCCGACGCGGGCGTAGCCGCCCTCCGCCGGCTCGATCGCATAGACGGCGGCGCCGGTGACGATGCGCCCTTCGCCAGCGCGAGAGATCCGAGCCGCCATCGCGCGGGCGATCGCGGCGTTGCCGCCCGGGAAGGCATAGATCGGCGCGTTGATTTCCGAGAGGAAATTGACGCCCGCATAGGCTGAAATCTCGGCCGCAGGCGCGCCGAGGGCCGAGAGGCAAAAGGCGTCGAGGAACCCGAAGAGTTCGGCGTCGATATGCTCGCTGCGCAGGAAATTTAGCAAGGACAGCCTGTCCAGCGCCAGCGCCGGCGCTGACGCCTGGGAGATCGGCATCCCTGGGAAGTCGGGACTATCGCGGAACCGGCGCATGAGCGCCTTAAGGTCGCCATAGGCGCTTCGCCATTTCCCGTCCCGTGGATCGCCTTCGCCGGCGACGCCGGTCAGCGCCATGTCTACTGGCGCGCTGACCGGTCGCGGCGCGAGGCCGAGCGTCTCATAGAGACCGCCGAAAGACTCTGAAATATCAACTATATATGCAGAACCAAGGGCATAGTCGACATTGCGCCAGCGCTTCGATTTGGCGACGCCGCCGGGCTCCGACTCGCGCTCCAGGACGATGAGATCGCGATCTTGCAGGAGCGAGGCGACGGCGAGGCCCGCGAGGCCGCCGCCAATCACGGCGATATCGACGCGCCGCTCCGGGGGCGGCAGCGGCGCGCGCGACAGCCCGTCGCGGATCGCATGCATGGGCGCGAAACTGTCGCCGGTCCATTCGCCCAGCAGGTAAGGCGGCTCTTGCGCCGCTCCGCCGCCCGGCAGGATCGTCAGAGCCCCGAGAGATGCCAGCCCGGCGATCGCCTCCCGACGAGTCACCATGGCCCACCGCGAAGGCATTGCGTGCGAAAATCCATGCCGTCCCCTTAAGGGTGGAGCGCCGCCATTGACATGAGGCAGGCTGAACTGGTCTATGCGGGCGACGCCGCGCCGGTCACGCCGGCGCCCGACCGGCGCGTGATCGTGATAAGCGCTCGCGCCGCGCTTTTCGAGATCACGGTCCTGAAAGGATGCGCCGACACTTGCTCGCCTCGATTCCTCCCGTCTATGTCGCGCCCTTCGAGCGCGCCTGGCGCAATCGGGAGCTTATCCGCGCCGTGGTGCGGCGGGAATTCATTTCCAGGTTTCGCGGCTCGGCGCTCGGACCGCTCTGGGCGGTGATCTCGCCGCTTTTCATGCTGCTGACCTATACGGCGCTGTTCTCGCTCACCGTTCCGCAGCTTTCCGCCGGCATGAGCGTCACCGAATATGCAAGCTCGATCTTCATCGGGCTGATCGCCTTCAATCTGTTCAGCGAACTCGCCTATCGCGCGCCGATGCTTCTGCACGAGCATGTCAATTTCGTTAAGAAGTCGATTTTCCCCAGCGAAACCATCGCCTGGACCGCAACCATCCGCGCCTTCACCTATGCCGGCGTGGCCTTCGCCGTTTACATCGTCTTTCGATTGCTGACGGCCGGCACGCTTCCCCTGACAATCCTGCTGACGCCGTTGCTCGTCGCGCCCTTCTTCCTTTTCATTTTGGGCGTCGTGTGGTTTCTGATGGCGCTCGGGGCGTTCACGCGCGATGTCGCCCATATCATGGCTTCGATCGTGCCGGTGCTGATGTTCGCGACGCCGATCTTCTATCGCCTGGACCAGATCGCCGCCATGTCCGGATCGATGGCGCTCTGGCTGCGACTGAATATTGTCGGCGATTACATCGAGATGTTGCGGAGCGTCGCGCTCGACGGAAACCTGCCGAATATCTTCGGCTATCTCGCGCTCGTCGCGATCTCCTACGCCGTATTCATAGGCGGCTATCAATTCTTCATGCGCTATAAATCGGTCATCGTCGATGTCATCTGAGCCTTCTATCCTTTGCGCGGGCGTCGGCAAGGCTTTCCAGCTCTATGCGCATCAGAACGACCAGCTCAAGCAGATCCTGTTTGGCCTGTGGAAGAAGTTCTACAGGGACAAATGGGTGCTCCATGACGTCAATTTCACGGTGGAGAAGGGCGAGCGCGTCGGCATCGTCGGCCGCAACGGCGCCGGCAAGACAACGCTTCTGCAAATTCTGTGCGGCATCACCCAGCCAACCAAGGGCGAGTTCAGGGTCGCCGGCCGAATTGCGCCGATTCTGGCGCTTGGCTCCGGATTTGACGGTCTGCTGACCGGGCGCGAGAACGCCCGCATCGGCGCGGCGATTCTGGGGCTGTCGCGCAAGGAGGTCGACGCCTGTATCGACGACATCGCCGCCTTCGCCGACATCGGGCCCTTCTTTGAACAGCCGATGCGCACCTATTCGATGGGCATGATCGCGCGCGTCGCTTTCGCGATTTGCGCCCATGCCAAGGCCGATGTGCTCATCGTTGACGAAGCGCTATCGGTCGGCGACGAGATATTCCAGCGCAAATGCGAGAAATACATCGCCGAATTCGCCAAGACCGGCACCATTTTGATGGTGTCGCACGATCTCAACTTTCTCGCGGCGCTCTGCGACCGCGTGCTCTGGCTTGAGGGCGGCGTCGTGCGCGAGGTCGGCGATCCAAAGAAGGTGATTGCCGATTATCGTCGCGCCATGCTGTCCGAAGAGAATCAGGCGAGCGGCGTCGCATAGGCGTCGCGCGCGGCGGAAGTCGCGCGCCCGCCGAACAGACGTTTTGGTTTCGGGCTCCAATTGAGCCGCGCGATGAGCCAGATGGACACGCCGACTTCGGCGGCGGCGAGCGCGGCGAGAAGCAGGATGAACAGCCCGTTGAGTCGCAGCAGCGATTCGAGTGCGACCAGAAAGCCGATGTGAACGGCCGGGACCGCGATTGTCGCGAGGCTGCCCGCCGCGCCGCGCCGGCCGGTGATGTTTCCGAAGGTAAGGACCAGAGCCATCGCGAGCAGCGTATGGGCGATGGCGAGCGTCGGCACGCCGAAGCGCTTCGCCGCCTCGGCCATCCACTCTCCAAGCTGGCGCGGATCGCGCTTCGCGGCGGCGTAATTGGCGAGAAAATCTCCGGCGGAGAGTTCATAGACCCCCCGCCAGCCGCGGTCGGGCAGCGACGCGCTGCCTTGCATCGGCAAGGCCATCGCGTATTCGTCGAAACTGGCGATGCGCACGTCGTTGGTGGTCAGCGAGCGCGTCTGGATGCTGCCGTTGGACAGCGCGACGATGACGCCTGATTCGTTGCGGCGGAATTCGGCGCGCGCCGCCGTCACCGTCTCCTCCTGCATCTTTTCGACCGAAAGCTGTCGAACGAACAGATTGACCGCGAGGTCGGGCGTCTCCCAGCGCTCGATGTAGAGCGTCTTCACGCCATTATCGAAAGTGTAGAAATGCGCGGCGTCGAGCATGCGGTGGTTGAGCGAATTGCGCACCACATTGAGCACGTCCTGCATTTCGCTCGAATAGTGCGGCGCCGCGAAATTGGCGAGCAGATAGCCGAGCACGACGACGCCGGACGCCAGCACCAGCGCCGGGCGACAGATCGCCCAGACCGAGAGGCGCAACGCATAGAGAACGGCGATCATGCCTTCGCTCGCCATACGGCCGAATTCGAGCGCGGTGGCGACGCCGACCGCCATCGGCAGCGTCACATAGGCCACGGTCGGGCTTACGCCGATGAGGGCGGGGATGACAAGGCCGCCGCGCACCGCGGCGGGCGGCAGTTGATAAAGCAGATAGGACAGGACGACGGGAATCGAGAGCGCGAACTGCACGACGAGCACGCCAAACCCGATGCGCTTGAACAGATAAAGGAACAACAGGCGCGGCATGCCGGGCGTCCGCATTATCGTTCGTGGTTTCGCGCGGAACAGAACCTCCGCGTCGCAGGGCGCGGGGGGAAAAGCGACGCTCTGGCGGAAAACCGACGGCGATGCAAGGCTCCAGGCGTCACGGCTTGAACCTCGCCCAGGCGGCCTTCGAATATCGGGTCCACGCCTCGTCGAAGACGCCGTTTTTCGGCAGGGCGGTGGCGCCCGCCCAATGCGCGAAATAGATTTCCTTGCCCTCGTAATCGACGGGCTTGCCGTTCTTGAATTCGACGCCCGGCGCCTTGTAGAAGCTTTCGTGCGAGGCGCCGGCGATCACATTGGGCAAGAGTTCGATTTTGACGCCGCGGCGGTGGGTCACGAAATTGACCAGCGGCTGGGCGAAAAGCTGGCCGCGCTTGCGCACGTCGTGAAAGATCGCGGCGTCGTCGCGGATTGTCTCGATGAAATCCGAGAGCTTCAGATATTGGTTCGAGGTGACCCAGAAGCCGTCGTTGAAGAGAAGCGCATCCTTGAGAAAGGGATAGCGGTCGCGCCTGTCGTTATAGACATATTCGAAGCTTGGCGAGGCGACGATGAACTCCGTCCTGCCGCTCTCGAGACGGCCGAAGAGCGGCGTGAAGTCGCGAAACAGAATGACGTCGACGTCGACATAGGCGACTTCGTCGAGCGGCAGGGAGAGCGCCTGCAGCTTTCGCAATCGCCGGCGGTTGCTGTTGAAGACGCCCGGGTAAAGCTCATGCGAGAGCTTGTCGATTTCGGTGGGCTCTTCGCCGACGTAATGGACGCCGTAAATCTCCGCCGCGCGGCGCGTCATGGCGACATTGTCGTCATAGGGAATAAGATACAGCGGCAAGGAGGAATTGGTGTCTCGGTAGCTTTCGAGGAAAGGCAGCAGCCAGTCGATGATCTTGTCATTGCCGACGATGGCGACCCCGTACCGCCTGACCGGGGCGCCGCTTGGCGCCGCCGCGCTCTCGGGCGATAAGACTGGATGCGGGAAGCGAAGCCTCATATAGGGGATGTATTTGAAAACGGCGGGCAAATGCAAGAGGCCTCCCGGCATCGGGCGACGAGCCGGTTGGGGCCGCCCCTAGCGGTGAGGCCATCAGCGCGAATTTGGTAAGGAATTTGAAACGACCGCCATGTTGCAGCGCCATGTCTGAAACGATGAATCAAAATTCTTTCTCCGCGGCAGACCGGGCGGCGTCCCGGGGCGCAAAGCCGCGCCCCTTCGCCGGCAAGACCGTCGCCGTCGTTCATGCCGCCTGGCACAGCTGCGGCAGCTATCAGGTCAACGTCGGTCAGATCGCCGCATATAAGGCGCTCGGCGCGCGCGTCATTTCCGTGGCGATGATGGACGATCTCGCGCCTCGCCCGCCGCGCGGCGCGCGCTGGCAGGCCTATATCGAAGCCTCACAGGACATCGGCGCCGATTGCCGTTATTATTCAGGCGCGCCCTTCTCGGCCCTGGCGTCGCGACTTCTCGTTGACGGCTGGTGGCGACTGATTCACGGCGATCAGGCGTCTTGGCTGATCGGACTCGCCAGGCGCACGCCGCTGCCGGAAGGATTCGAGAGCGAAACGATCGACTTGGTTCACGCCAATCATTATTTCACGCTGCCTTTCGTCGAGACGCTGATGCGCGGACGCAAAGTTCCCGTCGTGCTGGAGACGCAGGACATTCAGGCGCGCCAATATATGCTGCGCAACAAGGGCGGCTTCTTCATTCCGCCCTATGCGACCTACGACGACATGCTCGAGGTCGAACTCTCATGGATGCGCCGCGCCGATCTCTGCGCGCATCTCAATGAAGAAGAGCATCGCGATTTCCAGAACCTGCTGCCGGAGCTTCGGCACGCGCTGATCTATCCGGCCGTGCTGTCGGCCCCGCTAGCGTGCGGACGCGACATCATCATCGTCGCGAGCGACAATTACGGCAATTACGTGAGCCTGCGCTGGTTCCTGGAAGAGGTCGTCCCATTGGCGGGCGACGCGCGCGTCGCGATTTACGGCAATATCGACGGCGGCGTGAAGCGGCGCGACGCCGGTCTCTACGAGGCGCGCCGCGCCTTGTTCAAAGGCCGGGTCGACGACATTGGCGCGGTTTACGCGAGCGCCGGCTGCGTGCTGCTGCCCACCGTCGAAGGCCATGGCCTTTCGATCAAGGCGGTCGAGGCGCTGTCCTGCGGCGCGCCGCTTGTCGCGACGCCGCTGGCGTTTCGCGGCATGCAGGTCGATCCGGCGAAATTGGGCAATGTCGCGCTCGCTGAAAACGCCCGGCAATTCGCGGAACTGTGGCGCGACGCTCAAGCGCGGGCCGAACGCGGGCAGGAGTCGGCTCCGGAGAGAAGCGACACCCGCCGCCTGTATGAAGAGGCATTCAGCCAGGAGGCTTACGCGCGCGCCCTGGCGACGGCCGCCGCCGGGCTCTGAACGTCTCACGGCGACGTTTCCGTTCTTTCGAATTCCGCACAATATCCGCGCCAGAACGCGGCGCGTTTCCTGCACAGGCATGATTGTCGGAACGGTCGAAGTCTGATTAGGCTGCGGCGTGCGCCAGTTGGAGGATCGGGTTGAGCGCTTCTTCGAGTGACCGCTCGGCGTGCGCCGAGCGTCCGCTTCGCGGCCGGCGCGTCGCGCTCATCCATCCGGCCTGGCACTCCTGCGGCACCTACCGCGTCGTCCTCGGCCAGATCGCCGCCTATCGCGCGCTGGGCGCCGAGGTTTTTCCAATCGCAATCAGTTCCGATCCGGGCTTCGTTCCAGGCCGGAACTGGATATGGAAGGCGTTCAAGCAGGCGACCCCGGAGCTAGACGGCGCTCCCCGCCATTATGGCGGCGCGCCGCTTCTCGCATTGTTCTCGCCCCGCTTTCTACGCAATGTGCTGTGGCCCTATATCCACGGCGATCAGGCGGCGGTGCGTCTCGGCATGGCCGAGCGCACGATTCTGTCGCCCGGCCTCGACGGCGCGCGTTTCGATCTCGTTCATTGCAATCATTTTTTTCTGATGCCGATCGCGCGCCGGCTTTCATGCGGGACGGCTCCGATCCTGCTCGACACGCATGACTTGCAGGCGCGCCAGTTCGCGCTGATCAACGAAACCATGCCCTGGCTGTCGCCCCGCGCCACCTATGAGTCGATGCTGGCGCGCGAACTCGACGCGATGCGCGGCGCCGATCTCTTGCTGCATCTTAACGCGCAGGAGGCCGAAACCTTTCGCGGCCTGCTGCCCGAGAAGGCCCATGCGCTGCTCTATCCCGCCGTTCCCGAGGCGCCGACCGGCCCTGGCGGGCCTGACATCGTGCTCGTCGCGAGCAACAATACCGCCAATGTCGAAAGCGTGATCTGGTTCCTGCGCGAGGTCGCGCCGCAAACGCAAGGCGTCGCGGTGAAGATCGTTGGGAATGTCGACGCCGCCATTCGTTCGCAGGCGCCGCAGGAATACGCGGCATATAAGGACTGGTTCCTGGGCCGGGTGGATGATCCCCGCGCGGTTTACGCCAACGCGCGCCTCGCGCTGCTGCCGACGATCAACGGCACCGGGCTGTCGATCAAGTCGGTCGAGGCGCTGTCGAGCGGTCTGCCGCTGATCGCGACCATGCAGGCGATGCGGGGAATGGATGAGGAGGCGCTGAGCCTGCCGGGCGTCGTCATCGCCGATTCCGCCTTGGAATTCGCCGAAGCGCTGCGCCGGGCGGCCGCGATCGCGCCTTTGGACGAATCCGCGCGTCGCGTCAGTCCGGCGCGCCGCTATTACGAGCAGCGCTTCTCGCTTTCCGCCTATAAGGCGAGCCTCGGCGTGCTGACGGCGGCGCTGATCAGCGCCGGCGCAGAGAATAGGACTTGAGAAACAGGGCGTTGCGCGAAGGTGTGGCGCATCGGCAACGGCGTCGGAAAAACGCCGTTCCAGCCCGGAGCGCTCATTACGTCTTAGGTTTGATGATGATACTTTGCCTTTGAAACTGCCGTTCGTCCTGAGAGGACGGGCTTATTGGAGGCGCTCAGATGTCTTTCAGAACCTTAATTGTTGGCGCCTTCGCGTCAGTGCTTGCGGTCAGCGCGGCTTCGGCGGCCGACCTTCCGCACTACAAAGCGCCGCCGCCTCCTCCGCCGGTCTTCAGCTGGGAAGGCTTCCACATCGGCATCAGCGGCTCGTACGCCGGCGGCGTGTCCAGCCAATATTCGCAAGTCTACCTGTTCACGCCCGGAGCCTTCCTCGGCCTGCCGACCTCCGGTTCGATCGGCACGAGCGGGTATCTGGTCGGTTACCAGAACGGCTACAACTGGGTGTTCGCGAACGGCCTTGTCGCCGGTTACGAAAGCGAATTCAACTACGCCGACGTTCGCGCGACGAATGCGGGGACGTTTTTTGCAGGCGCCGGCGCCAGCACGCGGCTGCAATGGTTCGGCATGGAGCGCCTGCGTTTCGGCTACGCCTTTGGCCGGTTTCTGCCCTACATCACCGGCGGCCTGGCCTATGGCAAGGTGGTTCCCTACGGCCAGCAGTGGGGCGGCGTGTTCCCTGTCAGCCAGTCCGCGTGGCAGGGCGGCTTCGCCATCGGCGCCGGCATCGAATACGCCATCCTCGACAACTGGACGGTCAAGGCGGAGTATATCTTCACCCGCATGAAGGGGGCTTCCAGCGCGAACCTCGCCTTCCCCTTGGCGTACCGCACCGGCACGGGCAACTACCTCGATACGAATATCGCCCGCATTGGCGTCAATTATCAGGTCAAGAGCTTCGGCGCGCTGATCGGCATGCCTGAACTCGGCCTCTGAACGACCGTCCTCCCCGACGTCGACGAAGCCCGGCCTCGCGGCCGGGCTTTTTCGTTTGGGGCCCGGATGCGATAGTGTTGGCGCATGATCCGCAATCCCCCGCTTGCCCATCCTTCGGCTTCGAGCCTTTCGCAGCTCAGCGAGCGCGCCCGCGAAATTTTCCGGCAGATCGTCGACAGCTATCTCTCCTCCGGCGATCCGGTCGGCTCGCGAAACCTCGCCAGGCTTCTGCCGATGACGCTGTCGCCCGCCTCGGTGCGCAACGTCATGCAGGATCTTGAGGAGCTCGGCCTCATCTACGCGCCGCACACCAGCGCGGGGCGGCTGCCGACTGAGCTTGGCCTGCGTTTTTTCGTCGACTCGATGCTGCAGATCGGCGATCTCGAAGAAAGCGAACGCGCCCGCATCGCCGCCGAGGTCGAGGCGGCGTCCAAGGACCATGATTTCGCCGGCGTCCTCGCCGAAGCGACGAGTCTGCTCTCTGGACTGACGCGCGTCGCCGGCGTCGTCGTCGCCTCCAAGGACAATGCGCGTTTAAAGCAGATCGATTTCGTTCGGCTCGAGCCGGAGCGGGCGCTTGTGATTTTGGTCGCCGACGATGGGTCGGTCGAGAACCGGGTGATACCCGTCCCGCGCGATCTGCCGGCCTCGGCGCTGACCGAAGCCGCGAACTATCTGAACGCGCGCGTCTGCGGACGCACCATCGCCGAGGCGAGAGCGAGCATCGAAAGCTCACGTCAGGCCGCGCAAAGAGAGCTCGACGAACTCGCCGCCCGTCTCGTCGAAGCGGGATTCGCGACCTGGGCCGGCGCGATGGGCGAATCGCGGCAGCTGATCGTGCGCGGGCAGGCGCATCTCCTCGAGGATCTGACCGCCGCCGCCGATCTCGAGCGCATTCGGCTGCTGTTCGCCGATCTCGAGACGAAGACCGAGGTCATCGATCTCCTGGAGCGCGCCGAACAGGGAGAAGGGGTGCGCATTTTCATCGGCTCGGAGAACAAGCTCTTCTCGCTGTCCGGCTCGTCGATGATCGCCGCGCCGCTGCGCGACAGCGAACGTCGGATCATCGGCGCGCTCGGCGTCATCGGCCCGACGAGGATCAATTACGCGCGGATTGTACCGATGGTGGATTATACGGCGAGGATCGTCGCCCGCGTCGTCGGCGGATAGCTTCTTTACGAGAAGTTCTGCGGGTCGACGTCGACCTGCACGCGCACGCCGCCCCGTTCTTTCGGCCCGGCGGCGAGCATGTCGCGCAGGAACGCCTGCATGTCGGCGCCGCGCGGTCCCTTGGCGAGCAGCCGGAATCGATAGCGGCCGCGGATCAGCGCGATCGGCGCTTCCGCCGGGCCAAGCAGCGCGATTTCATTTTCCTCGGGCCATGCGCCGGGCGCGGCGACTCTGTAGCGCGGCGACGACGGCAATTCATGCGCCGCTCGAACCAGCGCGCGCGCATGCGCTTCCGCCGCGGCGGCGTCCTTGGCGGAGACGATCAGCGCCGCGAGACGGCCGAAGGGCGGAAGTCCGGCGCGCTCGCGCACAGAGATCTCCTGCTTATAGAAGCGCTCGGCGTCTCCCGAGAGCAGCGCTTCGATCACCGGATGCGTCGGCTGAAAGGTCTGGATCAGCGCGCGACCCGGCCTGTCGCCACGCCCGGCGCGTCCCGTCACCTGGTTGAGGAGCTGAAAGGTGCGCTCGGCGGCGCGCGGATCGCCGCTGCCGAGGCCCAGATCGGCGTCGATCACGCCGACCAGCGTGAGATAAGGGAAATTATGGCCCTTGGCGACGAGTTGCGTGCCGATGACGATGTCAAAGGCGCCCTTGGCGATCTCCTCCAATTCGCGCCGCAGCCGGTCGGCGCCGCCTGGAAAATCCGACGAGAGAACGAGGATGCGGGCGTTGGGAAAGAGCGTTGCCGCCTCTTCGGCCAGTCGCTCGACGCCGGGCCCGCAGGCGGCGAGCGAATCCTCGCTGCCGCATTCGGGGCATATGTCGGGACGGCGCTCGACATGGCCGCAATGATGGCACATCAGCGCGCGGCGGAAGCGATGCTCCACCAGCCAGGCGTCGCATTGCGCGCAGCGGAAGCGGTGGCCGCATGTGCGGCAGACCGTTAGCGGCGCATAGCCGCGCCGATTGAGAAAGAGCAGCGCCTGCTCGCCGCGCGCGATGGTTTCGCCGACCGCCAGAGCGAGTCGCGGCGCGATCCATCGGCCGCGGGGCGGGCCTTCCTTGCGCATGTCGATCGCTTCCAGCGTCGGCATCAGCCGCGCCCGCGCCCGCGAATCGAGTTTGAGATAGCCGTAGCGCCCGCTCATGGCGTTGACGCGGGTTTCTATCGACGGCGTCGCCGAGGCGAGAACGATCGTGGCCTGCTCCATCCGCGCCCGCACCACCGCCATGTCGCGCGCGTGATAGCTGACCCCGTCATCCTGCTTATAGGCGCCTTCATGTTCCTCATCGACGACGATCAGCCGCAAATTCGAAAAAGGAAGGAACAGCGCCGAGCGCGCGCCGACGACCACGCGCACGTCGCCGGTCGCGCAGCCGCGCCAGATGCGCGCGCGTTTGCGGGCGGTGACGCCCGAATGCCATTCGGCCGGCTTCTCGCCGAAACGCGCGGCGAAACGTTCGAGAAACTGCGCGGTGAGCGCGATTTCCGGCATCATCGCCAGCGCCTGTCCGCCGGCTTGCAGCGCCGCGGCGATCGCCTCGAAATAGACTTCGGTCTTGCCGGAGCCGGTGACGCCTTCGAGGAGAAATGGCTTGAACGCCGGCGTGGCGAGCGCCGCCTTCAGCGCCTCGGCGGCCTCCCGCTGCGCGGGCTCCAAGACCGGCGTCGCGAATAGGGGATCGAGCTTCGGCGCGATCGGCTCCGGCGGCGCGGCGACCGCCTCGAGCGCGCCCTCGTCGACAAGCGCGTCGATGACGCCGGTCGAGCTGGCGGCGGCTTCGGCGAGCGCTTTCTTTGAAAAGGCGACGCCGCCTTCCGCCGCCGCTAGAACTCTCGCGCGGGTCGGCGTCAATCGTTTGGGCCCCGCCCCGCTCGCGCGATAGAGCGTGCGCGGCGCTTCCGGTCCCGCATCTTCGGCGGCGCGAGTCGCGAGCCGCAGCGCCATGCCGCGCGGCGTGAGCGTATAGCGCGCGAGCCAGTCGATGAAGTCGCGCAAGGTTTGCGACAGCGGCGGCCGGTCGAGGCGGGCGCTGATCGTCTTGAGATTGCCGCGCGCGCCGGGCGCGGCCTCGACGGACCAGACGACGCCATAGGCCTCGCGCTTGCCAAGCGGCGCGATGACGCTGTCGCCGGGCGAAAGCCGCATCGCCGGCGGCGCGAGATAGGAATAGGCGGCGTCGACCGCGACGGGCGCCAGGATGTCGACGATTCGCGCTCGTTCTTCCTCGTCCCGCGCCGCATTCATGCCGAGGATTTAATCCATTCCGGCTTGAAGCGGAAATCTGGCGGGGCCGCGCACGGGAGCGCGTGAGACGGCGTTATCGCCGCCAAGCGTGCGCGCTCCTTAGCGGATAATCAGCCGGGCGCCGCGATGGCTCGTCAGATAGGTCGCGATCCAGCTCATCGCGACGAAGATACGGCTGCGCAAATTTACCAGAAAATAAATATGCACGAAGCTCCAGAAGAGCCAGCCGGGGAAGCCGGTCAATTCCAGCCGCCCGAGCTTGACGATCGCCGCGTTGCGGCCGATCGTCGCCAGAGCGCCGTAGTCGCGATAGCGGAAGGCTTTGCGCGGCGCGCGTCCCTCGAGACGCAGCCGGATGGCGCGTCCGGCGTATGCGCCCATTTGCTTGGCGGAAGCGGCGAGCGCCGGAACCGGCGCCCCGTCGGGACCCGTCAGAAACGCCAGATCGCCGATCACATAGACGTCGGGCAGGCCGGGAGCCGTCAGGTCCCCATTCACAGCGATGCGCCCGCTTGAATCGCCGTCGAGGCCCAGCCAGTTCGCTGCGGGCGACGCCTGCACGCCTGCCGCCCAGAGAATTACGCCGGCGGCGATCTCCTTTTCTCCCGCGACAATTCTGTCTTCGAAAATGTGATCGACCGGCGTGTCCGTCAGCACGCCGACGCCGTTTCGTTCGAGCGAATCGCGCGCATATTGCGAAAGCCGTTCGGGGAAGCTCGCCAGAATGCGCGGCCCCGCTTCGAGCAGGATGATGCGCGCCTTGCTTGGATCGGCGCGGCGAAATTCAGGCGGGAGCGTTCGCCGGGCGAGTTCTGAGATGGCGCCGGCGAGTTCGACGCCGGTCGGACCGCCGCCGACGATGACGATGGTGAGCAGCCGCTCGCGTTCGAGGGGATCGGCGCTGACTTCGGCGCGTTCGAAAGCGAGAAGCAGCCTGCGGCGGATGCGCGCGGCGTCGGCGATGGTTTTCAGCCCCGGCGCCAGTTGCGCCCAGTCATGGCCGAAATAGGAGTGCGTCGCCCCCGTCGCGACGACGAGAAAGTCATAGCCGATCTCGCAGTTTTCGGTCTTGACGACCTTGCGCGCCGTATCGACGCCCTCGACCCTGAGCATCAGCACGGTTACGTCTTTTTGGCGCCGCATGACATGGCGTATCGGCCAGGCGACCTCCGGCGCGGCGAGAGTCGCGGTCGCGACCTGATAGAGCAGAGGCTGGAAGCAATGATGATTGTTGCCGTCCAGAATCGTTATACGCGCGCCGGACCCGGCGAGCGCCTGCGCCGCCGCGATGCCGGCAAAGCCGCCGCCCACGATGACGACCCGAGGCTTGCGTGAATCGGCGCAGCTTTGTTCCATGAGGAACCATCCATCGCCAGGCGCGCGCCGTTTATGGGAAGCGCTGATCGCCGCTTCGGGCTTCAAGCCGTGAAACGCTTACAATGTTCCAAGCTCTCTCGCCAGCTCATCGCCAACATTCGTGGCGGAGAGGCGAGCCGATGGAGACGACGATCGCTGAAAGATTTCGCGGGATTGTCCCCGCAGGCTAGAGCAGGAGAGAGCCGCGACGCGCAGGATGCGGATCGCGGCTCGCCGCCTTATTGATTCGCCGCCTTGAGATGAATCAGCGCCTTCTCTGCGTGACCGACGCCCTTCGCGATCCGGCTCGCGTGATGGGTCCGCTTGGCGGTCTTTAGTCCCTGACTGAGATGTTTCATCGCGGTCTTGATATGGCCCTTGGGATCTTCGCCGCTCGCCGCTTTGGCGTGATCCCAGGCGTTATGCGCATGCTCGGCGAAGGAGGAGGCGTTATGCTGCTTGCCCTCCTTGATCGCCTCATTTGTTTCCTCGATCGCTTGCGTCAGGTGCTCGCTTCGGCTTTGCGCGAACGCCATATGCGGGGTTACGAGCATGACTGCGGTCATGGCCAGAGCGGCGAAAACTGAACGACGTGCCAGCATTATTGTCACTCCCCTAAAGCTCTTTTCGAATTCGGCTTCGTCGGCGTTTCCCGAGCGAGAACCGAACTATGAAATGTCGGTTCCGCCGTCGCTTTCCAACGTGACGTTTTGACGCCTCCTTGCATTCCGTCGCCGGGGCGCCTATCCCTCTTTACGCCAGTCGGCTGGACGGCCGCTGCGTCAAGCAGAGGAAAGTCCGGGCTCCACGGAGACACGGCGCCGGATAAGGTCCGGCGGGGGCGACCCCAGGGATAGCGCCACAGAAAGCAAACCGCCGCGCAAGCGGTAAGGGTGAAAGGGTGCGGTAAGAGCGCACCGCCCGAGC
>JBPFDW010000028.1:0-69006 GCA_051061375.1 Methylocystis sp. | reverse complement strand
GCCAAGGCGGTTGCGGATTCGGTGGCTGAGGGCGTGATCCCGATTGACGAGGCCGACGACATTTTCATTTCGGTCGGCGTGTTCATTCACTGGGACGCTTCGGACGACAAGAAGATCCAGGACTATAATTACACCGCGACGAAGGAAGCGATCGCGCGCGCCGTCAAGGGCGAGCCGAAGGCCTCGGAAGTCGTCGCCAAGCGCAACGAAGCCAAGCACCCCTTCGCGCCGAACTGAGATCGCGCGAGATTTTCGGGTTTGAAGGGGAGCCGCGCGGCTCCCCTTTTTCTTTCGGCGGGCGCATGACAGCGACGATTGGCTGGGATATCGGCGGCGCGCATGTGAAAGCCGCGCGGGCTCAGGGCGGGCGGTTGACGCAGATCGTCCAGCGCGCCTGCGCCCCGCATGAAAGCGTCGCGAGCCTGGAGCAGGCGCTTCGCGACGCGCGCGCCGCGCTCGGCGACGCCGGGCGTCATCGCGTGACGATGACGGCGGAGCTTTCCGACGCCTTCGAGAGCCGGGCGCGCGGGGTCGTTGCGGTCGCCGCCATGGCCGCGCGCGAGATCGGCGGTTCCGACATTCTTTTCTACGCCGGCGAACGCGGCTTGATCGCGCGCGATGAAATCGGCGCGAATGTCGACGCCATCGCTTCCGCCAATTGGCGCGCCTCCGCCGAATTCGTCGCGCGCCATTGCGCCGATGCGCTGTTCATCGACATCGGATCGACGACGGCGGACCTCACGCCGATTCGCGCCGGCCGAATCGCGGCGCTTGGCGCGAACGACGCCGAGCGCCTCGCCTGCGGCGAACTCGCCTATGCCGGATTATCGCGCGGTGCGCCTCAGGCATACGCCACTCTCGCGCCGCTCGCCGGACGATGGACGCCGCTTGTCAATGAAGCCTTCGCGTCGATGGCCGACGTACGGCGCGTGCTTGGGGATATTCCCGAGGGCGAATCGGACGCTGACCTTTCGCCGACGGCCGACGGGCGGGCTAAGACGGTCGCCGCTTCGCGCGCCCGGCTCGCGCGTCTCGCCGGGCGCGACGCCGCCGAATTGTCCGACGCGCAATGGCGCGCCCTTGCCGAATTTCTCGATCGCGCGCAATTGCGCGCGATCGAAGATCAGATTGCGCTGCTCCAATCGCGCGATGCGGTCGGACTCGACACGCCGATGGTTTGCGCCGGCGTCGGCCGCAAGCTCGCTGCGCGTTTAGCGCAGGCGCAAGGCCGAGCATTTACCGATTTCGCCGATCTGATCGCCGCGCCGCCGGCCTTGGCGGCGAAGGCGGCGCATTGCGCGCCGGCTACGGCGCTCGCGCTGCTCTAGGTTCTCGAACTGACGCATTTTCTACGCCGCACCGGCATCCACTTCGGCGTTCATCGAATCGTGAAGGGCGCGATCACGTCCATCGAGAAGAGACCCTGCGAGCGCTTGGGGCCATTCGGCCCAAAGAACGGCGCCGCATCATTCACCGCTGACTCCCATCGAAATTCGGGTCTCAGAATCAGTCCTGAAAATAACGGGAACGCTGTCAGCTTTTGCGAAAAGGTGACGCCGGCGGTGATTGCAAGATAACTTGTTCCCTGTCCCGGAGGCTGCACGATGACTGAGGGGGCAGGGAATCCATGTTCGGAGTTGACGCTGTCGAAATAACCGGGATAGGCGGCGGCGAAGAAATTCTTGTCGTCGCGCCAATATTCGACGCGCGCGCCGAGCTTGATCGAATCATCGATCTTGTACGTCGCATATTGGGCGATCCCATATGCATTGGCGCCGCGAGGATGCTGCGGGACGAGAGAAGTATTTAAGCCAAAGCCGTTAGGGAGAGCGTTGAGCGCGTCAAATGTGGTTCCGAAAAACGAAACCGGGTTATAGGCGGTTTCGCGAAAGTAGCTGATGTCGGACGCGAAGCTCAACTTTTCCGTCGCGTTCCAGGTCGTGGTCAGATTGTTGTAAAAGGTCCAGGAATTGTTCGGGTTGCAGGCGCAAGCGGCAGGAACGCCGCCGATGACGCCGCCCGGCCAACCGACCAGCAGAGGGTCTTTCACATTCGGATTTTCCGGTCCGGAATGCGTGATCGCGAGGATCGTCAGATCGCCGTCCAAGAGGTTCAGGCCAAAGCCAGCGTGAATGGAAGGCGAATTGTTGTTGTCGCCCGGCCAGCCGATCGATGTGTCGACGCCGGTGACAATGCCTGCGTAAAGATCGAGCCAGTCCGCCGCATGGACGATCGACATGACGCCCGTATCGACGAAGGGCCCGGCATTCGAACTAAGGGAGCGCGTATAGAAAATATTGTCCTTCGATGTGAGCATTTCGAAACCGTTGTAGCTTGTGAATTGGCCGACAGTGACGTCGACGCCGCCCTTCGTCAGGATCGGCAGATGGGCCTGAAGATTCGCCTCGACGATCGAAAGCTGCGTGCGATCGTGAATGAGATATTCGGTTTGGCCCAGAAACTGAGTGTAACGAGCGTCCGTGCCGAGCATTCCGATGAAGGCTAACCCAAAGTCCGGATCGGTCGCCTTCTTGTCGGTCGGCCGCTCGACGTTCAGAATCGCTTGATTGAACTGCGGCCAGTTGGCGCGATCCGTATCAAGATGCCCAAAATTGATTTTGTTGTATGGGAGCGCGAAGTTGATGGCGACGCCTCCGGACAAATATCCGTCGATCGTAAGGCTGTCGAGCCAGCTCTGAGAATCCGGCGGCTTCCTTGGGGCGTCGCCGCAAACGGCCTGCGACGCCAAAAGAAGAAACGCCGTCACGGCCACAATTCGTTTCATCTCGCGTCTCTAAGGCGGATGCCTTCGAATCGAAAGGAACGCCAAACCTACATGCGTCAACGCGCGGCAGGAATCTTCGCCCGGTCCCTATGCCCTTCAATTTTCTCCATCACCACGTCCCAGGCCTCGCGCTCGGCCTCGCCGGCGGTCTTATCGATCGCGATCTGGAGATAAGCGATCTCGCTTTCGATCTTTTCGCGCGACAGCATGTCGAGCCTAGTCGCGAGAATCGCCGCTTCGAGCACCGCTGCGCGCGCGCGGTTCATGCCCAGGAACGGGCGATGCGACTCGATCCGCCTCACTCTGCAGAAGAAGCGCGGCCGCAATTCATGCTCCTCGATGCGCTCGACGGCGAGTTCGGCATGCGCCAGCGCCGCGGAAAGACGCGGCGCCGGCCAGTCCTCAATGTCGGTGAGCGGCCAGTTGCGCTGACCCGTGACAAGGCCCGCGAATATGCGCGCGTCATCGGTGAAGCTCGCCGTCGCTTTCGGATTGTGCGTGAGATTAAAAAGGGTCGACGAGGGACGAAACGGCGCGGCGATCCAGTAGCCCTCTTCCTCGATCAATCCGAGCGGCGCGATATGCGGGCGTCCTTCCGGCGACAGCGTCGTGACGACGCATTCATGTATCAGAGGCATCTTTCGCAGGTCCTTCGCCCGCTTTGCGCATGGTGTGACCCATTTCCTTGAAGCGGGTCGCGTCTTCTTGGTTGACGTCCGTCGCGACGCCGAAGTCGAGCGGCTCGTCCTGACGATAGCGCTTGCCAAGCCTGTATGCGAGCTCGGCCTTCGTCAATTCGGCGCCAAGGTAAAAGGCGTGGGCGCCGTCATGTTCGACGGCAAGATGCGGAAACAGCGCCATGGCGTCGGCGCCGACATGGTGGAATCCTTTCGCATAAATGTGCACGCCGTCCCGCGCCGTCTCGATGCGGAAATTCGTATCGCGCAGTTCGCGCGCGAGCTCGGCGATTTCTTCGGGCGTCGCGGCGTAAGGCTTGCGGTCGTGAATCTGCAGCAGGGCGTCGCTGTAGCCTTTCGGCAGGGCGCGATCGGCGCGCGCCGCGAACATCAGTCGTCGCGCGGCGTCGTGTTCCTGGAGCGTGCGCCGCGTATGGGGCGAAACCTGCACGGTGAGCAGATGGCGGATGTCGAGTTCGGAACATATGCCGAGCATCGCTGCGGTCACGCCGGCGGAATCGGCGTCGGTCAGCTCGGTGAGATTGCCGGTGCCCATCATGATCTCGGCGTCGGGCTCGCGGGCGCGAAGCTCGACGTAGCGGGCGATCGACGCGGCGAAGCCGAAATGGATCGGATCGAGTATCGGATCGAGAATGGCGCTGATCCCGCGATCGCGCGCGCGCCGCGCGGCGCGCTGCAGCGAATCGAGATCGCCATGCGGGCGAGGCGTCAGGACCGGAACGATCGGCGATCTGTCGGGCAGGATCGAAAGCGTCTCTTCATCGAGGCTGAGAAGGTGATCGACGCCGGCCTTCGCCGCGCGGTCGAGTTCGGCGACATCGGCCGAATCGACGCTGACCTTGAGTCCTTCGGCCTTCAGCGCCGCGATCGTTTCCTCGAGATGATCGAAAGGCGTGTCCGGCAGACAGCCAAGATCGATCACATCGGCGCCGGCGGCGACGAGTTCGCGCGACTTGAGCAGGATGTCCGCGACGCTCATTTTTGACGCGTCGA
This sequence comes from Methylocystis sp., assembly GCA_051061375.1. GTDB lineage: Bacteria > Pseudomonadota > Alphaproteobacteria > Rhizobiales > Beijerinckiaceae > Methylocystis. Next base: position 64,530 of record JBPFDW010000028.1, on the reverse strand, counting down.
CGATTTCGGCGAATATCCGCATGTCATAGCGCGAGAGATCCGGCGCCGCGCCGCCGCGGCCGAGATAGGCGGGCAGATCGGCGATTTCTTCGGGTCCCCGCTCGAAGGCGACGCCGAAATCCGTGCTGAGCGCGGTAAGATCGGCGCGGCAGCGGCCGGGCAGGATCACGCGATCCGCTTGCACCGGCCGGGGCAGGCGCCGGTGAATGATCTCCTGCGTCATCAGCGCCGCGACCTTGACGCCGATGTCGTGAATGCGCCAGTCCCGCGCCGCGTCGCCGAAGCTCGCGACCATGCGCTCCAGTCGCGGCAAGGCGAGGTGGCCGGTCAGGAACAGCAGACGCTCGCTCATGCGGAGCTTTCGTTTAAGGTTGCGGCTCGACTTCGCGGCGGCGGCGCTCCACCGCCTCCTGCAGCGCCGCGAGGCTCTCGACGACCTGCGTCGCTTCGAAGGATTTGAGCGCGTCGGTGTTCTGCAGATCGATCCGGCGCGGATAGACCATCACCATGCCCTTTGGCGCGCGCGTTTCAAGCTCGGGGGCGGTGTCGCAGGCGAAGACGATCGTCGGCACGCGGCATTTGCCGGCCTGCGCGAAAACATTGGTCGCGAGATTGTCGGAAATGCCGACGACGCATTTCGCCACCGTATTCGAGGTCGCCGGCGCCAGCACCAGCGTGTGGTAGAAATTGTAATAGAAATTGCCGACCGGCGCGGCGCTCGCCGTCGTGTCCTTGAAGATGCGCACCGTCTCGGGCAGCGCCAGATCGTGCTTGTACATGCGCACAACTTCCGCCGCCGCCTTGCTGACGAAGAGATCGACGTGATCGAGCGAGCGGATCATGTCGAGACATTCGGTGAAGAAATGGCCCGATCCGGTGAGCGCCCAACCCCAGCGCGGCGTGACGACTTTCTTTTTTGTCATTAGGCGGGACTTCCGGGTTGGAAAATTTGCGATGGCTGCGCCGGGCGGCGCCCCGTCGGCGAGACGCGCCGCGGCGAGCGGGAGAGACGAAGGGCCGGCGATGAAGAGCGGCGTCCCATCGAGATAATCCGGAAGCGCCGGATCGACAACGCCATTGCGGATCATCTCGCTCAGCGGCGCGCCGTCGCCGACATCGACGCTCTTGATCAGCAGCAGCGCCCTAGCGCCGGTTTGCTTTGCAAGCCAGGCGGCGAGGCTGTCCGAGGTTACGTCCCAACCGGGCGCAATGTCTTGGGCGCCGGCGACCATCGCGCCTGCGCGCCAGAGGGCGACGCGCCCGCGCGCATGCGCCGCTTCGATCGCATCGAGCGAGGCGGCGAGTTCCAGCGCCTGCGCGCGGCTCGCGAGCGCCAAGGCGTATTGCTCCATCGCCAGAACCGCCATGGCGTGGGCGGTCTCATCGTCGTAGCGCATCGCCTTCTGCGCGGCGCGCACCGCGTCGGCGAAAGGTCCGCCGCCGGGAACGATCGTCAGCGGCGGGGGACAGCGCTCCAGCGCCGCGAGCCAATCGGCGAGCGCGGGCGAGGCGTGAAGGCTGCCGCCAAGTTTGACGACGAGAGGCGCGCTATTTGACGGCATCGATGCGCATCGGCGCCGGCTGCAGGCGACGCGCCTGCTCATGGGCGCGGGCGCGCCTGATCCTCACGCCGACGGCGCCCGGCGCGACGTCGAGCTTTTCGACCTGCACGGTCACCGAACGCACGCGCTCATGCAGCAGCACGCTTTCGGCGAGGCGTTCGGCGATCGTCTCGACAAGCTCAATATGGCCGCCGGCGAGGATCATTTTGATCGCGTCCATGATCACGTCGTAGGAAAAGATCGAGCGCATGTCGTCGGAGCCGTTGACGCGCGTCACTTCGGCTTCGACGTTGAAGCGCACGCGCTGCGTATGGCCGTGCTCATGGGCGTAAGCGCCGATCTCGACCGGCGCGACATAATCCTTGAGAAACACGCAATCGGTGTCGTTCGCGCCCGGCGGTTCGACATAGCCGCGGCCAAGGAACGCCCATTCGGCGTGAAATCCGACCTGCGCATCTCGGGCCAAGGGGATCAGATCGCGGATCAGCGTCGTGGCGCTTGCGTCGATCGCGGCGCGGCGCTCGCCGTGCAGACAGAGCGCGCCGCGAAAGCCGAGCACATCCGCGCCGGTGACGAGCAGGCGCGGCACGTCGGGTGATTCCAATGCGCCGGCAAGTCCGGAGGCGAGCCCGAGATTGCGGGAGCGCGCGACGAATTCGGACAGCGCGCCGACGCTCATATAGTCGAGCAGCCGGCCTTTCCCCTTATGCGCCGTATCCAGCATCGCGCCGTGAAAGCCGGCGCCGGCCAGCGGCTCGAGAATGTCGAATTCTGGCCCGAGATCGGCGAAGAGAACGGCGACGAGCCGCGTTCTTTCGGTCAGCGGCGCCAGCGCGTCGATGATCTCGACCGCGTCGGGCGTCGCCGGCAAAGCGAATTTCACATAGTCGACGCCCGCGGCGGCGACCTCCTCAAAGTCGCGCCGCGCATGCGCGACGTCATGGGGAAGCTCGACCACGGCGCTGACCGGCCGGCGGCCGTCGACGAAGGCGACGATCTCGGCGGTGATTTCGAGCGGCAGGGCGCCAAGCGCGCCGCGCGAGGGGGCCTTGCAGTCGATGATGTCGGCGCCGCGCGCGAGGGCGATTTCCGCCTCCTCGCGGGAGAGAACGCTCGCCAACATCAGAGTCATTCACTTCGCTCCGGCCTTAACGCAAGGCGCTTCCGCGCGCTTGTGGAGCAAATTTTCCGCGAATCCAAGTGGCCTCGCGCGCCTGCCCCCGCCTTGAAGCGGGCGCGGCCCGACCGTCGCGTCATTTTCTTGCAACTCCGAGCGTGCGAGCATGCCGCCCGACATAGGAGAAATCCGTGAAAATCCTCATTGTCCTCACCTCGCACGATGCGCTCGGCGACACCGGCCAAAAGACAGGCTTCTGGCTGGAGGAGCTCGCGGCGCCCTATTACGTCTTTCTCGACGCCGGCGCCGAGATTGCGCTGGCGTCGCCCAAGGGCGGTCAGCCGCCGCTGGACCCAAAAAGCAATGAACCCCAATTCCAGACCGATCTTACCCGCCGATTCGAAGCGGATGAGGCCGCCAAGGCGCGCCTCGCCGATACGGCGCGGCTCGACAGCGTCCGTCAGGAGGATTTTGACACGGTCTTCTATCCCGGCGGCCATGGGCCGATGTGGGACCTCGCCGAGGACCCAGATTCGATCAGACTGATCGAATCCTTCGTCGGCGCCGGCAAGCCGATCGCGCTCGTCTGCCACGCGCCGGGCGTGCTGCGCCATGTCGAGGGTCCGGCCGGCCGGCCGCTGGTCGCGGGCAAGACGGTGACCGGCTTCACCAATAGCGAGGAGGAGGCGGTCGGCCTTACCCATATCGTTCCGTTCCTTGTCGAGGACGAGCTTCGGGCCAAGGGCGGGCTCTTCTCCAAGGCGGCGGACTGGGCCCCGCATGTGGTCCAGGACGGGAGGTTGATCACCGGCCAGAATCCGGCCTCCTCCGGTCCGGCGGCCCGCAAACTTGTCGAAGAGCTTGCGAAAGTGTGAGAGTCGGCGCGGTTGCCAGCGTCGGGTGTCGGACGAAATGCTCGTCGGCGGGGCTTATTCGACGACCGAGCCGTTGAGCGCCAGCACGCCCGCGGCGAGATAGAGCGAGCCGGCGATCAGTATGCGCGGCGGCGCGTCGAAGCGGCGCGTCGAGAGGAGGGCTAACGCCTCTTCGGCGCCCGCTGCGGCGGCGGCGGGAATGCCTTCGGCCCGCGCCAGCGCCGCCACTTCTTCCGGCGGCCAGCTCTTATGCTCGCCCTCCACCGGCACGGCGACGACCTCGCGCGCCAGCCCGACGAAATGTTTCAACAGCGCGCGAACGTCCTTGGTCGTCTGCGCGCCGCAGATCAGCGCCAGCGGGCGCGGCGCCTTGTCGTGAAACTCGGCCATCGCCTCGGCGAGGACGCGGCCGCCGTCCTCATTATGGCCGCCGTCGAGCCACACCTCGGCGCCCGGCGGCGCGAGATCGACAATGCGGCCGCGGATGAGCCGCTGCAGCCGCGCCGGCCATTCGGCGCGCGTCAGCCCGGCCTCGATCGCCGCCGTTGGAATGTCCGGCGCGACGGCGCGCAGCGCGGCGATGGCGCCGGCGGCGTTTTCATGCTGATGGCGCCCGGCGAGACGCGGCAGCGGCAGATCGAGCAGGCCGCGTTCGTCTTCATAGACCAGGCGTCCGTTCTCGTTGGAAATGTGAAAGTCCCGACCGGCGATGATCGCCAGCGCGCCGACGCGCCGCGCCTCCCGCTCCAGCGACCTGGCGATTGGCTCCGACTGGAAGCCGATGATCGCCGGCGCGTCCTTCTTCATGATGCCGGCCTTCTCATGGGCGATCTTTTCGACCGTATCGCCGAGAAATTCGAGATGGTCGAGGGAGATCGAGGTGATGATGGCGCATTTGGGCTGAGCGACGACATTGGTCGCGTCATAGCGCCCGCCGAGCCCAGTCTCGAGCAGCAGCCAGTCGGCTGGCGCTTCGGAGAAAAGCAAAAAGGCCGCCGCCGTCGTGATCTCGAAAAAGGTGATCGGTAGCCCCGCGTTCGCCTGTTCGCAGCGTTCGAGCGCCGTCTTCAGACGCTCATCGTCGACGAGCTTGCCGCCGCCCGCCTCGCCGAGCCGGATGCGCTCATTGAAGCGGAGCAGGTGAGGCGACGTATAGACATGCACGCGCTTGCCGGCGGCTTCGAGCATCGCGCGCAGAAAGGCGATCGTCGAACCTTTGCCGTTGGTGCCGGCGACGTGGATGATCGGCGGCAGTCTGAGGTCGGGGCGTCCGAGCGCGGCGAGCAGCCGCTCCGTGCGCCCGAGCGACAGATCGATCTTCTTGGGATGGAGCGTGAGCAGTCGCGAGAGGATCGCGTCGTGCTGATCCATTGCGGCCGCGTCCTCGTATCGTCAGGCGGCGGCGCGGCGCGGCGGCGATTTGGTCAGGAGACCGCACAGGCGCGCCAAAGTCTCGCGCATCTCCTGACGCGGCACCACCATGTCGACCATGCCGTGGTCGCGCAAATATTCGGCGCGCTGGAATCCTTCGGGAAGCTTCTCGCGGATCGTCTGCTCGATGACGCGCGCGCCGGCGAAGCCGATGATCGCGCCGGGCTCGGCGATCTGCACGTCGCCGAGCATGGCGTAGGAGGCGGTGACGCCGCCTGTCGTGGGATTGGTCAGCACCACGATATAGGGCAGCCGCGCCTCGCGCAGGCGCTGCACGGCGATGGTCGTGCGCGGCATCTGCATGAGCGAGAACATCCCTTCCTGCATGCGCGCGCCGCCCGACGCGGTGAAGATGATGAAGGGCGAGCGCTTGGCGAGCGCATGTTCGCAGCCGGCGACGATCGCCTCGCCCGCCGCCATGCCGAGCGAGCCGCCGAGGAATTCGAAATCCTGGATGGCGACGGTGACGGGCGCGCCTTCGAGATTTCCAAAGGCGAGAACCACCGCGTCGGCCATGCCCGTCTTGACCCGATATTCCTTCAGCTTGTCGACATAGCGCTTGATGTCGCGAAACTTGAGCGGATCGAGCGGCGCTTCCGGCGTCGCGAGCAATTCGCATTCGCCGCCGTCGAACAGATTGGCGAGCCTCGTCCCGATCGGGCAGCGCATGTGATAGCCCGAACCGGGCACGACATAGAGATTCGCCTCGATGTCCTTATGGAACACGAGCTGGCCGCTCTCGGGACATTTCACCCAGAGATTTTCCGGCGCCTCGCGCTTGATCAGCGCCTTGATCTTCGGCGGGACGACATTCGAATACCAATTCATGACACGAGCCTCGTCAGCCAGCTCATCACGCCGCCGCGTTGGGGACGGGCGCCGCGCACGCCTTGCGAAATCGACGCGACCAAGCCGGTCACCGCGCTGACGCTCGAAGGTCCGGCCTGGCCTTCCGCATCGAGCGAAGCCTTGAGCGCGTCAACCAGCGCCGTTCCGACGACGACGCCGTCGGCGTTGCGGGCGATTTCGGCGGCGTTTTCCGCATTCTTGACGCCAAAGCCGACGGCGATCGGCAGCGCCGTATGTCGCTTGATGCGCGCGACCGCTTGACTGACGCCGGCATAGTCCGCGAGCGCCGCGCCGGTGATGCCGGTCAGCGAGACATAATAGACGAAGCCGCTGGTGTTTTCGAGCACCTTGGGCAGCCGCCTGTCGTCGGTGGTCGGCGTCGCGAGGCGAATGAAATTCAGCCCGGCGCCACGGGCGGGAATGCAGAGTTCGGCGTCTTCTTCGGGCGGCAGATCGACGACGATGAGGCCGTCGACGCCGGCGGCCCGGGCGTCGCGCAGGAAGGCGCCGACGCCGTAGACATAGATCGGATTATAATAGCCCATCAGCACGATCGGGGTGGCGTCGTCGCCGGCGCGAAAATCGGCGACGAGCTTCAGGGTCTTCTTGAGCGTGGTTCCGGCCTTCAGCGCCCGCAGGCCCGCCGCCTGGATCGCCGGCCCGTCCGCCATCGGATCGGTGAAGGGCATGCCGACTTCGATCACATCGGCGCCGGCGCCGGGGAGCGCTTTCAAAATGTCGAGCGACGTCGCGAGATCGGGGTCGCCGGCCATCACGAAGGTCACCAGGGCGGCGCGCCCGTCCTTCTTGAGGGCGGCGAAACGGTCGTCGATGCGGCTGGCCATAAGCGAGAAAAGTCCTTGGTAACGCGGTTATTCCTCTCCAGGCCGCTCGACCAGCCTTAGGAGGATTTCCGGCTTTTCGCGGGGCGTGCAGGCCGCCGTTGCTTAGGGCCTGGGCGCCGTTCCGTCCACTGTTTTTGCGCGCGCTAGATCGTCACCTGCGCGCCCAGTTCGACGACCCGGTCGGAGGGAATCGAGAAGAAGTCCGTGGCGTTGGCGGCCTGGCGGGTGAGCGCGACATAGAGCTTGTCCTGCCAGACGGGCATTTCGGAGGAGGGGCTTTCCTTGATCGAGCGCCGGCCGAGGAAGAAGCTCGTGGTCATGATGTCATATTTGAAGCCCGCCTTGCGCATGGCGGCGAGCGCGGCCGGAACGCGCGGACTCTCCATGAAGCCATAATGCAGCGTGGCGCGGTAGAAGTCGTCGGAGAGCTTGTGGATCTCGAATCGGTTTTGCGGCGCGACGCGGGGCCGGTCCTCGGTCTTCACGCAGATCACCAGCACGCGCTCGTGCAGAACCTTATTGTGCTTGAGATTGTGCATCAGCGCGGCCGGCGCGACCTCCGGATCGCTGGTCAAAAAGACCGCCGTGCCCGGCACGCGCGTCGGCTTCGACTTCTGCAGCATCGCGATCAATTCCATCATCGGGATCGAGTCGCGATGGGTTTTCTCGGCGAGAAGATGCGTGCCGCGCATCCATGTCCACATGATGATCATGACGCAGCCGCCGAGCGCCAGCGGCACCCAGCCGCCGTCTTTGACTTTCATCAGATTGGCGGTGAGAAAGGCGAATTCGACGACGAGGAAGGAAGCGGCGAAGAGGATCGACACGAACAACGGCCAGCCCCATTTGCGCCAGGCGACGATGAACAGGAGCGATGTCGACAGCACCATGGTGCCGGTGACCGCGATGCCATAGGCGGAGGCAAGCGCCGACGAACTCTTGAAGGCGATGACGAGCAGCAGCACGCCGATGAGCAGCAGCCGGTTGATGCGGCCGATATAAATCTGGCCTTCCTGCGAAGCGGACGTATGCGTGACCTCAAGGCGCGGGATGAGGCCCAGCTGAATGGCTTGCCGCGACAGCGAGAAAGCGCCAGTGATGACCGCCTGCGCGGCGATTGTCGTCGCCAGCGTCGACAGGATCACCAGGGGCAGCAGCGCCCATTCCGGCGCCAGCAGAAAGAACGGATTGCCGACGGCTTCGGGGCGCGACAGGACGAGCGCCCCCTGGCCGAGGTAGTTGAGCAGCAGCGCCGGCAGCACGAAGCCGAGCCAGGCGGTCCTGATCGGCCCGCGGCCGAAATGACCCATGTCGGCGTAAAGCGCCTCGACGCCGGTCACCGCAAGAAAAACCGAGCCGAGGACGACGAAGCCGAGCCAGCCGTGCGTCACGAGAAAAGCGATGCCCTGGCGCGGATCGAAACTGCGCAGAACCTGGGGCGCTTCGGGGATATGCATCGCGCCCAAGACGCCAATGGTGAGAAAAAAGACGATCATGATCGGCCCGAACAAGGCCGCGACGCGCGCCGTTCCGTGACTTTGCGCCCAAAACAGCGTGACGAGGATGAAAATGGTGATCGGCAGGACGAATTCGCTGAAGCGGTGCGTGACGAGTTCGAGGCCTTCGATCGCCGACATCACTGAAATCGCCGGGGTGATGATCGCTTCGCCGGCGAAGAGCGCCGCGCCCCCGACGCCGAGCATGAAGGCGACTTTCGTGCGACGGCCCATGGCGGTCTGCGCCAAAGCCATGAGCGAGAGGATGCCGCCTTCGCCGCGGTTGTCCGCGCGCATGACGAAAATGACGTATTTGATCGTCACGGTGAAAACGAGCGCGAAAATCAGAAGCGAAATCGCGCCGATGACCGACTCCTCGGTCAGAGCGTCATGCTCGACCTGATGGGCGAGCGACTCGCGCAGGGCATAGAGCGGGCTCGTGCCGATGTCGCCGTAGACGACGCCGATGGAGCCGATGATGAGCCCGGCGAATCCGGCGCGCGTCCGCTCGGATCCGTGATGGGCGTGAACTTGCGTCCCATCGCCGCCGGAGGCAGGGCCGGCGTCGGATCGTTGCGTCATGGGACGTTTCCTTTGATGGACCCGCCGCAGCTCTTACCGAAGCTGCGGGCGGGCGCTCGCTCAGGCCGCGCGCGAACAGGAGCAATTATTTCTCTCCTTCGGCGCGGTCCGTCGATACGGTGCGGCGATATACGCGCTTTCGCGCGCGATGAGAAGTCGCGCCGACGGCGCAGGTCTGGCGGCGCGAGTCTGGCGGCGCGAGTCGCTGGACGATTCGCGTCCCTTTCTTAGCTAATCTCAACGACAGATTCCGAGGTGGCCTCATGCCTTCGTCTTCGACCGATCCGGGCCGGTTCGCCCAAGCGGCGGGCGCGCCTGCGTCCAGCGCCATCGCCACGGACGCGCAGGGGCTTGAGGCGGGCATGATTTCCCTGCCGGACGGCGCGCCGGCCTATGTCGCCCGCCCGCTCTCTGGAGCCGATTTCCCGATCATGCTGGTGGCGCAGGAAATCTTCGGCCTGCATGAACATATCCGCGACATTTCGCGGCGCTTCGCCAAACTCGGCTTTATCGCCATCGCGCCCGACTACCTCATCCGCTACGGCGACCCGCAGGAAGCGCCGGACATAGAGGCGATTCGCGCCATCGTCGCCAAAGTCCCCGACGCCGAGACCATGGCGGCGTTCGATCAGGCGCTCGCCTTCGCCGTGACGAGAGGCGGCGACGCCGGCCGGGCGGCGATCACGGGATTTTGCTGGGGCGGGCGCATCGCCTGGCTCTATGCGGTCCATAATCCGCGCCTGCGCGCTTGCCTTCCCTGGTACGGCCGCCTTGACGGAGCGCATACGCCCGAGCAGCCACGTTGGCCGATCGACGTCGCCCCCGAGTTGAAAACGCCGACGCTCGCCCTCTACGGCGGCGCCGATCCGAGCATTCCCCTCGAACAGATCGAGGCCATGCGCGAGCGCCTTGAGAAGGCGCAGGCCCCGGCCGAGTTCGTGGTCTACGACGGCGCCCCGCACGCCTTCTTCGCCGATTATCGCGAGAATTATCGGCCCGGTCCGGCCAAGGACGCCTGGGCGCGGGCGCTCGCCTTCTTGCGCGCGACAGGCGTCGGCTGACGCGCGCTTACCGCGGCGTCAGAGCGATAATCCGCGCCGGGCCGCCCGAGCCTTTTTCGATCTTCATCGGCAGGGCGATGACGATGGCGCCTTTGGGCGGCAGCTGGTCGAGATTGGTGAGATTTTCGAGACCGCCGATATTGGCGGCGCCGATGATTCTGTGCACCAGAAAGTCCTGCGACGGTCCGTTGTCGACGCTCGCCGTGTCGACGCCGATGAAATTCGGGCGGCGCTCCTTGGCGAGCCAGGCGGCGGCGTCCGGACCAAAGGACGGGAAATGCAGATGGGTCGCGTCGCCCGGCGTGTCGTCGCCCAGATAGGCCTTCTTGTCGGGCCAGCGAGAGCTCCAGCCGGTCCGCAACAGCACGATGGCCTTGTCGGGAATGCGGCCATTTGCCGCCTCAAAGGCCGAAATGTCGTCGACCGTCAACAGATAGTCCGGATTCGCCTCGGCCTTGGCCGTAATATCGATCACGATCGCCGGGCCGACCAAGCGTTCGGCGGGAATATCGGAGTTTGTCCAGCGGCCTTCGGCGAAATGCATCGGCGCGTCGAGATGGGTGCCGCCGTGCTCGGGCGAACAAAAGGCGTTGGCGTAATAGAAGAAACCCGCCGCCGTCGGCCCCTTGTGCAGAACCTTGAGTTCGAAGCCCGACGGCGAGGTCGGCCAGTAGATGGTTTCGGCGTTGAAGGCGTGGCTGAGGTCGACGACCTTGCTCGATGCGAGATCGAGGCTCTGCGCTTGCGCGGGTTCAAGCCGCGCGGCGCAGACCAGCAGACAAAGCAGTAGGCCAGAGCGTAACCATGGGTGTCTCATATCGATGTGCTCCACCGGCGCTGAAGAATCAAAAATCGCTCGCGATTCCCTTTACTTCCCAGTCGCCATAGCGTGCGGGGTCAGGTCCGCCGCGGCCGCCGATTTCTTGCGGCGGAGCCGGACGTTGCGCGGCCTCGCGGCGGCGCGCCTCCGCTTCCGCCAAGGCGCGCTGCGCGGCTGGCGCCAACTCCGCGCAGCGCTCTTTCGAACTTGTTGGGACTTCCGATTTCGACACGGCCTCTTCTCCATGCATTCGTCGCCCGTCGCGACTCCTATTGTGCTATGATTCGCTAAGGGAGAGGCCGTTTGGCGGACAGCGACAGTAGATCATTTTCCACTCGGGCCAAATCGCCGCGCGCGCCGGCGCGTCAAGGTTCGCGTCAGGGCTTCGTGCCCGCCGAGGCGGCGCGCGAGGCGGAAGCGGCGAAGATTCCCGGACTGCCGGCGCGCTTGGCGGCCGCCAATATCATCGGCGACATCGTGCAGGGCGGCCACCGACTCGACGAATGTTTCGCGGCGAACGCCGTTCCCTGCCGACTGTCCGGGCTCGAGGCGCGCGACGTGGCGCTCACGCGCTCGATCGTCACGGTCGCGCTGCGACGATTGGGCGTCATCCGCCATGCGCTCGGCGAACTCCTCGAAAAAGGACTGCCGCGTCAGGCTGCGCGCCTTGAATTCCTGCTCGCCGCCGCCGCCGCGCAAATTCTGTTTCTCGACGCCGCCGATCACGCCGCCGTCGATCTCGCCGTGCGCGCCGTGCGTCTTGAACCGAAGACCGCCGCTTTCGGCGGACTTGTCAATGGCGTGCTGCGCAATCTCGCGCGGCGTCGCGAGGAATTCCTCGACATCGCCGCCAGCGGCGAACATGACGCGCCGGCCTGGCTGATGCTGCGCTGGCGCAAGCATTACGGCGAAGCGACGGCGCGCGCGATCGCCGCCATGCATATGCTCGAGCCGCCGCTCGACCTTACGGTAAAGGACGATCCGGAGGGCTGGGCGCGCCGGCTCGACGGGCTCGCGCTGCCGACAGGCTCGGTGCGGCTGCGCGCGCATACGCCGATCGTCGATCTTCCGGGCTATGACGAAGGCGAATGGTGGGTGCAGGACGCCGCCGCCGCCCTGCCGGTGCGGCTGCTCGCGCCGCGGCATGACGAGCGCCTGCTCGACATGTGCGCCGCGCCGGGCGGGAAGACGGCGCAGATGGCGCTTGCCCGCGCGCATGTCATCGCGCTCGACCGTTCGGCGGAGCGCCTGAAGCTGCTCGCCGCCAATCTCGCGCGACTGCGCTTGCACGCCGAAGTCGCGGTCGGCGACGCCGCCGCCTATCAGGCGCCGCCTTTCGACGCGATTCTGATCGACGCGCCCTGTTCGGCGACCGGAACGATCCGGCGCCATCCCGACGTTCCCTGGACCAAGAAGCCGGGCGACATCGAAACGCTCGCGGCCTTGCAGACCAAGCTGCTCAACCGCGCCGCGCTGCTGACGCGCGCCGGCGGGCGCATCGTCTACTGCACCTGCTCCCTGGAGCCGGAAGAGGGCGAACAGCAGATCGCCGCCTTCTTGCGCCGCAATCCGGATTTCCGCCGAACGCCGATCGAGCCTGGCGAAGGCGTGCCTCAAGACTTCATCAACCGCGACGGCGATCTGCGCACGCTGCCGCATTACTGGCCGAATGAAGATCCGCGCCTTGCCGGCATCGACGGATTCTTCGCCGCGCGGCTCGTGCGCTCGGCTTAGCGCGTTCCGACGAGGGGCGCGAATTCCTTCGTCACCTGCTCATAGACCATCCGCTTGAACGGCACGATCAGTTCGGGCAGCGCCGACAGTTCCTCCCAGCGCCAGGCGTCGAACTCCGGCTTATGCGATCCGCCGCCCGGCGCGTGAATGTCGATTTCGCTGTCCTCGCCGGTGAAGCGCAGCGCGAACCACCGCTGGGTCTGCCCGACATATTTGCCGCTCCAGCGGTTGTTCGGGCCCTTGGGGAGGTCGTAGCAAAGCCAGTCCGGCGCTTCGGCGAGCAGGGCGACGCTCGAGACATTCGTCTCTTCATAGAGTTCGCGCAGCGCCGCTTCATAGGGGGTTTCGCCTTCGTCGATGCCCCCCTGCGGCATCTGCCAGAGATAGGGCGGGCGGGTCTGGTCGTGGGCGCCCTTGGCCCGCCGCCGGCCGATGAAGGCGAGGCCCTGCGCATTGAGCAGCAGGACGCCGACGCAGGGTCGATACAATCCGCGTCCGCTCATCGCCTTGTCTCGCGGCGGGCGCCATATTGGCGCGCCCTGTCGACTGCGTTGGCCATCCGCTCCCCCGGGCGCCGGAATACGCAGCAAACTAGCCTGCTGATATTCGGCGTCAATCGTCGCGCCGCTCAGCGCCCCGAATCGTCGCCCCGTCGGTCTCCATCAGCTCGAGCAGCATGCCTTCCCGCAATCCCCGATCGGCGATGCGGGTGCGCTGCGCCGGGAAAAGCGCCCGAATCGCCTCGAAAATCGCACAGCCGGCGAGGACGAGATCGGCCCGCTGCGGCCCGATGCAGCCATTGGCGACGCGTTCCTCGAAATTCATCGCCCGCAGACGCATGATCGCCCGGCTCGCGTCCTCGTCGCTCATCCACAGGCCGTCGACGCGCCAGCGGTCATAGCGTTCAAGTCCGAGATGCACGCCGGCCAGGGTGGTGACGGTGCCCGAAGTCCCGAGCAGATGGAAGCGCGGACAGCGCCGCTCCGCGGCCATGCGCTGCGCGAATGGCGCGAGACTTTCGCGCGCCTGGTGGGCCATCGCCGCGAATGTCTCGGCCGAGACGCTGCGGCCGCCGAAATGTTCCGCGAGCGTCACGACGCCCAATTCGAGCGAGGTCCAGGCGCGAAAGGCGCAGGCGCCATTTTCGTCGCGCCGCTCGCGCGTCAGCCAAACAAGTTCCGTGGAGCCGCCGCCGATGTCGAACAGCAAAACGCTTTCGGCGGCGGGATCGGCGAGCGCGCCGCAGCCGCGGGCGGCGAAGCGCGCTTCGGTTTCGCGGTCGATGATGTCGAGGCGCAGCCCGGTGCGTTCGCGCACGCGCTCGACGAATTCGTCGCCATTCGCCGCGCTGCGGCAGGCCTGGGTGGCGACCAGACGCGCGCGGGTGACGCCGCGCGTCTCCATTTTCTCGCGGCAGATGTCGAGCGCGACGATGGTGCGCTCGATCGCTTCCTCGCTGATCCGGCCCGCCTTGCTGAGGCCCTCGCCCAGCCGCACGATGCGCGAAAAGGCGTCGATGATGCGCAGACAGTCGCTGTTGCGCCGGCGCGGCCGGCGTTCGGGGCGGGCGATCAAGAGCCGGCAGTTGTTGGTGCCGAGGTCGAGCGCGGCGTAGATTTGGCGCGCGCGGAAAGCTTCGGGCGCGACGCCGCCGATTTGGAGTTCGCGCGCAGCCTGCGCCGACGCCATTGAGGGTGGGCCGGTTTCCCTCACTCGATCCATTCCGCGAAGCCGCTCCGTCTTGTCCCGCTCCCCATTCGCGCTCCGCGCCGGATCGCCGAACGCAAAGCGACGATGATTGAAACGCCGTAACGCTGGCGTAAATTCCTTACATGCCGGATCGCCGCGCCGCCTGCAAGGGTTTCGCAGGCGGAGCCTGGACGGCTCGTCGGGGCTGACGTGCGGCCGTCTCCCAGCGGATGTCCGCCCTTGGCGGCGATCTGCGCCGCGACGCGCCTCCAGGGACGCATTTGGCCTCCCTGCCTCGAATATGCCCGGCGGGAAGCCGTTATGACGGCGGGCGTCCGGCTGTTGACACCGTCAGCGGCGCTCTCTAAGTCACCAGCGGTTCGCACAAGCGCAACGCCGCGCTTTTGGGGGATAGTTCAACGGTAGAACAGCGGACTCTGACTCCGTTAATCTTGGTTCGAATCCAGGTCCCCCAGCCACGAATCCGTTCATTTTAGATACGCCTTGGTTCTGAAAGTCTGTACCTTCCGCCTTGTCGACCGGTAGACGTGCGTAATCGCGCTGACGATGGCGCGCACGCCGCAGCAGGGGTAGTCGTGTATGTCATTGCTTCAGTCGTTCGAACGGCATGTTCAGGATCGAGCGTTCAAGCCATTTCTTGCGCTGTATGAAGGAGACCGGTTCCAGCTTGTCAGCTATCGGGATCTCGACGTCGGCGCGCGCCGATGGGCGCGCCTCTATCGGCAGCTCGGAACGCCGCCGGGCGAGGTCGCGGTGATCGTGCTGCGCCATTCCGGCGAACTCTATAGCGCTTTTCTGGGCGCGATGATGGCGGGAGTGATCCCGTCCTACCTGCCCTTTCCGACCGTCAAGCAGGATCCGCGTCTTTACTGGGAAGCGCATCGCTTGCTGTTCGAGCGAATCCAGCCGCGGGTCGCCGTGACTTATGCGGACAATGCGGATGCGCTGAACGCCATCGCCGCGCCGGTCGGCTGCCAGCTGATCGTCGCCGGCGTCGATCCGCTTCCGGAGCATGACGGCGCTCCGATCGTTCAGCGGGGCGGCGCCGACCTCGCCCTGCTGCAGCACAGTTCCGGCACAACCGGTCTGAAGAAGGGCGTCATGCTCACCTACGGGCAGATCGAACGTCATGTGACCTCCTACGCCCGCTCGGTCGACTTCGGCGCCGACGACATCGTGGCCAGCTGGCTGCCGCTCTATCACGACATGGGTCTCATCACCTCGTTTCTGATGCCTCTGAGCGTGGGGGCGAGCGTGGTCGCCCTCGACCCCTTCGAATGGGTCGCGAAACCGATGTCGATCCTGACCGCGATCGAACGCCATCGCGCCACTCACAGCTGGCAACCCAATTTCGCTCTTGCTCATATGACCCGCACGCGACCGCCCGCCTTCAAGGCTGATCTCTCCAGCGTCAAGGCCATGGTCTCGACGTCGGAGCCTTGCAAGCAGTCGACCTTCGACGCGTTCAACGCCGCCTTTCGCGCCGACGGCCTTTTACCCGGCCGTCTGGTCACCAGCTACGGAATGGCCGAAAACGTCTTTGCGACGACCCAATCGTCGCTCAATCGCGCGCCGCGGTCGGTGCGCATTCGCATCGACGCCTTGCGCAGCGAGAGCCGCGCGGTGGCGTTGGATTCGGGAGATGCGCGCGGCGAAGTGTTCATGTCCTGCGGCCGCCCGATCGACGGCCTGGAAGTGCGTATCGACGCCAGCCCCGCGACCGAGGGCAGTCCGGTGGGCGAAATCTGCGTGCGCGGCGACTTCCTGTTCGACGGCTATTACAAGAATGATGAGGCGACAGCCGCCGCCTTCGACGCGGATGGCTGGTATCACAGCGGCGACATCGGATTTTTATTGGACGGAGAAATTTTTGTCTGCGGCCGTAAGAAGGAAATGTTGATCATCCACGGCCGCAATTTCTACGCCAACGACATCGAGCATGCGGTCAATGACGTCGCCGGAGTGAAGCCCGGACGGACGGTCGCTTTCGCGATCTATGAGGAAGAGACGGGCAGCGAAGAGGCGGTGGTCATCGTCGAGTCCGATCTGGTCGCTGCGTCAGCGGTGCGCGACCTCAAGCGGACGATCAAGCAGAGAGTCTATGACGTCCTCGAACTGGGTCTGCGCCGGGTGGAAGTGGTGACGCCCGGCTGGCTTGTCAAATCAACCGCCGGCAAAGTCAGCCGCTCGGAAAATATCAAGAAATACATGGAGAGCGACGCATGAGCGCGATCAGGGCGGGAGTCGTGCAGGCGATCACGGAGTGCTTCGGCTGCGACCCAGCTGAGATCGCCGACGACACGGTGGCGGCCGACATCGAAGGTTGGGACTCGCTTGGGCACACCGTCCTGATGATGCGCATCGAGCGGTTGCTGGGGTTCAAGATTCCCGAGATCGTCGCGGCGAACGCTGAGAATGTGGGCGATCTCGTCGCTAAACTCGAGCAGTTGCGACCGCCCGCGGCCTGACGGACCGTTTCAACTTGAAAGTATTCGCTCAATGCTTGATTTCGCAATTGACGAACTGCAGGGCCAGGTGCAGAAAGTCGCTTTCGGCCTCGACCGGCTCTATCTGGAGAAAGCCGCCGAATTCGACGCCACCTCCTATTATGGCCAGCCCTGCCGGGAATCGGACTTCTTCGCCCGCGAATGGGACCCCGCCCTGCTTCGCATCGCGCGGCAGTGTCGCGAAATCGACGCGCGCCTGATCGTCCTTGTCGCGCCTGACGCGCATTGCGTTTATCCGGAAGCATTGCCCGATCATCTCTCCTACCGAACCCCCAGCATCGGGGAGGTCTTCGCCGCCCATCTGCGCGACGATCTGGGGATTGAAGCGCTCTATCCTCGCGATCTGTTGAGGGCCGCCCGCGGCGGGCCGGTCGACATCTATCAACGCAACGACACGCATTGGTCGGCCTATGCCGCTTATGTCGCCTGCCGACTGGTGATCGACAGGTTGTGCGCGCTTTGGCCCAAAGGCCATGCCCGCAAACCTCGATTACTCGATGCTGCGGACGTCACCTATAGTTCGCGTCGCATGTTGGGCGATCTCGGCTGGTCTACCGAGCCGCCGTTCGTCGCCGAAAAGCTTCTGCCTCATGTCCGCAACCAGCGCGCCCATGCGGTGGAGGACCGCAGCAACGAATTGCGCCAGTCGATCACGGCCTATGAAATCGACGATGCGAACCTCCCGCGCTGCGTGATCCTGCGCGACAGTTTTGCAACGTCCATGAGCCCGTTTCTGAATGAATCTTTCAGTAGAATCGTCTATGTCGGGACCGGCCGCCGCGCCTTTCCGGAACTCATCAAGTCCGAGCGTCCCGATGTGGTGATCATCGAGCGGGGCGAACGCACCCTCGCCGCGGGCCTCATTGATTGGGACTTTCTGAGCGACAGAGAAGTGGTGCCTTACTTCGCCGATTCAGGGGCGGAGAAACTCAACAATGAAGCGCTGGCCCTGCTCGCCGAGGGCAGGCTCGACGATGCGGCAAGTTGCGCGCGCCGCGCCATAGAAACATACGATCTGCCCGACCTGCATTTCACCCTGGGTCGCATCCATATAGCGGCCCAAGCGTTTGAGGAGGCGGAGACGGCGCTCCAGGCCGCTGTCCGGGGCGACCGCGGTCGCTACGCGTTTTACCTCCAACTCGGCATCGCCCAGCTGAACCTGCTGCGATACGCCGAAAGCCTGGCGAGCTTCGGCCATGCCGTCGTTCTTGCGCCCGAACATCCGCTCGGCTTCGAACATTTCGGCTATGTCTCCATGCTGATCGGCGATTGCGTGGGAGCCGAAATCGCGCTCGCCAGGGCGGCGGAGCTTTGGCCCGAGAGGCCCGCCATTCAGCTGTGGCGCTCCTTTGCCTTCGAGAAGTCCGGCAAATTCGATCAGGCGCTGGCCGCCGCTCGAAAGGCGGCCGCGATCGATTCTGGCCAGGCGGTCTTCGTCGACCGGGTGACGGCGCTCGAAAGCCAACTTGTTTGAACTGCGTCGTTGGCGTTCGAGTTAAGCGTAAGCGGCATCGTAAGGCCGGTTTTTTAATATTCCTGACATTTTTGCGACGGGCAGGGCTTAACCGCCAAGATTGTTTAGCCGCCAAGACAGTTTCGTAACGCGAAAACTAGGTAAATTCAGTTGCCTATAGTATCACGCCGTCCAGGATGTCCGATGCGCCAGCGGCCGTCGCGCCGAAAGGGCGAAATCTGTGCAGGGCCAATTCTCACGTTCGCCGACTGATTCCTGCCAACTTTTTGGCCTGCAAATCACACTCTGACGGAAACGAATCGAGAGAGCGGCCCAAGAGGGGGATCAAACATGTGTTCAGCGCGCCGATTCGCTGCATCCCTGCCGATCGCAGGAGCTTTTTTTGCCTTCCTTTTTCCATTGTCGGAAGGCTGGGCCCAGGTTTCATCGGGCGGCTGCGAAGAAACGGCCGAGATCGCGGTCCTGGCGTCGCCGGAGGCGCCGTGGAAAGGCGCGCCCTTGCGCGTCCTCGTCGCTGCGGAAAAGCCGGTCGATGGCGAGCTTTCACTGATCGCTCCTGATGGACGCGTCGCCGCCAGGGCGCGGCAACAGCGCGGCGGACCGCCCTATGTCTGGTTCGCCGAGGTCGCGTCGCCAGCCGCCGGCGCCTGGCGCGCGACGCTCGGGGGCGGCGGCATTTTCTCCGGCTGCGGCGCGATGACGAGGGAAATCGACGTGAGCGCGCAAAAGACTTCCGCCTCGCGCGCGACCGGAGGCGCCGTCTGGGCGCTGCGCGGCAAATGGGACCGCGCGACCGAAAATTTATATTCGGCGTGGATCGCCAAGCTGTTCGATGCGCCGCTCGAAGCCGAGCAGTCATGGAAGACGTGGCATGAGGTGCTGCGCAATCCGTCGCGCAATGTGCTGTTCAATCATCTCGGAACCGGCGAAGACAGCCTCACCCTGTCGCTGAAGCCCGACTGCGCGGATTTCGTCTACTTCCTGCGCGCCTATTTCGCCTTCAAGATGGGGCTGCCCTTCGCCTATTCGAATTGCTCGCGCGGGGCCGGCGGCGCGGCGCCCCGATGCAATGAGCGGTTCGATATTCTGCACCCGGAAGTCACCCGGCCCGCGCCGCCGCCGGAACAAGTCACGGCGTCCGCCGCCGCTCCGCCGGCTTCCGCGCCCGCGGCGGCGCCAACCAATATCTTGCAGCAGCTGTTCTCACAGCCGCAACAGGCCCAGCCGGGCGCGCCCGCCGCGGCGGCCGCGCCCGCGAAGCCGCCTGCGCCGAAGCGGCCGGCGGGCGTCGCCGGCTATTTTCGGGCCGTGGGCGACGTCGTTCATTCCGGTTCGGTGCGCGCAGCGGCAAACAGCGATAAGAGCGATTTTTACACCGTCCCGCTGACGCAAGAGACATTGCGTCCCGGAACCGCCTACGCCGATCCCTATGGGCACGTCATGATGCTCGTGCAGCGCGTTCCGCAGTCGCCGGAGGCGGCGGGCGTCTTTCTTGCGGTCGACGCCGAGCCGGACGGCACTGTCACCCGCAAGCGGTTCTGGCGCGGCAACTTCCTCTTCGCGAACGAAGCCACGCTCGGCAGTCCCGGCTTCAAGCGCTTCCGGCCGGTGGTAAGGGAGAACGGCGCGTTGCGGGCGCTCACCAATTCGGAAATCGCCAAGAACCCGGATTACGGCGATTTTTCCCTGGAGCAGACGCAGCTCGGCGCCGAGGACTTTTACGATCGCATGGACGAGGTGATGTCGCCCGAGCCGCTCGATCCGACGCGCGCGATGCTGGCGGCGATTACGGCGCTCGAGGAGCAGGTGAAGACGCGCGCGACGGCGGTCGAAAACGGCCGGAAGTTCCAGAACGGTGGCCGCGGCGAAGCCTCCATGCCGGACGGGGCGGCGATTTTCGCGACTGCCGGCCCGTGGGAGGATTTCTCGACGCCGGCGCGCGATCTGCGTCTGCTGATCGCCATCGATGTGGTGCGCGGCTATCCCGATCGCGTCGCACGGCGCAGCGAGCGCTATGCGATGCCGTTTGGCCAAAGCCCAGCCAATGTGAAGGCGCAACTGCAAAGCGCGCTTGCGGGCGAACTCGCGGCCCGAACATTCGCCTATACGCGCAGCGACGGCTCCGCCTGGACGCTCTCGCTCAAGGACGTGATCGATCGCGCCGAGGATCTTGAAATGGGATACAATCCCAATGATTGCGTCGAGCTGCGATGGGGCGCGCCGGAGGGGAGCGCCGAGGCGGCGACCTGCGCGCGGCGGGCGCCGGCCGCCCAGCGCGCGAAAATGTCGGACTATCGCAACTGGTTCCGTGAACGCCGCTGGCCGCACGCATAGTGGACGCCACCACGCGTTTCGACGGTGGAAGTCGCCACCGTGCGAAACGCCTGGTCGACGAATTTACGCGCGACCGTCAATAAGCCGCGAGGACCGGGGGCGGGGGCGGCGGCGGCGCGACTGCGGTGACGATGGCGCCCGCAACGGTGACCGGCAGGGTGACGACGGCGACCACAGGCGCGAACGGATCGGGCGCGAGGACGGCCTGCGGCGGCGGGGGCGGCGGGGGAGCGGCGAGATCGGCGGCGAAAGCAGAAGATGCGAGGGACGCCGCCGCAGCTCCAAGCGCAAGGACGATAAGTTTCCGGGACACGTGTGCCTCCTTAGTCACAGCCGAAAGGCGGGCTGCACCCTAGCTAACGCTTAGCTTGCGTATTCGTTCCGTTTGACCGAGTCGGCCTGCTTCCCAATATTTCATTGGTTTAGCCGGCCAGGCGGCGGACGAAGCCGCGGCCGACGGCAAGCTTCTTGAAATCAATGTTAACGATCGAAACGGGGTTTTCGAATCTTGTTTTCAGTCGAGGTCCCTATTTAAGGAGCAGGCGCTGAACGGCGAATGCGCATCGAGTCGGCGTCGCATGTATCGCGGCGGCGTGCGGAAGGATCGGGGACATGGATCACGATGCGCTTCTCGCGGCGCTCCTGGCGGGCGCGATCACGCTCCTGGCGTTTCTTTTTTGGCCGGCAGTGGCGGATCAGCTGCCGGAAATCGCGCGCGCCGCGATCGTTTATCTTGTGGCGCTGCTGGCCGGCGGCTGGGTATTCGAGTCCTGGCGTCGCAGGCGCCGCAAGTGAGCGGCCCAGGGCCGAGGGGGGCGTCAGGGAGCCGCGACAAGAGTCGCCTTTTTTGATTGACGCCTTCGCTTTGCGCTTGACAGGGAGTCGCTAACCCTCTTTTAACGAGGCGCCATTTAGATCGCGCTCATTCTCAGGCGAACCGGTTCATGCGCTTCCTCAAGAAACTCCCTGGCTTCGCCGCGCCGCTTGTCGGAGTGACGGTCGCGCTCGCGCTATGCGTCGTCGTCTTCGGCATGTCCCTGACCGGGATTGATTTAACGATTGATTGATTTGATTGCGCTTTTTTGATCGCTTGGCGAAATTGTCTCCGTCCTTCGGCGACCAAAACATCCCCAGTCCATCCGCAGGACGTTATCGCTCGCACGCCATGAACCGATAGCCGACGCCGGGCTCGGTGACGATGATTCTGGGCGCCGCGGTGTTGTCCTCGATCTTCGCTCTCAACTGACCGATGAAGACGCGCAGGGTCTGACTGTCGTTTTGATGCGCCGGGCCCCATACGGCTTTCAGGATTTCCCGATGCGTCAGCGGCCGGCCCGCATGTCGCGCGAGAAAGGCGAGAAGATCGAATTCCCTGGGCGTCAGTTTCGCCGGCGCGCCGTTTCTCGTCACCATTCGCTTAGGCACATTCACCATGAGTCCGTCGGCGACGACGCATTCGGACTCAAGAGCCGCATCCTGCGAGTGGCGCAGGGCGGCGCGCATGCGCGCCAGCAATTCCCCCATCGCGAAGGGCTTCTCGACATAGTCGTCGGCGCCAAGATCAAGCGCCGCGATCTTCTCCGACTCGCGATCGCGCGCGGAGAGCACGATCACCGGCGTTCGCGTGAATATTCTCAGCCTTCGCAGCACTTCCTTGCCCTCCATATCGGGCAGGCCGAGATCGAGGATGATGAGATCGGGCGCATGATCGCGGACGGCCGCGAGCGCCTCGCGGCCGGTCGCCGCTTCGCGCACCTCATAGCCGCTGGCCGTCAGCGAGGGCCGCAAGACGCGCTGGATCTGCGGTTCGTCGTCGACGACGAGCACGCGCGCGTCGCTCATGCCGCCACGCCCTGTTTCGATTGGCCGACGGCTGGAAAGCGCATGATGATCCTCGTTCCCCGACGGCGGACGGCGGGGCTTTGCGCGACGATGGTTCCGCCCATCGCCCTGACCAGTCCGCGGCAGATCGAGAGGCCGAGGCCGGTGCCGGCCTTGCGGCCGTCGGCGCGCCCGCTGCGATAGAATTTCTCGAAGATGCGCTCGAGGTCGGTCGGTTTCACGCCGGGTCCCTCGTCGGTGACGGTGATGACGACATCGCCGCCTTCTCGCCGGGCGTGAATGATCGCGCCGGCCGGACCGCCGTATTTATGCGCATTGTCGATCAGGTTGAAGAGCACCTGGCCGAGGAGATTGGCGTCGCCTCGAATGGCGGGCAAATCCGGCGCGATGCTGATCGACGTGTCCTTGCCCAGAAAAGTCTTCTTCGATCGTTCGAGAACGCCGCGGATCACCTCCGCGACATCGACGAGATCGCTGCGCGGCGCCACCGCGCCAGATTCGATGCGCGACATGTCGAGCATATTGGCGATGAAGCGCGACAGGCGCCCGGCCTCTTCCTCGATCGACAGGAGAAGGTCCTTGCGATCCTCAGGCGGAAGCTTCTCGCCCAGCTCGCGCAGACTCGTCACCGCGCCAGTGATCGAGGTCAAGGGCGTGCGCAGATCATGCGACAGGGCGGACAACAGAATTGTGCGCAATTTTTCATTTTCTTCCAAAGCCGCCGCCTTGACCGATTCGCCGACAAGCATCGACCGATCGATGGCGATCGCCGTCTGTTCGATGAGCGAGGAGATCGCGCTTTCCGCTGCGGCGGAGAGCGGCTCCTCGGGAGACTTGGGCTCGATTCCGCAAACGGCGACGACCCCGCGCGCCGTCGCGAGCGGCCGGAATTGAAAGCGCACATTGGGCAGCGTGTCCGTCCGCCATCCGGCAGGCTCGGATTTTTCCTGCGCCCAGCGGGCGGCGGCAAGTTCGCCGGCGTCCATCCGGTCGACCGGCGGCCAGGCCGCCGACACTTTCAACCCGCCGTCCTCAGGGATCAGCATCACGACGCAGGACGCGTCGCCGGCTTTCTGAATTTGCAGCGTGGACGCCCAGAGAATGTCGTCGAGCGCCGTAATCGTGGAGAGTTTGCGAGAGAATTCGAAAAGCGACTGCACAGCCTGCGAGCGCTGGCGCATGTTTCGCGCATAGTCGCGCATTTTGCTCGCGAGCATTCCCGTGATGACGGCGACCGCCAGCGCGACGAGGAGCGAAAGAAACTCCTGCGGCTGCGAGATCGTCATTTCATAGCGCGGTTCGAAAAAGAAGAAGTCGCAGGCGAAAAAGGACAGAACCGCGGCGATGATCGCGGACCACATCCCAAGCCAAACGGCGCAAAGCACGACGGGAAGCAGGAAGATGGCCGACGGATCGACGAGGCCGAGCCAGCGCTCGAGGCCGGATCCGACGAGGACCGTGATCGTGACGGCGAGGGCGGCGCCGCCGAAGCCAAGCC
The DNA here is from genome assembly GCA_051061375.1 of Methylocystis sp. Taxonomy (GTDB): domain Bacteria; phylum Pseudomonadota; class Alphaproteobacteria; order Rhizobiales; family Beijerinckiaceae; genus Methylocystis. The sequence continues at coordinate 40,793 of JBPFDW010000028.1, read as the reverse complement.
ATGTCTGTGACAAGGTCGGAAATTTCCAAGCCTGTCCGCTTGGGGGCGGGCTGTCTTCCTGCACGACGACATGCACCGCGATATCGGTCGAGCGGCGAAGAATTTCGTCGGTTAGCGAACGCCGCAGCAGCCGCGAAAAAGGCCGCGCGCGCGAACGTCCCAGGACGATCTGGGTGATATTCTCGCGTCGCGCGAAACGCAGCGTTTCCGCCACGAGATCGTCTCCGGAGACGCGCGCCGCTTCGGCGCCGAGCCGCTCCGCGAGCCGCAGCGACTGATCGACATGTCTCACGACTTCGGAGGATTGTTCCTCCTGGCCGGCGCGCTCGACGTGAAGCGCGATCCATGTCGCGTTGAGCGCTGTGGCGAGGCGCGCGCCGGCGCGAACGACCGCCTCCGAGCTTGGGTCGCGGCCAACGCAGACGAGCAGGCGTTCCGCCGTCGCCCAGGGTCCCTCGATCGCGCCCTGGCGAAGGAAATCGACCATCTGGTCGTCGACGCGTTCCGCGGTTCGACGCAGCGCGAGTTCGCGCAAGGCGGTGAGGTTGCGCGGGGTGAAGAAATTCTGGATCGCGCGTCTCGCGGTCTCGGGAACATAGACCTTGCCCTCCTTCAGCCGCTGGAGCAGTTCTTCCGGCGTGATGTCGACAAGGATGACGTCATTGGCGTTCTGCAGCACGCGATCCGGCACGGTCTCGCGCACGCCGACGCCGGTGACGCGCGATACGACGTCGGCGAGGCTTTCGAGATGCTGGACATTGAGCGTCGTCCAGACGTCGATGCCGGCGTCGAGCAGTTCCTCGATGTCCTGCCAGCGTTTGGGATGGCGGCTGTCGGGCGCGTTGGTGTGGGCGAGTTCGTCGACGAGGACGACCTGGGGCTTTCGCGCCAGCGCCGCGTCGATGTCGAATTCCTCGATGGTCCGCCCGCGATAGTCGCATACGCGACGCGGAAGCGTCTCGAGACCGTTCAGGAGCGCTTGCGTTTCGGCCCGCCCGTGGGTTTCGGCCAGGCCGACGACGACGTCGGCGCCTTCGGCCTTCGCGCTCTGGGCGCGCGCCAGCATCGCATAGGTCTTGCCGACGCCCGGCGCGGCGCCAAGAAAAACGCGCAGCTTTCCCTTGCCCTCCTTGTCGCTCAGGGCAAGGAGCGCGTCCGGATCAGGTCGGCGCTCGAAGTCTCCGTCGTCGCGAGCCACAGACGTCTGCCTTCTGAAGACTCCGCCTCATTGTAAGCGATCGAGGGCCAGATTGAGCAAGAGAAGATTGACGCGCGGCTCGCCGATCACGCCAAGCATGCGCCTTTCGGTATTTGCGTCGACCAGCGCGCGCACCTGCGCCTCGCTGAGATTGCAGGCCTTGGCGACGGCGCCCGCCTGCGCCAGCGCGAACTGCGGCGAAATATGGGGATCGAGCCCGGAGGCGGAGGTTGTCACGGCGTCGGCCGCGACGACGTCGATGCGGCCGGCGTCGAATTCCGCCTCGATCGCGGCGTTGACGCGATCGACGAGTTTTTTCGAGGTCGGTCCGAGATTGGAGCCCATCGAATTCGAGGCGTTATAGGGCGCGTCGATCGTCTTCGACGGATCGGCCGGATCCGTGCCGGTCGTCGCCGACGGTCGGCCATGAAAGTAGCGTTTCGAGTCGAAGTTCTGCCCGATCAGCGTCGAGCCGACGATTTTTCCGTCGCGCTCGATCAGGCCGCCGTTCGCCTGCGCCGGCAGGGCGAGCTGGGCGACGCCGGTGATGGCGAGCGGATAGATCGCGCCGGTAAGCGCGGTGAACAGCAGCAGCATGACGAGCGCCGGACGAAGATGGGAGAGCATCTGAAAGGCTTCCTTACGCGAGATGAATGGAAGAGACGGCGAGATCGATCAGCTTGATGCCGATGAAGGGCGCGACGAGGCCGCCGAGGCCGTAGATCAGCAGGTTTCGGCGCAGCAGCGCGGCGGCGCCGATCGGGCGGTAGGGCACGCCTTTCAACGCGAGCGGGATGAGGGCGATGATGATCAGCGCGTTGAAGATCACCGCCGAGAGAATCGCCGATTGCGGCGAGGCGAGCTTCATCACGTTCAGCGCCTGAAGCTCCGGATAGGCGACGACGAACAGCGCCGGAATGATCGCGAAATATTTGGCGACGTCATTGGCGATCGAGAAGGTCGTCAGCGAACCGCGCGTCATCAGCAGCTGTTTGCCGATCGCGACGATTTCGATGAGCTTGGTCGGATCGCTGTCGAGATCGACCATATTGCCCGCTTCGCGCGCCGCCTGGGTGCCGGTCTGCATGGCGACGCCGACGTCGGCCTGAGCCAGCGCCGGCGCGTCATTGGTGCCGTCGCCGCACATCGCAATCAGGCGGCCGCCCTGCTGTTCCCTACGGATGTAGGAGAGCTTGTCCTCGGGCTTGGCCTGCGCGATGAAATCGTCGACTCCCGCCTCTCCGGCGATCGCCGCGGCGGTGATCGGATTGTCGCCGGTGACCATCACCGTCTTGATGCCCATGGCGCGCAGGGCGGCGAAGCGCGCCTTGATGTCTGGCTTGATGATGTCCTTGAGGTGAATGACGCCCAGCAGCGCGCCGTTTTCCGTGACGGCCAATGGCGTTCCGCCCGCGCGGGAAATGCGTTCGACCGCGCGTTCGAAATCGGCGGGGACGGAGTTCACATGCGCGGCGACCGCGTCGACGGCGCCTTTGCGCAGCGTCCGGCCGGGCAGATCGACGCCGGAAATGCGGGTGTGCGCGGAAAAGGGAACGATCTTGGCTTCCTCGCCGAGGTTCGGCGTCGACGCGCCAAGAACGCCCCTGGCCAGAGCGACGATCGACCTGCCCTCCGGCGTTTCATCGGCGAGCGAAGCGAGCAAAGCGGCTTCGACAAACGCATGTTCGGAAACGCCGTCGACGGGGACGAACTCGTCAGCCATGCGATTGCCGAAGGTGATCGTGCCGGTCTTGTCGAGAAGCAGCGTGTCGACGTCGCCTGCGGCTTCTACCGCGCGGCCCGAGGTCGCGATGACATTGAATCGGATCAGCCGATCCATGCCGGCGATGCCGATCGCCGAGAGCAGGCCTCCGATCGTGGTCGGGATCAGACAGACGAGCAGGGCGATCAGCACGGTGACCGATATCGTCGCGCCGGAATAGGCCGCGAGCGGCCAGAGCGTCACGCAGACGATGAGGAAAATGATCGTCAGTCCGGAGAGGAGGATCGACAGCGCCAGCTCGTTGGGCGTCTTCTGGCGTTGCGCGCCTTCGACGAGCGCGATCATCCGATCGATGAAGCTCGAACCCGGCGCCGCGGTGATCTTCACCTTGATCCAGTCCGAGAGCACCGTGGTGCCGCCGGTGACCGCCGAACGGTCGCCGCCCGCCTCGCGAATGACCGGCGCGGACTCGCCGGTGATCGCCGATTCATTGACCGAGGCGACGCCTTCGATCACTTCGCCGTCGCCGGGGATCAACTCGCCGGCTTCGACCAGGACAATGTCGCCGAGCTTGAGATCGAGCGCCGACACGCTTTCATAGACAGGCTTCGCGCCGCTCTTGGCTTGCGGATCGATCAGCCGTTTCGCGCGGGAATCGCTGCGCGTCCGGCGCAACGCGTCGGCCTGCGCCTTTCCTCGTCCTTCGGCGACCGCTTCGGCGAAATTGGCGAAGAGCACGGTGAACCAGAGCCAGGCGGCGATCTGGCCGGAGAAAGCGGCGACGCCGTTCTGCGTCGCGAGATCGCGCACGAAGAACGCGGTGACCACCGCCGACACGATTTCCGTGACGAAAATCACCGGATTGCGCGCGAGGCGACGCGGATCGAGCTTCTTGAAGGCGTCGAGCGCGGCGCGCCTTGTAATCGCGGCGTCGAACAAGCCGGGAGCGGCGACCTTATGCGACATGGACATGCTCCTTAGAAGGTTTTTCCGGCAAGCAGCGCGAAGTGCTCGACGATGGGGCCGAGCGCGAGCGCCGGGAAATATTGCAGCAGATAGAGGATGACGATGACGCCAAGCAGCAGCCCGACGAACAGCGGCCCGTGCGTCGGAAAGGCGCCGACCGAGGCGGCGGCCTTCTTTTTCGCCGCGAATGCGCCGGCGATCGCCAACACCGGAATGACGAAGGCGAAGCGGCCGAGCAGCATGGCGACGCCGAGCGTCGTATTGTACCAGGGCGTATTGCCGTTCAGTCCCGCGAAGGCCGACCCGTTATTGTCGGTGGTGGAGGCGAAGGCGTAGAGAATCTCGGAGAGCCCGTGCGGGCCGGCGTTGTTCAGACTGGCGAGTCCGGTCTGAAGCATGACCGAAACCGCCGTAAAGCCAAGGACGCTGAGCGGATAGATCAGCACCGCCAGCATCGCCAGCTTCATCTCGCGCGCCTCGATTTTCTTGCCGAGATATTCCGGCGTGCGGCCGACCATGAGACCGGCGACGAAGACGGCGATGATCGCCAGCACCAGGAATCCGTAAAGACCGGCGCCGACGCCGCCCGGCGCGATGCTGCCCATCAGCATGTTGAACAGCGGCGCGAGACCGCCGAGCGGCATGAGGGAGTCATGCATGGCGTTGACCGCGCCGCAGCTCGTGCCGGTCGTCGCGGCGGCGAACAGCGCGCTCATCGCAACGCCGAAGCGGACCTCCTTGCCTTCCATATTGCCGGGCGACGGATCGACGCCGATTTCGGTCAGCAAGGGATTTCCGCCCGCCTCGGCCCAATAAGCGACCAGCACGCCGGCGACGAGAACGATCATCATGGCGATGGCGATCACGCGGCCTTGCCGATGATCGAGAACCGCGCGCCCGAAGGCGAAGGCGGTCGCGAAGGGGATGACCAGCAGCGCCCAAATCTCGAGCATGTTCGAAAGCGCGTTGGGGTTCTCGAAAGGATGGGCGGAATTGGCGTTGAGGAAGCCGCCGCCATTTGTTCCAAGCTCCTTGATCGCCTCCTGGCTGGCGATAGGGCCGATGGCGATCGCCTGCTTGGCGCCCTCGAGCGTTGTCGCTTCGATCGAACCTTGAAGCGTTTGTGGAACGCCCAACGCGACGAGCGCCAGAGCGACGACGATCGAGAGCGGCAGGAGCACGTAAAGCGTCGACCGCGTCAGGTCGACCCAGAAATTGCCGATCGTCGGCGATTCCGCGCGCGACAGTCCCCGCACCAGGGCGAAGGCCATCGCGAGGCCGGTCGCGGCGGAGACGAAATTATGCACGGTGAGGCCGAGCATCTGAGTCAAGTGACTCATCGTCGTTTCGCCGCTGTAATTCTGCCAGTTGGTGTTGCTGACGAAGCTGATCGAGGTGTTGAAGGCGAGACCGGCGGGAACGCCGTCAAAACCTTGAGGATTGAGCGGCAGATAGGCCTGGAGGCGCTGCAGGGCGTAAAGCGATAGGAACCCGACGACGCTGAAGACGAGCATCGCCATCGTATAGGCAAGCCAGCTTTGCTCCCGCGCGGGATCGACGCCGGCGAGCCTGTAGAAGACGCGTTCGACCGGCGCGAGCGCTGGGGTCAGCAGGTTTCGCTCGCCTGCAAGAACTTTTGCGACATAGCCGCCGAGCGGAATCGCGGCGACGATGACGGCCATGAGGACGATGGCGATCTGCGCCAGCCCAATCGGAGTCATTGGCGAAACGCCCGGCTTTTCGCCGGGCCTCCTTTAGAATTTTTCAGGGTGAAGCAGCGTGTAGACAAGGTAGACGCCGAGCAGAACGGCGACGATCAGTCCAATGATCGGTTCGGACATGCCGGGCTCTCCTAAAGACGCTCGCAGGCGCGCGCATAGGCGCCGACGACCGCGAACAGCAACAGGCCGAAGCCAAGATAGAGAATATCAAGCATGTTCGCCTCCTGCAGCGCCTATTCGCGTCGTGCGCCATTGCGCATGCGCCGTGCGCGAATTTCCTGACTGAGATTGTTCGCGATGAGAAATGCCAGGGCGGCGACGCCGAGGCCAATGAGAGATTCAGGCATGAGCGCGTCTCACTTTGATGTCGCGTGCGCGTCCCAGCCATGGCCAAAGGGGAGCGCGAAAGAAATGTGGTCGCGAATGATGTAAGGGCGCCATTAGGAAATTCCCGCCGCCGGCCCGCGGAAGGCGAAGGTCCTCCAACTTCCGCGTTCCGGAGTTTCATTGTAGAACGGCTGCCGCTCTTGGACGAGCGCCGCTGCAGAGGAAGGTCATGACGGAGGCCGACGCCAGGAATTCGTCTGACCTCGTTTGCAGAAAAAACACTATAAAAAGCGGCGACTTCGACCGCCGTTCGCTGATGATCGGCGGCGCGCTCGTGGGCGGATCGGCCTATGCCGAAAGGCTGCCCGGCGTCGGGGCGGCCGCGGCGCGCGATCAGGGCCGAACGATCGACGCGACGGCGCTGCGCGGTCAGATCAGGGGAAGCGTCGCGACGCCCGACAATGCCGATTTCGATCGGCTGCTGTTCGACGGCCTGTGGAACCGACTGCACGCGACCGATCGATTGCCGCAAGCGATCGTAAGGGCCCAGGACGAGCAGGACGTCTGCGAAGCGGTCCGATTCGCGCGCCGCAAAGGCTTGAAGGTCGTCGTGCGCGGCGGCGGTCACAATTGGTGCTGCCCGTCGCTGCGGCGCGGCGGTCTGCTGATCGACCTCGGCGGTCTTAACAAGATCCTTTCGATCGACGCGGCGCAGCGGCGCGCGACGCTGCAACCCATCGTCAGCAATCGAGAAGTACAAAGGCGGTTGAATGCGCTTGGCCTGTCCTATCCGAGCGGCCATTGTCCGCAGGTGAAGCTGAGCGGCTATCTCCTGAGCGGCGGCATGGCGTGGAATCAGGGCGTCTGGGGACCGGGCGCCGGCAGCGTCGACGCCATCGATATCGTGACGGCGGCAGGCGATCTGATCACGGCGAGCAAGGATCAAAACGCCGATTATTTCTGGGCCGCGCGCGGCGCGGGCTACGGCTTGTTCGGCGTCGCCGTGCGCTACCATCTCAAACTCTATCCCTTGCCTAGGCACTTCGCCGCCAGTTCCTATTTCTACAGTCTCGACAAGGTTGGACTCATCGCCGACTGGCTCGGAAGCATTGCGGGCAAGCTGCCGGCGAATGTCGAACTGAGCCTGTTTCTCGTCACCGCGCCGCCGGCGCTTGCCGATCGATGCCAGGCGCAGTCCGGCAAGGTCGCGCTGGTCACGGCGACCGTCTTCGCTAACTCGCCAGAGGAGGCGAAGAGCGCGACCGCGCTCCTGGCGCAAGGTCCGATCATCGGCGAATGCCTGTCGAAGACAGAAAATGAACATGTCGATTTCGACCGGCTCTTCGACATGTCCGGCGCGCTGTGGCCGGAGAACCGCCGCAATCAAGGCGAGGCGATGTTCTCCGATTCAAATCCGAAGGCGCTGTTCGAGGCCGCCAGCGCGCCGTTCGTGCAGGCGCCTTCTCCGGAGTCGGTCGTGCTCTATGCCTTCTTCACCGGGCCGAACGCGCCGCCGCTTGACGCCGCCTTTTCGATGCGCGCGCATATGTACGGCGGACTTTGGACGATATGGAAGGACGCAAGCGACGACGACAGGAACCTCGGCTGGCACAAAAAATATCTGGAAATTCTGAAGCCCTTCGCCGCAGGCTATTATATCGGCAAGACCGACGCGGTCTCCTATCCCGATCATGTGAGACGCGCCTTCGCGACCCGCGCCGACTTTCGGCGGATCGAAGAGCTGCGCAAGAAGCACGACCCGACCGGCGTGTTTTACAATTATTTCGACGGGCTGGGGTAAGGCCCTTCATGCGCGCGTCCGGCCATGAGCCGCTAAAAAATTGTCCGAAAACGCCTGCATAACGCGCGCATACTCTACCGCTATTTTGTATCATTTCTCAAACCATACTGCTCGCACGCCTTGTTCAAAATATTGTCAAATAATCCAGGATAGAATACTTCGCTTAACGCTCTTCTTGAATTGTATATGTTTCTGATAAATACCTTAGGCAATTGCACGTTATTTCTGAATTCTTCATATTTTTTAAAATACCACTTTTGTGGAGCAACATTATGAATTTGCTCAACAACGGGATGCCCAGTAATTACGGAAACACCCTCCGAGAAATTATCTTTTAGAACGTCAAAACGGGAAACAAATAGATCAATATTTGGAAACTCATTCTTTGTGAAAATTTTGTCTTCTTGAAATGAAATTTCATTCTGTTTAATACCGTATATATCACAAATTAAATCTAAAGATTCATTAACACCATTTTTTAATGCACAATAATACCAAAACCGTTCCATAATACTATTAAAGTCTTCCGAGAACAATATGCTTTCATTAAAATTAACCAATTTTTCTTCTATACCATGCTCTGTCCGCCCCCACTTCTCTACGGACAAGGATTGAAAGAACGAGGATATTAACCTGTCCATCGGGTCTCTATAAACGGATATTATCTTAATTTTTTTATTATTGTGCTTATAATATTCTTCGCTTAGTTCCATAATCTGTTTATTGGTTAATTCGATGTCTTTCGGCTGATGCGCATGCACGCAACTGAATCCATTATAATTTAATGTTCCTTTTAGGGATTGCGTCATTGTTTTATGCGAACTAAATACAATGAAATCAAGCGCCATGAATGTAGATTTGTCCACTTCCTGTCCTTTCCAAAGCGCAACTCGGAAAACTATACGGTGTCTCGCGAGATGAGCCTTTCGCAACGGGCGAACGTCAAATCAGCGCGATCGCCGAGACCAGCCGGCCGTAATCCGGCTCGCGACGATGAACGCTGCGGCGGTAGCTGAAGCAGCGCGCTTCATCCGCGTAAGTGTCGACCCCGAGGTCCTCGAATGACGCGACGTCGAGCGCTTCGACCCGCGACGCGATGAAGCCCGGCAGGTCGAAGGTCGCATGGCCTTCGCGCGCGGTCGGCGTAAAGAATCGCGCGAAAGACTCATCCGCGTCGCGAAACCGCGCGATAAATTCCGGACCGACTTCATAGCTCGTCGCGCCGATCGCCGGCCCGAGCGCGACATGAATGTTGGCGCGACGCGCGCCCTGCGCCTCCATCTCCGCGACGGTCGCTTCGATCACGCCGCCGAGCGCGCCCTTCCAGCCGGCGTGACAGGCGCCGACGACGCGCGCCTTCACGTCGGCGAAGAGCAGCATGCCGCAGTCGGCGCCGGTGACGCCGAGCGCCAGCGAGACTTCCGCCGTGACCATGCCGTCGCATTGCGGCCGCGCGTCGGCGCGCCATGGCTGGCGCACGGCGCGCGCCTCCGCGGAATGGATCTGATACGGCACCAGCAGGCGCTCGGCGTCGACGCCGAGGCGCGCCGCCATGCGGGCGCGATTTTCGGCGACGCGCGGCGGCGCGTCGCGCGAGCCGACCCCGCCATTGAGCGAGGCATAGACGCCTTCGGACACGCCGCCCTCGCGGGTGAAGAAAGCGTGCCGCAGGCCGGGCAGGTTGAGATTTGGCGCGGCAAGCGCAAGCGGTTCGAGCGTCATCGCGCCGATGTTACACGAAAAATCCCGGCAGGTCGGGCATATCCGGATGAGTTATCGCCATCACTTTGAACAATCCGCCCATCTGATGACGCGCGTCGTCGATCCCCGCGAGCCGTTCGAAGGCGTCGACGATCGCTTGCGCCTGCTCGGGCGTCGCCTTTTTCGACAAGGTTTCCGCCCGTCGTTCGATGCCAAGCTGCAGGAGAAAATGCGACTGCGTCACCGGGCCCATCACCTTGGCGCCCTGCGCGCGCGCGGCGCGCGCCAGAGCGGCGAAATCGACGTGCGCGGTGAGGTCCGCTTCTCCCGGCGCCGCCAGAGGATCGACATAGGCGTGGCGGGAGACGGCCTGAAGACTGTCGCCAAGCGTGGTCTGCTCATAGCCATAGTCGATGAGCAGGAGAACGCCGCCTTCGGCGACGAGCCGCGTCGCGATGTCGCCCATGAACGCCTGACTCGCGGGGCTGACTTCAATGACCGATCCTTCCCGCGCCGGCACGTTGAGCGCCGTCTCGATCTGATCGGACAGTCCGAAGGCGAGTTCGCCTTCGGCGTCGAGCCCGACGAGTTGTTCGCGCCAGCCGCCGGCGGACTTGATGTAATGCCGGACGGGCAGGGCGTCGAAAAACTCATTGGCGACGATGAAGGCGGGCCCCGGCGGCGTCTCGGCGAAATCCAAGTGCCATTGCGCCGGCTTTGCGGCTCTGGCCAATGTCTGGCGCTGCGCGTCGCGCAGGACCGGACTGGTTTCGACGAGATGCACGGTGACGGCGGAGAAGAAATTGGGCGCGATCGGCGTGACGCGCAGCACGTCGGACATCAGCGTGCCGCGGCCGGGACCGAGCTCGACAAGCCGCGCCTGCGGCGGTCCGCCTGCCGCGCGCCAGGCTTCGGTGATCCAGACGCCGATCAATTCGCCGAACATCTGGCTGATCTCCGGCGCGGTGATGAAATCGCCGCCCGCGCCGAATGGATCGCAGGTCATGTAATAGCCGTGACGCGGATGGGCGAGGCAGAGCGACATGTAGCGCTCGAGCGTGATCGGACCGTCATGCGCGATCGCTTCGACGATTTCTCTCTTCAAGGCGCTCATGCGGTCGCGCTCCTCGGGCGGAGCGCGAATATGATCGCGGCGGCGCCGACTAAAACAAGCGGGGCGGAGAGGAGCATGCCCTTGGTCAATCCATTGGGCAGCGCTTCCTGCACCGGATCCGGTTCACGAAAGAATTCGCAGAAGATGCGCGCCAGCCCATAGCCGACGCCGAACAATCCGGTGACGAGGCCCGGCTGTTTGAGCGCGCCCCGCCGCGCGGCGAAGAGCAGCAGCAGGCCGAGCGCGACGCCCTCCAACCCCGCTTCATAAAGCTGGCTCGGATGGCGCGTCGCGTCGCCGGCGCCGGGAAAGGCCATCGCCCAGGGAACGTCGGTCTCGCGGCCCCACATCTCCGGTTTGATGAAATTGGCGATGCGGCCGAAGAAAAGACCGATCGGCGCCACCGCCGCGCAAATGTCGCTGACGGTCAGCAGCGGCGCGCCGCTGCGGCGGGCATAGAAATACATGCCGATCGTCGCGCCGATGAGGCCGCCGTGAAAGGCCATGCCGCCTTTCCAGGTTTGAAAAATTTCGAGCGGATGGGCGAAGTAGAAGGCTGGATCATAGATCAGCACATGGCCGAGGCGCCCGCCGATGATGACGCCGAACGCGACGAAAACGAGGAGATCATCGAGGGACTCACGGGTCGGGCGCGGCTGGCCGCGTCGCCAAAGCGCGTCGTCGGCGACGAGCGCGCGCAGGGCGAGCCAGCCGAGGATGAAGCCGCCGACATAGGCGAGCGCATACCAGCGCAGCGGCAAGGGCCCGACGTTGACGGCGACGGGATCGATTATTGGGAAGGGAAGCGCGAAGAACGGCATCAACAGGTCCGGCCGGGCGTTTTCGAACCCACACGCCCCGTTTTTCTTTTAACTGCCGGCATAGCGGATGTCATGTCCCCCGAAGGATCGGCGCGCTCGCAAGCCTTCGAAGCATGAGGGCAGCGACGCCAAAAAGTGGCTACGCCACCAATTGTTGCGGCATGAACCGCCCGTAGAAGCTTTCGCCCTTCGCCGCCATGTCGCGCAGCAGTTGCGGCGGTTCGAAACGCGGGCCGTAGGTCGCGGCGAGCTTATCGCAGAGCGCAACGAACGCCTTGGCGCCCATGCCGTCGATATAGGAGATGACGCCGCCGGTGAAAGGCGCGAAGCCGAAGCCGAGAATCGAGCCGACATCCGCTTCGCGCGGATCGGTGACGACGCCCTCGGCCATGGCGCGCGCCGCTTCGACCGCTTGCGTCACGAGAAAGCGCTGCTTCATTTCGGCCACGTCGAGCGTCTCGGGATCAAGTTCATTGCTCGCCAGCGCCGAGAGGCCGGGCCAGAGGCTCTTCGTGCGATCGGCGTGATAGTCGTAAAAGCCCTTGCCGTTCTTGCGGCCGAACCGGCCGTTGTCCTCGACCATGAAACGCAGCACGCGCTCCTGCGCGGGATCGACCGAGCCTTCGCCGAGATCCTTCTTCGTCGCCTGCAGGATTTTCCACCCGAGATCGAGCGCGACTTCGTCATTGAGCGACAGCGGACCGACCGGCATGCCGGCCATGCGGGCGACGTTTTCGATCATCGCCGGCGGCACGCCGTCGACCAGCATGATCTGCCCTTCGCGAACAAAATTGAGCACGCAGCGATTGGCGAAGAAGCCGCGCGAGTCGTTAACGACGATCGGCGTCTTCTTGATGATGCGGACGAAATCGAGCGCCGTCGCGAGCGCCCGGTCTCCGGTTTTCTTGCCGAGGATCACTTCGACGAGCAGCATCTTTTCGACCGGCGAGAAGAAATGGATGCCGATGAAATTCTCTGGCTTCTGCGCGGTTTCCGCGAGCGAAGTTATCGGCAGGGTCGAGGTGTTCGAGGCGAAGATCGCGTCGGCGCCGACGATGTCCTGCGCGCGCTGGGTCGCTTCGGCCTTGACGGCGCGGTCCTCGAACACGGCTTCGAGCACGAGATCGCATCCTTTGAGCGCCGCATAGTCGGGCGTTGCGACGACGCGCGCCATCAGCGCGTCCTTGTCGGCGGCGGTCGCGCGGCCCTTGCTGACGGAACTCGAAATGAGCTTGTCGATCGTCGCCAGACCCCTGTCGGCGCTCTCCTGATCGCGATCGATCAGAACGACGTCGAGGCCGTTGAGCGCGCTGACATAGCCGACGCCCGCGCCCATGAAGCCCGCGCCGATAATGCCGATCTTCTTGAGATTGGTCGGGCCGACGTCCTTTGGCCGATGCGCGCCCTTGTCCAATTCATTCTTGGAGAGAAACAGCGAACGGATCATCGCCGCCGCTTCCTTCGAGCGCAGAATATGCGCGAACCAGCGCGACTCGACGGTCAGCGCCTGATCCATCGGCAATTGCAGCCCTTCATAGACGGCGTGCAGAATGGCCTTGGCGGCGGGATAATTGTCGTAGGTCTCGCGGCGATAGATGGCGTTGGCGGCGGGCCAGATCATCATGCCGGTCGGCGAGAACACCCTGCCGGAAGGATTCTTGAACTCCTTCACGTCCCAGGGCGCCTGCGCCTTGCCGCCGTTGACGATGAAGGCGCGGGCGCGATCGATAATCTCGGCCTTCGGCGCGATCTCATGCACGAGCTTGGCGCCGAGCGCGGCTCTCGGCTTGATCTGATCGCCCCTGAACAGGAATTGCAGCGCATCGCCCGTCTGCATGATGCGCGAAACGCGTTGCGTGCCGCCGGCGCCTGGAAACAGCCCGACTTTGATTTCGGGTAGCCCGACCTTCGTCTTTTCGTCGTCCGCCATCACGCGGTAGTGGCAGGCGAGCGCAAGTTCGAAGGCGCCGCCGAGACAGACGCCGTGAATGGCGACGGCGAAAGGCTTGCCGCAGGTCTCGAGCCTTCGATAGATAAGCGAGAGGCGGCGCGAGAAGTCGAAGAACTGCTTGTTCGCCGCGTCTTCGCCTTGCTCCTTGAGCGCCTTGGCGTATTGCGCGGCGCCATGCTGCAGCATGGAAAGATCGGCGCCGCCGGAAAAGGCGCTCTTGCCCGAGGCGATCACGCAGCCCTTGACGTTCGGATCGGCGACGACCGTGTCGATGATCGTCTCCAGCTCGTCCATCACTTCCGGCGTGATGACGTTCATCGAGCGCTCGGGCATGTCCCAGGTCGCAAGCGCGACGCCGTCGGCGCCGGTCTCGAATTTGAAATTCTGGAGGTTCATCGAAGACTCCCTTGAACGAGCGATTCGCGGCGGCGAGACCAAACGTAGGATCATTATTCCGGCAGCGTAACTGCGCCGGCGTCGTCGAGAGAGAAGCCTGGGTTCCACGCGACTTCCCAGAGGTGTCCGTCGAGGTCTCGGAAATAACCTGAATATCCGCCCCAGAATGCTTCTTGCGCCGGCTTTACAATCATCGCCCCGGCGGATGTCGCCTCCGCAAGGACAGCGTCGACATCCTGTTTCGAGCGCGCGTTATAGGCGAGCGTAACGCCGCTAAACCCGCGCCCATCGGGCGGCGTTCCGGCGTCCGCCGCCAATTTCAATCGCGGATAAAGCGATATGGCGACGCCGCCGCACTGGAAAAACGAGACGCCCTGCGCCTGTTTGACCGATCGGCGCCAGCCCAGCTGTTCAAAAAAGGCCGTGCTCTTTGCAAGATCATTCACGCCGAGCGTAATGAGGGAGATTCTTTGTTCCATTATCGTGCGGCTCCGCGCCAGGATCACACCCGCTCGACGATCGTCGCCGTGCCCATGCCGGCGCCGATGCAAAGCGTCACCAGCGCGACGCTCTTTCCGGTGCGCTCCAATTCGTCGATCGCGGTTCCCATCAGCATCGCCCCGGTCGCGCCGAGCGGATGGCCCATGGCGATGGCGCCGCCATTGACGTTGACCTTCGCCGGATCGAGATCGAAGGCCTGCAAATAGCGCAGCACCACCGCGGCGAAGGCCTCGTTGACCTCGAAAAGATCGACGTCGTCGACCGTCATGCCGGCGCGCGCGAGCACTTTCTTCGTCACGTCGACCGGGCCGGTCAGCATCAGCGCCGGCTCCGAGCCGATATTGGCGTAAGCGCGGATTTTTACGCGGGGCTTCAGCCCATGTTTGGCGCCCGCTTCTTTCGAGCCGACGAGCACCGCCGCCGCGCCGTCGACGATTCCCGAGGAATTGCCGGCGTGATGCACATAGTTCAGCTTCTCGATTTCGGGATGCGCCTGAATGGCGACCGCGTCGAAGCCGCCCTGTTCCGCATAAAAGGCGAAGGACGGTTTCAATGCGGCAAGCGCCTGCATATCGGTCGCGGGCCGCATATGTTCGTCGCGGTCGAGCAGCGTGATGCCGTTCACGTCCTTCACCGGAACGATCGAATGTTTGAAGCGCCCTTCCGCCCAGGCCGTCGCCGCGCGCTGTTGCGACTGCACGGCGTAAGCATCCACCTCGTCGCGCGAAAAACCGTATTTCGTCGCGATGAGATCGGCGGAGACGCCCTGCGGCATGAAATAGGAGGGAATGGCGATGGTCGGATCGACCGGCCAGGCGCCGCCCGAGGCGCCGATGCCGACCCGGCTCATGCTTTCGACGCCGCCGCCGATCGCGAGATCATGCTGGCCGGACATGATTTCGCCGGCGGCGAAATTCACCGAATCCAAACCGGAGGCGCAGAAGCGGTTGATCTGCACGCCGGGAACTTTGTACGAATAGCCCGACGAAATCGCCGCCGCGCGGGCGATGTCGCCACCCGCTTCCCCGACCGGATCGACGCAGCCGAGGATCACGTCGTCAATCTCGGGTCCTTCGAGCTTGTTGCGCTCCCTGATCGCCTTCAGCGCCGTGACCGCGAGGCCGAGCGAGGAAACCTCATGCAGCGAGCCGTCCGGCTTGCCGCGGCCGCGCGGCGTGCGAACGGCGTCGTAGATGAAAGCGTCGGGCATGTCGTCTCCTGTAGCGGCAGTCGGCAGTCGGGCTTCGGCAGTCGGACAGAACCATTGCCGACCGCCGAAGCCCGACTGCCCTCAAAACATCTCCTCGGGCAGCGACATCATCGTGTCGGCGCCGGCTGAAATGCGCGTCAGGCGCAGGCGCGTTTCGGGCAGCATGCGCTCCATATAGAAGCGCGCGGTCAAGAGCTTCGCGTCCATCAGTCCGGCCCGGTCAGGCTCCTGCGCCTTTATCGCCAGCGCCGCCTGAGCGATCTTCACCCACATCACGCCGAGCGCGACGCGGCCGAAGAGATGCATATAGTCGTAAGAAGCGGCGCCGGCATTGTCGGGCTTCGACATGGCGTTCTGCATCAGCCACATCGTCGCCTGTTGCAGATCGTCGAGCGCCGCCTTCACTGGCGTTGCGAAAGATTTCATCGCGTCGTTCGACAAAAGCGGCGTCAGGAACTCCGTCGTATCCTTGAAATAGGCCATGATCGCCCGCCCGCCGTCGCGCGGCAGCTTGCGGCCGACGAGGTCGAGCGCCTGAATGCCATTGGCGCCCTCATAGATCATGCTGATGCGCGAATCGCGCACGAACTGCTCCATGCCCCATTCGCGAATATAGCCATGGCCGCCGAAGACCTGCTGGGCCTTTACGGCGTTTTCAAAGCCAATGTCGGTGAGCACGCCCTTGAGCACCGGCGTCAGCAGGCCAAGACGGTCCTCCGCCGCCTGACGCGAAGCCGCGTCATCCGAACGATGGGCGATGTCGCTGTCGAGCGCGGCGGACAGCGCAAAGCCGCGCGCCGCCTCGTTGAAGGCCTTGATCTCGAGCAGCATGCGCCGCACGTCCGGATGCACGATGATCGGATCGGCCGGTTTTCCCGGATTCTTCGGGCCCGAAAGCGCGCGGCCTTGCAGGCGGTCCTTGGCGTATTGGGCCGCGTTCTGATAGGCGACCTCCGAAAGCGCAAGGCCTTGCATGGCGACGCCGAGCCGCGCCTCGTTCATCATCACGAACATGGCGTTCAGCCCGCGATTGGCCTCGCCGACGAGAAAGCCCTGCGCGCCGTCGTAATTCATCACGCAGGTCGAATTGCCGTGGATGCCCATCTTCTCTTCGATGGAGCCGCAGGAGACGCCGTTGCGCGGTCCGAGCGCGCCGTCGCCGCTGACGAGAAACTTCGGCACGATGAAGAGCGAAATGCCCTTGACGCCGGCGGGCGCGCCCTCGATGCGCGCGAGCACCAGATGCACGATGTTCTCGGTCAGATCATGCTCGCCGGCGGAGATGAAGATTTTCTGCCCGGTGATCGAATAGGAGCCGTCCGCGCGCGGCGTCGCCTTGGTTGTCAGCAGTCCGAGATCGGTGCCGCATTGCGGCTCGGTCAGATTCATCGTGCCCGACCAGCGGCCTTCGGCCATCTTCGGCGCATAGAGCTTTTTCTGTTCGTCGTCGCCATGGCGCAGGAGAGCGGCGAGCGCTCCCTGGGTGAGGCCCGGATACATGGCGAAGGCCATATTGGCCGAGGAGGCGAATTCATTCATCGCCATCGACAGCGTGTAAGGCAGGCCCTGGCCGCCATATTCCTCGGGCACGGCGAGGCTGATCCAGCCGCCTTGGGCGAAAGCGTCATGCGCTTGCTTGAAGCCCGGCGGGGTGGAGACGGAGGCGTCGTCGTGACGCACGCAGCCCTTTTCGTCGCCAATCTGGTTGAGCGGCGCGAGCGCTTCTTCGCAAAGCCTTCCCGCCTCGAACAGGATTTGCGACATCACGTCCGGGGTAACGTCCGCGAAGCCTGGCAGATTGCCCAAACGCTGAAAATTCAAGACGTCGTTTAAGAGGAAGAGGGTGTCGTCGACAGGCGCCTTGTAGCTCGGCATCAACGCCTCCTTGCCGGCGCTAGACAACTAGGCCGTCGCGCCGCGATTCGCTCGGGCTGCGTCATAGGTAGAGAGGCGCCGCCGCGCGCGCAAGCGAGCCGTTCCGTGACGATCGCCAACGCAACGGCGCCTTTGGAACCGCTTTTCTTAACGGCTTCTTTACTTCAATCGACGGAAAGTCACGACCGTCGGCCCACGCCGCCGAGCGTGAGGCGCGATTCGCGCATCAGCGTCGTTTCCACAGCGTTTTTCGTCCCAATCTCCACGAGTCGGCCCCGCCGGACAGCCATATGAGCAAGGCGAAATTCCCCCCTGAGGGCCGTTCGGACTCCGCGCCGCGCGAAGGTCGGCGCGAGTCCGATCCCCGATATGAAGGCCCGGTCGAACAGACCGGCGATGAAGAATCGATCTGGCGCTCGATCGCCGCGCTCTCCAGGAGCCGTATCGAAGACCAGCTCGGCGAACGGCCGTCCGCCGACGCCCGGCCGATCCGCAGCGCGCTGGCGGACCTGGAATCGCGGCTTTCGCGGCTGGCGGGCGAAGAGCGCGGCGCAGGCGCCGAGAAGGCGTTGAGCGGCCTTGACCGGCGTCTCGCCGACATCGGGCGACGCCTGAACGAAAATGTCGCAGGGCCGCGCGAAGCGCCGGCGGAGTCGTTTGCGGGCGAAGTCACGCCTGCCGGACAGGAGCCCAATTCCGGGCCGTTCGAGGAGCTGGCGCGCGCCGTCGGCACGGTCACGCGAAGCCTGGACAATTTCCGCGAGGACGCCGCCGAGCGCGGCGACCAGCAGCTCGTGATGATCCGACAGATCGAAAACATTCGCCGCGAAATCCGCGACATGACTCAGGCGCTGGGAGAGCTCGCGCCGCGCGCTTCGGTTCGCGCCATCGAGACGGCGATCGACGATCTTTGCCAGCGTATCGACTCGCAGCGCGCGCGGGGCGCGCCCGACGAGCTGCTTGCGCCCGCGGAAAGAATCATCGGCGAATTGCTCCCCGCGATCGAAGACCTCGATCCGACGCCGATCGTGCGCAATCTGCGCGCCGATGTCGAAACGATCGGCATCAGGCTGGAAAAACTGCAGACGGGGAACGCCGCGCATGCTTCGGCGGTGCGCGATCTCGCGCGCGACACGCGAGATATCAAGGAACAGCTGACCGCGCTCGTGGCGCGGCCGTTGCCGCTTGAGAAGATCGAAACGCGCATCATCGACGTGACGCAGCGAGTCGACGCCTTGACGCGTTCGCGCGGCGCGTCCGGAACGGATATCGGCGAAGTGGTCGAGGCGATTCGCGCCATCGTCGGCGCGGAAACCGGGAAGGGGGTTGCGAGCTTCAACAGCCGGCTCGATCGCCTGGCGCAAAAACTCGACGCCCTCGTTGAACAATCGGCTCCGGCGCGGTTCGACGAAATTGGCGAGCGTATCGACGCGCTCGGCGAGACGCTGACGCAGCGCTTCGATCGCGGCGCGGCGAAACTCGCGCCCCTCGAAGGGCTGATCGCGGCGCTTGCGATGAAAATCGACTCCGTCTTGGACGGCGGCGACCGCGCCTCGGACGTCGAGGAGATCGGCCGCAGATTCGATCAGCTTGAGTCCCGCATCGCCGAAAGCGCGCCGAAAGAATCGCTCGCGCGCATCGAAGCCTTTATCGCCGAGCGGACGGAAAACGCCGCGGGCGCCGGCGACGCCGCGCATTTCGCCGCGCTCGAAGAATTGCTGCGCGGACTTGACAGGAAAATCGGCGCAGCGCTCGCATCCGATGCGCGCCAACTCGATCTGCAGGCGGTCGAGCGAGAACTCGCGCAGCTCTCATTCAAGATCGATCGATTCGACGATCCGTTCTTCGCGCCGCGGATGAGCGGGCGGAACGCCGCGCTCGACGAAATCGCCGAGCGGCTGGACCGGATGCAGGCCGCATTTGCGCAACGGTTCGACGAGGACGCGCGCGCCGAGAAGCGAGAGAGCGAACTCGCGGCGCTCATCGACTCGCTCGCCGAGCGGATGAGTCAGTCGGCTGGCTCGGCCGGCGGCGCCGAAGCGCTGAAATCGCTCGAAAGTCAGATCGCGACCTTGTCGGACCGGCTCGAACGGATCGATGCAGGCGCCGCGCGCGCGCACATGAGTGAGGCGCTGACGGCGGTTCATCAGACGCTCGAACGCATCGTTCATCGCCTCGACATGTCCGGCGACGAACCGGGCGAGACCGGCGGCGCCGCCCCGAAGTCCCCGCCGCGCTCCAGCGACGGACTTCGCGGCGACGCTACTGGCGCGCGTGACGGCGACGACGACGGAGATCAGCGACGAACGCCGGTCGATCCTTTGGAGTTTCTGCTTCCGGCCGAGACAAGCGCCGCCGGCCGCCGCGAGCCATTCCTTTCCCTGCCGGGTTCGGGGCCGGATCAGGCCGGGCGTCGCGCCTCGATGCAGTCCGAGTTCATCGCCGCCGCGCGCCGCGCCGCGCAACAGTCTCCGGCGGACGCCTCGCCGGCCGATGCGGCGCGCCCCGCCCAAGCGGGCGAGGATAATGACAAATCGCATAGCGGGACGGTGGTCGCGCTCAGCTCGGCCATTCAGGATCGCAAGCGGCCGCTGCTCCTGGGGCTTGCCGCGGTGATGCTGGCGATCGGCGCCTATCAGGTCGCTCGCATGGTGGATCAGGGCGGGCCGACGTTCAGCCCGGAGCCCAGGCGGCAGGAGGCGAAGGCGCCCGCCAAGGCTGTCTCGCCCGCTGCGTCGTCGAACAAGGCGCTGGTCCTGAAAAGCGCTCCGCCGACGACATTGGCCAGCCGTCCGGCTGCGCCCGCGCCGGCTCTCGGCTCCGGATCCGCCAATGTCGCTGCGCAGCCCAATATCGATCCGACGCCGACCGGAACGATCGAGACGCCGTCGCCCTCGTCCGGCGACGCTCTGGCGGCGATCAAGCGCCTCGCTCTGCAAGGCGATCCGGGCGCCCAATATGATCTCGGCGCGCGTCTCGTTGAAGGCCGGGGCGCTCCGCGCGACGCCAAGGCCGCCGCCCATTGGTTCGAAAAGGCCGCCGAGGGCGGGCTAGCGCCGGCGCAATATCGGCTCGGCTCCCTCTACGAAAAGGGCGTAGGCGTCGACCGTGATTACGCCCGCGCCAGACTCTGGTATGAGCGCGCCGCCGAGGCCGGCAATGCGCGCGCCATGCATAATTACGCGGTGCTGCTCGCCGAGGGCGGCGACGGCAAGCCGGATTACGCCGCGGCGGCGGATTGGTTCCGCCGGGCGGCCGACTATGGCGTCCGCGACAGCCAGTTCAATCTCGCCATACTTTACGCGCGCGGCCTCGGAGTCAGCCGCGACCTGCAGCAATCCTACGCCTGGTTCGCCGCCGCCGCGGAGCAGGGCGATGAGGACGCGGCGAGAAAGCGCGATGAGATCGGCGCGCGTCTCGACTCGAAGGAACTCGCCGCGGCCAGGGCGCTCGCTGCGGCGTTCCGCGCGAAACCGCTGGCGCCAGAGGCCAATGACGCGCCGGCGCTGAGGTCGGGCGGCGGCGAAGGCGCAAGAGAGCAGGCTCCTGAGCAGGCGCCAGCCAAGCCTACGACCGGGGCGCCCTTCCGCAAGCCTCGAGTCTCGTGATCCGGAGCCAGGCTTTCGGTCATTAACGGTTCATCTACGGGATCGCACCTATTGTCCGATCGAGCGAGCCTGCCGGCGCCGCGCGCGCGGATTTTAGGCTCGTCCGTAATGGGAGAGTTTGATGCGCAGAACTATCGCGACGCTCATAGCGGTCCTGGCGCTTGGCGCCGCAGCGCTGACCCCGGTCGCGCCGGCCCGCGCCGATTCCGCTGGCCCCGCCATCGCGGCCGGCATTGGCGGCTTCGCGCTCGGGGCGATCGCCGGCGGAGCGCTCGCCAATTCCGCGCCGCCCGTCGTCTATGCGCCGGCGCCCGTCTATGTCGCGCCGCCGCCGCGCTGCTGGGTCGAGCGCCGGCCGGTCTTCGACGAATTCGGCGAGGTGGTCGGCTCGCAGCCGCGTCGCATCTGCCAGTGACGTGACGTCGGACGATCGATGCGATCCATGAAAAAGCCGCCTCTTTCGACTAAGTATGCGGCATGACGCCTAATCATCTTTTCATGGCGCTGGCCGCCCTCTTGCTGGCGGCCGCGCCGGCGCACGCGGAATGGTCGTCCTGCCTCGCCGGGCTGCGCTCGGCCGCGGCCGGCGCCGGCGTCGGCCAGCAGACCATCGCCTCGGCGACGAATGGGCTCACTCCCAACGACGCCGTCAGCTTCATGGACAAGCAGCCCGAGTTCACGACGCCGATCTGGGACTATATCGCCGGGCTCGTCGACGAGGACCGCGTCGAAGAGGGGCGCGCGATGTTGCGCCAGCACGCGCGCGCGCTGCACGCCGCGGAAAGCCGCTATGGCGTCGACGCGCCGACCATCGTCGCGGTATGGGGCGTCGAATCCGACTTCGGCAAGAGTTTCGGCAAGCGCCTCGTGGTGCAGAGCCTCGCGACGCTCGCCTGCGAAGCGCCGCGCCGCAATGACTATTGGCGCAAGGAATTCATCGCCGCGCTCAAAATCCTCGACCATGGCGATATCGCGCCGGAGGAGTTTTACGGCTCCTGGGCGGGCGCCTTCGGCCATACGCAGTTCATGCCGTCGACTTTTCTCGGCATGGCGGTCGATCTCGACGGCGACGGCAGGCGCAATATCGCCAGTTCGGCGGCCGACTCGCTCGGCTCCACGGCGAATTATCTGCGCAGGAGCGGCTGGCGCTCGGGCATGCCCTGGGGCTTCGAGGTGCGCCTGCCGGAAAGCTATTCCGGACCTTCCGGACGCAAGAGCCGCCAGTCGATGGGCTTCTGGCAGTCGCGCGGCGTGACGCGGCTCGACGGCTCCGGCTTGGGCGAAGGGTCAGCGGCGCTGCTGCTGCCGGCCGGGCGCAACGGACCGGCGTTTCTCGTGACCAAGAATTTCGACGCGGTCTACGCCTATAACGCCGCCGAGTCTTACGCTTTGGCGATCTGCGTGCTGTCCGACATGCTGCGCGGCCGGCCGGGCATTCAGACGCCCTGGCCGACCGACGATCCCGGCCTGTCGCGCGCCGAGCGCCGCGAATTGCAGGCGCTTCTGACCCGGCATGGCTATGACGTCGGCGATTCCGACGGGGTAATCGGCACGAAAACCAAAGAGGCGATCGCCGATTTTCAGTCGCGCGCCGGCCTCGAGCGCAACGGCCGCGCCAGCCTAAAGGTTCTTAACGCCCTGCGCGGACGGTAGGCTCGGCGACGTCTCGACGTCGAAATCCGGTTCGACGCCGTTTTCGCTGACCAGCTTGAGGTCGTCGGCGATCCAGGCCTTGGCCAGCTCCCAGACGACGGCGAGCACCACCGGTCCGGCGAACAGGCCGGCGATGCCATGCGCCAGCACGCCGCCGATCACGCCAACGAAAATCACCGGAATCGGCGTCGACAACCCATGCGCGAAGATGAAGGGCTTCAGCACGTTGTCCATGTAATTGACGCTGAGCATGCAGACCGTCAGCGCCAGGGCGGGACCTGACGACAGGGTCGTCCAGGCCCAGAAAATCACCGGCGCGACGATGAGGAGCGGACCGATCTGGATGATGCCGAGCACCAGTATGGCGATCGTCAGCAGACTCGCGCCGGGCACGTTGGCGAGATACATGCCGACGCCGCCGACCACGGCCTGCATCAGCGAGAGGCCCATGACCCCGCGCGAGACGGCGTTGATCGTGGCGCCGGCGAGATCGACGAATTTCTCGCCGGTCGACGGGTCGATGCGCCGCGACAGCGCCCGCGCCCCGGCGAGCATTTGCGGCGCGTAGGCGAGAATGAAGCCCATCAGCAGCACCGAGACCAGGAATTTGAGCGTGCCGGCGCCGGCGCTCTTCGCCATGTCGAGCATGAATTCGCCGGCCGGCTTCAGCTGTGGGAGGACTTGCGTAAAGGCGCTGCGCAGATTGGTCGAGGCTAAGAGCCAGAAGGCATAGAGCTGCTCGCCGACAAACGGCCAATCCTTGATCGAGGCCGGCGGCGGCGGCACGGCGATGTCGCCGGTCTCGATCCCCGCCATCACCGATTTGATCGGATCGATCGCGCCGACCGCCATCCAGGTGACCGGGCCGATGATCAGCACGAGGCCGGCGACCGTCATCAGGACGGCGGCGGCGATCGGACGGCCGCCCAGCAATTCGGCCAGCACCCGGAAAATCGGATAGAGCGCCACGGCGAGCACGACGCTCCAGAGGATGATCGCCGCGAAGGGCAAGACGATGATGAAGGTCCAGTAGATCAGCGCGCCGATGGCGAACAGGCGGATCGCCAGTTCGATGACCAGCGCATTGAAGCGGCGGTCCGAACCGTTAGCGCCGTTCGGCGGATTGATCGCCGGCGCGGTCTTGTCGTTGGACGGGTTTTGCATCGCAATAGAGTGCAGACTTGGCGAGCGTCTGACAAGAGAACTTTGCGCCTTCTCGCGCGCCTAATAGTCGCCGCTGCCGACCAGAGGATGGATGCCGCCAGCGCCGCTGGAGCTCTGCCGGGCGCGCTTGCCGGTTTTGGCTCCCTGGTCCGACTTTGACGCGGAAACGGCTTTGGCGTTCGTTCTTGACGATGCGGCGTAGGCGGGCGGCGCGGCGACCGCGCAGACGAGAATTACGGCAAGCAGGCAACGCATGCGATCGCTCCTTGAGAGGGCTCGCGCCGAACAGGCGACCAACATTTACATAGTTCGGCCCAGTTACGAAGCGAGACCGACGCGGCTGGTCACATTCAAGGGCCAAGAGCGCGCGGAGGCCACGAAACCTGGCGGCGCTTTTCGCTTGATGGCCCGAGCCCTGGACGCTAGGTGGATGCGCCCGTCCGCGATCCGCTTCAATTTGCCTCGCCCCGCCACCCGAGTCGGCGGGCGTTATGTTAACCTGCCATGGACGCCCGAAGGGAGAGCGAAGGGAGAGCAATGACCAATCTCGCCGCACCGCCAGCGCAACCGCGCATCGAGAGGGTCATTGAGAAGACCGATCCGAGATGGGTTCGCCTGCGCGAGATCATTGAAACTCAATCGCTCAAGCGGGGCGACTTCATTCTGTCCTCCGGCCGCAGCAGCAAATATCTTTTCCAGCTCCGCCAGACCACGATGATGCCGGAGGGGGCGACGCTCATCGGCGACATCATCGTCGATTACATGAACAGGGTGGGTCTCGACTGCGTCGGCGGGTTGGAGATGGGCGCCGTTCCCGTGGTTTGCGCGGTTTCGGTCATGAGCTTTGTGAAAGGCGCGCCGAAAAGCGCGTTTTTCGTGCGCAAGGCGGCCAAGGAGCATGGCGCGCGCGAGCGTATCGACGGGTATGTACAGGATGGAGCGGAAACGCTCATCATTGACGATGTGGCGACGTCGGGCGGATCGATCCTAAAAGCGATCGATGGCTTGAAAGAAGAAAACATCCAATGCCCGATATCGAAGGCGCTTGTCATTGTGGATCGACAGGAGGGCGCCAGCGAAAATCTCGCAAAACTGGGAATTGAACTGGTTTCGATCTTCAAGAAGGAAGACTTCGATATCTGATCATATTTCCATGAGGGGGATGATCGCCTCTGCGATAGACTGCCCGCTCCATATCGAATGATTCGAGCCGCATGACCATCCGCCTGCACCAGGGCGATCTCCCCGAGGGGATCGGCGCTGGCCCCATTGTCGCGATCGACACCGAGACATTGGGCCTCAATCCGCACCGCGACCGGCTGTGCCTCGCGCAGCTTTCCTTCGGCGACGGGAACGCCGAACTTGTCCAATTCGCGCGCGGTCAGACGCGCGCCCCAAATCTCGAGCGCCTGCTCGCCGATCCCGGCGTTCTCAAGCTCTTCCACTTCGCCCGCTTCGACATCGCCATTTTGGCCAAGACCTTCGGCTTCGTTCCCGCGCCGGTCTATTGCACCAAAATCGCCTCCAAGCTCGTCCGCACCTACACCGACCGGCATGGGCTCAAGGACCTCGTGCGCGAGATTCTGGGCGTCGAGATTTCGAAGCAGCAGCAGTCGTCCGACTGGGGCGCGCCGGTTCTTTCCGACGCGCAGCAGGCCTATGCGGCCTCCGACGTTCTCTATCTGCATCAGCTGAAGGACAGGCTCGACGCCATGCTCGCCCGCGAAGGCCGCGCCGAACTGGCCCAGGCCTGTTTCGACTTTCTGCCGGCGCGCGCCCGGCTCGACCTCGCCGGCTGGCCCGACACCGATATTTTTTCCCATGAATAAGGCTTTGGCTTCGCCTCGAATTCGCCACCTGTAGGCCTCATCATTTGAAGATGACCGACGTTTTCCCGACGCCCAGCGCCCGCGATCGCCTCGGCGCGCTTGTTCTGCCGCGCCAGAGCGCTTTTCCGGAGGCGCTGCGCCATACGTCGCGGGTCACGCGCCTGCGGCGCTGGATCCTCTGGGGAGCAGGCGGGGTCGTCGGAATCGTCGGGCTCGGCCTGCTGATCAGCTCGCTGCGCTTTTTGCCCGCCGATTTGAGTCTGGCGCGCGTCGCGCTCAAGGGCTCCCGGATCGTCATCGAAAGCCCCAAACTCGTCGGTTATCGCAAGGACGGGCGCCCCTATGAAGTGCGGGCGCATGTCGGCGTTCAGGATCTTGCGAACCCGGACGTCTTCGAACTCGAACAGCTCGAGGTTCGGGTCGAGAACACCAGGGACAATTCGATTGTCATGTTGGCGGAGAAGGGGGTCTACAATCGGAAGGCCGATCGCGCCGACATGACCGGCGGCGTCAACATCCGGGACGACAAGAATTTTGACATGCGGCTCGAGTCGGCGGTGATGGATTTGAAAGCGAGCATGATGACGTCCGACAAGCCCGTGCTCTTGAAGATCGACGGCGGCGAGGTCACCGCCCATTCGGTCGAATTCTCGCAAAAAGAGCGACGCGCCACCTTCGCGGGCGGCGTCCATTCGGTGCTATACGCGGAAGGCGACGCGCCCGCGCCATCTTCGGGCGCTGCGAACAAGGACTAAATGCGCCTGCGCTCCGTGGTTCTTCTCCTTGCCGCGCTCGTCGCCGCGACGCCGGCAGGCGCCGCCGGCCGCTCGGGCGGCATTTTGCCGGGCGCCTCAGCCAAGGATCCGCTCAACATCGACGCCGGCAAGCTCGATTATTTCGAGAAGGAGCAGAAGCTCATCTATTCCGGCAGCGTGATCGTCACGCAGGGGCCGTCGACGCTCAAAGCCTCGCGCCTGATTATTTTCCTCGAAGGAAAGGGCGCGGGCCAGCCCGCCGAAACGACCAACGACCGGGTCAAACATATCGACGTCGAAGGGCCGGTGACGATGGTCTCGAAAGACCAGATCGGCACGGGCGATCGCGGCAGCTATGACAAGGCCGAGAACAAGGTCCATCTGATCGGCAATGTCACGCTCACCCAGGGCGAGAATATCGTGAAGGGCGACCGGCTGGTCTATGACGTGGCGACCGGCATGGCGACCGTTCAGGGCGGCGCGGCGCAGGGCGGCCGGGTGCGCAGCACCTTCACGCCGAAGAATCAGTAAGACCTGAAAGGATCAGTTATCTGAAATCCGCTGCGTGACCGAGGTCACCAGCTGGTCGAGCAGACGCTTGCGCTTGGCTTCGTAATAATAGCCGCCGGCGTAGAGCTTGATCGCCCGCGCTTCATTGCCGCCGCTGACCTTATAGGCGTTGGCGAGATAGGGCACCGCGAATGCCAAGTTGGTGTCGGCGTCGAGAAGGCCGCTCGCCGGGCCGTCATAGCCCATATGCCGCGCCGTGTCGTGACGGATTTGCATCAGCCCCCAATAGGGCCCGTGGCGGGCGCTGGGATTGTAATTGCTCTCGCGCCGGATCGAGCGATGAATGAGCGATTCGGGAATGTCGTAGACGCGGGCGTAATGGGAGATCCGCGCGTGGAGCGCATCCTGGCCGGAGAGCTCCTTGGCTTGGGCGTTCTCGTCATAGGCGGCGGGGGCCGAAGCGACGGGCGACTCCTGCGGGGCGCAGCCTGCAAGCGACAGAGCGCCGAAAGCGGCAAGGGCGGCGGCCCGGCGGAATAAACGCATCCCAAATCCCCTCATTGACCGCCCACGGCCCAGCTGATGAATGCGCCACGCGCAGATGGCGAAATCGTGGCGGCTACGCTTGCCGGCTTTGATTTCCCGGGCGATCGACGCGCCGCCTCGCCGAAGAGGCCGGCGAGGGCCCAAATTGGGTTAAAAAAATTCGCGACGCGGCAAACGGTCAAAAGCCGCAACCCGCAAGTGGTCGGCCATGTCGCGCGCCACGCGCGCCAATGGCCTTCGATCGCGCATCGCGCGCCGGCCCGCGCCATTCGCGGTCAGGCGCGGCGCCGCTCGCCGATCAGGTTGCGCCGTTGAGAGCCGCCCGCACGCGGCAAAACGTCTTCCCACCGCCGCAAAAGCGCGCTAGCAGTTCTTGAGAAGCAAAGAACGAGTTTAACGATGTCGCGAAGAAAAATCGCTTTGATCGGCGCCGGCAATATCGGCGGCACGCTTGCCCATCTCGCCGGCCTCAAGGAATTAGGCGACATCGTTCTTTTCGATATCGTGGACGGCGTCCCGCAGGGCAAGGCGCTGGACATCGCCCAATCCTCTCCCGTCGCTGGCTTTGACGCCTGGCTTTCCGGCAGTTCGGACTATTCCGCAATCGAGGGGGCGGATGTGGTCATCGTCACGGCGGGCGTGCCGCGCCAGCCCGGCATGAGCCGTGACGATCTCCTGTCGATCAATCTCGGCGTCATCGCCAAGGTCGGCGCTGGGATCAGGCAATATGCGCCGAACGCCTTCGTCATCTGCATCACCAATCCGCTCGACGTCATGGTCTGGGCGCTGCAGAAGGCGTCGGGCCTGCCGACTCAGCGCATCGTCGGCATGGCGGGCATGCTCGATTCTTCGCGCTTCCGCTATTTTTTGGCCGAGGAGCTCGATGTTTCGGTCGAAGACGTGAGCGCCTTCGTTCTGGGGGGCCATGGCGACGACATGGCGCCGTCGGTGCGCTATTCGAGCGTCGCCGGCGTGCCCTTGCCGGACATCGTCGCGATGGGATGGACCACGCAGGCGCGCATCGACGCGATCGTCGAGCGGACGCGCAAGGGCGGCGGCGAAATCGTCGGCCTGCTCAAGACCGGTTCCGCCTATTATGCGCCGGCGACTGCGGCGATCGCCATGGCCGAGAGCTATCTTAAGGACAAGCGCCGGGTGATGCCCTGCGCCGCCTATCTCGAAGGCCAATATGGGGTGAACGGGCTCTATGTCGGCGTGCCCGTCATCATCGGCGCGAATGGAGTCGAGCGCGTGATGGAGATTGATCTCGACCCGACCGAGCGGGCGATGTTCGAAAAATCGGTCGCGTCGGTTCGCGCGCTGATTGAAGCCGCCAAGTCGCTCGATCCCGCCTTCGCCTGAGGGCTTTTTTCAAAATCGGTCGCTTCGACGATTCTTGGCGATCCGGGCCGAAACGGCCGTTCCAGGCCGCCGTCCTGCTTGGGCGCGGCAAGAGGAACATTCCTTGCAAGTAGGGGTTACCCTGTCTGAGCGCTGATTCTCCTTGAGAGGATCAGACTTGCAAGATGGATATCAAGCCATGTTTGACCCTGACGCTTATGGCTTTGTCAAAATTATCGCTATAGCCGGGACGCTCTACTTTGCGGCGCGCGCGGCGATCCTTATCGGCCTTGCGGCGATACAGTCTGTTGCTCTGCTGCCCTAAACGCTGAGTCGTTTTCTACACTTTAAAACGGCGACTCGCGCCGAGAGACCTGACGATTCAGATCGTAGAATTGCGTTTAGCGAGTTTTCACGCTTTCGCCGGCCATCGCGTTCCTGTCGGAGTCGCCGCGGCTGCGCGCTCTTGCGGCGGATCGGAGCCCCGTGGGAGCGATAGGCGCGGCTTTCGCCTTTTGGTCGGCGGCGTCGGTCTGCGCGCGCTCTTCGGCGCCGTCGGACGGCTCCTTCGGCTCCGGCGCATAGGCGAGCGAGTCCCGCCGGGACTTCGAATTCGGCTTCCGCGCTTCAGTTTTGGGCGCCTCGACGAGCCGTGCGATCGCGCTCGTCGCCTTCGCGTCGAACGTCCCGGGCCGGGCCGGGGGCAGGGGCGCGGCCGACTTCCCGCGGCGACGCGGCGGCGCGTCGCTCGCCGGCGCATCGTTCGAATCGCGCTCGGAGCCTTCCTGATATTCGGCCGCGCTCCGCCATTCGCGCGAGCGGTCCGCGGCGGCGAGCGCGGCGGACCTGTCATAGGCCATCTCCTTGTCGGAGAAGCCCGCGAGCGAAGCCGGGCGCTGCGGCGGTAGCGGCGCGCGAGCGCCGGACCGAGAGTCAGGCGTCGCCGCGGGGGAAGACGCCTGCTCGGGCGGCTCCGCGCCCGGCGCCGAGAGCGTGGTTTCGCCGCGCGGCAGATCGGCCTCGGCGCGCGCGAGTTCTTGCCGTCGATAGCGATTGGCGCCGGCTCCGCCGGAAGCGGCGCCTTCTTCTTCGGTCTCGCCCCCGCTCGTCCCGCGCGCGGCGCGCGGCGCAAGCGCCGCCCACTGTTTGCGCGTGTTCGGCGCAGGCGCCGCAACTTCCGAATCGTCTTCCTCGCCGCCGCTTGCGCCGCCGCCGAACAACATGGCGAAGAAGCCGCCGAACGTGCGTCGCGGCGCGGCGACATAGGCGCCATCGCCGCGCGCCTCGATCTCCGCCCGCGCCTCTTCGTAGCGCGCCAGCGGCTGGTTGTTGGTGGGCAGATGCACGGTCTTGCCGTCGGGGAAAAGGCGCGCCAATTCGTCATAGCTCATGCGCGGCCAGTGGCGCACATTGCCGACGTCGAGATGGACGAAAGGCGTGCCCGCCGACGGATAATAGCCGACTCCGCCGCGCTGCATGCGCATCCCGATCTCGCGGATCTGCGACATCGGCATGCCCGGCATGGTGGTGTCCATCGCCTTGCCGAGCATGTGCTGGGAATATTTCGCGACGGCGCGCGAACGGGCGCGCAGCATGGCGTTGGTCTCGGGAGACCGATAGGCGGAGACGACATTCACGACCTGATCGCCGGCGCCGGCGCTGCGATAGGCTTCCCACACCACGTCGAACAGGCGGGGGTCCATATTGGTCTGCTCGTCGCGACGCCAGTCGCGCAGAAACCAATTCAGCTGTTGCAGGACATTGCTGTCGTACTGCCCGTTGACGAGATAGGTCGCCGAAATCGATTCATGCGTATGGGCGTGGTAGAGATAAATCGTCCTGGTGTCGCCATTGGCGACCGCGGTTTCCGTCATTTTCGGCGCGAGCGTCGTCAGGCAAAGGACGACAAGGCCGAGGGCTTTGGAAAGAGGAACGAAATTCAGGCGCGCGCTAGAGCGAGGCGTCGTCAATGGGTCGCTTCCTCGTCTCGCTTGAAGCGCGTCCTGACCGACGTCGCCCCGGAAAACTGACTATCCTTTAGACCGTTTGGCCATAAGGGAGCTCGATGCGCCGGTCGGCGCGAGGATGGCGAAAAACCATTTTCAGAATACGCAGTTAGCTTGCGTTGCCCCGCGGACGGTCGTTACCGCCCTGATTCCCCACCGGTTCCGAAGCTAGGGGAACATCATGGCGAAAAATTGCTCAAGCTTCGCCGCGGCTCAGTTCGACGCCACCGTGCGCTCCAACTGCGGCCCCAGGATCGGCTGCGCCCCGCTGATGAGTTGCAGATAGGCGGGAGACAATGGCGCCGGATCGAGCGCCGCGAAATCCTCCGGCGTCGGTCGGCGAGGCGGCAGCGGCGGAGAGTCGGGAAGCCGGTTCGCGTCCTCATTATCGCCCTGGACGCCGGCGATCGGCTGCCGGTCGGCGACGGCGACGCGAATCGACGCGGTCTGGTCGCCCGCGCCCGAGAGCGCGGTGGCGACCGCGGACTGCACCTTGTGCGCGATGTCGCCGAAGGAGGCGAGGCTCGCGGCGGACTGGCCGTCGGACCGGGCGCTGGCGACGCTGGATGACGGCGCGCGCTGCTTGCGGGCGGCGATCATGGTCGGGCCGCCTTCGCAATTGCGCATGCCCAGAGCGATCAGCTCGGTCCCCGTCAACACCCGGTATTCTCTAGTCAGATAGCCGAGGCGGGCCTGCACGGCGGCGGGGTAGGAGGCGAACAGACGGGACGAGACGCCGAGGTCGGTCTCTCTGTTGATAGCGTTGTAGGCCTGGTGGAATTTGACCTTCGCGTCCGGATAGACGCAGACGTTCGGCAGACTGAGCGCCAGCGTGCAGGCCGACCGGCATTCATGCAGCCTGACCTCGCGGTTCTCGCGGCGATAGCGTTCGGTGATCGCCTCATAATCGCTGACGAGCCCGCCGACGTCCTTGTAGACGACGACCGGCGCCGGCATTGGCGGCGGCGACAAATAGCCCACGACGCACCTCTACTCTACGCAATGGCGGCTTTCGCTTCAGCAATGATTCACCCTCTCGCGGTGAACAACGCCTTAAGGGACGAAATCAGCCCCTTATGCCGACGCGAAGCCCTGGCGCCGGCCGTTCTTGCAGAACATTGCGGCGAAAATGAAATAGAGCGGCAGGGCGGCCGCCTGTTTTTAAGGACATCTCGCCCGTCGGTTCGACAATGGCGGTTGTTTCGACCAGACGGCGGAAGTTCTGCTTGTGGAGATGGCGCCCTGCGATCGCTTCTACTGTCCGCTGCAATTCGGTCAGCGTGAATTCCGGCGCCATCAACTCGAAAATCACCGGACGATATTTCATTTTGGCGCGCAATCTGCCCATGGCTGTGGCGAGAATGCGGCGATGATCATGACGCATGGGCGTCCCGAGCGGCGCCAGCGGCGCTCTTTTTTTCGCCGATTCGCGGCCGTCGCGCAGCGCCTCTTCGAGCAGGCCCGCCTCGTAAAGAAGTTCGTATCGCTCAAGCACGTTTTCTTCGCTGAACGCGCGCCCCCTGGCGCCAAAGAGGAGATTGACGCGCATTCGGCGGGAGAGTCCGGACGAGGACGCTGCGTCGGGAGACTCCGCGACCCAGTTCTCCAATCCGGGCGCGATCGTTTCCTCGATGATCGCCGGGGCGCCTTTCCGCCAGTCCTCCCAGGGGAAGAAATCGTGCCAGCTGCGCCAGACGCCGTCACGCCGTTCGGCGTCCTCGCCGATTCGGGTCAAGGCCAGATAGCCGACCGACACGACATGCGGGTCGCGGTCGCCGGCCCGGGCGTGTCGTCCGCGATCGCCGAACGTATAAAGCTGCTCGACATAGCCGAGCGGCGCGCCGGTCTGTTCGGCGACCCATTCGCGCAGGCCGATTTCGAAGGTGCGGTGCCGGATCGGATCGAACGGCCCGGAGGGAAGCGCGGCGACGCCGGCCGGCCCGTCCGCGCGCGTCGTCAGAATTTGCGGCTCGTCGATGCGAACGGCGACGATCGCGGCGGTCAGCCCGATTTCGACGGGCGGCGAAACTGGGGCAAGCTCTGGCGCGGCCCGGCTAAGCGTCGGCGAATTCGAGGGCGAAAGGCGCTCCCTCATAGCAGTCCGTCCCGCGTCCGATCGCGGCGATGGCGGCCGACATGCGCCCGGCCCGGCCGAGCCTGTCGTCGGCGATCGCGACCAGCCGCCGGTTCGGGGTTGCGGTCGGCGAGACGCGGCGCAGTTCGTGCGCGATGTCCATTTCGCTGCGGCGGGGCGTCAGCGCGCAGGCCGCGACGAAGGCCGCCGCGGGCGAACGGCTCACCCCGGCGTAACAGTGAATGACGAGCGGCGCGGAGCGGTCCCATTCTTCAAGGAAAGCCAACAGCCGATTGATATGTTCTTCGCCGGGGAGGATGTGACCCTCCCGCGGCGCGTCGATATCGGAGACTGCGATCCGCAAATGGCGCTCTGGCGCAATTTCGCAAGGTCGAACAAGCGACGCCCCGGCCGTGAGAATGGTGACGAGCGAGCGCGCGCCGCTTTCGCGCACGGTGTCGACCACCTTGGTCAGCGAACAGACGTATAGGCGCCCATCCGACATGTCGCTCCCCGGCGTTCGTCTTCAACTTTCGTCGACCGCCCGGAATCGAGCGAGAAAACGCGCCTCCGTTTCCTCGATGGGAGCCGGGGCGAGTTCGTCCATGAAGGGCTGCGGCGGGATCGCCGGGCGGCCGAAGATGCGCTCGGCTTCGCGCCGTGTAAAGCCCGCGAGCGTCACCGCCTCGAAAAAAGCGGCGGCCCGGTCGGCCTCCTTGCACAGGCGCCGCAGCGCCGGCGCCGGCGCCGGCGGCAGGGAGAAACGCAGGAGAATCGCGCCGAGGATGCGGTCCTCCACCGCTTTATAGGCGTCGCCGATCACCGCCTTGAACGGCGAGATCATGTCGCCGATCACATATTCCGGGGCGTCATGCAGCAGCATGTAAAGCCGCTCGGTTCGGGCGACGGCGGGATCGAGCCTGCTCGCGATCCTTTCGACGAGCAGGCTGTGTTGCGCGACAGAGAAAATATGCGGGCCGACGGTCTGGCCGTTCCAGCGCGCGACGCGCGCGAGCCCATGGGCGATATCCTCGATCTCGACGTCGAGCGGCGACGGGTCGAGGAGATCGAGTCGGCGCCCCGACAACATGCGTTGCCAGGCGCGGGGCGTCTCGCGGGGCGACGCGCGCCCGCGATTTTTCGCTGGAGGCGAGCGCATGGCGTCAGCCATCGTCCTCCCCTGAATGCCGATGACACCCGACCAGATGATCGTCGACCATGCCGACCGCCTGCATGAAGGCGTAGACGATGGTCGGGCCGCAGAATTTGAAGCCGCGCGCCTTGAGGTCCTTGGACAGGCGTTCAGACAGGGGCGTCTGCGTCGGAACCTCGCTCATCCGCGTCCGATGGTTGACGATCGGCCTGCCGTCGACGAAGTCCCACAGATAATTCGAGAAGCCGGTCGTCGCCTCGATTTCGAGCCACGCCTGCGCCGACAGCACGGCGCCTTCGATTTTTGCGCGATTGCGCACGATTGCGTCATTGCGCATCAGCGCGGCGATTCGCCTTTGATCGAAGCGCGCCACCTTTTCCGGTTCGAATCCGGCGAAGGCGGCGCGAAACGCCTCGCGCTTGCGCAGAATCGTGATCCAGGACAGGCCGGCCTGAAACCCGTCGAGCGTCAGCTTTTCGAAGAGCGCCCGCCCGTCGCGCTCGGGCCGACCCCATTCATTGTCGTGATAGTCGAGATAGAGCGGATCGACGCCCGGCCACGGACAGCGCTTCACGCCATCCCTATGGGACTGGACCTCAAGGTCGCGCCAGCTTGCCGGCTGTTCCCGGACGCTCGCCAAGACTGCATCCTCGATAAGGCGGACGGAACGCGCCGCGCCGCGGCTTTATCGCCCGTTCGGATTGCGTTCACAACCGAGTTGGGACTATCGTCGCGACGGCGGACGCAGATGGCGCGCGTCCTGCTTTGTGCGCCCTCGCAATCACTGCGGCTCAGTTCGCGCCGTCCATCGATGGAGATTTATATGGGGATCGCTGTTTCTCACGCCGCGGCCGGCCTTTTCGCCCTCGCCGCCGGCGTGGTCGCCGGTTCGGAGGCGGCCTATGCGCAGGCCAATGTGTTGAAGGAATGCGGATCGCAATATCAGGCGGCCAAGGCCGCCAACGAGCTCGCCGGGCAGAGCTGGCAGGATTTTTTGAAGGCCTGTCGCGCGCGGCTGGCGGAGGAGGCCAAGCCCGCCGAAGAGAAGCCGGCCGAAGCCAAGCCCGCCGAAGCGAAGCCCGAGACGCCGCCGCCCGCCGCCGCCGAGGCGCCGCCCGCGGCCAAGCCCGCCGAACCTGCGCCTCCGCCTGTCACCGAGGCCAAGCCGACCGCGCCTGCGAAGGAGGCGGCCAAGCCGGCGGCGGACTCGCAAACCGCATTGCGCGAGCGGCAGAAAAAATGCGCCGCCGAATGGAAGACGAAAAAAGCCGAGCTCAAAAAGGCCGGTTCGAAAATGACCTGGCCGAAATATTGGAGCGAATGCAACAAGCGGCTTAAGGCCGCCGGCGAATAAAGCCAGGTAAGGCCATCCAAAAACCCGACGGCTTCGCTGTCGGGTTTTTCGTGCGCTCTTGCTCGGCGGCGAGGCTCATGGCAAAGCCTCATGCCGAAGGAATGAAACCAAACGACAAACGAGGGCGCGCTTGGATAAGGCCGAGTTGCAAAAATTGCAGTCCTTCCTGCGCCGCTCGCTCGGCAATGACGGCATTCGCGTCGTAGCGGATCCGAAAAATCCCGACGATGCGGCGGTGCATTTCGGCGAACGCAGGATCGCTTCGATCTGCGTCGATGACGAAGACGGCGATCGCTCCTTCGCCTTCGAGATGAAAATCCCGGTCGGACGCGAGGCGCTGCAGTCCTATTTGCGCAAGCTGTTCGAGAACGACCGACTGTCGATCATAGCGCGCGGGCGCAAGACCGATTCCGTCGAACTCAACGCCGATGGCGAATTTCTCGGAGTCATCTCGGCCGACGATCCGAAGCTCTCGAGCTTCACGCTGCAGATCGCCATTCTCGATTTCGACCTCGAAGAGGAATGAGCGCGGCCCGACTCGCCGGCTTTCGATCGCTCCTCATTCGCTTTGCGCCCGTCAAAACCCCGGCAGCATAAGCTCCGCGCGCAACCCGCCGTTGGGGCTGTCGTCGAGGCGGAGCGAGCCGCCATAGGCGGCGGCGAGATCGACGACGATCGACAGGCCGAGGCCCGATCCAGGCTTGGTTTCGTCGAGCCGCCGGCCGCGCTGCGTCGCCGCTGCGCGAAGGTGTTGCGCAAGCCCGGGTCCGTCGTCGTCGATGGTGACGCGCAGCGCCGGCCGCGACGCATGGCCGTCGACTGAAACCTCGATCGTTACGCTGCTCTTTGCCCATTTGCCGGCGTTGTCGAGCAGATTGCCGATCATTTCTTCAAGGTCCTGTCGCTCGCCAAGAAAGCGCACATGCGGACCGGCGCCGCCCGAAAAGATCACGCCCTTGTCGCCATAGATTTTGCTGAAGGCGCGCAGCAACGCCTCGATTGACGGCGCGACCGGAGTCGCCGCGCCAAGCGCGCCCCCGCGCGCGGCGGCGCGGGCGCGATCGAGATAAAAGGAGATCTGGTCGCGCATGATCCGCGCCTGCTCCTGCACCTTCTGCGCGAGCTGTCCTGGCGCGGAGTCGGCTTCGTTCACGATGACGGACAGTGGCGTCTTCAGCGCATGGGCGAGGTTGCCGACCTGGGTGCGGGCGCGTTCGAGAATCTCCCGATTGGCGCTGATGAGCAGATTGAGCTCGTCGGCGAGCGGCGCGACTTCGCTCGGATATCCGCCCATGATGCGATCTCGCTCGCCGCGGCGGATCGACGCGAGTTCGCGCTGCAATTGCCGCAGGGGACGCAAGCCGAAACGGACCTGAAACGCGGCGCCGATGGCGAGCGCGATGGCGAGCGCCGCGAAGGCGACGATCAAGGCGAAGCGAAATCGCGCGATCTGCTCTTCCATCTCTTCGCCGCTGCCGGCGACCTGTACGAGATAGATGCCGACGTCGCCGACATCGATGATGCGTTCGACGATGCGCAAGCGACGCCCGTCGGGGCCTTGCGCATAGCCGCGACGAAATCCGCCGATTTCCGCCGCGACGCCAAGCTCGGAGAGCTTCGGCAGCGTGCCGGCGAACAGCGAGCGCGAGGCTTTAATTTCATGCGATTTGTCGTCGAGCCGCGTGATCTGCCAATACCAGCCCGAACCCGGCAGTTCGAATTGAGGATCGCCGAGCTGGCCGGGGCCGGTGCGTCCCTCCTGGCCGGATTCGGAGACGTCGGCGACGATGGCGCGCAGATAGACGTCGAGGCGCCGCTCGAAAACTTCTTCGGCCTCGCTTCGGTAATAGGCGGTGAGAAGAATACTGGCGACAAGCAGGACGACGAGGCTCATCGCCGCCGCCGTCAGAAAGAGGCGCGCGGCGATAGTGCGAAAGGAGCCGATCGCCAGGCGCATGGCTAACGCCTGACGCCGGCGTCCTTTGCCGGCGCGGCCGCCATATAGCCCAGTCCACGCACGGTCTGGATGAGGTCGACGCCGAGCTTCTTGCGCAGCCTGCCGACGAAGACTTCGATCGTGTTGGAGTCGCGATCGAAATCCTGATCGTATAAATGTTCGATGATCTCGCTGCGCGACACGACGCGTCCGCTGTGATGCATCAGATAGGCGAGCAGCCGGTATTCATGCGAAGTGAGCTTGACCGGCGCGCCATCCACGACGACGCGGCCGGCCTTGGTGTCGAGCCGGACCGCGCCGCAGACGATCTCATTTGTCGCGTGGCCGGTGGCGCGGCGCAGCAGGGCGCGGATGCGCGCCAGCACTTCCTCCATGTGGAACGGCTTGGCGACATAATCGTCGGCGCCGGCGTCGAAGCCCTGCACCTTGTCGCTCCAGCGGTCGCGGGCGGTCAGGATCAGCACCGGCATGTCGCGTCCGGCCGCGCGCCATTCTTCAAGAACGGTCACGCCATCCTTCTTCGGCAGGCCGATGTCGAGAACGACCGCGTCGTAAGGCTCGGTCTCGCCGAGGTGCCAGCCTTCCTCGCCGTCGAAGGCGCGGTCCACGGCGTAGCCCGATTGTTCGAGCGCGCGAACGATCTGGCGGTTCAAATCCTTGTCGTCTTCAACGACGAGCAGCCGCAATGCGTCCTCCCTGCATGATTGAGGCTCAGTCGCCTAAAGCGCCGGAATGCGTTCGGCCGCTGAAGGCGTCGACATGAATTTTGACAATGTGGCCGTCGCGACGCAGCAGGCTGATCTCATAGATAAGTCCGTCGTCCACCTGACACAGCCTCGCGCCAAGCGGTTCGCCTTGCAGTCGCAGGGCCGCCTCGCGCATGCTGCGGAATGGATCGGCGAGCTTATGCGCTTCGATTTTGCCGCGCGCCTGCGCCATGGTGAAACATTGCATATGCGCGGGCGGCCCTTCGGCGCGAGCCGGGCATGCCGCGGCGGCCATCGCCGCGAGGGCGGCGACGGCGAGCGCGCGTCTTTCAAAACATCCGGCGGCCGGCATACGCCTCTCCCCGCCGCATATTCGGCCGAAAGCCATGAATGCGCAATGAATAGTCGCGTCCCGTCGGGCTCAGCTTCCGGAGGCGCGGCAGGCGTCTCGCGTTTTCTTGTAATCGACGATCATCGCGGCGAGAGGCGAGTCCTTGGGCAAGGCGCGCAACTGCTTCGCCGCGATTTTCTGCTCGTCAAGCGAATAGGCGACGAGCGGCGGACAGCCGCCGCCCGTCGACCTGCGCGCGGCAAGCGCGACGCTAAAAGCGGCCGCGATCGAGATCTTGCGAAACATCTTCGACGCTCCTGCGCTCAACCATGATTTCCGCCTGCCGCTTCGCGGCTTGCAGATCCGCTTCGTCGCGTCGCGCCTTTTCCTTGTCGCCGCCGCCGGCGACGAGGCGCGCGAGCATGGCGCGCCCCAGCGCATAGACGACGGCGCCGGCGACAACGACGACGCCGAGCGCGGTCAGCTTCGACATGTCAGGCGGTTCCTGGCGGCGTCGAGGTGATGCTGCGCATGATCGCCATCAGCGCCGCCGATCCGACGGCGACGGCGCCCGCTTTCGGATCGTTGAGGAAGGCGATCCAGTCGGTGGCGGCGAGCGCGCCGAAAACAGCGACGAGTCCCGCCGCGATGTAAGTGCGATAACCCTGCATGCTGAGTTTCCTTTCGTGATTGCCGGAAAGCCGCCGGCGCGGTTTCACTTTCGGCCGAGGACTCGCGAGACGAATGAGTCCATGGCGAAGGCAGGGCCGGGATCGCGCTTGCGCGTCGGCGCGATGTCGTCATGACCGGCGATTTCGGCGATGCCGTAGGTCTGGCAGAGCGCTTTCGCGATTTCGACCGCGGCCGAGATCTGAACGGCGGGGTAGATCATCCAGGGCTTCTGCGCGCCCTTGTCCAATTTGTGCGCGAGCATCGCCACCTGACTCGCCGGCACGCTTCTTCCGTTGGCGTCGGCGAATTTGCCATTGGCGAGCTTCGTCAACGGTCCGGGGTTCGTGAGCTCGATGCCGATCGAAAATGAGTTGCAGTTCGAGCGCCGCTTCCAAACGCTTTTTCCGGCGTGCCATGCGACGCGATTGAAAGGCGCGAGCTGCGTCGCCGTTCCGTCGAGATCGATCACGAGATGCGCGGAGGCTTTCGCGTTCGGATTGCAGAGCCAGGAGATCGCGCCCTTCGCCGATTGGGACGCGGTGTAATGCATGATCAGCAGCGAGGGTTTCAGAACGCCGCTGACGTTTGGCGTCGGCTTTTGCGCGACAGGCTTGTCGTCTAGATGCAGGACGTGATTCTTCACGGCGAAGGCCATGGGCCGACTCCTTCCGGTTTGGTCGAATGGGTTGCTTGTTGACGCGTGCGGTCATCGACCGCGCGTCGGCGAACGCGGAACGCTTCTCGGCTCGATGCGAGTCAAAGGAAGCGCCGCGATTTTTTCGTCAGCGAAGCTCGCCGGCGGCGCGCTTAATCAGAAGAATTCGAAAATTACGGCGTAGCCGCCGCCGCCGCCGCCGCCCGCGCCGGAGTTGGCGCCGTTCTGCGAGGCGCCTCCGCCTCCGCCTCCGCCTCCGCCGAGCCCGCCGGCTCCTCCCGCGCCTGGCGCCGTCAGATGGGAAGCGCCGCCGCCGCCGCCCGAGCCGGCCTGCTCGATCGGCCCCGCGCCGCCGGTCCACGAGGAGCCGGCGCCGCCGTTCGCGGCGCCGCCCGCGATTCCGGCCGCGCCGAAAACAGGCGTTCCGCCGACGTAAACGACGCCGCCGACTGCGCCATTGGCGACGGCGTTGGCTGCTGTGATGCCGCCGCCGGCGCCGCCCCCGGAGGCGCCCTGATAGAGACAGGACCCGCCGGCGCCGGCCACCGCCGCGGCGCTGCAACCGCCTCCTCCGGACCCGCCGAAAAAGTGCGAGCCGCCGCCCCCGGGCGCGCCGGAGCCGCCGGTTCCTATGCCAAACGAGCCGGCGCCGCCTGTCCCCGCGGCGCCGCTGAGACCTGAAGAGGCGGAGCTGCCGGCGCCGCCGCCGCCGGAGCCGGCGCCGATCTGGCCGCCCGCGCCGCCGCCGCCGCCGCCCGCGAAGAGCAGCGATCCGAAACTGGTGGCGCCGCCCGCGGTCCCGTTGTTCCCGTTCGAGGAATTCGCCGTCTGCGCTGCGCCACCCACGCCGCCCGCGCCGATCGTGATCGACTTGGAAGCGCCGATCTGGGCGGGGGTGAACCGGCCCCAGGCCAGCCCGCCTGCGCCGCCGCCTGCGCCGCCTGACGCCGCAGCCCCGGACGCCGTCCTCGCTCCCGATCCGCCGCCGCCGCCGGCGCCAAACAGCCGCGCCTCGGCGAAGCGCAGCCCCGGCGTCGGCGTGTAAGTTCCGCTCGACGCGAAGACGCGGACCTTGGTCGGGCCGCCGCTCGGAAAGGCGACTTCGCCAGTCGTCCCGTCGACCAGCACCGCTTCCTTCCAGGCCGCGCCGTCGGCCGAGACTTTGACGTGAAA
>JBPFDW010000027.1:0-233701 GCA_051061375.1 Methylocystis sp. | reverse complement strand
TAGCCCCCTTCGTATTACCGCGGCTGCTGGCACGAAGTTAGCCGGGGCTTCTTATCCAGGTACCGTCATTATCGTCCCTGGCGAAAGAGCTTTACAACCCTAGGGCCTTCATCACTCACGCGGCATGGCTGGATCAGGCTTTCGCCCATTGTCCAATATTCCCCACTGCTGCCTCCCGTAGGAGTCTGGGCCGTGTCTCAGTCCCAGTGTGGCTGATCATCCTCTCAGACCAGCTACCGATCGTCGCCTTGGTGGGCCATTACCCCACCAACTAGCTAATCGGACGCGGGCCGATCCTTCGGCGATAAATCTTTCTGCTCTCGCACGTATCCGGTATTAGACCAGGTTTCCCCGGCTTATTCCGAACCGAAGGGTACGTTCCCACGCGTTACTCACCCGTCTGCCACTCCCTATTGCTAGGGCGTTCGACTTGCATGTGTTAGGCCTGCCGCCAGCGTTCGTTCTGAGCCAGGATCAAACTCTCAAGTTTGAGATTTGATACTGACTGATCACATTTTTACTCTTGACGAGTCCCAAGCACACTCGCCTTCTCGTCTCACGACAAAGAAGACAATGGTGTACTTAGAAAACGTGACCGTCAGAGTGTCTCATCGACCGCCCCTCCGAGGAGAGGCGGTCCGCAAGGACCTCCGCCGTCCACGTTTCTCTTTCTTCCGATTCGATTGTCAAACAGCGCATTCATTGAGGCGAAAAGCTTGCGCTTTTCCGGCGAAGCGTCTTCGTCCCGACCAATCAGCCGGGTGGCTGGTTCCTGCCGACAGACGAAGAAGCGACACCGTGCGCTGCTCGTTGGCAGCGCCGCCGTCGATGGATTGGTATATATTCGGCTCCCTTCCGGGTGTCAACACGGTTCTAAAAAATCTTTACAATTTCGTCGCGACCGCGGGGAACCCCTTATTTTACTGGCGTTAGCCGGTGGACAAGCGCCTTTCCCTACGCCGCAATAGGGCCATAATGCCGAGGCTTCGTCTTATCCGTCGGTTTGACGAACCGAGCGCAATATTTGAGCATCGGCGCAACGAGCAAGAGCGCGCCAGAGAAAACCGCCGGTCGACGAAAGCGCCGATGGCGGGCGCGGGAGATACCGGCCACTGCGGGCCGCCCACACCAACAAAGAAAACTAACGGCTAGGTTGAATGGCATTGCAGAGCACCGGCCGCCTCGTCCCTGCGGCGCAAGGCGGCCCCGATTGGTTGGGCGACGAACCCGCGATCGAAGTAGACGGCCGTCGCCATACGCCGGACGACAGGCGGCGCGTTTCGACGCGCTGGCTCTCCGGCACGGTGCTGACCGGGCTCTCCGGCGCGCTCCTGATCGCCGCCGCGGCCTATACGGCGCTCGACCAACAGACCCGCTTCGCCGAAGCGCCGACCCGCGCGCAAACCGCGCGCGGCGCCGACGCCGAGGCGCAGCAGACCGTCAATCCCAAGAAAGGCGACCGGCTGATGCGGGCGGTCGACGTCGTCGCGGCCAAGCAGACCTTCAAGACCGCCACCACCTCGCGCGCCGGGGACAAGGAGGTCGTGCGCAACCGCGCCTTCACCCGCGTCGCCGCGACTCTCTCTCTCTCGCCCT
Organism: Methylocystis sp.; assembly: GCA_051061375.1. GTDB lineage: Bacteria > Pseudomonadota > Alphaproteobacteria > Rhizobiales > Beijerinckiaceae > Methylocystis. The sequence goes on along the minus strand of JBPFDW010000027.1, from coordinate 232,105 downwards.
CGACCTTCGCGAGCGAGGTGCCCCCCTATAATCCGCTCAAGCTGATCACGGACGCTCGCGCCCCCGAGAACGCCGCCGACGCCGATCTCGCGCCGGATCAGGCGGAAGTGTCGTTCGAAACCCGCGATCTGGCCGCCGTGTCGGTCACGGCGCAGAGCGCCCAGCTGACGCTCGCGGAAGCCCAGGCGCAGGTCGTCGAGCAGGTCAAATCCAGTCTCGCCGCGGGACCGCAAGCATCGGCGCTGCCCCTGCCCGGCCAGATGTTGCTGACGCGCACCAGCCGCGCGGCGATCGACCCGCTGGCGCTCGCCTATGCGACGCCCGGCGGCTCGCTCACCACGCCCTTCTCCGGAATCGAAGTGCGCATGGTGGCGGAAAACGTCACCATCGCGCCGCGCGACACGCCGCAGCCGACGCAGATGGAGGAGAAGCTTATCGTTGTGAAGCGCGGCCAGACGATTTTCGACGTTCTCGACGCCGGCGGCGTGGCCCAGTCCCGCGCCGCCATGGTCGCCGCCGCCTTCAAGAACAAGCGCGGCGAGCCGGTGCGCGAGGGCCAGCGGGTCAAGCTGCTCTTCGCGGATTTCGACGGGTCGGGCAAGAATATGCAGCTCGCCCGCGTGTCGGTCTACAATGACGAAACGATCGAATCGGTCGTCGCGGCGACCGACAGGGGCGCATTCGTACAGACTCCGACCGGGCCGGCCTCTTACGCCCAGGACGGCGGATCAAGGTCGAGAAACGAGATGGACGAGGACGAAGGCGCGATGCGCCTTTACGACTCGCTCTATGAGACCGCCCTCAAGCAGCAGATTCCGCGACCGATCATCAATGAGCTCGTGCGCGTATTCGCAAATGACGTCGATCTCCAGCGCGGGGTCGCCGCCGGCGACACCTTCGATGTCTTCTATGACGAGGCGGAAGAGGGCGTCACCGTTGGACGCGACGCGCTGCTCTACGCCTCGCTGTCGACCCGCAGCGAGACCTATCGATACTACCGCTTCTTCACGCCCGACGACGGACTTCTCGACTATTACGACGAGAACGGGCGTTCGAGCCGCAAATTCCTGGTGCGCAAGCCGATCGCCAATGGCGAGACGCGCTCGGGCTTCGGCATGCGCCGCCATCCGATCCTCGGCTACTACAAGATGCATACGGGCGTCGACTGGGCGGCGCCGATCGGCACGCCCATCCTTGCGGCCGGCAACGGCACGATCATCAAGGCGCAATGGGATTCGGGCTATGGGCGGCGCGTCGAAATCCAGCACGCCAATGGCTACATCACCACCTACAACCACATGTCGGGCTTTGCGCGCAGCGTGAAGGAAGGCATGCGGGTCAAACAGGGCCAGGTCATCGGCTTCCTGGGCTCGACCGGCCTGTCCACCGGACCGCACCTCCATTACGAGGTGATGGTCAACGGCCATTTCGTCGATCCGATGCGCGTCAAGCTCGCGCGCACGCGCGAAATCGAGGGCCGGCTGCTCGTCGACTTCAAAAAGGAGCGCGATCGCATCGATGGGCTCATGGCCAAGGCGCCCAACAGCGACGCCAAGGTCGCGACCCGTCAGACGAAATAGCTTTTGGACGAATTGGCTTTCCGATAATCGCCTTCCGCGGAGACGCGCCTGTTCAAGCGGCGTCGCGCCACTCATAGGCCGGAACGAACTGGCTGGCCCGGACGCGGCGGACGATATTCTCCATCGTCGCCATCGACTCCCGGTTGAGCGAGTCGCGCGGGAATTCGACGCGGAATTCGCGCTCGATCGCGAGCAGCAGACGGATCGCCGTATAGGGCGTCATTCCCAGTTCATAGAGATTGGCGCGCGGCGTCAGATGCGACGCCGGAATGCGGATTTGGGCTTCCTGGTCGATCAGGCTTTGAATGGTCTCGAACATCTCGCTCTCCCTGCCGCTTCGGAACTCGATGATCCAAAGCTAGCCGGAGCCCCAGAAAATGTTCGTGCGGCGACGCACACGCGCGTCGCAGCGTTGTTTTCGCGACCGATCGATGCTCCTGTTCCTCAAAATTAAGGAGCCCACATGCGCATGACGATTACGCTCGACGACGAACTCGTCGCCAAGGCGCGGGAATTCGCCGGACTCATAGGCCTATGCGCCGGCGAACGTCGGCCGGCGTCCAGCCGTCCGCGCGCAGCGCCCTCAGCGCCGTCGACGCCAAGCTCTTCGACAGCTTCTCGCCCCTCACGTCCAGAATGAGATCATGGTGCCGATAGTCGGGCGCCGGGAGGTCGAGCAGAATTTGCAGCAGGCGATGCAAGCTCGTCGCCTCGATCAGATCCTTGCCGCGCACGACATCGGTCACGCCCTGCAGCGCATCGTCGACGACGACGGCGATGTGATAGCTCGCCGGCGTATCCTTGCGCGCGAGGACGACGTCGCCCCATCGCGCCGGATCGGCGCCGATCGTCACGGCCTGCTGGTCGCCGCGCGAGGACGACGAATCGCCGAATTCCCGCCACGTCAGCCCCTGCCTCGCGCGCGCGGAAGCTTTGCGCATGTCGAGCCGCAAGGCGACGCCGCCCCTCGCAAGCGCTTCGCGCGCCGGACGGCGCGTCTTCCTGCGGCATGTGCCGGGATAAAGCGGGGAGCCGTCCGGATCGCGCGGCCAGTCGGCCTTCCCGTCCGTCGCCCGAGCGACGTCCGAACGCCTGCAGTCGCAGGCATAAAGGAGCCCCATCGCGTCAAGCCGCTCGAGCGCATGGGCGTAATCGTGGAAATGCTCGGACTGGCGCCGGGCCGGCCGCTCCCACTCGATCCCCAGCCAGCAGAGGTCTTCATAGATCGCCGCCTCGAACTCGGGTCGGGCGCGGCCCCTGTCGATGTCCTCGATGCGCAGGAGAAAGCGACCGCCACACTGGCGCGCGAGATCGAAATTCAGGAGAGCGGAATAGGCGTGGCCCAGGTGCAAATAGCCGTTCGGCGACGGCGCGAAGCGGAAAACCCGTTGTTTTTCTGAGATCATCAGTGACTTGAGCGACTCGGCGCGGCCGCTGTTTACGAACGGCGGGTCGAAGGGCGTTCCCAGCGCAACGTGGACGAGCGCCGGCTCCTGCTTCAAAATGCTACCTAACTTTTTAAGCTACTGGATCGGCGCATGCCAGACTTCGAATCGATTGTCGACAATATCTATGAAGCCGCCGCCGAACCTGAGTGCTGGCCGCGGATCATGCACGACATCGGCAAGGCGGCGGAAGCCGCGGGCGGCGCCATCATCGCGCGGCGCGCCGACGCCTGGCTCGGCTGGCGCTGCTCAATCGCCCTGGAAAAGGGCGCGGACGCTTTCTTTGGCAGCGGCGGTCTGCAGCGAAGTCAGGTTCTCGGGCGGCTCCTTGCCTTCAATCGCGCCGGCTTCGTCGCCGATCAGGAAGGCTTTACCGAGCAGGAATTCGCCAACGATGCGGTCATCAGGGAGTGGTGCGCGCCCAATAACATTCATCATTGCACCGCCACCGCCGTGCCGATCCCCAATGGCGACCTCGTGATGTTTCAGGTCAAGCGGCGAAAAGGCGACCCGGCGTTCGGGAGCGCTGAACTCGCCCGCCTCGACGCGCTGCGCCCGCATCTCGCCCGGGCCGGCCTGCTCGCCGCGCGCTGGCGGCTCGAACGGCTGCGATCGGCGACCGAGGCGCTGGCGACGCTCGGCGTGCCCGCGGCGATCCTCGATGTCGAAGGACGCGTGCTCGCCGCGAACGGCCTGATCGAGGAGCTGACCTCGCATCACGTCTGGCTACCCCGCGACCGCATCGCGCTGCTCGAACCCGCCGCGGACAAATTGCTGCGGGCGGCCGTCGCCGATCTCGGCAATCCGGCGGCCGCCTCGGTTCGCTCCTTTCCGTCGAAGGGCGTCGGCGATCGGCCGGTGGTGATGCATCTCATTCCCATCACCGGCAATGCCCGCGATCTGTTCGGCGGCGGCCTGGGCGTGCTGGCGATCACGCCGCTGGCGCGGCCGGCCGTTCTGGACCCCGCACTGGTTCAGAGCCTCTTCGACCTGACGCCGACCGAGGCGCGGGTCGCCGGAAGTCTCGCCGAGGGACTGACGCTCGATCAGATCGCCGAACGTCACAATGTGAAGCTGAGCACCGTTCGTAGCCAGGTGAAGTCGGTCTTCGCAAAGACCGGCTCGAATCGGCAATCTCAAATCGTCGCCCTGCTTGCCGCGCAGCCAAATTTTCCGCTGCAACCGGTCGAACAATCCTGATCGTAAGGAGACATCGGCTGCTGCGCGCGACGTCTTCGCCCGCGCAGAGACGCGGAGACCCTCGCGGCGAAACAATTGCTGCCGATCGACACCGCGAGCGAAACGGCCTCGGCGCCGGTTGCTTAGCCGCTGAGGTCGATTTTCTGTTGCGCCACGGCCAGAGCGGCGGCGAACGCGCCTTCGATATCGAGGTCGGTCGTATCGAGCGTCACCGCGTCGCGGGCCGCCTTCAATGGCGCGGCGCTCCGCCCGCTGTCGCGCGCATCGCGCTTCCTGACATCTTCGAGAATGGCGGCGTAGTCCGCCGCTTCGCCGGCGCGCGCCAGCTCCAGCGCACGGCGCTGCGCCCGCGTCTCCGGCGCGGCAGTGACGAAAATCTTCACCCTCGCGTCGGGACAGATCACCGTGCCGATGTCGCGCCCGTCGAGAACGGCGCCCTCCGGCCGTGAAGCGAAGCCGCGCTGCATGTCGACGAGCGCGGCGCGCACCGCCGGCATGGCGGCGACGACGGAGGCCGCCTCGCCCATGTCGCGCGCGCGCAGCCGCTTTTCGTCGAAATCGACAAGCGACAGGCTGCGCGCGGCGGCGACCGCCGCCTCGACATCGTCGAGCGGCAGGCCCTCGTCCAGAAGCGCGCAGGCCGTCGCGCGATACAGCAATCCGGTGTCGAGATGCGGCAAGCCGTAATACGCCGCGAGCCGTCGCGCCAGCGTGCCCTTCCCCGACGCCGCGGGGCCGTCGATCGCGATGACGAGGCTCACGAGAAGCGCGCTCCGAGCCGCTCCATCAAGCCGCGAAAAGCGGGAAAGCTCGTCGCGATCATGGTCTCGTCATCGACTGTTATTTTCTGATCCGCAGCCAACCCCATGACGAGGAAACTCATGGCGATGCGGTGGTCGAGATGGGTCTCGACCAAGCCGCCGCCGACGACGCGGCCGCCGCGCACGACGAGGTCATCATCGATGATCTCGCAGTCGACGCCATTGGCTTTAAGCCCGGCGGCGACCGCCTCCAGCCGGTCCGATTCCTTCACGCGCAATTCGGCAAGCCCGCGCATCCGCGTCTCGCCCTTGGCGAAAGAAGCCGCGACGGCGAGGATCGGATATTCGTCGATCATCGACGGCGCGCGCGCCGCCGGCACGTCGACGCCGGCAAGATGCGAGAAGCGCGCGCGCATGTCGGCGACGTCCTCGCCGCCCTCCTCGCGCCGGTTTTCCAAAGCGATATCTGCGCCCATTTCCTGCAGCGTCGTCAAGAGACCGCTGCGCAGCGGATTGGTCATGACGCCTTCGATCACGATGTCCGAGCCCGCGACGATCAGCGCCGCGACGAGCGGAAAGGCGGCCGACGACGGATCGGCCGGAACCCGCACCTTGCGCGCCAAAAGCTCCGGGCGCCCTTCGAGCGTGATTTTGCGGCCATGCGCGCCGTAAGGCTCGCTCACGACCGTGGCGCCGAAATGGGCGAGCATTTTCTCAGTGTGATCGCGTGAGGCTTCGGCCTCGATCACCGTGGTCTGGCCCGGCGAATTCAGCCCGCAGAGCAGCACCGCGGATTTGATCTGCGCCGAGGCGACGGGCGTCTTGTATTCGACCGGCAGAGGCTCGCTTGAGCCCTGCAGGACGAGCGGCAGGCGCCCGCCCTCCGCCTGCTCCAACACCTGCGCGCCCTGCAGGGCGAGGGGATCGAGGATGCGCTTCATCGGGCGTTTACGCAGCGAGGCTTCGCCGTCGAAACGCGCGACGATCGGATGGCCGGCGACGACGCCCATCATCAGCCGCGAGCCGGTGCCCGCGTTGCCGAAATCGAGCGTCTCGACCGGCTGCAGGAGCGAGCCGAGCCCCGCCCCCCAGACGCTCCAGTTTCCGTCGGCATGGCGCACGATCCTCGCGCCGAGCTGGCGGCAGGCCTGCGCCGTCCGCAACACGTCCTCGCCCTCAAGCAGCCCTTCGATCTTGGTCTCGCCGATCGCGAGCAGGCCAAAGATCAGCGCGCGGTGGGAGACGGATTTATCGCCCGGCGGCCGCAGGCGGCCCTTGAGCGGGCCGGATGTATGGGCGCTGAGCGGCGCGGCGGGCGCGTGAGCATAAGCGGCGGCGTCGGACATGGTCACTTTCAGGTCGAGCGCGAGTCAATCGTCCCCGCTTCGCACTTTTGGCGAGGATGCTCAACAGCGGCGACCGAAGGCGTGGGCGCCTTTTCTTGCGTCTTGGCGGAAATTGGAGCGGGCGATGGGAATCGAACCCACGACATTCAGCTTGGGAAGCTGACGTTCTACCTCTGAACTACGCCCGCGCCCTCCCTGTGTAACGCGGGAGGCCGCCGGTTTCAACGAGCGGGTCTCGCGTTATTTGTCAGGCCTTCTTGATCAACCAACCGGACTGTCCACCTAGACTGCCCCACTCATAATGTCTGTCTCTGAACGCTTTGAGTGCACCTTCATGCTGGGAAAGAATCAGAATGGCGTCGCTATATTGGGGGAGAGACGCGTCATCCAACGTATCGAGATATTTATGTTCCGGTTCGCCCTCGATGAGAGCAATAACATCCACGAGAAGGCGGTTGATTATTTTCACCTTGCTCGCACTGAGCGTTGCATCTGGCTTCTTTTTTCCAAGCTCCTTCAGCTCCTTAAATAATTCAGTAAATACGCCAATTACAGCATCATAGGCTGCGCCCTTTTCTTTAGTTGTGTAATATTTTGCTGACATCATTTTCTCTCGTTTATTTTTTTCGGTGGAGCTGTGCGTATTTTTTCATAAGAGTCTGATAAATTGTAAATCCACGATGCAGCATCTCGCTTTATATTATCAGCTCTTTTTCGTTCCAATTCTTCAATGTATTGCCCAAGAATGAATGTCACATCACTGTTTGTTGGTAAATCATCGATATTAAATTCAATAAACTCGTCGAAAGGCCGATAGGCTTCTCCGAGAACAGAATTTGCCTCAGCGATGGCCACGTTAACGAATTTGAGCTTGAACTTATTCAAGCCGTCGTTGGGAGACTTGCGCGCGAGAGCGCTGACTTCCTTATGCAAACCATCCATTTGGCCAGAAATTTTTTCAAGCCGCTCTACTTCTTCTCGCTGTATCGCCATCTTCTTTATCCTGGGCACATGCGTCTGTATTCGACGTACTTTTTCTTCACTACATCGAGAGGAAGACGCTGCTTGCTTTCGAACAGTTCCACCATTTGCGCTATATCTTCGTCTGTCAGGGTGATAATGCAGCGTCTTTGACCTGACCACAGATCGACGGTGCTTTGCATCCGAGCTCTGCTCAATGAATTTCGAGTTACGAGAACACCAAATTTTCCGAGACCGTCGGTCATGTAGCGGTTGAGTTGATTGACATGATCTCGACTTACTTCTTGCACGTTTTTCAACTCGAAAACGAGCTGTCTTGATTGGTAGTCACCAAATAGCTCGGCGAGAAAGGGGTCAATCTGAGTGTTATAAAAAATCAAATCACGAATTACCGCGCCGCTCTCCGTCCTGCTCTGCACTGCCGCGAAATCGAGCTGCGGATAAAGCAGCGACGGTAGCAACTCTCCGATCGCCCTTTCGTAAGCTTGGTCGGCTCCTTCGTTCTTTCCCGTCGGCAGCTTCTGAATAGCTGCAAATTTCCTCTTGGCTGATAGGATAGGAATCTGTGAAAATAACGGGTCCGAATGACAGTCTTCAAAGGTCCGCTCTTTTTCACGGATATAGGCGTCAACCACACCATAATTCGCGCGATTGAAATTGAGAACATCAACACGCTCTAATACCTCTCCAGCATGGGCGATATCGTCCTGAGGACAATGTTTCTCGAAGTAATCATCATAAGCGATCCACGGAGTGAATCGTAACCACCGCTTCGGCACCAAAATTAACGGATAACCGTTCTCCGGGTTGACCGGAAGCGTCGCCTCCATGTCCGAAACAAAAATATTCTTGCGATAATCATAAACTTCCACTTGGCTTGGTCTAAGGGGAATTCCAAGCCGATTGCACTGGTCGATTGTAAAATCGATCAGGAATGATTTGATGAAGCTACATGCTATGTCGCTGATGCGATCTTTTGAAATTCCTTCAACGAAAAACTGAATCTCCTCAAAATGACGAAAGCCGCTTGTGTTGTATTGTGGGACATTTTCGAACAAGACGATAATATCCTCGGCCTTCGATCGACCTATTCTTTTTCCTCGACGACTAGCAGATGACCCGAGGCCGACCTCTTCACATTCGGAAGCGGTAATCAGCGTGCTTATCGCTTGCTCGCGCGAGCCACTTTTTGCTAAGTAGCCGAGATTATTGAAGGCGTTGATCAACGCCGTGTGTAATGCCTGGTCCTGCTGGGAAGGGGACCTCCATAAAAGGAACGGGTCCAAATAAAGTGGGATATCTTCATCTAGGAAGGGAATCGCAAAATCGAGAGCCGCTTGAGAAGCTGTGATTCCATAGCGCTCCGTAAGTCTTGGGTTAATCAGCGTCATATGCTGTTCGTCCTGCCCTCAAAAAAATGTTTCAACATATTCAAACCCTGCACCTGATAGTCCGACGCACCGCTTGATAATGACGCTTAAAGCACGCCCTCACGGCCGAACATTCGGATTCCTCACCTCCCCCTTCTCCTTCTGAATCTCCTTCAGCTTCGCGCGGATCGGGCCGTAAGGCCCGTATTTGTGCTGCGCTTCGGAGAAGCCGTCGGCATAGGGGCCGTAGGCCGCGTCGATCGGCTTTTTCAGAAGGTCGGGATAGTCCTTCTCGAGTCCCGCGCGATGCGGCCGCGGCTTCGACACCATAAGCGCCGCGACGTCCCAGGCCTCTTCCGGCGAGAGCCGCGGATGCAGATAGTCGACGCCGTCCGGCATGTTGGAATGGATGAAATTCGCCGCCGTGATCAGCCGCGCCATGCCGGCGCCGTCGTTGAAACTGTCGGAGCCCCACAGCGGCGGAAAGGCATAGCCGGCGCCAAGCCCCGGCAGGCTGTTCTGCACGCCGGCGCCGTCGATGTTGTGGCAGCCGATGCAGCGCGCCTGATAAATGTCGCGCCCGCGCGCGGGATCGGCGGCGCGATCGAGTTCCGGCATGGTCCCAGCGCCGAGTCCCGAAAGCTTCTCGCCCTTTCGCACCCCCTGCGACAGGAACTGGATATAGGCGACGATGGCGCGCATCGGCTCGGAGGATATGGGCAAAGGCCGGCCGTTCATGCTGCGCGTCATGCAGGAGTTGATGCGCCCCGGCAGCGTGATCTCGGCGCCGGCGCGCGCGCTATAGGCGGGAAAATCTTCCGAGAGTCCGAAGAGCGGCAGACCGAATTTCTTCACGCCGGCGTCGAGATGGCAATTGCCGCAGGCAAGATTGTTGCCCGAAAAGCGCTGCGCGGGATCGGGCATGTCCGGACCGATGTGGGAATAGGTCGCGGTGATGAGATCGCGCCCGCGGCGGACGAGCCGGCCATGCGCGTCATAGGGCAGAGCCCCGACCTGCGGAACCGACCAGAATTTCGCGCTCGACGCGCCAATTTCTTCGGCGGCGACGGAAGCCGCCAGCAAAAACGCGAGTAACGTGGCTCCTGCAAGCGCATTGCGCATGAATTCACTCCGCCTTGAAATGTTTCGAGAGCTTGAGTCCCTGCCCCTGATAATTCGACACGCCGCTCTGGCCGTAGAGCGCCTCCGGCGTTTCGGCCATGCGTTCATAGACGAGGCGGCCGATGAATTGTCCATCCTCCAGGATGAAGGGCACTTCGCGCGAGCGCACTTCGAGAACGGCCCGGGCGCCCGGCCGCCCGTCGGGGCCGGCGCCGAAGCCTGGATCGAAAAAACCGGCGTAATGCACCCGAAACTCGCCGATCGCCGCGTCCATCGGCGCCATTTCGGCGGCGAGATCGGGCGGAATCGCCAGTCGCTCATGCGAAGCGAGAATGTAGAAATCGCCCGGATCGAGGATCAGCCTGCCGTCGCGCGCCGGCAGCCGGTCCCAGTAATCGTCGATGTGATAGGCGCCGATCCGATCGACGTCGATCACGTCCGTGTGTTTCTGCGCGCGATAGCCGAGAATGCCGCCGAAGGCGCCTGCGTCGAGCGCGACGCGCAGGACGACCCCGTCGCGCAGATTGAGCGTCCCGTCGACGAGCGGCGATTTGCGATGCAATTCGGCGAGTTCGGCGTCGCCAAGCGCGCCGCCGGCTGGCGCGCCGGGCGCATGCGCGCGAAACCGGAGCTGGTTCAATCGCGTTCCCGTGCGCGCGCGCACCGAAAAGCTGCGCGGCGACACTTCGGCGTAGAGCGGCCCGCGATAACCGGCGGCGACCTCGTCGAAGCGATCGCCGCGGTCGGCGATCAGCCGGGTGAAAATGTCGAGACGCCCGGTCGAGCTCTTCGGATTGGCCGCGCCGACGACGCAATCGTCGAGCGCCAAACTTTCAAGCAGCGGCACGACATAGAAGCAGCCGCGCTCCAGCACGGCGCCCTCGCCCTCCAACGGCATTTCGTCATATTTCAGCGCGGAAAGCAGTTCGTCGACGCGGCGGCCTTTGCCCGGCAGAAAGCTCGCGCGGACCCGATAGGCCTTCCGGCCAAGCCGCAGATCGAGACTCGCCGGCTGAATCTGGCCATGCGCCAAGGGGGCTGCGAGGCGGATTTGGCCGGAGTCGACCATCGCCTGTATCTGCCGGCTGGAAAGCACGCCGCCCTCAGCCGCGACTTGACTTGAATTCGTCCGATCTTCGAAGGGCGCGGCGGGCGCGTTCATTCTGTTCTAGCCGTCTTTCGAGAAATCGGCGGGAGCTTACCCCACAAATCGACAAGCCGAGAAGCGTGGCGCTCATTCGTTCGAATGACGCGCCCTCTGCGTGAGGCGCGCAATATCGTTGGAACGAGCCTCGATTGCGATCGATCTCTATGTTGCGGGAGGGAGATTATGCGCGATTACGTAATGCTTTGGAACGCAGTCGCTCTGGAGATGAATCGTCGCGATCACACGGGCAGGATGAACGCCAAGAACAATCGCGGCCCAACGGCGAGCTCCCGCGCCTTGGCGATCGTTCACCTGGCGATGCATGACGCCTTTTTCGGCCTGACCAGCCGGCCGCCGATAAGCTCGTCGCTCGCCGGTCTGTCCGGGACGATCAGCCCATATTCGAATGTCGCGCCTCACGTTCCGCAGCCGTGGAGCGCCGACAATGAAGGCGCCGCCGTTTCTGGCGCCGCGGCCGCGACATTGACCGCGCTTTACCCTGATTTTCGCACGCTCGTCGACGACATGTTGCGGGGATTCCAGTTCGGCGCAGGCAATCCCGCTTTCGACTTCGGCTTCAAGGTCGGCGCGGCGATCATCGATTCCCGCAAGAACGATGGTTCGTCAGACTCGGGCGGGGTCGACCCAATCGACGCCTATTGGCGCCATCGAGAAGATCCCACCGATTTCACGCAGGGGCTGCTCGGCCCGAGATGGGGCGCCGTCCAGCTCTTCTCGGCGGCGGCGATCCCTCCCCAAACCGCGCATCCCGTGCCGCGCTCGGCCGCATATAACAATGCGCATGACGAAGTCCGCGTTAAGGGCAGCAGGAATCCGACGTCCGGCACGCCAGGCGTCGTCATCAGTCAGCGCTCGCCATTCGAGACGACCGTCGGCCTTTACTGGGCTTACGACGGCGCTTCGCAGATCGGCACGCCGCCGCGGCTATATAATCAGATCGTGCGCGACATCATCGGGCGGCATATCGCCGGATCGGACCGCGCGGCCGCGTCGGCGCGGCTATTGGCGTTGATTAACGTCGCGATGGGGGACGCAGGCATAGCCGCCTGGTATTGGAAGTATCGCTACCAGTTTTGGCGGCCGATCCTCGGCATACGCGAATATGATAATAGTTTCTGGCATAATAGGGACATTGTTTCCTATCTCCTCCATCGGCGCTGCGATCCTTGGTGGCTTCCGCTCGGCGCGCCCAGGACGAACGAGCCGGGAAAGCGCAGTTTCACGCCGCCGTTCCCCGCCTATCCTTCCGGGCATGCGACGTTCGGCGCGGCCTGTTTCGAAATTACCCGCAGGTTTTTCGGCGTCGCCCCGACCGCGGCCGACACTCTCGCGTTCAACCTCGTATCCGACGAGCTTGACGGCCGCGCCATAAACGAAGATGGCGCGTATCGGGCGCTCCACCGGCGCCACTATGACTCGTTGCTGCAAGCGATGTTCGACAACTCCGTGAGCCGCGTCTTCCTGGGCGTGCACTGGCGATTCGACGGCATTGACGAGAGCGTCGAGAACCCCAGCGACATTCTCGCGGATTCATCCAACGTCGGCGGCGTCCCCGTCGGCCGGGCGATCGCAAAGAACATTTTCGAGAACGGGATGACGAAAAGCGCCGCCGCGCCGGGCGTGGTCACGCCGATCAATCTGCCCGCTGTTCCTTAGCCGGGCAAAACAGAATGGCGGCGCATGCGGCGCTGCGCGCCTCAATCAAGGCCCGCCTTTCTGTTGACAGAGTCCGGCCGATCGGCAATTTTGCGGATCACGTGGTTATTTGAGCCGGCCGGCTTGCCGCCACGAAAAACAACGCGCTAAAAGGCCGGGTCTCCCTGAGGAAGCCCGCTTTTTGCGTAGCAGCGCCGTTCGGCGCGCATCAAGCGAATGGCGCCTCGCGCCGAGGGAGAACCAATGTCCGCCGACGCCCCGCCCCGCAGGCCGCTCAAACCGGCGACGCAACTCGTTCACGGCGGGACGCAGCGCTCCGCCTTCGGGGAATTGTCGGAGGCGCTCTATCTCACGCAGAGCTTCGCCTATCCGACGATGGAGGCGGCCGAGGCGCGCTTCAAGGGCGACGAGCCGGGCTTCATCTATTCGCGCTTTTCGAATCCCACCGTGGCGATGTTCGAGCAGCGCATGTGCCTTCTGGAGGGTACGGAAGCCGCCCGCGCCACGGCGAGCGGCATGGCGGCGGTGACCGCAAGCCTGCTCGCCCAGCTCAAAGCCGGCGACCATGTAGTCTCGGCGCGCGCGCTGTTCGGCTCCTGCCTCTATGTCGTCGAGGATTTGCTCCCGCGTCTCGGAATCCCTTCGACGCTCGTCGACGGCGCCGACCTTGGCCAGTGGAAAGCGGCCGTGCGGCCCGAGACGAAGCTCTTCTTCCTCGAAAGCCCGACCAACCCTGGCCTCGAGGTCTATGACCTGAAGGCCATCGCCGACATTGCGCATGAGTCCGGGGCGAAGCTCGTCGTTGACAATGTCTTCGCGACGCCGCTCCTGCAAAAGCCCTTCGACTTCGGCGCCGACGTCGTCGTCTATTCGGCGACCAAGCACATCGACGGACAGGGCCGGTGTCTTGGCGGCGTGATTTTGGCCTCGAAGGCGCTGATCGAGGAAAGCGTCCATAATTTCCTGCGCCAGACCGGGCCGGCGATGTCGCCGTTCAACGCCTGGGTGATGCTGAAAGGTCTGGAGACCCTGCCGCTGCGCGTCGCCCAGCAGGCGGCGAGCGCCGCCAGGATCGCCGACTTCCTGGCGGGGGAAAAGGCTGTAAGCCGCGTCCTCTACCCGTTCCGCGCCAATCACCCGCAGGTCGATCTGGCGCGCCGGCAGATGTCGGGCGGCGGCACGCTGACGAGTTTCGACATGGCGGGCGGCAAAGCGGCCGCCTTCCGGCTCGCCAATGCGCTGGAAGTCATCAAGATTTCGAACAATCTCGGCGACGCCAAAAGCCTCATCACCCATCCGGCGACGACGACCCATCAGCGGCTGACGCCGGAAGCGCGCGCGGCTCTCGGCATCGGCGACGGTCTGCTGCGTCTTTCAGTGGGCCTTGAGGACGCCGACGACCTCATCGACGATCTCGCGCGCGGACTATGGGCCGCCGCGCGCGCCTGACGTTAGGTCCGCGCGCTGTCCCGCCGTTCCTGGCGGACGGAAATTCTTGCCTCCTGCAGCGCGCATTCGGCGACGAAATAGGAAGCGGCGATTATGGCGCATAGCGTCTCGAGCACGACGCCGGTGATCAGTTCGTTCATCAGCCTGGCCTTTGTATAACTTCGATGATGAATGCAAAAAGTCGAGGAGGCGGCCCGCGGCGGCGGCGCGAGAAGAGATTCGACGCCGACGCAGGCCGTCGCGACCGCAGCGCTTAGGCGGCCGGCGGCGCGCGCGGGCGGTGAGCGGGGCTGGGACGGGGCGTCGGCGCGACGCGGTCCGCCACCGTCCACACGAGCCTGAAGCTCGGGACGGGCGTCGCGCCGATCGGGCCGGGCCGCGCCGCAAGAGGCGCAAGACCGCTGCAAAACGCCTGGCAGAGGATACAGGCGGAGCGATCGTCTTTGGGGCCCAGCCGCCCCGCAAGCGCGTCGGGTTGGGAGGACCCCGACGCGAAACAGATAAAGAGCTTAGCGACCAGACGGCCGCCGACGCCCGACTCGCCGACGCCGCGCGCAAGCGGCGCGACGGCCCAGAGCGACGCCGCCAAGAGCAGCAGCGTCGCGCCAAACCGAGCGCCGGCCCGAGGCGGCGAAGCGAATCTGGACGCCGACGAAAACATCGGCTCAGGTCGCGTCGGTCAGAGGCCGCGAGAATCGCGCGCGGCGCTCCAGGTCGATGAGGCGAATGACGCGCTGGTCATTGCCGCGCCACAGAGGCGCCGCCGGCACGATGGCCGCGAGCGCCGCCATGCCGGGCGCATGACCCGGCTGCGTGCGCTCCCGCTCGTTCAGCGATTCGAGCGTCGCGCCGGCGACGACGCTGTCCCGGCCGCTCGGCTTACGTTTGCGAAACATGGGCTTACTCCCGATCCGCCGCTTGCCGCGGCGTTGTCCTTGATGCTGCGCCCGACGCTGCGCGCGCCCGGAGTCCGGGCGAGGCGCGCAAAGCGGCGCGTCAGCGTGCGTAGGATCAGGAGTTGGCGGGAGGCGCTCGCGCCTGTCGTGAATAATCCTGCGGGGGGGTCGGCAGGGCGCGGTCCGCCACCGTCCAATCAAGCGCTGTCCATTGGACGGGCGCCTTGCCAATATGAATGGTCCGCGCCGCCAGCGGCGCGACGCCATCGCAATGGGATTGACAGAACAGGCAGGCGTCCCTGTGGCCCTTGATTTGGCCCGGAGCCTGCGACTGGTCGCCTGAGGCGACGTCGGTAAAGCAAAATTCCCTGACGGCGTCGGCGGCGCCCATCCGCGACGCGACCTGCGCCGCCGCAGGCGCGAAGGCCTGAACGGTCAGCGCGAGCGCGAAGAGCAGAGCCGACAACCAGTTGCGACGCATAAAAGCTCGAACCCTCGTTCAGGCGCGCCCGTAAAATTTACAGGCGCGCGCCGATGTAAGCAAAAAGCGAGCGCCGCGACAAGTTAATCTTGGAGCGGCCGTCTCGCTGCGGCAAAGCGTCTCAGCAGGACGATCGCATTGTCGGATCGCTCTGAAAGTTCATCTGACCGCAGAAGTCCCTCCGGAAGCGCCCCGATCGATCGTTATGCCCGCTCCATCCGAGCCGCCAAGGTCATAGTTGAGCGCGATGAAGAAGGTGCGCTGCGGATAGGGGTTCGGGTTCACATAGGCCTTCCAGCGGCCAATGTTGTTGACGCCGACGGACAGCCACCAATTCGGCTCGAGCCGGTATCTCGCCTTCATGTCGAAAACCAGGATTTCGCTGTCCACATTGCCATAGTTGTTGTGGTTGAAGTCCGTGTTCGCGAAAGTGACATAGGCCGGGGACGAATAACGCGCGCCCAGCGCGAAGGACATGTCGGGATTGGGGCTATAGCTCGCGACGCCGCGGAATCGATATTTCGGAACGCGCGGGAATTGATTGCCTGCAAAAAGGATGCTGTCGAGATTGCGGCTCGAAAGATTGGTTTGGATTTTTGCGTCGGTAAGCGTGAAGCCTCCTTCGAAATCCAGCCCTGGAACGAAAATGTCTTTCATATGCGCCGCAAGCTCGACGCCGCGAAATCGCACCTTATCCAGATTGGCGTTCTGCGTGACCTGCGTGCCGAAGGGCGAGAGCGCGGTCTGGCTGGCGATGGCGTTCCAGCGGTCGTCGAGAAAGAAGCTGATGCGCGGGTTGAAGAGACCGATCGCGCCGCCGAACGCGTCGACCGTACGGTATTCGGTGGTTACATCGTAGCAGGTGCAAATTTCAGGCTGCAGATTCGGGTTGTTGATGAGCACCGAACTTGGGCTCGCCAGAGATTGGAAAAGTTCGGTGACGGTCGGAAAGCGATAGGCGCGGGCGATCGACCCGCGCACAGAGAGTTCGGGCGTAAAATAGTGCTCCAACGCCGCCTTCGGCGAAAAGGCGCCCTTATCGGATTCGGGGAAATAGGTGATGTTCGCGGCTCGAAGCGGAATGCCGACGATTGGTTGGCCGACAGGGTTCGAGGCGAAGCCGAAGCCGCCAGTGGCGTTCATGCCGCCATAGGCGCGCCACCACTCGCCGCGTGCGCCGGCGGTGAATTTCCAGTCCGGCAGAGGCCTCCAGACCTCCTGAACATAGACGCCCTTCGTTTCGGTCTTGCCGAAGTTCAGCGCCTGGATACCCATATAATAGTTATTGGGCCAGGAAACTGTGCTGGTCTGCTTCGTGGCCAGCGAATAAACATCGCCATGAGCGCCGAATGACACTTCATGCTTGCCGAGCAAATCCTGCGGCAAGCGCCAGATGAAGCGCGCGTCGGCCGTGCGCCAGAAAGTTCCGCCATTATTGGTGTTTAGCCCGCGCGGATCGATATTATAGGCGGTTCCCGCATTATTGACGCGCGGTCCGTAGGATTGCGCATTATTGGTGAAATCGCGCAGGAAGTTGAACGACGTCGCCGACAAATCGAAGTCGAAGACCCCGCCCGTGTCTTGTCTGAGCTCGAACGCCTGCATCAAATGGTTTGCGGCGCCATGGCCGGGATTGACGCCGCCCGGCGTGACGGAAAACGGCCCAATTTGCACCCGCCCGGTCTGCGTGTTGTAGATCGGCATGCCATTCCTGTCGCGAATATAGCTTTCGACGCTCGTCGTGTTGTTCAGCGCCCAGAAGCCGACCTGATATTTGGCGCGCACAAGCGGCGCTATGTCATAAGAGAGTTTCACTTTCGCCAGATCCGTTTGCACGTAATCGGCGCCGGCGGAGTTGGTGATGATGCGCGGGCGTCCCTGCTGGTCGAAGTCCTGGTGTCCGCCAAAGAATGCGGCGCCTGTGCCCGGCGTCAGAAAATTGCCCGGGAAGGTTTGCGCCTGACCCTGATTGTCGAGGTGCTCATAACCGACCCAGTAGCGGAAATCGTTGATCCGATCGCCAATCAGCACATTGGCCACGCCGCCGAGGTTGAGCGTATTGGTGCTATAGAGACTGAACGGCTGCACCGCCGCGGTCCCCATGGCGTGGACCTCGAATGCGTCCGGCATACGCGTCGTCATGGTCAACACGGCGCCGATCGAATTGCCCGGATAGAGCGCTGAAAACGGACCGTACATGACATCGATGCGCGAAATCTCGGCGGGCGAGACCATGCCCCAGCGCGGCGCGAAGTTAAAGCTGTTGCCGAGCAGATTCGAGAGCAGCACATTGTCTGCATAGACAAGCGTCAGCGCGCTCTGAATCGTGCCGGTCGTGCGCGTCGAGACGATAGCGTTGCGATCGCCGATGTAACGTTCGCGGATGAGAATCGACGGCATATATCTGAATGCGTCTTCAGAAGTCATGATGTTGGTCGTCTTTTGGATTTCCGCACGCGTCCGGCTCTCGACGACCGCCGGAATGTTCGCCGGCAATGTGCGGCTGAACGGCGCGGGCTTCGGCTCCGCGTAACGATCCGCCGCCCCGGTCCCGGTCCCGGCGCCCGGCGTGGGCGTCGCGGTGGTGACGCGTCCCGGTCCGCCGGCGCCTTGACCCGCGGGACCTCGATGCACGGGAGCGCGCGCGCCGCCGACGTTGATGGTGGGAAGCGCCTGTTGCGCATCCGCGGTTGACGTGACGAGCAGGCTGAGCGCCGCGAGAGAGACTCCTTTAAGGAGGCGTGACTGACGGATCATGACATGTGTTCCTTAGCGCCGACGCGGATCGACGCATGACGAGAGGCGAGATTCAGCGTTGAATGCAACGCACACGCGAATCGCAGATAAAGGGGCGGAGCCGCTATGCGCGGCGGACAGTCGCTCGGACCGACGCGCTTTGCGCGCCCTTCCGACCGCTCAGGCGCGCGAGAAGGGAGGCGCCCGCGCGGAATGCGCCCGCGACGGTCGTTCGCGGAGCGACGGCTGTTTGCCGCCCATCGGCGCGTCGATCAACGCATATGCGCTCAGGTCGACGACATCGCCCGCGGCCAGCGACACCCAGGCCGGCGGCGGTTCGCCGCACAGCAGACACGATTGGCAGTTGTGCCGATGCCGCGCACTGTCATCGGGCGCGGAGCTATCGTCGGCGCGTAAGTGATCACACTGGGCGCCCAGCGTCGCTCCAGGAGAGACCGCGGCGGCGCGCGCCAATCCGGCTCCGCCGGCGACGGTCTGTGTGACCATGGCCAGCACTAGCAGCAGAGCGCGAAAGGTCGTGAGCCGCATTTTGATTCCGGTCAACGTGACATGTTATTATTTACAATGAAGCGCGTTCCAGATAGTCGCGGCACGACGAAAAACGAGAAAAAGCAGCAGTTGTGTCAATTCAGTCACAGTCGGCGGCAGCGCCGCGCTTCCATGCAGCCAAATGCCTAATCAAAGGCATTCCCCTTTTCCGGCGCGCGCACTAATCTTGCGCCCATGTATATCGCCATCACCAGAGACATACAGATAACGGCGCTTCCCGACTTTCTGCCGGATCGCTCGGACCCCGACCAGGACCGCTACGTCTGGTCCTATACGATCGAAATCGCCAATCTCGGGCGGGTTCGCGTGCAGCTCCTGTCGCGTCACTGGGTCATCATCGACGCGAATGGCCGCCGCGAGGAGGTGCGCGGACCGGGCGTCGTCGGCGAACAGCCGGTGCTCGAGCCCGGCGAGACATTTCGCTACGCCTCCGGCTGCCCGCTCAGCACGCCTTCCGGCATGATGCAGGGCAGCTATCGCATGGTCACCGACGCCGGCGAAACCTTCGACGTCGAAGTCCCCGCCTTCTCGCTCGACAGTCCGCTGTCGCGCCCGACCCTGAACTAGGCGGGCGAGATGGACCGCCTCGAGGACGCGATCGAGCTGCTCTCCAAATTGGTCGCGTTCGACACGGTCAGCTCCAAATCCAATCTGGCGCTGATCGATTTCGTCGAATCCTATTTGCGCGACCAGGACGTGCGCTTTGTGCGGGCGCCGAACGCGGCCGGCGACAAGGCGGCGCTTTTCATCACGATCGGCCCCGAGGTCGACGGCGGCGTGCTGCTTTCCGGCCACACCGACGTCGTTCCGGTCGCGGGACAGGCCTGGAGCGCCGATCCCTTCACGCTGCGCCGGGACGCCACTCGCCTTTATGGACGCGGCGCAGTCGACATGAAGGGTTTCGACGCCGCCTGTCTGGCGATGATTCCGGCGTTCAAGGCGGCGCGGCTGACCCGCCCGATCCATATCCTCCTGAGTTATGACGAGGAGACCACCTGCCTCGGACCGCTCGACGTGATCGCCCGCTTCGGCGCCGGCCTGCCCCGCCCTTCGGCGGTCATCGTCGGCGAGCCGACCTCGATGGAGGTCGCCGACGCGCATAAAAGCGTGACCACCTTCGTGACGCGGGTGCGCGGCTTCGAAATCCACTCGGCCAATCTCAATCGCGGCGTCAGCGCCGTCCACGTCGCCTGCAAGCTCGTCTGCGAACTCGACCGTATCGGCGAGGCGTTGCGCGCCGACGGCGACCCGAGCGGGCGCTTCGATCCGCCCTTCTCGACCATTCACGTCGGCGTCATTCATGGCGGAACGGCGCGCAACATCGTCGCCAAGGATTGCGAATTTCTATGGGAGGTTCGCGGCCTGCCCGGCGCGCCGGCGCATATCGTCCTGGACCGGCTGGAAGAGTATTGCGACGCGCTGAGGCGATCGGTCTTCGCCGGCTTTCCCGACGCCGGGATTGAGACGACGATGGAAAACGAGGTTCCGGGCCTCGCGCCTCGGCCCGGCTCCGAGGCCGAGACCCTGGCGCTACGGCTCGCCAAGCGCAATGCGACGATCGCCGTGCCCTATGCGACCGAAGCAGGCCAATTTCAAAGGGCCGGAATGGCGGCGATCGTCTGCGGCCCCGGCCGCATCGACCAGGCGCACCAGCCCGACGAATATGTCGACATCGCCGAACTGGCCGCCTGCATGGAGTTTCTGAGCGGGCTCGCGAGACAGCTCCAATCGTGAATGCGCGACGATATCGTCTCGATTGCGCAAGGAGGCGGTCTCTCCGGCGATAGGCGCCAGAGAGACCCAAAAAATCATCGGGTCGCCGAGACGATCAGCAGACCCAGTGCCAGCGGCCGTACCACCAGCGCCAGCAGTGACCGCCGCCATGCCAGCCGCCATGCCAGCCGCCGTGCCAGCCGCCGTGCCAGCCGCCATGCCAGCCGTGGCCCCCGTGCCAGCCGTGGCCGCCATGCCAGCCGCCGTGCCAGCCGCCCGCGGCGGCAGGCGAAGAGGCGAAGAGCGCTCCGGTCAGCAGCGCGGCGCACGCAACTTTCTTCAACATGACTTTTCTCCTAAGACACAGACGCCGTGAGGCGCCGCCGATTGACTATGCGCTCGTGCGGCGGCCGGCCGTGTGCGTCCGCACATCAGACTTTTCGCGCTCCGCGCGCGCATCGCGCGACGTTGGCGGGACGGCATTGCTTTCGCGAAGTGAGCGGCTATAGTCCGCGCCCGTTCCGGCGCTTTCGAAACGAACATCCGCGCCGGGCTTCGAGCCCTTAAAGAGATTTCGCGATGAAGCTGATCCCGGACGCTTTGGCGCAAGCCCAGCCGTCACCGCCCGCCGCCGAAGCGCCTGCCCCACCGCCGGCCGAGCCGACCGCCCCCGCCGCGCCGACGCCGCCGGGCCCACCGCATCCGCCCGCCCCGACCCAGACCGGGCAGCTGGCCGAATCCAAGCCGGAAACGGCGCAGCCGCCGACCCTGCCGGAAATGCTCGGGCAGCTCATCCCCATCTTCGTGGTGATGGGCATCGTGTATATACTCGTCATCCGGCCGCGCTCCCGCCGTGAGAAGGACGCCCTCGCGCAATTGCGCAACGTGCGTCGCGGCGACACGCTCGTCACCACCAGCGGCTTCGTCGCCAAGGTGACGAGAGCGATCGACGACGCCGAAGTCGAGGTCGAACTCGCCCCCAATGTGCGGGTGCGCATGCTGCGGACCGCGATCGCCGAAGTGCGCGCCAAGGGCGAGCCGGTGAAGGAGGAGCCGCCGCCGGCCAAGACCGCCGCGCCCGCCAAAGCTGGCGGGAGGTCCGCCAAAACGAGCGACGCGAAGGCCGGCGAAAGCAAGTCCAGCGACGCCAAATCCGGCTCGCAGAGCTGACGCCGTCCCTTCGACCCCCTAGAGCGCGTTGCGAAAACGTGGGAACCGGCTTTTCGCGCATAGCGCGCTCTATACTTTTGGAATCGATCACGTTATCTGCATTTGGGCGATTCCGCCCAAATGCAGCGTGATCTAGCCGATAGCAGGACGATGCTGCGATTTTCGACCTGGAAATTTTTCGCCATCGTCGCGATGACTCTCGCCGCGGTGCTTGTCGTCGCGCCGAGCATGTTGTCGGCGCCGCACTATGAAGAGCTGAAATCGCGGCTGCCCTCCTGGCTCGTTCCGCCGACGATCGTGCTTGGCCTCGATTTGCAGGGCGGCTCTCATGTGATGCTCGAAGTCGATCAGGCGGACCTCATCTCCACGCAGATCAAAAATCTGCGCGACGACGTGCGCCGGATCTTGCGCGAAGAAAAGGTCGCCATCACCGGGGGCATCGGCGCGACCGCGAGGGGCGTGCAAGTGCGCGTCGCCGACCCGGCGGACCGCGAGAAGATTCTCCCCAAGCTGCGGCTGCTGCGCAACAGCTTCTCGAGCGCGCTCCTCGGCGGGCCGTCGCCGCTTGACGTCGAGGAAACGCCTGACGGCGTCATCCGCGTGACCATCACCGACGCGGGACTCACGGACAAATCGCGCAAGGCGGTCGAGCAGTCGATCGAAGTGATTCGCCGGCGCGTCGACGCGCTCGGCACGCGCGAACCCAGCATCCAGCGGCAGGGCGATGATCGCGTTCTGGTCCAGGTGCCCGGACTCCAGGACCCGGAAACCCTCAAGGAAATTCTCGGCAAGACCGCGAAACTCGAGTTCCGGCTGGTCGCCGAACCCGGCCAGAATCCGTCGGAAACCGAGGAACTCGATCAGGTCGAGCAGGAAGGCAAGATCGCGGTTGAAAAGCAGGTAATGGTCAAAGGAGAGGACCTCACCGACGCGCAGCCCGGCTTCGACCAGCAACGAAGCGGCGAGCCGGTCGTCAATTTCCGCTTCAATATTCGCGGCGCCCAGTCCTTCGGCGAAGTCACCTCGAAAAACGTCGGGCGGCTGTTTGCGATCGTGCTCGACAACAAGGTGATTTCCGCGCCGCGCATCCTGACCCCGATCACCGGCGGCTCGGGCCAGATTTCCGGGCGCTTCACCGTCGAACAGGCGAATAATCTCGCGATCCTGCTGCGCGCCGGCGCGTTGCCGGCCAAGCTCAACATCGTCGAGGAGCGCACCGTCGGCCCCGGCCTCGGCCAGGATTCGATCGACGCCGGCAAGCGCGCCGCTTACGTCGGCGCCGGCCTCGTCGTGATCTATATGCTCGTCACCTACGGCGTCTTCGGCGTCTTCGCCAATCTCGCGCTGTTCGTGCATATCGCCTTCATTTTCGCCGGCCTCGTGCTGCTCGGGGCGACGCTGACGCTACCCGGCATCGCCGGCATCGTGCTGACGATCGGCATGGCGGTCGATTCGAACGTGTTGATCTACGAGCGCATCCGCGAGGAAAATCACGCCGGACGATCGATCCTCGCGTCGCTCGACGCGGGCTTCACCCGCGCCTTCGCGACGATCGTCGATTCGAACGTCACCATGTTCGTCGCCGCGGCGATCCTTTATTTTCTTGGGTCGGGACCGGTGCGGGGCTTCGCGGTGTCGCTCGCGCTCGGCATTTTGACGACCATCGTCACCGCGGTGACCATGACGCGCATGATGATCGCCGTCTGGTATCATTACGCGCGGCCGACGAAACTGCCGATCTGAAGAGGCGAACTTTATGAAACTTCTGCGCCTCGCCCCGGAAAACACCAAATTCCCGTTCATGCGGTTCCGCCGCGTGAGCTATCCCTTCTCGGCTCTGCTGTCGCTGATCGCCGTCGCCCTCTTCGTCTTCAAGGGCATGAATTTCGGCATCGACTTCGCCGGCGGCACGGTGATCGAATTGCGGGCGAAGTCGGGCGCCGCGGAAGTCGGCACGCTGCGCACGATGGGCGAAAGCCTCCATCTCGGCGACATCGAGGTGCAGGCGTTCGGCAATCCGGCCGACGCGACCTTGCGCTTCGGCCTGCAGCCGGGCGGCGACGTCGCCCAGCAGGCGGCGGTCGAACGGGTGCGCGACGCTGTCAGCGCCTATTACGATCTGCGTCGCGTCGAAGTCGTCGGCCCGCGCGTTTCGAATGAATTGGTGCAATCGGGAACGCTCGGCGTCGTGCTCTCGATCATCGCGGTGCTGAGCTATCTGTGGTTCCGCTTCGAATGGCAATTCGCGATCGGCGCGGTGATCGCGACGATGCACGATCTGCTGCTCACCGTCGGCTTCTTCTCGATCACCCAGCTCGAATTCAACACCACCTCGATCGCCGCGATCTTGACCATCGTCGGCTATTCCTTGAACGAGACGGTGGTGGTGCTCGACCGCATTCGCGAGAATATGCGGAAATACAAGAAAATGGCGACGGCGCAGATGGTCGACATGTCGATCAACGCCGTCCTGCCGCGCACGATCATGACCGCGACGACGGTGATGCTCGCCCTGTTCGCGCTCGTCGCCTTCGGCGGCCAGGTGATCCGCTCCTTTTCGATCGCGATGATCTGGGGCATTTTCGTCGCCACCTATTCCTCGATCTTCATCTGTTCGCCGATGCTGATCTATCTCGGCCTGCGCAATGAAGACGCCGATAAGGCTGCGTCGCAGAAGCGCGAGACCGAGCGCAAGACCGAAACCGCCGAATCCACGGATGACGACGACGCCGAGACGCCCGTCGCCGCGCCGACGGCGCCGCCCGCAGCCGCCGAAAAGACGCCCAAGCCCGCACGGAAGCCGGCTGGAAAGCGGGCGAAGACGAGGCCGGCTTGACCGTTCGTGACGGCGGCTATGTCCCAGGCCGCCACAGGATCGACGACTATGGCCGCGGCGGCTTTCGTTTCGCCGATATGTCCCACAAGGGCTCCATTCTCGCCCTGCCCTCCGGCGTGCGCGCCGTGCCGCTGTCGAGCGCCGCTGAAATCGATGAAGCGATGATCGACCGCGCGCTATCCGAAAGCGGCGGCCTCGACGTCTTCGTCGTCGGCACCGGGCAGGAGTTGCTGCCGATCGCCAACGCCCTGCGCCTCCGGCTGCGCGCCGCAGGCGTTGGCTGCGAAACCATGGCGACCGGCGCCGCCGTGCGCACATACAATATGCTCATCGACGAGAGTCGCCGAGTCGGCGCGCTGCTGATCGCTGTCTGACATGACCGCCGCCTTGGAGGAGCATTACGCGCAGTGCGAACAACTTCTGCGGGCGCGCGACCGCGACCTGTGGCTCGCCTGTCTGTTCGCGCCGCGAGAGGCGCGCAAACATATTCACGCGCTCTACGCCTTCGCCCAGGAGGCTGCCGACGTGAGCGGCAAGGTCACGCAACCGCTGCTCGGCGAGATGCGGCTGCAATGGTGGATCGACGCGCTTGAAGGCGCCGCCGCGCAAGGCGAAGGCGCGCGCGCCAATCCCATCGCCGACGCGCTCATCGACACGATCGAGCGCTTCGCCCTGCCACGCGAGGAATTCATCGCGCTGGCGGAGGCGCATGTCTTCGATCTCTACGACGATCGAATGCCGAGTTGGACCGCGCTCGAAGACTATTGCCGCGCCACCGCGTCAGCCCCCATGCGCTGGGCGGCGCGAATTCTCGGCGCGGATATTCAGGCGCCGTCAGCGCGCGCGTTCGACGAGGCGGGCGTCGCGCTCGGCTTGACGCGAATTGCTGGCGCGATCGCCCCATCTTCCGGTCTGCGGAAATTTCTGCCGGACGAAGCGTTCGCAAGCGACGGCGACAAGGCGAGCGAACGCGAACAGCTTGGCTCCGTGGTAAAGGAGATAGGTCGGCTGGCCCAAATTCACTACGAACAAGCGCGCCGTCTGGCCCTTGATGTCGGCCCCGCCCACGCCGCCTTGCTTCCGGCGGCGACAACTCCCCTCTATTTAGAGCGGCTGGCGCGCAGCGATTTCCATTCAGATCGCCCGGCTGGCGAAGCCTCGCCGCTCCGTCGACAATGGCGCATCTGGCGCGCATCGCGCGGCGTCGGATTATGATAGGCGGTAGAATGCTTCGTTAGGAATTACCGAAATGGCGACCCTCGAATATGAATATGACGCCCGACGCCTGCGCATGGAGACGCTGCTCGTGCTGCGCTGGGTTGCGATCGCGGGTCAGACGGCGGCCTGTCTCGGCGTCTATTTTATCCTCGGATTTGATTTTCCGGTCGGCCTCTGCTTCGTCTTCATCACGGCGTCCGCGACGCTCAACATCGGCATGCGCTATGGCACGCCGCGCAGTTTCCGCCTCGGCGACGTCGAGGCCGCCGTGCTCCTTGGCTACGACATCATCCAGCTTGGATTTCTGCTCTATCTCACCGGCGGTCTGACCAACAGTTTCGCGATGCTGTTCCTGACGCCGGTGATCATCTCCTCGGTGTCGCTGCCGAGCAATCTGACGCTGCTGCTCGGCATCGTTATGATCGCGGTCGCCACGGTGCTTTCCGTCGAATATTACCCGCTGCC
The DNA here is from genome assembly GCA_051061375.1 of Methylocystis sp. Lineage (GTDB taxonomy): Bacteria > Pseudomonadota > Alphaproteobacteria > Rhizobiales > Beijerinckiaceae > Methylocystis. Next base: position 205,942 of record JBPFDW010000027.1, on the reverse strand, counting down.
CTGGTATCCCAACGAAAAGCTGGTCTTTCCGCTCCTTTACCGCACCGGAGTCTGGGCGGCCCTGGCGCTCAGCGCCGCGTTCATCGGCATTTACGCCGCTCGCGTGTCCGACGAAGCGCGGCTGTTGGCGGATGCGCTTGCGGCGACGGAGCTGGTGCTCGAGCGCGAACAGCATCTCTCGCAGCTCGACGGCCTCGCCGCCGCGGCGGCGCATGAACTCGGCACGCCGCTCGCGACCATAACGGTGATCATCAAGGAATTGCTGAAGTCGGCGCCGGAGAATGCGCCAGCGCTGCGCGACGATCTCGCGCTCCTCGCGCAGGAGGCGGCGCGTTGCCGGGAAATTCTCGGCAAGCTCGCCTCGCTTGGCGCGACGGATCAGAGCAGCGTCATGAATCTGCTCTCGATCGACACGCTGATCCAGGAAGTGGTCGAACCGCAGCGCGAGAGCGGCGTCGAGGTCGAGATTTCGAAACACGGAGCGCCCGACGCGCCAGTGCTGGCGCGCAACCCCTCCATTCTTTACGGCCTCGGCAATCTTGTGGAAAACGCCATGGACTTCGCCGATTCGCGCGTAAAAATCGACGCGTGGTGGAGTCCAAGCTACGTCACGATATGGATTCAGGACGACGGCCCCGGATTTTCGCCCGACATTCTCGACCGGCTCGGCGACCCTTATCTCAGAGGCCGGCCGACGGAACGGCGCACGAAAAGCGATCCTGACTCGGGACTGGGACTCGGCCTGTTCATCGCCAAGACGCTCCTCGAGCGGTCGGGCGCCATCGTCGAAGCGACCAATGTTTCGCCGCCGAGAACTGGCGCGCTCGTCAAGATCACCTGGCCTCGGGCCGCGCTCGAGCCCGCCGCCGCCAGGACAAAGCTCGCGCAACCGGACAAATCGATCGACGCCACGCCGCCGATAAGGTAGATTTGACAAAAATCACGGGTGGATACGCGCGATGTCGGCCGAAGAATTTAAGTCGGATCGGGAAGGCGTTTCGGACGCTGAACCGAATGCAGCTCTGCCGCAGGATCGCTCATTAATGATCCTCGATGACGACAAGCCGTTTCTCGGCAGGCTGACGCGCGCGATGGAGGCGCGAGGCTTCGTCGTTACGCCATGCGAAACGGTCGCCGAGGGTCTTGCCGCGCTTGAGACCAATCCGCCGGCTTTCGCCATCATCGACATGCGGCTCAACGACGGCAATGGTCTCGACGTCATATCGAAGCTGAAGGCCTCGCGACCCGACGCGCGCGGCATCATTCTCACCGGCTACGGCAATATCGCCACCGCGGTCTCAGCGGTTAAGCTCGGCGCTTTCGATTATCTGGCGAAACCGGCCGACGCCGACGAAATCTATCATGCGCTGATGGCGACCCAATTCGATAAGCCGGACGCACAGGAAAATCCGATGTCGGCCGACCGGGTCCGCTGGGAGCATATTCAACGCGTCTTCGAATCCTGCGACCGCAATGTTTCGGAGACGGCGCGGCGGCTCAATATGCATCGCCGCACCCTGCAACGCATTCTCGCCAAGCGCGCGCCCCGGTGACCTGAAATCCAGGTTTCAATCCGCCAGCCGGTCGCCGAAGGCCAACATGCAGTAGCGGTTCGCCGCCATTGTCGCGAAGCGTAACAGCATCGCCCGACGCCGCGCCGGCGCGAGTGGAAACGCCGGGGATTCGCGCGCGAGCAGCGCCCCATGCGCGTCCGCGATAATCAGGCCGGCGTCCTGCGGAAATGATTGGGGCTCGAGCGAAGCGGGGATAGCGAAATAGAACCGGTCGCAAAAGCCGCGATACTGCGGCCATTTAAAATCGGCGCGAAAATCGGCGTAGCTCGACTTGACCTCGACGATTCGCAGGACGCCGTCGGGCGCGAGCGCGATGAGATCGGCGCGCCGCCCGTTCGGCAAAGGCGCTTCGCAAACGACCGAAAACCCGCAAGCCTGCAGATAGCGCCTTGCGCCGCGCGCCACGCGTTTCGTAATGTCGAGCCGACCTTCGAGCGCCGTCGCGCGGCGTTCGGAAAAAGCCGTCATGTCCGTCCCCGCGGAGTTGTCCCCCGCCCAGATTGGCGCGTCGCCAAAGCGCGCGCAACCATGATAGGTTCGCTCGACTGTTCCACTACACGGCTTGTCGCATGAAACGGCTTCTCCTCGCATGCTTCCTCGCGCTTCTCGCCGCGACCACGACCGCCCTGAGCGGCGAGCGCGTCGTCAATGTTTTCAACTGGAGCGATTACGTCGATCCTAGCGTGCTTGAGGACTTTACCCGGGAGACGGGCGTCAAGGTCGTTTATGACACCTATGATTCGAATGAGATGCTCGAGGCGCGGCTTCTCGCCGGCGACACCGGCTATGATGTCGTCGTGCCCTCGGCGACATTCCTGCAGCGGGAAATCGCGGCGGGCGTGCTGCAGCCGATCGAGCGGAGCAAGCTCGTCAATGCGCGCAACATCTGGCCGGAGATCGACAACAGGCTCGCGCGATTCGATCCGGGCAACCGCCACGCGATCAACTATATGTGGTATACGACGGGCATCGCCTATGACGTCGCCAAGATCAAGGAACGTCTCGGCAAGCCGATCACGAGCTGGGATCAGGTTCTGCGGCCGGAAGCTTTGAAGAAGCTGGCCGACTGCGGCGTCTATATGCTCGACAGTCCAGAAGACATGTTCGCGATCGCGCTTAATTATTTGAAACTCGATCCGAATTCGAAAAACCCCAAGGATCTTAAACGCGCCTCCGAACTTCTGACGAGCCTGCGCCGCTATGTGAAGAAATTTCACTCGTCCGAATATATCAACGCGTTGGCGAACGGCGACATCTGCCTCGCCATCGGCTGGTCAGGCGACAGTCTGCAGGCCCGCAATCGCGCCCGCGAGGCCGGAAACGACGTCGATATCGCCTATGTGATACCGAGCGAAGGTTCGCTTCTCTCGCTCGATAATCTCGCCATCCCCAAGGACGCGCGGCATCTCGACGAAGCCTATCTCTTCATCGACTATCTGCTTCGTCCCGACATTGCGGCGCGCAATTCCGTCGCCACCAATTTCGCCAATGGCGTCGCCCCGTCGCGACCGCTGATCGACAAGGCGGTGGCGAACGATCCCTCGGTCTACCCCAGCGACCCCACGATGCGGCGCCTGTTTACCGTCACGGCGCCCGATCAGGCGGTTCAAAAAATGATCACCCGAATGTGGACGACGGTGAAGACCGGGCGGTGAGACTGATGCCGGCGCGCCGATCGGGTCCGACCGGCGCCGCGCGTCGGGCGGGCGCCGGCGCGCGCCCCGCGGTTCACTGCTCGCTCAAGATCCGCTTGAGGAGTTCGATGACCTCGGCGAGTCCCTTGTCCTTGGCGGCGAGTTCCTCGATCTTGCGCACCGCATGCAGCACCGTCGTGTGATCGCGCCCGCCAAAGCGGCGGCCGATCTCCGGCAATGAGCGCAGCGTCAGCACTTTCGACAGATACATGGCGATCTGCCGAGGCCGCACGACATTGGCGGTGCGCCGGGACGAGAGAATGTCGGCGCGCGAAATATTGTAATGGCTCGCCACCAGCTTCTGGATGTCGTCGATCTTCACGCGCTTTGGATCCTGCGCGCGCACGAGATCGCGAATGGCGGTTTCCGCGGTCTCGACGGTCAGCGGCGACCCGGTCAGCGTAGCATGGGCCAGCAGCCGATTGACCGCGCCCTCAAGATCGCGGCCATTGGTCACGATCATGCGCGCCACGCAGGAAATGACCTCGGGCGGCACATTGAAATTGGGCTGCGACTCCCGCGCGGCGGCGATGCGCGCCGAGAGAATCTTGACGCGCAGGGCTTCGTCGAGCGGCCCGATGTCGACGCATAGCCCGCCTTTGAACCGCGACAACACGCGCTCGTCGAGCGTGTCGAGTTCCGACGGCGGCCGATCGGCGGCGACGACGACCTGACGCCCCGCATCGATCAACGCGTTCAGCGTGTGACAAAATTCCTGCTGAATCGATTTGCCCTGCAGGAACTGCACGTCGTCGATGATCAGCATGTCGATTCCGCGCAGCTTCTCCTTGAACGCCAGCGAGGTCTGGGCGGTCAACGACGAAACGAAACCGCTCATGAAGCGCTCCGCCGTCAGATAGATCGTATGGCGGCGGTTGTCATTCGACGCATGCGCCAGCGCTTGCAGGAGATGCGTCTTGCCGAGCCCGACCGCCGCATGGGCGTAGAGCGGGTTGAACATGGGAAGATCCCCGACGCGCGCCTCCGCGACGCGGCAGGCGGCGGCATAGGCGAGCTGGTTCGACGGTCCGACGAGAAAGGTCGAGAAGCACAGCCGGCGATCGAGCGGCGAACCGACGAACGGGTCGGCCTCGTGACGCAACGCCGCCGAGCGGGCGGCGCGCCTGCCGTTGACCTCGCTCGTCGCTTCGCAGACCGGCGCGAACGGCGCGGCCGCGCGCTCGACGAAATGCCGGGCGCTGGGCGCCCCAATATCTGGGCCGTCCTCGCGCAAGCGAGGCTTACGCATGGGCGAACGCACGTCGATCACCACGCGCTCGACTTTTGAAAATTCGCTCGCGACGCGCGCCTTTATCCGCGGCGCGTAGTGCGACTGCACCCAACTCTTCAAAAATTTGGTGGGCACCGTCAGATGCACGGCGCCGCCGTCAATGCGCTCGAGCTCCAGTCGCGTGAACCAGGAATTGTATACCGCGTCGCCAAGATCGGTTCTCAGCCTGTGTCGAACTCGGTCCCATTTTGAGCGATCCTCAGCGGATACGTCGCAGCTTGCCAATTGTTCTGTGTGATCGGACATATCAGACCTTTTTTCCGAAACGAGCGCCAAGAAAGGGAACCCCCGGCGAAAGCTCGCCGCAGGCGCTGATCGAAGGAACCTGGTGTGATCGAGTAATCGCCGCCGCGAACGGCGCTAGATTAGAAATTTCGAAGGCGGCCCTATCGCGAGCCTTGCGCATCTTCCAACGTCGGCCTCACACGTAAAACAAGAACAATGCGCCGCGAACGATCGCACAATGAAACGATCGTTGTCGCTGCGCACTCCCTGGACTGTCTCGGCCAACCGCCCCTTCGCCATGACAAAGTCTCCCTACTCCGGGATCTAAGAATCCCGGATTGATGCGCGTCGCAGGAAACGGACTCTACGCTACGCCCTTGCGAACTGATCACTTTGAATTCAACCGAACGGCTGGAAGGCGGCAATGCGTCTCGCTCTTCGGGCCATCCGCGCCGGGAAAACGCAGATCGTTCCCCTCACACCTGCGCGCCGCTGAAAAACCGACGCCGACCGACTTTCGTTCGACCCTTCGAGGCTACACGCCAGCGCGATCACGCGCAACGACGCTTGTGACGACATCTGTCATATTGTTTGCAGATTTTCGGCGCGGTCCAGGAATTTTCTGTCGCATTTGGCCATAAGCCGATGATTCGCCGCCTTTAAAATTTCGCTTGAAAAATGCGTGTTAGCCGCGCGCGACAGACGCCGGCGCCTTGTCGAACGAGCGCCAAAAATCGTGTCAAGTGGCGAAGTTTTTCCCATTCGTGACAGCTTGATTGCAAGAGATTGAATCGCGAGAATTTTGAATGATCACAGGTTATGGGCGCAAAAAATATTTTTAAACGTGTCATCTGCGCTTCATGCGACGATTTGGCTGACTCCGGTCGGCCAAAAAAAGAGCCCGGCGCTCGCCGGGCTCGAAATGTTTCCGTCACGGAACGCAGCGAAGCGCATTACGCCTGTGCAGCCAACGCCTTCACTCTCGCGGTGAGCCTTGAAACCTTTCGCGAGGCCGTGTTCTTGTGAATGACGCCGCGCTGAGCGGCCCGCATCATGATCGGCACTGCGTTCTGCAGCGCGTCGGCCGCCACCGCCGCATCGCCCGAGGCGATCGCCTCCTCGACCTTGCGCACAAAGGTGCGCATGCGGCTGCGACGCGCCCGGTTGACCGAGGTGCGACGCGCGATCTTGCGAACGGCTTTTTTGGCCGAACTCGTATTGGCCATGCTTTGCGTGTCCTTGAAAAAGACGGCGTCGAGCCGCCCAAAAACCAAAGGGCCGCGAAATCGCGGCCAAGTGGCGGGTTTATAGGCGCGACGCGGTCTGTCGTCAATGGCCGCTTATCGGTCGCTTATCGGTTCGTGAATGCCGGCTTCCGCTTCTCCACGAAGGCGCTCATGCCTTCCTTTTGATCACTCGTCGCGAAGAGGGAATAGAAGAGGCCCCGCTCGTAGCGAATTCCCTCGGCGAGCGTCGATTCGAAAGCCCGATTGACCGCGTCCTTGGCTATGAGGACCGCGGGTAGCGACATCGACGCGATGGTCGCGGCGGTCTTCATCGCCTCGGCGAGAAGATCGGCGGCCGGCACGATCCGCGCGACGAGGCCGGCGCGCTCCGCCTCATCGGCGCTCATCATCCGGCCGGTCAGGATCAGCTCCATCGCCTTGGCCTTCCCCACGGCGCGGGTCAGCCGCTGGGTGCCGCCGGCGCCGGGAATGACCCCCAGCTTGATTTCCGGCTGGCCGAAAACCGCCGTATCGGCGGCGAGAATGAAATCGCACATCATCGCGATTTCGCAGCCGCCGCCCAGCGCGAATCCGGCGACCGCGGCGATGATCGGCTTGCGCGTTCGCGCCACGACGTCCCATCGGCCGATAAAATCGTCGAGAAAGGCGTCGACGAAGCCCCTGTCGCGCATTTCCTTGATGTCCGCGCCGGCGGCAAAGGCCTTTTCCGAGCCGGTCAGAACCACGCAGCCGACGCCGTCATTCGCTTCAAAGGCCGAAAGAGCGTCGTCGAGTTCGGCGATGAGCCGCGCATTGAGCGCATTGAGCGCTTGAGGTCGATTGAGTCGGATCAATCCGACTCGGCCCTGCGTCTCGGCTTCGATCGTCTCATAAGTCATGCGCGCCTCCTGCCGCTCCAGCGCCGCGCCGGATCGCGCGCTTCATATCTCAAAATCGCCGCTCGCGTCCGGCCTTTCTCCAAATCCGCGCGCGAGCGCGCGGGCGTGCAGATCGTCGAGCGTCACGTCGTCCAGTCGGCGGAGCGCGCTCTCTTCGGCCTCGGCGATGACCGGCTCCAACACCGCCGAGAGCAGCGGCGGCGCAATATCGGGCGCCTCCTCCTCGACGACCAGAGCGACGCGGACGATCTCGCCGACCGAGAGCCGCCGACGCTCGCGCGCCAGCCCATATCCGCCGGCTGGTCCCCTGACGCTCTTGAGAATCCCCGCCCGAACCAAAGCCTGCAGGATTGTCTCCAACCGCCGCGGCGGCAGACCATGACGCGCGGCGAGCTGTTTCGACGACACCGGCCGGCCGCGCGCGTGAAGCGCGACGTCGAGAGTCGCCATCAGCGCGAAACGGGCAGAGCGCGACAGGAGCTTCATTGCCCGCCCTCTCCGCCAAGTCCCGTCGACCCGAAACCGCCGGCGCCGCGCGCCGTGGCGTCGAGATCGTCAACCTCGACAAGCGTGACATGCGGCGCCGGCGCGATAACCAGCTGAGCGATACGCAGCCCGCGGACGATCTCAAAGGCCTGCGCCCCGAGATTGATCAAGATCACCTTGATCTCGCCGCGATAATCGCTGTCGACGGCGCCGGGAGCGTTGAGCACGGTGACGCCATGCTCCGCAGCGAGGCCGGAGCGCGGCCGAACCTGTCCCTCATAGCCTTGGGGCAATGCGATCGACAGACCTGTAGGGATGAGATCGCGGGCGCCCGGCTCCAGCACCAGCTTCTGGCCCGGCGCCAGCGCGGCGTATAGATCGATGCCCGCCGCGCCGTCGCTCGCATAGGCCGGGGTTGGCAGGCCGTCGGCGTTGGGCAGTTGGCGGATCGCAATTTTCATGACGCCCTCTCGTCGCCGATCATCTGCGCAAACCGCGCGACGAGCCGTTCCGCGACATCCTCCTTGCGCAGCCGCGGCCAATCCTCGACGCCGGCGCGCGAGACGAGATGCGCTTCATTGGTCGCTCCGCCAAAAACGCCGGACGCCTCGCTCACGTCGTTGGCGACGATCAGATCGCATCCTTTCCGGGCGAGCTTTTCCTGCGCGTGGCGAATGAGATCGCTGGTTTCGGCGGCGAAGCCGACGACGAGGCGCGGACGCTGCGCGCCGCGCGAGACGCTGGCGAGAATGTCGGGATTTTCGATCAGCGACAGCGAGGGCGCGCCATATCCGCTCTTCTTGATCTTGTCGAACGCCGGCTCCGAGCGCCAGTCGGCCACGGCCGCCGCGGCGACGAAAATGTCCGCTGGAAGCGCCGCTTCCACGGCCATCATCATATCGCGCGCGCTCTCTATATGTACGACTTCGCAGCCGGGCGGATCGGCGAGCGCGACGGGCCCCGAAATCAGCGTCACCCGAGCCCCGGCGCGCGCCGCGGCCGCAGCTATGGCGTGGCCCTGCCGTCCGGAGGACCGGTTGGCGATGTAGCGGACCGGATCGATCGGTTCATGCGTCGGGCCGGACGTCACGACGACATGCAGCCCTTCGAGCGCGCCGCCGCGGGTCAAAAGCCCTTCGGGAGCAGGCAATCGCGTATCATGCTTCAGCGCGGTCTCGATCGCTTCGACAATCTCGAGCGGCTCGCACATGCGACCGGGACCAAATTCGCCGCAGGCCATATCGCCGACGGTCGGACCGACGAACCAGGCGCCGTCGCCGTGCAGCGTCGCGACATTGCGTTGCGTCGCCGGATGAAGCCACATCCGCACATTCATCGCCGGCGCATAGAGAACGCGCTTGTCGGTCGCCAGCAGCAGAGTGGTCGCGAGATCGTCGCAAAGCCCGCGCGCCGCACGCGCGAGAAGATGCGCCGTCGCGGGGGCGACGACGATGAGATCAGCGTCCCGCGACAGTTGAATATGGCCGATCTCCTGCTCGTCGGTCGCCGAGAAGAGGTCGTCATAGACTTTTTCGTTGGCGAGGCTGACGAAGGCCAGCGGCGTCACGAATTCCTTGGCCGCCGCGGTCATGACCACCCGCACGCAGGCGCCGCGCTCGCGCAGGCGACGCACGAGTTCCAGCGATTTGTAGACGGCGATCCCCCCGCCGACGATCAGCAAGATGCGCCGCGCCGCAAGGCTTCGCGCATGACCTACGCCCGCCACTGAACAAACTCCGGTCGCCGCAGGCGGGAGAATACAGATTTTATGCGCTAGGCCAAACGACTTCGCGTGCGCATCCCGCGTCGCTCCGCGACCAATCCGCCCACGCCGCTTTGTCGTGAAACGCGCCGAAGCGGCTCTCCCGGCGGCGGCGGCGCTTCGCGCATTATCCTGATCGCCGAACGGACGACGCTGTTCCCGCCGTGCGACTCGTCGCCGTGCGCGCGGTCGTTCGGCAAGGCCGCCAATGACATTGGAATAGACCTTTTGCCGGGCGATGGTAGTGTGCGCCATCGTCGCATAGGTCAAATCGAAAGGAAAAGAAGCGCGCAATGCCGCTCAGCCCCGCCCTGCCGGTTTTTGCGCTCGCTCTGGCGTGGAGCGTTTTCGCGACGGAGTGCGCGGCTCGGGCGCCGCAGACCGCCGCTACGCCTGTCGTCGTCAGCCCCGACGCTACGACTTCCGCCCCGCCAGAAAAGCTCGCCGTCCACGGACGCAGCTTCATTCCGCTGCATTCGACCCTTCTGGGGCAAGGCGGCGTGACGCGCCTGAACTTCTCGGGCGCGCTGTCGATTCACAACGCCTCATGGACCAATGTTCTCGCCATCGAAAAGATCGAATACCGCAACGGCGCGGGTCAACTGATCGAAAGCTACCTCGCCGATCCCGTCTATTTGAAGCCCTACGCCTCGTTGCAGGTGCTGATCGCGCAAGACGACGTTCGCGGCGGAACGGGCGCCAGTTTTACGGTCGATTGGTCGACCGTCGAAGGCGCGGACGAACCCCTGATCGAAGCAATCATGACGGCCTTCACCGGGCCGCACAGCTACGCCATTCTCTCGCCGGGCCGCCGCGTTTCCCGACCGCAATGACTGCTCGCGCGCCCGCGCCGCCAGGCGTTGACGCGAGAGCGTCATGACGACCGCCGCACCCGCGCCGCGCGTGCGCCGCCTGACGCTCAGCGATTTTCGCTCCTACGCCACGCTCGACTGCCGCTTCGAGTCGGCGATGATCGCCCTCTTCGGCGAGAACGGCGCCGGCAAGACCAATCTGCTGGAAGCCCTTTCGCTGTTCTCGCCAGGCCGCGGCCTGCGCCGCGCGGAACTCGCCGAATGCGCGAGACGCGGCGGCGCCGGCGGTTTCGCCGTATCGATCGAAGTCGAGACGGATGGCGCGACAGCCCAGCTCGGCCATGGCCTGACGGTTGACGGCGAGCGAGTCTTTCGAATCGATCGCGCGCCGACCACATCCGCGCGGGACTTCGCCGACCGCATTCGCGTGTTGTGGCTGACGCCCGCGATGGACGGGCTCTTCGCGGGGCCCGCGGGCGAGCGTCGCCGGTTTCTGGATCGACTGGCGCTCGGCGTCGACGCCGAGCATGGCGCGCGCGCCAACCGGCTGGAAAGGGCGCTGCGCAACCGCAACCGGCTCCTCGAAGAAGGCGTCGCCGACCGCCGCTGGCTCGACGCCGCGGAGCGCGAGATCGCCGCACTGGGCGTCGCCGTGGCCGCCGCGCGGCGCGAGACCGTATCAAGGCTCGTCGCGCTGATCGCCGCCGGACGCGACGAGGCCTCGCCCTTCCCCTGGGCGGAGGTGGCGATCGAAGGGGAATTGGAGCGCCGGCTCGCCGAAGAGCCCGCGCTCGCCGTCGAGGAATGGTATCGTCGCGACCTCACTGCCTCCCGGCGCCGCGACGCCGCCGCCGGACGCACGCTGATCGGTCCGCAGGCGAGCGACCTCGCCGTGCGTCACGGCCCCAAGAACGAGGCGGCTCGGGCCTGCTCAACCGGCGAGCAGAAAGCCCTGCTGATGGGCCTGACGCTCGCGCACGCCCGCCTCGTCGCCGCGATGACCGGCCAGGCGCCGGTACTTTTGCTCGACGAGGTCGCGGCGCATTTCGACGTGAACCGTCGCGAAGCCCTGTTTCAGGAGCTTGAAACGCTGGGCGGGCAGATATGGATGACGGGCGCGGACCCGCTGCTGTTTGCGTCATTGCCAGGACGCGCGCAGATCATGCGGGTAACGTCTGGGAAAGTGGAGCGGCTCCAGGCGACGGCCTAGCGACCGTGCTGCGCGCTCATTCCGCCGACTCACGCTCCGCGGCGCCGCGCAGACGATAGCGCAGGACATACCCATCGCCGGCGCGCTCGAACGTCCTAATGTCGACGAAGCGCCGCTGCAAATAGCGTAACAGGGGCGCGAACGCGACGTCGCCCTTGAGTCTCTCATAGGGGAGAAAGATCGAAATCTCTTTAGGCGCATCCAGATAGGCCCGCGCGTAAACCTCTTCGTCGGCGATTGTCCAGATGTAAGAAAGAAAATTATAGTAGTAATTCATGCGCGAGCCGTCGAAATCGTAGTCGCAGCCATGCCGAATGCGATCGGGTTGTCCGGGTTCCGGCTCTTCAGCCACCGGCAGTTCGAACAGTTGGACGTCGGCATTCATTTTCCAGCTCCACTCGCCCTTCGCCGCGTGGCGCGCCAACTCCTTTCTAAACCATGCAATCGGACGCTCTGCCCTCCCCGAAAACCGGAAAAGCATGAGCATTGGGTATCAACGTCGGGCCCGCGGCCACGATGTTCGATTACGGCGCCCACTCCATTAAAGTGCTGCGCGGACACGACGCCGTTCGCCGCCTGGGCCTTTCCCATGCTAATCCGCCGCCATGGCCATGCTTCCCCCGCAGGCGCGCGTCCTGCTCAAATCAATTTTCGGCTATGACGACTTCCGCCCCGGTCAGGCGGAGATCATCGCCGCCGTGCTCCATGGCGGGCCGGTGCTCGCGGTCATGCCGACCGGCAGCGGCAAATCCATGTGCTACCAGCTCCCCGCCATCATGGAAGACGCGCTCACGATCGTCGTCTCGCCGCTCATCGCGCTGATGCGCGATCAGGTGCGGCAGATGCGGGCGCTCGGCGTCGCGGCGGCGACGCTCAATTCCATGAACGGCGCGGAAGAGAATGACGAAGCCCGCCGCGCCATGCGTGAAGGCGCGTTGCGGCTGCTTTATGTCTCGCCCGAGCGCCTGATGATGGACGGACTCATCGCCGATGTGCGCCGCGCCGGAGCGCGACGCCTCGCCATCGACGAAGCCCATTGCGTTTCGGAATGGGGACACGACTTTCGCCCTGAATATCGCGAGATCGGCCACGCCGCAGCGGCGCTCGGCGATATCCAGGTCATCGGTCTCACCGCCACGGCCGACGCGGCGACGCGCGACGATATCGCCAGGCGACTCTTTCCCTCGCCGCCGCGGCTCTTCCTGCACAGTTTCGATCGGCCCAACATCGCGCTCAACTTCGAACTCAAGGATCAGCCGAAACGCCAGCTCTCGCGTTTTCTCGAAAAGCATAAGGGCGAAAGCGGCATCGTTTATTGCGCGTCGCGCAAGCGCACTGAAGACCTTGCGTATTACTTTCAGGAGCAAGGTTACGACGCGCTCGCCTATCATGCGGGCATGGATCAGGCGGCGCGTAATCGCAATGGCGACCGTTTCCTGCGTGAAGATGGCGTCATCGCCGTCGCGACCATCGCCTTCGGCATGGGCGTCAACAAGCCGGACGTGCGCTTCGTCGCGCATGCCGATATGCCGTCGTCCGTCGAGAGCTACTATCAGGAGATCGGGCGCGCGGGCCGCGACGGTCTGCCGGCCGACACGCTCACCCTATATTCGCTCGACGATATGGCGTTCCGCCGTCGCCAGATCGATGAAAAGCAGATCGACGATGAACGCCGCCGCATCGAGTACGACCGCTTCTCTGCGCTGGCGACGCTGTGCGAGACGCCGCGCTGCCGCCGCCAGACGCTGCTTGCCTACTTTGCCGAAGAGGCGTCGCCTTGCGGGCGCTGCGACGTCTGCCAGGGCAAGGTCGCCGTCTTCGATGGCGTCGTCGCCGCGCAAAAGGCGCTCTCCGCCGTCTATCGCACCGGCCAGCGCTTCGGCGCCGGACATATCGCCGACGTGCTGAGAGGCGAGGCGAGCGACGCCGTGCGCCGGCATGGGCATGACGCGATCAAGACTTTCGGCGTCGGAAAGGAATTTTCCAAATCGCAGTGGTCGTCAATCTTGCGTCAGCTCTTCGCCGCCGGCGCGCTGCGAACGGCAAGCGCGGAACATGGTGGCTTCGCTCTGACGGCGAAAGGCGAGAAGATTCTCTTCGGCCGCGAGACGATCATGCTGCGCGGCGATCCGCTGACGCGCAGCGACCGCCGCAAAAAGGCCGCCGCCGGCCTCGACGAGACGACGGATCGCATTCTCGCGGCGCTCAAGCGCAAGCGGCGCGAACTTGCGCAGGAGGAAGGCGTGCCGGCCTATGTCGTCTTCGCCGACCGCACGCTGATCGACATGGCGGAAAAGCGGCCGGCGACGCTTGACGACATGCTCGCGGTGCATGGCGTCGGCGAGAGGAAAGTCGCGCGCTACGGCGACGCCTTTCTCGAAGCCTTGGCGGAGGCGCTGCGTTAGGGCTCTTCCCGGCGCCCAAGCATAACCTTGGCCGGAAAGCCGGCGCCAGCCCGCCGCCCCCGCGGAAAAGCGTGAAACCGCCGGAAAGCGCAGTTATTTCCGTGCATTTTGCAGCCATTCCGGAGTAAAATCGGACTTCTCGAATCGGGGGTCGTCCGACCCCCTGACAAACAGGCCAAATGAGCGACGAAACCGAACGGAACGACCCTGCGGCATATGGCGCGGAGTCCATCAGAGTGCTGCGCGGGCTCGACGCCGTCCGCAAGCGTCCCGGCATGTATATCGGCGACACCGATGACGGGACCGGCCTTCATCACATGGTCTATGAGGTCGTCGACAACGCCATCGACGAGGCGCTTGCCGGCCATGCGACCGATGTCGCCGTAACGCTCAACGCCGACGGCTCCTGCACGGTCTACGATAATGGCCGCGGCATACCGACCGACATCCATCACGAGGAAGGCGTGTCGGCCGCCGAAGTCATCATGACGCAGTTGCACGCCGGCGGTAAGTTCGACCAGAACTCCTATAAGGTTTCCGGCGGCCTGCATGGCGTCGGCGTCTCCGTCGTCAACGCGCTGTCGGTCTGGCTGAAACTGCGCATCTGGCGCGGCGGCGAAGAACATTTCATGGAATTCGCCAATGGCGATGCGGTCGCGCCGCTCGCCGTCGTCGGGAAAGCGCCCCTCGTCGACGGCGCGCCCAAGCGCGGCACCGAAGTGACCTTCCAGCCTTCTCCCGCGACCTTCACGATGGTCGAGTTCGACTATGCGACGATCGAACACCGCCTGCGCGAACTCGCCTTCCTTAATTCCGGCGTGCGCATCGTTCTGACCGACGCGCGCCACGCCGAAGTCAAACGCGAGGAGCTTTTTTACGAAGGCGGGCTTGAGGCCTTCGTGCGCTGGCTCGACCGCGCCAAGACGCCGCTCGTCTCCGCGCCGATTCTGATCCATGGCCAGCGCGACCTCATCAACGTCGACGTCGCGCTGTGGTGGAACGACAGCTATCACGAGAATGTTCTGGCCTTCACCAACAATATTCCGCAGCGCGACGGCGGCACCCATCTCGCCGGATTTCGCGCCGCGCTGACCCGCCAGATTACCGGCTATGCCGAATCCTCGGGCCTCGCCAAGCGCGAGAAGGTCGATCTCACCGGCGACGACTGCCGCGAGGGTCTGACCTGCGTTCTGTCGATCAAGGCGCCGGACCCGAAATTCTCGTCGCAGACGAAGGACAAGCTCGTCTCTTCGGAAGTGCGTCCGGCCGTCGAGAATGTGGTCAATGAATTGCTTGGCCAATGGCTCGAGGAACATCCGGGCGAAGCCAAGAATGTCGTTTCCAAAGTGTGCGAAGCGGCGGCCGCGCGCGAAGCGGCGCGCAAGGCGCGCGAACTGACCCGCCGCAAGGGCGCGCTCGACGTCGCCAATCTTCCCGGCAAGCTCGCCGACTGCCAGGAGCGCGATCCGGCCAAGGCCGAACTCTTCATCGTCGAGGGCGACTCCGCCGGCGGCACGGCGAAGCAGGGCCGCAATCGCGAATTCCAGGCGGTGTTGCCGCTGCGCGGCAAAATCCTCAATGTCGAGCGCGCGCGTTTCGACAAGATGCTGTCGTCGGAGCAGATCGGCACGCTGATCACCGCGCTCGGCACCGGCGTCGGCCGCGACGAGTTCAACGCCGACAAGCTGCGCTATCACAAAATCATCATCATGACCGACGCCGATGTCGACGGCGCCCATATCCGCACGCTGATTCTGACCTTCTTCTATCGGCAGATGCCCGAGTTGATCGATCGCGGACATATTTTCATCGCCCAGGCGCCGCTCTACAAGGTGACGCGCGGCAAGTCGACGCAATATCTCAAGGACGAACGCGCGCTCGAGGACTATCTGATCGAAAGCCTGCTGGACGGCGCGGTGCTGCGCGCGGGCTCGGAAGATCGCGCCGGCGCCGACCTGCACAAGGTTCTCGAAGATGCGCGCGCCTTCCGCAATGTGATGCTGAGCCTCCATTCACGCTACGACCGCGCCGTCATCGAACAGGCGGCGATGGCCGGCGACCTGACGCCGCTGACCGACGAAGCGTCGGCGAAACGCTTCGCCGCCGAAATCGCGCGACGGCTTGATGCGATTTCGGAAGAGACCGAGCGCGGCTGGTCGGGCGAGGTGCGCGACGGCGGCCAGAGTCTCGAATATGTCTTCAAGCGCACGCTGCGCGGCGTGACGCATGCGGTGACACTCGACGCGTCGCTCTTGAATTCCAGCGAAGCGCGCAAGCTTCATGAGCGCGCCGAGAGCCTGCGCGAGGTTTTCGCCGGGCCGGCGACTCTGATCCGGCGCGGCGACGAAGCCTCGCTCTCCGGCCCGCTCGCGCTTTACGAGGCGATGAATTCGATCGGCCGCAAGGGCCTCACCATTCAGCGCTACAAGGGCCTTGGCGAAATGAACGCCGAACAGCTCTGGGAGACGACGCTCGACCGCGATGCGCGTTCGCTGTTGCAGGTGAAGGTGAAGGAAGCCGCCGAAGCCGATGATATTTTCGTCAAGCTGATGGGCGACGTGGTCGAGCCGAGGCGCGAATTCATTCAGGAGAATGCGCTGAATGTCGCGAATTTGGATGTGTGAGGCGTCGCCCCGAGTTCTTGTAATCAAGTCGCGGTCCATTTTATTTCCGCGAGATTAATGACGCCAACTCTGCACGATCGTTACTTCACCTCCGGCCTCTCCGCCGATCCCGAGCTCGCTTCGGCGATCGCGGGCGAGTTGCGGCGCCAGCAGGATGGCGTCGAGCTGATCGCCTCCGAAAACATCGTCTCGCGCCTCGTGCTGGAGGCGCAGGGCTCGATCCTCACCAACAAGACCGTCGAGGGCCTGCCCTATGCGCGCTATTATGGCGGCGCGGAATTCGCCGACGCCATCGAGGCGCTGGCGATCGAGCGCGCGAAAAAGCTGTTCAACTGCCGCTTCGCCAATGTTCAGCCCCATTCCGGCTCCAACGCCAACGCCGCCGTCTTTCTCGGCCTGTTGAAGCTCGGCGACACGATTCTTTCCATGAACGTCGCCGCTGGCGGCCATATCAGCCACGGCCATCCCGCGACGCTGACGGGGCGCGATTATAGAATCGTCGCCTATGGCGTCTCGCGCGAGACGGAACTGATCGATCTCGACGAGATACGCGATCTTGCGCGCCGCGAACGGCCCCGCATGATCATCGCCGGGGGCTCCGCCTATCCGCGCGCGATCGATTTCGCTGCGCTGCGCGCCATCGCCGATGAGGCCGGCGCCTATCTTCTCGTCGACATGGCGCATGTCGCCGGCCTTGTCGCGACGGACCTCTATCCCGATCCCCTGCCCCATGCGCATGTCGTGACGACCACGACCTATAAGTCGCTGCGCGGCGCGCGCGGCGGCATGGTTCTGTGGAACGACGAAGCCTTAAGCAATCGCATCAACGCAGGCGTATTTCCCGGCGTGCAGGGCTCGGTCCTGCTGCATGGCGTCGCCGGCAAGGCGGCCTGCCTCGGCGAGGCGCTGCGGCCGGAATTTGTCGCCTATAATCGCGCCGTGATCGACAATGCGCGGGCCTTGGCGCGCGCGCTTGCCGATGCGGGCCTGCGCATCGTTTCGGGCGGCACCGATACCGGCCTGATGCTCGTCGATCTCGCCGCGCGCGGACTCACTGGCGACGTCGCCGCCAAGGCGCTGGAGCGCGCCGGCCTCGCCGTCAACAAGAACATGATCCCCTTCGATCCGCGCCCGCCGGAAGCGCCGTCGGGCCTGCGCCTGTCGAGCAACGCCGGGACGACGCGCGGTTTCGGCGCGGCGGAGTTCGAGACGATCGCCGGATGGATCGACCAAGTGCTGAAAAGGCAAGACGACGACTCGACGATCGCGGCCATTCGCAAAGACGTCGCGGCGCTTTGCGCCAAACATCCGATCTATTGAGGCGCTCGTGAGTCCTCCGCCTGTTCGTCTTCTCGTCTGCGTCGGCCCGCGCTGCGACGCCGAGGGCAAGGGCCGCGCGCTGCTCGCGTCGGTCGAAGAATGTTTCGCGGCGGCCTTCTCCGACGAACTTTCTTCGGCAAGACTCTCGATCGCCACGCGCGACTGCCTGCGTCTTTGCACGCGCGATCCCGTCGTGCGCTTCGAGCCGTCGGGCGACGCCCTGTCCAATCCCTCGCTCGACGAATTGTTGCGGCTGACGCGCGACGCGCTCGCCGAGCAAGGCCTCGCGCTGCCCGGTAGCGTCTCAGTTTAGAATACCTGCTTCCGACCACATCATGGACATTCCTTAATTGGGGGTCACAGTCGGAAGCTGCCGTTCTCTGTGGCGGCGTTGAACTCGGATCGGGTGAGCTTGCCCGGAGGCCTTGATGACTAAGACTTTTCCCCATGGCACTGTCCACGACGCTGGCGAAGACCTTCAAGCAGCAGTGCAATCAAACCCGAAGGTCCTGGCGCGATGGGAAAACCTTTCGCCGCTCGGCCGGAATGAGTTCATTTGCTGGGTCGATGATGCGAAACAGGCAATCACGCGCCGACGTCGTATCGCGCGGACCTGTGACGAACTACTGGAAGGAAAGAAGCGACCTTGCTGCTGGGCGGGTTGTATTCACCGCACCGATAAGGCGCCAAGCCGATGGCAACAGGCAGTATTGATCGACAAGAAGGGAAAGGACCGCCGATAGGCCGGTCTGCCAACGAGCGTCGCAATTTCCCCGCTCCCGGAAATTAGCTGCCCAGCCACTTCCCACCCCGAAACCGAAATCAAACTGAGACACTGCTCGCTGCCCCGATGACATGATTAATAAAACAAGCTCAGCTAAACTGCTTTGCTTTTCGAATTGAACGGTTCTACCCTAAGTGTTGCGCATCATCAAAACGATAGGTGTGAAAGGAACAACATGCGTCAACTCATTCCATTTTCTCTTGTGCTCGCGCTCGCCGCATCGCCCGCCGCGGCTCAGGGCACGGCGCAGGAGCGCTCCGACTGCATGGGCGACGCGCTCAGATTCTGCAGCGCCGACATTCCAGACGTCGACGAAATCGAAGCCTGTCTCCAGCAGAATATGGCGCGGCTGAGCCCCGCCTGCCGTCGCGAATTCGCCCCCGCAAGCTCCACCAAGTTGAAGCCGGAGCATTTCCAGTAAGCGCGCGTCAAGCGCGGTCTTCCGGGCCGCGCTTGATTCATTGCGGCCTGCGCCGAACTTCGTCGACCCATTTTTTCAACCGCCCGACATCGATGTTTTTCGCTTCGTGCAAGCCAATGTCGTGCGCGAAGCTTTCCGCCGGTCCCGCCGACGGCGCCGCGCCGCGCGCAAATCCCGCGGGGAGATGCCGCGCCAATATGCGCACGACGACATAGAACGTCGGCGTGAAGATCAATCCGAACAAAGTGACGCCAAGCATGCCGAAGAACACGGCCGTGCCGATCGACTGACGCATCTCGGCGCCCGCGCCCGTCGCGACGGCGAGCGGCAGCACGCCCAGGATGAAGGCGAGCGAGGTCATCAGAATCGGCCGCAGACGCGTGCGCGCGGCGGTGACGGCGGCCTCGAATCTGGATTGACCCGCCTCTTCCGCCTGTTTGGCGAATTCGACGATGAGAATGGCGTTCTTCGCGGCGAGGCCGATCAGCACGACGAGGCCGATCTCGACCAATATGTTGCGGTCGAGCCCCCGCGAAACCACGCCGAGCATCGCCGCGAGAATGCACATCGGCACGATCAGGATCACCGAGACCGGCAGCAGCAGGCTCTCATAGAGCGCGGCGAGCAGCAGAAACACGAAAACCACCGCAAGGCCGAAAGCGAGAATGGCGGTGTGTCCGGCAAGTTTTTCCTGCAGAGCGATTTCGGTCCATTCGAAACCGAACCCCTGCGGCAGCTTTTCAGCGGCCAGCTTCTCGACCGCGGCGATGCCCTGGCCGGATGAGACGCCATGGGCGAGATTGAGTTGCACCTCGGCGGCCGGATAGAGATTGTAGCGGGGCACGCGGAACGCGCCGGTGGTGTCGCGGAACGTGGCGACGGCGCCGATCGGCGCCATAGCGCCCGAGGCGCTGCGCGTCTTGAGATTGGCGACGTCGCGCAGCGTCATGCGATAGGGATCGTCGGCCTGCGCCATGACCCGGTAGGTGCGGCCAAGCATGTTGAAGTCGTTGACGAAGGTCGAGCCGAGATAGACCGAGAGCGTCTCGAAGACGCGCCAGATCGGCACGCCGATGAGCTCGGCCTTGGTGCGGTCAACGTCGGCGAAGATTTGCGGCGTGCGCGTGTTGAACAGCGTAAACGCCTGGGTGAAGTCGCCCGAATGTCCCGCCGCGCCGGCCAGCGCCCAGGTCGCGCCTTCGAGCGCGGGCAGGCCGCGCCCGGCGCGATCCTGCACATAGCCCTTCAGACCCCCGCCGGTGCCGATGCCGGGAACCGACGCCGGCAGCAGCACGAAGGTAAACGCGTCAGTCAGCTTCGACAGTTCGGCGTAGAGATCTCCTTGAATCTGCGCCGCCGACAGGCCCTTCGTCGCCCGCGCGTCGAAATCCTCGAGCGTAACGAAGATCACGCCGGTGTTCGGCGCATTGGTGAAGGTCGCCCCGTCGAAGCCGGTGAAAACCACGGCGTCCTTCACGCCCGCGCGCTTCAAGATGATGTCGGTCGCTTCGCGCATGACTTTGTCGGTGCGGTCGAGCGTCGCGCCGGGCGGCAATTGGAAGGCGGCGATTACATAGCCGCGGTCGAGTTGCGGAATGAGGCCGGTCGGCGTTCGCCGCAACAGATCGAACGCAAAAAAGATCAGGATCGCATAGATGGCGAGCATCACGACCCCAAGCCGGACGAGCCGGCCGGTCGCCGCGCCATAGGCGTTCGACAGGCGATCGAAGCCGGCGTTGAAGGCGTCGAAGAACCGGCGCAGCGGCGCATGCGCCCAGGTGAGCCGATGGTGCACGCTCGCTTCCGCGTCGTGCGGCTTCAGCAAGATTGACGCGAGCGCCGGCGACAGGGTCAGCGAAACGAAGGCCGAGATGATCGTCGCGCTCGCGATCGTGATCGCGAACTGCTTGTAAAAGGCGCCCTGCAGCCCGCTGATGAAGGCGGTCGGGATGAAGACGCCACAGAGCACCAGGGCGATGGCGATCAGCGCGCCGCCGACCTCGTCCATGGTCTTATGGGCGGCTTCCTTGGGCGAAAGTCCCTGCGCGAGATAGCGCTCGACATTTTCGACGACGACGATCGCGTCGTCGACGACAATGCCGATGGCGAGCACGAGGCCGAACAGCGACAGCGTGTTAAAACTCAGTCCAGCGGCCTTCATCACCGCGAAACTGCCAATCAACGAAACCGGGATCGCCGCGACCGGAATGATCGCCGCACGCCAGGTCTGCAGGAACAGGATGACGACGAGGACGACGAGGACGATCGCCTCGAACAGCGTATGGACGACCTCGTCCACCGACTGCTGGATGAATTCAGTGGGATTGTAGACGACCGTATAGTCGACGCCGGCGGGAAAATTCTTCTTGAGCCGCTCCATCTCCTGTTCGATCGATTCGGCCGTCTGCAAGGCGTTCGAGCCGGGACGCTGGAAAATGCCGAGCGCCGTCGCGACATCGTGGTTCAGATAGGCGTTGAGCGTATAGTCCTGGGCGCCGAACTCGATCCGCGCCACGTCGCGCAGATGAATCTCGCCGTCGGCGTCGGCGCGGATGACGATGTCGCCGAATTGCTCCGGCGTGCTGAGCCGTCCGAGAGTCTGCACCGAAAGCTGAAAGGCGCCCGCCGAGGCGGCCGGCGGCTGATTGACGGCGCCAGCCGCGACTTGCAGATTGGCGGCGCGCAGCGCCGCGATGACGTCGCCCGCCGTCAGATCGCGCGCCTCGACTTTCGCCGGATCGAGCCAGACGCGCATCGAATAGTCTCTCGCCCCGAACAGGCGCGCGTCGCCGACGCCCTCAATTCTGGCGATGGCGTCCTTCACGTAAAGCGTCGCGTAATTTGAAATATATTGCTGGTCGCGCGAGCCGTCCGGCGACAGCAGATGCACGACCATCATCAGGTCCGGCGAGGCTTTCTTCACCACGACGCCAAAGCGCGTCACCTCCTCCGGCAGGCGTGGATTGGCGATGGCGACGCGGTTCTGGACCAGCACCTGCGCGAGATCGATGTTGACGCCCGGCTTGAACACGACATCGATCGACAGGCGTCCGTCGCCCGTCGATTGCGACGTGATGTAGAGCATGTCGTCGACGCCATTGACCTCCTGTTCGATCGGCGAGGCGACCGTCTCGGCGATCACATCCGCCGAGGCGCCGGGATAGGTCGCGCTGATATTGACCGTCGGCGGCGCGATTTCAGGATATTCGGAAACCGGGAGCGCGCCTTGCGCGATCGCTCCCGCGAGCGTCAGCAGCACGGACAGCACCGCCGCAAAGATCGGCCGCTCGATGAAGAAGTGCGAGATGCGCATAGCGTTCCTGGTTTTTTAACGACTATCGGTCGCTGACCGCGACGGGCGCTTCCTTGATCTCGCCGTCCTTCGCCTGCACGGTCGCCCCAGGCCGAACCATCGGGTTGGCGAGCCCGCCGATCACGATCCGATCCTTTGCGTCGAGACCGGATTGAATGACGCGCAGGCCCATTTGAATGGGACCAAGAGTCACCGACTTGGCGATGACCTTGTTGTCGTCCGAGACGACAAGCACGGTCTTGCTGGTCTGGTCGGAGACGACGGCGGCGTCGGGAATGAGCAACGCCGAAACGTCGCCGCCAAAGAGACGCAGGCGCCCGAATGTGCCGGGCGTAAGGAAATGGTCCTTATTGTCGAAGATCGCCCGCCCGCGGATCGTGCCGGAGCGCCGGTTGATCTGATTGTCGAGGAAGTCCATGACGCCGCCGCGCGTCCATTCCTTCTCATCGGCCAGCCGCACCGAGACGGGGTTTTTCAACTCGCCGGACGCGCCCTTGCGCCGTTCCGCCGCGCGCGCATAGCGAATGTAATCGGCCTCCGAGGCGTCGAACACGAAGTGAATGGGATCCAGCGTCACGATCGTCGTCAGCAGGGTCGCGCCCGCCTGTCCGCCCTGAACGAGATTTCCGGGATCGACGCGACGATCCGAAACCCGCCCGGAGATCGGCGCGCGAACCTGGGTCCATTCAAGATTGAGTTCGGCGTTGCGGAGCGCGGCTTCGGCGCTGAGCACTTGCGCCTTGGCGATATCGTTGCTCGCTCGTCTTTGATCGACGTCGCGCGCGGTAATGGTGCGGCCTTGCGTCATTTCCTGCGCGCGCCCGTAATCGCGAGCCGACATCGCGGCCTGCGCCTGCGCCCGGATGAGTTCCGCGCGCGCGCTGTCGACCGCGATCTGATAAGGCCGCTGATCGATGACGAACAGAACGTCGCCAGCCTTGACGAATTGTCCGTCGGCGAAATTGATCTTCTCCAGCGCGCCGGACACGCGCGCGCGGACTTCGACCTGCTTTATCGCCTCGAAACGCCCCGTATATTCGTCCCAGCGCGCAATCGTCCGGGCGAGAGGACGGGAAACGACGACTTCGGGGGTCGGACCTTGCGCCCGCGCGGCTGAAGGTGGAGCGAAAAGCAGCAGCGCTACGAATGTCTTAAGCAGTGCGTCTGCAACTCTCCCGTGACCATCGCCGCCGCGCGCCGCCACAAAAGCCAACAGCGTCATCTCGCCTCCGGTTTCGACCCTCGCATGAACCCAGCATTCTTGACCGCTGCGTAACGTGAACACGAAGTAAGGGCTGCTTCGTCAGAACGCAACTCGCGCACCGACTGGCTGGCGTTGCCAAGCTTTCCCGAAACGCGCAGACTGCGGCTTGCAGACGGAGGATAAAAATGCCCATGTTCCTGGCGCAATTTGCCTATTCTCCTGCGGCATGGGCCACATTCGTTCAGGCCCCGCAGGACCGCGCAGCGGCTTCACAAGCGCTTCTCAAGCACTTCGGCGGCAACCTGATCGGACTATACTACACGCCGGGCGCCGAATATGACGGTTTTGCGCTGTTCGAAGCGCCCGACGAAGCCACTGCGGCGGCGATAGAAATCGCGGACGTCGCCGCGGGTCATTTGAGCCGCAATCGCCTCACCAGGGTGTTTTCGGCTGAGGAGACGCGCGCGATGCTCCTGCAGGCGGCGACTGCGCCAAGCATGGCGCCTAAGAACCCGGCATAGTTTGCCGGGCTCGTCTCCGTCGCGAGCGATAGGGACCCCGCCAAAATTCAGTATGCGCTGAGCAGGTCGACTTTGGCGTTTGCAAGCATCAAACGCTTCGCCAATAGCGACGCAAGATTTCGCATGACGAGCTCTCCGCATTCTGGATAGCTCTTGCGGAACGAGGCATAGGCGCTCAGCGGAAGTTCGAGACACTGCACCGCCGTGTCCGCCCAAACGTCAGCGCTGCGCGCGCATTCGATGAGCGCCATCTCGCCGAACGCCATGCCCGGCGAGATCGACGCGAGACGCGCGCCGCTGGGCAGTTTTACGCTGACCATGCCGCTCTGCAAAAAGAACAGCGAGCCTGCCGGATCGCCGGCGGCGATGATCCGCTCTCCTGTCCTGAACGAACGAGCAAAACCCATCGCCGCAATGCGCTCCAGTTCGCCGGATGTCAGCCCCGCAAGCAGCGCTTGCTCGCTGAGATGAGTGGTCTTGGCGAGGCTTTCGTAGCCGCCGTAGCGATAGATCAGCTGGTCTTCGGCCCACTCGATCGCATCGTCGAGCACCGAAAAATGACGCAGCTTCGGCAGAGCGACGTCTTCCGAATATATCGCCTGCCAGAGCCGCGAATTCTTTTCGAAGCCTGCGACGATGATCGTTGCGCCGCCGGCGGCGAGTCCAGCGAACGCCTCCGCCAGGAGTCGGGCGGCGGCGGTCGTCGCGCTCGGAACGCGTCGGAAGTCCAAAATCAGCAGATCGGCCGGCGCCGCAGCGCCGGCAAGCCTTCGCGAAACATAGTCCATCGCGGCGAACGAGAGCGCGCCGACGAGCTCGATAACCCGAATGTCGCTCGCGCGCTCTTGCAAAATCTCCAGTTCGAAGTCCTGTCGGTTGCGGCGCGAGGAAATGCCCGCGGCGTTGTAATCGCTGATGATGCAGGTGCGCACATCCTCGCTGCGATTGAGCACATGCAAACCGAAATGCGCCGAGAGCGCCTCGCAGACCTTGAGTCCGCGGACGCTGTTGCCGTGACTATCGAGCCGGGGCGAAAAAGTGCCGAGGCCCAATTGCGCCGGCAGCGCGGCGATGATTCCGCCTCCGACCCCGCTCTTCGCCGGAATCCCCACCCGATAAATCCACTCGCCGGCATAGTCGTACATGCCGGAGCTTGTCATCACCGAGAGCGCACGCGCCACGACATAGGGAGAAATGATCTGGTCGCCCGTGAGCGGATTGCGGCCGCTGTTGGCGAGCGTCGCCGCCATCACAGCGAGATCGCGCGCGGTGACGAGAACGGCGCATTGACGAAAATAAACGTCCAAAACCGCGTCGACGTCGTCGTGGAGCACCGAATAATTGCGCAGCAGCCATGCGATAGCGCGGTTTCTGTCGCCCGTCGCCCGTTCGGAGGCGAAAACTGCTTCGTCGATGTCGAGTTTGCGTCCGGCGAAGCGACCCAACGTTCGATGAATTAGGTCGAAAGCGCCTTCGCCCGCATGCTGATAGATCAAGCCGGAACAAGCGATTGCTCCAGCGTTGACCATTGGATTGAATGGCTTGTTGTCTCCCGTCAGCCGGATCGAATTAAAGGCCTCCCCACTGGGTTCGACGCCGATAACCGATTCGACGCGCTCATGGCCAAGCGTTTCCAGGGCGAGCGCAAATACAAACGCCTTGGATATCGACTGGATCGTGAAAGGCGCCGCGCTGTCGCCCGCTTCATAGACATAGCCGTCGATCGTTGCGAGGCTGACCCCGAAATGGGCTGGATTCGCCCGCATCAGTTCCGGGATGTAATCGGCGACCGCGCCCGAATCATCGACGACGAATTCTTGATGGCAGCTGCGCAAAAACTCGGTAAGCGGGGGGACAAACGACGACGCCAATTTTTACAACTCCGCGATCGAAACGATCTTCGATTCGAATTAGTTTTCTCAGCAAAGTATATGCCTGTCACTATTCTTCTTTGCGGCTCAATTGATCATGCAGGTTATCAGATCGACAAGTCCGCGACGCTGCAGAGTTTTTTTTGACAACCGATTTTTCTCGCGGCTCTACGAACGGCTGCCTGCGACGAGGCGTGAAGCCCGCAGCGCGCCGGATGGAGCCGATCAACCGCACGCGCCGTAACCTTATTCGCTGCGGCGACGAATAGCGTCGGCGGGTTCCCATGGAGCCTGGAGCGCTCGTCCTGTGAGCGCGAATTGCAAGGAGATGAAAATGAACGCCAAAATCGTTTCGGGCGCCTCGCTGGCGGCCGCCGCGGTCGCTCTGGTTCTAAGCGGCGCCGCGACGTCGCCGGCGCTCGCCAAAAAAATGAGCAAGTCCGTCCATTGCAGCGGAATCAATTCATGCAAGGGGACGAGCGCCTGCAAGACCGCGAACAATGCCTGCAAGGGCATGAATTCCTGCAAGGGACAGGGATGGCTGCCGGAAAAATCGGCGGCGGCTTGCACGGCGAAGGGCGGCACGGTCGCCGAAATGTGAACCAAGCGGCGCGGAACGAATAGGCTTTCATGCTCCGTTCCGCGCCGATTCCCGATTTCGGCGGCCGGAGCGGCAAAATTGCGATATCAGCGACGATGCGCCTGAAAAGAGGCGAGCAACGCGTCGCGCATCGTCCAATGCAGCAAAGCCCGGCCGAAAATCGATGCGAGTCCGGTGAGCAGGACGACGGAGCCGAACTGCCAGATACAGATCGACACCGCCGCATCCTGCCGGAAAGACAGACGAAGGGCCGCCGCCGCCAGCGCCGTCGACGCGAGCGCCGCAAGGCCGATGGTGACGAACGGCGCAGTGGGCGCGCCGCGTCTGACCATCGAGAGGATCAACAGCGCCGCCGGTATGCTGATGACGAGGATCGTCGGCAGGCAGTAGATGTCCGAATGCGACAGGAGGCCGGACACGCCGAATGCGTCGATGTCCCTCCAACAGCCGACAGCGAGAGCGCCTACCCAGACAGAAAGGAAAATTCCGGCGGCGAACCGCTCCCAGACCGGTCGCGCCGGACAGCCAGCGCTGAACGCGCCCGCCGCGGCCACGATGCTGGTCAGGAAGGCCGCGGCCAATTCCGTCGCAAACTGCGGGTCGGCGACCTTGGCCAGAAAATCTGGCCTGACGCCCATGGCGGCCACCACGACGGCGACGTAGCACAACGAAACCGCAAACCAGACGAGCGCGCGACGTGCGGGATGCGCGAGCGGGCGTATGGGCGCGCAATTCTCGGCCAGGGTTTTGATCAGTTCTTCGTTCAACATTCGCCTAGCCATCTCGCTCCAACGCCTGACGCATCGCTTTGATCGCCCTGTGGACTCCCACTTTCAGCGAGCCGACGCTCTTGCCCGTAACCCGCGCCGCCTCGTCCAGCGACAGTCCCTGGAGCTTGATCAGTTCGATCGCGTGTCGCTGGCCTGCCGGCAGGGTCGCCATGGCCCGGATGAGGGCCTCCCGATCGTCTCTGGCCTCCTGTTCGGATTTCGCGCCGTCGTCCTGAAAAGTTTCAGGCAAAACATCGACCGTCGTTTCGTTGGCGCGCGCGTAGCGGCTTCGCGCGGCGTCGGCGACGCGGCGCGCGGCGATGGTCATGAGCCAGGGCGTAAACGGACGCTTTCGATCATAGGTCTGGCGCACGGTGTGAATCGACGCCAGGATTTCCTGAACGACGTCTTCCGTATCATACGCATTCGGCCATCGTCGCATGACGAAGCGGCGCAAGACAGGAAAGAGATCGGAGAGGAGTTCGGCATATGCCGCATGATCGCCGTCCTGCGACGCCGCCATCAGCGCGCGCCAACGAATGTCCCGATCGTTCGACGTTTCGCTCAATTGGCTCCGTCCGCTGAGAATTCGCATGGCTCGTTCCGCCGCGTCCGGTTCTCCGCCGGAGCGTTCAGGTCCGATTGCGCAGTTTTAGTCGATCGCGCGCCGGCGCGCCATCGCGCGGACTCGCCTTGGGAGCCCGATCGGTTGTAACCTTTAGCGTCGTCGCGACGAATTGGCCCCTGAAAGGCCGGCAATCGTTCGGGCGAACGCAGGGAAACGCCCGCGGTTCAATTGATTGCCTTGCTAACGGATCACGGAAGCTGAGGGAGATTAAAATGACCGACAAAAAGCTTCGCGCCGGCTTCGCTATCGCCGGCGCCTTTGCCGCCGCCTGCTCTTTGGCCGAAACGGCGAAGGCCGCGAAGGCCGAGCAGGAAAAGTGCTTCGGCGTCTCCTTGAAGGGCAAGAATGATTGCGCGGCGGGTCCCGGAACAAGCTGCGCGGGATCGTCAAAGAAGGACTATCAGGGCAGCGCATGGAAATATGTTCCCAAGGGCACATGCACCTCCATCGTGACGCCCAAGGGCAAAGGCAGCCTCGAACCCATCGCGAACTAAGAACGCATGGATATGCGCTCCGCCCCCGAGCAAACCCGCGCGCGTGCGGCCGCCGCGCTGCCGGCTAGCGCGGGGGTTGGATTCAAGAGCGTGCATTTTTCCGACATCGAAGCCTCGGCGCCCGATGTCGGTTTCTTCGAAGTCCACGCCGAAAATTACATGGGGGCTGGAGGGCCGCCGCACGCGCAGCTCATGCGATTGCGCCGGGACTATGCTCTGTCGATCCATGGCGTCGGCCTGTCGATCGGCGGCGCCGGGCGCCTCGACAGCGATCACCTTCGCCGGGTGCAGTCTCTTGTCGAACGCTACGAACCAGCCGCCTTCTCGGAACATCTCGCCTGGTCGACGCAGGGCGCGAGCTTTCTCAATGATTTGCTGCCTCTACCCTATAACGCTGCGACATTGGCGCATGTCGTCGCCCATGTGGACGAAATTCAAGAGGCGCTGGGCAGGCCGATCCTCCTCGAAAATCCCGCAGCCTATCTGCGGTTCCAGTCCTCGGACTATTCCGAGATCGAATTCCTGCGCGAGATCGTGCGCCGGACGGATTGCAGACTGCTTCTCGACGTGACCAACGCTTATGTCAGCGCAGCGAATCTCGCCTTTTCGGCTGACGATTATATCGACGCCTTCCCGATGCGCTTTGTCGAGGAAATCCATCTCGCCGGATATGCCGAGGACGCCAACGAGATCGGCGATCCGCTGCTGATCGACGCCCATTGCGCGGGCGTTCAGGATGGGGTTTGGCGTCTCTACGATCGCGCTTTGGCGCGACGCGGACCGGTCGCGACCCTGATCGAATGGGACAATGACGTTCCGCCATGGCCGCTGCTCTTGGCGCAAGCCGCGCAGGCGGGGCGGTTTCTCCAGAAGGACCGCTCGCCCTTGAAGACAGCGCCGGATCGGACGCCTTCATGATGGCGTCGGCGGACTTCGATCAACGCGCCTTTGTCCTTGCGTTGCTCGATCCCGAACGGCCGGCGCCGGAAGGCCTTGAAGCGCCCCGCGACTTCGCGCCGGAGCGACGCTTCGCGGTCTATCGCAATAATGTATGCGTCGGACTGATCGATGCGCTAGCGGAGCGCTTTCCGGTCTGCCGGCAGCTCGTCGGCGACGAGTTCTTCCGCGCGATGGCGCATTGCTACATGCGTGAATTCCTTCCGCGCACGCCGGTGCTGTTTGAATATGGGGACAGTTTCGCGAGTTTCGTCGCTAGCTTCGAGCCGGCGCGCGAGCTTGCTTATCTTTCCGATGTCGCGCGGCTCGAATATGCCGTCGGCCAGGCCTATCACGCCGAAGACGCCGCGCCGCTGACGATGGATGTCATCCGCGCCTTGCCTCTCGATCGGCTGGGGGAAGCGACGGCGATCTTGCATCCTTCGACGCATGTCATCGCCTCGAAATATCCAATCGTTTCGATCTGGCGACGGCACATGTCGGATGATGATGGGGCGCCGCTGGATTTGGACCGCGGCGAAGAGGCGCTCGTCGTCCGTCCCGAACTGGCGGTTGCCGTCGCGCTTCTCCCGGCCGGCGGATCGGCCTTCGCGCATGCGCTTAAGGCAGGCGGAACATTCGAACAAGCCGCGAGGGCGGCGAGCGGGGTGGCGGCGGATTTCGACCTGACGGGCTGCCTGCAGGAGCTTTTCCTAGCGGAGGCTTTCACCGCCATTTGCGTCTCGCGCTGAACGACAAAACTGTCGTGGCGCGGCCCGATCAAGATGGAGCTTGAGGCTGATGGAGATCATTAGAACTATTGCGCGTTGGCTGGATGCGATCCCCTATTCTTTGATCGCGCTTTTTTTGCGGATCATCGCCGCTCATCCGTTCTTCGTCTCCGGCCAAACCAAGATCGAGGGACCGACTGTCGGCGGCGAGATTTTCGGCCTGGATCTGTCGCTCCAAATCCCGACGTCGATCCGCGACGCAACCTTCGCCTTATTTGCCGATGAATATAAGCTGCCGTTGATTTCGCCGACGCTCGCCGCCTATGCGGCGACCGCCGTCGAATTCATTCTGCCGCTACTGCTTGTCATCGGGCTGCTGACCCGCTTGTCAGCTTTGGGCCTTCTGGTGATGACGATGGTCATCCAGATTTTCGTCTTTCCCGACGCATGGTGGACGGTCCACGCCTATTGGGCGGCGATTCTCATCGTGCTGATTGCCCGCGGTCCCGGCGCGATCTCGCTGGATCATCTCCTGTTTCGGCGGCGCTCGGCGTAAAGGCCGATCCCGCGAAACTGGCAGGCAAACCGCCTGCCGGCGATCGCGCATCAGGGTTCGTCGACATAAACGATGATGCCGGTCTGCTGGGGCGCGGTATGGGCATGCGCGAGCCCAATGCCCACGCCGAAGAAGATGATCGAGCCGATGATCGCTCCGATGAGCTTGCTGTTGAACTTCGACATAACGTCCTCCTGTAAGTTGTTGACAGGACATTATCCGTTGGAAGCGTGAGCGGATGTGCGCCTCCGCACGCGTTGCGGTTTTGCGTCAATGCGCCCTGCGCGAGCGCCTCGCCGGTTCGGCTTCACACGAGCGAGAACCGGTCTCAGTGGCGCTCCAGCCACACGCCAAGGATCGCTCCGCCGACGGCGCCGGCGATGGAACACATGAATCCGGCGGATAGTCCCGCAGCGGCCACGCCCAAACCTGCGGCGAGCGCCGCGCCGATTCCGGCGAAGGCGATTGGAGACGTCGCATGGACGCCGTCAGAGGCGCCCGCATATGTCCTGGCGAATTTTCGCATCTTGGCCATTGTCCGATCCTCCCACGCGCTCGGGACGTCGCCCGATGTCGCTTGCAGGACCAGATAGGACGACGCGCGCCAAAATGGCGTGCGCGCTCACAGCAATTCGTGCACGATTGCTCGAGCTTGGCCGCGAGGGGCGGCCATCGCGCATTGCGCAGCTGTCACGCCCGATGGGCGCGCCCTTTTATCTGTCGCCGCCGCAATGGGTAATCGGCGCTGTCGTAAAGAGGTCGAATCTCTCGACCAAAAAAATGTTGCTCATCCACTTCCAGGGAACAACTCGCCAACGCTTTCGGCGTAAGTTCCTCCACCGCGTAGCGAATGGCTTCCGAGGCCTGTGGGAAGCGCCTGAAAATAAGAGAATTGCATTTAAAATTTGTCGACTTGCAGAAATAGAGGACGGCCTCGTTTCGATAGTCCTTCGCGTCCATCGTCCGCCTCCAGAGCTATTGGATCAAATCATCCCCCACGACGAGTTCGAGCGAGGATTCGACGACGACTCTTTCCTGCCCGTCGCGATCTCTCTTCATCCGATACTGGAGTCCCGCGCCGGCGTCGGGGAGATGGCGCGTAACGTGAAACGAATCGGAACCGGTCGGCGCGCCGGACTTTTGGATCACGCGGACGCCGACGGGAAATTTGTGCGACGGCGTCACCGTAAGCCGTTGCGCCGGACGCCGAAAGCGCCGGACCGTTTCATTGTCATTCGTCATTCGACGCGCTCCTCAATTCGGCGCTCATGAGCGCCGAGCGCTCGAACGCCTGCCGCGCTTTCGTCACCGCCGCCGCTTCGCTTCGGCTTCCCGAGACTGAAGCTTTTCGACGGTCAGCCAAGATGAACTCTTGTCGGTGGGCGAACCCGCGTCAGGAGCTTTGTCCTTCTTGGGCTTTTTCGCTTCGCGAGTGCTGCGCCGTTGGCCTTTGGCCATGTTTCGCCCCTATGCGTTCTGGGCTTCGCGCTACCGCCCGGCTGTATGTCCTTGCGCTGATGCTCAAAGCGCTTCCGCAAGGCAAAATGTTCGGCCCCGGCGGAAGACCGCCGGGGGCGCAATCACGGTCAGGCCGCAACCTGCAGCTGGTCCGCCGACGACTTGCCGCTGCGCCTGTCGATGGCGATCTCATAAGTGACCTTCTGGCCTTCGGCGAGGCCAGACAGCCCGGCGCGCTCGACCGCGCTGATGTGGACGAAGACGTCCGGGCCGCCGGATTCAGGCTGAATGAAGCCGAAGCCCTTCTGGGCGTTGAACCATTTTACGGTGCCTGTCTGCATGACATGTCCTTTCAAGAACAAGCTTAGCGCGCCCGCACGAATTGCGTGGCGCTTGAGGATCGAAGTTCTGGAGAGGAAGTCAGAAGCCGACGCGCCAAGGGAGCGAAAGCAAGATCATTCGGCCGAATTTCGATAGGAGATACTTAGCCTGTATGGCCAAAAATACAAGCTGCGACGCGTGCGCGGCGAAATGAATGGCGTTACGCTGGCCGACGGTCGATCCTCGCAAACCCAAGGGCTCGAATCGCCTGTGGCGCTCGCTAAAGCGGCGACGCTCGCGACGGGACGCGCGCCCGGAGGCGCGATCGCCGCAGCGCCGAAGCGGCGGCCGGGAGGCTTTGGACCGCCTCGCCTTCGCCCTGGCGCGTTTCGACGTGGTCCGATGCGCTTTGGAGATACGCCCTCACAAGCCGGACGAGTTCTCTTTACAGGCGCGCTCTGGATTGCGCCGTCGCACATTCTTTGAGCAGGGCCTGCGCCGGCACGACCAGGGCGCCGAGCGCGATCGTGGGGACCATGTCGGGATCGCGCGCGCAAGGACGGCGCCGCCCCATTCTTCCGCGACCGCGCTGAGCGCCTTCGATTCCTCGGCGTGGCTTGCAGGCGCGCTCCACGGCGTCAATATCTGTGAGATCGTCTGCGCGCCGAAACACGACAATCTCGCGCATCGAGCCGATGACGCGCTCATCGACGAACTCGCCGGCGGCGGCGGGCGATACGAAACCTTCGTGCTTAGGCGCCTTCGAGGACCATCACGCTTGCGCGCCGATTTCCCATCAGAGCGCTTTTGATCTTGCATAGGCCGCCGCGGCGGCGGCGCGCATTTCCTCTTTGAAACCGGCGAACATCGTGTCGAGCATTGTCGTGACCGCCGCGGGCGCCGTTCCAGGTTCGCCGGCGTTGAAGGGCGGCGCCGGCGCATATTGCGCCAGAAGCTGAACGCCCTCGGCATATTTGCGATCCCGCAACTCCGCGACGAGGGCGAGCGCGAAGTCCAGACCCGCGGTGACTCCTTCCGCCGTGATCCGATTTCGATCCCGCACGAAACGGCCTTCGGCCGGCGTCGCGCCGAAAACCGGCAACAGCGGCTTCGTGATCCAATGCGACGTGGCGCGATAGCCGTCGAGCAGGCCTGCGGACCCCAGCAGCATGGAGCCGGTGCAGACCGACGTCACGAAGCGCGCGCCATGTCCGGCGGCGCGAATATAGGCGAGGGTCTCTTCGTCGCGCATCGCGGCGAGCGTTCCGGTCGAGCCTCCAGGAACGCACAAAATGTCGAGGTCCGACGCGGCGTCCTCGAATTTTGCCGACGGCGTGAAGACGATTCCCGTATCGCTGCGGATGGGATCGCGCGACTTGCCGACGATCTCTATCGTCGCGCCCATCAAATTGGCGAACATATATTGCGGTCCGACCATGTCGAGCGCGGTGAAACCGGGATAAATCAGAAAGGCGACTTTCTCCTTGCCGCGCCAATACGCGGGCATGTCCAGCATCTTATGCGGCGTCTTGCCGTCTTCCGGCGACGGGCTCGGCGCCGCCAAAGCGCCGCTTGCGAGCAGCATGGCGAAGGCGGCGACGCCGTCGCCGAATTGACGGCGATCGATCTCACTCATCGTCACTCCTACATCCGCGCCGAGAGCGACACGAAAACCGTGCGTCCCTCTCCCGGCGCAACTCTTCCGGAAAGATAGGGATATTGAACGAAATACTGCTGATCGCCGAGATTCTTGCCGTTGATCGCGAAAGTGAGATTCTCGTGTTTGTAGGCGAGCGTGGCGTCGAAGGTGACATAGCCGCTGGTGCTCCAGGGGCGCCCGATCAGCGCAAAGGGTTGCGGCTGGCCGATCTCGATCACGGTCCCCGAAGCGGCGTAAAGTCCCGCGCCAACCGACCACCCTTTGAGCGCGCCCTCGAAGAGCGCGCCGTCGAAGGCGTAGTGCCCCCACAGGCGACCGGAATCGCGCGGCGCCAGATTGAGGGTGGCGTTCACCAGCAGCGGGTTTTCGTCGCGCGACACTCTCGCGTCGATATGCGCATAGCTTGCGAGAACGGACAGCTCCGCCGTCGGCTGCCAAATGAGATCCGCCTCAAAACCGGTGGAGCGCCATTCGCCGGACTGTCGCTGGGTCAGGCTGCCGGCGGGAGTCACCGGCACGCCGGTGCGTTTGAGATCGAAATAGTCGAGCGTGCCGGACAGACCCATCGGGCCATTGAGCTTGACGCCGGCCTCCCACTGCTCCGAACCCTCGGGCTTTGGCGCGGCGCCGCCAGCGCCATTGAAGAACGTCACCGGCCGCAGGCCTTGCGCATAGCTGCCATAGACCGAGAGCCAGTCGGTCACGTCGAAAAGCGCGCCGACGCGCGGCAGGAATGAAGTTTGGCTCGAATTGAATCTCGTGGGCGGGATAACAGCCGCTTCCTCCGATTTTATGTCGATGAAGGCGACGCGCCCCGCGGCGAGAATATGCAGCCGCTCGAGAATCGTCGACTGCAGCTGCAGGGTCACGCCGGCGTTCTGATAGGCGTTGTTGACGCGACTGAAAATTGTGTAGTTGCCTTGGCCCGGCAGCGGGTAGAGATAGGGCGGAAAAACCGGCGCCCTGAAGTCGATCAGAATCGGGTAGAATGGCGCAAAGGCGCCCAGTCCCCAGAAGTCAAGGACGCTTTGGATGGCGGGGTCCGGCGCGGTGGCGTTGGCGCCGGCAAGGTAGCTGAGTTCCCACACGCGGTTGAAATCGCCGCCGAGCAGCAATTTGTTTCTGGTCGGCCCCGCGTCGAATTTGGCCATGACGTTCGACGTGACCGACACCTCCTTCATCTGCTGTTTGAGGATCGTGTTGGCCATATAGAACTGGCTTGGGCCCCCGATGATTCCCGGGCCCCCGAGAAAGGCCAGGTCAGGATCGGAATAGAAGGTCGGCGTATTGCCGAAGGGAATCTGAGAGGGCTCGTAAATGCCCGACGAAGAAAAGCGCGCGCTTGTGAAAGTGGAGAATGTTTCGTCGAACTTGTGATCGAAGCGCAGCGTCACGCCGGACGAAGAGGTGCCGGTGCTGGGCAGGCCGGGCGTCGACAGAAAGGCTGTTGGGCGGACGGCGTAGAAGGTCCGATCAATCGTCCCGACAGCAGGAAGTCCTGCATAGTCCGGCTGGTCCCGCCGCGTGATAATTCCCTGCACGATAAGCGAGGTGGCGTCGGTCGGCGCGATCTTGATGGTCGGGTTGATCGTATAGCTGCGTCGATGCACGACATCGACGTTCGAACGCGTCGTCTCATATTGCGCCGTGAGACGAAACAACACGCTCTTATTCTCGGTCAGCGGTTGATTGACGTCAATGTAAGGGCTGACGTAGCTGTAGCCGCCACCGCGCACGCCCGCTTCGGCGAAGCGATCCGGCGTCGGGAGCCTTGAGACGATGTTGACGACGCCGCCGACCGGGCTCTGTCCGCCCTGAAAGAGAATGCTCGCCGGGCCCTTGATCACCTCGATGCGCTCGACGTTCACAAGCAGATCGCGCACGCCCAGATCATAGTAATTCGGCAAGCCGTCGATATAACGCTCGGCGCGCATGCCCCGCAGACTGGGGCCGATTCCGCCGGGGAACAGCGGACTGACAGGCTGCAGGCCGGACACGTTGCGAAACACCTCGGCCTGCGAAATGGCCTGCTGATCGTCGATCACCTTGCGTGGAATCACCTGCACCGACATCGGCAATTCCTGGATGGGGGTTTGGAATCGCGTCGCGCGCGTCGTCAGCGCCTGATAGCCCCGAACCGGTCCGGCGGTGGTCTGCTCAACGGGCGGGCCGTCCTGAGCTGACGAAGAAGACGCGGGAGCCGAGGGAGATGAGGGCGCCCCGGTCGTCGACGGGATCGCCCGCTGAGAGGAACGCGGCGCCCGCGCGCCAATGTCGATCGTCGGCAGGCTTTGCTGCGCAAGCGCCGCGCCGCTCACCCAGCAGATCGTCAGCGCCTGTGCGCTAACGCCCCGAAATAGCTTGTGACTGAGCATGATGGCCTCCTGAACTGCTCAATTTCCGAAAAGTCGCCGCCGCGATTCAGGAAGCCTGTCTATGGGGCGAAACTTTCATGGAGCTAACATGGAGGGTCAAGACTTCGACTTCTCGATAGTGTTGCATTTTTATCATTCTTCGCCTTACCCTCGCGCATTCGCTTGCGGCGGAGCGATCGACGAATGTCACGACTTACAAATTTGCCCCTGGCGTCTCGCGCGACGCGAGCGGGTCGCGCGACGATTGGCTATGCGCGATGCGCATTCTGCTAGTCGAGGACGAGCCGGAGTTGGCGCGCGCGCTTAGCGTGCGGTTGGGTCGGTCTGGATTCATCGCCGACCATGTCAGCGCGCTCGATGAAGCGCGTGCGGCCCTGACCTGCCACAAATACGCGCTCGCCTTGGTCGATCGGCGTCTGCCCGATGGGGACGGACTTGACCTTCTCTCCGGTATGCGGGCGCTCCAGCCCGGAATCCGGATATTGATCCTGACGGCATGCGAGTCGGTCGCCGATCGCATTTGCGGGCTTGACGCCGGCGCTGATGATTATCTGGCGAAGCCCTGCGATCTCGATGAGCTGATGGCGCGAATCAGGGCATGTCTGCGGCGCTCGGGCGCGGACGCGCCGCCTCCTGTCGCGCTTGGCCGTCTGTCGTTTGATCTTGCGACCCATCAGGTGGTCGTCGGCGGCCGGCCCGTCGTGCTTCACCGGCGAGAGCTCGCGCTGCTCGAAGCGCTCATTCGCAACGCCGGCCGCGTCGTCTTGCGCGACAAGCTTCACGAGGAGATTTACGGATTCGACGACGACGTCGACGGCAATGCGCTGAACATTCTGGTGTCGAGATTGCGCAGGCGCCTGCACGATCTCAACGCCGGCGTCGAGATACATGCGGCGCGCGGAATCGGCTACATACTGGCGCGAGAGTCGTCATGATCAAGCGCCGATCCTTGTCCGCTCGCGTGATCGTCTATCTCGCGCTCGCGCAAATCGGCGCGTTGTTTTTCCTGATCCCCATCACCGATTTTTTCGTCTCCATATCGGGCGTCAGCCCGAACTGGGAAATCGCGCCCGACGATTGGGGCGAGTATCGTATTCATTCGCTCATCGTCGACTCTTTGACGCAGGCGCCTGGAGAGACGGTGGTTCTGGAGCCTACCGCCGCTTTGCGCGCCTATATCGACGCCAATCCGCAGGTTCGCTTTGCCGCATTCGATCGGCGGAGCGGTCAAGCCCTTCGCGGCTCGTCGCTGGAGCTCGTCGCGGCGCTTGGCGGACTCAATCAAATAGAGGCGTCGGCGATAAAATTTCGGATTCCGGGCAAGGAGACAAGCAAAGCGCGCGGCTATTTGCGGCAGGCGCAGACCGCGTTCGGATCGTACGCAATAGCGGCCTATGGATATAGATTTGCGTGGAGCGATCTCATTGCGGTCGCCGGACTGTTCCTGACGCTGCATACCGCCATCGTCACCGCTCCCGCGATGTTGGGGGCGCTCGCCATCGCATGGTTCGTCGTTCAGCGCGGGCTCGCGCCGCTGCGCGCCGCCGCGGCTGACGTCGCCTCCATCGACATGAACACTTTGCACCAGCGCGTCGCCGCCGACGACGCGCCGAGGGAAGTCGTCCCCTTCATTGACGCGGTCAACGCCGCGCTGGCGCGTCTCGACGCCGGAGTCGCCGCGCAACGCCGCTTTACCGCCAACGCGGCCCATGAGTTGCGCACGCCCATCGCAATCATGCGCGCCCATGCAGACAATCCAGACGATGTGGCGTTCCGGCGCGATATCCGGCGCGACATTCGCCGCATCCAAACGATCGTGGAACAGCTTTTGGCGACGGCGCGATTTTCAGTTCGCAAGGAATGCGAACAAGACCGCATTGATTTGGGAACGACCGTTCTGCATCTCGTCGCCGATTATGCGCCGCTGATGATCGAAAACAAAAAGCGGATCGCGTTCGAAGAGCCAAAATCGCCAACCGAAGTAAAATGCGCGCGATGGGCGCTTGAATGCGTGATCGCCAATCTTCTCGACAATGCGCTTCGAGCCGAGCCGGAGGGCGGCGCCGTCCGGGTTCGCGTCCTTCCAGGGGCGGCGATCGAAGTGATCGATCATGGCCCGGGCGTCTCGCCTTCGGATCGCGAAAAGATATTCGAACCTTTCTGGCGGCGAGACCGGGAAGGCGTCGGCGTCGGCCTTGGACTGTCGATTTCGAAGCGACTCGTCGAGCGGATGGGAGGATCGATTTTCGTCAAGGACACGCCGGGCGGCGGCGCGACATTTAGAATTGAACTGGAAGGATACGACGCCGCCGGCCGCCGAGTTGACGGCGATCGAAGCGCTTTCGCGCACTGACGCAGACGGCGTGACGGCCGAAATCGTGAGGGCCGGAATTATCCTCGACTTCGTGAGAGGCGGCAAAGCCTCGAAATTGCCACTCCCTTGGAACGAGAAAACTCGGCCTGAAATTTTCAATTCACGTTCGATCGCGGGAAAGACAGTTTGAATGTCGCGCCGCCGCCGGGCGTGTCTTCGACCCAGATGCGGCCTCCCAATTTGTCGACCAGCTCTTTTGCGATGGCGAGGCCTAATCCGGCGCCGGGCGTCGTGTCGCTTTTTCGCCAGAACGGCTCAAAGATCGCATTGCGATCTTCCGCAGCAACGCCTTGGCCGTGATCGATGACTTCGATCGTCGCGCTTGGCAATACGCGCACCAAGACCGTTCCACCCGCAGGTTCAGCGCGGACAGCGTTTTCAATCAAATTGGTGATGACGCTTTCCAAGGCCCAGGGATCAGAGCGCACATTGACAGGCGAGGGCGGGCGGTCCAATTCGATATTGCGGCCATTTTGGATCGCCAAGGGCATATAATCCAAGATCACGGAGAGGGCCGTTTCCCCGAGGTCAACGGCTTTTCCGATCGCGTCCCTTTGACCCTCGATGTGCGCCACGCTCAACAATTGCTCGACGATCGTACGAATGCGCCGCGCGTCGCGCTTCACGTCTTGCCGGAACGCCGCCTCGTCGGGATTGGCGATGTGGGCGCATAATATCGTGATCGGCGTGCGCAGTTCATGGGCCGCGTTGGCGAGGAAGCGCTTCTGTCGGGAGACGCTGTCGTCGACGCGCGCCAGCGCATTGTTCACCGACTCGACAAAAGGCAGGACTTCGGAAGGCAGCTCGGCATACGAAATGCGCTCGTTGAGCGAATTCACGCCGATACTGGCGACTCTCTCAGCCGCCGCGCTCAAGGGGGCCAAGCCTCGCCGCACGACAAGGAGGGCAATCAACGCCATTACCCCGGCGAGCGGCAGATAGACGAAAAAATTCTGGATCGTGAAGTAATAGGACATATTGTAGAGGACGTCGTCCCAATGGAAATTCGCGCCGTAGAGAATGAATGTGATCCTGCCGATTTCAGTGTCGATCGAACGAACCCATCCGCGAGCGTCCGGGTTTGGATCGTCGGCCAGATGAAATGAAACAGTCAGCAAGTCGACTCGCGTGAGCGGCGCGAAAGCATTCGCCAATTCGACCGACGACCCGGGCAAGAGGACGCCAGTCGCGACGTCGATGGCGGCATATCGAAATTCCGGATTGCGGGTCATGTAGGCGCGCAAGGCGTCGGTTTGGTCAACAAGCTTTCGACCATCCCGCTCCTGTCGAAGGGCCGCCTCCACGATATAGCGGGCCCTCTGCGTGGTCCAGCTTTTGAGATTCACTTCCGGATAGATGGCAAGCCGAAGCGCCGCGAGGGAAAGTTGTATCACAGCCGGTAGCGTGAAAAACACGAACGCCGAGCCGACGATCCAATAGGCGATCAAGCGTGAAGACAGCGAACGCCATCTTATCACGGATGCGACGCCCTTATCATGTAGCCGACGCCGCGCGCCGCGTGAATTGTTACGCTGGCGTCAAATTCGTCCAAACGCCGCCGTAAGCGCAAGACAAGCAGGTTCAAAACGCTCGGCTGGATGTCTTCGTCAAAACCGTAGATTTCCTCGAGGAGGGTCTGGCGCGACACCATGCGATCCGCATGACGCATGAGAACCTCGAGCAGCATCAACTCGCGTCCATGCAGGACAACTGACTTGCCGCGCACCGAAACATCGCGAAGGCGAGGATCGAAGGACAGATCGCCGACGACAATCGCCGGCAGCGAACCGCCGCCATGGCGG
This sequence comes from Methylocystis sp., assembly GCA_051061375.1. GTDB lineage: Bacteria > Pseudomonadota > Alphaproteobacteria > Rhizobiales > Beijerinckiaceae > Methylocystis. The sequence goes on along the minus strand of JBPFDW010000027.1, from coordinate 165,594 downwards.
CGCATAGCGACACGTATTCTCGCCAATAATTCATCGAAGTCGAAAGGCTTCGTCAGATAATCGTCGGCGCCGGCATCAAGGCCCGCCACGATCTCGTCGGTCTTGTTGCAAGCGGTCAAAATCAAGACCTGAACATCTGGCCGCATCCGGCGCATCTCCGGCGCCAAGGACAACCCGTCGCCGTCCGGCAGCCGCCGATCCAGCACCACCAGGGTGTAGGGAAGGATTTTCAGCGCCCGCCGAGCTTCGTCGATTGAGGAGACATGGTCGGCGACAAACCCTGCGCGGGTAAGTTCTCGGGAAACCGAGCGTGCGACTTCCAATTCATCTTCAACCAAGAGAATTCGCATGTGACCCTCCGCCAAGGAACACAAATCTTGCTCTTGCTGAGCTGTCGATTGGAGGAGCGATAAGAACAGACATCTCCTTACGAGGTCAATCTGTCGAGCATTGGTGTGGCGAAGATGCAACAATAACAAAAATGTTGTCCCCACACAGGCGTTGGAATCGTCATGAAACTTTCCGGGCTTCGAAAAAAGTTACGTTTGATTCGACCAACGCGCCGAATGCGCCGGCGCCCGGGCCTCTTGCCACTATCCTTTGGGCTGGCGGCCGGGCGACAGTTTTGAAGGTAATCGAACAGTGACAAGGCCTTGGACATGTAGCAACGGATCAGCGCGCGCAGGCGTCGCGATCGCCGCCGCATGCCTGATCCTTCTCCAAATTGTTAGCCTCGCCCTGCTCCCGCATGGACGGATCGGTCGCTCTTGGGGCGCGAGCGCCGAAGCATCCGCCTTATTCTCCGAATGCTACAGTGCGGATGTGGATGTGAGAGGCAAGGCTCCAGAGTCTCCCCGGCATCAGCATGAAACCTGCGCTTTTTGCATCGGAAGGGGCCACGTATCCAGCTTCGACCCCGCCATCTCGCCGACGACGACGCCCTATTTTGTTCCGCTTACCTTAATATCGACGCGGGAATCGACCGCGGCCGCGACGTTGGGCGCGCCGCCAAAAGGCTGGATCAACTCCCACTCGTCGCGCGGGCCCCCGATTTTCTCCTGACCGACTAAACGCGGTTTCGCAGCCGCATTTCTTCACCTCGGTTCGCGCGGGCGCAAGACGCCGCGCCTGGAGAATCCTCATGTTTCGATGCAGCCTGTCGCGCGGCGTTTCCGCCGGCGCCCTCGGACTTGCGCTTTCAGCCTCGATCGCCCAAGCGCAGCAATCTCTGCCCACCATCGACGTCGGCGGCCAGCGGCGCGCGGGGCCGGCGCCGCGCGCCGCTCCCGGGCCGGGGGCAAGACCCGCGTCAGGACCAGCGTTAGGGCCGACGACGGACAGCGACGCACAAGGCGGAACCTCGACCGTCTCGACCGAGCCCAAAAATCCGACCGAAGGCTATGTCGTCCGCGATGCATCGACCGGGATGAAGGCGGACATCCCGATCAGAGAGACGCCTGTCACGATCAATGTCGTGCCCAAGCAGGTGATCCGCGATCAAGCGCTCACGAGTTTGCAAAGCGCGCTCGAAAACGTTCCGGGAGCCCGCGGGACCAATCGCGGGAACAACGACATCACCGGTTATACATTCAAGATTCGTGGCTTCGACGTCCGCCAAACGTTTCGCAACCAGCTCAATCAGGGCGGCTTCTTCGGCTTATTCACCGACCTCGCCAATGTCGAGCGCATCGAGGTGCTCAAGGGGCCAGCGTCGATCCTCTACGGCCGCTCCGATCCCGGCGGCCTCGTCAATATCGTGACGAAGCAGCCGCTGTTCACGCCGCGCTATGTCGTCGAACAGCAGATTGGGAACTACGATCATTATCGAACGCAATGGGATTTCTCGGCGCCGGTCAAGCAGGTTCAGGGACTGGCCTACCGCGTCTCGGGCGCCTATCAGAACAGCCGCGTGTTTCGGCAGTTCCAGCACAGTGAGCGCTTCCTGATCGCGCCGGTCGTGACCTATCAGCCGAGTCCCTGGACGGAATTCACCGCCGATCTCCAGTATCTCAGCAATGGGGTCAAATTGGTGAACGGCATTCCGACGTTACCCAATGCGTCGGCGCCCCTCGACGTTCCGCTCTGGCGTTCTTATCAGGAGCCGAACATGCCCCGTAGCAGCGCGGATTCCTTCGTAGCGAGCTACGTGTTCAGACAAAACCTCAGCGAAGACTGGAAGATCGTCAATCGCTTCCTGTATTTGTCACAATATAGTATGGAAAGAGGCATCATTGGGGTAGGCTTTAGGGATGCAGTCACGCTGAACCGATTCACTAATTTCCAATGGACTCTGGGAGACGCATATTCAACGAACATCAACCTTGAAGGCAAGTTTGATACCTTCGGAGCCAAGCATATATTCCTGTTCGGGCTGGATTACCTGAACCAGTACAACGACTATGCTTTCGGAAGAGCCGCTCAGTTTCCGATAAACGTTTTCGCCCCGATCTATGGACTGGTTCCAGGCTGGGCATATGATGCTGCGTTGTTCGGCGCCCTCAATAAGGGCTATACATCGAACCTGCAGCGCCAAAAGGGCATGTATGTTCAGGACCTCATCAACGTCCTGGATGACAAGGCGCATATCCTGCTGGGCGTGCGTTACGACATCGCCGACGTGACGACCGGCCGCGTTGCAAGCGCGGCCCCCAACTTCGGCGCCAGTACATGGGGAGCGATACAAGACCGGCTGCGCCAGCCTTCACGCCAAGACAAAGCTTGGAGCCCGCGATTTGGCGTCGTCTACGACGTGATCCCGGAGGCCAGCGTCTACGGCAGCTACACGCGATCCTTTGGTCCCAATAATTCGACGACTGGTCAGACCTTTCCGCCGCAGATCGGCGTTCAGTGGGAGGTCGGACTCAAAACACAGCCCTTGCCCGATCTTTCGGCGAATCTCGCGATATTCCAGCTCACGAGATCGAATCTGACGACACGCGATTTTGCGTCGCCGGATCCAACGGCGTTGAAGCTCGCGGGCCTTCAAAGAAGCCGGGGCATTGAAGTCGATATCCTGGGTCGGTTCAATGATCGTCTCGCCATTATCGCGAATTATGCCCTCATCGACGCCAAGGTCATCGCCGACAATGCGAGAAACCCGCTGAATCCCTATGGGAGCGGACTTTATTTGAACCATCTCGACAACGTTCCCCGCCACTCCGGCAAAGTCTGGCTGACATATGATTTCGGCGACACGGGCCTCGGCTGGCGCGTCGGCGGCGGCGTGACGGCTTCGACCCGCGCCTGGGGCGACATCCAGAACACCTTCCTCATTCCCGGTTGGGCGCGGCTCGACGCCATGGCGAGCTACGCGGCGCTATATGAGGGCCATCGGCTGACCGCCCAGCTCAATCTCAACAACATCACCAACACCCGATATTTCACCGCAACGGACATTTTATTTAACGCTGGCCCTCGTCTGGCCGCCTTCCCTGCTGAGCCCTTCACCGTGGTTGGAACGCTGAAATTCGAGTGGTGACACGCGCCCTGCCGTCCCCACGGGACGGCAGGACGTCAGAGTTTGGAGGCCGAGCCATGACCCGTGCGCTTTTCGTCTGGCTGCACCGATGGACGGGTCTCGCGATGGCGGGATTCCTGATCATCGTCGGTCTGACCGGCAGCCTGCTCGCGTTCTGGGGCGAATTGAACCATTGGCTGACGCCAGAGCTCTTTCCGGGCCCACGCCCCGGCATTGAACTCGATCCGGCGAAGCTGGCGCGCCACGCCGAGGCGCTAGCGCCGCGAGCGCGCGCGACGACAGTCTTTCTCGGCAATCCCGGTTCCGCACTGATCAAAATGGAGGCGCGGCCAGGCGCGCCGGAACTCGATTTCAATCAGCTCATTCTCGACCCGGTAACCGGGCAGGAGTTGGGGCGTCGCAGAGTCGGCGGCATTCCGAATAGTCGGAACACCATTATGCCCTTCGTCTATGGCCTGCACATGTATCTGGCGATGAGCGGAATCGGCGACTGGATTCTCGGCGCGGTGGCGCTGACCTGGACGCTCGATTGTTTCGTCGGCTTTTATCTGACGCTGCCGCCGCGAGGAGAACGCTCAAGGAACGGCTTCCTCGCGCGCTGGAAGCCGGCATGGCTGGTGAAGCTCAAGAGCTCCTTCTATCGCGCCAACTTCGATCTGCATCGCGCCGGCGGCCTGTGGCTATGGGCGATTCTGCTCGTCTATGCCTGGTCGAGCGTGTTTTTCACGCTGCCGAATTTCTATACGCGCGCGACGCAGCTGGTTCTTGACTACGAACAGCCCGCGCAGACGCGGAAGGCGACGCCGCTGCGTGATGCGCGCGCGCCGATGGAATGGGAGGAGGCGCAGACCGTTGGCGGGCGTCTTATGGCGGAACAAGCGCGCCAATATGGCTTCACGATAGAACGCCCGGTGGCGTTCTACCATCGTCGTGAGAAGGGATTCTTTGAATATCGCGTGCGCTCGTCGCGCGATATCGGCGACAAGGCCGGATCGACGTCAATCATCTTCGATGCGCGTTCTGGAGAATTAAAGGCCCTCAGCCTGCCGACGGGCGCCCGCGCCGGCAATACGCTGACGACTTGGCTCGTTGCGCTGCACACGGCGAATCTCTTCGGCCTTCCTTACAAAATTTTCGTTTCCGCCCTCGGCCTCGTGATCGTCATGCTCTCCGTCACCGGCGTTTACATCTGGTGGAAGAAGCGTTCGGCGCGGCTCGCGCATGTGCGGCGGACTGCGCCGCGGCCGGCGCCGGCGGAGTGAGCGCATGCAGTGTTGATGCGGATGGGTTGTCTATTGCGATGGAGCGGAAAATGAATTTCGATCGTGGAAGGCAAGAACGCCTTGTCCAGAATCTGCGTCGCGCGCTGCCGCTGTCGGCGCACCCAAGGCCGGCGCTCCTCGCCTTTCTGCGGGCGCGCGGCCTCAACGGGCGCGGCGCGCCGCGTCTTGTCGTGCTCGACGTGTTCGACGCCGGCGCGGATCGCGGGATGATGTGCCGCTTCGCGATCGCCGAGGATGGCGAAGCTTCAAACTTCATCGCGCCGCTGGCGCAACTCGCGCTCGCGCGCAGACATCCCGCCGCCCGTTTGCGCGTCGGGCGGCATCGGCAGCCGCCGCCTGATGCGGCATGAGAACGACGCTCGTCGCATCGCTTTGCCTATGCTTCGGCGTCGCGCTGCGCGCGCTCGCCCAGCGCGTCGAGGTCGATGAGCGGGAAGTTCGCTTCATCGGACACAAAAGCGCGCTCCTGCGCACGCTTGTCGCCGCATCAGGCGGGAAATCGGCGGGTTTTGGAGTGCCCAATTTTGTGCCGAAGTGGCGCGCCCGAGAGGATTCGAACCTCTGACCTCTGCCTTCGGAGGGCAACGCTCTATCCAGCTGAGCTACGGGCGCAGGCGCGCAGCTTTTCTACAGGAAGGACCGCCGCCCCGCAACGCCGGTTCCGCCCGACAAGACGACGTCCTGTCGCCATGCTAAGGCGAGACCGTCACCTTGAGGCGCCGTCTTGAATTTTTTCGACCAATGGCTGGAGCGATTGCGAAGCCGGCGCGACCGGCTCGTCGCCGACCCGCGATTTCAGCGCTGGGCGTTAAAGAACCCCATCACGCGGCCTTTGGCGCGGCGCGGCGCGCGCGCGGGGCTCGATCTCGCCGCCGGCTTCGTCTATTCGCAGGTGCTCGTCGCCTGCGCGCAACTGAAGCTCTTCGAAATTTTGCGCGACGGCCCCTTGAGCCTCGACGCGCTCGCACCGAGGCTCGCCCTGTCCGAACCCGCGACGCGTCGCCTGCTTGAGGCGGCTGCGTCGCTCCAACTCGTCGAACGGCGTGGCGGCGGCTATGGTCTCGGGCTGCTCGGCGCCGCCTTCGCCGGCAGTCCCGCGGCGCTCATGATCGTCGAACATCAGCCGCTGCTTTACGCCGATCTCATCGATCCCGTCGCTTTGCTGCGCCAGGAAAAGCGTGGGCGACTCGCCGACTATTGGCCCTATTCCGACGGCGCCGCGCCCGAAGCGCTCTCGGCGCAGCAGGTCGCCCCCTACAGCGCCTTCATGGCGGCGACGCAGCCGTTGGTCGCCCAGGAAGCGCTCGACGCTTATGATATGTCGCGTCATCGGCGGCTTTTGGACATCGGCGGCGGCGAAGGCGCATTTCTCGCAGCGACCGGCGCCCGCGCGCCGCATCTGCAGCTCGCGCTGTTCGACCTGCCCGCCGTCGTGGCGCGCGCAAGAGCGCGACTCGAAGAGGCGGGCCTGCTCGCGCGCACACAAATTCACGGCGGCGACTTTCTTAACGATCCCCTGCCCGAAGGCGCCGACGTCGCGACGCTCATCCGCATCGTGCATGACCATGACGATTCGTCGGCGCTCAAACTCTTGCGCAATGTGCGCAGGGCGTTGGCGCCCGGCGCGACGCTGCTCATCATCGAGGGCATGTCGGGCGTTAAAGGCGCCGAGCCGCTCGACGCCTATTATGGCTTCTACACGCTCGCCATGGGCCGCGGCGAGCCGCGCCGCGTCGAAGCGATCGAGGCGCTGCTGCGCGAAGCGGGGTTTGGCAAATTTAGGCTCTTGCGCAACGCCTTGCCGATGATTGCGAGCATTCTCGTCGCCGTGGCGGTGTAAACCGTCTCAAGCGGCGCAATGCCGCGCGCGCGGCGCGCTACTACCGGCGCTCCGAACAGCGCCGGCGACGATGCAATCTCTTGCGAGCCAGTCAGCTATCGGCTCTTCGCTGCGAGTTCCGCGCGCCGAACAATTTCTCGTCCAACGACCAGCGGCCCGCTCCCGAAAGCAACATGAAGAGCGCGCCGAGCAACATCGCATAATCCAGTCGGGCCTCGTGCGTCATGCTGAAGAATCCATAGCGCTCCAGCTTGCGCACGCTGAAAATCCACCAATCCCGCCCGAGCAAAACGGGAATTTTCGTGCTCACGATCGCGACCGCCATGACAATGATCAGAGGAATCGCCGCGATCCGATTGAACAGGCCAATCGCCATGAGAATGCCGCAGACAATCTCGGTCCAGCCGACAAGAGGACCGGTGACCTCCGGCCAGGGAATTCCGATTTTCGCGAATCGGCCTGCGCCGAGCCACGCCGGGTCTACGAGCTTGAGATAGCCTTCCGTAACGAACACGCCGGCAAGCATGAGACGAATGAGGAGGGCCCAGCGAGAGTCGCCGGGCGACAGGATAAACTCCCGAAAGCTCATCTGTGTCGCTCCACTGAAGAGAAGACGGCTCAAGGCGCCGCAACTGCGGCCGTCAATCCCGACGCGGCCTTGGAAGGTCGAATAGGGCCTGATTGTTCAGAAATTCTAGTTTTTCCGCTTGGTGACAGGACTGGCAGGCCGCTCGGGCGCTGTCGAATCCGTCCCAGGCCTCGCGCTTGTCGCCCGAGGCGAACGCCGCGCGAATTTTGGTCCAGGAATCGCCAAGGAACAATCTTCGCGCGCTTTCGCCTCGCGCAGGCCTTTTGGCGACGCCGTTTTCGATCGTCGTTTTGATCTTGTCCCAATGGTAGACGGCGAGTTCATAGTTTTCACGTTTCAGAGCATCGTGCAGCCGCTCGAAACGCTCGCCAACCTCCCACATCGGCTGATCGAACCCTCGCATTTGCTGTTGAAGCAGTCGGAAACGAGCATTGTCGTTTTCAGCGCGGAGCAGCCAATCGTTTTGCGAAAGCTCCTCGGCTTCCGTCGCAGTACCGCAAGAGCCGGCGCCCACGAAAAACAATGCTAGCGCGATAATGCTTGCTTTTCCCACTCGCTGACCGTCCCTCGCCGTGCTTAATCGAACGATCGCAGACCACGGGCGATCTCGAAACTATTGCAGTGAACGACAACCTATTTTTAACAGTCCGCGATACTCGAAACTCAGATGAATGTCTCCGCACCCCCCCACGGCCGCGGCGATGACAGAGCGCGCGTCTTAGCGCCCCCTTCGCCACGCGATCAGCCCTGCCGTCGATCCATCCAGCCCTTGCGTCGATTCGCTCGGGTTCTCCACAATCGGCGCCAGCCGGTTCGCAAGCTCCTTGCCAAGCTCCACGCCCCACTGATCAAACGGATTAATGTCCCAGATCACCGATTGAACGAAGACCTTGTGCTCGTAAAGCGCGACGAGTCGACCGAGCGTGCGCGGATCGAGCCGGCGGTAGAGCAGCACGCTTGACGGACGATCGCCCGGAAACCTCTTGTGAGGCGCAAGCCGGTCGACTTCTTCTTCGCCGAGCCCCTGCCCGCGCAATTGCGCCTTCGCTTCCTCCAGCGTTCGACCGCGCATAAAGGCTTCGGCCTGCGCCAGGCAATTGGCGAACAGCAATTCGTGATGACGTTCGTCGGCGGCGGTGGGTTCGGCCGCGACGAGGAAGTCGATCGGAATAACATCGGTTCCCTGATGCAGCAGCTGAAAGAACGCGTGCTGGCCGTTGGTGCCGGGCTCGCCGAAAATCACCGGGCCGGTTTCATAATCGACAGGCGCGCCCTCGCGCGTCACCGACTTGCCGTTCGACTCCATGTCGAGCTGTTGCAGATAGGCGGGAAAGCGCGCGAGCCGCTGATCATAGGGGATGACGGCATGCGCGGCGCATCCCATGACGTTCCGGTGCCAGACGCCGAGCAGGCCCATCAGCGCGGGGATGTTTTGTTCGAACGGCGCCTCGCGAAAGTGCTCATCGATCTCGTGGCCGCCCTGCAGAAACTCCAGAAAATGCTCGGGCCCGACCGCGATGGCGAGCGCCAGGCCGATCGACGACCACAGCGAATAGCGCCCGCCGACCCAATCCCAGAAGCCGAAGACGCGCGCGGGATCAATGCCGAATTCGGCGACCTTGTCGAGCCTGGTCGAGACCGCCGCGAAATGGGCTGTCACCGCCGCTTCGCCGAGCGCGGCGACGACGCGCGCGCGCGCGCTTCTCGCGTTCGCCATCGTCTCCTGCGTCGTGAAGGTCTTCGACGAGATGATGAACAGCGTGCGCGCCAGATCGAGATTTTGCAGCGTGTCGGCAAGATCGGCGCCGTCGACATTGGCGACGAAATGCATGCGCGGCCCCTCGCCGGCGAAGGGCGAGAGCGCGCGCGACGCCATCGCGGGGCCAAGGTCCGAACCGCCGATGCCGATATTGACCACATCGCTGAACGGCGCGCCGGTCGCGCCGCGGACATCCCCGGAACGCACCGCGCGCGCGAAGACGAAAACCTTCTCGCGCTCCGCTTCGATCAGCGGGCGCATGTCCTCGCCGCCGACAAGCAGCGGGCGCGCGGAAAGATCGCGCAACGCCATATGTATGGCGGCGCGCTTTTCGGTGTTGTTGACGGGCTCGCCCGAAAACAACGCTTCGCGCCGCGCTTCGAGATCGCGCGATTTCGCAAGCGAAACGAGCAGCGCGATCGTCTCGCGCGTCACTTTGTGCTTGGAGAAGTCGAAGACGAAATCGTCGAGCTTGACGCAGAAATTTTTAAAGCGACTTGGGTCCTCGGCGAAGAGGTCGAGCGTTCGCGTCCGCGCCAAAGCGGAAGCGTGAAACTTCAATGCGCCAAAAGCGACGGCGACGGCGTCCGACATTCTTTTCTCGACGAGCAAGAGGTCGGGTCCTTTGTAACCGATTCGCCGTCGTGAGAACGCCGGACTTGCGGCGCGGCGAAGGCCCCCTAAATTTTTACTGTATTGTGACAGCCGGATGTGAAATCCATATCCGTTCAATGACGGTTTTCTGACAGCAGGACGACAATGAACGCGATTCACTTCCTCGACGTGCGCGAAGGCGGCCCCGTCGCCCATGCGACGGCGCGGATCGACGCAGCCGCGGCGCTTCGCAAGGCGTGTCTTGGCATGGTCGCGCCGATGGGACGCGTGTGCCTTCCGCCAATCGACCGTATCGCGGCGAATTGGCTGAAGCGTTCCGCCTCGGCCTACCGGGCGGAGTTGGAGCATATCGTCGCCATTCTCGGCTTTCCCGGCGCGATGACGCTGAACATGTCCTATCTCTTCGCTTGCACCACGCAGGCCTACGAGGACGAACGCGGCCGGCCGCGGCTGCGGCGCACGCTCGATTGGCCCTTTCACGGCCTGGGAAAGGCGGTCGAAATCGCCTGGCAGTCCGGCGTGGCCGGCGAATTCTACAACGCCACCTGGCCCGGCGCGGTGGGCGTGCTCAGCGCCATGGCGCCCGGCCGCTTCTGCGCGGTGATCAACCAGGCGCCGATGAAGCGGCGCACCCAGGGCTCGCTCGGCTTCGCCTATGACGCAGCGCTTAATCTGCGCGACGCCTTCGCCAGCGAAGGCTGGCCGCCGGACCATCTGCTGCGCTATGCCTTTGAAAACTGTGCGAATTTCGAGGAGGCCGTCGATTGCATCGCCAGCGCGCCACTGGCGCGGCCGACGCTTTTCACCCTGGCGGGAGTCAGGCGCGGCGAGATGGCGCTGATCGAGCGCACCGAGCTGGACGCGCGGGTTCTGCGCGGGCCGGTGATCGTCGTCAATGATTGGCAGGAGCCGCAGGCCGGATGGCAGGCGCGCATGAGCTATGAGAACAATCTACACCGCAAGGCGGCGATGCGCGCCGTGGCGCCGGACGCGCCGCGCTTTTCCTGGGTGCGGGAGCCGGTGCTCAACCGGCTGACGCGCCTCGCGGTGGAAATGTGCTCGGTCGACGCGGGCGATCTCGCCGCGCGCGGCTATGAGTGCCCCTATGTGAAGGGCCAGCCGGCCCCGGCGACGCAGGACTTCTGCCTGCGCGCGGCGACGCCGACGGCTCTGGCGGCTTAATCGAGTTTCGGCGTGCTGGCGCGCCGCAGCCGATCGTTGATCGCCTCGCCCAACCCCCGCTCGGGTATGTGCGCCACGGCGACATCGGCGATGTGGTGCGCGTCGAATTCCCGCAAATGCGCGAAAAGATTGGCCGCCGCTTCGACGAGGTCGCCCGACGGCGAAAGATCGAGCACCAGAGTCCCGGGTTTGGCGCACGCCGCGAGCCTGCCGCCGAAATCGAGCGCCGCCTCGCCCGCGTTGAGTTCCTGCGCCTCCAGCCGCAGCCGCGCCGCCGGCGCGTAATGTGACGGCGTCATGCCCGGCGCAAGGACCTCCGCCCGCGCCGGCGCTGACAGCTTCCCGCCCAGGATTTTCTCGATCGCCTCCCGCGCCACCGCGCCGGGTCGCAGCAGAACCGGCGAAGCGTCGCAAAAGGACACGATCGTCGACTCGAGCCCGGCCGGCGTGCGGCCGCCGTCCAGAATCATGTCGACCTTGCCGGAAAGGTCCTCGGCGACATGCGCGGCGGTCACCGGACTGACATGGCCGGACCGGTTGGCTGACGGCGCCGCGATCGGCCGGCCCAGCGCCGCGATCAGCGCCTGCGCCACAGGATGCGCGGGAACCCGGACCGCGACGCTCGGCAGGCCGGCGCGGGCGAGGTCGCAAATCAAGCCGCCCGGCGCGCCCGGCGCGACGATGGTCAGCGCCCCCGGCCAGAAGGCCGCGGCAAGTCGCAGCGCCGGCTCTGGCAGCGCCGCCTCGCGGCGCGCGGCTTCCGTATCGGCGACATGGGCGATCAGCGGATTGAAGGACGGGCGGTCCTTGGCGTCGTAGATGCGCGCCACCGCCCAGGCCTGCGTCGCGTCGGCGCCCAGCCCATAGACCGTCTCGGTCGGAAAGGCGACGAGCCCGCCCTCGCGCAGGATCGCCGCGGCCGCGCCGATCGCCGCGGCGTCGGCCGGGGCAAGGATCGTCACGCGTCGCGGCCGCTGTAGGGCGGCTTGGGGATCGCCATATGCGCCTCGCGCAGCGCCTTCGACCAGCTGTTCCGCAAGCTGCGAAAATAGACGTCGTCCGAATTGATCCTCGTCGCGACCTCGATCTGCAGCGCGTCGCGTCGCAGCAGCGCGATGTCGATCGGCATGCCGACCGAAAGATTCGAGCGCATGGTCGAATCCATCGAAATCAGCCCGATCTTCAGCGCGTCATAGATATCCGTGTCGTAGGTGACGGCGCGGTCGAGGATCGGCTTGCCGTATTTATGTTCGCCGATCTGCAGATAATTGGTGTCCGGCGTGCATTCGATGCTGTTGCCGGCGGTGTAGATCATGAAGAGGCGGAGCGGACCGCCCGCGATCTGGCCGCCGAGCAGCAGGGACACGTCGAAACTGACGCCCTGCGCCGCGGGCTCCTCCTCGGCGCTGCCCGTCTGGACGCGGGAAAGGCGCACGGCGCGCCCGACGAGCTGCGCCGCGTGCAGCATGTTGGGCGTGTTCATGACGCTCTCGACGACGCCGCTTTCGGGATGCTCGATCCCGTCGCTGATCAGATTCACGACGCCCTGGGTCACCGAGAGATTGCCCGAGGCCGCGAGCATCAGCACGCGCTCGCCCGGCCGCTCGAAGAGATACAGCTTGCGGAAGGTCGAGATGTTGTCGAGCCCGGCGTTGGTGCGGGTGTCGGCGATCATCACCAGCCCATCGCGCACGAGAATGCCGCAACAATAGGTCATGAGATTCCCGCCGCGGTTCGCGCCAAACCGCTCACGACTTACAAGTTTCAGGCCAGGGCACAAGTGCGGCGAAGCCACAGCGCGGCGAAATCAGCCGTCATTTTCGACCTTGTAAGGAAGTTCGGCCGCATGTTCGGCGGCCCATTCCGCCACGGCGGCGCGCTCCCGCGCCAGATAGGCCGAAACCGCCTCGCCGAGACGGGGGTCGGCGAAGAGATGGGCGGAATGGGTGATCGCCGGCCGATAGCCGCGGGCGATCTTATGCTCGCCCTGCGCGCCGGCCTCGACGCGCTTGTAGCCGTGGCGGATCGCGAATTCGATCGCCTGATAGTAGCAGACCTCGAAGTGCAGGAAGGGGACTTCCTCCAGAGCGCCCCAGTTGCGCCCGTAGATCGCGTCGTCGCCGAGAAAATTGATCGCGCCCGCGATATGCCGCGCGCCGCGGCGCGCCATCACGAGCAGGATGCGGTCCGCCATGCGCGCGCCAATCTCGTCGAAGAAGGCGCGGGTCAAATAGGGGCGGCCCCATTTGCGCGCGCCCGTATCCATGTAGAAATCGAAAAACGAATCCCAATGCGCCGGACGAATGTCGCTTCCGGTGAGAAGATCGATTTCAAGCTCGTCGCCGAGCGCGTCTCGCCGCTCGCGCTTGATCGCCTTGCGCTTGCGCGCCGTCAGCCGCGCCAGAAAATCCTCGAAGTCGGCATAGCCTTCATTGACGAAGTGGAATTGTTCTCCGGCGCGGTGGATAAATCCCGCGACGCCCAATGCGACGCGTTCCTCATCCGTGCAGAAGGTGACATGGATAGAAGAGGCGCCGCTCGCCTTCCGCAACGCCTGCAAGGCGGCGATCAGCGCCTCGCGCGCGCCATCCGGCGCGTCGCCTGCCAACAGCAGGCGACGGCCCGTGACCGGCGTGAAGGGCGCGGCGACCTGAATCTTCGGATAGTAGCGCCCGCCGGCAAGCTCATAGGCCTGCGCCCAGCTCTGATCGAAGACATATTCGCCGAGGCTGTTCGTTTTGATATAGGCCGGCGCGCAGGCGACGAGACGCCCGCGCGCATCCTCGACGAGCGCATGCGCCGGCATCCAGCCGCTGCGCGCGCCCACCGACGTCGACGATTCAAGCGCGCGCAGAAAGGCATGCGACACGAAGGGATTGTGGCGCTCGCCGACCGACTCCGGCAGACCCCGCGGATTGGCGCAGGCGTCCCAGGCCGCCGCCGCGACGGACTCGAGCGATTCCGCGTATCGAACCGAAAATCCCTGAGCCATCTGTCCAGTGAAGCAGCCGCGTTTGAGCGCCTGCTGGCATGGCTTCGCGGCGCCCTCTATCATGGCGCTCGTCGCGACGTCATCCAAGCGCGACTTTTGAGCAGGCGAAAATCAAGCATGAGAATCGAGGGCCGCGACTATCGAACGATTTGGCTCGACCGGGACGGACGGCGCGTTCACGTCATCGACCAGACCCGGCTGCCGCATCGCTTCGAGTTGAAAACGCTCGCAAGATGTGAAGACGCCGCCGCGGCGATCAGCGATATGACCGTGCGCGGCGCGCCGCTGATCGGCGTGACCGGAGCCTATGGCATGGCGCTCGCCGCTTTGCACGACCCGAGCGACGCGGCGATCGAGAGCGCCCACGCTTTGCTCCTGGCCACGCGGCCGACGGCCGTCAATCTGCGCTGGGCGCTCGATCGGCTGCGCGCGCTGCTCCTCGCCGCGCCGGTCTCCGACCGCGTCGATCTCGCCTATGCCGAGGCGGCGAAGATCGCGGAAGAAGACGTCGCCGCCTGCCAGGCCATCGGCCGAGCCGGCGCCGAACTCATCCATAAAGCGCGGCGTGGCGACGGCACCATCAACATTCTCACCCATTGCAACGCCGGCTGGCTCGCCACCGTCGATTGGGGCACGGCGCTGGCGCCGATCTACACGGCGGCGCGTCAGGGCGCGGCCGTTCATGTGTGGGTCGATGAGACCCGCCCGCGCAACCAGGGCGCGAGCCTGACGGCCTTCGAACTCCTGGGCGAAGAAATCCCGCACACGGTCATCGCCGACAATGCCGGCGGCCATCTGATGCAGCATGGGCTTGTCGATCTCGTCATCGTCGGCAGCGACCGCACAACGCGCGCCGGCGACGTGTGCAACAAGATCGGCACCTATCTCAAGGCGCTGGCGGCGCATGACAATGGCGTGCCCTTCTATGTCGCTCTACCCTCCTCGACCGTCGACTGGCGCATCGCCGACGGCGTTCGCGACATTCCGATCGAAGAGCGCAGCGCCCGCGAAGTCACCCATATCAGCGGCCGCGGCGCCGACGGCGCGCCGATCGAAATTCAGCTCACCCCCGATGGTTCGCGAGCGCGCAATTTCGGCTTCGACGTGACGCCGTCGCGCTTCGTCACAGGCCTGATTACAGAGCGCGGCGTCTGCGCCGCCACGGAGGAAGGGCTGAAGGGGTTGTTCCCCGACCTTGGCGGTTAGCTAAGCTCTGTCTCGCGTTCCGTAAGTCTTGAAGCGCTCCACCGTGCGCATGATCTCCTCGTCGGAGAGCACGACGGGTTGGCCGGCGAGCGCGCCGAGGTAGAAGACCTGCGCCAGCGCTTCGAGCTCGACGGCGCGCCACAATGCCCTGCGCATCGTTGCCCCGGTGACGATCGCGCCGTGATTGGCGAGCAGCACGCCGTCGCGATCGGCGAGGCCCGCGACGACGAGCCGCGACAGCTCCGCCGTGCCGTAAGGCGCGTAACCGACGCAGCGCACCGTCGGGCCGCCGAAGGCCGCGATCATGTAATGCACGGCCGGAATGTCGCGCCGCAGCGTCGCGATCGTCGTCGCATAGGGCGAATGCATATGGGCGATGGCGTTCACATCCGGCCGGGCGCGATAGATGTCGAGATGGAAGCGCCATTCGCTCGACGGCGGCAGCGGCCCGTCAAAAGCCCCCTCGCCCGCCAGAGGCATGCGCGCGATCGATTCGGGCGAGAGTTCGCGGCCTGGAACGCCGCTCGGCGTGACGAGCGCGGCGTCGCCGACCCGCAACGACAGATTGCCGGCCGAGCCGTGATTGAGGCCCAGCCGCTCCATCTCCTGCGCGGCGTCGACGATCGCCGCGCGCGCGTCGCATTCGTTCATGCGAACAGCCTTACAGGCGCGGCGCCGGCTATGACAAGCGCGGTCCGATCGGGCGATTTTGCGCGCCTTCGGGTTGCGGTATAGGAGAAGCATCCCCTCTCGGGGCCGGTAGCTCAATGGTTAGAGCCGGCCGCTCATAACGGTCTGGTTGCAGGTTCGAGTCCTGCCCGGCCCACCAAGAAAATCAAATTCAGAACTGACTCTTTCGCAAATCGTTCAAAACTTTTCTCTTCAATTCGCCCATCAAAACCTTTTGCCGCTCGAAACCTAATACCTCCAAGCCAAAAATTCAGAGCGTGTCATACCCTCAAGGCGGCGGAAACGATGTCAATGAAACTGCGGCCGAGTCCTTGTCTCGACCGCAGTCTCGTCGAACGTCTCGTCTCGTTCGACGTTGCGAAATGCTACGGAATAACCGTCCCGCGCGCCAAGCCGCCGGGAACCCTGCAGGAACAGCCAGTTCCAAGCCATCCCGGCTCATAGAGCAGGCATGTCTTGACGAAGGTTGCGCAGTAGTTTCCGTCCGCCGCCACGGTTTCCCCACTCACAACAGGGGCGGAATAACCGTAATACGCAGGCGCAGAATAGCCAGAGCGCCAACCTCGATAGTGGCGATGGCAATAAGGTCGCCAACCGACCTGGTCCGTGGCCGAGGTCACGCCCAGGCTAGCCTTGTCGACGACCGTCATCACACCGGCGCTGGCCGGAAGCGCCGCGAGAGCCAGCGCTGCGCATATCGCACCGGCCGCGGCGGTTTTTGTGAAAGGCGACATTTGTACCTCCTACAACTCACGAGGGAAAACCTTGAGGTTTGCAGTCGAAGTTTCTTCTTCTCGCCAGGACCAAACGTTCAACTAGTCCAGCTTGCCGAGCCATCCAGACCTCGCCTCGGCGCATTTCGCAGCTTGCAGCGCAAGTCATCTGTTAGCCGGGAACTCTCCTGTAGAAGACCGGTTGAACGAACCCGCCTCCTCCACCAGCATTTTTCGATACTCGCGCAACGCGCGCTGACCCTGCGCCGCTTTCGCGCCGCCGCGAACAATCTCGCCAGATTTTGCAAGCATAAAAAGTTCGAAGACGGGCTGTCGAAAATATTTTTTCGATCAGCCACAGTCGATGAGCCGCTCGCCATAATCGATTTGACTCGTAAGGAAATAGCAGCGACGCTTGTTATTGCCGCTCAAACCGAGCCTCGTCCCGAGGCAACTGAGTGAGACGCCGGTCAGGGCGCTCATCTTCCAGTCTGAAACGGAGAAACGCTATGCGTAAAGTATCATTAGTCTTCGCACTGCTCGGCGCGCTGGCGCTGCCATCGGCCGCGCTCGCCGGACATGGCGGCGGCCATGGCGGGGGCGGAGGCGGAGGCGGTCATGGCGGCGGCGGTCACGGCGGCGGCGGCGGCGGCGGTTGGGGAGGCGGCGGTCACGGCGGCGGTGGCGGCGGTTGGGGAGGCGGCGGGCATGGCGGGGGTGGCGGCGGCTGGGGAGGCGGCGGGCATGGCGGGGGTCACGGCGGCGGCTGGGGCGGTCATGGCGGCGGCTGGGGCGGCCACGGCGGCCACGGCGGCGGCTGGGGACGAGGACGCTACTGGGGCGGTCGCTGGTATCCCTATGGCGTAGGTCAGTGCTGGAGATGGACTCCCGCCGGCTGGATTTGGATTTGCTATTAAGAGCAAAGTCTGACGCCCCAATCTCCAGACATTCTCCATGCAAGGGATCACGAGGAGATCGGGGCTCGGATCGCCACAAGCGCCCGGGGCTCCAAGCGCCCCTGGCCCGACGACAGCGTCGGGCCTTCGTTGACAATCACGCCCTGTGGTAGGGATGGCCGGAGAGAATCGTCATCGCCCGATAAATCTGTTCGGCCGCCAGAATGCGCGCCAGCTGATGCGGCAGCGTCATCGCGCCAAAGGAGAAGACGGCGCTCGCGCGAGCGCGCACGCTCTCGTTGAGCCCTTCGGCTCCGCCGATGGCGAACCAGAGCGCCTTGCGTCCCTGGTCTCTTTCGTCGGCGATGAATTGCGCAAAGGTGGCGCTCGTCGCCGCCCGGCCCCTCTCGTCGAACGCCGCAAGCCGCGCCTCCGCCCCCAGCGCGGCGAGCAGTTCCGCGCCTTCCCGCGACGACCGCTCGGTTGCGGAAGCGGCCTTGCTCTCGTCGATCTCTTTAAGCTCTAACCCTTCGAGGCCCAGCCGCCGGAACGCGCCGATCCGCTCGGCGTATCGCGCGTAAAGCTCTCGCTCCGGTCCAGCCTTCAGGCGGCCGACGCAGATCAGGCCCAGTTTCATCCGACGGCCCAGCAGGACGGGAAGACGCACAAGCGATCCCAAAGGGAAAGCCGGATCGGCTCCCGTCAGACCAGGCGAATCTCCACCGGACGGTCGCCGCCCCACATCTTTTCGAGATTGTAGAACTGGCGCACTTCGGGGCGAAAGATATGGACGATGACGTCGCCGGCGTCGATCAGCACCCAGTCGCACTGGGCCAGGCCCTCAACGCGCGGCGCAACCACGCCCGCGGCCTTCAGCGCCTTGATCGCCTTGTCGGCGATGGCGCCGACATGCACGGTCGAGCGCCCGGTCGCGATGAGCATGTCATCGGCGAGGGCGGTCTTGCCGCGCAGATCGATGGAGACGATGTCCTCGGCCTTGGTTTCGTCCAGGCTGGCGAGAACCTTTTGCACGATTGAGCCGGCCAACGGCGCTCCTGCGCCAATTCCCGGCCGGAGCGGAAGACGATCCGCGCCCGGATGAACACTTGTCGACAGCGTTGCAACCCTCATGCTTCGCGGCCCAAGCCCGCGAGTACGGCGGGCCGCAACGCAAGGATGGGGCGCTTCCCGAAAAATTGCAATAGAAACGGCGGTGTTGCAGAGCGCCGAAAAGAAAAAAACCCGGCTCGGGCGCCGGGTTTTTGAAGGCGGTTCGGGCTAATCGAGAGGCGGGAGGAACCTCAAAGCCGGAACAAGGGAAGCATAATCGATTTGCGCCGAAAGCGTAGGGCGAATTTCTCGGCGTTCGGCTTCACGAGGCGAAAAGCGGGGAAAAGCCGCTGAATCGGGACCCGAAAATCGTTTCGCCCACATAAAATATGATCATCTTAACAATGTTTTAGGAAGCGCCATAGGCGGTCCGTGGTCAAATTGCAACACATGGCCAGTTTGTTGCTGGAGCGCTGCTTTTGGCGCGGTCCAATATGGCGAAATCATGGAATTAGAACCATGGAGCCGCTGGTGGCGCGTGATTCGAGCGCGGCATGCGCCTTGGCCGCATCGGCGAGCGGAATCCGCGCCGGTTCGCCGAGAGACACGATGCCCTGCTTCGCCGCATGGAGGAGATCGTCCATCATCGCCTCATAATCGCGCCGCCGCGCGATATGCGCGAAGAGCGACGGGCGTGTCGCATACAGCGAGCCTTTAAGCGACAGAAGGCCGATGTCGAAAGCCGCGATCGGCCCTGACGCCGAGCCGAAGCTGACGAACATGCCGAACGGCTTCAGGCAGTCGAGCGATTCCGGAAAGGTCGCGCGCCCGACGCCGTCATAGACGACGTCGCACAGCTTGCCCTTGGTCAATTCCCGAACCCGTTCGACGAAGTTTTCCTCCCGGTAAAGGATCGTATGTTTGGCGCCAGCTTCTTCCGCGATCTTCGCCTTCTCGGGAGAACCGACAGTGGCGATGACCTTCGCGCCAAGGCCGTTCGCCCATTGGCAAAGGATCTGTCCGACGCCGCCGGCGCCGGCGTGGACGAGAACGCGATGGCCTTTTCTCACCTTGAAGGTCCTGCGCAGCAGATATTGCGCGGTCAGCCCTTTCAGCATCATCGCCGCGCCCTGCTCATAGCTGAAGGCTTTCGGCAGATGGATCACTGAACCGGCGGCGATATTGCGCGCCTCCGCATAACCGCCGAGCGCGCCGACATAGGCGACCCGATCGCCGACTCTGAAAGACTTCACCTTTTCGCCAATGGCGATCACCTCGCCGGCGCCCTCATGTCCGGGAATGAAAGGATAGTCCGCCGGATAGGCGCCGGTGCGCCGATAGATGTCGATGTAATTGACGCCGATGGCATGGTGCCTGATCTGCACTTCGTCGTCGGCCGGCGCCGGCAGATCGACGTCCTCCATCACCAGCGCCTCCGGACCGCCGGGCTGATGCACGCGGATCGCCTTAACCATCGACCTCTCCTTTCGCGATCGCGCCGCCCTCGCGAAAAAGCGGCAACGCCAGAAAATAGAACCCTGCCGCGATCAAAGCCGCCTTTACGCCGAAGGAGGCGGTTGCAAGATCTTGCCAGACCGCCGCGATCGCAGCCGCGGCCCAGATGACGGCGACGGCGATCGTCAGCGGGCGCAGGCGCTTGACGCGCAGCGGATGAATGAAGACGAGCGGCGCGTACATGAGCGCCGTCGCCGACACGAT
The DNA here is from genome assembly GCA_051061375.1 of Methylocystis sp. GTDB lineage: Bacteria > Pseudomonadota > Alphaproteobacteria > Rhizobiales > Beijerinckiaceae > Methylocystis. Next base: position 145,582 of record JBPFDW010000027.1, on the reverse strand, counting down.
GATTGCAAGACTTAAGTGCTCCGAAGGCCGCAGCACAAGAAGATAGAACACGACGACGTTCCACAGCGCCGGGAATCCGCGAAACCAGTAATCGCGCGTCTTCATCCGCCGATCGGCGAAATAGAGCGCCGAACAAGCGCAGACGAAGGCGCAGAGAGCGCCGCCATACGCCGGATCGACGAGGCGGGACCGCCACAGCGCCACGAGCGGCGTGACCACATAGGTGAGAAAATCGACGACGAGGTCGAGCGCGACGCCGTCGATGAAGGGCGCCGTCTCGGTCACTTTGAGTCGCCGCGCCAGCGGTCCATCGACGGCGTCGACGATGAGCGCGAGGCCGAGCCAGGCGAACATCGCGGCGAAGCGATCTTCCGTCGCCAGGAACAGCGCGGTCATGCCAAGCGCCGCGCCGCTCGCCGTGAAGAGGTGGACGGAAAGGCCGATGAGCCGGGAAGAGGTCACTTTGGCGCGCGGGTGAGGAGCGAAGACTTGCGACGCAAGACTACACCGCCGCTCGCCAAGGACCAAAGCCGCCTGGCCCACGCCACTTTGCTCGCGCTTCGATACGTCTGCCGCTATAACAGGCGCGAGGAGAGTGGCTGAAATGGAAACGGCGCAAGAAAACGGCACATCGGACATTCTGGTCGCGGGCGCTGGATCGACCGGCCTCGCCGCCGCGCTGGCCTTCGCGCGCGCCGGATTCAAAACGACGCTCGCCGGCCGGATTCCGCCGCCGCTGCCGGGCCGCACCGTCGCGCTGTTCGAAGCATCCGTCCGTTTCCTAGACGCGCTCGGCGCGCTGGAGCGCGTCAAGGCGCGAGGCTGCGCAGTCGAAGCGATCCACATGATCGACGACACCGACCAGTTTCTGCCGGTGCCCGAACTCAGCCTGCGCGCTCGCGAGATCGGCCTGCCGGCGCTCGGCGTCAATGTGTCGAACGACGACCTCGTCGCGATCCTGCTCGATCTCTGTCGCGATCGGCCTGAAATCGAAATCATCGACGCCGATATCGCCGATTATGAATTCAACAGCGACGGCGCCGTCGCCATCCTCGCCGACGGACGACGGCTCAAGGCGGATTTCATCGTCGCGGCGGATGGCCGCAACAGCCGCGCCCGCGCCGTCGCCGGCATCGACGTGAAGGAATGGACCTATCCGCAGATCGCGCTGACCATGCATCTGCGCCACGAATTTCCGCACGAGAATGTCTCGACGGAATATCACACGCGCTCGGGACCCTTCACGCTGGTGCCGCTGCCGCCGCGCGACGATGCGCCGCATCGTTCGAGCCTCGTCTGGCTGATGAGCGTCGCCGACGCGCGGCGGCGCCTCGCCAAGCCGCGCGAGGAGCTCGAATTTGAAATCGAGGATTACGCCAAGTCGGAGCTCGGCGCGATGCGCATCGAGGGCGACATCGGGCAGTTCCGGATGGGCGGGATGCAGGTGTCGAAACATGCGACGGGACGCCTCGCGCTCGTCGGCGAGACCTGTCACATCTTTCCGCCGATCGGCGCGCAGGGACTGAATTTAAGTCTGCGCGACGTGGCCGATCTCGAAGATTGTCTCGCCAGCGTCGATCTCAAGAATCCGCGCGAATTGTCGCGCGCGCTGGCGCGTTACGACCGTCACCGGCGCGCCGACATCGGCTTTCGAACGCATGGCGTCGACCTGCTCAATCGATCGCTGATCATACCTTATCTGCCGGTCGATCTGCTGCGCGGCGCGGGCTTCATCGCCATGGCGGCGCTCGGTCCGCTGCGACGCGCGGTCATTCGCGAGGGCGTGCTGCCGCATCTGGTGCTGCCGCGGCTGATGCGCCGGCCGGCGCATAGCCAAAACAACGCCGGCGCTCCGCAAGGGCGCGCCGGCTGGCGATCCTAACAGAGGGCGCGATCGGCGCCGCAAAATGCGGCGCTACTTCGCGGCGATCTCGATCTTCTTTTCTTCCTTCTTGGACTCGGCCGTCTTGGGCAGCTTGATTTTCAGCACGCCCTTTTCGAAGTCCGCCGTGATCTTGTCCACGTCGACGCCTTCGGGAACTCTGAAGGCGCGCCGGAAGGAGCCGTAGCGGCGCTCCGAGCAATAATAGCCTTCCTTCTTCTCTTCCTTTTCTTCATTTTTCTCGCCGGAGATCGACAATACGCCGCTGGAGAGCTTTACGTCGACGCTTTTTTCGTCGAGGCCGGGAAGTTCGGCGGTGATCTCATATCCCCCGTTCTTCTCGACGAAATCGACCGGCGGGGTCGCCGACCATTGCGACATCATCCGGTCGAACGGCTGAAAATCGGCGAGGCTTCGCCGCGACGGAAATTCGTCAAACAGGCGATCGAACTGGCGCCGGAAGGATTCGAAAGGATGCCAGTCGAATATGCCAGGGGGCTGCGCGGATTCCTTTGACGCCGGCAGTTTGCTTTCTTCGGCCATGCTGATCTCCCTCGTGATCGGACGATCGCCGGGCAACCGCAAATTCAGCAACGATGGAGCCGACGATCGGTATGGAAACATTAGTGAAGTGGCGCGTCAGTCGCGTGACTTCAAGCCGCGCGTTTGCGCCAATTTGTCGCGACCAAGCTCGTCAGATTCGTCAAGCGACAAAAGGCCCGCGTCGCCGCCCGATGACGCGGTGTTGATCGTCAGAGTCGTCTCATGAAGGAATCGCAGCAAATAGTCCGGCCCGCCCGCCTTGGGGCCGGTGCCGCTTAAGCCAAATCCGCCGAACGGCTGGCTGCCGACGACAGCGCCGATCATATTACGGTTGACGTAAATATTGCCGGCCGGCGCCTCGCGCGACAGCGCGCGAATGCGCTGCTCGATGCGCGTATGCATGCCGAACGTCAGCCCATATCCGCCGGCTTCGATCTCGCCGAGCAGTTGCGGCAGGCATTGCGACCGCCAGGTCGTGACATGCAGCACGGGTCCAAAGATTTCCTCCTGCAAGTCTTTGACCCGATCAATCCCGACAATATGCGGCGCGACGAAGATTCCTCTTTCTGGCGCTGACCCGGCATAGAGAATTCGCCCCGATGCGCGCTGACGCGCCAGATAGGCGTCGAGCTTCGATTTCGCCTCGGCGTCGATGACGGGGCCGACATGAGTTTCGATCTCGCGCGGATCGCCGACGCGCAATTCGCGCGCCGCGCCGACGAGCGTCTTCAGGCTGGCGGACGCGATCTCCTCTTGCAGGCACAAAAGCCGCAAGGCCGAGCACCGCTGACCGGCCGACCGGAAGGCGGAAGTCAGAACATCGTCGACGACCTGTTCGATCAACGCCGTCGAATCGACGATCATCGCGTTGATCCCGCCGGTTTCGGCGATCAGCGGCGCAATCGGCCCGTCGCGCCCGGCGAGCGAGCGGTTGATCCGATGCGCGACCTCGACCGAGCCGGTGAAGACGACGCCCGCCGTCAGAGGATCGGCGACAAGCGCGGCGCCGATCGCGCCGTCGCCGGGAGCGAATTGCAGCGCATCGTGCGGAACGCCCGAATCGCGCAGGAATTCGATCGCCATGGCGGCGACAAGCGGAGTCTGCTCGGCGGGCTTGGCGACGACGGCGTTTCCGGCGACCAGCGCCGCGGCGATCTGGCCGATGAAAATCGCGAGCGGAAAATTCCAGGGCGAGATGCACACGAAGACGCCGCGCCCGTGACGGCGCAGGACATTGACTTCGCCCGTCGGGCCGGGCAGCGCCGCGTCGGCGCAGACGATCCGCGCTTGAGCCGCGTAATATCGGCAAAGATCGGCCGCTTCGCGCGCTTCGGCGAGCGCGTCGTCGAGCGTCTTGCCGGCTTCGCTTTGCAGCAGGGCGATCAGCGGGCCGCGCCGCGCCTCGATGAGATCGGCGGCGCGTTCGATGATCCGTGCGCGCGACTCAAACGGCGCGCGGGACCATGCCGGAAAGGCGCGCGCGGCGGCGGCCATCGCGGCATGCGCCGCAGCTTCATCCGCTTCGACGACCTCGCCGATGATCGCGCCGTCGATCGGCGACAGGACGGGGCGCCGCGCAGCGTGCGTCTCAACGCTTGGTCGCGCGCAAGGCGATGGAACAGGCGCGCGCGTTTCCTCGATCAGCGCCGCAAGCGCGGTCCGATCGCCGAATTCCACGCCTTTCGAGTTAGCGCGAAGCGGCAGATAGATGTCGCTTGGCAAGAGTAGGCGCGGATGGCGCGCATGCGCGCCGATCGCTTCGTATGGGTCCGCGACAAGCGCGCGCTCCGGCGTATCAGGATCGGCGGCGCGCGCGACGAAAGAGGAATTGGCGCCGTTCTCGATCAAACGCCGCACAAGATAAGCGAGGAGATCGCGATGCGGGCCGACCGGCGCATAGACGCGAACCGCGGCGTCGCTCACTTCGGCAAGCGATTCGTAAAGCGGCTCGCCCATGCCGTGCAGGCGCTGAAACTCGAAGTCGCGCCGGCTGCCCGCCATGGTCAGAACGGCGGCGACGCTGCGGGCGTTATGCGTGGCGAATTGCGGAAAAAGGCGCCTTTGCGCGAAGAGCCCCGCCGCGCAGGCGTCGAAATTGAGATCGGTCATCGCCTTGCGGGTAAACACGGGATAGTCGGCGAGGCCGCGCTCCTGCGCCCGTTTGATCTCGCTGTCCCAATAGGCGCCCTTGACCAGCCGCGCCATGAGCCGCCGATCGTAAGCGTCCGCGAGCGACGCGACATAGTCGATCGCCGCCGACGCGCGCTTTTGATAGGCCTGCACGGCGAGTCCAAATCCGTCCCAGCCCGAAAGCGAGCGATCCTCGATGACGCGCGCGACGACATCGAGAGAAAGCTCGAGCCGATCCGCTTCTTCCGCGTCGATGGTAAAAGCGAGATCGCGGTCCTTGGCGAGGCGGGCGAGGTCGAGCACGCGCGGCGGCAACTCCCGCAATACGCGTTCGCGCGAAATCGCCTCGTAGCGCGGATGCAGCGCCGAAAGCTTGATCGAAATTCCGGGGCGCGCGGGCAGAGGCGACGACCCGGCCGCTTCGCCGATGGCGCGAATGGCGTGGGCGTAGGCCTCAAAATAGCGCGCGGCGTCTTCGGCCGTGCGAGCGCCTTCGCCGAGCATGTCATAGGAAAAACGTTCGCCCCGTCCCTGCGCGCGCGCGACCGCCGCTTCGATGGTTTCGCCGAAAACAAAATGGGCGCCCATCAGCCGCATCGCCTGACGGGCGGCGGCGCGCAGCGCGGGCGCGCCGAGACGGCGCGCGAGATCGGCGACGAGCCCGCGCGGCTCGGTTACGTCGACGATGCGCGCGGAAAGCCCCAGCGCGAAGGCGCATGCCTGGATGAGAAGGGCGTCGCTCGACGCCTCATGATGAGAAAAATCGCCTTCAGCAAGCTTATCGGCGAGGAGCTGATCGGCCGTGGCGTCGTCGGGAACGCGCAACAACGCCTCGGCGAGCGCCATTACCGCGAGGCCCTCTCGCGACGAGAGCGAAAATTCGTGCAGGAAGTCTTCGACGCCGCCAAGCAGATCGCGCCTGGCGCGCAGGCCGCGCACGAGCGTCAGCGCGGTTTCTTCCGTCGCCAGCGACGCCGCGGCGTCCGGACGCGATCTAACAAAAGCCTCGGCGAAGCTCTCGTCGGGAGGCGCGTAAGGCGCCGCAAAGGGCGTCGGCCGATCGTCTGTCCGATTCATTCGTCATGGAATCGACCGCGCCCGCAGGCGTCGATCAAATCTTGTCGCCTTCCGCTCCGGGCCGCGCGCAACGCCATTTGGTGACGGTCAGTTGCGGATGTTCGCCGCACCACTGAGCGATATAAGGCATCGCCTGCATCATGCAATTATTGGTCGAGCCCGTGGCGGACTCAAGAACGATCTTGCGTTCGTCGCAGGCGGCGGGCTGCGCGAGCGCGCAGACGGTAAGGATGAGTTCGACGAAATTCATCGTAATCTCCTTGCTAGCGCCCGCTCAAAGGGCGTTGTGCTTCTTAGCAAGGGTAATGCCGGTCAGTCCGGGGTCAATATCTCGCCCTTGCCATAGACCGCCGTGTCGCCGCCATAGCGGCGCAGCCTGCGCGACAGGACCTCGGCCGCCTGGGCGCTATGATTTCTCAGTCTGCGCGCAAAAAGCCGTGCGAAGGTCAGCTCATGCGCGCCGCAATCGACATAGGTCGAACCGAAGCAGCCGCCGCGCGCGAGCACGATCGAGCCGCGCTTGTTGAGATAGCCGATCCGGCCCGTGGCCTCGCCCAAGCAGAAAATCGTGCCGGCGATGACGCGGGCGCCGAGGTCTTCGCCGGCGTCGCCTTCGATGATGATAATGCCGCGGCGCAGCCGGTCGCCGGCGCGTTCGCCTGCCTTGCCGCGCACGATTATCCGGCCTCCTGCCATGCCGGCGAGTTCGCCGGCAAGCGGACCGGCAAGAAAATCGCCGGCGTCGCCCTTGATCTCGATGTCCGCGCCGAGATTGCCGGAAGCCGCGTGGGGACCGGCGTTGCCGGCGACGGCGATCGTGCCGCCCTTGGCGAGGCGGCCGCATTGCGCGCCGACGTCGCCTTCGACATGGATCGCGAAGCCGGGCGGAAGTTTCGCGCCGACAAGATCGAACCGCGACGAGCCGCCCTCATAGCGGAGATTTTTTAGATCGCCTTCGGAAATCTTGAAGAGGTCGCCGACTTTCGTCGATATGCGCGTCTCGCCGATCTCGATATTTTCGATCTGCGCGACGGACTTCCCCGCAAGGCGATCGGGCGTCAGCGGCGAAAGATCGACGCGCCGGGGCGGCTCCTGGCGAAGCGTGAAGGTAAACGGCTTCACGGCAGCAATTCCTTCAAATGATAATGGAACGGCCCGAGCTTGCCGCCGTAATTGCCGGCGCCGACGCGCCTCGCGCCCTGCTCCGGCCCCATCTCGATGATGGCGCGCAGACCCGCGCGCATCGCCTCGCGCACGGCGTTGTCGGTCAGCCCGTCGATGACGATTTCGAGCACGCAGCCGATATCCTCGTCGAGCGCGCTCTTCGTGACGCCGCGCAAGGTCGGACAGTAGGCGTCATTGGTCGACGCGCTCATGCCCTTATATTGCGAGCCGACCTTGGAGCCCGAGCGCACGATGCCGCCGGGGAATGGCGCAATCGCGTCGGCGACCCGGTCGAGCGCCGCTACGGCGGCTTCGGTCGCGCGCATGGTCTTGTCCCAGTCCGCGCCCATGATCAGAAGATTGCCGCCGCCAACGGATTTCTTGGTCAGGCCGACCTTGCCTTCGCAGAAGAACTCGCCGTCCATCACCGGCACGCGCCAGTAGCGCCTTCCGTCGATGACCTTGGACATTTGCCACTTGTCGCCGAACTGGCGCACCGCGTCGCCGACCTTGATCTCGAATTCGCCGGCGACGGTCGAATAGACCGCCGAGCCCGGACAGGTCAGCACGCACTGGCCGAGTCGATTGACGAGCTGCTTCTCGGCGTCCTTCGACGACATGGCGAAGAGCAGCACGCGCACGCCGGGACGCCCGTCCGGCGTTTCTTCCGGCGAAACTTCACAATCGATCCCGGCTTCGCAGCCGCAGCCGATGACCGAGGTGGCGAAGCCCGTCATCGTCAGCGCCGCCTGCCGCGCCCATTTGGCGTTCGGCGCGGTGATCAGAATGCCCGTCCCGCTCATCGGGAAGGCTTCGGCGAAATTGTCGTCTATCGTGACGCCATTGCGGACTATATCCGGCATGGAACCTCCGCAAAGGCGTCCTTGTGCGGCAGCGCGGCGTCAGGAACGTCGAAAATGCTGCGCGGCAGGCCGTAAAGATCATCGTAGTAGGAATCGAGACGCTTGGTGATCTGGCGATCGTAGCGCGGGCGAATATGCAGCGTCTTGCTGCGCGTGTAATGCGAGACTTCGCCGTCGCGCACGACGAGATTGCCGTCCTTGAACACCAGGGCCGCGCGGCGGAACATGCCGGCGACGTCGCGTCCGGGCTTATAAACCGCGATGTCGGCGACGGCGCCGGCGCCGAGCCGGCCGCGGTCTTCGAAGCCAAAGAGCTTCGCCGCGCCGGAACGGCTCATCTGGGCGATTTCGTAAAGCGTATATTCGCGCGAGATCGACGGCAGCGTGGTGTGCTCCAACACGTCGGCCGGCAGGCGCGAGAGATATTGCGCACGAAGGTCGGCGCTCATCAGCAGCGCGAAGAGTTCGGGATAGGTCGTGAACGGACCGCCGTTCGGATGGTCTGTGGTGAAGAACACCTGCTCGGGATTGTTAATCAGCAGGAACAGCTCCAGCCCCGCCGCCCATTGAACGGCATTGTAGTAGCTTGAAATCTTGTAGACGTAAGGAACGATGCCGCCGCCATTGGCGTCGCCGTCGAAAATCGCGCCCTTCTTCGGGATCGCGCCGGGCAGGCTGTTGAACTGTTTCAGAACGTCGGACGAAATCGTCACCGTGTCGGAGAACATCACCTGACCGACGTCGACGCTGACATTCGGATTCGCGTTGATCTTCTCGGCGAAGAGCGCGCCGGCCGACGAGAAGCCGTTCTTGCCTTCCTTGCCATAGGCGTAAAACTGCACATGGGCGAGATGGAGCGGCAGACCCTGCGCCGCGTCGATCGTCGCGAGCGCCGTGTCGATGTTGCCGGCGAGGCCGAGATTGTTCATGTGCAGATGCAGCGGATGAGCGACGCCCACCGCCTGAGTCGCCTTCTGCAACGCCTGCACGATCTGGCGCGAGGTCAGTCCGTAAAACGGAACCACGTCATCGAGCCCGAAGGCGCGCACATTGTCCTTGAACGCTTCGACGCCGCCGGGATTGATGCATTTCAGTCCCAACGAACGGGTGTTCTCGACGGTCAGCGCGACGTAATCATTGATCGCGCCGTCGGTCTCGCCGTCGCGCAGCATGCCGAGCAGAAAGTCGTCATTGCCGAGCACGGTCAGCGCGCCCTTGTCGATGATCGGCACGTCGTTGAATTCAAGATGGGTCTGCAGAGCGTGATGCGGCGCCATCGCCGGTTCGACGACGGTGGTGAAGCCCATCTGGGCGTAGAGACGCCCGATTTCGTAGCTCGACCATTTGGCGGTCGACAGGGGCGTGCCGGCGAGCCGCGCGCGAATCGCCCGATGCAGCTCCGGCAGCAGCAGCCGCGCCGTGTTCACATTGCCGCCGGCGATGTGGGAGTGAATGTCGATCGCGCCCGCCATGACGATATGGCCGGAGACGTCGATCTCCTCGTCGGCGCTGCGGCCGTCGGGGCGCTCGACGATGCGGCCGTTCTCGAACCAGACGTCGCCGATCGCGTCCTGGCCTGTCGCGGGATCGACGATGTGGCCGCCGCGCAAAACTGTCAGCGCCATGCGCCCTCCGCAACTTCCGCTAAGATGGCGCCGATCGCCTGCGCGACGCTCGGCGCGTCGGTCGGCGCGCCCGCCCGGAACAGCGTCATGCCGCCGGTTTCCTGACTCATCAGCACCGAATCATGCGTGACGCCGGGCTGACCGACCTCGATGAAGAGTCCCCGCGACGGGGCCGCATGCGCGGGCGCGAGCGTAATGAGCGGAAGATCGGCGCGAGACCAGGCCGGCCTCTCGCCGTCAAAAGCGGAGATCCACAGCGCCGCGTCGGCCTCGCCGCTGTCGACGAGGCGCGACGCCTCGAAGCGCCAGGGGTCGTGCTCCGGATAGCCGCGGCCGAAGCCGGTGCGCGGCGGAAAGCCCGTCATCCAGCCGGCGGCTTGCGTAACCCCCGAAGCGCCGCCGCGGGCGCCGATATGAACGCCGGTGAAGCGCGTCGTGGCGTTGAGATCAATCACGAGACCCTGCATCATCTCGATCGCCAGCGGATCGAGCGTCGACGCCGACCAGACGAACACGCCAAAACGCGCGCTTCTTAAAGTCTCCACGAGGCCGTCGATGAGAGCCGCCTTTTCCGCGTCGAGCGCCACCGGCCGTCCGCCGAAACGGGCGCGCCAGGCCGCGAGAACTCCTGAAAGCTGCTGTACGGACGCGGGAATGATCTTGGCGCCGGGGATGGCGCTCGCCTCGTCGCCCTGGGGCCCGATCCAGATCACCTTGCGGGGCTGTGCGGCCTGGGCGCCGCGGCGCGGCGGTTGATCGAGCGCGAGCCGCTCCAGCATTCCGGGCCAGGCCTGCGTCAGCCCGGGGCCGATCAGCACGACGCAGTCGCCGCGAAGCCGCGCTTCGTTCGCCGTGGTCGTGAACATGCCGAAGGAGCGCTTGACGTCGAGATCGGCGAGCGTTTCGCGCGACGCCAAATGATCGAAGGCGCCCTTCAGCCGCTCGGCCAGAAGGATCGCGGCGCGCGCGCCGGCGACGTCGGCCCCGAGGCCGGCGATGAGCGGAAAGGCCGCGCTGTTGAGAATTTTGGCGGCGTGTCGATAGGCGTCGTCAAGCGCAATCGCCTTGCCGTCGAGCGTCGCTGTCCCCATCCCTACCCCGATTTGCGACCCATCCCGGCCAAGCTCAAAAAATTTCGGCCAATTTGGCGCTATCCATTTGTTTTTTAGCGCCTACTCGCCGAGCCGGGCGGTTCCTCCCGCTTTTTGCTATGCCTAGCAGCCGTCACGTCGCCTGTCGAGACGTCCGGATGCGTCATTTGGATCGGCGGGCGCCGCGGGGCGCTTTCGCGGCCGCCGTGGAACAATTGCATTGTGCGCCGCATCCCATTTGCGCGGCGGCGGCGATCATGTTAAATGCTGCGCCGAGCTTAAACCTGCGGGCGCACGCCAATATAAGCAGGGCAGAGCCGTAGAGAGTCCCGAACGGAGGAAAAAATGGCCTGGACGACTCCCGTGATTGTCGAAGTTTGCGTCGGCATGGAAATCACCAGCTACGAGTCCGCCGAAATCTAAAATGCGGCGCGACCTTCGCTTCGGCGAGGGCGCCATGGAATTCCCGAATCGAGCCGGCAGGAAGAGCGCTGCGCAATGCGGTTACGCTTTTCAATCGCCGGCTCGAATCATTTGAGCTGACTATCGGCGGCGCGGCGCGCTGCGAGCAGGAGGCGTCGACTTGCGTTCGTCTTCCTTTGTCCTGGCCTGCGCTTTCGTCCTGCTCGCCGCGACGAATGTCCGAGCGGAAAACCCCAAGACGCTCCTCGACGACGCGAAGCGGGTTTTCCAGCCGATCGCCGTTCCCGCCCCCGCCAGCGATGCCGTCACGGCCGCGCGCGTCGAGCTTGGCCGGCGGCTGTTTTTCGAGAACCGCGTGTCGATGGACGGCAATGTCAGTTGCGGTCATTGCCATCCGGCCGACAAGCAGGCGAGCGACGGGCTGCCGAAGGCGATCGGCGTCTTTGGCAAGGAGAATCCGCGCAATGCGCCGTCGATTTTCAACGCTGCGCTGAATGTCAAGCAGCATTGGCGCGGCGAGCGCGAATCGCTTGAAGATCAGGCGGAGAAATCGCTCCTGGGCCCGGCGAGTTTCGGCAATCCGGATCAGGCGACGGCGATGAGCAAGCTCAAGGCGATACCCGCCTATGCCGACGCCTTCGCCAAGGCGTTCCCCGGCGAAAAGGATCCGATCAATTCGAAGAATTGGGGCGTCGCGGTCGGCGCCTTCGAGCGCACCTTGCTGACGCCCTCCAAATTCGACGCCTTCCTCGCCGGCGACGCTTCGGCGCTGTCGAAGCAGCAGCAGACGGGACTGCGCAAGTTCATCGATCTCGGCTGCGTCTCCTGCCACAATGGCGCGGGCGTCGGCGGCAATTCCTTCCAGAAATTCGGCGTGGTCAGCGACTATTGGAAGGAAACCGGCGCCGCGACGCCCGACAAGGGCCGCGCCGACGTCACCAAGAACGACGCCGACCTGTATGTTTTCAAGGTTTCGAGCCTGCGCAACGTCGCGAAAACGGCGCCCTATTTTCACGACGGCTCCGTCGACGATTTGACCAAAGCCGTGAAAATCATGGGCAAGACGCAGCTCGGGCAGGATTTGTCGGACAGGGACGCCGCCGACATCGTCGCCTTTCTCGGCGCGCTGACCGGTCCCGTCCCGGCGAATTACGCGCCGCTGGAGCCTTTTCCGGACGCGGAGACGAAATAGGCGGGAGACGCCCTCCCCTCGCAAACCGGGTGTTCCCGGTTTGCGCTTTTAGAATGGCCGAAGCCGGCGACAGCCGACTTCGGCAGGGTGAGAGTTAATACGCGCTCTCGCGTCACGTCAGCCTGTGCTCCAGCGCGATGCGCATCAGCTCCATCGGCGTGCGGGCGCCGAGCTTTCGTTTCATGATCGAACAGCTGTTGGCGATCGTCTTGTAGGAAACCTGCGTCGCCTCGGCGATTTCCGCCATGCCGAGCCCGCGTCCGAGCATCCGTAAAATCTCCAATTCCCGCGCCGTCAGCGCCGAGAGCGGACTGGCGGTCGCGCCGCTTTTTTCGAATGCGAGCCGATTGGCGATTTTCGGCATGAGGAAAACGCCGCCCGACGCGACTTCGCGCACCGCCGTCAGCAGGAGATAGGGATCGTCGTTCTTCGTCACATAGGCCTTGGCGCCCATCTGGATCGCCCGCGCCGCGAAGATCGGATCGTCGTTCATGCTGAAAATGACGATGCGCGCGCCGGGATCGGTTTCCAGAATCCGCCGCGTCAGCTCGAAGCCGGAAACGCCCGGCAGGCCGATGTCGACGACGGTCACGTCGGGCTTTTCCGCCGCAAAGGCGGCGAGACCGCTCTCCGCGTCGCGCGCGTCGACGACGTCGATGTCGCCCTCGCCGGCGAGCATCGCCGCGCAGCCGGACACGATGATCGGATGGTCGTCGACGATGAGAACGCGCATATTCGAATTGGCTCCACTAACCCTGGTCGGCTGAACCGGCGGCAAGACATTGACGGGATTGGGGCCTTTCGTAAAGTCGCATGCTTCTCTAGAAACATCGCCATGTTTCGAAGGCTCTCCCTGCGCCTTCGCCTGTCGCTGCTGCTCGGCGCCGTGCTGGCGCTGGGATTGGCGCTCGGCGTCGGATTGCTCGTCTTGCATGCCGGCGCGCGGGTTCGCGCCGAGGCCGACGGCGCCACGCGACTGGCGCGCGATCTGGTCGAAGCGACTCTGCCGCGACTCGACGCCGCGCCTGATCCGAAGACCGAGATCGCGCGACTTCTCGCCGATGCGCGGCGGTTGCGCCATGTAAGCGTCGCGCTCGCCGGGGAGACGGCGCCTACGAAAGGCGACATCGACCGCGCGCCGCAGTGGTTTGCGCGGCTCGTGCTGCCGAACGCCGCCGCCACGCGGATCGAAACCGGCCATGGCGCGATCCTGATCTCCCCCAACCCATCGGATGAGATCGCCGAGATTTGGCAGGAGATCGTCTGGCTCACGATCGGCGGCGCGGGAATCGCGGTCGCCGCCTTCGCACTTGTCTCGTTCGCCGTGTCGCGAACGCTGCGTCCCGTCGCGACTCTCGCGGATGGCCTGCAGCGTTTGGAGCGCGGCGAACACTCAGCGCGCGTTCCCGCCGACGGCTCCGCGGAATTCGTCATCATTGCGGAGCGGATCAACGCGCTCGCCGCGACATTGCAACAGCTCGACGAGGAAAATCGCCGGCTCGTGCGGCGCATGATCCATGTGCAGGACGAAGAGCGCAAGGACATCGCGCGCGACCTGCATGACGAAATCGGTCCTTTCCTGTTCACTGTCCGCGCCGGCGTCGGCGCGCTGGCGCGCCGCGCCGCTGCTCCAGGGGCCGAGCCGGCGCGTCTTGCCGAAGATTGCGCGCGCATCGACGCGCAGATCGCCGCCTTACAGCAGGTCAACCGCCGCATTCTGGGGCGGTTGCGGCCCGCCGCGCTTGAAGAGATGGGACTTGCCGACGCTTTAGAGGCGCTGGCCCAGGGCTGGCGCGAGGCCAATCCGAATGTCGCCATCGCGCTTTCGCTCGACCGCGCCGCAGGCGAACTCGAAGAGGAGACCGCGCTCACCGCCTATCGTATCGTGCAGGAAGGCCTCGCCAATGCGCTTCGGCATTCTGGCGCCGATCAGGTCTCGGTGATCGTCACGCGCGCGAAAGGCGCCCTGCATATCGTCGTGCGCGATAATGGAGTCGGCCTCGACACGGCGCGCAATCCGTCGTCTGGCGGCGGCCTCGGATTGCGCGGCATGAGCGAGAGAGTCGGCGCGCTGGGCGGCGCTCTCACGCTTAAGAACGAATCGGCAGGCGGCGCGCGGCTGAGCGCGTCGCTGCCCTTGCGCGATGGCGTCGCGACGGATGGCTAAGCCGCGATCCAGGCGCGCGCCTCCTTGGCCCGCGATGTTGGAAACAGCTTCGTCTCGCCAGGGATAATGACGCTGAAAAGCTGCGTGGCGTGTCTGATCCATTCGACGTCGGCGACAAGCGCGATCCGTTCCCAGCGGGTGAGATGCCCCATTCCGACCTTGAAATCCTCGAACATCGCGCCGGGATCGAATCCCGCAAAGTCGGATGCAATCTCGTAATATATCCTGATCTTCTCACGTTTCTTGAGCGCATTCTCAACCGCGGGGATCAGGACGGAATCATAATCCTCCTTGGAGACGCGCCCCCTGCAGCAAATTGCAACGACGTTGTCCGGGAAGTTTGGCAGCAGCTCGATCACCGGCGTTCTCCCTGGCTGTTGGCGGCGCGCGAGCGAGAAAAGCTTCGCCGCCATGCACAAGCCCTGCGCCGCAGGCCCAAACCTAATGTCGGGCGAACGTCCATTCCGGAAAGGCGGCGCGGCGCGCCGCTCTCGCCGAAGTCTCGCCGCCGGCGTTTCGGTTTGGACTGCGCCTCGGGCGCGCGTCCCCTATATGGAGGTGCGGCGCCCGACCGTGCGCCCAGGGAGGCGCTGCGTGTTTTCCCATCAGCTTCACTATTTGCCGCTGCCGCCAATCGTCTATGCGGTCCTCCTCGGCGCGCTGCTGGCGCTCTTCGTGCTGATCCAGATCGGCGTGCTCAGCTATGCCTACGGCCGCATCGGCCTGAACTCCAAATATGCGGCCCTCGTGCTGCTCGCCTCGCTGCTGGGAAGCTATATCAACATACCGGTCGCGCATTTCGCCGGGGAACGCGTCGTGCCGCAGGAAGTGATCGACTTTCTCGGAAGGCGCTATGTCGTTCCAATGGTCGTCGATTGGCCTGGGATGATACTGGCGGTCAATGTCGGCGGCGCCGTCATCCCCTTTTTCCTGTCGATGTATCTGCTTGCCCGCAATCGCATCTGGGTCGTCGGCGCCGTGGCGACGGCGATCGTCGCGTTGGTCGTCCATCTCCTGGCGCAAATTGTGCCGGGCGTCGGCATCAGCGTTCCCATCGTCGCGCCGCTGCTGCTCTCTGCAGGCCTCGCGCTCTTGCTGTCGCGCGATCATGCCGCGCCGGTCGCCTATGTCGGCGGCAGCCTGGGCACGCTCATTGGCGCGGACTTGCTCAATCTGGGCAGGATTCACGAGATCGGGACGCCGCTCGCATCCTTTGGCGGCGCGGGAACGTTCGACGGCATCTTCGTCACCGGCATTCTTGCCGTGCTGATTGCGAGCCTGCCCCTGCGCCGGAAGCCGGCCGGCGTTTCGCACGCGCCCCGGTAGTTCGGCCTAGCCGGTTCGACGGCGCCCGCGCTATATTGGCCCCGATGACCTTATTCAAAGGAGTCGCAAATGAACAAAGCATCGCTGCTCGGCGCGCTGGCGCTGGCCGGCGTCATGGCGCTGCCGGCGACGTCCGCGCTCGCCAAGGCGACGGGCGCTGTCGCGGCGCTCGACACCGACAATGACGGAACAGTCGATCTCACTGAGATCAACAAGTCCGCCAGCGACCTGTTTACGCGCCTCGAGAAGGACTCGGACGGGACCGTCGACCTCAAGGAAATGAAGGGCCGCGTCTCGAAGAAGGACTTCAAGACGGCTGATCCTGACAATGACGGCACGTTGTCCAAGGACGAATTTCTCGTCCTGGTCGCCGGCTTGTTCAAGGATGCGGACCCCGACAGCGACGGCACGCTCGACGCCAAGGAACTCGCCTCCAAAAAGGGCAAGGCGCTGCTGCGCGTGACGCGGTGATCGGCTGGGGCGCGCGGGATCGCCGAGCCGCTTGATCCCGCTCGCCAAAGCGGCCATTTAGGCGATATGAAAAGCCTTGTCGCCGCTGTTTGTTTGTTGTTTCTCGCCTCGCCGCTCGCGGCGCAAGCGCTAAACGTCAAGGTCGGCGTCCTGCGCGAAACGCATTCGCGCGAGACCCTCTCCATTCTGGATATTCCCGCCGCCGACGACACGCTCGCCGGCGTCCTGCTCGGCGCGGCCGACAACAACACCACGGGCAAATTCACCAACCAGAGTTTCGAGGCGACCGACGCGAAGCTCGATGAAGGCGACGATGCGGCCGCCGCGCTCGATTCGCTGATCGAAAAAGGCGCGCTTTTCATCATCGCCGATCTCTCGCCCGAACGCCTGCTCGCGGCTTCCGAGCGCGCCAGGCCGAAGGGCGCGCTGCTCTTCAATGTCTCCGCCACGGACGACAGGCTGCGCGAAGAGGACTGCCGCGCCAATGTCATCCATATCGCGCCGACGCGTTCGATGCTCGCCGACGGTCTGGCGCAATATCTCGTCTGGAAGCAGTGGCGGCGCTGGCTGCTCTTCAAGGGATCGCATCCGAGGGACGAACTCCTGGCGCAGGCCTTGCGCGCCAGCGCCAGGAAATTCGGCGCGAAAATCGTCGAAGAACGCGTTTATGAAGACACCGGCGGCGGACGCCGCAGCGACTCCGGCTCGGTGCAAACGCAACGTCAGATCCCCGTGCTGACTCAAAACGCGCCCGCCTATGACGCGCTCATCGCCGCCGACGAGAGCGACGTCTTCGGCGGCTACCTTCCCTATCGCACCTGGGATCCGCGCCCTGTCGCCGGTTCGGCCGGCCTGACGCCGACGAATTGGGATCCCGCGCATGAGCAATGGGGCGCGCTGCAATTGCAGAACCGCTTCATTCAGACGTTCCGGCGCTCGATGAATTCGCGCGACAATGCGGCCTGGCTCGCCATGCGGATGATCGGCGAATCCGCGACGCGCACCGCTTCCAACGACCCCGAGAAGCTGCGCCTCTATATGCTCGGCAAGGACTTCTCGATCGCCGCCTTCAAGGGCGTGAGGCTGACGCTGCGGCCGTGGAACCTGCAATTGCGGCAGCCGATTCTTCTGTCCGACGGACGGATGGTCGTCTCGGTGTCGCCGCAGGAAGGCTTCCTGCATCAGACGAGCGAACTCGACACGCTGGGTCTCGACCAGCCGGAGACGAAATGCAAATTGAAGTGAAACGCGCCTTTACCTCGATATTGAGAGGCTGCAGTCTTGGCCTTTTCTGGCTGCCTGCTCGCTTTGCGCGTCATGGCCGGGCTTGTCCCGGCCATCCACGCGTGAGTCCCAACGGCGTGGATGCCCGCGACAAGCGCGGGCATGACGCGATCAATGCAATTAGCGTGACCATTTCCGCTCTGCTTTGCGCTGCGTTATCCGTCACGCCCGCCCACGCCTACAAAGCCTACGTCAGCAATGAGAAGGGCAATTCCGTCACCGTCATCGATACGGAGAAGCTCGAAGCGACGGCGACGGTGAAAGTCGGCCGGCGCCCGCGCGGCGTCGCGCTCAACAAGGACGGCTCCGAACTCTACATCTGCGCCGGCGACGATGACGCGATTCAGGTGCTCGACACGAAGACTCTGAAGGTGACCGGCAAGCTGCCGTCCGGCCCAGATCCCGAGCTTCTGGCGCTCAGTCCAGACGGCGCCGTCATCTACGTCTCGAACGAGAACGACAATCTCGTCACGCTCATCGACGTGAAGAAAAAGGAGATGATCGGCGACATTCCGGTCGGCGTCGAACCAGAGGGCATGGCGGTCAGCCCCGACGGCAGGCTGCTGGTCAACACATCCGAGACGACCAATATGGCGCATCTCATCGACACGCAGTCGAAAGAAATCGTCGCCAATATTCTCGTCGACGGACGGCCGCGCTTCGCCGAATTCAAGAAGGACGGCTCGGAGCTTTGGGTCTCGTCGGAGGTCGGCGGGACGGTCGCGATCATCGATCCCGTGAAACGCGAATTGAAGCAGAAGATCAGCTTCGACATTCCGGCGATGTCGAAGGAAGCGATTCAGCCGATCGGCATATCGATCACGCGCGACGGAAAGCGCGCCTTTGTCGCGCTTGGGCCGGCCAATCGCGTCGCGGTGATCGACGCCGAGACGAAAAAGATCGAGAAATATCTGCTCGTCGGCCAGCGCGTCTGGCACCTCGCCTTCACGCCCGACGAAAAATATCTGCTCACCGCCAATGGCGTCTCCAACGACATTTCGGTGATCGACGTCGCATCGCTGAAAGTGGTGAAGTCGATTCCCGTCGGCGCCTTCCCCTGGGGCGTCGTCGTGGCGCCGCAATGATCCCCGCGCTCGCGCTCAGAAACGTCAGCCATTCGTACGGCGCGCGCAAGGCGCTTGACGATGTGAGCTTTTGCGTTTCGCCGGGCAGTTTCACTGTTCTTCTCGGCCTCAACGGCGCCGGCAAGAGCACGCTGTTCTCGCTGATCACGCGGCTTTACGCGGCGCGCCACGGCGAGATCGACATTTTCGGCCATAACGTCATGCGCGAGCCCGGCGCCGCGCTGCGCCGGCTGGGCGTCGTCTTTCAGGCGCGCACGCTCGATCTCGAGTTGAGCGTGATGCAGAATCTCGTCTACCATGCGGCGCTGCATGGCATTGGCCCGATCGCGGCGCATCGCCTCGGACGGGCGGCGCTGGCCCGCGCGGGGCTCGCCGACCGCGCCAGGGACAAGGCCCGCGCCCTGTCCGGGGGACAGATGCGCCGCGTCGAAATCGCCCGCGCGTTGTTGCATGATCCGCGGCTGCTGCTGCTCGACGAACCGACGGTCGGACTCGACATCAAGGCGCGCGCCGATCTCCTCGCGCTCGTTCGCGAGCTGGTGCAAGAAAAGAGTCTCGGCGTCTTGTGGGCGACGCATCTGATCGACGAGATCGCGAACGACGATCAGGTGGTCGTTCTGCATCACGGCAAGGTGCTGGCGAACGACAGCGCGCGTGCGATCGTCGCCGAGCAAGCCGCCGCGAACATCGGCGACGCCTTCACGCGCATTACTGGCGCGGCTCAGGAGAAGCTTTCGGCATGAGCGAACGCGCCGCGCCCACAGGCTTCACCCTTCGCCAATATCTCATCTGCCTCTCGGGCGTCGTGTGGCGCGAGGGATTGCGCTTCCTGCATCAGCGCGAACGCTTCGTCTCCGCCCTCGTGCGCCCGCTGGTCTGGCTCTTCATTTTCGCTGCGGGATTTCGGCAGGTGCTCGGCGTTTCGATCATCCCGCCTTACGAAACCTACGTGCTCTATGAAGTCTATATCGCGCCCGGCCTGATGGCGATGATCCAGCTCTTCAACGGCATGCAGTCATCGCTCTCGATGGTCTACGACCGCGAAATGGGCAATATGCGGACGCTGCTCGTATCGCCCTTCCCGCGCTGGTTTCTGCTCGGCTCGAAACTTCTGGCCGGCGTCGCCGTCTCAATTCTGCAGGTCTACGCCTTCCTGCTCATCGCCTATTTCTGGGAGATCGAGCCGCCGACCAAATGGGGCTATCTGACCGTGCTGCCGGCGCTCGCGCTCAGCGGGTTGATGCTCGGCGCGCTCGGCATGCTGCTCTCCTCGCTGATCAGGCAGCTCGAAAATTTCGCCGGCGTGATGAACTTCGTGATCTTCCCGATGTTCTTCGCGTCTTCCGCGCTCTATCCGCTGTGGCGCGTGAAGGAGTCGAGCCCCTGGCTTTATTACCTCTGCGAAGTCAATCCGTTCACGCATGCGGTCGAACTGATCCGCTTCGCCTTTTATGAAAAAGTGGCGTGGTCGTCGCTCGCCCTCGTCTTCGCCTACACCAGCGCTTTCCTCGTCGCCGCCATCGTCGCTTATGATCCGGCGCGCGGCATGCTGATGCGAAAAGGCGGCTGAGCGGCGCCTGCGCTGGCGTCAACGCTGGCGATAATAGTGGCGCTGCCTGTCGCGGTGCGCGCGACCTTCGGGACAATTGCCGTAGCAGTCCCAGCGCCCGTGCCGCGCGCCATGTTTGAACCACTCGGCCTGTCCTTCGGTCCAGGGACTCGCCATGGCGGAATGCGGCGAGAGGAGCATCGCCAGAAAGATTATCGTCGTCGCCAATCTCGACATTGCGCGCCTCCGTTTCCTTCTCGCGCCTATTTCTTCGCGTCCTTTTTGGCGCTCTCGGCCGCGAGCTCTTCGGCGACGCCCGGCGGCAGTTTGACTCCCGAGGCGAGCTGCGCCCCAAGCGCGATCGCCCGCGCCTCGGTCAGTCGCAACGCGCAATAGCCGAAATCCGGCTCGCGCGCGTAGGAGCGGCAGACTTCTTCGCGCCAGGAGGAGAAACCCGCCTGCTGCTTGACGATATAATTGCGGATCGGCTTTTCCTTCTTGTTGCGGTCGTAGAGCTCGCGAAACGTGTTGCGAACCGTCTTTTCGACGCGCGCGCGGGCGCCGAGCATTTCTTCGCCCTTCTTGGGGTCGATTTCATCGGCGCCCATCCCCCAGAGCCCTTCGGGATCGGCGCGGCACCCCGCCTCTTTCAATTCGCAGGCCTTGCCTTCATTGGTGACGAGGATCGCGCCGTCGAGAACGCTGAAGGCGAAGGGACAGGCGGGAAAGGCGATCTGATAGCGACGCAGTCCGGTGTCGCTTTCGCGCGCCGTGAGTTTTAAGGGCATGCCGGCGACTTCGACGCGGCAGGATTCGCCGGAACGCCGCAAATCATCTCCGACAAGCGTGAGCTTTGAGACCTGCAGCTCGGCGCCGGCGCGGGAGAATTCGATCTCGCTCCCCACGCCGTCGCGCTTGAGCGGCTTTCCGACGATCGCGTCTTCGGCGGGCGCCTTCGGCATGATCGCGGGACCCGCGGCGGCGCCCATCTCGCCGCCGATGCCTTTTTTCTTCGCGCCGCCGGCGACCGTCCCCTCCGGGCTCGGCGCCACCGCTCCAGGGAGCACAAGCTGCGCTTTGGCGGAGGCGACCCCGACCGCGATGAGCGCCGCTGCGCCAAACATGCGGGCGCGGCGCGCCGCCAGAGTCCGAAACCCCGATGTCAACATGGCGATCGCCATCCCCCGGCCGCAGCCCGGCCCTACCCTTGCGGCGAGGCGCGCGCTAACGTGGCGCGAGCACCATCACCATCTGCCGTCCTTCCATGGACGGTTCGAGTTCGACCTTGGCCAGCGTGGCCGTTTCCGCCTTCACGCGCGACAGAAGCCGATAGCCGATGTCCTGATGCGCGATTTCGCGACCGCGAAAACGAAGGGTGACCTTAACCTTGTCGCCCTCTTCGAAGAAGCGGCGGACCGCCCTCATTTTCACATCATAGTCGTGGTCGTCGATGCCGGGTCGAAACTTGATTTCCTTAACCTCGACGACCTTCTGCTTCTTGCGCGCCTCGGCGGCTTTCTTCTGCTCGGCGAAGCGAAAACGCCCGTAATCAAGAATTTTGCATACGGGGGGAGCGGAATTCGGCGCGATCTCGACGAGGTCGAGCCCCGCTCCCTCGGACATGGCGAGCGCCTCCGGCAATTGGACGACGCCGTGATTTTTCCCCTCGGAATCGATTAGCTGCACTTCTCGCGCGCGAATTTCCCGATTGATGCGCGGCCCTTCCTTCTGGGGGGCTGCGATGCTCTTCTGTGGACGGCGAATGGATCATCTCCTTCTCTTGGCCAAAAGCCAGCCGCAGAGCCATAGGCGCAAAACAGCGACCGCCGGACCGCGGGTCCGGGACCATGAAACAGATTCCCACGCCAGCGCGCCAAGTCAACCGTTCGAGGCGCCCCGACGCCGTTTTTTCGCTACGGGCGTCGAATATTCTCCACAAAACCCAAAATCAGCGCGTTAACCTTTTCCGGCGCGTGCTCCGGCGTCCAATGCGACACGCCCCGCAGCCGCTCGATCCTTAGATTGCGAACATAGCGTTCCGTGCCGTCGAGGCAGGATTCGCCGAGCGCCGCGTCGTCAAGTCCCCAGACGACCAGCGTCGGCGCATCAACGCGCGAATTGAGCCCCTCCGCTTCGAGAATTTCGCGCCCCGCCGCGCGGTACCAGCAGAGCATCGCCGTCGCGGCGCCGGGGGACGCGACATTGGCGCGATAAATATCCATCGCTTCCTTGGAGAAGACGTCCTCCCGGCCCGCCGACCATCGCATCAGCCGCTCGGCGCAGGCGCCGCCGCGCGCCGACAACAGCCGGTCAGGCAGCCAGGGCAGCTGAAAGAACCCGGCATAGATGGATCTGAGCTTCTGCCGCCATTCCTCTTCGAGCGCCCGCCGAAAGCATAGCGGGTGCGGAATATTCAGAACGACGAGCGCGTCGATCGGACGCAATCGGCGAATCGCGACGTCCCAGGCGACGAAGCCGCCCCAATCATGGCCGACGAGCGTAACCGAGGCGGGACGGGCGGCGTCGATCAATCCAGCGACGTCGCCGGTCAGCGCCTCGAGCGAGTAGGCGTCCGTTTCGAGCGGCCGCGTGGTCGCGCCATAGCCGCGCTGATTGACCGCCCACACGCGATATCCCGCCGCGGCGAGCGGGCGGGCGAGATGGCGCCACATGACGGCGTGCTGGGGAAAGCCATGCAGAAGCAGCGCGAGCCGGTCGCCCGCGCCAGCTTCGAACAGCTCGAATTCAATTCCATTGGCCGGAACGATGATGCGACGCGCCCCCAGAAGGGTCGCCGCCGACGTCACATCTGGCCCGCGAGCGCCGGGCAGCTCGGACAGGGCGCCCCGCCCGCCATGGCGGCGCAGCTTTCCCCGGACTCGCCGCCCGCGGCGGGACGCGCGATGAGCGACAGCTGGCGCTCGACATGGGCGCCGCCGCAGGCCGGGCATTCCGGCGTTTCGTCGAAACGCGACAGGGTCTCGAATTCATGCGCGCAATCATTGCAGCGATAGGCGAAAAGCGGCATTAGCCCTCTCAGGCGGCTCGTCGGGCGGACAGGCGATTTTACCGGTCCGCTCGCCGGGCGCAAGGCGCGTCGCGGCGGCGCGCCGGCCCTGCGCTTCAAGCGGCGCGCTAAAGTCTTGCCTGTCGATTCGCATCAGGGACATTCGCATGACCTATCGCGCGCCGCTCGACGACATTCTCTTCGCGCTCCGCCTCGCGGCGGGCGAAGGCGCCATCGAGCCGGGCGGGATATACGGCGACCTCGCCGACGGGGTCGCCGAGCAGACGCTGACCGAGGCCGCCAGATTCGCCGAAGAGGTTCTTCTGCCGCTCGATGCGATCGGCGATCGCGTCGGCGCGACCTACGCCAATGGCGCCGTCACGACGCCGCCCGGCTGGCGGGAGGCCTACGCGCAATGGCGGGAGGGCGGCTGGAACGCCATCGCGGCCGGCGAAGACTACGGCGGCGTGGACCTCCCTGCCCTGCTCAATGCCGGCTGCACCGAGATTTGGAACGCGGCCAATATGGCCTTCGCGGTCTGTCCGCTGCTTGGTCATGGCGCGATCGAGGCGATGGAGGCGCATGCGACTGACGCCCTGAAGGAAATCTATCTGCGCAGGATCGTCAGCGGCGAATGGACGGCGACGATGAATCTGACCGAGCCCGGCGCCGGCTCCGATCTCGGATTGATGCGCACCCGCGCCGAACGCGCGGGCGACGGCGCTTACCGCCTCTTCGGCCAGAAGATTTTCATCACCTATGGCGAGCATGATCTTGCGCCCAATATCGTGCATCTCGTCCTCGCGCGCCTTCCCGACGCGCCAGCGGGCACGCGCGGCATCTCGTTGTTTCTGGCGCCGAAATTCCTGCCCGACGAGACCGGCGCCTTTACGCGGCGCAACGATCTGCGCTGCGCGGGAATCGAGCACAAGCTCGGCATCCATGGTTCGCCGACCTGCACCATGATCTATGGCGACGAAGGCGGCGCGCTCGCTTATCTCATCGGCGAGGAGAACAAGGGCCTCGCCTGCATGTTCACGATGATGAACAACGCCCGTCTGTCGGTGGGGCTGCAAGGCGTGGCGCTCGCCGAGCGCGCGACGCAAATGGCGCTTCAATACGCGCGGGAACGCAAGCAGGGACACGCGCCCGGCGCCAAGGAGACGAGCGCGATCATCGAGCATCCGGACGTCGCGCGCATGCTTCTGACCATGGCGAGTTCGACGGCCGCCGCGCGGGCGATCTGTTACGAAACCGCCGCATCCATCGACCGCGCGCAACGCGAGCGCGATCCGGCGCGCGGCGCGGCGGCGCAGGCGCGCGCTTCTCTCCTGACGCCTGTCGCCAAGGCGTTTTCGACCGATGTCGTCAATGAGGCGACGTCGCTCGCCGTGCAGGTCTTCGGCGGCATGGGCTATATCGAAGAGACCGGCGTCGCCCAGCTCATGCGCGACGCGCGCATCTGCGCAATCTATGAGGGCACGAACGGCATTCAGGCGATCGATCTCGTCGCGCGCAAGATCCGCGGCGGCGACGGCGCGGCGCTCGCGAGAGAGATGGAGGATATGCGTGCGATCGTTCGCGAAGCGGATGTCTCGCAGGACGCGTTGCGCGAAGCGGTCGAGGCGCTGGCGCTGGCGAGCGAATTTCTGACGAAGGCCGAACTCGCCGACGCGCTCGCCGGCGCGACCCCCTATCTGCGCCTCTTCGCGCTCGCGCGCGGCGCGACGCTGCTCGTGAAGGGCGCCAGGGTCTCGGCGCGCAAGAAACATCCTGGCGCGCCGCGCTACGCAGCTCTCGCCCGCTTCTTCGCCGAAAACATCGCCGTCGCCGCGGTGGGTCTGGCGAAGACGGCGATCGAAGGCGGCGCGTCGGTGAATGAGTCGCATGCGGCGCTTGGGGAATAAGGGAAGTCCGAGCGCAATCCAGCGAGGTCATGGCCGGCCTTGTGCCGGCCATCCACGCCAGGACATCGCCGAATGATCGTCAAAGAACTGTGGCGGCGACGCGTGGATGGCCGCGACAAGCGCGGCCATGACGCGCGAGGACGTGTCACGCGCCGATAAACTCCCGCAACGCTTTTTGCTGCGCCGCGCTCATATGCAGCCCGAGTTTTGACCGGCGCCAGAGAATGTCATCGGCCATGCGCGCCCATTCCGTTTCGCGCAGATAAGCGATTTCCGCCTCGGTGAGGCCGCAGCTGAAATCACGGCCAAGATCGCTCAACTCCCGCGCATCCTTCAAAATCTCATCGACGCGCGTTCCATAGGCGCGTGCGAGACGCAGCGCCAACGCGTCGCCGAGAAACGGCTTGTCGCGTTTGAGATCGTCGAGAAATTGATCGAAACCTTGGGGCATGTCGCCGCCGGGAAAGACGGCGCGCGCCGTCCAGGCCGCGCCATGCGCGGGAAGAAAGCGCGCGAGCTGATCGAGCGCATGTTCGGCGAGCCGGCGCGCCGTGGTGATCTTGCCGCCGAAGATCGAGAGCGAGGGCGCCGCATCCTCGGGCGCGTCGAGATCGAAAGCGTAGTCGCGCGTTACGACCGAGGCTTTGATCGAACCATCGTCATAGAGCGGGCGCAACCCGGCATAGCTCCACACGATGTCGCCGCGCGTCGCCGGTTGGCGCAGGAAATGATTGAGCGAAGCGAGCAGATAATCCGTCTCCGCGTCGCTGATCGCGACGGCGCCGGGCGGGCCGTCATAGGAAACGTCGGTCGTGCCGACGAGCGTGAACTCCCCCTCATAGGGAATCGCGAAAACGATGCGGCCGTCGGAATTTTGCAGAATATAGGCCTGCGCGCCCTCGAACAGCTTGCGCAAAACGAGATGCGAGCCCTTTACCAGACGCACATGTTTGCGCGAAGGAATGCGCAGCGCGTCTTCGATCACCTCAGACACCCAAGGGCCGGCGGCGTTGACGAGCGCGCGGGCCTCGATCGCTTCTCCGCCCGCAAGGGTCGCGCGCCAGCGGTCGCCGCGGCGTTCGGCGTGGACGAGCTTGGCGCCGACGCTGATCGTCGCGCCGCGATCCGCCGCGTCGCGCGCGTTCAGCACGACTAGGCGCGAATCGTCGACCCAGCAATCGGCGTAAGTGAAGCCGACGCGATAGACGTCGCGCAGCGGCGCGCCGAGCGCGTCGCCGGCGAGGCTCACCATATGCGAGCCTTCAAGACGCTTGCGGCGCGCGAGATGGTCGTAAAGAAAAAGCCCGAGACGCAGCATCCACACCGGCCGCAGCCCCTTCTCGTAAGGCAGAACGAATTTTAAGGGCCAGATGACATGCGGCGCGGCGGCGAGCAGCAATTCGCGCTCGGCGAGCGCCTCCTGCACGAGGCGAAATTCATAAAGTTCGAGATAGCGCAGGCCGCCGTGGATGAGCTTGGTCGAGGCGGAAGACGTGCCCTGCGCGAGATCGCCCTGCTCGACGAGCCTGACCGACAAGCCGCGCCCCGCGGCGTCGCGGGCGATGGCGCAGCCGTTGATCCCGCCGCCGACGATGAGAAGATCGTAGATCATGGCCGCCCTTCGAATCGAAGCGGCCATGACTATAGCCTTATCCCTGCGGACGGCTCGCCTGCTTGTGAGGGGCGCCGCCATTGGCGCGACGCTTCTGGCCATTCGGCGCGCCGGGGCGCTTCGCCGCGGGACGCTGCCCGTCGCGACGCGGATGCTGCGCGCCGTTTCGATGGGGCGCCGGCGGCTTCGGCCCCCTTTGCGCCTGGCGCGTCGGCTCGGCGTCGTCGTTCCGCGCGCCCTCGCCGCGCCGGTCAGTGCAGTCGAGCGTCTGCCGCGTCAGCTTCTCGATGGCGCGCAGCAGCGGCCGCTCGCCATTGTCGCAGAGCGAAATCGCCCTGCCGGTCGCTCCGGCCCGCGCCGTGCGGCCGATGCGATGCACATAGGCTTCGGCGACTTCCGGCAATTCGAAATTGACGACATGGGTCACGCCGTCGACGTCGATGCCGCGCGCGGCGATGTCGGTCGCGACCAGCACCCGCGTGCGGCCCTTGCGAAAGCCGTCGAGCGCGCGCAGCCGCTGGCTCTGGCTCTTGTTGCCGTGGATCGCGTCGGCGCCGACGCCGGCGCTCTCCAGATGCTGCGCGACGCGGTCGGCGCCGCGCTTGGTGCGCGTGAACACGATCGCGCGCGAAATCTCGCGATCGCCCATCAACTCGACGAGCAGGTCCCGCTTGGCGCCGCTCGCGACGAGATAAACATGCTGCTCGATGCGCTCGGCGGTGGTCGCCGCCGGCGTCACCGACACTTTCACCGGGTCGCGCAGCATATCGTCGGCGAGCGCCGCGATTTCGCGCGGCATGGTCGCCGAGAACAGCAATGTCTGGCGCTGTTTCGACAGTTTCGCGACGATCTGGCGGATCGGGATGATGAAGCCGAGATCGAGCATATGGTCGGCTTCGTCGAGCACCAGCACCTCGGTCGCCGCGAGCCGCAGGCGGCCGCTGCCGAGATGGTCGAGCAGACGTCCCGGCGTCGCCACCAGAACGTCGAGGCCGCGCGCCAGCATGTCGTTTTGCGGACGATGCGACACGCCGCCGACGATGACGCCGACGCTCGGGCGAAAGAACTGTCCGTAAGCGCGGAAACTATCGGCGATCTGCGCCGCGAGTTCGCGCGTCGGCGCGAGAATGAGCGCGCGCGCCGTATGGGGCGCCGGGCGGCGCCGATCCGCAAGGAGCCGCTGCAGGATCGGCAGCGCGAACGCCGCCGTCTTGCCGGTGCCGGTCTGGGCGACGCCCAGAAGGTCGCGTCCTTGCAGGAGCGCGGGAATGGCCTGCGCCTGTACCGGCGTCGGAATTTGATAGCCTTCATGCGCAAGCGCGCGCAGCAGTATCTCGTTCAGGCCGAGATCGGAGAATGTGGTCACTTCTTTGTTGCTTTCAGTTGTCGATTCGAGCCCGAGGACCGGCGCGTAAAGAACGCCGGGTGGCTCCGGGCTAAAAGGGGATCGGGCCCCGCGTAACGGGCCGTCGATATGGGAAAAGGGGGCGCTCGACAGCTCGTCGACGGTCACGTCGACATACGCGGCTGGAGCGCCTCATGCTGCGGCGCAGCGCAGTCTTCATACAGGAGCGCGGCGTCAGGGTCAATGCGAAGCAAACGGGCGCATCGGGCGCATCGCCGCACGCGACAAGCTTCGCCCCTCCTTCTATAAGCCGAAAAGCAAAATCGCCGGCGGAAGACGATCCATGAACGCAATTGCAAATTTCGACGGCGCGGAAATTCTCAACACCGTCGTCTCGCTCGGCGTGGCGCTGGGTCTCGGCACGGCGATCGGGGCCGAACGCCAGTATCGCCAGCGCACCGCGGGGCTGCGCACCAATGCGCTGGTCGCGCTCGGCGCCTCGGCCTTCGTCGATCTCGGCATGCGGCTGATGGGCAATCAGGGCGCGACCCAGGTGCTCGCCTATGTCGCGTCGGGCGTCGGCTTTCTGGGCGCCGGCGTCATCCTCAAGGAAGGCATGAACATCCGCGGCCTGAACACCGCGGCGACGATCTGGTGTTCGGCGGTGATGGGCGGTTTCGCCGGCGCCGACCGGCCCGCGGAGGCGGTCCTGCTCACCGCCTTCATTCTCGCCGGCAACACGTTCCTGCGACCGCTCGTGCATCTGATCGAACGCGCGCCGATCGACGAAGGCGCGATAGAGGCGGTCTATGAGGTTCGCGTCGCCGGAAGCGAGACGCGCCGCGACGCCATTCGCGACCAGATTATCGAAAGGTTGGAGGCCGCGTCCTACCCGATTCAGGACATAGAAGAAAACGAGCGGGAAGACGATGTCGAAATCGTCGCGACGCTGGCGATATCGAGCGTCACGAGCGAACAGCTCGACGCCGTGGTCGAGTCGCTCGCCCGCCTCGACGGCGTCTCGCACGCAACCTGGTCGTCGCGCATAAGCGATTGAATATTTATTCAGCTTTGGTGGATCAGCCCCACCACTCCACCCTCAGCCTTCGCATCGTCTTCGCTGTCGCGGCGGCAGATCGTCAACAGGCGCTCTCGCAGCCACATATGCCCGTGATCCTTCTCGTGGCGCGGATGCCAGAGCATCCTCAACTCGTAGCGAGGCAGGTCGATCGGGACCGGCAGGATTTTCAGCGGAGCGAGTTCCACGAACTTATCGGCCATCCTTCGCGGCAGACAGAGCAGCAAGTCCGTCTTTTCGAGAATCCAGGGCGTCGTCAGGAAACTCGGCAGGATGATGGAGACGTTCCGATGCAGTCCCAGCTTCGCGAGACAGTCGTCGATGAGCCCCGTCCCCGCTTCCCGCCAGGTTATCAGAATGTGCTTGCATGCCAGAAATTGCGCCAGGGTGATTTCATCGCCCGGAACCGCGGGATTGCACTGCCTTGTGAGGCACACAATGCTCTCGGCCATCAACGTATCCGAACAGATGTGCGGGGCGCTGCCGAAGATTGCGTCGAAGCCGATCGCCACATCGATAGTGTCCTCCTCGAGCGCGAGGTGAGGCGGGCCGATGATGGGCTGGCGAATTTGCACCTCAATGTTGGGAGCGACGCGGATGATCGACTCGGCGAGCTTCGGCAGCACCGAAAACGCCACATAATCGCTTGTGGAGATCACGAAACGCCGGCGGCTTGTCGCCGGATCGAACTTCGGCGGCGACTGGGCGATCTTTTCGATCTCCCGAAGCACCGCGACCGTCGGCTCCAGCAACGCAAGCGCGCGCGCCGTAGGGACCATGCCCGACGCGGACTTCACGAGTATCGGATCATCGAACTGGCTGCGCAGCCTGCGCAAGACATGACTCATGGCCGGCTGGCTCAGGCAGAGCTTTTCCGCGGCGCGCGACACGTTCTTTTCCTCGAGAAGAGTCTTCAGCGCTAACAGCAGATTAAGGTCGAAAGACTTGAGGTTGACCATCCCGTCGCCACCCTTTGCGAACGATGTCACGATTCCGAGCCCAGTCGAACGAAAGCTCCTCTAGAGGTTTAATTCCCTGAATGAGCTTATAAGATATTTGAATTTTACTGCGTCGGTCACACTCGATAAAGCTTCGCGGGCTTGGCTCGACCCATAACAAGATCAAGAACGAACGCGCGCGAAGCGTCCGAACTTCCGCGCAAGGGGACGAGCGGCGCGAGCTTTTAAGGAAAGCCAAGGAGGACCGCCATGTCCGTCAACGTGCCTGCAGACCGTCCGCCGATCGATCCGCATCCGCTGAGCCCCTATGTCGCATGGGCGGGGAATCGAAACCGGGATCCCATCCTTACGGTGTTCAGGGAGATTTTTCCGAAAAGCGGCAATGTGCTCGAACTTGCGAGCGGCGCGGGCAACCACATAAATTATTTCGCGCCGCATTTCCCGAACCTGTCGTTTCAGCCCTCCGACTATAACGTCGAAGTGTTCGACTCCATCAAACAGAAGCGCGCCGAAGCTGGCGCCAAGAACATTTTCGATCCCATCAAGATCGATCTGACGGCGCCCGAGACCTGGCCCAGCGCCAACGATCAGCTCTACGACGTCATTTTTGTCGTGAACCTCTTTCAGGTCGCGCCCGTGTCGATCTGCGACGGCATCGCTCAAGTCGCTGACCGCGTGTTGACCGAGGATGGTTTCGTCGCGATCTACGGGCCCTTCAAGGTCGATGGCGGCTATACGACCGAGTCGAACGCCGCCTTCGATCAGGAAATCCTCGCCCCCAAAATCGCCGAATGGGGTCTTAAGGACGTGCGCGACCTGGAGCGCGCCGCCAACGCGCATGATATCGCGCTCAAAAAGATCGTGGACATGCCGGCGAACAACTTCACTCTTCTCTTTGGACGCGCATGAGGGCGACCAAGAGACTTGAGGCGCCATGACACAAGGGGCGACGGTGAATCGAGGCGCCGCAATCGTGGTTGGCGTCGGCGCCGAGTCGGGTCTTGGCGCCGCGCTGGCGCGGCGTTTCGCGCGAGAAGGGCTCCGCGTCACGATCGCGGGCCGCACGCCGGAGCGGCTGCAGGTCGTCGCCGAGCAAATCGCCGAGACGGGCGGCGCGGTCGCGATCAAACCCGCCGACGCGACGAGCGAAGCCGATGTCGCCGCCCTCTTCGAGGAAGCGGATCGCGACGGCGACCTTAAGCTTGTCGCGTACAATGTGGGGAGCAATTTCGCCGCTTCCGCTCAGGACACGACGCCGGAGCTGTTCGAGCGGCTTTGGCGACAAAACGCCCTCGGCGGCTTCATTGTCGGGCGAGAGGCCGCCCTGCAGTTTGCCGAACGCGGGCAAGGCACGATCCTTTTCACCGGCGCAACGGCGTCCTTGCGGGCGCGCCCGCCTTTCCTTGCCTTCGCCGCCGCCAAAGCCGCGCTGCGCGCCGTCGCCCAGGGCCTCGCCCGCGAGTTCGGCCCGAAGGGCGTTCATGTCGCCCATATCGTCGTTGACGGCGTCATCGCCGGCGAATATGCGGCGACGGCTTTCGCCGAATATGCGCGCTCCAAAGGCGCGGACGGCGTCCTTGCCGTCGACGACATCGCCGACGCCTATTGGGCGTTACACTGCCAGAAGCGCAGCGCCTGGACTCATGAAATGGACCTTCGGCCCTTCAAGGAGCCTTTCTAAGGTCCGCACGTTACCGCCGCGGAGGCATCGGAAAAATGGCGACCCGAACAAAGTGGCGCCTTGTCGGCGACTATCTCGAGAACTGCAATTGCGACATCGTCTGTCCCTGCCTGGTTTCGACCAAGGCGATGATGGCGACGCCGACGCAGGGTGTCTGCGACAACGTTCTGGCGTTTCACATCAACCTGGGAATTTATGGCGACGTCGTGCTGGATGGGCTGAACGTCGTGCTTGCGGCGCATGCGCCGGGTCCCATGGCGGAGGGCGACTGGACGCTCGCCGCCTATATCGACGATCGCGCAACCGACAAGCAGACCGACGCTCTCGAAGCAATATTCTGCGGCGACGCAGGCGGCCCGATGGCGGTCTTCGCGGCGCTCGTCGGGACGCATCTTGGCGTGAAAAAGGTTCCGATCCGCTATGCGATCGAGGGCAAATCGCGCTTGGTCGAAATCCCCGGCGTGCTGACCGTCGCCGTCGACCCGCTCGCCAGCATGCATCCGAGCGGCGAAATCTGGGGCGTGACCGGGCATCCGCTCGCCCCGGAGAAAATCGCCTTCGGCGTGGGCCGCAAGGGCAACGGCTTCAACGACCACGGCTGGAGCTGGAACAATTCCGGCCGCAACGGCCATTACGCGCCGATCGAATGGTCGAACTGAGGGGCGGCGCCGACGGCATGGAACAGACCCGTCCCGACCCGACCGCCGTTCACCGCAATGCGATCCTCGGCGCGCTGATCGCCCTGTCGATCGCGGCCTGGATTCTTCTGATTTGGCAAGGCGCGGCGCATGGCGCCGACAGCCGCATCGCGTCGCCGTCGATGGGTCTCGGCGCGCCGCTCTTTTTGGCCGTCTGGCTGGCGATGACAGTTGCGATGATGTTTCCGGCGGCCGCGCCGATGGCGCTCACCTTCCACAAGGCGCAGAGCGCCCGGCGCAAACGGCGACAGGCTTTCATGGAGACATGGGTCTTCCTTTCCGGCTATCTTTTGGTCTGGATCGCTTCCGGCGTCGTCGCCTATGTCGGCGCGCTTGCCGCGGAGGCGATCGCGACCCGTCTCGATCTCTCGGCGCAGACGTCGGCGCGCATCGGCGGTTTGACCCTCGTCGCCGCGGGCCTCTATCAGCTGACGCCGTTAAAGGATCTCTGCCTCACCAAATGCCGCACGCCGATGAGCTTCATCATGACCTCCTGGCGCGAGGGACCGCTCGGCGCCTTGCAGATGGGCGCGATCCATGGCGCCTGGTGCCTTGGCTGTTGCTGGCTGCTCTGCGCGATCATGTTTCCGCTCGGCATGATGAACGTCGCCGCGCTTGCGACGGTGACGCTCATCGTTTTCGCCGAGAAGACCCTGCCCTTGGGCGCCGCCGTGGCGCAGGCCCTGGGCGTCATCATCTTCGCCTACGGCCTGTTGATCATCATCCAGCCTCAGGCGCTGCCGATCTTCCATGGATGAGGGGGGTCGCTGGGCCGGCGGGCAACACGTTGAATGTCGTCCTATCGGTTCAGCCCGTTGAAGGGCCCGCTCCCTTAGACATGAAGCATCCCGTCTTGCTCTTGACTCCTTTCCCGCTTAGCGTTTCCGCACGAGTGCCGGTCGATTCGTCGAGTCAGCTGTCGCGGACGCTGTCAAAAGTTCGCGCTTTCGAGGGATCAGAACATGGATCGGGATACGCTCGGCGATCTTGCCGAGTCCGCCCCTTTGGCGGGCGATGGCGCCGACGATCGCAGCGCCGCCGCTTCCGCCGCCGGCAAGAATTCCATCAGCGTTCCGGCCCAGCTCGTCACCCAGGGCAAGCACCGCTTTTACGCGCTGGTGCTGCCGAGCGGGCTGCTTGCGCAGACCTGCATGGTCGAGCCGCGGGTCGAAAATCCGATCGAGGGATTTCAGCGGCTGCTCGACGAAAAGCGCGCCAAGTCGATCGCCAAATATATCGACGCGGGGTTCGGCACGGTTCCCGGCGCCGTGGTGCTGTCGGCCCAGTCGCGCGCGCACATGCATTACGACCGCGCCACTGGCGCGCTGACCTTCCGCCAGGACCCGCGCGCCTTTCTCATCATCGACGGGCAGCATCGCGTCTTCGGCTTCAAGCTGGCGAAAGGCGCGGTCGACGTCCCCGTGGTGATCTACAACAAGCTCAGGCGCTCGGAGGAATGCCGCCTGTTCATGGACATCAACACCAAGCAGCGCCCGGTCCCCAACGAACTGCTGCTCGACATCCGCCGCCTGTCGGAAGTCGAGACGAAGGCCGACGCGGTGCTGCACGACGTGTTCGACCTTTTCCACAACCGCGGCGACAGCGCCTTGAAGGGCCTGCTCAGCCCGGCGGAGCGGCGCAAGGGCACGATTTCGCGCGTCACCTTCAACGCCGCGTTGCGCTCGATCAAGGGCGCTTTCGACGACGCCCGCGCCGAGGAAGTTTACGCGGTGCTCAACGCTTATCTTCGCGCCTGCCGGCACGGCCTCGGCCTGCACAACGCCGACGAGCAGATCGCCCATCCCGCGCTGTTCAAGGCGCTGGCGCTGCTCTTCACCAATGTCGCCGAGCGCGTCGCCGACCGCCATGGCGGAAAATATACCGTGGCGAATTTCGAGGACGTGCTCATTCCCTTCTTCAAGCGCTTGAAGAAATCCGATCTGCCGCGCGCCGGCATGAGCCATGTCGCGCTGCATGAGCATTACAGCAAGGCGCTAAGCGCCGGCTTCCTGATCAAACAATGGCTCTTCTCCTGAGCCGAAGGGATCGACGTCCGCGTCGGGAAGGCGGCGCAGGGTGAGTCCATGCTCGGTCTTCTCCCAGTGGAACGGCCGCCGCCAGAGTTCATAGATGGCGCGCCAGGCGGCGACGCTCAGCATCGTCAGCCACAGCGGCAGATAGATCAGCGAGCGGCGAAACCGCGTCAGTTCGCGCCGGCGCATGCCGATGGCGAGCGGGAGAAGGAGCGCCGACGCGCCGGCGATCGCCAGAGAGCACCACAGCGTGCTCAGGGCGACGTCGAACGGCGAAATCGGCGTCAGCAGAGCGCCGAACATCGCATCATAAGCCATACGCGCCGCGAGGAACGGACCGAGCAGAGGCCCGAACAATCCGCTCGCAAACATCGCCAGCGCGGCGATGGCGCGACGGGCGCCGAGATCGACGAACAGCCGCACCGGCCGGCGGCAATGCACGACGAAAGTCTGCATCCAGCCCTTGAACCAGCGGGTGCGCTGTCTCACCAGCGCCGTGAACGTCGCCGGCGCCTCCTCGAAGGTTTGCGAGGCGAGAGCTTGCACCTCGAAGCCGGCGCGCGCCAGCCGCAGGCCGAGATCGGCGTCTTCGGTGACGTTGAACGCGTCCCAGAAGCCGATGTCGCGCAGCGCCTCGATGCGGAAATGATTGGACGTGCCGCCGAGAAACAGCGGCATGCCCATCGAGACGAGGCCCCTGTTGTAAACATCGAAGAGCGCGGCATATTCGAGAGCATACAGCGCCGTCCTCCAATTCAGTTCGCCATTGTCGATGGCGAGGCTCGCCTGCAGGCACGCGACGTTCGGCGGCGCGCGCGCGAAGCGCGTCGCGGCGCGGCGCAGCTGGCGCGGCTCGGGCAAGTCTTCCGCGTCGAACACGGCGACGAGCGAACCGCGGGCGAGCGGCATGGCGACATTGAGGGCGCGCGGCTTGGTGCGCGGTACGCCTTCGGGCGCGACCACGATCTCATGCGGCGCGCGGGGCGGATGCGCGCGCAACGCCGCCGCCGTTGATTCATCGTCGGCTTCAATGACGAATTTCACGTCGAGCTTGGCGCGATCGCGCGGGTGAGCTGACGCACGACGGCGGCTTCCTGATAGAGCGCCAGCACGATGGTGTAGATCGGCAGCCGCGCATCGCCTTCGAGCGCTTCCGGCTCCGCGCTTGGCTGAATGCTCGCCGCGCAGGCGAAGAGCCGCAGGAAGGCGCCGCAAAAGAACATCGCCGCGAGCAGAAACGCCGAGGCAAGGCGCAGCGGGTAAAAGGGCGCGTAGAGGCTCGCCACGAGCGCGATCAGCGCAAGAAGCAGCAGTCCCACCTGTCCGCGCTGAAGGCCGCCGCGCGCGCAGAGCTCCCGGTCGACGCGTTCGGCGAGAAAAGCCGCGTTGCGGGCGGCGCCGTCGGGATCGGCGCGGCGCAGCGCCTCCAGGAAGCGGGTTCGCGTGGTGATGGCGAAAAGCGCCCGCCCTTTCGCCGCGCGCCGCACGCTCATCAACCGGAAGACTCCGGCGCCGCTCGGCGCGAACAGCCAAAGATAATTGCGCGACGCGTCGCGAATTCGGGCGTAGCCGCATTCGACCGTCGCGACGCCTGACGCACAGACATCGACCGGATCGTCGATGTAGTCGACGTCAAGATGCTGCGCCAGCGCCCGATAAAAGACGTCCTCTGCGACGAGTCCTTCGGCGAGCAGCGCTTCGTCCGCGCAAACGCCCTGGCGGCGCGCCGTGGCCGCGGCGAACCGCAGCACCTGCTCCGGCACGCCATGGCTCGACAGAAAGGCGATTTCGACGGGGATGGGCTGCGGCGCGGTCGCACGACGCGGCGGCGGTCGGCGAACGGCGGCGGAGTCGGCGGGCGGACGCCTTCGCGCCTGTAGGCGAAGATCGTCCTTGATCGGCAAAGCGGCGGAAGCGGCACTATCGATCGGAACAAAATTCATGCATTATTCCGGCGAACGCAGTCAGCCTTCCAGCGACTATCAAACTCCAGCAGGGGCTACGCAATAACTTTATGCGCCGTATGAACTTTTTGCGCCGTATCACCAAGTCGCCCAGATTCGCCCTTCTCGCTTCGCTTCGCGCGGCGCTCGCCGCGCTCGTCCTGTCGTCCGGCCTGGCGGCGGCGCGCGCCGACGGCGCCCCGAGCGCGCCGGCGTCGCCCGCCCCGGCGGCGCCCGCCTCGACCGCGCCCTCGTTCTGGGACCCCAACCGGACTCCGGACAAGCCCGATCTCGCCGGATTGCGACAGATCAGGTTCCTGACGGAGGACGACTATCCGCCGTTCAACTTCCTGCTTCCCGACGGGCAGGTGGCGGGCTTCAACGTCGATCTCGCGCGGGCGATCTGCGTCGAACTCGATATCGCCTGCACGATCCAGAGGCGACGGTGGGATTTGCTCATCCCCGCGCTCAACGACAACAGCGGCGACGCCATCATCGCGTCGCTCGCGATCAATGACGAGACCCGCAAACAGGTGGATTTCTCAGGGCCTTACATGATGACGCCGGGGCGGTTCGCCGTGCAGGCCGACACCACCCTGAAATCCGCCTCCCCCGCCGCCTTCGCCGACCGGCCGATCGCCGTGGTGGCGGGTTCGCGGCACGAAGCCTTTCTCAAAGCCTTCTATCCGAATTCGACATTGATGACCTTCGAAACGCCCGCCTTGGCGCGCAGCGCGCTGAAAAACGGCCGCGTTCAGGCGTTTTTCGGCGACGCGATCTCGCTTTCGTATTGGCTGAACGGCGCGGAAGCGGCTGGCTGCTGCGCCTTTCGAGACGGACCCTTCACCGATCCGAAATATTTTGGCGAAGGCATCGGCATCGCCGTGAAAAAAGGCAATACGCCGCTGCGCCGCGCGCTCGATTACGCGCTTGCCCGGCTCGCCCAACGCGGCGTCTTCGCCGAGCTTTATTTGAAATATTTCCCCGTCGGACCGTTCTGAGCGGCGCGGCCGAGCAAGTGGGCGATGGCGCCGCGCGCGCGCGTTATCGCGGCGTCGAGCTGATCGCGCAATTCGCCGGCGCGCGAGTCCTCGCCGCGAAGCGCCTGCTCATAGGCCTCCGCCGCATGTCCAACCTCGAACGCCCCGACCGCCCGCGCCGACCCCCTGATGGTATGCGCGAGACCGATGCGCCAGTCGCCGTCGCCGACCCTGGCGGGCGCGCGCAGGCGCTCGGCGCATTGCGCCGCCTGCGCGTCGAACAGCTCCAGCAACTCCCGTTCGAGATCATGGTCGCCGAAGGTCTGGCGGGAGAGATGAACGAGGTCGATCGGCGATTCAGCCTGCCCCTCTAAAAACGGCTGCGGCTGAGCTTGGCAGTTCAAAAAGGCGGATTCCGCGAGTTTCGCCATCCCCATTCCCTGTTCTCCTTGATATTTATACCAAAGCGCGATCCTTCGGGAGGCCTCGGCCGATGCGCCAAGCGACGCTTATTCGCAAGACTGCCGCGCCTAACCTGAAGGACGCGTTAACGAAGTTTCCCGATACGCGCCGCGCCCATGTTTCAATTGCCCGGAATGGGCTGTAAAGTTTGGTTAATCTTTATTCACCGGCGGCCGCTTGGCGGCAGGCCGTGGATTTCGGCCGGACCGCCTGGTTCTGCGCCGGCTGGAGTGGGCGAATGGCGACATCGGGAAAAATCCAGGACGCGGCCTCCGCCGCCCTGTCTGCGGTCGAGGAGGCGCTGGACATCGGCCCAGCGCCGGACGCCGCAGCGGCGGCCGCGGACGAGGCGAACGACCGATCGGGCCCGGCCACGACGCCCAAGGCGGACGCGCATGCCGGAGACCAGCGCCGGTCAGCGCCCGCTTATGGCGAACCGCAGCACCGTCAGCCGCCGCAGAACGGCGTCATCGCCCCCGCCTTCGCGCCGGCCAACGACGACCGTCGCACGGTCGGCGAGCTGCGGCAGGCGCTGCAGATCAAGCCGAACCGCTCGATCATGGCCTTCACCTTCGTCGCCATGGCGCTGTGGACGGCCTGCTGGCTTCTATATCTTTATTTCCATCAGGGAGAAATCCTCGACGGCGAGAGTTCTATGCTCGCGCCGAAGCCGGTGCTGACGCTCGCCGCGCTCGTCGCGCCTCTCATCTTTCTCTTCCTCACCGGCCTGATGGCGCGCCGCGCCCATGAAATGCGGCTCATCGCCAATTCGATGACTGAAGTGGCGATTCGGCTCATCGAGCCGGAGACGGTCGCCACCGAGCAGATCGTCTCGCTTTCACAGGCCATTCGGCGCGAAGCCGCCTCCATGGGCGACGGCATCGAACGTGCGCTGGCGCGCGCCGGCGAGCTGGAAGTGATCGTGCGCACGGAGGTCACCAACCTCGAACGCTCCTACACCGACAATGAGCGGCGCATCCGTCTGCTCATCGACGAGTTGACGCGCGAACGCGAAGCCATCATCGTCAACGCCGACAACGCGCGGACCGCGCTGTTTGGCGCGCGCGAAACGCTGTCTCAGGAGCTTGCGACGACCTCGGTCCATCTCGCCGAAGCGGTGAGCCAGGCTGGCGCGCGGGTCGCCTCCTCCCTCGGCTCGAAAGGCGAAGAAATCCGATTAGCGCTCGACGAGGCTGGAGAGGCCTTCGAGTCGACTCTGGCGAGTCATGGCGAACGCATGCTCTTCACGCTTGCCCAGACCGGCGACGAGGTCGCCCAAAGGGTGACCGGCGCAAGCGACGACGTAAGCCGCCGCTTCGCCGAAGGCGTCGAGGAGTTCGGCCGCAAGCTGGAGGCCGCGGGCGACGCGATCGCCGGCGACTTTGGCGCGCGCGGCGCCGAAATGCTCGAGCGGTTCGAAGAACTCGGCGCGGGTTTTGCCGAGGCGGTCGGCGGCCAGGGAGAGCGGATCGTCGCGCAACTCGCCGAAACCGGAGACGCCATTCGCGAAACGATCGAAACCCAGGGCGGTTCGTTTGAGCGCTCGCTCGCCGAAACTCAGGAACGCCTTGCGGCCCGCGTCGCCGAACATGTCGAACAGGCGCGAACCACGCTCGAGACGGCGGAGACGCGTATCGTCGGCCTGCTCGACGAGACGCATCAAAAGGCGCAGAAGGAATTCGACTTGCGCGGCCAGGAGCTGCACGAGGCGGTCTCGCGCAGCCTGAACCAGAACTCCACAGCGCTCGTCGAACAGGTCGACGCCCTGCAGGAGCGCTTCCTCGCGGCCGCCAGCGAAGCCGTGACCGCCATCGGTCAACATGGCGATCGGGTCACTGAAACGCTCGCCGACAACATTCGGACTTTCGAGGAAACCGTGGTTGGCCGCGGCGGCGAAGTCGCCGATCGGATCGCCGAAAGCGGGAAGCACATCGAGACCGCCGTCGTCGAGCGGCTCGCCGCTTTCGAAGAAACCGTGGTCGGCCGCGGCGACGAGGTCGCCGAACGGATCGCCGAAAGCGGGAAGCACATCGAGACCACTATCGTCGAGGGGCTCGCCGCCTTCGAAGAAACCGTGGTCAGCGGCGGCGGCGCGGTCGCCGAACGGATCGCCGAAAGCGGGAAACGCATCGAGACCACGGTCGTCGAGCGGCTCGCCGCCTTCGAAGAAACCGTGGTCGGCCGCGGCGACGAAGTCGCCGAACGGATCGCCGAAAGCGGGAAGCGCATCGAGACCACCTTCGTCGAGCGGCTCGCCGCCTTCGAAGACGCCGTCGTGCAAAACAGCGGGGAGGCCGCCATCCGCATCGCCGAACATGGCGACCGCGTCAGCGCCGTCATCTCGGATGGACTCGCCGCCTTCGAGGACACATTTGCGCGGCACGGAGAAGACGTCGTCTCCAGAGTGGGCGAACATAGCGAGCGGGCCGCGACCGCCGTCGCCGCCCAACTCGCCGCATTCGAAAACGCCGTTACGCTGCGAAGCGAGGAAATCGCGGTGAGCGTCGGCCAACATGGCGAACGCGCCGCGTCGGCGCTCGTCTCCGGACTTGCTGCGTTCGAGGACGCGGTCGATCGCCGCAGCGGCGAAGTCGCCGACCGGGTCAGCGAACAGGCCGAGCGGACGAGCGCGACCATCTCGGCTCAGCTCGCCGCGTTCGAACAAGCGGTCACGCGCCGTAGCGACGAAGCCGCCGCCCGCGTGAGCGAGCACGGCGGACGCGCAACCTCGACAATCGCCAGCCAACTCGCCGGCTTTGAAGAGATGATCGAGCGGCACAGCGCGGAAATCGCGCTTTGCGTCAGCGAACAGAATGAGCGCGCAACGTCGACGCTCGCGGCTCAGCTCGCCTCGTTCGAAAGCGCCGTCACGCGACATGGCGAACAGATCGCGCAACGCGTGGGCGAGCAGGGCGAGCGCGCGACATCGACGCTGTCGGCGCAACTCCTGGCCTTCGAGGAGGCCGTCACGCGTCATGGCGACGACATCGCCGAACGTGTCGGCGAGCGCGGCGAACGCGCCACATCGGAGCTCTCGGCGCAACTCGCCGCTTTCGGAGACGCGGTGACGCGCCACAGCGAGGAAATCGTCCAACGCGTCAGCGAACATGGCGAACGTGCGACCGCCGCCCTGTCTGAGGGCCTCTCGACATTCGAAGACCTGGTCGCGCGCCAGGGCGAAGAATTGGCGGCCAGGGTGGCCGCCCGCACCGAGCGCGCCGCCGTCGAACTCGGCGACAAGCTCTCCGCCTTCGAAGAGAGCGTCGCCAGCAATGCCGGACAGGTTCATGACGCTGTCGCGCAGGGGCTCGAGGCCATCGAAAGCGTGCTCGTCGGCCGCGGCGGCGAGATCGCCGACCGGCTGGCCACGCACGCCAATCGCGTCGACGTGAGCCTCGCCGAAAAGCTCGCCTCGTTCGAAGACTCCATCAAGCGCCATAGCGACAATGTCGCGTCGGTCGTCGGCGAACATGCGACGCGCGTCGATGAATTGCTCGACGAGCGGCTTAACGCGCTGGAGACCGCGGGCATGCTCGTCGCTAAGACGATGGAGACGACGCGCGAACTCGCGCTGCAGGAATTCGACACGCATGGCGCAGCCTTGCGCGACAAGCTGCGCCAAAGCGTCGCCGACGCCTCGTCGGCGCTCGCCGAAAACGCCGAAACGATGCACGACCGCCTGGCGACGACGGCGAACGACGCGGTGCTGGCGATCGCGACCCAAGGCGAACGGCTCCATGACCTGCTGCACGACCGGCTCGGCTCCTTCGAGGACGCCGTCCTGTCCGAAAGCAGGGAAGTCGTGGCGTCGCTCGCCAATCAGGGCCAGCGCATTGCGGAGACGCTCGGCGAACAGCTGACGCAATTCGAGAATGCGCTGCTGCGCGACGGCGGCGCCGTCGCCGATCGCGTCGGCGCGCATGCCGAACGGCTCACCGGCGAACTGGCGCAGCGTCTCGCCGCCGTCGAAGACGCGATCGGCAACAAGGGGACGCAGCTTGTCGACGATCTGACGACGCGGACGGCCGATGCGGCCGCGCGCCTCGACGCGCAAACGCAGCAGATCACGCATCAGCTCGACGATCGGCTGCAGTCGCTCGATCAAACGCTGCGCGCCGAGGGCGGCGCGCTCGTCGACCGTCTGTCGGCGCAGGTCGAGCATTACAACGCTCGCATCGGCGACAATTCTCGCCATTTCGCCGAAGAGATCGACGCGAAATTGGCCGAAATCGACGAGACGATCGAAAACAAGGGCGGCCATCTCCTCGAACGGCTCGGGGCGCGCGCCATCGACATCGCTTCGACGATGTCCAACAAGATCGAAGCCTTCGAGAGCGTCGCCAGCGCTCGAACGGTGGAAGCGGCCGACCGCATCGATCAACTGGTCGGGCGCGTCGACGCCGGCCTCGGCATGGGCGGCGAGATTCTCAAAGAGGCGCTTTCCAAACACGCCACTGACGTCGCGCGCGTGATGGAAGACGGCGGACGCCAAGTCATGCAGGCGCTGGACGCCAAGATCAAAGACGTCGACTGGGT
Source organism: Methylocystis sp. (assembly GCA_051061375.1). Classification (GTDB taxonomy): domain Bacteria; phylum Pseudomonadota; class Alphaproteobacteria; order Rhizobiales; family Beijerinckiaceae; genus Methylocystis. The sequence continues at coordinate 103,469 of JBPFDW010000027.1, read as the reverse complement.
GCTGCTGTCGCGCTCGAGCGAACTCGCCCAGGCTTTGGCGTCGAGGACGGAGGAGATCAGTCAGACCCTGGGCGGGCAGGCCAAGGAGCTGGAGTCGACCCTCGACAATCGCATCGCGCTTCTTGAGACCAATGTCGTCAGCCGCCTCGGCGCGGTTTCTTCGGAAATCGACGAAAGAGGCCGGCTGGTCGTCGACACGATCAGCGCTCGGCTGCAAGACATCAAGGACATTCTGGCCGGCGCGCAGCGCGAATTCGATACGACGCTGCACGCGCGCACTGGCGATCTTGGGCAGTCGCTCGCTGCGCGCGTCGCCGAAGTCAGCGCGGAGCTTGACGCGCGGCTCATGCAGATGCGTTCGGTGCTCGATGAGCGCGGCGCGATCGTCGCACAGGAATTGACGGCGGTCGCCGGTCTGGCGGCGGCCGCGGTCGAAAACGCCGGCGCCGGGCTTGTCTCGCGCCTCGACGCGAAGCGCGACGAGTTGACGGACACGCTCGACGCTTCGCGCGAGGCGCTGGCGATGACGCTGGAGACCAGCGCACAGAATTCGATTGCGACTCTTCTGGCGACGAACGAGAAGATTCGGGCCGAACTGCCCGTCCTGCTCGACGGGCTCGGCCAGACCAACGCCTCTCTGCATGCGATCGTCGACGAGACCGGCGGCAGTCTCATCACGCTCGAACACGAACTCGGCGCGCGCCTCGCAGAGTTTCGCGGAGCGCTCGACGAAGCTTCGGCGCAGGTCGCCCACGTCACCGCGACGGCGGGCGATTCGATGCGCGACGCCAACGCCATCGTCGCGGCGCTCGACCAGCGACAGCACGCGTTGGCCCAGAGCGCCGAAAAGCTGGCGCAAAGCCAGCAGGCGCTCGACGCGACCATGGCCGCGCGCCATCACTCGCTCGAACAGGCGGCGGCGGCCATCGAGGGCCGGCGCGCCGAACTCGAAAGCGCGATCGCGACATTCAGCGAGCTGATGGATCGCTCGTTCCACTCGATCGAAGCGCGCTCGCGCGAGCTTGGCGGCGCGCTGAACGAAACCTCGAGACAGACCGCCGATCTGATCGAGTCGCGCTTTGCGGCGGTGCGCGCCGCTGCGGAAGGCGAACGCGAGCAGACGTCCGAAGCGCTGCGCGCCGCCTATGCGCAGGCCAATGCGGAAATCGCCGGGCTGTTCGACGGCGCGCGCTCGAAATTCGACCAGGCTGCGAATGAAATTCGCGGCATGGCGCGCGCCATCCACGGCGAAATCGAAAAGACCCGCCAGGAAGTGCGCCGCGGCGCGACCGAAATTCCGCAGGAAGCAGCGGAACAAGCAGCGACGCTGCGGCGGGTTGTCGGCGATCAGGTGAAGGCGCTCAACGAACTCACCGACATGGTGGCGCGCTCGGGCCGGGTCAGCGACGCCCCCGATCCCGGCGCGTCCCCGCCGCGCCGGGCCTTTTTGGATCAGCCCGCGCGCAAGGAGGCCGCGTCGCCGCGGGCCGCCGCGCAAAATCTGTCGAACCGCCAGTCAAACGGCGGATGGCTGAGCGACCTGCTGGCGCGCGCCTCTTTCGACGACGCCGCACAATCGCCGCGTCCGGCGCGGTCTGTGGCGGGCGCCGGCGCCCTCGACAGCCTGACGCTCGACATCGCGCGATTGATCGACAGCGCCGCCGTGACCGAACTCTGGCGCCGCTACCAGCGCGGCGAAAAGGGCGCAATGTTCGGCCGGCGCCTGTACACGGCGCAAGGCCACCAGACCTTCGAGGAAATCAAGCGGCGCTATCGCCTGGATCAGGATTTTCGCGCGACCGCCGATCATTACATCAAGCATTTCGAGGATCTGCTCGTCGAGACGAGCCGCGGAGACCGCGACGGCTCGAAGGCGCTCGATCTGCTGACCGGCGACGCCGGCAAGGTCTACACCATGGTTGGGCACGCCTGCGGACGATTCGAATAGCGCGCGGGAACTAGTCGATCGCTTCCGGCGGTTTCGCGCCGATGCGCGCTTCGAAATCGGCTTCGGCGCGGAGACTGTCGAGGTCTCGACCGATCGTCGCGACCGCGAGCAGCCGGTCGCCCTTGAAGTAAGACACCGCGCAGTCGACGGCGGGATCGCCCGAAATCTCGAGGCGGTCCCACGAGGCGGCATGGCCGACATAGGAGATCGCCTGGTCGTAGTGTTGGCTCCAGAAAAAGGGCGCGGCGTCGAATTTTTCCTTGCGGCCAAGAATGTTGCGGGCCGCCGTCTGGCCCTGCCGCTCCGCGACCACCCAATGTTCGACGCGAATCCGCTCGCCGGTGATTTTGTCGGGCCAGCTCGCGATGTCGCCCGCCGCGTAAACGTTGGGCGCGCTGGTTTGCAGATATTCGTCGACGAGCACGCCGCGATCCACGGCAAGGCCGGCAGACTGAGCGAGCGAGAGATCCGGCTTGACGCCCACGCCGATGACCACGACGTCGGCCTCGAGGATCGCGCCGCTTTTTAAGGTCAGCGTGCGCTCGCCGATTTCGGTCGCCGTCTCCTCGAGATGGAACACGACGCCGTGGCGCTCATGCAGCTTCCGCACATGCGCGCCGATTTCAGGTCCGAGAATGCGCGCCATCGGGATCGCCTCGGGCGCGACGACATGCACGTCGAGATCGCGGGCGCGCAGCGCCGCCGCCGCTTCAAGGCCGATGAAGCTCGCGCCGATCACCGCGACGCGGCGCGCGCCGGCGCAGGCCGCGATGAGATGGTCCGCATCGGCGAGCGAGCGCAGATAGCGCACATGGCTTCGATCTGCGCCCGGCGTCGGCAGCTTGATCGGAAAGGCGCCCGTCGAGATCAGCAATGCGTCGTAGGAGAGCGCCGCCCCGTCGGCGAGCGTCAGGCGCCGGCCCGCCGGATCGAGCGATTCGACGCGGCGCCCCAGACGCAACTGCACGCCATTGTCCCGATACCAAGCCGGATCGCGCAGAGGCAGCCAGTCCGGCTGGGCGGTTCCCGCCAGATAGTCCTTGGAAAGATTGGGCCGGTCGTAGGGCGCGGCCGAATCCGCGCTGATCAGCTCCAGGAGTCCGTCATAGCCTTCGGCGCGCAGCATCTGCGCGGCGGCGAAGCCGGCCGCTCCGCCGCCGACGATGACGACGCTGCGCGGTCGGGCGGCGCCCTCCTGCGCCGCGGGCCCTGGATCGGGAAGTCTCTCGCGGGCGAAAACCTTGCCCTCCGCCTGCTCGACCCGCCAGCACGGCAAGGCATCGAAGGCGGGCGCCCGTAAGGCGCGGCCGCTGCGCAGGCTGAAACAGGCATGATGCCAGGGACAGCGGATCGAACCGCCGACGATAAGTCCCTCGGCCAATGGCCCGTGATAATGTGTGCAATGGGCGCCGATCACGAAGAACGCGTCGCCCTGCCGCGCCATGATTGCGCCCTCGCCCGCCACATGACCGAGCAAGGGACGATCCTCAATGACGTCCTGGGGAGCGACGCCCAACGCGAAGTCGGGGCCCTCCGGTTGGTCGCGCCCCTCTTCCGCCATGTCGCTCGCCATGTCGCTCTTCCGTTTCCGCCGGTCCCGGCGCGGCGCGCCAGCCCATCGCCGCGCATCTTTTACAAAGGGCGACGCTTGAGCAATGACAAGTGTCGTCGAACGATCGAATGGAGCTGATTCGGCAGAAAGCGAACATGGATTGTCATGTTTCGAACAAGCTGCGCCCCGCGAAATCAACAGAAAGAGGCCTAGCGCCCACAAAAAATGTGACATTGCCGCCACAGTGTTTAGAACAAATTTTCATCTAGGCCGTTTTTGCCTAATAATTAGGCAGATGCGCGGAGCTTAGACTTGAATGGCGGTCCGGTCGCGAGTGATATCAATCAGATTTTGCTTCCAGCCGGAGTTCACAGCGATGAAGTGGTCCTATCTATCAAGCGTTGCGGCGCTCACCCTTGCAACCAGCATCACGGGCGCCGCCCACGCTCAGTCGAAACTGCTGGAGGTCGATCCGACCCTGGTTGAGGAAAATCAACCGGCGCCTCCTCCGGCGGCCAAGCCCATGAAGAAGGGCAAGATCGTCAAGGGACCCGCGCCCGCGCCGACGCCGGCCTGGATCGACGCCATCACCATCGACGGCTATATCGAAGGCGGCATCGCCCTCAATTTCAACCAGCCGTTCAACAAGATCAGCTGGGGCCATCTCTATACCGACCGCGCCAACTGGCCGACCTTCAACGGCGCCGTCCTGACTGTGCAGCGCCCGCTCGACCCGAAGGCCGAAGGCTATGACTTCGGCTTCAAGTTCCAGGGCATGGTCGGCCAGGACATGCGCTACAACCATTATCTTGGCATTCTCGATTATGCGATCAATTCAAGAACGCAGATCGGACCGATCGAGGCCAATATTACGGCGCATCTGCCCTGGGTCAGCCCGATCAGCGAGGGCGGCGTCGACCTGAAGATCGGCATGTTCCCGACCTACAACGGCGCCGAGCTCATCTACGCCAAGGACAATCTGTTCTACAGCCACTCCTACATTTTCAACTTCGGACCGTTCATTCACACCGGCGTGATGGCCACCACCCACGTCAAGCCCTGGCTCGACGTCTATACGGGCGTGACCAGCGGCGTGAACACCAGCCTCGGCTGGCCGGGCGACAATAACGCCGCGGCGGCCTTCCACGGCGGTTTCGGCTTCAACTTTCTCGATGGCAATCTCACCATTTTGGCGATCACCCATACCGGTCCCGAGAACCCCAGGCAGACCGATCCGCTCGGCGTCGGCTGGCCGGTTGGTTTCGCCAATGGCAACCCCTGGGTGCCGACAGGCTGGCCGAATGTTCTCACGGCGGGTTGGCCCCTTAACCAGGGCGGCTTTGGCGCCCCGAACCTCTGCGCCTGCGACGTCAACACGACGATCCGCTCCTTCAACAACCTGACCACGACCTGGAAAGTGACCGAGGACCTGACGCTCGTCACCGACATGAGCTTCATGCTGGAAGGCGGCTGGAATCCGAGCTCCTTCGGACTGCCGCAGAAAGCCTGGGCCGCGGCCAATGCGATCACCGGCACCGGCTTCTGGGGAACGGCTCCGGCCAATCCGATGGGCGCCACCGCCTTCGGCATCGCGCAATACGCTTCCTACAAGATCAACGATATTTTCAAGATCAATGCGCGCGCCGAATACTTCCGTGATAACAATAACTTCTTCATCAGCGCCTATCCGGGAAATTTCGACGCCGTCAATCTGTTCCATGGCTTCTGGTGCCCGTCCTGCATCAACCAGAACCTCGGGACCGGCCTTTACGCCACCCGGCCGATCTATGCAGGCACGAGCTATCTCGCACTCACGCTGGGCGCGACGATCACCCCCGAACTGCCCAAACTGCCTATTATCACCGGTCTGATCCTGCGTCCGGAACTGCGTTGGGATACGTCGGTCAACGGCACGACGCCCTTCTTCAACCGCAGCGGCCTGAGCTCGTCGCAGGGCATGTTCAACATGGACGTGATCATCCCCTTCACGATCCTTTAAGACGCAAATTCCCAAGCGCGTCTGAAAGCCGTCCGGTCCGCCGGGCGGCTTTTTTATTGCGGCGGTTCCTGATCGGCCTGATTGTGCGGTTGATCGCGCATCAGGATTTCGACGTCGGCGTCCTTCGTCGACTGCACGCGGAAAGTTCCCTGAAAGGTCTTGCCCTCATGGCGCGCGATGGCGACATATTCGCCTTCCGCCAGCACCAGCGAGGGGAAGGCGCCGATCAATTCCCGGATCACGTCGCCGCCGGGGGTCAGCACGGAGAAGCTGGTGTTGGCCAGCGCCTCGCCGCCCGGCTGCTTGACCAGCTTCAAAGTGATCGTCGCCGCGCGATGGCGCAGGGTCGCCTCGATCAGCTTGCCCGCGGGTATTTTCAGATCCGCCGTTACGACGGAGTTGGTTTGATTGGCGCCCCCCTGCGCGCCCTGACCCGTATCGAGCAATGTCGATACGATATGATACGCGCCTTCGGGCAGGCCGATCATCTCGTCCGACCTGGCGTTGGCGAGAATGAGCTTCGCTTCGGCATTGCCGCGTTCGGGAACATAGATCGAAATCGACAGCCGCTGCGCCGGGACTTGCGCGTCGCCCAGTTTGTCAATGAGCCTCAACCCGCCGGCGTTCAGCACGATCCGCTCGTTAACATTGCTTCCTTCGATCGCGACCCGGCGGGTGACGCCAGCGAGCCCATAGGCGGCGTGAACGATATAGGCGCCGTCCGGCAGAGGCAGGGTCGGCGAGGCCTCCTCGGATTGCGTCACAAGCTTATGCGAGCCGTCCGGCTGGGCGCGGTCCTCGAAGATCCGCCAGATGAGGCCCGAGCGGACCGGCTGCGGATCGTTTGCGGAAAGCGTCGCGCTCAGCCGCAGCGTCGACAGCCTCGCGGGCGGCAGCGGCGGTCCAGCCGCTTCCGGCGGGCCATGCGGCGGGCGCGGATGATGGGGCGCTTGCTGCTGCGCCTGCGCCGGCGGCGAAAAAACCGCCGCGCTCAAGAGCGCCGCCGCGGCGACCCCTTCCAGCACGCCCGATCGGACCTTGCTCATCGGTCTGTCTATGCCGGCGAATTCGGTCTTTGTCGATTCTCGCCCGGCGGAAAGGCGTCGCGAATGGCCGCGACCTGTTTTGGAATTAGCGCCATCCCGCCGGTGAAGCCGTCGCGCCGCGCGGCCGCATAGGCGGGTTCTTCGCCGGTCGGGACAGGCGGCGCGAGGGAAGGAACGCCGGCCGAAGCCGCCGCGAGGACAAGCATGGCCCGCGCCGTCGCGATGGCGGCCCCGCCGCCGGCGGCGAGGCCGAGCGCGGCGCAAAGCCCGGCGTCGTCGAAGGCCAGCGCCGCGAGACGCGGCGAGGCGCCGGCGAAGCTTGCCAGCGCCAAAACGCCGGCCGGATCGGCGCCTATGAGGGCGCCGATCCTGGTCGCGCCGTCGGCGAGTCCGGCCTGCGCCTCGCGCACGGCGAGCTTGACCGCGAGGCGCTGCAGGCCGGCGGCGCCGTCGCGGGCGGGAAGAAAGACGCCGTCCGGTCCGGGGCGGAACAGCGCATCGAGATCGGTCTCAATGAGAGCGCTGTCGAGCGGCGCGACTTCGACGAAGAGCTTCGGCGCCCCGCCCTTCGCGCGCGCCGCGTCGATGAACGCGCAGGCGCGCGCGCGGGCGCCGCGCCGCGCATCGTCTTCGGCGCAGGGACCCAGCCGCAACAGGAGGGCGTCGGCGCCGCAACCGAGCGCGGCGGCAAGGTCTTCATCGCCGGCGTCGGAGTCGAGGATCAGACAGGCGCGCATGGGACGGGGCTAATATCCGAAAGCCATCGCCCTGCTTGTAGCACGCGCGCGCCCCGATTGCGGCAAGGGTCGCGTTGACGGCGCTCGGGACGGCGCGCATAAGCGGAATCAATGATCGATCGCTTTGAAGCCTATCTTTTAAAACTGCGCGAAACCCCGCTCGCCGAGCACACCGAGCATACCGGTCGCGCGGCTCTTGAAACGCTGCTGGGCCAATCGCCAAGGATGCGCACAAAGGCCTGCGGGTCCAGCATGAACCCAAGCGAGAGAGAGACAAGGGCGCGCCGGATTTCAAGATTTCGCGCCATGGCATGATCCTCGGCTATGTCGAAGTTAAGGAAATCGGGACGAATCTCGACAAGATTCTCAAGTCCGACCAGATCAAGCGCTATCGCGAACTCTCCGACAATATCATCCTCACCGATTATCTGCAGTGGATTTGGATCGATGGCGCGCATGTGAAGGCGCGCGAAGCGCTCGCCTTCCCGACCGACCTCGACGCCCGCAAAATTCGCATCGCCCCGGAGCGCGCGGAAGCGGTCGGCAAGCTCATATCGGCGTTCTTCTCCGAAGCGCCCGAAGGCATCGGCCGCGCGCAGCAACTCGCTCTGGCGCTGGCGACGCGCAGCAAGCTGCTGCGCGAATTCTTAAGCGAGGAGTTGATCCGCCAGGAGCGCGAGCATCAGGAGGAGCGGCTCTTCGGACTCTTCCAGATTTTTCGCGATCAGGTGTTTCACGAACTGACGACGGCCGATTTCGCCGACGCCTTCGCGCAAATGCTGGCTTACGGCTTGTTTCTCGCGCGGCTCAATTCCGACGACAAGCAAGTGACGCTGCGAAACGCCGAGGAATTCATCCCCGGCTCCTTCCGCCTCATTCGCGAACTCGTCGATTTTCTCTCGGAGCTGGAGAAGGACGACTATCGCGACGTGCGCTGGGTAGTCGAGGAAGTGCTCTCCATCGTCAACGGGCTCGATCTACCCGCCATTCACGAAGACCTGTCCTTCCGCGCCCGCAGAGCAATCAATCGCAAAGTGCGCGCAGCGGATGAGGAAGAGCATCGACTCTTCGAGCGCGACCCCTTCATCTATTTCTACGAAGACTATCTCAAGGCCTATGACGCCAAGATGCGCAAGAGCCGCGGCGTCTATTACACGCCGCCGCCGATCGTGAATTTCATCGTCCGCGCCGTGGACGATATTTTGAAGGAGAGCTTCGGCATTCGCGAGGGCCTCGCGGATTCAAAGCGCGTCACCGTGCTCGATTTCGCCTGCGGCACCGGCACGTTTTTGCTCGAAGTGTTTCAACGCATCTTCGACAATATCGGCGGCGCCGACAAGGGCCGCGCCGACCCAATCGTGCGCGAGCATCTTCTCAAGAATATCTACGGCTTCGAATATCTCATCGCGCCCTACACCATCGCGCATTTGAAACTGTCGCAGTTCCTAAAAGATAAAGATCATCCGCTAACAGATGACCAGCGCCTACAGGTCTATCTCACAAACACGCTTGAACCGATCGAACCGCAAACGCATTTGCTTGTCCCGGCAATCACAGCAGAAGTTAAGGCTGCGCAAGCGGTCAAAGATAAGAAGATACTTGTCATCACGGGCAACCCACCGTACGCGGGGCATTCGAAAAATCCCAGCGAGCGCGTCATTCAAGAAAGCGTTCACGAACGACGGACTAATAAAGGCATCGTCAAACTCAAGCGCCCAAAATCCATAAAAAAAACAATAAAGACCGCAATCGGCGTTTTGATCGAAGACTACAAATTTGTAGACGGGGAGCCGCTTGGAGAGACCAACCCCAAATGGCTGCAAGACGATTACGTTAAATTCATTCGCTTCGCTCAAAACAAGATGGACGCCGTCGAAGAGGGTATCGTGGCAATCATTACCAACCACAGCTATTTGGATAACGCGACGTTTCGAGGAATGAGACCATCGCTTATGAAGACATTTGACAGCATTTATATCGTCGACCTGCATGGCAGCACCAAGCCGAAAGAACCGACCCCCGCCGCAACGAAAAATGAGAACGTTTTCGACATCCAAAAAGGGGTAGCGATCGCGCTCTTTGTGAAAAAGCGGGGGTTAGACAAGGGCGTTTGGTTCAATGAGTTTTGGGGAAGCCGCCAAGAAAAGTATGAAACAGCCGCGCGAACCGCATTTCGCGAACAGGCTTGGCAACGTGTCCAATGCGTTTCGCCTTATTACATGTTTCGTCCCCTGAACTGGACTGGCTGGGAGGAGTACCATGCCGCATGGCCCATTGCGGACAGCTTGAGCGCCGCAGAGAAAAAGCAGCAAATCTTCGAACTTAATGTTTTGGGCTTTCAGACGCACCGGGATCATTTCGCCATTGCATTTGATGAGAAGGAAATCTTTGAGCGGGCGAAGAGCCTAATCGATGATCATTTCAGCGATTCAGAACTCGCCGAGAGATACAGTCTTAAGAGCAACAGCGACTGGAAAGTTGGAGACGCTAGAGCAGTTTTGCGGAAAACACCGGATTGGGAACGACAAGTTATTCAATGCGCCTATAGACCTTTTGACAATCCATTTTGCTTTTTTGGGGAAGCGTTTATGGATCGCCCTCGGCGAGAGCTTATTGAGCACGTCGCGGCGAGAGAAAATTTACAGCTTCTCGTATCAAGGCAGATTGGCACAAAGGACTGGCGTCACACTTTCATTACCGATGCACCTCCAAACGATTGCGTTGTTTCAGATATGTCACGTGAGGCGAATTACTGCTTTCCGATATGGCTGTTCCGCGATGGGAACAAGCCGAGCGAAAATATTTCCTCAGCCTTCCGCGACTTCATTGACGCCCACTATGACGGCCACCACTACGAAGCCGAAGAAATTCTCGGCTACATCTACGCCATCCTTCACGCCCCAACCTACCGGCGCCGCTACGCCGAATTTCTGCGCATCGACTTCCCGCGAGTTCCCTTCGCGGAGAAGCGCGAGGATTTCGAAAAGCTCTCCAAACTCGGAACCGAATTGATTGAAGCGCATCTCTTGCGCAAATTCCCACGCTGCGGTCTCGCCGACTATCATGGGCGCGGCGACGACAGCGTCGAGAAGCCCCGCTATGTCGAAGCCGAAGCGCGCGTCCTGATCAACGAGACGCAATCCTTCGCGCCCGTGCCCAAGAACGTCTGGGAATTCCATATCGGCGGCTATCAGGTGCTCGACAAATATCTGAAATCGAGAAAGGGCCGCAGGCTCTCGCTCGACGAGATCAACCATGTCGCCGCCGTCGCCGATACGCTGGCCTTCACCATCGACCAGATGGCGCGGATCGACGACGCCTGGGCGGCGGCCTTCCCCGACAGGGGATAACTTCCCCGCGGCGCAAGACCACGCCGCTGGACGGCCCTATAATCGGACCATGTCGAGTCGCGCCGTTCGTCAATCATATGACCAGCCGGGACTGTTCCCGCCCGATCAGCCGGACCTTTTCGGCGAGGCGGCGCCCCCGCGACGCGACGTCTATATTCCCGACCCCGAGGCCGTCCGCAACAGCGCGAGGCGCCTGCTCGAAAAATTTCAGGCGGTCAAGTCCTGGACCGACGAACACGCCTGGGCGCGCCTTCGCCTGATCGAAAGCGCCGAATATTACTATGGCCTCATCGCCGACGACGCCGAGGCCGAGGAATGGCGCCGTCTCTATGAGGCGGAAATGTCCCGGCTCGACGCCGCCGGCCCGCGCGCGCCGCAGCAAGAGCGCGCCGACTATTACAAATATCCGACGCGCGACTTCACGCCCCGCTGGGTCCGCCGCCCGCCCGGCCGCTGATCACTCCGCCGTTTCGCACGTCTCCAGCACGAACCGGGTCAGCTCGTCGGCGGACGCATAGCTGATCCATTTTCCGGACGGATAGGCGACGGCGACCGGCCCGTGCTCGCATTGGCCGAGGCAGCCCGATTGCGACAGGCGCACGCCGTCGCGCCTGGCGAAGGGCAACGCCTTCATCGCCTCCTTCGCCGTGGCGAGCGCCGCCTTGGCGCCGTGGTCCTCGCAGGCCGGCTTGCCGTCGCGCTGGTTGACGCAGACGAAGATATGGCGGCGGAAAGGTTTGATCGCTGGCTGGGCCATTCAATATCCGAATTGTTCGCGCAGGATCCGCTCCTCCAGCGAATGGCCGGGGTCGTGGAGCAGGATCAGCGCGGTGGCGTGGTCCATCTCGACGTCCACATAAGCAAGATCGCGGAATTCGTCATGGTCGGCGACGACCGAGACCGGGCGCTTGGCCGCCTCCAGCACTTCGATCCGCACCTTGGCCGCGTCGGGCAGCAGCGCCCCATGCCAGCGGCGCGGGCGGAAGGCGGAGATCGGCGTCAGCGCCATCAGCGGCGCGTCGAGCGGCAGGATCGGGCCATTGGCGGAAAGATTATAGGCGGTGGAGCCGGCCGGCGTCGACACCAGCACGCCGTCGGTCACGAGTTCGGCCATGCGCTCCTGGCCGTTGACCAGAATGCGCAGCTTGGCGATCTGCGAGGTCTGGCGCAGCAGCGACACTTCATTGATCGCATGCGCCGAAAACTCGTCGCCGCGCACATTGACGGCGTGCATCAGCAGCGGATGGACGATCGAGGATTTGGCCTCGGCGATCCGCTTGCGCAAGCCGGTCTCGCGATATTGATTCATCAGAAAACCGACCGAGCCGCGGTTCATGCCGTAGATCGGCTTGCCGGCGTCCATGAAGCGATGCAGCGTGCGCAGCATCAGGCCGTCGCCGCCGAGCGCGACGATGCAATCGGCCTCTTCAGGCGGGCAGTCGCCGTATTTTTCGGCGAGGCGCCGGCGCGCCTCTTCCGCCTCCGGCGCGCCCGAGGCGAGAAAGGCCAGCTTGGCGAAGGGCCTCTTCCCGTTACTCGACTGGTCTCCGGCGGCGCCCATCGCTACTCCCTTCGCGATCGTCCGCAGTCGCCGCGCTGCTTTCCGCATACACCGGCGCGCGGCCTTAGGAAATGGCGCCGGAGCCGCGACCTCCGCTCAGCCGGCCTCCCCTTCGCGCCACAGCCAGGCCGCGCCGCGCACGCCGCTTGAATCGCCATGAGCATTGGGCAGGATTTTCGTGTCGAAGCCGTCGGTGAAGGCGTTTGCTCCCACCCGCGCCGCCAGCCCCTCATAAATCCGCGTGATATTCGACAGACCGCCGCCGAGCACGATCACGTCGGGATCGATGAGATCGACGACCATCGCCAGCGCCCGCGCCAGACGGTCCTGATAGCGCTCGAGGCTCGCGTTGGCGACGGCGTCGCCCGCCGCCGCCAGCGCGGCGATTTCGGTCGCGGGGCGCCGCGCGCCCGAGCGCCGCTCATGGTCGCGCGACAGCCCCGCGCCGCAAAGAAAGGTCTCGATACAGCCCCTGTGTCCGCAAAAACAGGGCGCGCCCGGATATTCGTCCTCGGTCATCCATGGCAGCGGCGCATGGCCCCATTCGCCGGCGACGCGATTGCGTCCTTCGACGATCCTGCCGTCGACGACGACGCCGCCGCCCACGCCCGAGCCGAGGATCACGCCGAAGACCACGCCGGCGCCGCGGCCGGCGCCGTCGATCGCCTCGGACAGCGCGAAGCAATTGGCGTCGTTGGCGACGCGCACCGGCCGTCCGAGCGCCTGCGAAAGATCCTTATCGAGCGGCTTGCCGTTGATGACGGCGGTGTTGGAGTTCTTCACCAGCCCCGTGTGGGTCGAGATCGCGCCGGGCGCGCCGACGCCGACGACGCCGCGCCGTCCGATGTCGGCTTCGACGTCGCCGACGAGCTTGGCGACCGCCGCCACGATCGCGCGATAATCATGCGCGGGCGTCGCGATACGGCGGCGCGCCAGAGTTTCGCCGCCGGCGCCGAGCGCAATCGCCTCGATCTTGGCGCCGCCGAGATCGACGCCGATGCGAAGGACGCCGCGCGTCATTTCACGCGGGCGCGATCGATGTTCCGCGCGCCCGAGAGCGCGGCTTTGGCGGCGGAGTCGATCTGAGCGGAATCGAGGTCGAGCCCCTCGGTCTTCGCGCCGGTCCAGTTGACGTCAGTGAAATCGGCGCCGGCGGCGTCGGCGCCCTTCAGATTCGCATCGGTGAAATCGGCGCGCGCGGCTTTCGCAAAGCGAAGGTCGGCGCTGGCGAGATTGGCGCCGTGAAAATGCGCGCCCTCCAACGCCGCCGAGCGCAGCACCGCGCGCATCAGTCCCATCGACTGGTTCTTCATGTCGGCGGAAAGATCGGCGCCGGCGAAATTGGCGCCGCGCGCCGAAGCGCCGGTGAGGTCTCCGGCGAGCCGCGCATGCGCGAAATCGGCGCCGTCGGCCCGCATCCGCTGCATTTGCGACGCGAAGGCGTGCGCGCCTTTCAGCGATGCGCCGGAGAGGTCGGCTTCGATCAGCCAAGCCTGATCGAGGATCGCATCGTCGAGCCGCGCCCCGGCGAGACGCGTCTTATTCATGCGCGCCGCCCGAAAATCGACGCCGTGCATATCGAGTCCGGAAAGATCGAGCCCGTTGAGGCTCTTGCCCGAAAGATCGACCCTGCGTCCGCCGCCTTGCGTCAGCGCCGCTTCGACGTCGGCGCGCGTCAATTCGGCCTTCGAATAGGCCGGCTGCGCAAGGTCGACGCCTTGCAGCATGTCCTGAGCGCGAAGGTTCGCAGCCGACAGGAACGCGACGCATAGGAGGACGAAGCTCGGAACATGACGCATATACGAACTCGTCCCTCTTCGGCGCTACGCCGCGTCGGCGCTCCGATCGGCGCCGCCGCTGAGCGCTTGCGCCTGCTCGACCCAGCCGCTGCGCTTCACCCGGCCCGCCGCGCCGATCGATGATTCGATCCATTTGACGTTGTCGTCGCTCCAACCGGCGATCTGATCATAGTGGAAAATCCCGAGCGCATGCAGCTTCTCGACGCTTTTGGGTCCGAGCCCCTTGATCCTGGCGAGATCGTCGGCAGCGCCGCCGCGCGGCGCGGGAAGCGTCGCGGGACACGACCCAGCGGCCTTTCCGCCGCTTGGCGCGCGCATTTGCGCGGCCTTTTCGTTCAGCGCCTTGGCGCCGGAAGCCGCCGCCGCCAACGCCGGCTCGACGCTCTCTGGCGCCACGGGCTCGACCGTCGCGGCGATCTCAGCTTGCGGTTTAGCGGATGGCGCGACGACAGGTTCGGTAATTTCGGGCGCCGCGACGCGAAGCATCAGCGTCGGCCGCTTCGTCGCGTGAGCCGGCGCCGACGCCTGGACCTTCTTGAGCGCGCCTCCGATCGGCAGACCGATCAGATAGGCGAAGGCCGCGACCAGGAATATGTCCAACGTCAGCGCGGCGCGGCCTTCGAGCAGGCCGAGCCAGGACGCGGCCGCGCCGCAAGCGAGCGCCGCGGCGATAGCGACGATGTTCCAGCCGGGCGCCGAGGGCGAATCCTTCGCCGGCGCGGTCGTGACATAGCCGACAAGCGCGCCAAGCACGCAGGCGGCGGCGAACCAGGGCCAGCCGAGCGTCAGCACATAAGCCATCTGCTTTCTCCTTCTCTGACGCTATTTCGCGATGATTTCGACGCGGCGATTGCGGGCGCGATTTTCGTCGCTGTCATTGGGAGCCAGCGGACGCTCGCCGCCATAGCCGACCGCAGTTAATTTGAACGGGTCGACGCCGGCTTTCGAAAGACGATCGACGATCGCCTGCGCGCGGCGCTTGCTGCGTCCGATGTTCACTTCCGCAATGCCGACATTGTCGGTGTGCGCGGCGACTTCGAGAACGGCGCCCTGGCAGCGCAGCGCCGTCGCCGCAATCGCATCGACGAGCGGCGCGGATTCAGGCGCGATCGTCGAATCGTCCGAGGCGAAGACGATCGGCGATTTCGCGATCAGCCGGGCCAGCGCGGCGCCGCAAGCGCCAGCGTCGAGCGGCGCGCCGACGATGCGCGTCGAGAGCTGCGCGGCGCCGCGGAAGCTTTGCGGAAGTCCCTCGTCGAACGCCGCCGCGATATCGGCGCGCGCGACCTGATGACGCGCGACTCCCGCGAGCGAGACAGTCGAATCGCTGATCGAAAGCTTGCCCTCGTCGAGCCGCGCCAGCGCGGCGAGCGCATGATCCGTCGCCTCCGCGAAATTCTGCGGCGCGCCCTTCGCGACAACGAGCCGATCGACGACCGTCGCGTCGAAGAAACTTCTGCGCGCGGTTTCGAGGAGGCGATTGCGGACGGCTTCATCCGGCGCATAGCCGGAGAGCGTCACTTCTCCGCCGGCGCGCTGCGCGTCAAACACGTAAGGCGCGACCGGACCCGCCATGACATCGAGCCGCGCGATCGCGAATCTCGAAGGCAGGCGCGCTTTGGCGTCCGCCTCGATCGTCGCGTTCAATATGTTTTCGCGGCCCTGCCCTTCGATGAAAATCTTGCCGTCGGCGACGACGACCTTGCCCTGCGACAGCTTGCCGAGTTCGCCGACGGCGAAAGCGAGCGCGCCGGCGAAGTCGCCTTCCGGCGCGCCGGCGCCAAGCTGCGTGGCGTCGCTGACCGCCGCCCCGGCGCCCGCCGAAGCCGCCATGGCGACAACCTGTTTGCGCAGATCATCGCTCGGAAGATGGCCCGACAGGCTGACGACGCCGTCGCGCAAGGCCGCGGCAAACACATAAGGCGACACGCGCGGCGGCGACACTGCGGCCTTTACGGCGCCCGCGTCGAACGGCGGCGCCTTGAGCGCCGCGAGCGCCTTGTCGTAATCGGCCGCGCTGCGCGCCTCTCCCGCAACCGCGAGCGTGGCGTCGGTGATCGTCGTCGTCGCGGGGTCGAGTTCGGCGAGACGCCGGACGGCGAAGGCGGCGAGATCGGCGAAGGATTGGGGCGCGCCGTCGGCATAGGCGGCGGCGTCGCTCACTTCCAGGCCAAGAGCGGCGATCTCGGCGCGCAGCTTTTCGCGCGCGCCTGTCGGCGGGACGTTGCCTGAAATCGTGGCCTTGCCGCCACGGCGTTCGAGTCGCAGCACAAAGGGCGTTGCGCGCGAGAGCGGCTCGGTCGCGTCGACGATTCGCCGCGCCGGCGTTTCGACGCCCAACGCCGTCAGAAGGCGCGCTTTCACATCGGGCGACAGCGAAATGCCGGCGAGAATCACATCGCGGCCCGCAACGCGCACGTCCGCTCTGTCGATCGCGTCAGGAGATTTTGCAATGCGGGAAAGGACCGCGGCGCGCAGATCGTCCTCCAGCGGACCGGTCAGCGCGTTCTGAGCAAAATAGGCGAGTCCCGTAAGGACCGGCAGCCCGATCCACCATTTCCTGGGAAGGTGCATCGACGTCTTGCCCTCCATTAAAGAGAGAATCAGCGAAGACGCGCTTAACTCAACCGCACATGGCTCCTTTGCGCGGCGTCATGTCAATATGATGGCCAACAGCTCAATCGGATGTCCAAAGCAAAATGGGGAACGCGGCTGAGCCGCGCTCCCCAAAGGCGAAGAAGAGTCCTGGTCGACTTTGAGATAGGGTCGGTCAGCGCGTCGACAAGACTATTTCAACGAAGCGCGCGCGCTTGCCGTCGGGCCGCCGGGGATGAAAGGCGCCATGCCGGCGCGCGCCAATTCGTCGGCGCGCTCATTCATGTCATGGCCCGAATGGCCCTTGACCCAATGCCAATCGACGTCATGCCGCTCCGCCGCCGCTTCCAGCCTTTGCCAGAGATCGACGTTCTTCACGGGCTTCCGGTCGGCGGTGCGCCAGCCGCGCGCTTTCCAGCCGGCGATCCAGGAGGTGATCCCGCCGCGCAAATATTGCGAATCGGTGTGGAGATCGACCGCGCAAGGCCGCGTCAGCGCTTCGAGCGCCATGATCGCCGCCATCAGCTCCATGCGGTTGTTGGTGGTGAGCGGCTCGCCGCCGTTGATCTCCTTTTCGCGATCGCCGAATCGCAAAATCGCGCCCCAGCCGCCAGGCCCCGGATTGCCCGAGCAGGCGCCGTCGGTCCAGATCGCGGCGCGGCGCGTCACGAGCCGAGGCCATAGACGCCCGCATCGGCGGCGGACTGGTGAAACTGGAGTTTCGCAAGATATTCGCGCGGGTCCTTGGGACGCACCAGCGCGCCCGCCGGCACGTTGAGCCAGTCGACGTAGCGGGTCAGCAGGAAACGCAACGCGGCGCCGCGCGCGAGCGTCGGGAAGGCCGCGATCTCGGCTGGGGAGAGCGGCCGGATTCGGCGGTAAGCGTCGAGCAGCGCGGCGCCCTTCTCGGACTGATAGCGATGATCGACGTCAAAGCACCAGGCGTTCAGGCAGACCGCCAGGTCATAGGCGTAGGCGTCGGTGCAGGCGAAATAGAAATCGATCAGTCCGGAGATTCGCTCGCCGAGAAAGAACACATTGTCCGGGAAAAGATCGGCGTGGATCACGCCGCCCGGCAGGTCGCGCGGCCAGTCCCGCTCCAGATGATCGAGCTCTGCTTCGACAAGCGCGCGCAGCCCCGTCGCCACCTCATCGGCGCGCGACGCGCAGCTCGCGAAAAGCGGTCGCCACCCCTCGACGGACAGCGCGTTGCGCCGCCGCTGCGGAAAATCGGCGCCGGCGAGGTGAAATTGCGCCAGCGTCGCGCCGAGCGCGGCGCAATGCGCGGCGTCGGGGTGATGGACGGAATAGCCGTCAAGGAAGGTGATGATCGCGGCGGGTCGGCTGGCGAGTCGCCCGAGCGCGACGCCGGAGCGGTCTTTAACCGGCAGCGGACAGGTGACGCCGCGCGCGGCGAGATGCTCCATCAGATTCAGGAAGAATGGCAGATCTTCTTCCGCGACGCGCTTTTCATAAAGCGTGAGGATGAAGCTTCCCGCCCCGGTGTGGAGGTAGTAGTTGGAGTTTTCGACGCCCTCGGCGATGCCTTTGCAGGAGAGCAAGTCGCCGAGGTCATAGGCCGAGAGGAAAGCGATCAGCTCCTCATCGTCGACCAGCGTATAGACGGCCATGCGCGCCGACCGTTCCCGCAGGCCGCCCTCAGGCGATCGCCCGCAGTTCCTTTGGCAGGGGGAAGGACACGTTCTCGTCGGCGCTGGAGATCGTCTCGACGACAATGTCGTAACGCTCGGCGAAGGCGTCCATGATCTCCTCGACCAGAACCTCGGGCGCCGAAGCGCCGGCGGTAATCCCGAGCGTCGATATGGCGCCGAAAATCTCCCAGTCGATCTCTCTGCGGCCCTGCACGAGCTGGGCGGGCGCGCCGGCGCGCTCGGCCACTTCGCGCAGCCGCTGCGAGTTGGAGGAATTGGGCGATCCGACGACGATCACCGCGTCGACGTAAGGCGCGACCTCCTTGACCGCCGCCTGGCGGTTGGTGGTCGCATAGCAGATGTCTTCCTTGTGCGGGCCGATGATTTTTGGAAAGCGTCGCATCAGCGCGTTGACGATCCCCTGCGAGTCGTCGACCGACAGCGTCGTTTGCGTCACATAAGCCAAATTGGATTCATCGTCGAATTTCAGTCGATCGATGTCCTCGACGGACTCGACCAGCACCACCGCGCCTTCCGGCAGCTGCCCCATGGTGCCGACGACTTCCGGATGGCCGGAATGTCCGACGAGCAGCACCCGACGGCCGCGCCGCCAATGAATTTCCGCCTCCCTGTGCACTTTCGTGACGAGCGGACAGGTCGCGTCGATGGCGAGAAGGCCGCGCTCGGCCGCCGCGGCGGAGACCTCCTTGGCGACGCCATGCGCCGAGAAGATCACCGGCGCCTGGGTGTCGGGAATCTCGTCGAGCTCCTCGACGAAAATCGCGCCCTTGGCCTTGAGCGATTCGACGACATAGCGATTGTGGACGATTTCGTGCCGCACATAGACGGGCGGTCCGAATTTCGCCAGCGCCCGCTCGACGGCGTCGATCGCGCGCACGACGCCGGCGCAAAACCCCCGCGGCGAACACAGGAGGATTTTGAGCGGCGGCTTCGCGGGCCGAGAGTGAACGTTCATCTTCGCGCCTTTGGCAGAGGCGGCGCGAGGCGGCGAGTCGCTCAAGCGCCAAACGCGGCCATCCAGATTCCCGGACTGAACGCCGGCAAGCAATGTCGCGCATGCGCGGCGGTGTCAAGCCGCGGAGCGGCGCGGACCGGCTCCGACGGACCCATCCGCCAGCAGGGCCAATATCTTGCACAACGCCCTGCGCCCCGAATGGTTTCCCCAGCCGAGCCGCCGATTGGCGGCGCCGCCGGACTGTGACACCATGATGGCGGGCCCAGCATCCGGGCCCGATCGAACGGAGCTGCGCGCATGTCGTATCTCGACGAGATTTTGCAGTCGGCGCAAGGCGGCCAGCTGGTCGCCAATCTGGCTCAACGCTATGGCCTCACGGAAGAACAGATGGACGGCGCCGTCAGGGCGCTCGCCCCCGCGCTGGAAGTCGGGTTGAGCAACGCCGCGGAAAATCCGGCGCTGTTCGAAAGGCTTCTGGGCGAACTCGCCGCGCCCGGACGCGCGGCGGCCTTTTATGAGCCCGGCGCCGCGCATGACTTGGACTCTGTCGCGCAGTCGCGGCAGCTGCTCGACGATCTCTTCGGCTCTCCGGCGGCGGCCGGACAGGTGGTTCAGGTCGCCGCGCGCCAGTCTGGTCTGCGGCCCGACATTCTTTCGCAGCTCCTGCCGGTGCTCGCCTCGGTTCTCATCGGCGGATTGTTCAAGAACATGAACAACAGCGGTCTTGGGGGCGTTTTGGGTCAGCTGGTCAATTCCGGCGCGCTCGGCTCGATCCTGGAACAAATGCTCGGCGGCGCCCGTGCGCCGCAGCCCGAACCCGCGCCGATGCCGACGCCGCGCGGCGGCGGAATGGGCGGCGGCGCGCTCGGCGGAATCCTGGGATCGATCCTTGGGTCGCTGCTTGGCGGCGGCCGCCGTCCGGCGCCGGGGCCCTATCGTGGACCGGCGGATGATTCAGGCGGCGGCCCGCTCGATCTTGACCCAGGTCGAAGCCGCCCCCAGGGCATGCCGGAGGACATGGACCAGGCGTCGATCCAGCAGGCGATCGAGGAGATCAAGAAGACGCTGCAGGTCGGACGCGCCAGCGGAGGAGAAACCGCAGGTCCGCGCTCCGATTTCGAGAGCATCATCGGCCAGATGTTCGGCAAACGCTGAGTGAGGCGGCGCCGTCTCGGCGGCGGGCCAAGCCCGCTGGAGACGGACGGCCGATCCTTAGAGAGGCGCCCTTCCCGGCCGGCGCGCCGCAGGCTTGCGCAGCGCCGGCTTTCCTGCAATCCAGTCGGCGCGAATCCTCGACAGCGCGAGGCGCGTCCGCGCCGCAATCGCGCCCTTCCTCGAACACGGACAGTTTCCGATAGATGGCCCGCGACGTATCCGACACGACGCCGATCACGTCGCGCAACATGTTGGTCGAATGGCTGGAAGCCGGCTGCAAGACCGGCGGCGCGCCGCTCCGCATCGGCACCGAACATGAGAAAATCCCTTTTTACGCCGCCGACCATGCGCCGGTCCCCTATGAGGGCTTTGCCGGCCGCGGCGGCGTGCGCGCGCTGCTTGAGGGCCTGGGCGACGCGCTCGGCTGGGCGCCGATTTTCGATCGCGAGGCGCTGATCGGCCTCTACCAGCCGGATGGCGGCGGGGCGATTTCGCTCGAGCCCGGCGGCCAGTTCGAACTCTCCGGCGCGCCGCTGCTTGACGTTCACGCCACCAAGGACGAACTCGACGCGCATTTCGCCGCGCTTGCCCCGGCGGCGCGCGCGCTCGGGGTGAGCTTCCTCGATCTCGGCTGCAGCCCCAAATGGTCGCGCGCCGAAACGCCGGCGATGCCCAAGCAGCGCTACGCCATCATGCAGGCCTATATGCCGAAAGTCGGCGCGCGCGGGCTCGACATGATGTTCCGCACCGCCACCGTGCAGGTCAACGTCGACTTCGTCGACGAGCCCGACATGGTTCAAAAGATGCGGGTCGGCCTCGCTCTGCAGCCATTCGTCACCGCGATTTTCGCCAATTCGCCGTTTCTCGACGGCAAGCCGACCGGCCGGCTGTCGCAGCGATCCTACATTTGGCTCGACACCGACCCGAATCGCACCGGCATGCTGCCCTTCGCCTTCGAACAGGGGTTCGGCTTCGAGCGATATGTCGACTATGCGCTCGACGTGCCGATGTATTTCGTCAAGCGCGGAGACGTGTATTACGACGTCGCCGGCGCGAGCTTTCGCGATCTGATGAAGGGGCGGCTTCAGCAATTGCCCGGCGAACAGGCCACAATGTCCGACTGGGCCAATCACCTCTCGACGATTTTTCCCGAAGTCAGACTAAAGACCTATCTTGAAATGCGCGGCGCGGACGCCGGGCCTCGCGCGCATTTTACCGCCCTTGCGGCGCTCTTCGCCGGCCTGTTTTATGATTCGGGCGCGCTCGACGCTTCGCGCGAACTCACCAAGAACTGGAACGCCGACGCCCGCCAGACGCTGCGCGACGACGTTCCCGCGCTGGCGCTCGATGCGACGATCGGGGGCCGCAGCCTGCGCGATATCGGGCGCGACGTTCTTTCGCTGGCCAGGAACGGCTTGCGCCGGCGCGCGCGACTCGACGATCAGGGGCGCGACGAAAGCGTTTTCCTCGCGCCGCTCGAAGCAATTCTCGAAGACGGTCGAACTTTGGCGCAGCAGCGGCTGGACGCCTATCACGGCGCCTGGGGACGATCGATCGACGCCGCCTTCACGAACTGCGTTCTGCCGCTCTAGCGGATTCGAATCGCCTAAACGCAGCGTGAATTAGCGCGGGAAGAGATCGCGCAGTCCGAAGGGCGCCATCGGGAGCCATGAGGAACGCGCGGAGGCATGCTGCATGCCGTCACGGGGCATCGCCGCGTAACCCATCGGCGCGACCGGCGTTCGAGGCATGGTGACGCGGACGTGACCGCCCAGTCGAACGCAGCCGTTTGACCCAGCGACTGCGACATAATCGGCGCCATAGCGCGCGCATTGGCTGACATTCTCGGCGCGAACCGGCGTGACAGCCAGCGCGGCGAGCGCGACAACGCCAAAATAGCGTCCCGGAAAGCGATGGTCGCTGCGGCTTGTGGTTTCTAGCGTCGTCATAATATTTGGCCTTACCTCCGAAAGTTCGCGCAAGGCGCGCGAGATTTCAGGAGCCTTGCAATCCCGACCAAGTCACTCGATACGCAATCGTTACGCGGGCGGCGAAGATGGGCCTCTGGCCTCGAAGCGACACTCCGTTCCGCCGCTCGCAACTAGAGACAAACATCGTGGCAGCATCGTGTCGTTAACGCCGACGGGCGACGCGCGTCGACGTCGCTTGAGAACTACGCTTTATTTTCCATTTATTTATTTTTTGTTTAGGAATCGGGCGCGTCGGAGGACCGCCAATCGCCGATCGTGGCCTGTATGATCGCCAGAGCGGCGACAGCGGCGGTGTCGGCGCGAAGCACGCGCGGTCCAAGCGACAGACGAACGACGTTCGGCAAATTTCGAATCGACGCCCGTTCGGCGTCGTCGAAGCCGCCTTCGGGTCCAATGAGCACGCTCACGCCCTCGTGGGCCGTGCGGCCGGCGAGCGCATCCGCCGGATTGGCGAGATCGGCATGTTCATCGCAAAAAACCAGCAGCCGCCGCACCGGCAAACGCGCCAGAAAATCGGGCAATGCGATCGCGGCGCCGACTTCGGGAACGGCCAGCACGCCGCATTGCTCGGCGGCTTCGATGACATTCGATTGAAGTCGCGCCGAATTGATTCGGCGAACCTGGGTGCGATGCGTGATCACCGGCACGAGCCGGCCGGCCCCCATCTCCGTGGCCTTTTGCGCCATATAGTCGAGCCGCGCCTGCTTCAACGGAGCGAAACAATAGTCGAGGTCGGCGCGTTCGGGCTGCGCGCGCAGGCGCCCGGCGACGCGCAGTCTCGCGGCGCGGCGCGACACATCGAAGAGCGTCGCGCGAAATTCGCCGTCGCGGCCGTTGAACAGATGTATCGAGGCGCCCTCGCGCAGGCGCAGGACATTAAGCAGATAGTTCAACGCCTCAGCTGAAGGTGCGAATTCGACGCCCGGCGCGAGTTCGTCGCGAACGAACAGGCGCTGAGCGGTAAAATCATATGCTGACACAATCGCTTCCCAGCGGAGGCGCGAGCGCCATGCGCGCCTGCCATGAAGCCGCCGCTTTGTTGCGGACAGGTTGGCCAAAACTTGCGTCGCCGGCAAGCCTGCTGGTATTCCTGCAAGCCTGATGAACGGACCACAAGCCTGATGAGCGGACCAAGAGACATGATCATCGGCGCCGTCAATTTCCCGCGCGCGCTTGCGCGACTCTCCTTCTTCGCAGCGCTGCTCGTGGCGGGCGGCGCGCATGGGCAACAAAGCTGCCAGGAAGACTTTCAGAAACTCACCCAAAAGCGGATGGCCGGCATCGAGGCGCTCAACGCCATCGGCAAGGCGGGCAAGGGCAAGATGGATCCGGAAGCCGCCTGCCCGGCCGCGCGCCGTCTCGTCGCCGTCGAGACCGAGATGATGAACTACCTGGCCAAGAACAAGGAATGGTGCAACATCCCGGACAATGTCGTCGACGGCTTCAAGGATGCGCGCAACAAGACTCAGGGCTTCGCTACGCAGGCCTGCGCGGCCGCAGCGAAGGTGAAAGAGATGCGCGATCAGGCGGCCGCCGGGGGCGGCGGCATGATGGCGCCGCCGAAACTGCCCGCCGGACCGCTGTGAGCGCAGCGCGAAGCGGCGATTCGTCGGAGGCCGCCGCGCTCCCCGACGCGATCGCCGGCCATCCGCTGCTCCGGCGCGCGCCGCCAGCGCTGCTTCCCTTTATTCAGCTCGCGCGGATCGATCGGCCGATCGGCTGGCAGCTGCTGCTTCTGCCTTGCTGGGAATCGAGCGCGCTCGCGTCGGTCGCGCTGCGCGAAGGCCCGAATTTCTGGCATCTGACACTGTTCTTCATCGGGGCCGTCGTCATGCGCGGCGCGGGCTCGACCTATAACGACTATGTCGACCGCGAGATCGACGCCAAGGTCGAGCGCACGCGGATGCGACCGCTCGCCAGCGGACGGGCGACGCCGCGCGCCGCGCTCGGCTTTGTCGTCGCGCAATGCCTCGTCGGGCTGGCCGTGCTCTTGTCGTTCAACGGGCTGACGATCGCGCTTGGACTGCTCTCGCCGCTGATCGTGCTGGTCTATCCCTTCGCCAAGCGATTCACCTCCTGGCCGCAGGCGATTCTCGGATCGGCCTTCGCCTATGGCGCGCTGCTCGGCTGGACGGCGCAGACGGGCGCGCTCGGCGCGCCGGCGCTGTTCCTCTACGCCGCGGCCGTCGCCTGGACCATCGGCTTCGATACGATTTATGCGCTTCAGGACCTGACGGACGACGCGATCGTCGGCGTGCGCTCGACGGCGCGTCTCTTCGGGCCGCGCGTGCAACTGGCGGTCGGCGCGCTCTACGCCCTGTCCGCGGCGAGCGCCGCCGTCGCGGTATTTCTGGCGGGCGGCGGATGGCCGTCCTATCTCGGCGCCGCCGCCTATGCGGCGCATCTCGCCTGGCAGACGGCGCAGACGAAAGAGAACGCCGCGCCCGAAACCGCGCTTCGCCTGTTCCGCTCCAATCGCGACGCCGGGCTGCTGCTGTTTGCGGGCTTCTTCGCGCAGAGCGCGGCTTTTCTGTTTTAAACCGCTGCTCCGGCGACGTTCCGGCGCCATTTTCGGCGCAACCGACGTGACGCGCTGCGGACCGGCCTACTTCTCGAGCTCCTTTTTCCGGTCGATGCAGGAATCGATTTCCTTCTTGTCCAGCTCCCAGTAGGAGCCGCCGCACAGCGCCTGATAGCGGCTGCTGACGAAAAACGACCAGACGTAATAGCCGGTCAGCAACACTGCGGCGGCCATAGCGACCTTCATGATGAGGTTGAACCGCCTCTCCGGATCTTCCGTGTCAGACATTTTTATCTCCGCGCCAATGTTTGGCCGTTAAGGAAAGCGGCTGTCAACGTCAGTCCAACGTCTGCCGGAATCGCATCACCGCGAGGCTCATCGCAATAAGCGTGAAAGCCGCGAGCGCGCCGGCGTCGATGGCAAGGTCGCCGAAGGTCGAGCCTTTCAACATCACCGAGCGAACGATGCGCAGATAATGGGTGAGCGGCAGCGCCTCTCCCACATATTGCGCCCATTTCGGCATGCCGTAGAACGGAAAAAGGAAGCCCGACAGAAGCATGCTCGGCAGAAAAAAGAAGAAGGTCAGCTGCATCGCCTGCAGCTGGTTTTCCGCGACGGTCGAGAAGGTGTAGCCGACGGACAGATTGGCGACGATGAACAGCAGGGTCAGCGTGGTGAGGGTGAACAGCGAGCCGACCACCGGCACTTGAAACAACAGCGCCGCGAAGATGAGAATCGTCGCCATCTGCACCGCGCCGACGACCACATAGGGCGCGATTTTTCCGAGCATGATCTCGACCGGGAGTATCGGCATGGCGAGCAGCGCCTCCATCGTTCCCCGCTCGATTTCCCGCGTCACCGACATCGCCGTATACATCAGCATCGTCATGGTCAAAATCGTCCCGATCAGTCCGGGCACGATGTTGCGGCGCGTCTCTCCCGCTGGATTGTAGCGGCGATGCACGCGCATCTCATAAGGCGCCGCGTTTTGCGAAAGCGAGGCCAGCGGTCCGATCAATTCCCGGTCGAGCGCCTGATTGGCGGCGCCGAGCGCGGCGGCGACGGCGCCAGAGGTGGCGACCGGGTCGGACGCGTCGGCAATGAGCAGCACCGCCGGTTTTTCGCCGCGAACCAGCCGGCGAGAAAAATCAGGCGGAATCTGAATGACGAATTGCGCTTTGTTCGAAAGGATCAATTGGTCGGCGTCCGCTTCTCCCCTGGCGACATATTTGATGTCGAAATAATCGGTCGCCCGCAAGGCGCCGATCAGCGCGCGCGCGATCGGACTGTCGTCGCTCGTCAGCACGGCCGTCGGCAGATGTTTGGGATCGGTGTTGATCGCGTATCCGAAGAGCAGCAATTGTATGAGCGGAATGCCGACGATCATTGCGAAGGTCGGCCGGTCGCGGCGAAGCTGGATGAACTCCTTGACGAACATGGCGACGCAACGCCGGAAGGACTGCGCCAGCGCGCCGCGCGCGGGACGCCGGGCGCCGCTCGGCAGGTCTTGCGGCGCGCTCATTGGTCCGCTCCCGCCCGGCTCATCAGATCGATGAACACGTCTTCGAGCGTCGGCTCGTCGCGTTTCCAATGGCGACGGCCTTCGGCGCCATAGCGGCGGGCGAGGCGCTCGATGGCCGCTTCGTCACGCCCGCCGACATGCAGCGCCGAACCGAACCGCGCGACAATGTCGACGCCGGGCTGATGTTTCAATTCGCTGGCGAGCGCATCGAGACCCTCGCCGGTCACCACCCAGGTCGAAAGATGCGCGCCGGCGACGATCTCCGGCATCGTGCCCGAAGCGAGCAGCCGGCCGTTGGCGATGTAAGCGATCTTATGGCAGCGCTCGGCTTCGTCCATGTAATGGGTCGAAACCAGCACGGTCAGGCCTTGCGTCGAGAGATGATGGATTTCATCCCAGAAATCGCGGCGCGCCTTGGGATCGACGCCGGCTGTCGGCTCGTCGAGAAGCAGCAGCGCCGGACCGGGAAGGATGCAGGCGCCGAGCGCCAGCCGCTGCTTCCAGCCGCCGGACAGTTCGCCGGCGAGCTGGTCGGCGCGCGCCGCGAGGCCCAGTCGCTCGAGCGCCGCCTGCGCCGCGTCCTCGGGCGCTTCGAGATTATAGACCCGCGCGACGAATTCGAGATTTTCGCGAATGGTGAGGTCGCGATAGAGCGAAAAGCCCTGCGTCATATAGCCGACGCAACGTTTGATCTCCTTCTGCTGGCGGCGGATGTCGTAGCCAAGACAGGTGCCCTCGCCCGAATCCGGGGTCAGCAGGCCGCAGAGCATGCGGATCGTCGTCGTCTTGCCGCTGCCGTTCGGGCCGAGAAATCCCTGAATGTCGCCGCGCGCGACCTGCAGCGAGAGATTGTCGACGACTTTTTTCCCGCCGAAGGATTTGGTCAGCCCGCGCGCGTCGATCGCGATCTCGCGCTCGACGCTCATGGCGCAGGTTCCGTCGATTCCGGCGCTTGCGTCACCGCGACCGGCATTCCGAGCGGCACGGCGCGCGCCGCGCCTTCAAGATGCGCCTCGACCTTGAAGACGAGCTTGGCGCGCTCCTTGTCGCTGAAGATGACGGGCGGCGTATATTCCTGGCGGCCGGCGATATAATTGACGCGTCCGTAAAGATCGCCGGCGCAGCCGTCGCATGTTATGCGCACCCGTTCGCCAAGCGAAACTTTCGGAAGCTCCGGTTCGGAGACGTAGAACCGCACCTTGCGATTCTCCGGCGGCAACAGCGCGACGACCGGCTGGCCGGCGTTGACGATTTCGCCGGGCCGGAAAAACACGTCCTGCACGACGCCGTCGGCGGGCGCGACGACGCTCTGGCGTTTGATGCGAATGTTCAGCGCGTCGAGCTGCGCGCGCGCCTGTTTCAAACTGGCTTCGGCGGCTTCGATCTCTTGCGAACGGCTCGCCATGCGCGAGGCCTCGACCTGCCGGCGCGCCTCCTTCACGCTCGCTTCGTCGCGCGCGCGCGCCATCTCGGCGCGGTCGAGCGCCGCCTTGGCGACATGGCCCTCGGCGTAAAGCTTGCGCTGCCGCTCATAATCGGCGCGCGACAATTGCAGCGCGGCCTCGGCGCGCTCCAGCGCCGCCTGCAGAACCGCGATCTGCTCCGGGCGATTCATCGCCGCCTGCAGATTTTCGGCCTGCGCCTCGAGTTGCGCGACGCGCGCCGCCGCCTCGTCGCGGGCGCGATCGAGAAGCGTCGTCGACATCGCGAACAGCGGATCGCCCTTCTTCACCACCGAACCGGCGGCGACCGCAGTGCTGGCGACTTTCTCGCTCTCATGGGGCGCAATATAGAGGGTGTCCCCCTCGACATAGCCGAGGAAGACGCCGTCGGCATTGGCCGGACGATAGGTGACGCGCCAAATGACGACGGCAAGGAGCGCCATCGCCATAAGGAACAGGAGACGCTTCATGCGACGGGAGCGAAGAGCGGATCGAACATCATTGGATTATGCACCTGCGCCGCCGCGCCGCGAAACCCCGCCGGAAGCAAGCGCACCGAAGCCCTCCTCAAACGCGAAACTCCTTTTGCCGCAGCCGCCGCAAAAAGGCTAGAATGCCTCCAAGAAAGGCGAAAAGGGATTGAAAATGGCTGAAGATACGGATCTGCCGCCGCGTGAATCGATGGAGTATGACGTGGTCGTGGTCGGCGCGGGTCCGGCCGGCCTCGCCGCGGCGATTCGCTTGAAGCAAATCGCGCCCGATCTTTCAGTCGTCGTCATCGAAAAAGGCTCCGAGCCCGGCGCGCATATTCTGTCGGGCGCGGTGATCGACCCGATCGGCCTCGATCGTCTTTTGCCCGACTGGCGCACGCGCGACGACGCGCCGCTCAAAACCCAGGTGCATGAAGATCATTTCCTGCTGTTGACGGAGAAGGGCGGCTTTCGCATCCCCAACATGCTAATGCCGCGGCTGATGAACAACCACGGCAATTTCATCGGCTCGCTCGGCAATGTCGTGCGCTTTCTCGCCGCCGAAGCCGAAACCCTCGGCGTGGAGGTCTATCCCGGCTTCGCCGGCGCCGAGGTTCTTTACGGCGAGAACGGCGAAATCGTCGGCGTCGCGACGGGCGACATGGGCGTCGGCCGCGACGGCGAGCCGAAAGACAGTTTCACCCGAGGGATGGAGCTGAAGGGCAAATATACGATTTTCGCCGAAGGCGCGCGCGGCTCGCTGACCAAGCAGTTGCTCGCCAGATACGATCTTTGCGCCAATAGCGAACCACAGAAATTCGGCATCGGCTTCAAGGAGCTGTGGCGCATTCCCAAGGAGAAGCACAAGGACGGGCTTGTCCAGCATTCCTTCGGCTGGCCGCTCGCCGGCGATACCGGCGGCGGCTCTTTCCTTTATCATTTCGACGATGATCTCGTATCGATCGGTTTCGTCGTCCATCTCAACTATTCGAATCCGACGCTCTCTCCCTTCGACGAGTTTCAACGCTTCAAGACGCATCCGATGGTCGCGCCGACGCTCGAAGGCGGCGAACGTCTGTCCTATGGCGCGCGCGCGCTGACCGAAGGCGGGTGGCAGAGCGTGCCGAGGCTCGTCATGCCGGGCGGCGCGCTGGCCGGCTGCGGCGCAGGCTTCATGAACGTGCCGCGCATCAAGGGGTCGCATAATGCGATGCTCTCGGGGATTTTATGCGCCGAACATGTCGCGGCGGCGATCGGCGAAGGCCGCGCGCATGACACGGTCGACGCCTATGACGCGGCCTGGCGATCTTCGGACATCGGCCGCGATCTGAAGCGCGTGCGCAACGTCAAGCCGCTGTGGTCCAAATATGGCACCTATGTCGGCGCGCCGCTGTTCGGCCTCGACATGTGGACGAATGAACTGTTCGGCTTTTCCTTCTTCGGGACGCTCAAGCACGGCAAGGCCGATTACGAGACCTTAAAGCCGCTCTCGGAAGTCACGCCGATCGTCTATCCGAAACGCGCCAGCAAACTTGTCTTCGACAAGCTGTCGTCGGTGTTCGTCTCCAACACCAATCATGAGGAGGATCAGCCGGTCCATCTGAAGCTCGCCGATCCGGAGATCCCCATCGAGCGCAATCTTCCGGTCTATGGCGAACCGGCGCGGCTCTATTGCCCGGCGGGCGTCTATGAAGTGGTCTATGCCGATGAAGAGACACGTCGCGATCCGCGTTTCGTGATCAACGCGCAGAATTGCGTTCACTGCAAGACATGCGACATCAAGGACCCGGCGCAGAACATCACCTGGGTTCCCCCGGAGGGCGGCGGCGGACCGAATTATCCGAACATGTAAGCTGCTTTGGTCATCCCGAGGAGCAAGCGAAGCGCGCGGCTCGAAAGGCCGGCGAACGCTTTGCAAGAACCCGACATTGCTTCGTCGCTTCGCGCCTCGCGATGACGCGCGGAGGAGTCGCCAACGCCAATGTTCTTCCTCGCCTCGAAGATTCTCGGCTTCCTTCTGGCGCCCGTTCATGTCGCCATCTTTCTTTGCGCCATCGGCGCGGCGCTGCTCTACACGCGCTGGCGCGCATGGGGTCGCGCGCTCACGACCATGGGCGCGCTCGCGCTGCTCCTCATGGGTTTCACGCCGCTCGGCGATATGCTCGCGGCGCCGCTCGAAGGCCGCTTTCACGAGGCGCCGCGCGATCCGCCGGCGGCGCCCGACGGAATCATCGTGCTCGGCGGAGCGGCCAATGCAGAGTTGAGCGCCGAGCGAATCTGGCCGGTTTTATCGGAGGCGGCGGAACGCCTCACGACGCCGATCGCGCTGATGCGAAAATATCCGGAGGCGCGGCTCGTTTTCAGCGGCGGATCGGCGGCGCTGCTGGGCTTTCCCTATTCGGAAGCCAAGGTCGCGAAACAATTCTGGAACGACGCCGGCCTTGACGACAGCCGCGCCATCTATGAAGGGCGCTCGCGCAACACGCTCGAAAACGCCGTCTTCACGCGCGAACTGGTTCAGCCGAAGGCGGGCGAACGCTGGCTGCTTGTCACCTCCGCCATGCACATGCCGCGCGCGATCGGCGTCTTTCGCAAGGCAGGCTTTCCGGTGATCGCCTTTCCGGTCGATTACCGCGCGCGCCGCGACGTCTGGCGTCTCGAGTTTCCAGGCGGCGCAGTTGGCGCCTTGGCTCTCGTCGAATCCGCCGCGCATGAATGGGCGGGACTTGTCGCCTATCGGCTGACCGGAAAGACCGACGCGCTGTTTCCCGCGCCGTGACCTATTCCGGGCGGCTGCGCCGTCCGCGCGAAGCGCCCGCCGGCTCCATGCTGCGCCCGCCGCCGCCGCCCGGATAGGCGCCGTGCTTCATTTCCAGAAAAAGGGCGATGGCTTGCGCGCGATTGCGCACATCGAGCTTCTCGAAAAGATTGCGCAGGTGGAACTTGATCGTGTTGATCGACACTCCGAAATCCTTGGCGAGCTGGCTGTTGGTGTGGCCCGAGCCAAGCGCCGACAACAGGCTGCGCTCCCGCAAGGTCAGATTTTCCAGCGGATCGCTGCGCATTTTGCGAATGTCGACGAACGGAAACACCATGTCGCCGGCCGCCACCGCGGCGAGCACGTCCAGAAGCCGCTCAGGCGGGGCGCGCTTCGAGACGAAGCCGGCGCCGCCAAGCTGGAGCGTCTCGGCCGGCGCCGCCGGATCGTTGGTGCCGCTGTAGACGACGATTTTGGGCGCGGCGACCTGGCGGGACAGCGCCCGCAGAACGTCGCGGGCATGCAGCGTCGGCAATTGCCAGCCGATGACGGCGATGGTGAATTTTTGCTGGCGCGCCGCCTCGAGGAATTCCTCGCCGTCGGTCAGCTTCGCCACGAGGTTGAAACGGCGGTCGTCCGACAGCAGCTTGTCGAGACCCGCGAGGATCAGCGGGCTCTTGTCCGCGACGGCGACGTCGATGCGCTCCGCCTCCGCCAGGGCGCCATCGGCGCCGCCATTGGGCCGCGCGGTGCGGCCACCACCATCCTTACGGTCGTTTCCGGCCCTGATCGAAGAGGTAGGAGCCATCTAGCCTCCGCTGCCGCGCGACCGCAGCGCATGTGTTCGATTCACCCTGGTAATGAATGCCGGCATCAATCAAATTCTGACCCAGCGGGTCGGCGCTACCCGCCCGTTCGTGGTGGGAAAGCCACCATACCGCAGGCGCCGGCGGATGCAAGCCTCTTCGGGCGCCCGTTAGGGTCGGCCGGCAAGAAAAACGGCGCGCTGGCCGGGCCAGCGCGCCGTGTTTGTAGCTTCTTAAAAGCCCGTCTTAGTCGCTGAACACCCAACGGGCGGCGAAATAGGCGGCCGCGCCAATGACGATGATCGCGATCATGCCGACCGGAGTCGCTGCATAGCTCGTCAGTTCAAGAATAGCGCCCATAGTTTCCTCCTTCTGTCACACACTGCCGGTTTTGCCACAAGCCGAGACTCAGAGCTGCAATCCGCGCGAGCGGCGTTGCGGTCGTAGTAGAATTGGTCAAGTGGATAGCATGGCTGACGCCGGCCCAATTCGGTCTCAGTTCAACGTCGACCTCACTTAGGCGGGAACGCGTCTGCATCGCTTATTCGGCCCTAGCCGCGCCCGGAGAGCCATAATGCTCGCAGCTCTCGGCCGCGGTTCCGAAATGCGGTCGTTTGGGAGTATTGCAGACGCACAGCCCTGTCAAGCGACCGCAATGGCCGCCGATGCGCTGCATCGCCGCATGAGCCTGTCGAATTGAAAGCTCAGTTTGCGCTTGCCGCGCCGGCGCCCCCGCGACTATCTATCGGAGCGCGGCGCCCGTCCCTCTCGCGAGCAGACTTTCCATGTTCAAATTCGTAATCATCGCCGTCGCGATCGTGGCCGCTGGATTTTCAGCCTTTTACGCCCTCCGCCGCTCGCCCGTCTGTTCCGCCGACGGCAAATATATGGCGACGCAGAGCGACTGCGAGGCGTGGGGCTTCACGCCGGACATATGCCGCGAGGCGATCGAGAAGGCGCGCGCCGTCGTCGCGCGGGCGGCGCCGAAAAGCGAAACCATGTTTCAGTGCGAACTGCGTTACTCGGATTGCTTCCAGGCCCCGGAAGGGGGGTTCTCGCCCCGCCCCTCCTTTTGTCTGCGCCCGAACGCGAACGCCGAGCCTGCGGAAGTCAGATATCTCGAATATGAATCCGATCGGATGAACCGGAAGAAGACGAAGGAAGTTCGCGTCAACTGAAACCGGCCAAGCGATTCAGCGCCTGGAGTCGGCGCGGCGCTGAGTGATCTCGAATTCCGAAGCGTCGATGACGAGCCGGCCGGCGGCGGTCCCGATCGCGATGTGGATCGGCACGACGACATGGGCGTCGGGCAGCGGCGCGAGCCAGACGCTGATGTCGTGATTATTCGCCATGTAGCGGGTGGACGAACTGTCGGGACGATGGCCGGCGATCGGCGTATAGCGCGCCGAACAGACGGTGACGGGGCCGGCGTAGCCTCTGGTTTGCGCGGTGTGATCGCCGGCGTAGGCGAGCTCCACGTCGAAACGCGTGACGCCGTCGAACACCGATATGGTCCGGTTGCACGCCGAGGGACCGGTGAGCTCCGCTCCCGGCGGCACGCGCATGATCAGCGCGCTGACCGGATCGACGACGTGACGCTTGGCGCTTTCCGTCACCGGTATGCGCGCCTCGGCGTCCCAGGGCGCCGGCCTCACGTCGACCGAGCGAACGGCGTTGCCGGCGAGCGACATGCGAACCGTGCGCGTTTCATCGCTGTTCGAGGTGGTGTTGGCGTAGCTTGCCGGCGAGGGGCCCGCGAGCGTCAGTCCGCCGCTCGCGCTGGCGGCGCCCCTGGCGTTGTTGATCAGATTGGCGAGGCCGGTCGTCCGCATCGAGATTTCGACCCGGTAGGTCTGCGGATCGACGACGCCCGACGCATAGGCGCTGCCGATCGAAAGCCCCATCAGGCTCAGCGCATAATGCGCCCTGAGACTCTCCGCCCGAGCCGGCGCGCCAAGCGCTATGCAAAGCGCAACAGCGGTCGCGATGGCGGCGATGTCCCGGCCGAACGTTCCAAGGCGTTGTCGGCCGGCGGCGGCGCAGAGGCTCAGGCCCATTCCTGCCAATGTCCGTCCTCGAAAATGCGCCATGCCCGCAATCCCGCTTTTGCGACAACGAGCCGTCCCGCCTTGGCCTCGGCGACCAGATGCTTGAATACGAGAGGATTGCGCCAGGAAAACGGCTTTTCCGGGTCGCAGACGGCGAGATATTCGTCGCTGTCCGGGTCGTCCATCAGCAGCGTGCCGACGCGGTCGGGCCGCAGTTGCGACGAGAACCCGCGCTCGTCCTTCCAGCGGCAATAATAGTCGCGGCATACTTGCGGACGGGTGTCGTAAACGCCGCAACCGCCGGCGTGCGCGCAATGTTCGCAAAGCTTACCGGCCGGTTTCTTGAATTCTTCGATTTCAAGAACCTTGCAGCAGAAGAAACAGGAGCCGCAGGCCTTGCCGGGGATGTCGAGCATGACGGTGGAACGCCGATGGCGAGAGAATCGAATCGGCGTATTGTGAACGCCAGCCGGCCGGATGCAAGCCGCGTCAGGCGGTAGCGAACTGAGCCATGACGCGCATTATCGACCCCGACGCACTTTTCGTTTCCGCCGACTGGCTTTCGGAACATCTTTTCGACGCCGACCTCGTCGTCTTCGACGCTTCCTGGCATATGCCGGCGGCCGGTCGCGACGCGCGCGCCGAATTTCTTGCGGAGCATATCCCCGGCGCGCAATTCTTCGATATCGACGCCGTCGCCGATCATTCCACCGACCTGCCGCATATGTTGCCCAAACCGGACGTCTTCGCCGCCGAGATCGGCCGGCTGGGATTTGGCGACGGCATGCGGGCCATCGTCTATGACGCCGTCGGAATATTCTCGGCGCCCCGCCTGTGGTGGACGCTCAAGGTTTTCGGCGCCGAGAAGGTCTCGATCCTCGCCGGCGGCCTTCCCGTCTGGAAGGCCGAGGGCCGGCCCCTCGAACAGGGCGAGGCGCGCAAGCGAGCGACCGCGCGGTTTACGCCCGATTTCGACGCGAGCCTCGTCGCCGACGCGGCGGCCGTGCGGCGCGCGCTTGACCTCGGCGGGCCGCAGGTGGTGGACGCGCGCGGCGCCGCGCGTTTCCACGGCTGGGCGCCGGAGCCGCGCCCCGGGCTGCGTTCCGGCCATATGCCGGGCGCGCGCAATCTTCCCTACGGCAATGTGCTCGACGGCGGCAAATTGAAGGAATGCGCCGATCTCGAAGCGGCGTTTGCCGCGGCGGGCGTCGATCCCGGCGCGCCGGTCATCGCGACCTGCGGCTCGGGGCTCACGGCTTGCATCATCAGTCTGGCGCTCGCGGCGACGGGCCGTCCTCTGGCGACGGTCTATGACGGCTCTTGGTCGGAATGGGGCGCGAGGGAAGATTTGCCGGCGGTCGTTGACGATCGAGATGCAGCCCAATAATTATGCGAATCGCATAATAATTAGGCATAACGCATGTCGTATGGGCGCCGAATTCGGATGCGGCGCCGGAACTTTGGCCATGGCGCGACCAACGCGGCAATGATAGAAGCTCGGCGGCTCTTCAGCCGAGCCAAAGTCGCTAGCGAGGCCGGGGCTTAAGCTAAGCGCGCGGGGGATTTGATGAAAAAGGTCGAGGCGATCATCAAGCCGTTCAAGCTCGATGAGGTGAAGGAAGCCCTGCAGGCGGCTGGGCTCCAGGGCATCACGGTCACCGAAGCAAAGGGATTCGGTCGTCAGAAAGGACACACGGAACTCTATCGCGGCGCCGAATATGTCGTTGATTTTCTGCCGAAAGTTAAAATCGAGATCGTCCTCGCGGACGACGCCGTGGAACGCGCCGTCGAGGCGATACGCACCGCCGCCCAGACCGGCCGCATCGGCGATGGCAAGATTTTTGTTTCCAACATCGAAGGCGCGATCCGCATCCGCACCGGTGAGACCGGCGCGGACGCCATCTAGCACTGAGCCCCCGCCACATGAGCTTTCTCGCCAACATCTTCAAACGCTCCGCCGCGCCCAATACGAAACCGGCTAAACAGCAAGATCAGCAAAGAGAGGCATCGAACCAAATGACGACGGCCAAGGACGTACTCAAGCAAATCAAGGATAATGACGTTAAATACGTCGATTTCCGATTTACCGATCCGCGCGGCAAGTGGCAGCATGTTACGTTCGACGTGTCGATCGTCGATGAGGAGGCCCTGACCGAAGGCATCA
The DNA here is from genome assembly GCA_051061375.1 of Methylocystis sp. Lineage (GTDB taxonomy): Bacteria > Pseudomonadota > Alphaproteobacteria > Rhizobiales > Beijerinckiaceae > Methylocystis. Next base: position 67,377 of record JBPFDW010000027.1, on the reverse strand, counting down.
TGTTCGACGGCTCGTCGATCGCGGGCTGGAAGGCGATCAATGAATCGGACATGACGCTGCTTCCGGATTTGGAATCCACCGCCATCGATCCCTTCTTCGCGGCGTCGACGCTCTCGATCGTCTGCGACGTCATGGAGCCCTCGACAGGCCAGCCCTACAACCGCGATCCGCGCGGCATCGCCAAGAAGGCGATGGCCCATATCAAGACCGCCGGCGTCGGCGACACCGCCTTTTTCGGTCCCGAAGCCGAATTCTTCGTCTTCGACGACGTGCGCTTTTCGACCGACCCCTATGATACCGGCTTCTCGATCGACTCGGTCGAACTGCCCTCCAACACCGGCACCGCCTATGAGGGCGGCAACCTCGGCCACCGCGTGCGCACCAAGGGGGGCTATTTCCCGGTGCCGCCGGTCGACTCGGCGCAGGACATGCGCAGCGAGATGCTCGCCGCCATGGCGGCGATGGGCGTCAAGGTCGAAAAGCACCATCACGAAGTCGCGTCGGCGCAGCACGAACTGGGTTTGAAGTTCGAAACGCTCGTCATCGTCGCCGATCATCTGCAGATCTATAAATACGCCATCCACCAGGTGGCGCATTCCTACGGCAAGTCGGCGACCTTCATGCCCAAGCCGGTCTTCGGCGACAATGGCTCGGGCATGCACGTCCATCAGTCGATCTGGAAGGACGGCAAGCCGGTCTTCGCGGGCGACAAATACGCCGGCCTCTCGCAGGAGTGCCTGTGGTACATCGGCGGCATCATCAAGCACGCCAAGTCGCTGAACGCCTTCACCAACCCGTCGACCAACTCCTACAAGCGTCTGGTCCCGGGCTATGAGGCGCCGGTGCTGCTCGCCTATTCGTCGCGCAACCGCTCGGCGTCGTGCCGCATCCCCTTCAGCGCCAGCCCGAAGGCGAAGCGCGTCGAGGTCCGCTTCCCCGACCCGACGGCGAATCCCTATCTCGCCTTCGCGGCCATGCTGATGGCCGGCCTCGACGGTATCGCCAACAAGATCGATCCGGGCGGACCGGCCGACAAGGACCTCTACGATCTTCCCCCGGAAGAGTTGAAGGCGATCCCGACGGTGTGCGGCAGCCTGCGCGAAGCGCTCGAGAATCTCAAAGCCGACAACGCCTATCTGACCGCCGGCGGCGTCTTCGACAAGGACTTCATCGATTCCTACATCGAACTCAAGATGCAGGACGTGATGCGTTTCGAAATGACTCCGCATCCGGTCGAATTCGACATGTATTACAGCTACTAAGCAGACGCCATCGCGCCTCGGCGCGCTCGCGAACGACCAACCGGAAGGCGAAGTCTCGCCTTCCGGTTTTTTTGCGCGCGGTTGCCGCCGGCCGCGGCCGGCGGCGTCATGCAAGCGTCATGCGTGTGTCATTTCCCTCGGCGAGATTGTGGCGAAACCCAGTACGGTCGAACGCTCGCCTGAGCGGACACTGCCAAGCGCCTCCGCCTCGATCAGGAGCTTGCTGAGGCGAGTCGGCGGCGGCCGCAATGATTTGACGCAACGGAGATATCCATGAAGCTGCGCGCCCTTTCCGCCGCCGTCGCCGTTTTCGCGGTCTTGACCGCGGGCGCGGTCGCGCTCGATTTGGAGCTTTCTCCCTACAAAGCGGTCGGTTCGCTGTCCGGAAAACTGAAATCGGTCGGGTCCGACACGATGCTCCACGAGATGGAGCTGTGGGTCGAGGGCTTCCAGTCGATTTACCCCAACGTCTCGATCGAGATCGAGGGCAAGGGGTCGAATACGGCGCCGCCGGCGCTGCTCTCCGGAGCATCCCAGCTTGGTCCCATGTCGCGACAGATGACGCCGGACGAGATCGGCGCCTTCGAAGCGAAATTTGGTTACAAGCCCACCGCGATTCTCGTCGCGATCGACGCTCTGGCGATTTATGTCCACAAGGACAATCCGCTGCAATGCGTCACCATGGAGCAGTTGGAGCGCGTTTTCGCCGCCGACCCGAAGAGCGGCGGCGGCAGGAGCGTCCGCAGCTGGGGCGAACTCGGTCTGACCGGCGAATGGGCGACGAAGCCGATCGCGATGTATAGCCGCAACACGCTCTCGGGCACCTACAAATTTTTCAAGCAGCATGTCTTGGGCGGCGGCGACTTCAAGGACGACATCCACATGCAGATCGGCTCGGAGGCCGTCGTGAGCGCGGTCGGCGCCGATAAATTCGCGATGGGCTATTCGGGCATCGGCTACAAGACGAGCGCGGTGCGCGCGGTTCCGGTAGGGTCGTCCGGCAAAGGCTGCTACGACGCCTCCTTCGACAACACTTATTCTCGCAAATATCCTCTGGCGCGAGGCCTTTACGTCTATCTGCTGAAAGATCCCAAGAAACCGATGGACACGCTGAGCGGCGAATTCGTCAAATATGTGCTTTCAAGAGACGGACAAATGCAGGCGAAGAAGGGCGGGTATTATCCGATCACCCGCAACATCCGCGAACACGAACTGACTCGGCTCGGGCTCCTCGCCTCGGCGAGGTGAACGGCGGCGATCCCGTTCGCGCGCTCAGGGCTCGAGCGTCACGAGCCTGCCGTCTTCGGTCTCGACAAGGACATAGCGGGGTCCGAAGGACCGATAACGGCCGCTCGCAATCGTTACGAACTCGCAGAGCGGCAATTCCGCCGCTTCCTCGGCGGGCCGAGAAATATAGAGATCGGCGTGATAGAGGCCTTCCGCCTCGAGGCCATGCGTGTCCTTTCCGAGGGCGGCGAGGGTCTGCAGCGCATGTTCGAATTCGTCGCCGTTTCGGAAGCGCCGCTGGATGAAAGTGGCGCCATCCAGATGTTCCGTCACGTAGCCGTGCTCGCCGAGCGCCTGCGCGACTCCTTCGAAAGGAAACATGCGCAGCACGAAGGAAATGACCCAAGGCTGGCGATCCATTTGCGCAAGCAGCTTGCGAAACGTCGCCTCGCCCAGGTAGCCGATACAGCCTGTGGACAGAATGATGTCGGCGCGGGAGACGATGCGCGCAGCATCCGACGTCAATTCATTCTCCTCCAGATCGGCGACGACCCCGTCCTCGATCAGACCAACGCTCTTGGCGTAACGGATCGCGGGCTCGGAGACGTCAAGGCCGATAAAGCTGGCAAGGCCGCGGTCCGGCCACGCCGCAAAATAATTGGCGTCAAGGCGCAACAGATCATTCGAGGATAATTCCACCAGTTCGCGCCGGGCGTATCGTCGCCTCAGCGTATCGAAAGTCAGCGGAAACCGATGGACCGCGGCATTGATCCCGTATGAGCAACCGACATCGAGAACGATGGGCTTGTTTCCGCCGGAAGATTTTGCCGCGAGCACCTGCCGGATGATGGGCTCAGCGACGTCGGGGATCATGTAATCCAAGCCGCCCAATACAGAATAGTACGACCTCGGGTCATCCTTGGCATAGATTTCGTCGAAATTCGCCTTGACCGTGTTGATCTCTCCATAGTCATCGAGCACGATTCCAAGCCTCCCCATGTTGTCCATCCGAAGCGACAACGTTGCATCTGTGGGGCGTGCCACGCCGACGCGTCGGGTTCATCATGAAAGATGAACGGCACCTTAACGTTTCAGCGCGAGGAATTCTATGATTTTCGACCCTCGCAATATCAAATATCGGCGCAGATCGTCGTCGATCGAAGGGAGCCTGATGTGAAAGGCGCAATCTCGACCCGGCGGACTGACTTTTGAGAGATCATGCTCCGGCATCGGCCGCGCCATTTAAACCTGAGCCGAGGCGCCTACATTGGGGCGAGTGGAGGAAGCCATGTCGAACGCCATCACCGTCACCGTGCCGCATGATCTCGGCGTCGAAGCGGCGAAAGCCCGCATCTCCGAACAGCTGACGAAAATGCAGCGCGACTATGTCGACAAGATCGCGCGTTCGGACGTCACATGGGCGGGCGATATCGCGAGCGTCCGCGTCGCGGCGCTCGGCCAGACGGCGACGGCGCAGATCACGGTGCTGAAGGATTTGCTGCGCATCGACATTCAGTTGCCCTGGCTGCTCGCCGCGCTCTCCGGCAAGGTGCAGCAGGTCATCTCGCGCAACGCCGACGAAGCCTTGCGAATCGGCCATGCGTCGCCAAGCGATGCTAGCGCCGCGCGTAAAACACCGTGAATCGGTGGCGCTTCCAGCCGATGTCGGCATAGCGGAACCCGGCGTCTTGAAGCCAAGCGATCTGGTCGGCGAAGGTCGCGCTACGATCGAGCGCCGCGCGCTTTCTCGCAGCCGCGAAATCGTCTTCGGCGATCCCCGTGCGTTGGACGTCCGCTTCCCAGCGGCGCTGATAGGCGTCCTCGATCTCGCGCGTCGCGCCGAGCGACTGGTCGGCGTTGATGAGGACGCCGCCCGGACGCAGCGCATCATAAATTCGCCGGAAGAGGCGGCGCTTCGCCGCATCTTCGAGATGGTGGATGGAGAGCGCGGAGACGACGGCGTCGACCGGTTCGGCAAGCGGCGCTGTCGCATAATCTCCGGCCGTGAGGCGCATCCGCCCGCCGTAAATCGCAAGCCGCTGGCGCGCCGCGTCGAGCATCTTCGGCGCGAAATCGATTCCCTCGACCCGCGCGCCAGGAAACCGCTTGAGAATCATTTCGGACAAGAGTCCGGTGCCGACGCCAAGATCGACGCAACGGAATTCGCTGGCGCTGACGGCCTCTTCGAGAAGGTCGAGCGCCGTCCCGTAGAAGGCGTCGAAATGCGGGATGAGCTGGCGTCGCAACGCGTCATAGCTTGGAACGGCGTTTTCGAAAGCAGAGCGCAGCGCGTCAGTATCGGATTCGGTCATCTATGCTTCCCCGGCGTCGGAAAGACGGCTCACCGCCCCTGCCCGCGCCTTCCGAAGTCCGCCGCGGCGGTGTCCTGGCCCTGTTCGACGATCGAGCGGCGGATTTCTCGCGTGCGCGCAAAAAATTCCTCCAGCCCCTGCCCGTCGCCGCGCCTGATCATCCGCTGTAGCGCGCTTAAGTCCTCATTGAAGCGCCCGAGCATCTGCAAGACGGCGTCCCTGTTGGCGAGAAAAATATCGCGCCACATGATCGGATCCGAGGCCGCGATGCGGGTGAAATCGCGAAAGCCGGACGCCGAGAATTTGATGACTTCGGAGCGCGTTTCATCGCCGAAATCATCCGCCGTGCCGACGATGTTGTAGGCAATGAGATGCGGCAGATGGCTGGTGAGCGCAAGCACCGCGTCATGATGGGCGACGCTCATCGTCTCGACATTCGCGCCCAAACGCATCCAGAACCGCGTCAGTTTTTCTACCGCCTCGGCGTCGGCGTTCTCCGGCGGCGTGAGAATGCACCAACGGTTTTGAAAAAGCGTGGCGAATCCCGCATCGGGACCCGAGAACTCCGTTCCGGCGATCGGATGGGCGGGGATGAAGCGCGCAGGTTCGGGAAGATGCGGCGCCATCTGCGCGACGACCGCGCCCTTCACTGAACCTACGTCGGAAACGACGACGCCCTGTTGAAGATGCGGCGCGATGGCTCGCGCGACCTCGCCGCAGGCGCCGACCGGCGTGCAAATAATGACGAGATCGGCGCAGGAGACGGCCGGCGCGCACTCCTGCGTGACCATGTCGGCAAGGCCGAGTTCGCCGGCGCGTTTGACGACTTGCGGCGATGAATCCATCACGGCGATATGCCGCGCCGCGCCGAACTGGCGCGCCGCATGCGCGATCGACGAGCCGATGAGTCCGGCGCCGATCAGCGCCAGCCGTTCGCAAATGACGTCAGCCATGAGCGTCTGCTTGCGCGTCCGCTTGCGAGTCTTGTTGCGAAGGGGCGTTTCGCATGAATTGGGCGAGCGCTTCGACGACGCGTTCATTGGCCTCTTGCGCGCCGACGGTGAGCCGCAGAAATTGTGGCATGCCATAAGCGCCGATGGCGCGCAGCACCAATCCGCGCGCGGTGAGGAAACGGTCGGCGTCGGCGGCCGTCAATCCCGGCGTCTCCGGGAATCGAATGGCGACGAAATTGGCGACGCTCGGCAGAACGTCGAGGCCGAGCGCGGTGATTTCCCTGGCGAGCCACGGCAGCCAGCGGGCATTATGCGCGACCGCCGCGTCGAGATGGGCGCGATCCGACAAAGCGGCGATCGCCGCGACCGAGCCCGCGCTCGACACATTGAAAGGCGAGCGGATCCGGTTCAGCGCCGCGATCACATGCGTTGGCCCGTAAGCCCAGCCGACGCGCAGACCCGCGAGGCCGAATATCTTCGAAAAAGTGCGGGTCATCACGACATTGTCATGCGCATCGACGAGCGCGACGCCCGCTTCGTAATCATCGCGCAGCACATATTCGGCATAGGCCGCGTCGAGCACGAGCAGCACATGCGAGGGCAGCGAACGCGCCAGCCGCGCGACTTCGCTCGCGGGCACGAAAGTGCCGGTCGGATTGTTCGGATTGGCGAGAAAAACGATTTTCGTTCTCTCGCTCACGCAGGCGAGCAGCGCGTCGGCTTCCGCGACGTAATTCGTCTCTGGCGCGACGACCGGCGTTCCCCCGGCGGCGAGCGTGACGATCCTATATTCGAGAAACCCGTATTGGCTGTAGACGCCTTCGTCGCCTGGTCCGACATAGGCGAGCGCCAGCAGCTCCAGAAGATTGTCCGAGCCGGCGCCGGCGATGATCCGATCGGGGTTGAGCCCATGGCGCGCGCCGATCGCCTCGCGCAGGGCGCGCGACGAACCTTCGGGATAAAGCGAAATATCGTCAGCCATGCCGCGCAGCGCGTCTATGGCGCGCGGCGACGGCCCGAGCGGGGTCTCATTGGCCGACAGTTTGAACACGCGCGCGACGCCCGGCGCGGCGCTCTTGCCGGGAACGTAAGCGTCGATCTCGAGAACGCTCGGGCGGGGAGTTGGACGAGTCATGATTAACCGCCGGGCGCGAAGACGCCGCTGCGGGCGTCGTTGAGCTGAAAGCGCATGGCGTGGCTGCCGATCACGTCGACCCGCGCGCCTTCGACGCCAACGCCGGCCATCGCCTTGGCGAAGGACTGGGCGTCGGCGTCGCCGGCCGCGGCGACGAGCAACGCCAGACCCTCGGGATGCGGCGCGCTCGCCAGAATTTCGCCCTTGAGCGTCTGGAAAGCCGCCGGCAGCGCGTGAGTCCAGCGCGCGAGGCCGACCGCGTAAAGCGTCACGCCCTGCGCCATCGCCTCGGGCGCGAGCCGCGCGACGACGAACACCGGCAGACCGGCGGGATGGTTGGGCCGCTCGACGAAAGGCAGGCGCGCGATGATCTTTGGCGTCTCCTCGCCGACGAGGCGCATCCACCAGGCGCCGTCGGCGAGGCCGCCGGACGCGCGCAAGACGCCAAGGTCGCCGGCCGAGGCGGCGACCGCCTCGATCACCGCGCCGGCGCCGTGATGCGCGACATAGGGCACGGTGAAGCCGAAATGGAATCGCGCCGAGTCGCGGATTTGCGCGTCGCCGCCGGAATCGTCGGCATGGACCGAATAATTCGCCTGCACATAGGTGAAGGTCGAGACGATGACCCGCCAGACGCCCTCGACGGCGTCGAGCGGCAGGGTCCCCGCGTGTCGCTCGACCAGCGCCCGCATCATCTGCGCCTCGCGATCGGGCCGGAAGGCGCAGCCCCCGCCCTGCGCGCGCTTGGCCGCGATCAGCCGGTCGATGATCTCGCCGCGCTGCATCAGCAGCCGATGCATGTCGCGATCGATGCGGTCGATCTCGCCGCGAAGCTCGGCGAGCGTGTCAGCGGCAGGTTTGAGCAAAGGCGCATTCTGCATGGCGCCCTCTCTTAGGCCAGCGGCGGGCGGGAGGCAACGAAAGGCGCGCCGGACGGCCGTTCCCGATGATCATTGACTCGAATCGGCGGTGTGCCATGTTGTGTACATGCAAACACGAGCCGCAAAGACCCGTCGAAAGGCGCGAGACGCTTCGGAAACCTTCACCGTGAGGGTCGATTCCGACATCAAGAAACGGCTTGCCAGCCTTGCCGCCAGCACGGGCCGCAGCCGTTCGTTTCTCACAGCCGAGGCCCTCGCCGAATATCTTGCCGCCAACGAATGGCAAGTCGCCGGAATGCGTAAGGCCATGACGTCTCTCGATCGCGGCGCCGGCGTCGAACATGACAGCGTGCGCGATTGGATCGAGAATTGGGATACGCCTGACGAATCTCGTCGACCGTGAAGATCGTCTGGGCGCCGGAGGCGATCGACGATCTCGCGGCCCTACGCGCTTACATCTCGCAAGACAATCCGCCCGCCGCCCAACGCCTCGCGCTTCACATTCTCGACACGGTCGAGACAGTTCTCGCCGAGAATCCGCACATCGGCCGACCGGGCCGCGTCCCTGGAACGCGCGAATTCGTCATCGACAAGTCGCCCTACATCATTCCCTACCGGGTAAAGGACAACGCGCTTCAGATATTGCGCGTCTATCATGGCGCGCGCCGATGGCCGGATACTCTTTGAAGTCAGCCCGCGCCTTCCAAAAGGCGGCAGTTTGCCAGTTTGATTTTCGCCTGGGCGACAACCGCCACAGAATGACCGGAATCATTGGTCATAGGCGAGGCTCTTCTCATTCCGAATGCAAGCGGCGGCGATCTCTGCTCTGCGCTGACGTTCAGCGGGTTTACGCCGAACCACTCTTCAGGTCGGACGACGGGTCATGGGGGCTGAAATCATGATCATGGACGAAAGCATCGCCGGTTCCGGCGAAGGAAATGCGCAAGCTCTGCGCGGGCTTGCGCCGGCGCGTCTCAACCGCCGGTCGTTTCTGGCCGGCTCCGGCGCCGGGCTCGGCGCGGCAGGTCTTGGCGCGGCAGGTCTCGGCGGCTGCGCGTCCGACGACATGGGCCGCGCCGAGGCGGCGAAGTTTTACGCCGCCGTGCCCCATGAGAAATACCCGATCCCGGCGGTCGACATCGGCAAGCTCCATCCGAAATATTTTCGCAAGACCGTGCGCTACGAGAGCAAGGAAGCGCCCGGCACGATCATCGTCGATCCCGCCAATTTTTATGTCTACCGGATCGAAGGCGACGGCGCCGCCACCCGCTACGGCGCCAATGTCAGCCGCCCCGGCTTCCTGTGGAGCGGCGAAGTCTATGTCGGGCGCAAGGCCGAATGGCCCACCTGGACGCCGCCCAAGGAGATGATGGCGCGCCAGCCGGAGGCGCGCAAATATGCCGGCGGCATGCCGGGAGGCCTGGACAATCCGCTCGGCGCCCGCGTGCTCTATCTCTATAAGAACGGCGCCTATACGGTCTATACGATCTACAGCACCTGCGACCCCGAGACGATCGGCCAGGGCATCACCAGCGGCTGCACCGGCCTCCTCAGCCAGGACATGCTCGACCTCTATTCAAGAACGCCGGTGAAGACGAAGGTGATCATGCTGCCGGCGTAGGGAGGGGCGTCGACTCCAAAAGAAAGCGGTAGCGTTTTAGGGCCATCGGGCGAAGGGTTTCCTCATCCTGAGGAGGCCGCACCCAAGTCGGGCTTGCCCGACTTGGGCTTCGAATGCCGATCTCGGGTAAACCCGAGATCGGTGCGGCCGTCTCGAAGGACGAGGAAACCCGCCTTCGCGTATTTTTCCTCACCCTCGTCCTTCGAGACGCCGCCTACGGCGGCTCCTCAGGATGAGGGTGAGGAAAAAACTTCACCCGGTCACCCCGGACAAAATCTCAGCTTGAATTTCGGCGTGCGACCCGTGACAGTCGCCCCGTCGTGCGGAAGATGAATGGGTTAATTTGACCCCAGCGGGCACATTTTCGAAAACATTTCGCCTGCGCTGCTGATCAATTCAACGGCCAGATCTTACGCTTTTTCAAAAAATTGTCGCTGACTGTGTAGGTTTGAAAATACTCCCATACACCAAAAAACGCTTCGACATTGTGAGTGTAGCAGGCAAAGCGTGATAGTTCCGAAAACACTTCAGCAAGCCAGCGAACAACTGTAAGCGCATAATAGCGGCCATATTGCTGAACGATGCCCGTTTGGCCGGTGCGGATCGATGAGGACAAAACGTCTTGCATTGCCTCACCAGTCTCGTTGATGTGGAGTACCATAGCGAGTGGTGACATCATCGTGTCTACGACTTTTGCTCGAGCTTCAATGCGTTCCTGAGCTTGCTTGCCGTAGTAGTGTTCCCTCAGGATCAATTCGGCGACCTCACCCCACCATTTGCGGATTGGCTCTTCGGCGCTAAGGTTCGGATCGCCGAGAGCGACGAAATTGGCATAGCGGCCTCGCCCGGCGTCGGCAAAGGCATCAAGGCACTCAACGATCTTCTCGCTGATGGCCATGGTCGGTCGCGGATAATCAAGCTTCAGTTTGTATTTCTGAGTAACAGAATCGGTGGCGTCCGTCAGCGCAACGAGCTTGTGTCCGAACTTGCGGACGATCCCTTCTTCCGGCAACTGCCCGTTGTGCGAAATGGCGTAATCGGCCACCTGAATGAGCTTGGCCAAACGCTCTAACCCCACCGAGAGGCTGAAGAAAGCGGTGTAGTACTCGCCGATCTTGTCGGCATAGTTGGCCCGACCTAAGGCCGTGATGCCTGAGCCGACCAGATGTCGGGCAAGCGCAGCCTCACGCCCAATGGAATTCCATTCCGGAATGTCCCAAGGATTCTTTGAGACGGGCATATCTGGTGAACTCCCGAATGTGATTCTGACAGAACTACCGGCAGGCAACGTGCAGAGAGACTGGCACTTCTACCTTGACTTCAGGACGGCGCAATTTCGGCTCCATGCTCATGCTTCTAAAGGTGAAGCCCAATCTACCAGCCTTGAGGAAAGTTCGTCTGGCGGCGATTATGAACGAGCGGAATTCACGAACGCCGGGCGAGCGTCTCCTAGCTCCTAAATTTGGGCTCGTATCGGCTTGCGTAGGAATCACGTCGAACACAATTTAGGGCAAGTTAGGAGCAGCCTCATGAGCGACGCCGATCCCGAAAAAGTTGATCCTGAAGAAGAAGCGTTCCGACAGGCCTGCCAGAGGGTCGGGGAGTTCTTGTATCATTTTGCTCTTCTTGAGCGGGAAATGGATGAAGGAATAGCAAAACTGCTCGAACTCCCAGGCGGAGTCGTCGACATTGTAACAGCTAACATGGATTTCTTTCGAAAATTGAAGGTTCTTTTCTCCGCCGAATTCGCCAAGGCGGCAATACCGGGCGAAGCTCGAAAAAAAATGCTCCAGCAAACGTGGGACGCCATTTCATCGTTAAATGATCACCGGATCATGATGGCTCATTACCCATTTTCGCCCGCGAAACCTTCGGGCGTTGTCTTTCGCAAGGCTGTTGCAGTAAAGCAGCTTAAGGTTGAAAATGTTGAATGCAGCGATGACAAGTTCAAGGAAGCAATTGGAAAGCTCACCACGACAAGGGAAACATTGCATAAACTTATAGATGAAATGATTCCATACACGCCTAAGCTCGATTTCTCTGACCCACGAAACAGCATGTACATTTGCCTGCTTTAACCTAAAGGACAGAAGCATACTGCGGGAGTGTGTTACTCGCGAATATTGAATCGACGCACATGTCCGCTTATGGAGCGAACCGGCTCCCACCCGCCAGCCAAAAGTCGCCGCTTCCCGCCGAAGACGAAATGAATACAGAAACGCAACAGATAAGGCGACCTCCCTACCCCGCCCCTTCCAGCAGCCTTGCCGCCGCCGCGCGCGCCTCCTCGGTAATTGCGGCGCCCGACAGCATGCGGGCGATTTCCTCGCGGCGTTCGCCCTCGGCCAGCACGGCGACGCTGGTGGCGACGCGCTTGTCCTTGCCCGGTTTCGCCGGCGCGCCCTTGCTGATCCGCAGATGCTGGCCGGCGCGGGCGGCGACCTGGGGCGCATGGGTGACGGCGAGCACCTGGGCGCGTTTGGCGAGACGCCCCAATCTCTGGCCGATGGCGTCGGCGACGGCGCCGCCGACGCCGGTGTCGATCTCGTCGAAAACCAACGTCGGCGCCGAGCCGCGATCGGCGAGCACGACCTTTAACGCCAGCATGAAGCGCGCGAGTTCGCCGCCCGAGGCGACTTTGGTCAGCGGACCTGGGCGCGAGCCCGGATTGGTCCGCACCCAGAATTCGACGCGGTCGATTCCCTCCGGCCCGGCGGTCTCCGGATCGCTCGTCACCTGCGTCGAAAAATGCGCGCCCTCCAGCCGCAGCGGCTTCAATTCGGCGTCGACCAGCGCATCGAGCCTTTGCGCCGCCTTCTGGCGCGCGAGCGAGAGCGCCAAGGCGGCTTCGTCAAAAGATCGCTTGGCGTCGGCGAGCGCCCGCCCCAAAGCGACGAGCCGCGCTTCACTCGCGTCGAGCGCCGCAAGATCGTCGGCGAATTTCTCGGCGAGCTTTGCTAAGTCCGCCACCGCGACCTGATGCTTGCGGGCGACGCCGCGCAGCGCGAACAGCCGCTCCTCGACCCGCTCCAATTCCGCAGGGTCGAATTTCGTCTCGGCGAGCGCCCGCTCCAGCGCCTCTTCGGCAAGGCCGAGCGCATCGACCGCCTGGGTCAGCGCGCGGGCGGGCGCGTCCAGCAGTTGCGGCGCCTGAGCGAGACGCCGCTCGAGACGGCGCGCCGCCTGGGCGATTTCGCGCGCCGGCGACCCGTCATTGGCGAAAGCCGAGAGCGCATCGGAAATATCGGCGGCGACTTTTTCGGCGCGCTGCATGAAGAGGCGCCGCTCGGCGAGCGCGTCTTCTTCGCCGTCCTGCGGCGCGAGTTCCGAAAGCTCGGCATGGGCGTGGCGCAGAAAATCGGCGTCGGCGCGCGCCTTGGCGATGCGCGCTTCTTCTTCGGCAAGCGCGCGGCCCGCCGCCTGCCAGGCGCCGTAGCGCGCGCGAACGTCGCTCGCTTGCGCGGAAAGCCCGCCATGCGCGTCGACGAGCGCGCGATGGGCGTTCGGATCGACGAGCGCGCGCTCGTCATGCTGACAGTGAATCTCGACGAGTTCGCGTCCGATGGCGCGCAGCGCCTGCGCCGTCGCCGGCTGGTCGTTGACGAAGGCGCGGGTGCGGCCGTCCGCGGCCTGCACGCGGCGCAGCACCAGTTCGTCTTCGCTCGCAAGGCCGAATTCGCGGGCCGCGAGATGGGCGGGATGGCCCGGCGCGAGATCGAAGACCGCCGTCACCTGACCCTGTTCGCAGCCGGCGCGCACCAGCGAGGCGTCGCCGCGCCCGCCCAGCGCCAGCACGAAAGCGTCGAGCAGGATCGACTTTCCCGCGCCGGTCTCGCCGGTGAGCGTCGTCAGACCCGGCGCGAAGTCCATGTCGAGCGCGTCGATCAGCACGATGTCGCGGATGGAGAGACGAACCAGCATCAGGCCCTGCACAAGTCCCGGCGTCGCGGCGACTCAGCCGCCGCGACGCGGGAACGCGCCGGGATTATAGTCGCGGGAGACCTTTTCCAAATGGAGAATTTATGGAGAGCGTCCTGGCCGATCTCGACATAAACGACATCCGCGCCTTATTGAGCGCAAAGCCGAGGCCGGTCGGCTGGCCGGCGCGGCGCGCCCGCATCGAGGAAGTGGGCGCGGCCTGGCCGGCGGCGCCCGATATTTCGTTTGAGCCGGTTTCGATCGACGGCTTAGACGCCGAATGGTCGCGCGCGCCGATGAGCGACCCCTCGCGCGCACTGCTCTTCTTTCACGGCGGCGGCTATTGCTCCGGCTCGATCGTCAGCCACCGCCGGATGGCGAGCGAGGCCGGACGCGCCGCGGGCGCAAGCGCGCTCGCCGTCGCATTCAGACTGGCGCCGGAACATCCCTTTCCCGCCGCCTATGACGATGCGCTCAAGGCGTGGCGGTTTCTGCGCGAAAAGGGGTTTTCCGCCGATCGGATCGCGGTCGGCGGCGACAGCGCCGGCGGCGGGCTGACGCTCGCCCTCATCATGCGCCTGCGCGATCTCAAGGAGGCGCCGCCTGCCTGCGCCTGGCTCGCGTCGCCCTGGACCGATCTGACGCTGTCGGGCGAGACGCTGGCGACCAAGGACGGCGTCGATCCGCTGCTGCACAGGCCCTATCTCGAAGAACTCGCGCAGGCCTATGTTCCGGCGGGAATCGATCGCCGCGACCCGCGCGTTTCGCCGCTGTTCGGCGATCTTTCCGGCCTGCCGCCGCTCCTGATCCAGGTGGGCTCGAACGAAACGCTGCTTTCCGATTCGACGCGGCTCGCCGCGGCGGCCGGCGCCGCCGACGTCTCCGTCACATTGGAGATTTGGCCGCGCATGATTCACGCATGGCCCTTATGGAACGCGCGGCTCGAAGAAGGCCGGCGCGCCCTGGCGCATGCCGGCGCCTTTATCGAGGCGCGTTTTGCAAAGGTCGGCTAAATCGCGTGCAGCGTCTTGCCGACCTTGGAGAGCCAGGAATCGGTGTGTTCATGCGGCTCAAGACCGTCGCTCTTCAGCAGAGCGTGGGCGTCCTTATACCACTGCGAGTCCGGGAAATTATGCCCCAGGATGGCGGCGGCGGTCTGCGCCTCATTGGTCACGCCCATGGCGAGATAGGCTTCGGTGAGGCGATAGAGCGCCTCCTCGGTGTGGCGCGTCATCTGATATTTGCCGAGCACGTCGTGAAAGCGATTGATCGCCGCAGGGTAATTCTTGCGGATGAGATAGAAGCGCCCGACATTCATCTCCTTGGCGGCGAGCTGGTCGCGCGTCACCTGAATTTTGTATTTCGCGTCGTTCACATATTCGGATTTCGGGAATTTCTGGATGAGCTGGGTGAAGACGTCCAGCGCCTTCTCGGCCGACTGCTGGTCGCGCAACACGTCGGGCACCTGATTGTAGAAGGACATGCCGGCGAGATAATAGACGTAGGGCGTGTCGGGCGAATTCGGATAAAGGCCGATGTAGCGCTGCGCCGACTGTACGGCGTCGTCATATTTGGGCTGCTCGTATTGCGCGAAGGTGATCATCAGGAGGCCTTTGCGCGCCCAGTCCGACGACGGGTGCTGCTTCTCCAATTCGCCGAATTTTTTGGCGGCGCCCTCGTAATCCTTCACCTTCAGCCGCGCCAATCCGGCGTTGTAGAGATCGTCGGGGGGAATGTCGGGCAGGATCTCGGTTTGATATTTGGTCCCGCCGCCGCCGAAGAGGCCGAAGCCGCTGGTGATCGAATCCATGAGATCGGCGCGCGCCGGCGCGGCGCCGATCGACAAGGCCGACGCTAAAGCCAACACACTGAATGAACGAGCGAAAATCGACATTTGTTGCCCCGTTGCGGCCCTGCGAGACGCCCGCGCGTCCCGACGCCTTCCAAGCTCGATCAGCAAATCTTGCCCCGCAGGACGCCCCCGTCCTGCGCCAAAGGCGCGGCTCTGCGCCCCGCCTGTGCGGTCGCCTGAAAAAAGAACCTTCATCTGGCGAGATTATGGCGACAGGCTTCTGCCGGCGTCCATCAGGCATTCCATGGGCGCGCGCCCGAACGCCGGCGCCAAAGCCCCGTCGCGCGCCGCGGCTTCGAGCAGCGCGATATTGAGCGCATGTCCGCCGCGGTAGGAGCGGAAGGCGCCGATGATCGGCGCCCCCGCCAGCGCCAGATCGCCGATCACGTCGAGCATTTTGTGACGGACGCATTCGTCGGCGAATCGCAATCCCTGCGGATGGATCGGCCCGCGCTGGTCGAAGACCAGCGTATTGTCGAGATTGGCGCCGAGCGCCAGACGCTCGCGCCAAAGCCGCTCAGCGTCGTGGAGAAAGCCGAAACTGCGGGCGTCGGCCAATTCCCGCCGGAAATTTTCCGGCGTGAGGTCGAGCGAGAGCCGCTGCCGGCCGACCGGGTTCGGAAAAGCGATTTCCACATCGAGTCGAAGGCTGGCTGTCGCGGGACGCAATTCGGCCCAGCCGGCGCCGTCGGAAACCCGCACGGATTTCACGACGCGCCAGCAGCGCCGCGGCGCGGCGAGCGCGACGACGCCGGCCTCGTCGATCGCCGAGACGAAGTCGCGGGCCGAGCCGTCCATCGCGGGAACCTCGTCGCCGTCGAGCATCACGAGCGCATTGTCGATGCGAAGCGCCGCCAGCGCGGCCATCAGATGTTCCACCGTCGAGGCGCTGGCGCCGCCTCCCGCAAGCCGCGTGCGCAATTTCGATGCGTCGACGCGCGACCAATGCGCCTCGATCTCGGCGCCGCCGACATTAAAGACGACGCCGGCGTCGGCGCCGGCCGGGGCGATCGTCAGACTGGCGTGACGCCCGCCGTGCGCGCCTCGACCGACGAGCGTCACGCTGCGGCCGATGGTCTGCTGAATCGCTGGCGCGGCGGCGCTCAAAGCAAGCGCGGCGCGGCGCGCGCGCGGCGCGTGTCGGCGTAAATCCGAGCGAATGGCGCAACCCTCCCTAAAGCCCGGACACTAGATAGCAAATCCGAGCGCCGGCGCTCCAGTCACGGTTTCTTACAGTTTGTTACAAAGGCAGGCGCCCAAAAGAAAAGGCCCGCGCGGGGCGGGCCTTTTCAAACTGTCGCGAAGCATAGAGCGCGCTCTCAACTTTTGGAATCGACCGCGTCATCTGCGTTTGGGCGATTCCGCCTAAACGCAGCGTGACCTAGTGGTTGGCCTGTCGGCGCAGGAAGGCCGGGATTTCCAGATGATCCTCCTCGGCCGAGCGCTGCTGCAGGGCGCGACGGCCATGCGGATCGAGCGATGCATGTCCGCCTTGGCCCGCCGGGGCGGCCGGACGCTTGCCATATTCGGCGTGCGTCGACGACGGCTGGCCGCCCGCCGGCGCCATGTGCTGGCGCGGCGCGGGCGCCGCCGGGGCGCCATAGAGGGCGTCTTCCTGACGGCTCGCCCCGAAGGAGGCGAGACGCTCGAAGAGCGATTTACGGCGATGGTCGCCGCCGGCCATCTGCTGGCGCAGCTGGTCCTGGATCGGCTGCGGAAAATCCTCGATCTGCGGCATGCGCGGCGCGCGCGGCTGCTCCGGCGCCGGCGGAACATAGGCGCCGACCGGCGCTTCGTGGCCCCCGGCGTCATATTGCGGCTCGCCATAGGCGAGGCGAGGCGGCGCCGGCTCGAGGTAGACGCCATGGGCGGGCGCCTGCTCGGCGTAATAGCCGGCCGGGGCCTGCGGCTCCTCCGAATGCCGCACCAGCGGCGCCGGCTGGACCGCCGGCGCGGATTGCTGGGCGCGCGCCTGCTGCAATTGCGCGCGCAGGCGCTCGGCGGCCTCGGCAAGCCGCGATTCGCTCATCGGATCGTCGGCGGTGATCGCGGCGAGATCGATGCCGGTCGCGACGACCGAGACGCGCACCACGCCCTCGAGCGTCGAGTCGAACGTCGCGCCGAGAATGATGTTGGCGTCCTCGTCGACCTCCTGGCGAATCCGGCTCGCCGCCTCATCGACCTCATAGAGCGTCAGATCATGGCCGCCGGTGATCGAAATCAGCAGGCCGCGGGCGCCCTTCATCGACACTTCGTCAAGCAGCGGATTGGCGATCGCCGCCTCCGCCGCGAGATTGGCGCGATTTTCGCCCGTCGCCTCGCCGGTGCCCATCATCGCCTTGCCCATGCCGCGCATGATCGAGCGGACATCGGCGAAGTCGAGATTGATGAGCCCTTCCTTGACCATCAGATCGGTGACCGACGCCACTCCCGAATAGAGAACCTGATCGGCCATGGCGAAGGCGTCGGCGAAGGTCGTCTTCTCCGTCGCGATGCGGAAGAGATTCTGGTTCGGGATGACGATCAGCGTGTCGACGCATTTTTGCAGTTCGGAAATCCCCGATTCCGCGATGCGCAGGCGGCGCTGGCCTTCGAAGTGAAACGGCTTGGTGACGACGCCGACGGTGAGAATCCCCATCTCGCGCGCGATCTGCGCGATCACCGGCGCGGCGCCGGTGCCGGTGCCGCCGCCCATGCCGGCGGTGACGAAGCACATATGCGCGCCGGTCAGATGCTCGCGGATTTCTTCGCGCGCTTCTTCCGCCGCCGCCCGGCCGACCTCGGGCTGAGCGCCGGCGCCGAGCCCTTCCGTCACCTGCAGGCCCATTTGAATGATTCGCTCGGCCGCCGACGAGGCAAGCGCCTGGGCGTCGGTATTGGCGACAAGAAAATCGACGCCCGACAGGCCGGAGGAAATCATGTTGTTGACGGCGTTGCAACCGCCGCCGCCGACGCCGCAAACCATGATGCGGGGCTTCAGTTCCCGAAGTTCGGGGGCTTTAAGGTTGATCGTCATTTGCCAGGCCTCTCACCATTTTATTCGCGACTCGGCGCCCGTTGTCCTTCGCCATTGGACGCCCGGTCGCCGAACGCGTCGTCCTCGGCAATCATTCTCGGCGCCTCGCTGTCGAAAGGCGCCGGATCGAAAGAATCAGTTCCACGCGACACTAGAAGCTTTCTCTTAACCATCTCCCTACGCGCGAGATGTATCCGTCGGTTCCCGTCGCCGCGCGCTCGATCCGCCGCGGCTCGAAATATTCATGGCCGGCGACCTGCGGATAGACGAGCAGTCCGGCGGCGGCGGCGAAGGCGGGACTCCTCGCCGACTCGGGCAGGCCTTCGACGCCGATCGGACGTCCGACCCTGACCTGGCCGCCGAGAATGCGGCGCGCGGCCTCGGCGACGCCGGTGAGCTGGCTTGCGCCGCCGGTCAGCACGATGCGCCGGCCAGGGCCGCTTGGATGTCCGGCCTTGGCCAGGCGGTCGCGCAGGAATTCGAGCGTTTCCTCGACCCGCGGGCGAATGATGCGCACGAGATGCGATTTTGGCGCATGCGCTTTGTGATCGCTCTCGCCGACGTGATCGAAGGAAATGGTTTCGCGCTCGTCTGAGGAGGAAGCGATCGCCGAGCCGTGAAAGGTCTTGAGCCGCTCGGCGTCCGAGAGTCGCGCATCGAGGCCGCGCGCGATGTCCATCGTGACGTGCCCGCCGCCGAGCGCGACGGCGTCGA
This sequence comes from Methylocystis sp., assembly GCA_051061375.1. Lineage (GTDB taxonomy): Bacteria > Pseudomonadota > Alphaproteobacteria > Rhizobiales > Beijerinckiaceae > Methylocystis. Next base: position 48,486 of record JBPFDW010000027.1, on the reverse strand, counting down.
GATGAATCATCTCGCCCCTTTCGAAGACGGCGACCGACGTCGACCCGGCGCCCATGTCGATGACGACGACGCCCATCTCGGCCTCGTCGGGTTCGAGCGTCGAAAGGCCGGCGACATAGGGCGCGGCGGCCATCGCCTCGACGCTGAGATGCGTGCGCTCCACCGCGAGAATCAGATTGCGGGCCGCCGCCTGATCGCAGGTCGCGACATGCAGATCGACGCCGAGTTCCTCGCCGATCATGTTCTTGGGTTCGCGGATTCCCGTCACGCCGTCGAGCGAAAAGCCCATCGGCAGCGAGTGGACGGCGATGCGGCCGCGATTGAGATGATGCGCCGCCGAGGCTTCGAGAACGCGATGGATGTCGTGTTCGGCGACCTCGCGGCCGCCGATGACGCGCTTCGCCTGGAAATGCTGCGACGACAAACGTCCGCCGGCGGCGGTGACGATGACGCGATCCGCCTGAATGCCGGCCATGCGCTCGGCGGCGTCGACCGTCTGTCGGATCGCGGCGTCGGCGGCGTCCATGTCGACGACGAGGCCGTTCTTCACGCCGAGGGAGCGCTGGTGACCAATGCCGACGATGCGTACCCGATGCGTGCGCCAGTCGCCAGGCGCAATTGCGCCAAGCGGAGTCAGCCGCGCGATGAGGCAGGCGATTTTCGACGTGCCGACGTCGAGCGCGACGAACGTCGCCGAGCGACGCGGCGACAGCGGCTTCATTCGCGGCGGGACGATGGGCGAGATCATGCTGCTAACCACCACTCTTTGACGACTTGCGCGGCGCGAGTTGCGCTTCGCGCGCCGAAGCCGCCTCTTCCGTCAGCCGCACGCCGACCCGGTCGGGAAGGCGCAAGTCGATCGACATCACGTCCTTGTCGAGAATCCGCGCTTCGCGCTGCAGGCGCGCAAGCGTGTCCAACGCGCCGAACGGGTCCAACTCCGGCAATTTCACGGTGACGCCATTGGTCATCTCGAAGTTCCAGCGGCGGCCGGCGACCAGCACGCCAGCCCGGATCCGATGGGCGAGATCGCCGGCCTTCGACATCAGCAGGTGAAATTCGAGTAAGCGCTTCTGCGCGCCCTCGCCGACGACGAAGGGCAGGCCGAGATAGCGCTCGTCGCGCAATTCATCGATCGGCACGCCGTCTTCGGAGATAACCGCTACGCGTCCGTCGCGCTGCCAGAGAGCGCTCGGCTGCCGTTCTTCGATCGCGATCACCAGGCGATCCGGGTAGAGCTTCATGACCCGAGCGGATTTGACGAGCGGGACCTGCATCAGGCGCTCGCGCACCGCCGTCGCATCGAGGAACGGCAAGGAGTTTCGTGGCCCGACGCCCGCCGCGTCGAGCAATTCGCGTTCGCGCAAGCGCGACTGGCCGGTGATGGTGACCGCCGAAATCGGAAAGCCCGCGGCGCGCGCCGCGATGTCGTAGAGCTCGCCCTCGCTTGCGACGAGCGCGGCGTAGCCGCCGTTCTCGACAAAGCCCGCCGCGCCGACGACGGCAAACAGCCCGAGAACCGCCAGCGTGCCGACGCCGGGACGGCCGAGCAGCGCGAAGCGAGACAGGAAGCGTTTGCCGCGGCTCTTGCGCGCCGGCGCGCGCGCCGGGACCGCGGTCGCGGCGGGCGCCGGCGGAAGTGACGCAACGGCCGCCGCCGGCGCGAAGGCGTAAGGGGCTTCTGCGGAAATGATCGGGACGAGCGAATGCCGAGCCGTAAACGACTCCTTCAACGATCGCAGGACGCGTCTTCCACCATCCATTTGACCAGCTCGCCGAACGAAAAACCTGCGTAAGCCGCCATTTCTGGCACGAGCGAGGTCTCCGTCATTCCCGGCTGGGTGTTCACTTCCAATACGACGAGATCGCCCGTACCTCCGGGGCGGTCGTCGTATCGGAAGTCCGCGCGGCTCACGCCGCGACAGCCGAGAGCTCGATGAGCCTCAAGGGCCAAATGTTGGACCTCTTGGTAAATATTCAGTTTAAGATTCGCCGGAAGTACGTGTTTCGAGCCGCCTTTGGCGTATTTCGCGTGATAGTCGTACCAGCCGCCGTCGGCGGCGAGAATTTCGATCACGTCCAGAGCCTTGTCGTTCATGACCGCGCAGGTCAGCTCGCGCCCGGCGATGAACTGCTCCGCCAGCATCATGTCGCCATGAGTCCAATCCTCGCGCCACAATTCCTGCGGCGGATGCGCCTGCCCCTCATTGACGATGAAGACGCCGAAAGAGGAGCCTTCCGATATGGGCTTGAGCACATAGGGAAGCGGCAGCGCATGCGCCCTAGCGGCCTCCAGCCTGTGCAGGACGCGTCCTTTCGGGACCGGAACGCCGGCGGCCGCCATCACCGTCTTGGCGACGTCCTTCTTCATCGCCAGCGACGACGCCAGCACGCCGGAATGCGTATAGGGGATGCCCAGAAGCTCCAGCACGCCTTGAATGCAGCCGTCCTCGCCGAACTTGCCGTGCAGCGCGTTGAAGGCGACGTCGGGTTTGAGCGCCGCAAGGACATTCGCCACGTCATGTCCGGCGTCGACGCGCGTGACCTTGAACCCCTGCTCTTCGAGGGCCGTCGCGCAGGCCTCGCCCGAGCGCAGGGAAATTTCGCGTTCGGCGGAGAGCCCGCCCATCAGCACGGCGACATGTTTGGTCATGTTGATCTCGAATTGAGAAGAGCGAACTAAAGATCGCGGTAGGCGGCGTCGTCAGCGTCCGACGCCCATTCGGCGAATGTGGCGAAAGGGCAGACGACCTTGCTGAATTCGTCGGACGTCGCGAGGTCTCGATCCTCGAGCGAAGCCCGCTCCTTGGCGCTTCGAGCATCACGGCGCCTCAGCGTCGCCGCCTGTTCGGCGGCGTCGGAGGCGGTGGGCGATTTTTTGCGCGGCGGCATCATTTTCGTCTCCCAAGCGTCGACGCTAAGCTCTGGGCGCCAACCATGCAATTTCGCCTTGGCTCTTCGCCTCAAGCGACGCCGATCCGCTTGATCTCCCAATGCAGCTCGACGCCGCCCGTCTCGCGCACGCGCCGGCGCACTTCTTCGCCGAGCGCCTCGATGTCGGCGGCGGTGGCGCGCCCGCGGTTGATGAGAAAATTGCAGTGCATTTCGCTCACCTGGGCGTCGCCGACGACGAGGCCGCGGCAGCCGGCCGCGTCGATCAACTGCCACGCCTTGCGGCCGTCCGGATTCTTGAAGGTCGAGCCGCCGGTTTTTTCCCTGATCGGCTGCGAGGCTTCGCGCGCCGCGGTGATGCGCTCCATCTCGGCGAGGATCGTCGCCGGATCGCCGGGACGGCCCTGAAAGAGCGCCTGGGTAAAGATCACATCGTCGGGCGCCGAACAATGGCGATAGGAATAGCCGAGATCGGCGTTGGGAAAGACGCGGATGCGGCCGCCGCGATCGACGCCGCGCGCCTCGATCAGCGCGTCCTTGGTCTCGCCGCCATGGGCGCCTGCGTTCATCCGCAGCGCGCCGCCGATCGCGCCGGGAATGCCGCGATAGAAGGCGAGGCCGTCGACGCCAGCTTCGGCGGCGGCGCGCGCCGCCTTCACGTCGGGAACCGCGGCGCCGACCCGCAGCCTGCAGCCCTCTTCGACGACGATTTCGCCGAAGCCCTTCGCCGAAAGCCGAATGACCACGCCTTCGACGCCGCCGTCGCGCACGATGAGATTGGAGCCGAGCCCGATGACCGTCGCCGGAATCTCGCGCGGCAAATGCGAGAGGAAATAGGCGAGATCGGCTTCGTCGGCGGGCATGAAGAGAATTTGCGCCGGCCCGCCGACGCGAAACCAGGTTAAGGGCGCGAGCGGCTCATTTGCGCTAACGCGTCCACGCAATTGCGGCATGGCGGCGGCTATGTCGGCGGAAATGTCGGGGAAAGTCATATGCGCCCAGCAGCTTGGTTGAGATCGCGCGGCGGCCATTTGGCGTCGTCTCGCGCGTCCTTCTCCCATAAGCGAGGAAAGATGGAAACGTCGCCTGCGCGTTCCTAGATGTGAAAGCCTTAAGAATTATGCCAAGTCCTTTGAACGCGCCAAGGAAATCTCACGCATAAGCGGGCCGAAAGAGACAAGACGACGTCAATTTCAAAGCAATCAATTCACGGGCGCGCGGGCTGCGTGACGAAAACGCAGGATGATAATTTCGCTCGCGGTCAGGTGATAATCTATAAGATAGGGGTAAGGCGCACGAAGATACGCCGCACGAGCGGATTACTCGTCTCGCGCCCCGCCAGAGGATGTCTCCGCAAAAGCTCTGTTATCGTTTCGACGCGCGCGCGAAGGCGCCGCGCTCCTTGCGGCGAACGCGCCGCGACGTAAACAAGCGCGGCGTCGATTTGCGCGGCCGCCCGCGTCGTGTTGCGGAGCCGCATCACGCATATTTCGACCAAAGCGCGCGTATGGCCTCGTCCGAGGCGAACTCTCCGCGCTCCGCCTCGGCCAAAGCCTCGGCAAGATCGCGTTCCTCCTCGGGAGTCAATTGGATGGGCGCCGCCTCCTCTCCCGCAAGCTGCATGAGAACATGGGCGATCTCGTCCTGCGCCGCGTCTGGCAAGCGTCGCGCCTTCGCCACCGCCTCGTCAAGCAAGCGTGTCATGAAGTTTCTCCCCGCGTCGCGCGGTTCGTAGGTATAAGCGGCATAGGCGAAATTCGAAAGCCCGCGCCGTGCGCAAAGACGGCAAGGATCGTCGCGCAAGCCGCCGGCGCTACATGAACGTCATCAGCGCAAGTGGGGAGACGCGGCATGTCCCAAGCCATTCGATTCGACGGCGCTTTCAATGTCTATGCGCTGCCGACGCTTATCCCGGGAAATTGGTATATCGGATTCGCCTGCAAACAGTGCCGCCAGCACTTCGCCGTCCTGAACGAACCGACCGGCACAGGAACTCTCAAGCTGTCCGGACCGGCCTCGTTCAGCGCAACTTGCCCGAACTGCAACGCAAGCGGGGAGTTTTCAGCAACCGAACTTGTCCAGTTTCAGGCCGCGCAGGGAGGTCCGTCGTCAACTTCATAGAATCGGCTCTCAATTCTCCGCCGGCTCGTAATGCGCCGTGAAATGTCTGAGAAACGGCGCCTGTTCGGTGATCCGGTAGGGCTTGACCGAAGCGCGCTGACGCCAGACGACATCGAGCGTTTCGATCAGATAATCGAAGTGGCTTTGCGTATAGACCCGGCGAGGGAACGCCAGTCGCACCAATTCATGCGGCGCGGCGACTTCGCCGCCGCCGTCCGGCGCCGGCTTGCCGAACATCACGCTGCCGAGTTCGACGGCGCGAATCCCGCCTTCAAGATAGAGCGCGTTAACCAGCCCGATGCCGGGATAGTCGCTGGCGTGAAGATGCGGGCAGAAGGCGGCGGCGTCGATGAAGATGGCGTGGCCGCCGGCTGGGCGAACAATCGGTATGCCGCGCGCGATCAGCGCCGAAGCGACATAGTCGACAGTCGCATGTCGATAGCGCTGATAGTCATATTCCAGCGCTTCCATCAGCCCGACGGCGATCGCCTCGAGATCGCGGCCGGCGAGGCCGCCATAAGTGGGAAATCCTTCGGTCAGGATGAGGAGATTGCGGAAGTCGTCGGCCCAATCGTCGTTATTGCAGGCGAGAAATCCGCCGATATTCGCCAGCCCGTCCTTCTTCGCGCTCATCGTCGCGCCGTCGGCGAATGAAAACATCTCACGTGCAATGTCGAGAAGGCTTCGGTCCGCAAAGCTCTGCTCGCGCTCCTTGATAAAGAATGCGTTTTCGGCGAAGCGGCAGGCGTCGAGGATCAGCGGGATATCATGCGCCTTCAGCAGCTCCTTGACGCGCCGGATATTCTCGATCGAGACCGGCTGACCTCCTCCGCTGTTGTTGGTCACGGTGATCATGCAAAAGGGAATGTTGGCGGCGCCTTCGGCCTCGATCAGTCGCGCCAGCGCGTCGAGGTCCATATTCCCCTTGAACAGTTTCTCTGAATAGAGATCGCGCGCTTCGGCGCACGGCGCATCCGTCGCGATCGCGCCGACATATTCGATATTCGCCCGGGTCGTATCGAAATGGCCGTTGTTGGGAACGACATTCCCGGCTTCGAGACGAGTCGCGGCGAGAATGCGCTCCGCCGCCCGCCCCTGATGCGTCGGGAAAATATGTTTGAAGCCGGTAATGTCGCGCACGGTCTGCTCGAACCGCCGCCAGGAGCGGCTGCCCGCGTAGCTTTCGTCGCCGAGCATCAGGGCCGACCATTGGCGGTCGGACATCGCGCCCGTGCCGCTGTCGGTCAGCAGGTCGATGGTGACGTGGTCCGCGTCCAAGAGGAAGACATTGTTGAAGGCCTTGGCCAGAAGGCCTTCGCGCGCGCCGCGCGTCGTGATCGGCAGCGCTTCGGTCATCTTGATGCGAAACGGCTCGATAATCGTTCTCACGGGATCGCTCGCGTCTCATGGAATGCAGAGACCGACACGGCTCTTTCGACCAGCGTGTCGCGTGATCTTCAAATGGGCATCGTCACGCGCCGGGTCCAATAATCCCTTGCGCGGCGCCGCGGACTGGCGAAATTTACTGGCGCGCGCCGAGCCGCCCGAAAAATCTGCGAACCGAATTGGCGGTGCGCTTCAGAAAGGCCGAAAAGCCGTCGGACCTCCCCGAAGCATGGCGTGCGCCGTTTTTGCCCTTCGCCTGCTGCTTCGGTTTGGAGTCGCTGTTGGCGTTTGGCGCAGGGCGTTGCGGCTCAGAAGCATTTTGATCCGGTTCGGCGCCGGAGCCGACGGACGCGGGCTTGGCAATTGAATTCTTCTCGGGCGTTGCAGGCGACGCCGCGTCTTTGGGACCGGGAGGAGCCGGACTCGGAGCGGGCGCAGCCCGTTCGCCCTCGGGAGGCTTGCCCCCCTGCTCGGCGGAGGGAGAAGGCGCTTGGGGCTCCGGCCGAGGACTCGGGGCAGCCGGTTTCTGCGTCGTACTTTGCGGCGCTTCGGCATGTGGGGTGGGAAGCGTGGCGGCGTCGCCGGGCCTAGCGGGCGCGGCGTCGGCCGGATGCGCCGGCGAATCGCCTGTCGGCGCGCCGCCATCGGCCGGAGCGCGAGTCTGCTTTGGCGGCGGCGCCACGCTGGTTTTCGGCGTCGCGGGGGCCGCCTTTGGCGGCGGCGCGGCGTTTGACGCGCCCTGATCGAAGCCGCGCGGCGACTCGCCCAGATTCCTCAGCGCCGTCTGGAGGCCGAAGACGGAAACCAGGCCGACCACAATAACGCCGGCGATGGCGATCAGACGCGCGGCGCCTCTGGGCCGCGTCACGAGAGCCGTTCCGCCGCGTCGGGCGACGAGCGCGCCGAAATCTCCAGATGAGGCTTGACCGCCGGCGCCGGCCGCTCCACCTGCGGTCCCGCCCTGCGCCGGCTTGCCGATTTCGTCTACGACGACAAGCGCCCCCATAGACGCGGTAGTCGAATGATCGTCTTCTGCGGCGTCGGCGACGGCTTCTTCCGATCTGGCGATGATTTCGAGGCGTCGCTCTTCTTCCTGATGGCGCTTGAAGCCTTCGACGAGCCAATTGTCGACGGGAACCTCCCTGCCGGCCGCATCAGCGCGATCGCCGGAAGGCGGATGACTCGCCGCTTTCGCGCGCTCTTCCTCCTGTCGGCGCCTGAAGGCAGCGGCGATCCAATGATCGCCCGACATGTCCGGAGCGTGAGACGCATGGATCGTTGGCGCGTCGACCTCTCGCGCCGCGCGCTCGCGCAATAGCCGCTCCTCTTCGCGACGTTTAACGGCGGCGAGCGTCCAATCGCTTTCGAGAATGTCTTGCAAGACGCATCCCCATTCTACCGGCCCGTCTCCCGCGCGCATGGGCTGCAGCGACAGTCGTCCGGGAACGCATGAGGCGTAAAGAACGGGCGATGCTAGCGGACTGACGCCGTTCGTCAATGATGGCGTCCTTCGCGGGCCGCGATCCGATCGCGTCGAGACGCGTTGGAGCGGCGCGATTTTGCGATCGAACCGATCCGAACGCCGCGCCGCTCATTGGGAGGTTCCGGCGCGCGCGGATCGTCTCAAGTCAAGCTTACGATCGATACGCGGCGGTGGCGCAAAAATGTCCATTCAGGGTAAGCTCCCGTTGAAAGCGGGATGAAAGAACAAAGAGAAACGGATAGGCTGCGCCGAACGGCGCGAACGCCAGCGCCCGATGTTGAAGCTCGAAAAAAACTCGTTCAATGCTATTGTGACAAAGGGGAAAACAGCTATGCGGACTGTCCTCAGAATTGCCACCGCGCTCGCTCTTGGCGCGATGATTCATCCGGCGGCGGCGGCCCAATGCGGAAATTCTGGGGCGGGCTTCGAGAATTGGAAGCAGGAATTCGCCCAGGAGGCGCGCGGTCAGGGCATAGGTCAGGCCGGCATCAGCGCCTTGATGGGGACGCATTACAACACGGCCACGATTTCAGCCGATCGCGGCCAAAAAAGCTTCCGCCTCTCGCTCGATCAGTTTCTCGCGAAACGCGGCGGCCCGGCGATCGTGGCGCGCGGGCGCGCGCTCAAGCGGTCCTATGGCGGGCTCTTCTCGCAAATCGAGCAGCGCTATGGCGTGCCGCCGGGACCGCTTCTCGCCATTTGGGGAATGGAGACGGGCTTTGGCGCAGTGCATGGCAATCAGCACGCGCTGTCGGCGGTGGCGACGCTCGCCTATGACTGCCGCCGCTCCGATTATTTCACCGATCAGCTTTACGCCGCGCTGACTCTGGTCGATCGCGGCGCGCTGGCGCCGAACGCGCGCGGGTCGATGCATGGCGAGATCGGCCATACGCAGTTCCTGCCGAAAAACATCCTGAATTACGGCGGCGGAGGCAATCTGGACAATGCCGCCGCGGCGTTGAACGCCACGGCGAATTTCCTTCACGCCCATGGCTGGCGCGCCGGCGGCGGCTATCAGCCGGGCGAAAGCAATTTCGGCGCGATCCAGGCGTGGAACGCCGCCACCGTCTATCAGCGCGCGATCGCCCAGATCGGCCGTCAGATCGACGGCGGAGGCGCGTCGCCCGAACAGTGAAATCGCGCCGCGCGCAATTCCAAATAATTAACGCCGGCGCATCCGCGCCGGCGCAAAATCCTCTGCGAAGCGAACGCCCGTTCACTCCGCCGGAGTCGCCTCCGGGCCGTGATCCTCATCGGGCGTCGTCGGCGGCGGCGCGGGCGGCGGCTTGTGGGCCTTGGTCGCCACCGTTTCGCGACGGCGATGGACGAGATAGATCACGAAGGCGGCGAGCGTGCCGAGCCCGAGGGTCAGATAGACCGGAAGATCGCGCATGAAGGTCTTCCCCACCGAGAAGGGGAAGCGTGACACCCACCGCTCGCCGTGATCGCCCGTCACCGTGACGATGCCGACGAAATAGCCCGGATCGTCGAACGTGTGCTCGAAATTGACCGTGCCGGTCGGATAGCTCTTCGGTTCGCGATAGGCGACGGTGACGGCTTGGAGATCCTCGTTTTCCTTCGCCTCGCCGCCGACGTCCTTGACGATGCGCAATTCGATTTTCATGTCGCGCAATTCGTCCTGCTCCGCGTCCAGCACCATGATCATCGGGCCGGTCGCGGGAATGTCCTCGCAGAATTCATTCTTGGACGCCTCCGGCAGATAGCCGGTGAAATTCATGATGTCGGGGCCGATGAACAGCCGGCACCGGCCTTCCGCCGCGCCCAGGCGGCCATGCGCCTCGGCCGGATCGATCGCCCCGGCGACGGCGGCCGCCAGGATGGCCGCGACAGAAAGAAGAGCGAGCCGAACGCCCCTGGCGAAACGGCGAATGCCCCCGCTGGGCGCGAAGCGGCTTTCGCTCCCCTGCGGCGCGGAATCTGCGTCCGGATTTCCACCTTCACGCATGATGACCTCCTGGGTCTTCGTGTGCAAGAACACGCGACTCTCAGAAACGCTGCTTTGCGCCGCACAAAGCAGTTCCGTCAAGCTTACGCTTGAGAAAACGTCGGAGTGACGCCTGAGGCTTGATGTTAGCGGATTCCCGGCTATCAGCAAGGGTGCGACGATCGGCCGCCATCCCGCGCTGCGCAATGCGCGCGCCCGTTGAGGCGCGAGCCTGTCCTCGGACCGCCAGTCGGCAAAAGGAGCGCTTCGCGCCGAACCGGCCGGTGCGGCGCAACATAAATTGATCAGAATCAGAAAAAACATCCCGGGCGGGCCAGGTTTCGTGAAGGCGCCTTAATTCGCAACCACCTTAACAAGAGTTCATTCGTCGCCTGCTTGCCACCCAATTAAGGCGGAGCCATATTCAGCGCGAGGCGGGGAGCGCTTTCCTGAAGCGCTGATCGGCCAAACAGACCAAGAGGATCATATGTCCAACTTCGACCGCAACACCAGCTTCGGCTACGGGCGCGGGGTCGCGCGGCCGACCACGGCTGAGATCGACCAGGGCCTGCGCGCCTATATGCTTGGCGTATACAACTATATGACGCTCGGCCTGGGCGTGACGGGACTTGTCGCGCTCGGCACGTACATGCTGGCGGTGGCCAAGACGGCGCCCGGCGAGATCGCGCTGACGCCCTTCGGCCAGATGCTCTACACGACGCCGCTGCGCTGGGTGGTGATTCTGTCGCCGCTCGCCTTCGTCTTCTTCATCGGCGCCCGCGCCAACACGATTTCCGCGGCGACGGCCCGCAATCTCTTCCTCGCCTTTGCGGCGGTGATGGGATTGTCGATGTCGTCGCTCCTGCTGGTCTTCACCGGGGCTTCAGTCGCGCGCATCTTCTTTATCACCGCGGCGGCGTTCGGCGGTCTGAGCATTTACGGCTACATGACTCAGCGCGATCTGTCCGCCTTCGGCTCGTTCCTGGTGATGGGCGTCTGGGGCCTCGTGATCGCCGGCCTCGTCAATCTGTTCCTGCAATCGACCGGCCTGCAGTTCGCCCTGTCGATTATCGCGGTTCTGGTTTTCGCCGGACTGACCGCCTGGGACACGCAGAACATCAAGGACATGTATTACGCGAACGACAGCTATGAAGTCGCCCAGAAGAAGAGCGTATTTGGCGCGCTCTCGCTCTATCTGGACTTCATCAACATGTTCCAGTCGCTGCTGTTCCTGTTCGGCCAGCGCAACAACTAGCAATCGAACCGTCGGATAAAAACCCCGCTTCGGCGGGGTTTTTTCTTGCGCGCCAAGCTATGCGCGCCGACACGCCTGTGGCAGAAGGCTGCAAGCGATCGAGCTGAGGACCCTGAATGGTGAACGTCACATTCCCGGCCGCCGCCGCGGCGGGACTACTGTCTTTCCTTTCTCCCTGCGTGTTGCCTCTGGTGCCGCCCTATCTGACCTATCTCGCCGGCGTCAGCATGGAGGACCTCGAAATCGAAACGCGCTCCGCGGCGCGGCGCGACATTCTGTGGTCCTCGATCCTGTTCGTTCTCGGCTTCACCACGGTTTTCGTTGCGCTCGGCGCGACGGCCAGCGCCTTCGGCGGCGTGCTGCGCGCCAATCTGCATATTCTTTCCTGGGTCGCCGGCGCAATTATCATTTTGATGGGCCTGCACTTTCTAGGCCTGTTGAAAGTCGGCTTGCTCTACCGCGAAAAGCGCGCCGAGATCACCAAGCCGATGGGACTGTTCGGCTCCTATGTCATGGGGCTCGCCTTCGCCTTCGGCTGGACGCCGTGCATCGGGCCGATCCTCGCCGCCATCCTCGCGGTCGCGGGAACGCAGGAGACAGTGACGCTCGGCGCCGCATTGCTCGCGACCTATTCGCTGGGACTGGGCCTGCCCTTCATCGGCGCCGGACTGGCGCTCGGCCGCTTCCTCGCCTTCGTCGCGCGCTTCCGGCGCCATTTCGGCAAGGTCGAAAAAGTCGTCGGCGCCCTGCTTGTCTTCACCGGCGTCGCCTTCCTCACGGGCGGCGTGCAGGAGATGTCCTATTGGCTACTGGAATTGTTTCCGGGCCTCGCCAAGCTCGGTTAAGCGAAGCGAAAGATCCGCTTTATAGCGAGCATCGGCTGCCGGAGATCGACCGGCTGCGCGGCCTTGTCATGGTGCTCATGGCGCTCGACCATATGCGCGATTTCTTCGACGCGGACGCGATGCGCTTCTCGCCGACGGATATGGATCGCACCAATGCATTTCTGTTCTTCACCCGCTTCATCACGCATTTCTGCGCGCCGACCTTCACCGTGCTCGCCGGCGTCGGCGCCTATCTCTACGGCGCGAAGGTCAAGGACCCTGCGGCGCTGTCGAGGTTTCTCGCGGCGCGCGGACTGTGGCTGATTTTTCTGGACGCCGTCGTCATCAGTCCGATCTGGAGCATGGGTTCGGGACGCATCGAACTGGGGACGCTCTGGGCGATCGGTTGCGGCCTGCTGGCGCTCGCCGCGCTGTCGCGACTGTCGCCGCGAAGCGTGCTTCTCGTCGGCGTCTCGATCATCTTCGGCCATAACCTCCTCGATGGCGTTCACGCCGCCGATCTCGGCGCGTTGGGACCGTGGTGGAGTCTGCTGCACGAACAGGGGAAGCTGCCGCTGGGCGCGCCCGGCGGCGTCGTCTATCCCGCGCTTCCCTGGATCGGCGTCGCCGCGCTCGGCTATGGAATCGGACCGCTGTTCCGTGAGCCCGCCAAGCTGCGCAACCGCGCGCTCCTGGTCGCCGGCGGCGCGGCGCTCGCGCTCTTCGTCGCGCTGCGTCTCTCGAATGTCTACGGCGATCCGCATCCCTGGAGCGCCCAGCGCGACTCCCTTTTCACCCTGCTCTCCTTTCTCAACGTCACGAAATATCCGCCCTCGCTTCTCTATCTTCTGGCGACGCTCGGCGGGGCCGCGCTGGCGCTGCCGGCGCTGGAGCTGGCCAAGGGACGGATCGGTTCGGCGCTGACGGTCTTCGGCCGCACGCCGCTGTTTTTTTATGTCCTGCATCTTTACGTCGGAGTCGCCGCGGCGTTGGCCTTGGTCGTCGCGCAAGGCTATTCGCTGACGGACATCGCCGGCTGGGCGAAAGCCGGAGTCCCGCCGCCGGAAGCGGGCGCCGGCCTCGCGGGCGCTTACCTCGCGTGGATACTGGTCGTTTTCGCGCTTTACCCGCTCTGCCGCTGGTTCGCGCAGGTGAAGCGCCGACGTCGCGATCTCTGGTGGCTGACCTATCTGTGACGCAATCGCGTCATATTGCCGCACGCAGTCACGATTAAGGATTCGACGCGAGTCGCCTTGGTGGTCGCACCGGGCGCTTGTATAGAGGAACCCGACCGAAGAGCGCCGCCTCCCGCGCCTATGCGGTCTGACGCCAAAAAGGCGAGAAAAACGAATGCTCGAAAAGTTGGTCGCCTTTTGCCTCCGCTGGCCGTGGACAGTGGTTCTCCTCACTCTCGGTCTGACGGCGGGCGGCGTATATGTCACCGTCGAACGATTTGCGATCGACACCGAGACCGCCAATCTCTTTTCGCCGGACGTCGCCTGGCGGAAGAACGAAGCGGCGCTTTACAAGGCCTTTCCCGATCTTCTCGACGTGATCGTCGTCGTCATCGACGCCAAGACGGGCGAAGAGGCCGACGACGCCGCGAAACGCCTCAACGGCGCCCTGCAGGGAAGTCCGCTCTTCTCGCGGGTATGGCGTCCCGACGAGCACGAATATTTCCGCAAGAACGGCCTGCTGTTTCTGCCTCTCGCCGACATCGAGAAACATCTCGGCGTCATGATCGGCCAGCGGGACGTTCTGCAGCCGCTCGCCGAGGACCCGAGTCTGCGTGGCCTGTCGAACGTGCTCGTCGGTAATTTCAAGTCAGCTGCAGGCAGCGAACGCGCCCTGAAAATGTATGTCGGCGGCGTGGAGGAATTTTCCGCCGCGATCGAAGCGGCGCTCGCGGGAAAACCGGCGGAGGTCGACTGGGGCAAGCTGTTGGCGTCCGGCGCAAGCGCGCCGGCCCCGCCGGAAATGGACAAGCGGCGGATCGTCATCGCCAAGCCGATCGTCGACTACACCGACCTGGAGCCGGGAGCCGACGCGATCAAATTGGTGCGAAAGACGGCGGCGGATCTGCATCTCGACGAAGAACACGGATTAAGGCTTCGCCTGACAGGTCAGATCCCGCTCGCCGCCGACGAATTCGCTACCATTTCGGAAAACATGGCCTTGAACACAACCGGCACGCTCGCCGTTGTGACGCTCATTCTGTTCGCGGCGCTGCGTTCGCCAAAGCTCATCCTCGCGGTGCTCATCACTCTGATCGCCGGTCTCGCCATGACCTCGGGGCTCGGCATTTTGATGATCGGCCGCTTTAACCTCATCTCGGTGGCCTTCGCGGCGCTGTTCATCGGGCTGGGCGTCGACTTCGGCATTCAGTTCGCGACCCGCTATCGCGAGGAACGGCACAATGACGACGATCTCGAACGCTCGCTGCTCTCTGCGACGCGCGGCATCGGAAGCTCGCTGACCCTCGCCGCCGTGTCGCTGCTCGCCGGCTTCTTCTGCTTTCTGCCGACCTCGTTCAGCGGCGTGTCCGAACTCGGACTGATCGCCGGCGTCGGCATGATCGTCGCTTATGTCGCAACGCTCACCTTTCTGCCGGCGGCGATCAAACTGCTGCGGCCGCGCGCGGAACATGTGCCGATCGCGACGACATCCCTCGCCGCCGTCGATCATTGGATCGCGCATCACCGCGCCTTCGTGCTGATCGGCACGGCGATCGTCGTGCTCGCCGGCATGCCCGCGCTGATGCATCTGACCTTCGATTCCAATCCGATGAATCTGCGCGATCAAAGGGTCGAATCGGTCGCGACCTTCCTCGATCTTTCGAAGGATCCGAAAACCGCGCCCAACAAGATCGAGGTGCTGGCGCCGTCGCTTGAAGCCGCGCGCGAATTGGAAAAGAAAATCGCCGCGCTGCCCGAAGTCGATCACATCGATTCGATCGAATCCCTGATCCCGAAGGAACAGGACGACAAGCTCGCCCTCGTCGACATGGCGGTGTCGCAATTGCGCGGCGCGCTCGATCCGAAGATGAAGTCGCCGCCGAGCGACGCCGAGACCGTCAAAGCGTTGATCGGCGCCGCCAAGGCGCTGCGCAAGGCGACGGCCAAAAAGCCCATCCCGGCCGTGACGCGCTTTGCCGACGACCTCGACGCTCTCGCGAAAGCAAGTCCCGAGACCCGCGCCAGGGCGCGAGAGGCGGTGTTCGGCGGCTTCGACAAAATGCTCGGCGAAATTCGACAGGCGCTGCAGGCGCAGCGCGTCACGATCGACACGCTGCCGGCGGATTTGCGTCGCGACTGGATTTCCGACACGGGCATGGTGCGGGTCGAGGCGACGCCGAAAGGCGACAGCAACGACCGCGTCGTCATGACCACATTCGCCGAGGCGATCCAAAGCATCGCGCCGGACGCGAGCGGCCCGCCGGTGATCGTGTCGGAAGCGCAAAAGACCATCACCCGCGCCTTTCTTGAGGCCGGACTCTACGCCTTCATCGCCATCTTCATCATCCTGGCGGTCGCGCTGCGCAATCCGATCGACGTCGCCCTCACGCTTGGTCCGCTGGTGCTCGCGGGAATCATGAGTCTTCAAGCCGCCGATCTGCTCGGCATGTCGCTCAACTTCGCCAACATCATCGCACTGCCGCTGATGTTCGGCGTCGGCGTCGCCTTTCATATTTATTACGTCATCGCCTGGCGGAAGGGCGTGGCCGACATGTTGGCGTCAAGCCTCACCCGCGCCATTTTCTTCAGTTCGCTGACGACGGGCACCGCCTTTGGCAGCCTGATTTTGTCGAGCCATCCCGGAACCGCGAGCATGGGTCAACTTCTCGCCATCTCGCTGTTCTTCACATTGCTCGCCGCGTTTATTATCGTGCCGGCGTTTCTTGGTCCGCCGCGCGAGCCGATAAAGGATGCGGCGGACTCGGCTTGACCGAGTCGGCGTTCCAGCGTTCGCTAGCTTGAGCGAATCGCATTCATCGCAACAAACAGAGGTCCGGCGTCATGAGAAAAGCATGTCTATGCGTTGCTATCGCGACGGCCCTCTGCGCGCCGACGGCGGCGAGCGCGGTCGACGCGATTTACGGGGTTTGGGTTCGCGAAGGACATCCGGACGACAAGCTGGAATATTACGATTGCTCCGGCAAGCTTTGCGCCAAGGGGATCGAGCCCATGCCCGACGGCTCGCCGCCGCCGGTCGTCTTGAAGAACGCCGCCAAGACGACGCCCAACCATTGGGAGGGCGATATCAACGATCCTGAAAGCGGCAAGACCTATATCGGCAAGATCGCGCTCGATTCGCCGACCTCTCTGACGATGACGGGCTGCCTCGTCGCCTTCCTGTGCCAGAGCGAGACCTGGACCAAGGTTTCCGGCCCCACCAAGCCGGCGGCCGACGCCAAGCCCGCCGGACAGGAGCCTGCCGCAAAGGCGGCCGCGCCTGCGCCGGAGGCCAAGGAGTCCGTGAAAGAGCCCGTCGCGAAAGAGCCCGTCGCGCATGAGCCGGCGACCAAGGAGGCGCCGAAGCCGGCGGCCAAGGAGGCGCCGAAGCCGGCCGCGAAACAGGCAAAGCCGGCGAAGGCCAAGACGCCCGCTCCCGCCGTCGAAACGGAATAGCGAGGGCGTCCGGCGCGCCGCCGCCGCGCCGGTCCTTACCGATACGTAACTTGACCCTGGCGCCGCCGCGCGCGAGCTTGCAATTCACAGTTTTTCGCGCGTTGACGGCCATCGCGCCCCACCCCGCCGCCGCTTGGTAGCGCTTGCGATCCGCCACTCGTCCGCTCCGGGCGAGCGAAAAGGAGCCGCAGGGCCTGATGGCGCGGGCCTTCCCCACGCCTCCACTGGCGCTTAAGGAAGAGGACGCTCAGGCCGTTCCCGCCGTCCCTTCCGGAGACGTCTGCTCCTTGACCGCGCCCACTCCGTCTCGCTCCACTCGCCCGGCGCTGGCGGCCGCGATATTCGCCGCCGCCGCGCTCGGCGGTTGCGATCTGGAATGGGACAAGCCCAAACTGTCGGCGCCGCCGCCGGCGCGGTTCATAGAGGCGAAGCCGCAGCCGAAGCCGCCGATCTCCGGGGGACGGGATTTCGCCGTCAAGTTCGGCTCCAGGGAATTGACCCAGCTCGTCGAGCGCGCGCTTGACGACAATCTCGACATAGCGGCGGCGATCGCCCGCATCGCCGAAGCCGACGCCCAGGCGCGCATTTCAAGCGCCGCGCTATGGCCGTCGGTCTCCTTGACGAATATCGCACGCACGACGCGGACTCCCGGCACGACGATCAACGTCGGCTCCGCGAGCTCCGGATTTAATCCGGCGACGTCCAGCACCGGCACAACTTCGGCGGCGCGCGCGCGCAACTTCGGCTTTTTCCAGCTCGGCCTGACCGCGAGCTATGAAGTGGACTTCTGGGGCAAGAACGAGGACGCCTCGATGGCCGCGCGCATCCTCGCCAATGTCTCGCGCTTCGACCGCAACGTCGTCGAAATCTCGACCGTCGCCGCCGTGTTGAACGCCTATTTCCAGGTGCTCACGGCTCAAGACCGTCTGCGCATCGCCCGCCAGAACGTCGCGATCGCGCAACAAGTGATGGACGCCATCAACGCCCGCCTCGAAGTGGGCGTGGCGACCGTGCTCGACATTTCGCAGCAGCAAACGATCCTGGCGCAGCAGCAGGCGACCGTCCCGCCGCTCGAACAGACCCTGCGCCAGACCCGCAACAATCTTGCGGTGCTGCTGGGACAGACGCCCGAAAGCGTGACGATCAAGGGCGGCTCGCTGACTCAGCTGAACTTTCCGCGCATCGCGCCGGGTCTGCCGTCGGAAGTGCTGTTACGCCGCCCTGACGTGGCCGAGGCGGAAGCGCGGCTCGCCTCGCAGGAATTTTCGGTGCTGCAGGCGCGGGCCGCCTTTTTCCCGTCTCTCAGCCTGACCAGCCTTTATGGATTTCAGAGCGCGGTTCTCTCGACGCTGCTGCTGCGGCCGGACGCCATCGGCCTGCAGCTCGCGGGCACGCTTACGCAGCCGCTGTTCGACGGATGGAATCTGCAGGGGCAATATGACTTCCAGAAAGGCCGCTACTCGGAACTCGCGGCGCTTTACCGCAAGCAAATTCTAACCGCGTTGTCCGAAACCGAGAACGCGCTGATTGCAATACGCGAGACGGACCGCCAGATGAAGTTCCTGAGCGTCGCGGTGTCTGCCGCCCGCCGTGCACTGGACGCTGCGGAGATGACTCTGCGGGAAGGAACGATCGACATCGTGACGCTGGCGCAGACGCAAACGAGCTATTTCCAGACGCAGGACCAGCTCGCCATCGCACGTCTCTCTCACTTTCAGGCGGCGACGAGCCTCTATCAGGCGCTCGGCGGCGGCTGGTCGCCCACGACCCGCGAAATCGAGATCGCCCGCTCAAACGCGGCCTATGAAGCCGACAGGGGACCATGGCCATGACCCGCCTCGGCCGAAAGGCGCTGCTCGCGATCGGCGCGCTCGCGCTCGCCGGAGCCTTGGCCTGGGCGTATCAGGCAGGAAAACTTCCCGGCTTCGCCGCCAGGGACCAGGGTCCCGGCGCGGCGCGTTCCGGCGGTCCGCGCGGCGACCGTATCGTGACCGCGACTGCGGCGAAGGCCCGTCTCGAGGACGTGCCGGTAACCATCGACGCGGTCGGCACCGTGCAGGCGCTCAACACGGTGACGATCCGCACGCAGGTCGACGGGCGGCTGCTGCGCCTCGCCTTCACCGAGGGACAGGACGTCCGCAAAGGCGACTTGCTGGCCGAAATCGATCCGGCGCTTTATCAGGCCCAATATGATCAGGCGGTCGCCAAGAAGGCGCAGGACGAGGCCAATCTCGCCAACGCCCGCGTCGATCTCGCCCGCTACGAACGGCTCGTCGTCGGCAATTTCGCGTCCAAGCAGCAGCACGCCACCCAAAAGGCGAGCGTCGCTCAGCTCGAAGCGCTGGTGCGGGCCGACAAGGCCGCGATCGACAACGCCAAGACGACGCTCGACTATGCGTCGATCCGCTCGCCGATCGACGGCCGCGCCGGCATCCGACTCGTCGACGTCGGCAACATTCTGCACGCGTCGGATGCGACCGGCATTGTCGTCATCACGCAACTCAAGCCGATTTATGTAGTGTTCACCCTGCCGCAGCAGGCGTTGCCCGCGGTGCAGAAGGCGCAGGCCGACGGAGCGGCCAAGGTCTCGGCGCTCGCGCCCGACAACGCGACGCCGATTGAAACCGGAGAGCTGAGCGTCATCGATAACCAGATCGACCAGATGACCGGAACGGTGCGTATCAAAGCGATTTTTGCGAATCAATCGCTGTCGCTCTGGCCCGGCCAATTCGTCAATGTGCGCCTGACGCTCGACACGCTGAAGAAGGTGGTCGTGGCCCCGAGCCATGCGGTGCAACGCGGGCCGAGCGGCGCTTTCGTCTATGTGCTCGGCCCCGACGACATCGCGGCAATGCGCGAGGTGACGACGGGCCGACAGGATGAGAAAATCGCCGTCATCGCTTCGGGGCTTCAGCCCGGCGAGGTCGTGCTGACGAGCGGCTTTTCCCGGCTGTCGGACGGCGCAAAGGTTCAGATCGTGAGCGCGCGCGCGGCCGCAGGCGGCGACAGCGCTGACGCCGGCGGCGAAGAGGAGCGCGCACAGCCGCCACACGGAGCGGCGCCCCGCGCGAAAGGCGGTCGAACGAAAAAATGAACGTGTCAGCGCCCTTCATCCGCCGGCCGGTGGCGACGTCGCTCTTGGCGTTCGCCATGCTGCTGTTTGGCGTGATGGGCTATTTGCGACTTCCCGTCTCGCCGCTGCCGCAGGTCGATTTTCCGACCATTCAGGTGACGACTCAGCTCCCCGGCGCCAATCCCGATACGATCGCTTCGCTGGTGACGGCGTCGCTCGAACGGCAGTTCGGCCAGATTCCGTCGCTGACCAGCATGTCGTCGCAAAGCTCTTTCGGCCTATCGCAGATTACGCTGCAATTCGATCTCGACCGCAACATCGACGCGGCCGCGCAAGACATTCAGTCGGCGATCAACGCGGCCGCGTCGACGCTGCCGCGCAACCTGCCGTATCCGCCCGTCTACGCCAAGGTTAACCCCGCCGACACGCCGATCCTGACGCTGACGCTGCGTTCGAAAACCGCCACGCTGCGCGACTTGAGCGATCGCGCCGACACGCTGATCGCGCCGCAGCTCTCGCAGGTCTCCGGAGTCGGCCGCGTGTCGGTGCAGGGCGGCGTCCGGCCGGCCGTGCGCATTCAGGCCGATCTCGCGCGCCTCGCGGCCAACCGCATCAGCATGGAGGATTTGCGCCTCGCCATAGCTTCGGCGAATGTCGCCGGCGCCAAGGGCTCGCTCGACGGCAGGCGACAGTCATACACGCTAGACGCCAACGACCAGATTCTGCGCGCCAGTCAATATGACGACATCATCGTCGCCTGGCGCAACAACGCGCCGGTGAAGCTTCGCGACGTGGCGCAGGTCCTTGACGGGCTGGAGAACGCGCGCGTCGGCGGCTGGCACAATGGCGAGCAGACGGTGGTGCTCGACGTGTTGCGCCAGCCAGGCGCCAACATCATCAACACGGTCGAATTGGTGAAGAGCGAGCTGCCGCAGATTCAGCGGGCGCTTCCCGCCGGCATGACTCTCGAAGTCGTCAACGACCGGACGGTGACGATCCGCGCTTCGATTTTCGAGGTGCAGCTCACGCTTGTCATCGCCGCGGCGCTCGTCGTGCTTGTCGTGCTGATGTTTCTGCGGAGCTGGCGGGCGACCGTCATCGCCGGCGTCAGCCTGCCGCTTTCGATCATCGCCACATTCTCGACCATGTGGGCCGCGGGATACTCGCTCGACAATCTCTCGTTGATGGCGCTGACCATCGGCACGGGCTTCATCGTCGACGATGCGATCGTGATGATCGAAAACATCGTGCGCAACATCGAAGAGGGCAAAACGCCGCGTCAAGCCGCGCTCGACGGCGCGCGCCAGATCAGCTTCACGGTGGTATCGCTCACCGTCTCGCTCATCGCGGTGTTCATACCGCTCCTGTTCATGACCGGCATCGTCGGCAGAATGTTCCGCGAATTCGCGCTGACCCTGACGATGGCCGTTGTCGTCTCGGCGGCGATCTCGCTGACGCTGACGCCAATGCTTTGCGCGGCGCTGCTGCGGGTTGCGCCGCCGCCGAGGCGAACGTCGCGATGGGAGACGCTTTCGCAGGCGCTCGACCGCGCTTATCACGTATCGCTCGATTGGGCGCTCAAGCGCGAATCATTCATGCTTGGGCTCACCGTCGCGACGCTCGCGCTCACCTTCGCGCTCTATGCGGTCATTCCCAAGGGCTTCCTGCCGCGGCAGGACACCGGCGTGCTGTCGGCGGTGCTGGAAGCGTCGCCAGACGCGTCCTTCGACAGGATGACGACGCTGCAGGCGAAGGTCGCCGAAGCGTTTCGCGACGATCCCGACGTCATCGGCGTGACATCTGTGCTGGGCGTCGGAACTCTCAATGCGACGACCAATGTCGGTCGGCTCACCGTGACGCTGCGCCCGCACGACGAACGCCGGGAAAACGCCGAAAAAATCGCCGACCGTCTGAAGGCGGCAGGCGAAAAAACTCCGGGCGTCACGCTTTACGTTCAGCCGGTTCAGGACATCCAGATTACGACGCGGCCGAGCCGGTCCCAGTTTCAATATACGCTGACCTCCGCCGACGGCGGCGAATTGCTGACATGGTCCAACCGGCTGCTCGACCGTCTGCGCATGACGCCCGGCTTGCGCAACGTCGCCGCCGAAACGCAGGAGGGCGGCCTGCGCACGCTCATGCGGATCGACCGCGAGAAGATGGGACGGCTCGGCATCACCGCGCAAAATGTCGACGACGTGCTCAACGACGCCTTCGGGCAGCGGCAGATCTCGACGATTTACACGCAGTCGAATCAATATCGCGTGGTTCTCGAAGCTGCGCCGCAATATCTGCGCGATCCGTCGGCGTTACAGAAGCTCTATGTCGCGCCGCTTGGCGGCGGACCGCAAACGCCGCTGGCGAGTTTCGTGCGGATGGAGGATCTTTCCGCGCCGCTTTCCGTCGCGCATCAGGATCAATTTCCCGCCTCGACCATCAGTTTCGATCTTGCCGAAGGCTATTCGCTGGGCGACGCGGTGAAAATGATCGCCGAGGCGGAAGCCGCGATCGGCATGCCGTCGTCGATCCTCGGCGTCTTCAGCGCCGACGCCGCCGAATTCAACAAATCGCTGGCGAGCGAACCCTGGCTCATTCTCGCGGCGATCGTGTCGATCTACGTCGTGCTCGGCGTTCTCTATGAAAGCTTCGCCCATCCCTTCACCGTGCTGACGACTCTGCCTTCGGCCGGCGTCGGCGCGCTGCTCGCCCTGCTCGCCTTCCATATCGAAATGTCGATTGTCGCGCTGATCGGCGTCGTTCTGCTGATGGGCATCGTCAAGAAGAATGCGATCATGATGATCGACTTCGCTTTGGACGCCGAGCGCGATGAGGGACTCTCCGCGCGAGAAGCGATCGTGCGCGCCTGCCATCTGCGTTTCCGCCCGATCATGATGACGACGCTTGCCGCGCTGTTCGGCGCCCTGCCGCTTGCGCTGTCGCATGGGCCGGGCAGCGAACTGCGCATTCCGCTGGGCGTTGCGATCATCGGCGGGCTGCTGCTGTCGCAGGCGCTGACGCTCTATACGACGCCGGTCATCTATCTCGCTGTGGAGCGCCTGCGCGTTCGACTCTCGCCGCCGGCCGAACCGCGGTTCTCCGGGGAAGACGGGGTCGTCGAACTGCCGAAGCCGCCAACGCGCGAGGCCGCCGAGTGAACGTCTCCGCGCCCTTCATCAAGCGGCCGGTCGCGACGACGCTGCTTGCGGGCGCATTGTTTCTCGTGGGCGCTGTCGCTTATTTTTTCCTGCCTGTCGCGAGTCTCCCGGCGGTCGATTTTCCAGTCATCGGCATTTCCGCTCAGCGGCCAGGCGCCGATCCGCAGACGATGGCGGCGTCCGTCGCGGCGCCGCTCGAACGTCGTCTGTCCACCATCTCCGGCCTGAACGAATTGACTTCAACCAATTCGCTCGGTTCGACGCAAATCATCGCCCAATTCGATATCACGCGGGATATCGACGCCGCCGCGCGCGACGTGCAGGCGGCGCTCAACGCCGCGCTCACAGACCTTCCGGCCGATCTGCCGAGAATGCCGACCTATCACAAGGCGAGCCAGTCGGGCATGCCAGTGCTCGTGGTGGCGATGACCTCGGACACCCTGCCGACGAGCGCCATTTTCGATGCCGCCGACTCCGTGATCGTGCAGCGCGTTTCACAGGTTCCTGGCGTCGCCGAGGCGCGCCTCGCCGGCGCCGAGCAACCGGCGATCCGCGTCCAGGTCGACAGCGCGCGGCTCGCCGCCATGGGACTCGGCGTTGACGCCGTCGCCAATGCGCTCAACGCCGCCAACGCCCATTCCGCCGTTGGCGCACTCGGCGGCGGTTCGCGCGAGATCACGCTCGCGACGACCGATCAGCTATCGACGCCCGACGATTATCGCAACATCGTCATCGCCTCGCGCAATGGCGCGGTGGTCAAGCTCGGCGACGTGGCCACGGTCGAACTCGGCGTAAGAAACCGCAACGCCGCCGGATGGTTCAACGGCAAGCCCGCCGTGCTGCTGATCGTCGCCAAACAGCCGGACGCCAATGTGATCGAAACGGTCGATCAGATTAAGGCGCTGCTGCCGCGGCTGCAGGAATGGATTCCGAGCGGCATCAAGCTCAATGTCCTCGCCGACCGCACGCAGACGATTCGCGCCAGCATTCACGACATTCAGCGCACGCTGGCGATTTCCATCGTGCTGGTGATGATCGTCGTCTATGTGTTTCTGCGCCGTTCGACTCCCGTCATCGCCGCGGGCGTCACCGTGCCGCTCTCTCTGGTCGGCACTTGCGCGGCGATGTGGGCCGCCGGTTTCTCGCTCGACAATCTCTCGTTGATGGCGCTGACGGTTTCGGTCGGCTTCGTCGTCGACGACGCGATCGTCATGATCGAGAACATCCAGAGCAACGCCGAACGCGGTCTGAGCCGCATGGAGGCGGCTCTCGTGGGCGCGAAGCAGATCGGCTTCACGGTGCTGTCGATCAGCCTGTCGCTCGTCGCCGTCTTTATTCCCCTGCTCTTCATGGAAGGCGTGATGGGCCGGCTGTTGCGCGAATTCGGCTGGACGCTGACTTTCGCCATAGCGATTTCGACGGTCGTCTCGCTGACGGTGACGCCGATGATCTGCGCGCGCCTGCCCGCGCCGCCCAAGAAGCCGCCCTCGCGCTTCGACCGGATCGTCGAAGGCGGCCTCGACCGGGTCGTCGACCTTTACGCGCGCAGTCTGCGGCCGGTGATCGACCATCCATGGGCCACGCTGGTCGTGGTGATCGTCTCGATCGCCTGGACGGTCCGTCTTTATGAGACGATCCCAAAGGGCATGCTGCCCCAGGACGATATCGGCCTGATCAATGGAACAACCGAGGCGTCGGGGGACGTGTCCTTCACCGAGATGGTCCGATTGCAAAGGCTCGCGTCGGAAACGCTGCTCGCCGATCCGGACGTGGTCAATGTCGGCTCGTTCATCGGCGCCGCGAATCTGACCGCCTCGATGAACCAGGGCCGGCTCTTCGTCGCCTTGAAGCCGGCCGACGAGCGTCGCGCTTCGAGCAAGGAGGTGATCGCGCGTCTGCGTCGGGAATTCGCGAAAATCGCCGGCTTGAACGTTTTTATGGTGCCCTCTCAGGATTTGCGGTCGGGCGGACGGCTGAGCAAGGCGCAATATCAATTCACGCTGTCGAGTCCGTCGGTCGAGACTCTCGAGACTTGGCGCGACAAGGTGCTGGAGCGCCTCAAGCAAGCGCCCGAACTCATCGACGTGACCACCGACCAGGAGCGGGGCGGGCTACGCGCCAAGGTCGTCATCGATCGCAACGCCGCCTCGCGCATGAATGTGCAGATTTCAGCCATCGACGCCGCGCTGAACAGCGCGTTCGGCCAACGGCAGGACGCGATCGTCTATACGCAGCGCAATCAATATCGCGTGGTCTATGAAACGCCGCTCGAACGGCAGCGCGACATTCGCGATCTCGCGGGAATTTATGTCTCGTCAGCGACCGGCGACCAGATTCCCCTGACCGCGCTCGCCCATGTCGAGCGCAGCTCGGCGCCTCTCGTCGTCAATCATCAGGGCGTGGTGCCGGCGACGACGATTTCCTACAATGTCGCGCCCGGCTACAGTCTCGACGCGACCGTCGCGGCGATCGAAAAGGCGATCGCCGAGCTCAATCCGCCGGGCGGCCTTCGCGCCGAATTCGCCGGCGATGTCGCGGATTTCCGTAAAGTCGCGGCCGGCATGGCGGCGCTGATCCTCGCCGCCCTGCTCTCGGTCTACATCATTCTCGGCATTCTCTACGAAAGCCTCATCCATCCGATCACGATCATCTCGACGCTGCCGTCCGCCGGTCTCGGCGCGCTGCTGTCGCTCGAACTGTTCGGCGTCGAATTCACGATCATCGCCTTCATCGGCATTCTACTGCTGATCGGCATCGTCAAGAAGAACGGCATCATGCTGGTCGACTTCGCCCTGCAGGCGGAGAGAGAAGGCGGCATGTCCGTGCATGACGCAGCGCTCGCGGCGGCGCGCGAAAGATTCCGTCCCATTCTGATGACGACGCTCGCGGCGATTTTCGGCGCGCTGCCGCTCGCCTTCGCGACCGGCATCGGCGCCGAACTTCGGCGTCCGCTCGGCATCACCATCGTCGGCGGATTGCTGCTCAGCCAGGCGCTGACGCTCTACACGACGCCGGTGATCTATCTGCTGATGAGCAAGCTTCGGCGCAAGAAGCCGGCTGCGCCGGCGCATGAGCGCGTCACGCCGCTCAAAGCCCGCGGCGCTTGAAGTTAGAGCGCGCCGCGAAAAAGTGGACGCCGGCTTTTCGCGTAAAGCGCGCTCTAGGTTTTTGGAATCGATCACGTCATCTGCGTTTAGGCGATTCCGCCTAAACGCAGCGTGATCTAGTGCGCCGGCGTTTGTGGCGTCTCGAAGAAGAAGCGCAGCACCTGGGCGGCGCCGCAATCCTCGATCGGCACATGCCAGAACTTCGAATCGAGATCGGGGAAGCGGTCCATTGGCAGCTGAATCTGCGTCAGCGGCGCGTGGTTGTCGAAGCCGCGCAGCATGGCGCGCTCAAACAATTTCAACAGTTGCTCCTCGCAGTCGGGCACTTCCGTGACGGTGAGGATCGTATTGTTGGCGAGGGGGAAGGTCTTTTCGAACAGCTGTTCCAAGTTAAACGGCGCCATGTTCGCGTCTCCGACGCCCCCGAATAGGAGCTTCGACTATCCGGCGGTTCCGAAGCTCCAACCATTTACGCGTCATGCCGAAAAGGCCAGCGCCGCTCATGGGTTGAATCCAGTCGTCCACAAGAAAGCTAGGCTCAGCCTTTCAGCTATTTAAGGCAGGTTTGTGGACGCGGCCAGTTGTCCCCAGCTGTCCTCGAAAATCAGATTCTCCAAAGGAAGACGCGACGCCCAGCGCTTAACTTCGAGTTCCGGCGCTTTATAGGCCTTCGCGACATAGCCGACGCAGAGATAGGCGACAATCGCTATCTCATTGGGAATATTGAAGATATGCCGCAGGTCGGCTGCCTGCACGATGCTCACCCACCCGACGCCGACGCCTTCGGCCCGGGCCGCCAGCCATAGATTTTGAACCGCGCAGGCGGTGCTCAGAATATCCGTATCGGGCTGCTGGCTGCGCCCCAGCCCCGTCGCGCCAAAGCGGGCGCGGTCGCAGGTGACGCAAATATTGAGCGGCGCCTTCATGATGCCTTGCAGCTTGAGGCTCCGGTAGAGCGAACGCCGCTCCGGCTCCAACGCCTGTTCCTCGGCCTCGCAGGCGCGCAAAAAGGCCTCGTAGGCGGCGCGCCGCTTCTCGATATCCCTGACGATGATGAAGTTCCACGGCTGCATGAAGCCGACGGAAGGCGCGTGATGCGCGGCGTCGAGGATTCGCAGCAGCACGTCGCGCGGCACGTCGTCGGCAAGGAATTCGTCGCGCACGTCGCGGCGCGAATGGATGACGCGATAGATCGCGGCGCGCTCAGCCTCGCTGAACGCCTCGGCCGGCGCGAGTTGCGCCGCGTGCGACTCGTTCTTCGTTTCTGCGTCACCCGCCATCGACGCTCTCCAGCGCTTCGGCGAGCCGCGACCAGGCGGCGGCGTTTCCAGGCAAACCGAACCGCAGCCAGTCCGGCCGTTCGGCAAAGGGGCGCGTCAGCACGCCATGCGCGGCGAGACTCGCGAACCAGCGCGGGGCTTGCGGATGCGACGCCAGCCGAAACAGCGTCGTTCCGCCCACAATCTGAAAACCTGCGCGCGTCAGAAGCGCGTCCAGACGCGCAGCGTCTGTCGCGCGCGCCTGCGCGGCGCCGGCGCGCCATCGTTCGTCCGCAAGCGCGCGGGCCCCGATGGCGAGCGCGGGTCCGCATACGGCCCACGGCCCGAGTGCGGCGCGAAGCGTCGCGCCGCGCGCCCGCGAGCAGAGGGCGAAGCCAAGCCGCACGCCCGGCAGGCCATAGGCCTTGCCGAAAGACCGCAGCACCACGAGAGCCTTATCGTTGGCGAAACGCGCGACGCTTCGTTCCGGCGTAAAGTCCATGAATGATTCATCGACGATCAGCAGACGGCCGCGTTGCGACATCCGACCGGCGGCGGACAGGATCTCTTCGGGTTCGAGCAAGCGTCCGTCGGGATTGTTGGGATTGACGATCACGCCGACATCGGCGTTTGCAAGCGCATCCAAAGCTTCAACGACCTCGACCTCGGCGCCCGAGGCCGCCCAAGAGGCGGCGTGCTCCGCATAGGTGAAGCCGAGCGCCGCGACCCGCTTCGCCGGAAGGACGCGAGGCAGCAATTGAATGAAGGCTTGCGTCCCGGCGCCCGCGACGATGTCCGCGCCGGCCGGAACGCCATAGTTCCGGCGCGCGGCGCTCTCGAGCGCGGCGAAGGCGTCATCGTCGGGAAGCCGCGTAAAGACCTCGTCGGCGAGCGGCGGCAATGGATAAGCGTGCGGATTGACGCCCGTCGACAGATCGATCCAAGGCTGCGGCGCGTCGGGATAAAGACGCCGCGCGGCGTCTAACCGCCCGCCATGCGCGACGGCCGGCGGCGCGCCGATTGCGGAATGCGCCGTCATCGCGCCATCTCCCACAGCGCGTCGAGATCGATGTGTCGCGCGCAATGCGCCGCGAGCGCATCGAGCGTTTCTTCGATCGACTCCTCATAGCGCAGCGGCGACGGCGGCGCGCCGAGCATGCGCAGCAGCGACGCGCGCAAGGAATCATCAGCGAACAGCCCATGCGCATAGGCGCCCGCGACACGTCCGTCGCGCGAAATCGCGCCATCCGCGCGTCCGTCGGCAAGCCGCAACACGGGCCGCTCGCAATCTCGGCCGGAAGTTTCGCCGACATGCATCTCATAGCCGCGAAAAGACGCGTCGAACATCGGCGCATGGCCGCTGACGGGCGTGAGCGTCTTTTCGCCGGACAGCGTCGTCTCAAGGTCAAGGAGACCCAAGCCCTGAGCTTCGCCGGCCTCGCCTTCCACGCCGAGCGGATCGCCTATGACGCGGCCGAGCATCTGATAGCCGCCGCAGACGCCGAAGACGCGGCCGCCGCGACGCACATGCGCGAAAATATCGATGTCCCAGCCATTGGCGCGGAGCGCCGTAAGATCGGCGATGGTCGCCTTCGATCCCGGCAGAATGACGAGTTGCGCTTCCGGCGGCAGCGGCTCCCCATCCTTGAGGAATATCACGCGCACGCCGGGTTCGGCCTTCAGCGGGTCGAGATCGTCGAAATTGGCGATATGCGGCAACAGCGGAATCGCGATCACGACGCCTTCGCCGTGCTTGGGCGTACTCTCGCGCAACCCGAAGGCGTCTTCGGCCGGCAGCCGCGCGGCGGCGTCGAAGAATGGGACGAGGCCGAGCGATCGCCAACCCGTGCGTTCCGCAATGACGCGCAGGCCGTCGTCAAAAAGCGCTGCGTCGCCGCGAAACTTGTTGACGATGAAACCCTCGATCATCGCCGCGTCATCATCGTCGAGCGCCGCCTTGCAGCCGATCAGTTGCGCGATGATTCCGCCGCGGTCGATGTCGCCGACGAGCGCGACCGGCGCGTCGACTTCGCGGGCGAAGCCCATATTGGCGATGTCGTTTCTGCGCAGATTGACCTCGGCGGCGCTGCCGGCGCCTTCGACGATGACAATGTCCGCTTCCGCTTTCAGTCGCGCATAGCTTTCGAGCACAGGCTGCATCAGGCGTGGCTTCAAATCCTGATAGTCGCGCGCCTTCGCCTGGCCGACGACGCGTCCCTGCACGATGATTTGCGCGCCTAAGGCGCCTTGCGGCTTGAGCAACACTGGGTTCATATCGATGCGAGGCGTAAGCCGCGCGGCGCGCGCCTGCAAGGCCTGGGCGCGGCCGATCTCGCCGCCGTCGACCGTCACCGCGGCGTTATTGGACATGTTTTGCGGCTTGAAGGGCGCGACCCTGACGCCGCGATCGGCGAAAGCGCGCGCGAGTCCAGCGACAAGGAGCGATTTGCCGACGTCGGAGCCCGTGCCCTGGATCATCAGCGTGCGGCTCATGAAGCGAGAAAAGCCATCGCCGCATCGATATCATGCGTCACAACCACGTCGCCGCTCGCCGGGCGCGCGATCATGACGACCTTGAGCCCCAGCGCGCGCGCCGCCTCGATCTTGGCGTAGGCGAGCGCGCCGCCGCTGTTCTTGGTGACGAGGGTCTCGATGCCTCGGTCGCGCATCAGCGCGATCTCGTCATTGAGCGCGAAGGGGCCTCGACCGAAAATCACCTCGCAGCAGGGCGGCAGATCATCGGCGCTCGGCGGTTCGATGACCCGCAACACATAGTCATGCTGCGGCGCGCAGCGAAAATCAGCGACGCCCTGACGGCCGATCGCAAGAAAGACACGGCGGGGACTGTCGCCGAGCGCGCACGCCGCATTGGCGTTGTCAGCTACCTCAATCCACCGATCGCCCGGCGCCATGACCCATGGCGGGCGCGTCAGCGCCAGCAGCGGCACGCCGGCGGCGGCGCAGGCCGCGCGCGCGTTGGCGGAGATGCGCGCGGCAAAAGGATGCGTCGCGTCGACGACATGGGAGATGCGCTCGTCGATGAGATAGCGCGTCAGACCTTCAACGCCGCCGAAGCCGCCTGTGCGAGTCGGCAAATCATGCGCGAGCGGCGCGCTGGTGCGCCCGGCGAGCGAAATGACGCCTTGCAGACGCGGATCGGCGGCGATGCGAGTCGCAAGAAGGCGCGCTTCGCTGGAGCCGCCGAGCACGAGCGCACGGCGGGACTCGATCGCCGCCGAAAGAAGAGTCGACGTCGAATGCGCGCCTCTCATGACGAATTCCATCGATCCATTCACTCGCATCACAACTGAACTGACTGATCGTATCGCGGTTGTCATTCCCGACGCGCGCGGCGCGATCGGGAATCCAGGGCCAAATCCGAGCCTCGATATGTAGTTCTGGATTACCGATCAGGCCTTTGGCCTGTCGGGAAGGACAGTCCCAAAGCCCCGGCCAGCTGGATTTATATCACGGCTTAGCGCTGGCGGACTCACTCGGCGGCGAGTTTCACCGCAGCCGGCTGTCGGTATTCGGCGATCAAGCGCTCGCGCTCGGCGTCGACGGCGGCGATATGGCGCGCCTTGACGTGGCCGAAGCCGCGAATGTGCTCCGGCAGGCGCGCAAGCGCGACGGCGATTGCATGGTTTTCCCGCGCGAGCGAAACGGAAAACTCATCGAGCAGCGCTTCATAATCCGCAAGCAGCCCTCGCTCGACCACGCGGTCGTGGTCAAAGCGGAAAATATCGAGCCATGTGTTGCGCAAGCTCTTCATCGTCGCCAGCACGCGCAACACCTTGAACATCCAGGGACCGAACGTGAATTTACGCGAGCCGCCAAAGTCCGTCTTACGCTGAAGCGAAGGGAAGTTGGGCGCAAGATGCAGTTCGAGCCTCAAGTCGCCCTCGAAGGTCTCCGCGAGCTGACGCCGAAAGGCGCCGTTCGTGTAAAGTCGCGCGACTTCGTAATAGTCCTTCGCCGCCATCAGCTTGAATAGATAGCGGGCGACCGCCTCGGTCAATTCGTGCGAGCCCGGCGCGCGCTGCGCTTCGAGCCTAGCGATTTTCTCGACGCGGGCGCGATAGCGGGCGGCGTAGGCCTTGTCCTGGTAATCAGTCAGAAACCGCGCGCGACGTTCGATGATGTCTTCGAGCGTCTTCGATTTCTCGCGAATGCCGTTGGGTTGGCGCAGCGATTTGACGACGGCGAGCACGCTGTTGAGATCATGCGCGGCGCGCCGGCCCCACAGAAAGGCCGAATGATTCATCGGCACGGATTCGCCGTTCAATTCGATCGCGCGCAGGAGCGCGGCTTCCGACAGCGGCAGATAGCCCTTCTGCCAGGCGTAGCCGAGGATGAAAATATTCGCGGCGATCGAATCGCCGAGCAGCGCCTGGGCAAGCGCCGTCGTGTCGATGAAGGTCGACTCCGGGCCGCCGGCGCGGCGAATCGCCTGTTTGATCTCTTCCGACGGCAGCACGAAGTCGGGATTGCGCTCGATGTCGCCGGGAAACACCTCGGCGCAATTGACCAGCACCGCCGTCTTGCCCTGCTCGACGGCGGCGAGCACCTGCTTGGCGCCGGCGACGACGAGGTCGCAGCCCAACATCAGATCCGCTTCGCCTGCGGCGATGCGGATGGCGTGCACATCCGCCGGCGTGCGGCCGATCTTCACATGGCAATAGACCGCCCCGCCCTTCTGCGCGAGGCCGGCCATATCAATGACGCCGACGCCCTTGCCTTCGAGATGCGCGGCCATGCCGAGAATGGCGGAAACGGTGACGACGCCGGTCCCGCCAAGCCCCGCAACGAGGACGCCGTAGGGCAAGGCGCCGATCTCGGCGATGCGCGGCTGCGGCAGTTCAGGCTGTCCGTTGGCGTCTTGCTTTGGGGGCAGCGGCGCTTTTTTCATGCGTGCGCCATGCACGGTGACGAAGCTCGGACAGAAGCCTTCGAGGCAGGAGAAATCCTTGTTGCAGGCGGATTGATCGATGCGCCGCTTGCGGCCGAACTCGGTCTCGACCGGCTGCACCGCGACGCAGTTCGACGCCGTGCCGCAGTCGCCGCAGCCTTCGCACACGAGTTCATTGATGATGATGCGCGAGTCGGGGTCTTGCATCAGTCCGCGCTTGCGCAAGCGACGCTTTTCGGTGGCGCAGGTCTGATCGTAGATCAGCACCGTGACGCCTTCCGTCTGCGCCAGCTCCCGCTGCACCTCGTTCAAGACGTTGCGATGATGAATCGTCAGGCCCGGCGGCCAGCTGATCGTCGGCGCATATTTGTCGGGCTCGTCGGTGACCAGCGCAATCTTCTTCACGCCTTCGGCCGCGACCTGTCGCGCGATCGTTTCGACGGTCAATTCGCCT
Organism: Methylocystis sp.; assembly: GCA_051061375.1. GTDB lineage: Bacteria > Pseudomonadota > Alphaproteobacteria > Rhizobiales > Beijerinckiaceae > Methylocystis. The sequence continues at coordinate 15,995 of JBPFDW010000027.1, read as the reverse complement.
TCGTGCTGTTGGCCGCCGGTCATGGCGACGACGCCGTTGAAGAGAATTTTGAAGGTGATGTTGGTGTTGGTCGCGACAGCGAAGCGGATGGCGAGCGAACCCGAATGATTATAGGTGCCGTCGCCGAGATTTTGGAACATATGCTTGCGCGTCGAGAACGGCGCCTCGCCGATCCAGTTCGCGCCTTCGCCGCCCATATGGGTGTAGCCTTCGGTCGAGCGGTCCATCCACTGCGCCATGTAATGGCAGCCGATGCCGGTATAGGCGCGCGAACCTTCGGGCACATGGGTCGACGTCGAATGCGGACAGCCGGCGCAGAAATGCGGGACGCGAACGGTGACGTCGGTCATCGTCCGGCGGCGGTCCTGCAGTCTCTCGAGCCGGCGCACGCGCGCCTCGAGATCCTCGAGCGGATGATATTTCAAAAGACGACGGCCGATGGCGATGGCGACGTCATTGGCGTCGAGCGCGCCCTTGACCGGGAACAGCCATTCGCCGCGCTCGTCCTTTTTACCGATGCAAAGCGGCTGGTGCGGCGCCCCGTAAAGCTCCTCGCGCAGCTGCACTTCGATCAGCGAACGCTTCTCTTCGACGACCATGATGAGGTCGAGGCCGCGGGCAAATTCGCGCAGGCCTTGCGGCTCCAAGGGCCAGGGCGCCGCAATCTTGTATAGGCGCAGGCCGAGATCGTTCGCCTTGACCTCGTCGATCCCGAGGTCGTCCATCGCCTGGCGCACGTCGAGATAGGACTTGCCGACGGTGATGATCCCGATCTTGGGATTCTGGCCGCCGGAGGTGATGATGCGGTTCAGGCGATTGGCGCGGATGAAGGCGAGCATGGCGTCGCGCTTCATCTCCTGCAGCCGTTCTTCCTGGGCGAGAACCGCATCGCCGGCGCGAATGTTGAGCCCGCCTGGCGGCAGGACGAAATCGAGCGGCGCCATGGGCCGCACGCGGTCGAGCGAACCGTCGATCGAGGCCGTCGATTCGACCGTATCCTTGAGCAGCTTCAAGCCGACCCAGACGCCGGCAAAGCGCGACAGAGCGAAGCCGTAAAGCCCGTAGTCGAGGATTTCCTGCACGCCCGCCGGCGACAGGATCGGGATCATCACGTCGACGAAATGATAGTCGGACTGATGCGCGGTGGTGGATGATTCGGCGGTGTGGTCGTCGCCCATGAGCGCGAGCGCGCCGCCATGGCGCGAGACGCCGGCGAGATTGACATGGCGAAACGCGTCGCCGCTGCGATCAACGCCCGGCCCCTTGCCGTACCAGAGCGAGAAAACGCCGTCATATTTGCCTTCGCCGCGCATCTCCGCCTGCTGCGCGCCCCAGATCGCGGTGACGGCGAGGTCCTCGTTGAGCCCCGGCATATAGCGAATGTCATTGGCGTCGAAGAGCGCCTTGGCCTTGTGCATCTGCGCGTCGACGCCGCCGAGCGGCGAGCCGCGATAGCCGGTGACGAAGCCCGCGGTGTGGAGGCCCGCGCGCCGGTCGAGTTCTTTTTGCGTCAGCAGCAGACGCACGATCGCCTGCGTGCCGGTCATGAGCACCCGCGCGCGGCCAAGGTCGAAACGATCGGAGAGCGACGCCTCGCCGAAGGCAGGATCAGTGTTTGAGGCGACCGCCTCGCCCATGCTGGTGCATCTCCCGCGAAAGAACTCTATGCCGCTTACCTGCTCGCATCAAATTAGCGCGACGCATATCCCGGGCGCGCGTTCCGCACTCGACGAGCTTCCCTGCCGCGAACCGACGCCGCACTCCGCCAACCCGGATTACGGCCGCCTCGCAGAGGGGCCAAATCCCGACGCGCGCCGCCCAAGCCGGGCGATTTTGCCTTGACGCGTTTTTTGCCGAAGCGGACGCCGGTTCGGCGTATAAAATGCGCCAGTTCAATACGCGAATACGCTTGCATGGACCGATGATTCACGAGAACGTTTTATCCCAGATCGCGCGATGCTCCAACGTGCGTTGTCGATTCGACGAATCGTCAACGCTTTAGCCTTGTATTTGACATATTTTCATCGCTGAAGCAGCGCCCGCTGGGAGGAAGTCCCCACTTTTCCACCCTAAGCCATTTGCGCGGCCCGATTCAAGGATCGCCGGCCTCGCGCCGCCGCCAGGAGGTTGCGCCCTTTCCGGCGCTCAGCGCCCACGCGATTTCGCCGCGAGGTCCCAACGCGTCCCAAAGAGCGTATCGCAAATGTTGGATGAGCCGAAACCATCGGAAAAGCTGACATTGCCATAGCTGTGATGGGCGCCATGGGCCTCGCTCGACAGGAGCTTTCCGATCCGCTCGCGCCAGCCGCCCTGCTCGCGCAGATCGACGCTGAAATCATAGCCGGAATGCTCGTACAGCCCGCCGAAGGCGCCGGCCGTGACGACGACCGAATGGAAGATGACGTTCGAGCCGCCGCCGCCGATGAGCGCGAGCGGGATGAGATAGGGACAGACGATTTCGAGAAAGAAGTCCAGCGCGCTCATATAGCAGGCGCAGATCGCGCGGCTCGCGCGGGTCGTGTGGTGAATGTGATGGCCAAACAGGCGCAGGGTCGACGGCTCGTGCAGGATCAGCCTGTGGGCGACATATTGAACGACGTCATGGCCGACCATCAGTCCAGCGAAGCCGAAAATGACGGCGGCGGCTGAAAGATGGGCGGGGCCGACATAGGCGAGGCCAAGCGCCTCCATCCCCGCCATCGCGGGCAGAAGCACGAAAGTCTGGTTGACGAGCACGCGCGGCAAGAGCTCGAAATAGCTTCGACGCTCGGGCGGCCGCACTTTGAAGCGCGCCGCGCGCCCGCTCCGGTCGAGCCATTCGAACCAAAGGCCGAAACCATGGTAGGCGGCCATTTGGACGAGCCAGATTTTAAAGGAGAGCAGAGAAAAAACAGAAAAGAGCGTCGTCATGGCCGGAATGATGCGTGCCCGCCCCCCGCGCGAGGAGCGTTTGGACTTGGCCGCCGCCAGACGCCGCTCGGAGGCAAAAGCGAGCAGACATGGCGATCGGCCGAAAATTGCCCAAAATGGGGCGGTCTGGCAACCCAAACCGTGACGGCTTTAAAAATTCGCGATTTACGGCGGCCTTGCCTCTCGCCGTTTCGTCGCCCATGAACGATTCGCATCGTCGCGGCGGGGCTGAGCGATTAGAATAACAGGCGCCAGCGCAGGTGATGGAAGACGCCATGCGCCGCGTTTTCGCCGCCTTCGCCGCCTAAGCGCGAGATTCGCATGAAGCTGAAAATCAACTCGATTCTTATCCTTATCGCGACAGTGACGCCAATTGGAGCCGCGTCCGCGCACCCTCACGTATGGGTCGCGGTGCGAAGCGAAGTAGTGTTCGCGCCGGACGGCCGGATCGCCGGCGTTCGACACGCCTGGGAGTTCGATGAACTCTATTCGGCCTATGCCGTGCAGGGACTCGGCAAGGACGGCAAGCCGCCGACCAGCGAGGAACTTGCGCCGCTCGCCAAGACGAACGTCGAGTCGCTGGCCGAATTCGACTTTTTCACCTTCGCCAAGCAAAACGGGGCCAAGCTCGCGTTCAAGCCGCCGGAAAACGTCAAGCTCGAAGCGAACGATAAGAAGCTCGTCACCATGCGCTTTTTCCTGCCTCTGGAGACGCCGGTGGCGGCGAAAAAGCCGTTTTCCTTTCAGGTCTATGACCCCACTTATTTCGTGTCCTTCGGCCTTGAAAAGCAAAACGCCGTCACGCTCGCGGGCGCGCCGGCGGGATGTTCGCTCAGCCTCGTCGAGCCTGCGCCGCTCGTTGCGACCGACAACCAGAAACTGAGCGAGGCGTTTTTTCAGAACATGTCGCCGGGCCTCGATTTCGGCGTGAAACTGGCGACCCGCGCGATCGTGGCCTGTCCGTGAAGCTTGGGCGAAGGGACGTCTGGATCGGCGTAGCGGTTGCGGCGGCCGTCGCGATCGCGGCCTCATCGGCGTGGGGGGCGCCACGCCATCCTTTCGCCGTCGGGGCGCAGGAGTCCGTTGGGTCGGCCACGGGCTTTGCGGGTCTCGTTCTCGCCTGGCAAAGCAAGTTTCAGACTGAGCTGCAGACCGCCGTGCGGGCGCTCAAGACCGATCCTTCCGCCTTCTTCGCGCTCGCCACGGCGAGCTTCGCCTATGGCGTTTTTCACGCCGCCGGTCCAGGCCACGGCAAAGCGGTGCTCGCGTCTTACATGCTCGCCAATGAGACGGCGCTGAGGCGCGGTCTGCTGCTCGCGGCGCTCGCCGCGCTTCTGCAGGGGCTGGTCGCGATCGCCGTGGTCGGCGCCGCCGCGGCGATTTTCCGCGCGACCGCCACTGAGATGAGCGAAGCGACGCGGCTGATCGAGATCGCAAGCTATGTGGCGGTGGCCGCGGTCGGCGCGCGTCTCGCTTGGGTCAAGGGCCGCGCGCTGTCGTCCGCGCTCAGGGCGCCCGCAATCGCCGCCACGACGCGCGGTTTCGTCTGCGAAGCGATCGACGATCCGACCCATGTGCATGACGAAAACTGCCGGCATGCGCCGGACCCTTCGACTCTGGCGGGTCCGACGTTCCGCCTCGCCGACGCCGCGGCCACCGTCGTCGCCGCCGGCTTGCGTCCCTGTTCGGGAGCGATTCTCGTGCTGGCCTTCACCCTGTCGCAAGGGCTGTTCGCCGCCGGCGCCGGGGCGGTCATCGCCATGTCGGCCGGAACCGCGATGACGACGGGCGCGCTCGCCGCGACGGCGGTTTACGCCAAGGGCGCCGCAATGCGGCTTGCGGCGAAGGATTCGCGCCGCGCGATCATCATCGCGCGCGGCGGCGAGTTCATCGCCGCAATCCTGGTTTTGGCGCTCGGCGTTGCGCTGCTCGTCAGCCTCGCGCCGATGTCCGCAGGCGCGGCGTGATACAGCGTGCGACGCAAAATAATTGATTGCTGCGAGAGTGGCCTCTTCCGGCGCTGGACGCGCTATCTTGAACACGAGCAGATTGGCGGCGCGGACGATTCGCGATCCGCTTCCAAGCCGGCTCGCGGAGGTCCAGGACGACGATGACGAACGCGAAACATCGAGAGGACCCTTACGCGAAGCGTCCCTGGCTGTCGTCGTATCCCGCCGGCGTACCAGCGGAGATCGATCAATCGTCTTATTCGACGCTGGTCGATATGTTCAACGCGAGCGTCGTGGACTTCGCCGACCGAACCGCAATGGAGAGCTTCGGCGCGACGCTCACCTTCGAGGCGCTCGGTCGCGCCGCCGCCGCGGTCGCCGCCTGGCTGCAGACCCGAGGGCTGAGGAAGGGCGATCGGGTCGCGATCATGTCGCCCAATGTCCTCGCCTATCCCGCGATCCTCTTCGGGGTGTTGCGCGCGGGCGGCGTCGTGGTGAACGTCAATCCGCTCTATACGCCGCACGAGCTCGAACACCAGATGAACGACTCCGGCGCGCGCTTTCTGTTCGTCTTCGAAAACTTCGCGCATACCGCCGCGGCCGCGTGGCCGCAAATGAAACTTGAGCGCGCGATCATCGTAAAGCCAGGCGATCTGATGGGTCTGCGCGGCGCGCTCGTCAATTTCGTTTCGCGCTGGGTCAAACGCATGGTCCCCGCCTATCGCCTGCCGGGATGCGTCGGCTTCGCGCAGGTGCTGCAGGCGGGCGCCGAGGAGCCGTTCAATCCGCCGCCGGTGGCGCCGGACGATATCGCTTTTCTGCAATATACCGGCGGCACGACCGGCGTCGCCAAAGGCGCCATGCTGCTCCATCGCAATGTCGCCGCGAATGTCGAGCAGTCGTGGGTCTGGTTGAAACCCTATCTTGCGGATAAGCCGTTGATCATGGTGACGGCGCTGCCGCTCTACCATATTTTCGGTCTGACCGCGTGCCTGATGCTGGTGGTGAAGACCGGCGGTTGCTGCCTGCTCATCGCCAATCCGCGCGACATCAAGGGCCTCATCGCGACGCTGCGCAAATCGCCGTTCACGCTTATTTCCGGCGTCAACACGCTTTACGCGGCGATCGCCGATCATTCAGCGGCCAAGTCGGTCGACTATTCCAGTCTTCTTCTCACCATTTCGGGCGGCATGTCGACCCAGGAAGTCGTGGCGCAGAAATGGAAGGCGTTGACCGGCAGGCCGATCGTCGAGGGCTACGGCCTGACCGAGACGTCGCCGATCGTCACGATCAACAAGCCGACGATCCCCGAATTCACCGGCGGCATCGGCTATCCCGTGCCGTCGACCGAAGTCTCGGTGCGCTCGCCCGAAGGCGAACCCGTTCCTTTGGGCGAGCGCGGCGAACTCTGCGTCAAGGGGCCGCAATTGATGGGGGGATATTGGCGCAGGCCGGATGAAACCGCGAATGCGCTGACGCCCGACGGATTTCTCAAGTCCGGCGACATTGCCGTGATGGCGCCCGACGGGCTGATCAAAATCGTCGATCGGCTAAAGGACATGATCCTCGTCTCCGGATTCAACGTCTATCCGAACGAAGTCGAATCCGTGCTGATCGAGCATCCGAAAGTCAAGGAAGTCGCGGTCATCGGCGTGCCGCATGAACATTCCGGCGAAGCGCCGATGGCGTTTATCGTTGCGCGCGATCCGAGCCTCACGCGCGAAGAATTGCGCGCCTTCGCGCATGAGCAGCTGACGAGCTACAAGATTCCGCGCCATTTCGAATTTCGCGAGAACCTGCCCAAGAGCAATGTCGGCAAAATCCTGAGGCGCGCGCTGAAGGATGAATTTCTGGCGCGCAAGAAATCCGACGACGACGGGCGCGGCAAGAGCGCGCGCACGGAGATCGAACGCTAACCGCGGCCGAAACGGTCGGCCGCCTCGTCGATCGCGTCATAGACGAGATCGAGTTCGGCGGCCTCTACGCAATATGGCGGAAAGAGATAGATTGTCGGACCGAGCGGGCGCAGCAGCAGTCCGCGCTCATTGAAGAAGCGCATGAGATCGAGCGCGATCGTCGCAAGATAGCCGCTCTGCGCGACATTGAGATCGAGCGCCGTGATGATTCCGAGCCGACGGGCGTTCGAAAAGCGCGCGTCATCGGCGAAGCGCGTAATGCAAGTCGCCTGCATGTCGCAGAGCGCCGCGACGCGGGCGGCGGGTTCGCCCGTCGCCCACACGTCGAGATTGGCGAGCGCCGCGGCGCAGGCGATCGGATTGGCGGTGTAAGAGCTCGAGTGAAAGAAGGCGCGCGCGCGATCCTGCGACAGATGCGCCTCAAAAATCTCGCTCTTGCACATTGTGACGGCGAGCGGCAGCGCGCCGCCGGTGAGGCCCTTGGCGTAGCAGGCGATGTCCGGAACGACGTCCGCCTGCTCGCAGGCGAAGAGCGTTCCGGTGCGGCCGAAGCCGGTCATCACCTCGTCGGCGATGAACAGCACGTTGTGGTGCGCGCAGATGCGCCTCATCTCGCTGAGCGTATCCGCGCCGTAGATCAGCATGCCGCCGGCGCCCAAGATGAGCGGCTCCACAAGCAAGGCGGCCGGCTTCTCGCGACAGGCGCGCTCCAGCGCGTCGAGCGTCTCCTGTTCCCGTCCGCTCGCGGGGAACGGGATGCGCGAGACCTCATAGAGCAGCGGCTCATAAGGCGCGTTGAAAGGCGAGCGCGCGCCGGCCGACATCGTTCCAATCGTGTCGCCATGATAGCCATGTTCGAGCGCAATGACGCGCGCGCGCGCCTCGCCACGGTTGCGCCAGAAGCCGAGCGCCATTTTGATCGCCACTTCGACGCAGGTGGAGCCGCTGTCGGAATAAAACACGTAGTCGAGTCCGGGCGGCGTCAGCGTGACGAGGCGCCGCGCCAGCGCCTCCGCCGGTTCATGGGTGAAGCCGGCGAAGATGATCTGGTCGAGCCGTTCGGTTTCTTCGCGGATCGCCTGCATGATCGCCGGATGGCGATGGCCATGGGTGATCACCCACCAGGACGAGATGGCGTCGAGAAAGCGCTTGCCGTCCTCGGCCTCGAGCCAGGCGCCCTCGGCGCGCGCGATCTTGAAGGCGCCGGGCTGCAACGCATGCTGGGTGAACGGCCGCCAGACCGGAGAGTCGGTGACGAAGCTCACGCGCCGCTCCCGAAGGCGTCGCACGCGATCGCGGCGTTGAACGCGGCGCGAAGCGTCTTCTGGTTCAAGGGATCGAGCTTCGGCAGACGGCCGAGAATGCGCACGCCGCCGATCATCTCGATTGAGCGTTGCGCGTCGGCGTCGGCGTCGCCGACGAAAATCAACCCCGTTATCGAAACGCCGCGTCTGCGCAATGCTTCAAGCGTGAGCAGGCTGTGATTGATCGTGCCGAGGCGCGTGCGCGCGACGACAATGACGGGAAGCCGCCAGCGCTCCAGCACATCGATGATCAACGCGCGGTCGCTGAGCGGCGTCATCACGCCGCCCGCCGTCTCGATCACCAGAGGACCATCGCATTGCGGCGGGTTCAGCGCGGCGACGTCGATGTCGACGCCTTCGTCGCGCGCGGCGAGATGCGGCGAAGCGGCGCGGCGCAGCCGCCAGGCTTCCGGGAGGATATGGTCGGACCGCGTCCCCGAAAGGCGCGCAACGGTCTGCGAGTCGGTCTCGCCATCGAGCCCCGCCTGCACGGGCTTCCAATAAAAGGCGCCGAGCGCGCCAACGATCGCCGCGGAGACGACGGTTTTCCCGACGCCGGTGTCCGTTCCGACGATGACGAAGCGACGCTTCATGGTTCGAGTCCCGCGAGCCCTTCGCCAAGATGCGCGATCATGCGCGCAACCTCTTCCCTGCGCGTATTGAGCGTCAGGGCGATGCGCAGCCGCGCCGAGCCTTCCGGCACCGTCGGCGGACGAATGGCGCGAATATCATAGCCATGCGCCTGCAGGCGAGATGCAAGAGTGGTGGCGCGAACGTCGGCGCCGACGATGATGGGCTGTATTTGACTTCCCGATGAGTCGATCCCGCAGAGGCGTCGCAGTTCGGCGCCAGCGAAACCGATGCGCGACATCAACTCGGCGCGGCGGTCGTCGGCCGCCTCGACGATCTTGAGCGCCGCCCGCACGCAAGCGGCGACGAGGGGCGAAGGCGCGGTCGCGAAAATGAACGGCCGGCAACGGTTGATCATGAAGTCGCGCAACATGCGCGGCAGACAGAGCAGACCGCCCGCCACGCCCATCGCCTTGCCGCAAGTGTGCAGGGTGATGACGTTCTCCTTGCCTTCGACTCGCGCGGCGAGTCCGCGGCCGCCCGGTCCATAGACGCCCGTCGCATGCGCCTCGTCGATCAGCAGGAAGGCTTCGCTCTTCTCCGCGAGCGCATATAGTTCGTCGAGCGGCGCCTTGTCGCCATCCATGCTGTAGAGGCTCTCGACGACGATCCAGAGTCGCCCCCGCCCGCCCTTTTCACGCCAGGCGCGGATCGCGTCCTCGGCGGCGCCGACGTCATTGTGCGCGAAGGGGGCGTTCGGCGCACGCGCCAATCGCATGCCCTCATGAGCGCTCGCATGCGCGAGCTCGTCGTAAAGAATTAAATCCTCGCGCTGAGGCGCGGTGGAAAGCAGCGCCTCATTGGCGGTAAAGCCGGCGCTGAAATAGAGCGCGCTTTCGGCCCCAAAGAAGCGCGCGGCCTCTTCTTCGAGCGCCTCATGCTCGGGATGATTGCCGCGCAGAAGCCTCGAGCCGCCGGCGCCGACGGGAACGCCGCGCGCGAGCGCCGCGCGCGCCGCCGCCGCGAATTCCGGCGATTCGGCGAGCGCCAGATAGTCGTTGGACGCGAAATCCATCCCGACTCGCGGCGCCAGCATGCGCAATCTGCCGCGCGCTTCGAGGCCGGCGAGATCCTGCGTATAGCGATCAAGCATGTCGGATCGATCCTCTCTCAGGAGAACCGCTCCCAGGCCGCTTGTCGGGAGACGCCGAGAGCCTTGCCGATCGCCGTCCAGCTCACTTCGCGCTTTCTAAGCGCCTCGACCTGCACATGGATGAGCGAATGCAGCGCCGTGATGCTGGCCTCGCTCGCCTTGATCGACGTCAATAGCTGCTCCTCGGTGAGATCGTCCCAGCTTTTGAATGGCGAAGGCGCAGCGTCGAGGATTTTGTTGCACACGCCGACGCAGTCTTCGCAAATATAGCCGCCGGCGGCGGCGCCGACGAGCCGGGAGACCTGGGTCTCCGTCTTTCTGCAGAATGAGCAGCGCAGTTTACGTTTGGGCAGGGCCAGCATCGCAAATCCCGATTTGTCAAGACAACCTTGACAAAAGACGCCACGCTCGTCAAGCCTGTCTTGACGAGCTACTTGAAACCGTCGCGCCGAAACGCGATTTAGATAATGGGTGTTTCTTCGAATGTTTCATGGAGCCGCCGCAATGAACGCGCCGACGCGCGCAAATGGGCCGCCTTCCCAGATACCCTGGCCGCCGATTTTGATGGCGTTGACGCTCGCCGCCGGTCTGGCGCTCGACGCCGCGACGCGGGTTTCGCTCATCGATCGCGCGTCCTCCTCGCTCCCGCATCTCGCCGGGGCCGCGATCGTCATGCTCGCGCTGGCGAATGATGTGTGGTGCTTTCGCATTCTTTCGCGCCATCAAACCACGATCATGCCGCATCGCGCCGCGTCCTGTCTCGTCGCCGAGGGGCCGTTCCGGTTTTCGCGCAATCCGATCTATGTGTCGCATGTCGCCTTGATCTTTGGACTGGGTCTGTTCCTTGGCTCGCCCTTTACGCTGCTGTTGACGCCGGTTCTCGCCTATGGGCTGACAAAGCTCGCGATCGAGCCTGAAGAGCGGCATCTTCTTGGGAAATTTGGCGACGACTATCGGTCCTATATGGCGCGCACGCGGCGGTGGCTTTAAACTGATGCGCGAGGGCGTTGTGAATGAGGCGGCCGCGATGAACGCTCAAACTCCTTTACCAGGCGGCGAACGCCTCGACTTCTCCGTCCGGGGCATGACCTGCGCCTCTTGCGTGTCGCATGTCGAGAAGGCGCTTGCCCATACGCCGGGCGTAGAGGCCGCCAGCGTCAATCTCGCCACCGAACGGGCAGAAGTTTCGCTGGCGCCGGGGGCGAGTCTCCCCCAACTTGTAAAGTCGGTCTCGGACGCGGGCTACGAGGCGGTCGTCGAGACGATCGAGATTGGCGTCGGCGGCATGACCTGCGCCTCCTGCGTTTCGCATGTCGAAAAGGCGCTGAGCGCCGTTCCAGGCGTGATCGAGGCGAAAGTCAATCTCGCGACCGAACGCGCGACCGTGCGCGCGCTCGCCGGACCGGGCCTGACCGATCGCCTGCGCCGCGCCATTTCGCAGGCCGGTTATGAGCCGCGCCAGATCGAAACCGATTCAGGCGGCGCCGATCGCGAACGGGCGCGCCGCGAGGAGGAAATGCGCGCGCTGCGCTTCCGCCTCATCGTCGCCGCCATTCTGACGGCGCCGATCTTCGTGATCGAAATGGGCGGACACCTCATCCCCGCCATTCATCACTGGACGATGGGCGTGATCGGCGAAGCGAGGATTCGCGAGATATCCTTCCTGCTCGCCAGCGTCGTGCTGTTCGGCCCCGGCCTGGTTTTCTTCCTCAAGGGGATTCCCTCGCTGCTGCGGCGCCAGCCCGACATGAACGCGCTCGTCGCCACGGGCACGCTCAGCGCCTATTTCTATTCGGTCGTCGCGACCTTTGCGCCGGATGTGCTGCCGGCCGGCTCGGTGCATGTCTATTACGAGGCGGCGGTCGTCATCGTCACCCTCATCCTGTTCGGCCGCTATCTCGAAGCGCGCGCTAAGGGCCGCACGTCGGAAGCGATCCGCGCGCTAGCGCGGCTTCAGCCGAAGACCGCCCGCGTCGAGCGCGACGGCGCGACCGTCGACGTCGACATCGACGACGTGCGCGTCGGCGATATCGTTCTGGTGCGGCCGGGCGAGCGCATTCCAACCGACGGCGTGGTGACGCAAGGCGCGTCCCATGTCGATGAATCGATGGTGACCGGCGAACCGGCGCCCGTCGCCAAAAGGCCGGGCGCCGCCGTCACTGGGGCGACCGTCAACGGCTCCGGCGCCTTTTCCTTTCGCGCGACCCGCGTCGGCGCGGATACCACGCTCGCCGGCATCATTCGCATGGTCGAGCAGGCGCAGGGGGCCAAGCTGCCGATTCAGGCGATGGTCGATCGCGTCACCGCCGTCTTCGTCCCCGCTGTTTTCGCTGTGGCGGCGCTGACCTTCGTCGTCTGGATGCTGATCGGGCCGGAGCCGCGTCTGACTTACGCGCTCGTCAACGCCGTCGCCGTGCTGATTATCGCCTGCCCCTGCGCCATGGGACTGGCGACGCCGGCCGCGATCATGACCGGCACCGGCCGCGCGGCGGAGCTCGGCGTATTGTTCCGCAAGGGCGAGGCCCTGCAGACGCTGCGCGACGTGACGCTGATCGCCTTCGACAAGACCGGCACGCTCACTTATGGCAAGCCGCGCCTGACCGATCTCATCGCGACGCCCGGCAAGAAGGATAAGGACCTGCTGCGTCTCGCCGCCAGCGTCGAGGCGCAGTCGGAACATCCGGTGGGCGCGGCGCTGGTCGCGGCGGCCAAGGCCGCGAACCTTACGCTTTCGCCTTGCGCCGACTTCAAATCCGTGGCGGGCATGGGGGTCACGGGACTCGTCGATCGCAAGACCGTCGCCATCGGCGCAGAACGTTTCATGACGTCGCTCGGCGTCGACGCCGCTCCCTTCGCCCAGGACGCCCAGAAACTCTCTGAAGAAGGCAAGACGCCGCTTTACGTCGCGGTCGACCGCAAGCTCGGCGCGATCCTCTGCGTCGCCGACGATCTGAAGCCGACAAGCCGCGCGGCGATCGACGCGATTCATTCGATCGGCGTCAAGACCGCGATGATCACCGGCGATGACGAACGCACGGCGAAAGCCATCGCCGCGAGACTCGGCATTGACGAGGTGGTCGCGGGCGTGCTGCCGGACGGAAAAGTCGCGACGCTGGAACGCCTGCGCGAGGCCAACAAAATCGCATTCGTCGGCGACGGCGTGAATGACGCGCCGGCGCTCGCCGCCGCCGACGCCGGGATCGCCATCGGCACGGGAACCGACATTGCGATCGAAGCCGCCGACGTCGTGCTGATGTCGGGCGATCTCGCCAAGGTGCCGGCGGCGCTGGCGATCTCGCGCGCGACGATGCGCAACATCAAGCAGAATCTGTTCTGGGCCTTCGGCTATAACGTCGTGCTCATACCGGTCGCGGCGGGCGCGCTCTATCCAATCAACGGCATGTTGCTCTCGCCGATGTTCGGGGCGGCGGCGATGGCGCTGTCCAGCGTCTTCGTTCTCACCAATGCGCTGCGCCTGCGCCGTTTCCAGGCTCCGGTCGTCGCGACCGGCGAGATCGCCGAGATCGACATGCAAGCAGCGGCGCCAATCGAAACGAAAGCGCCTGAAAAACAAATCAAGGAGGAAGCGATGACGACATTCAACGTCAAGGACATGACCTGCAACATGTGCGTGAAACACGTCACCAAGGCGGTGCAGGCGGTCGAGCCGAACGCCGACGTCAAGGTCGATCTCGCGACCGGCAAGGTCGACGTCACCCCGGCGCCAAAGGACGCGCAGGCGCTCGCCGACGCGATCACCGAAGCCGGCTATCCGGCGCAGGTCGCCGCGTGAGACGAGGCGCCTTTTTCGCAATATGTGAGCCTGTGAGCGCGCGATGACAAACTCGATCACGCGCTCGCTCGCCGGCAAGACGCTCTTCATCACCGGCGCGAGCCGCGGCATCGGTCTCGCCATCGCGATGCGCGCGGCGCGCGACGGCGCGAATGTCGTCGTCGCGGCGAAGAGCATAACGGAAAACCCAAGAATCCCGGGCACGATCTATACCGCCGCGGCGGAAATCGAAGCGGCGGGCGGACAGGCGCTCGCCGTTCCCTGCGACATTCGCTTCGAGGATCAGGTCGAGGCGGCGGTTCGTCAGGCCGTATCCTGCTTTGGCGGGATCGATATTCTCGTCAACAATGCGAGCGCCATTGATCTGCGCGGCATCGACGCGCTTGAAATGAAGCGCTTCGATCTGATGCATCAGATCAATGCGCGCGGAACCTATCTGTGCTGCAAGGCGGCGCTGCAACATCTACGCAAATCCGCCAATCCGCATATTTTGACGCTCTCGCCGCCGATGGATTTGAACCCCAAATGGTTCTCGCCCAACCTCGCCTATACAATGTCGAAATATGGGATGAGCCTGGTGACGCTGGGGCTTGCTCGAGATGTCGAAGGCGACGGCGTCGCCGTCAATTCGCTGTGGCCCGAAACGGCGATCGCGACCGCGGCGGTCGGCAATCTGCTCGGGGGCGAGGAACTTCTACGCCGATCGCGAAAGCCGGAAATCGTCGCCGACGCCGCGCACGCCATTCTTGTTCGTCCGGCGAAGGACTGCACCGGCAATTTCTTCATCGACGTAGAAGTCTTGAAGGAAGAAGGCATGACCGACTTCTCGACCTATGCGGTCGATCCCCGGGTCAATGCGGCGCTGGACTTTTTCCTCGACGCGCCGATCACCGCCAGGGTGGCGAAATTGGCGTTTCACCCCGACGATTAATTACGCCAAGGCGGCGGCGCCCACAGCAATCGTATAGGCGCCGATTGCGGCGACGATCGCGCCGGAAAGATAGGGCGCGCGCGCCGCGAGGGCTTCGAATCCCGGCCAGCGCGAGGCCGCGTGCCGCAAGCCAAGCGCCGCCGCCACCCCGACCAACACGAGGGTCAGCGCCAGACCGACGCTGAAGCACAACACGAGCAGCGCGCCCAGTCCGATGCGCCCGACCTGCAGGCAAAGGAGCAGCACGGTAATCGACGCCGGACAGGGAATGAGCCCCCCGGTCAGACCGAACAGAATGATCTGTCCGGTGGTCACCTGGCGATTGGCGAAGCGACGCTCGATATCGAGCGCATGTTCGCGCTCATGCGCGTCGGCATAGACGGTCGAATCGACGTCGAGCAGCTCGCTCTCGAATTCCTCTTCCTCATGGCTATGCGGAAGGCCCGCCTCATGCGCATGAAAATGCGCGTCGTCGTGTCTATGCCCATGCGCTGCGGCGGCTGCCGGAACGCGCCCGCTCTCCTGCGCGGGCGCCGATGCGGGTCGGCCGGCCGCGATATCGCGCCAGCTTCGCCAGATCATCCAGAGAGCGACGGCGATGATCAGCGCGCCCGAAATGATCTGCAGATAGGGTTCGTTCGCTTCGACGTTGAGTTTCGCGCCGAAATAGAGTCCCGTCAGCGCGATCGCCCATACAATCGCCGTGTGCGAGATGGTCGCCGCAAGGCCAAGCAGAATCGCCTGCGCCACCGTGCCGCGAACCGCGACGATGAAGGCCGCCATCATCGTTTTCGAATGGCCGGGTTCGAGCCCGTGCAGCGCGCCCAACGCCACAGCGCTCGGCGCGAAAATCCAGGCGTTCTCCGCGCCGGCGCGAAAGACTTCAGAAAGATCGGACATTGCGGCGGCGCGGGCTCCTCAGGCGTGGCGTCAGAGGCGATAAGCGAGCGGAGACCGGCTTTACGGCGTCGAGGGCTCCGCCGATCATAAGGGAGCCCCGCCGTTTTATAGTGAGCGCGGCTCGACGAAACAAGCGCAGTGGCGGCGCGAAACGCATTCGAGCCGAGGCGCCGAGAAGAACCTAGAACGGCTCCAGGAAGCGTCGAGCGCGCCAAGACCGTCGGTCGCGGATTGCGCGAACGGACGCCATCTTCGATCGGCGGCGCATCGCCGTCATGTCAAACCTCGCCGCCTTTCCCAACAAAAAACCCCCGGCTTTATGGGCCGGGGGCTTTTTCGTTTATCCTCAGTCTCGCTTAGGGCATGTCGCCCGCGACGAACTTCGGAATCACCGGACCGCCGATTTCGGCCGCGAAGCGGCGTCCCGACGGCGAGAAGAACAGCAGCAGGCCGCCGATCTGGCTGTCGGTGTCGTAGGCCAGGTCAGACAGACGCTCGATGTCCCAACGCGCGTCCTGCACCTTCACCGCCACTTCCTTGGTCTCGCCCGGCGCGATCGGCGTCGGGTC
>JBPFDW010000026.1:0-7648 GCA_051061375.1 Methylocystis sp. | reverse complement strand
ATAGGCCGTGAAGGTCGCCCCGCCCGTCTCCGCCAGAACCTTGGTGATCGCCGCCGTCAAAGACGTCTTGCCATGGTCGACGTGTCCGATCGTCCCAATGTTGCAGTGCGGCTTCGTGCGTGAAAACTTTTCCTTGGCCATGATCCCATTTCCGCATGATCGCGAGCCCTCGCCCGGCGGGGCGAGGCTTTAAGGCTATTGGCGGAAATCTTCAAGGGCGGCGGGGCAAGGTCGCGACAGGAACCTGCGCTGCGCAAAACAATCGTTGGATTTAGCTGCATCCGGAGCGACAGGTTACTTCCGTGATCGCCGGCTTTGTTTCGCCCACCGTGAGCACGTCGATCACGACGCCCTTGCGTTTCCATCGGAAAATGCAATTGGCCAATCCGGTTCCCGCGCAATTGACCGTTTCCGGCCTTCCCGTGCAGCGCGGATCGTCCTTCTGGCAGACAAACCCGTCCTCGGGTTCGTGGACAGGCATCCATCCCTTTTTCAAAAGATGCTTGCGCGCCTTGGCGTAGGGTTCGTTGTTCGGAAAGCTCGGGACTTGCGCAAGGGCGCTCGAACTTAGCGATAGCGCGATGACAACGGCGATCGCAGCAAAAGGCGATTTCATCAAAATCACTCCCTCTATGGCAATAATCGCGAATTGATAAAGCGTCCGTCGCGCAATCGGCAAGAGGCGCGGACAAGCCTTTCTGGGACATTTCAATCCGGCGCGGCCGGGCGCGGCGGCGCGGTCAAGTCTAACGCCCCGCATGTTGAAAACCCCGCCCGCCGCGCCAACTGGTTGTGTGGCGGGGCGTCAAATGCGGCTCCATCAGTGACGTATGATTTCTTCGATGATCCGGTCGACTGGGCGTTCGCCGCGCTCTTCGCCATGCTCGCGTTCGGCGCCTGGGCGGTGCGGCTTTGGGAGCCGTCGGTCGGCGGGCCGCTGACCCATCTCTCGCTGAACTTCGGCGCGCTCGTCGTCATCCTGCTCGCCATCCAATATCTTTGGCGGACGGGCTTTCCGAATTACCCGTTCAGCGCCGGCCCCGCCTGGAGGCGGTTGACCGCCTATCCGCTGCGCCAGTGCCTTTATGCGGCGGCCGGCCTGCTCATCTTGAGCGGCGGATTCGAGACGATATTCAGCGGCGCCGCACTGGACCTCATGGGAATATCGGCCGGATCGCCGGCCTTCGCGGATCAGACCTTCGCCGGCGTCGCGCGCGCGGCGAACCAGGTCGCCGCCGTCATGCTTCCGGCAGGGTTGATCGCCTATCTGGGCGTCATCGTTCTGGCCGGACCGGCGCTTCGTTCAACGTCCACGGCGCTGGTCGCCGCGCCACCGCCGAGAGGCCCCAGCGCGCTTTCGCCGCGATCGGCGCTGATCGGCCAGGATCTTGCGCGCCGCATCCGCCTCACGGCCTGGATCGGGTTCTGGATCGATTTCGTTCTCGCGTTCCTGACCGCGCCGCTCCTCGCCTTTGGCGCGGTCGGCCAGTCGATCAGCTCGACCATCTGGGTCAGCGATCCGATCCATTGGGGATATTTCGGGCTTGGCCTGTTGTTCGCGTCGCTGTTCCTCGACTTTTTTTCCACCGTCGCGTCGGGCCGGCTGGTCAGCGATCCTGCGCGCATGCTCGCCGCCGACCAGCCAGCGGCCTTATGGTTTCTCGGGGTCGGTTCGCTCGTTAACGTTGTTGGCGCCGTCGTGTCCTTCACCGGCGTCGGCTTGAGCGTCGCCCTCCTAGTCGCCAAGACGGTCTCCCAGCCGCCGGGGATCGCAATCACCGATCCGGACCGGATCGTACGCGCGCTCGACGTCTTCATCTTAATGGCGAACTTTAACTTGCTTCTTGCTCATTTCATTGGGGCTGGAGCCACAGTCTGGCTCAGCATGGAGGCGCTGAAGGCGCGTCACAGATTCGCGATCGCGTCGGCGTGAGGACAAAATCGCAATATGTCGCCGCGCCGCCTCGATCGGCCGAAGCGGCGCGCGACGATCATTCTTCGTAAACGATTTCGCCGCCGACGACGGTCGTTCTGACCACGCCCTGCAGCAGCGCGCCGTCGAAAGGCGTGTTCTTGCAGCGCGAATGGAGCTTCGCCGGATCGACGACGAAAGGCGCGTCCGGATCGAAGCAAATGATGTCGGCGGGCGCGCCCTTTTGCAGCCTGCCCTGCGGCAAGCCCAAAATCTGCGCCGGACGGGAGGTAATCGCGTCGAGCAGGCGGGGAAGCGTCACGTCGCCCGAGTGAACGAGGCGCAGGCCGGCGGCGAGCATCGTCTCGACGCCGATCGCGCCATATTCGGCTTCCGCGAACGGCAGGCGCTTGGTCTCCACGTCCTGCGGATCATGGTCGGACACGATCACATCGATGAGTCCTTCGGCGAGCGCGCGAACCAGCGCCTTGCGCTCTTCCTCCTGACGCAGCGGCGGCTTGAGCTTGAGAAAGGTTCGATAGTCGCCGATGTCGTTCTCGTTGAGCGTCAGATGGTTGATCGAGGTCCCGCAGGTCACGGGCAAGCCCTCGTCCTTGGCCCGACGCAAGGCGTCGAGCGACAAGGTCGTCGTCACGATCGCCGAATGGTAGCGCGCCCCGGTCAAGGCGACGAGACGCAGGTCGCGATCGAGCATGATCGCCTCGGCTTCGCGCGGCGCGCCGGACAGGCCAAGCCGATGCGCGAAGTCGCCCTCGTTCATCACGCCGACGCAGAGGTCCGGGTCTTCGGCGAAATGGACGACCAGCGCGTCGAAGTCGCGCGCATAGGTGAGCGCCCGGCGCATCACCAGCGCGCTTCTCACCGCGCGCGAACCATCGCAGAAGGCCACGGCGCCGGCTTGCTGGAGGAGGCCAAGTTCGGCGATCTCCCTGCCCTCGCGGCCTCTGGTGAGCGCCGCCATGGGCGCGACCCGCACCCGGCCGGTGTCGCGCGCGCGGCGCAGAACGAAATCGACGACGGCGGGATCGTCGACCGGCGGCAGCGTCGCCGCGGTCGAGACGAGCGTCGTCGCCCCGCCCGCCGCGGCGGCGAGAGTGGCGCTCGCGATGGTTTCGCGATGTTCGGCGCCGGGCTCGCCGACGAAGGCCTGCATGTCGATGAGGCCGGGCGCGACGATCTCGCCCCCGCAGTCGATGAGGCGCGCGCCGTCCGGCGCGTCGGCCGGCCGCACGGAGTCGCCGAGTTCCGCGATGACGCCATTTTGCGCCAGGAGGCCGCCCCGCCCATCCCGTCCCGAAGCGGGATCGATCAGCCGGGCGTTGTAAAGGAGCAGCGGCGCTGGAGCTTGGAGCGGCGACATGGCGCTTGCTTAGGCTATTTGTCGGAGGATGCAAATGCGCCCGCCGGCAGGGCTTGACCTTCCTTCGCAAGCGCCTAGCTACTGCAGGATGGGAGCGTGAAGCGCGGACCGCGCCCGGGGGCAAAGTATGCGTTCCCTCAGCAGTCCTGAGTCCTCTTTCGCGCCGAATGCGGCGGAGGGCGAACGACGCCCCGATCTCTCGGCGATGATGGCCGCCGCTTTCGACGGAATCGTCGCGCTCGACGAGCGCGGAACGATGCGCTCGTTGAACGCCGAAGCGGCGGCGTTGTTCGGCTATGCCCTCCAAGAGGTGATCGGCCGAGACTTTGGCATGCTGACGCCCGAGTCGGATTGCAGCTATCGCGATCATCTGCGTCCCGGCGCGCCCGGCATTCGCCGGCGCGTCGACGGCCTGCGCAAGGATGGCTCGATCTTCCCGATGGAACTCGGCTTCAACGAAATCGCCTGCGACGGAGAACGCCTGTTTATCGGACTGATCCGCGATCTCAGCCGGCGCGGCCGCTTCGAACAGGGGGTTCACGAGCTTCAGGCGAACCGGCTTGATCTGATTGAAAATATGGCGGCTGGACTGGCGCATGAGCTCAAGCAGCCGTTGACGGCGATCGGCGCCTATCTCAATTTCGCCCGCCGCCATCTTAAGGAGAAAAACCTTTCGGTCGAGAAGGTTATCGAATTGCTCGACCAGGCCGACGCGCAAGTTTTCCGCGTTTCCGAAATCATGGACAATCTTCGCCAGTTCATCGCCCGCGGAGAGACGGCGAAAACCCCGCAAAATTTGAACGCCGTCGTCCGGACCGCCTGTGAATTCACCGACGCGCTCGCGCGGCAACATGATGTCAAAACAACGGTCGACCTCGCCGCCTCGCCGGACATGGTGGTGATCAACAAGGTCCAGATTCAGCAGGTCGTCGTCAATCTGAAGCGGAACGCCGTCGAAGCGATGCGGAACGGCGAGCGACGGGAAATGAGAGTGTCGACTCGCGTCGTCGAGGGCAATCTCGTTCGGACAGACGTGGCCGACACCGGTCCAGGCCTGCCCGAGGAAGTCAAAGCCCGGCTCTTCGCGCAATTCACGACGACGAAGCCGCATGGCCTTGGCGTCGGGCTCTCGATATCGCGTTCGATCATCGAAGCGCATAGCGGGAAAATCTGGGCGGAGCCCAATCCGGGCGGCGGCACGGTCTTCAGCTTCGTGCTGCCGCTGGCGGATGCTTGACGGCGCGGCCCGACCCGCATGTCCTTGAAATAAGGCCACCGCCGCGCGCAACCGGACGTTGGGCCTGCGTCGTTAACCGCGCATAGAGCTTGCGGCGTAAGCCTTCGGCAAGGCGAATGTGGCTAAGCAGGGAGGAACTGCTATTGTTTCACGGCGCGCCAGCGCCGCAAGCGGCAATCGAATCTTTGGGAGAGAGAGCTTCGTGCTGAGCTTCGAGAACGTCGGCTTGCGTTATGGCGTCGGCGGCGAAACCCTCCGCGACATCAGTTTTCAGATCGCGCCGCGTTCGTTCCAGTTCCTCACCGGTCCGTCCGGCGCCGGCAAGACCACCTTGATGCGCCTGATCATCATGGCCCTGCCGCCGACGCGCGGACTGATCAACATTTTCGGCAAGGACACGGCGACGCTCAGCAATGAGGAAGTCGCCGAGACGCGCCGCGGCATAGGCGTCGTCTTTCAGGACTTCCGCCTGCTGGACCATCTATCTGTCTATGATAACGTCGCGCTTCCCTTGCGGGTGCTCGGTCGCGAGGAATCGACCTATCGCGCCGAAGTGACCGAACTCCTGCGCTGGGTCGGCCTCGGGGAACGCGCGCATGCGTTGCCGACGATCCTCTCGGGCGGCGAAAAACAGCGCGCCGCGATCGCCCGCGCGCTGATTTCGCAGCCCAAGCTGTTGCTTGCCGACGAGCCGACAGGCAATGTCGACCCGACGCTTGCGCGGCGGATCCTGCGCCTGTTCGTTGAGCTTCATAAGGCTGGCACCGCCGTCATCATCGCAACCCATGACATGACCTTGATGGACCAGTATGAGGAAGCGCGGCGTCTTGTGCTCGCCGACGGCCGGCTTCACATTTTCGAATAGGCGGACGACGGCCGTGATGCGATTTTGGTCCCCGACCCGCCAAGCCGAGTCCGACATCGACGCCGACGCCGAGGAATTTCCGGCGCAGAGCGCGCTGGTGCCGGCGGACTCGGTGCCCGGCCGATCGCTGGTCATCGTCATCGCGATCATGACGTTTCTCGCCGCGCTGGCCGCCAATGTCGCCATTCTCGTCGCCGACGCCAGCGTGGACTGGCGCGGCGACATCGCGCGCGAGGCGACCGTGCAGGTGCGCCCGGCGCCCGGCCGCGACATCGAGGCCGACGTATCGACAGCGGCTGAGGCGATGCGGCGGACGCCCGGCGTCCGGGAGGCGCGAGTCTACGCCCAATCCGAATCGGAGGCGTTGCTGACGCCTTGGCTCGGCGAAGGGCTGGACTTTTCGGAACTCCCGACGCCACGCATGATCGTCTTGAAGCTCGAGACCGAAAATCGCCCGGATTTCGACCGGTTGCGCATGGAGCTCGAGCGTGTCGTCCCCAACGCCGTGCTCGACGATCACCATATATTTATCGAGCGGCTTGGCGACATGGCGCGCGCGGCCGTGGCGACCGCCGCTCTCGTCTTCATTCTGATTCTCGCCGCCATGGCCGTCGCCGTGGCGTCGGCGACCCGGGCGGCGGTCGCGACCAATCGCGAAATCGTCGAAGTGCTGCATATCGTCGGCGCCGCCGACGATTTCATCGCCAGGGAATTTCAGCGCCGCTTCATGGCGCTGGGCTTTCGCGGCGCGCTGATCGGCGGCGGCGGCGCGATCGCCTTCTTCGTCCTCGCTCAATTTCTGGCGCAGCGATGGCGCGCGACCGGAGGCGGCGAGCAGATGGAGGCGATGTTCGGCGACTTCTCGGTTGGCCCCAGCGGGTTCCTGGTGATCCTTCTGCTTATCGGCGGGGTCGCGACGCTGACCGGCTATCTGTCGCGCTATATCGTGCTGCGCCACCTGTGGCGTCTCGGCTAAGCCGGCGACGATAACATCGGCGCGAAATTCAGACTATAGTCGCATCAGATTCGCGTCTCGCGCGTTTAAAGGCATGGGCGAAGGACTGCAAAATTGACGACTCCCCTGCGCCAGGGCGAGAACAATCGGATGAGCGCCATGCGCAAGATCGCCGGCGCGATTTTCGTCGGCGGCGCCTGTGTCGGCGCGGCGTTTCTTCTCGGTTATGCCAGCTTTGCGCTGTCGCTGCCGCGCGAGGAATTCGCCGTTCCGGCGCCGGCGGAAGGGGTGGTCGCGCTGACCGGCGGATCGGACCGGGTGCTCGACGCCGCGACCCTGCTTGCGAGCGGACAGGCGCGACGCATGCTTATCACCGGCGTCAATCGGGCCACCCGCAGCGCCGTCATTGCGAAAATCTTGCCGGTCTCGCGCCAGCTTTTCGACTGCTGCGTCGATCTCGGCTACCAGGCGCTCGATACCGCCGGCAACGCCAGAGAAACCCGCGAGTGGGCGCGCCAGCACAACATCACCCGCTCGCTCATCGTCGTCACCTCGAACTACCATATGCCGCGCGCCCTGGTCGAAATCTCGGCCGCCATGCCGGATGTCGAACTTTACCCGTTCCCGGTCGTCAGCGAGCATATCGACGTATCGGATTGGGTGAGCAATCTCCGCGTCGCGCGCTTCATCGGCAAGGAATATGTGAAATATCTCGGGTCGCTGTTGCGCACCAAGGTCATGAGAGACTTCGACGATTCTGAGCCGCCGCCGCAGCTTCGTCACAGCGTCGCTTCGGCGACGCATGATCCCGGCTGAGCTTCCGGCCGGCCCGTTGCCGTCATCGGCCTCCTCAGGCGGCGGCGCCGGCGCGGTCGGTGTCGAACTGCAGTTTCGCCAGTCGCGCGTAAAGCCCGCCCGCGGCGATCAGGCTCGCATGCGTCCCCTGCTCCACCATCCGCCCGTCATCGACGACGATGATGCGATCGGCCTCGAGCACGGTCGCGAGACGATGGGCGATGACGAGGCTGGTGCGCCCCTGCATCACGTCATGCAGCGCCGCCTGCACCAAAGCCTCGTTTTCGGCGTCGAGCGCCGAGGTCGCCTCGTCGAGAAGCAGCACCGGGGCGTCCGCCAGTATCGCGCGCGCAATGGCGAGACGCTGGCGCTGGCCGCCCGAGAGCGTGATGCCGCGCTCGCCGAGCGGCGTGTCGTAGCCCATCGGCAGCGCCATGATGAAGTCATGCGCCTGGGCGCGCTTCGCCGCGGCGACGATTTTTTCGCTCGACGCGTCTTCGCGG
>JBPFDW010000025.1:0-66854 GCA_051061375.1 Methylocystis sp. | reverse complement strand
CGTGCTCGACCCGGCGCTGATGCGTCCGGGCCGTTTCGACCGGCAGATCCAGGTGCCGAACCCGGATTTCATCGGCCGCGAGAAGATTCTGAAAGTTCACGCCCGCAAGGTGCCCCTGGCGCCGGACGTGGATTTGAAGGTCGTCGCGCGCGGCACGCCGGGGTTCTCGGGCGCGGATCTGATGAATCTCGTCAATGAGGCGGCGCTGCTCGCGGCGCGTCGGTCGAAGCGCATCGTCACGAACCAGGAGTTCGAGGACGCGCGCGACAAGATCATGATGGGCGCGGAGCGGCGCACGCTGGTGATGACGGAGGAAGAGAAAAAGCTCACCGCCTATCACGAGGGCGGGCACGCGCTTGTCTCCCTCAACATGCCGGGATCGATTCCGATCCACAAGGCGACGATCATCCCGCGCGGCCGCGCCCTCGGCATGGTGCAGGGCCTCCCCGAACGCGACCAGATATCGCAGAGCTACGAACAGCTCATCGCGATGCTGGCGATGGCGATGGGCGGACGCGTCGCCGAGGAGCTGATCTTCGGCTCGGCGAAGACGACCTCCGGCGCGGCGTCGGACATCCAGCAGGCGACGCGCATCGCCCGCGCGATGGTCACGCAGCTCGGCTTCTCGGACAAGCTCGGCACGGTCGCCTATGCCGATCCGCAACAGGAGCAGTTCCTCGGCTATTCGATCGGCCGCACGCAGACCTTCTCCGAACAGACGCAGGAGACGATCGACGCCGAGGTCCGGCGTCTGGTGCAGCAGGCCTATGACAAGGCCAGGCAGATCCTTATCGACAAGCGCGCCGACCTCGATACGCTCGCCAATGCGCTGCTCGAATTCGAGACGCTCTCCGGCGAGGAAATCAAGGGACTGCTCGTCGGCAAGCGTCCGGTGCGCGAGGAGTCGACCCCGACTCCGCCGCCGCGCGGCTCGGCGGTGCCGACGACCGGACAAAAGCCCGAGCCCGACGTCGGCGGCATGGAGCCGCATCCGATCTAAGAAGAGAAAACCCAGCGGCTCTCCGCTGGGTTTTTTTGATCATCGTCGCGCTTACTTCTTCGCTTGCGCGATCAGCTCCTGGACGATTTCGGCGGGACGGCAGAGCGCCGCCTTGTCGCCCATCGTAACGATCGGCCGCTCGATCAGAATGGGGTGTTTTCCGATGGCGACGAAAATCTCGTCGTCTGACAATGCGGGGTTATCGAGGCCCAGTTCCTCATAGGGCGCGCCGCGCTTGCGCAGGATGTCGCGCACGCTCTTGCCCATGCGGCGCAAAATATCCTCCAAACTCGCGCGGTTGGGCGGATTTTTGAGATAGTCGACGACTAGCGGTTCGTAGCCGGCTTCGCGCAGGGCGGCGAGAACCTTACGCGAGGTGCCGCACGCAGGATTATGATAGATTCTGATTTCCATGTGGACATCCGTTCGTGCGCCGTGCGAGTTTTCAATAGCTGGCGGCGAGACTGGCGGGGACACGCTCAAGGACAATATGACATCTTGTTCGTAACCGCGCCGCCAGCCTGTCGCACGGAAAACGCCGGCCTAGCGGCTTGCGCGCCGTTCTCTGAGGAAACTCAATGACCCGCAACTATTTCGGCACCGATGGCATTCGCGGTCTGGCCAATGAAAAAATCACGCCTGAACTCGCGCTCAAGGTCGGTCAGGCGGCGGGCCTCATCTTTCATCGCGGCGAAGGCCGGCATCGCGTCGTCATCGGCAAGGACACGCGGCTGTCGGGCTATATGATCGAAAATGCGCTGGTCGCCGGCTTCACCTCGGTCGGCATGGATACGCTGCTGCTGGGTCCGATGCCGACGCCCGCGGTCGCGATGCTCACGCGATCGATGCGCGCCGATGTCGGCGTGATGATTTCCGCGTCTCACAATTCATTCGAGGATAATGGCATCAAGCTTTTCGGACCGGACGGCTACAAGCTGTCCGACGAGATCGAGCACGAGATCGAGCGCCTGATCGACGGCGATATGACGCCCAGGCTCGCGGCACCGAGAGATCTCGGCCGCGCGCGACGCATCGACGACGTGCGCGCGCGTTATATCGAATTCGCCAAGCGCACGCTGCCGCGCAACATGAGTTTCGAAGGCCTGCGCGTCGTCGTCGATTGCGCCAATGGCGCGGCCTACAAAGTGGCGCCAGAGGCGCTGTGGGAGCTTGGCGCCGAAGTCTTCGCCATCGGCGTCGAACCCGATGGCTTCAACATCAATCATCGCGTCGGCTCCACCTCGCCGCAGGCGCTGCGCGACAAGGTGCGCGAATTGCGCGCCGACGTCGGCATTGCGCTCGACGGCGACGCCGACCGCGTCATCATGGTCGACGAACAGGGGCGTCTCATCGACGGCGATCAGCTGATGGCGGTGGTCGCCGAAAGCTGGCGCGACCAGGGATTGCTGTCCAAACCCGGCCTCGTCGCGACGATCATGTCCAATCTCGGATTGGAGCGTCACTTAAGTTCGCTCGGGCTGACCTTGGAGCGAACGGCGGTCGGCGACCGCTATGTGATCGAGCGCATGCGCGAAGCCGGCTACAATGTCGGCGGCGAACAGTCGGGCCATGTCATCCTGTCCGACTTTTCCACGACCGGCGACGGGCTGGTGACGGCGATGCAGGCGCTGGCGGTGGTGAAGCGCGAGAACCGTCCGGTGAGCGAAGTCTGCCACCGCTTCGATCCGCTGCCGCAAGTGCTGCAGAGTGTGCGCGCCCAGCGCGGCGAATTGGAGCGCGCCGCCGTCGCTTCCGCAATCGACGACGCGCGGGCGCGGCTCGGCGGCGCCGGCAGGCTCATCGTTCGTCCCTCCGGCACCGAGCCGGTGATCCGCGTGATGGGCGAAGGCGACGATCGCGAATTGGTCGAATCTCTCGTCGCTCAGGTTTGCAGCGCGCTGAAAACCTCCGCCGAGGCGGCCTGACGCCAGACCGCTCCGTTCGGGCGATGCCGGGCGCCGCCACGCGTCAAGGCGAGAGATTGGCGACGATCGATGGTTAAGCGATACGGTTAACGCATCGTTAATCCTTGCCGCCCATCCTGCCGTCGTCGGCCCTGCGTCCGCGAAACGCGACAGGGCGCCCGAACCAAGGGGACCAACATGGGCCGCACCATCGCGCTGGCGTTGTCAGCCGTCATCATGTCAAGCGCTGTCAATGCGCGCGCCGACGGCCTGCCGCCTCCGCCGCCCCTCGATGTCAGCGGCTGGTATCTTCGCGGCAATATCGACGACGACGCGCAGCAATGGGCCGAGGGACGGACCTATCTCCAGCCGAACTTTCTCGCCGTTCAGCCGAGCGGCCCAACCGGACCGGCGCGCTATTCGATGCGCGAGACGCGGTAGACCTGACGGCCGGCCGACAAGAGAGACGCGGCGTAAACAGTGGAAAAGCGCTGCGGCGGCTTATCTTTGTTGAAATCGCGACCTTGCCGCCCCGCGGCGCCAATCGCCGTCGGAGCCATGAAGTTGCCATCAGGTTCGGTTTCCTTGGAAGCTAGGCGTGTTGGTCCCAAGAGTCGCAGTCGAATTAATTCGCGGCTCGTCCGGGGGCGGAAAGCATTGGAAAAAACATGAATAAGTCAGCGACTATTGCTGCCGTCGTCTGGTCGATTTCAATGGCTTCGACATTCGCCGCTGTCTCGCAGGAAGCGCCGCCTTCTCCTGTGCAGGAAGCCAAGCCCGTTGCTTTTGTGACCGGCATGCTCGCGTCGAACCCTGAGCCCACGCTGCGGCTGGGCGGCTATGTCGGCGTGCTCACAAATAAAGCCTTAGTCGACATAACGCTGTTGAGGCCTTGGCGTCAGGATATCCAGCCGGGCCTGATCGTCGACGCGCACGCGATTTACACGGCCTACCGTTTTCAAAGCATCCCAATCGACCTGGAAATCGAAGGCGGCGTCGCGAAGCGTTTTGGCAATGCATATACGGGAAATCAATGGGAGTTCGATCTGATCCCCATGGCAAGGTGGACATATTTCCCATGGAATGATTACATATATACCAACTTCCGTCTTGGTTTGATTGGCGCAAGCTATGTAACCGACGTCTCTGGTTTCGAAAGAGATTTCGACAGCAGCCAACATGGCAATAGATTTCTCAATCTACTAATCCCTGAGGCGACGTTTTCGCCAAGTAAAGATGCTCCATTCGAGGTTTTTGTTCGGGTGCATCACCGATCAGGTATTTTTGGCGCCATAAATGGCGTGCATGGCGGATCAAATTATATTTCGACCGGCGTGAGGTTTACCGCATTTTGAAATTACAATGTGAGCTCTGCTGATATGCATAATGTAAGCCAATAGTATGAAATTTAATATTTGTGCATCTACGGTAAGCCTTTCTCTGCCTCTCGCGCCTTGAGCCGGATTGCGCCATATCTCTCATCCATGTCCGATTTGACCGAGAGCGGGGGAGAGGCTCCTCAGACCAATGCGCCGGAGATCAGCGTCTCCGAACTCGCCAACGCGCTCAAACGGACGATCGAGGACCGTTTCGGGCGGGTGCGGGTGCGCGGCGAAATCTCCAACTATCGCGGCCCGCACGCCTCCGGCCACGCCTATTTCTCGCTCAAGGACCAGAACGCCCGTCTCGACGCGGTGATCTGGAAGTCGACCTTCGCGCGCCTGCGCACCAGGCCGCAGGAGGGGCTGGAGGTCGTCGCGACTGGCCGCGTCACCACCTTCCCCGGAAAATCCTCCTATCAGATCGTCATCGAATCGCTGGAGCCGGCCGGCATCGGCGCGCTCATGGCGCTGCTCGACGCCCGACGCAAGGCGCTCGCGGCCGAGGGCCTGTTCGACGAGGCGCGCAAGCGCGCCCTGCCCTTCCTGCCGCGCGTCATCGGCGTGGTGACTTCGCCGACCGGCGCCGTGATCCGCGACATTCTGCACCGTCTCAACGACCGCTTCCCGCGGCGCGTGCTGGTCTGGCCCGTACGGGTGCAGGGCGAGAGCTGCGCCGAGGAAGTCGCCGCCGGCATTCGCGGCTTCAATGCGCTGCCGCTCGGCGGCGCGATTCCGCGCCCCGACGTGCTGATCGTCGCGCGGGGCGGCGGTTCGCTCGAGGATTTATGGGGTTTCAACGAGGAGCTGGTCGTCCGGGCGGCGGCGGAAAGCGCCATTCCGCTGATTTCGGCGATCGGCCATGAGACCGACACGACGCTCCTCGACTTCGTCGCCGATTTGCGGGCACCGACGCCGACCGGCGCCGCCGAGAAGGCCGTCCCCGTCCGCGTCGAGCTTTTCGAACATCTCGCCAACCGCGCCAGCCGACTCGAAGGGGCGCGCCGCCGCGCCATGGATCAGCGCCGCGCCCTGCTGTCGACCTTCGCGCGGCTGCTCCCGGCGGGCGACGCCCTGCTCGCCGGCCCGCGCCAACGTCTCGACAGGGCCGCGGAGCGGCTGGGCGCCGGCGCGCGGGCCGCGCGCGACGGACGGCGGCTGCGGGTCTCGCGGGCCGCAGCGCTGCTTGCCCGCCACTCGCCGCAGGCTGAACTGGCGCGGACGCGGGAAAAGCTGCTTGGCCTCGGCGCGCGGCTGCGGCAGGGCTATCGCGCCCGCGCCGTTCTGGCGCGCCAGGAGAACGCCGCCGCCAGACAACGCCTCGCCGGCGCCGCGCAGCGATTGACCCGCGCCGTCGCCGGCGTGTTTTGCGCCAGTCAGGAACGGCTCGACCGACTCGCCCGCCTCCAGGACTCGCTCAGCCACCGCTCCGTGCTGGCGCGCGGCTTTGCGCTGGTGCGCGACGAGAGCGGCGCGCTGGTGCGCAGCGTCGCCCAGGCGCCGCCGGGGACCGGACTGGAGATCGAGATCGCCGACGGCAGGATCGCGGCGCGGGCGGGCGCGGCGACTCCCGATCCGCCCGCGACGCCGCAGCCGCGCCGGCGCGCGAGACGGTTCGGCGGCGACGATCAGGGATCGCTGTTCTGAGCTATTCGAAGCGCATCTGCCAGCCGACGATGCTGCGCTGCATGGGCGCGCGCGGCAGATAACAGAAGACATTGGTGGAGATCGGCGCTTCGGCGCAGTGATAGTGCTCCAGGCTCCAGTCGTAGCCCAGCGTATCCATGCAGGCGACGATCTTGTCGTGGACCAGTTTGGGATTGGAGCGGCGTTCGGTCGGAAAATCCCGCTCCGCCTGATATTCGCAGTCGGTCACGTCGAGCTTCTGGCCTTCGAAATAGCGTCCGCTGGCGCCGCTGGTGACGAACATCGCCTCGGTGGCGAAGATGAAGAGGAGGCCGACCGCCAGCGCGATCTTGCCCTGCGCCTTGGTCTTGAAAAAATGCAGATCGATCAGCGACAGCAATCCGATCGCCAGCAGGCCGCCGCCCAGCAGCAGCGTCAAGGGCGAAAGGAAAGGCGCGATGCCTTCGTTCATGTCACGCTCCTGATCGCGCCGCCGCCGCGCGCATTTTGTTGACTGATAGTAAGAGCGAGACTGTTTCCAAGGCAACTGGGTGAAAACCCCGAAAATCGCGCCGGCGCCAGGCCGCCAAATTCTCGCCGAAACAGGGTGTTAAGCTTCCGTTAACCAATTAACCGTCTATTAACGAAGCGACCAGATTGCGCAAATGCAACAGGTCCTGGATAGCTCTGATCAAGGTTGACGGAACCTTCGCTTAACCCTGCCAGACTAGGACTATCGACGGTCGATGGTCGTAACAGGAGTTCCTTATGCTGCTTTCGCAACGCGCCTGCGGAGCCAAATTCGTCGTCGCGCTGACGGCGGCGCTGGCGCTTTCGGCCTGCGCCAAGAACGCTGCGGACGAGGCCGCGGGCGATCTGGCGGGCGGCCGCTACGCCGGCGGACGTGGGGTGGCGAGCCCGGGTAGCCAGCAGGATTTCGTGGTCAATGTCGGCGACCGCATTTTCTTCGAGACCGACTCGACCGATCTGACCTCGACCGCGCAGGCGACGCTCGAGAAGCAGGCGGAATGGCTCAACCGCTATGCGCGCTACAGCTTCACCATGGAAGGGCACGCCGACGAGCGCGGCACCCGCGAATATAATTTCGCGCTGGGCGCGCGCCGCGCCGAAGTGGCCAAGAACTATCTGATCTCGCGCGGCGTCTCCGGATCGCGCATCCGCACCGTCAGCTATGGCAAGGAGCGTCCGGTCGCGGTGTGCGACGATATTTCCTGCTGGTCGCAGAACCGGCGCGTCGTGACGGTGCTGTCCGGCGGCAATTCCTGAGAACTGGGCGCGACGCGGCGCTTGCGTCCGGGGCGCCGTTGCGGCATTGAAGGCGCGCGCGTGTTAAGCGCCCGCAGGAGTGTAGCTCAACTGGTAGAGCACCGGTCTCCAAAACCGGGGGTTGGGGGTTCGAGCCCCTCCACTCCTGCCATTAAATCAAAATTCAAAAAATTGGCGATTCGATACGATCTATGCCGAACGTTCACTAAGGATTCATATAGCGCTGCCCTCAAAGTTCCATAAGCCGATCACTTGCGCCCTGATATCATTCGACGCTTCGCTGATACATTTTTCAAAGTGTGAAATCGCGGCGCCTTCGTAATTCTTCGTGAGCAGATCATGCACGCACCGCTCGCAGCTTATTAGATACACGAGCGCCAGCGGCGGAATCTCCTCAATACTTTTTAGATCGCAAGACTCTTGCCATTGGCGCTCGTACAATTGGCGGGCGAACTCCGGCAATGCTTCAGCAACGGATAACCTGAACCGTTCTCGCAACTTTCTCGCGGCGTCCTCGAAATCTTTGATGGCTTCGTGATGGGGCGAAAGTGAAACTGGACTCATGATGCGCTCCCATTTGGGGCGCGACAACGTGTCTGCGCTTCAATCGATTATCCAGAAGATATTAATAGCTTAGGCCGAATGGCATGACAAGCGTATGTGGGTTGCGCATGTGGGTATTGCCCCCGCTCCACGAGCGGCGACGCCCTCGGCGCCTTCGGTTCGTCTTGGAGCCAGCGTCCCTCATTGTCGAGATAATCGGCGACGTCAAAGGTCGAGAAATCAGTCATTCGACCCTCCCGGAACAGTAGGATCGCTATTTCTCTGCGTCCGAGGGATACGATCTCACCTTCGTTACAAAAAAATACTTGCGGCGGTTCGGGCCAGCGGCGCCAAAGACGAGCTTCCGCCGGAAGTGGGCGCTCGACGGAACAACCAAAAGGCGCTCGCGTTAGACGTTGGGGGTGGCCGGGGGCTTTGTCAGACAAGGACCTGGAGACTCCGCGAATGAAAAACTCTCGCAAGCTGCTTACCACAGCGCTCGCCGCGACCATGCTCGCGGGCGCATTGACGGTTTCCACCCCGGCTTCCGCATGGCGCCGCTGGGGTTGGGGCCCCGGAGCGGGACACTGGGGCTATAACGCCGGATGGCGCCGCCCGGGCTGGGGCTATGGCGGATGGGGCATGGGCGCGGGCCTGGGCGCGGGCCTGGCGACCGGACTGGCGCTCGGCGCGGCGACCAGCTATCCGTACGACTCGGGCTATTGGGGCTCCTCCTCTCCCACCTATTGGGGTTATGGCGGGACAGGTTATGGCGGGTCAGCCTATGGCGGGACCTATCCGGCCTATTATGGCTACGGCGGCGGCCGCTGCGGCTGCTGACGAAGGCGAATTGACCCGACCGAGCCGAGGCCAAATCGGCAAGCTGGCCGGCCCGGCCGCGTCAGGCTAAAGCAAGGACGGCGCAATCGCGTTCCGCGCGGTTGCGCCGTAAGCGCGCCACGACTCCGGCGCAGTCCAATTTCAAAATCGAAACTGTTCGATTCCTACCTTCGCCTCTCGGGAGCAGCATGATGGCCGGCGATCACCTGCTGCTGGAGCCTGGCGACGCGCTCATCGTCCTCGACGTGCAGCGCGACTTCTGCGCCGGCGGCGCTCTGGAAGTCCCCGACGCCGACAGCATCCTGCCGACGGTCAACGCCTTGGTCGCGGAAGCCGTCGCCGCCGGCGCGCCGGTCGTCGCGTCGCGCGACTGGCATCCGCCTGGCCATGCCAGCTTCCGCGGCTGCGGAGGACCATGGCCGGCGCATTGCGTTCAGGAGAGCGCCGGGGCGCGGTTCCATCCCGATCTGCGCCTTCCCGAGCAGGCGATCATCGTCAGCAAGGGAGAGTCGCCCGAACGCGATCAGCTTTCCGCGTTCAACGCCACCGGACTGGCCGATCGTCTGCGCCGTCTCGGCGCGCGCCGCGTGCTGATCGTCGGACTGGCGCTCGACGTTTGCGTGCTTGAAACGGCGCTGGAGGCGGCGTCGGAAGGTTTTGAAACGCATGTCCGGCTCTCCGGCTCCCGCGCCATTACAGCGGACGGCGGAAAAGCCGCCGTCGAAAAAATGCGCAAGGCGCATGTCGTCGTCGAGGAGGGCTGAGGCGTCGCGAGCGTGGAGGCTCGCGGTCCGGGATCCGCGGTCTTCGCACGGCGCGCCTCCTGGCTCGCGACCGATTCGGTCATTTCATGGGAGTCGCCCATATTTGCTGGCCTGCAAGGCGATGGCTATGATTCTGACCGGCGCGCAGGCGCCTTCGCCATAAGCCCGACGCAGCAAGGGGAAGCGGTCCGTGTCCAGCAGCGCGCTATTCGCGGACCTCTACCAATTCACCATGCTGCGCGCCTATTTCGAATTGAAGATGGACGCGCAGGCGACCTTCAGTCTCTTCGTGCGCAAACTGCCGCCGCAACGCAATTTCCTGATCGCCGCCGGCTTGAACGACCTTCTCGACGCGATCGAAACCTTGCGTTTCGAGCCGCGGCAGATCGACTATCTCGCTTCGCTGGAATTTTCGACAACGCCTTTTCTCGACTGGCTGGCCGGCTTTTGCTTTTCCGGCGACATTTATGCGATGCGCGAAGGCGCGCCGTTCTTTGAGAACGAACCGATCATGGAAGTGGTTGCGCCGATCGCCGAAGCGCAGCTCATCGAAACGCTCGTCCTCAATCAGATCGGGCTGCAAACGATTCTGGCGTCGAAGGCGGCGCGCGTCGTTTCCGCCGCGCGCGGCCGCAGCGTCGTCGATTTCGGCGCGAGACGGGCGCAAGGCATGGACGCCGCGACGAAAGGCGCGCGCGCCTTTTACATCGGCGGAGTCGAGTCGACGTCGAATGTTGCGGCCGGCCAGCGCTATGGCCTGCCGGTCGCCGGCACCATGGCGCATAGTTTCGTGCAGGCCTGCGCGTCGGAAATGGACGCGTTTCGGTCGTTCAGCGCTGTCTTTCCCGATACGACGCTGCTCGTCGACACCTATGACACGATCGAAGGCGTCAAGAAGGTCGTCGCGCTGGCGAAGGAACAGGGCGGCGATTTTAAAGTCCGCGCGGTGCGTCTCGATTCCGGCGATCTCGACAGGCTTTCGCGCGAAGCGCGCCGGCTTCTCGACGCGGCCGGCCTGAGCGGCGTGCAGATCGTCGCGAGCGGCGGCCTCGACGAAACCCGCATCGACGATCTAACGTCGCGCGGCGCGCCGATCGATATTTTCGGCGTCGGCACGGATATGGCCGCGTCGAGCGACGCGCCCACGCTCGACATCGCCTATAAGCTGACCGAATACGCCGGCGAGGGACGGATGAAACTCTCGGCGGGCAAGCGCTCGCTTCCCGGCCGCAAGCAAGTCTTTCGCGAGTTTCGCGACGGCGCCGCGGTCAGGGACGTGATCGCCCGACATGGCGAAACCCGGCCCGGCGTTCCTTTACTGGAGCCCGTCATGATTTCGGGACGCCGCGTCGCGACGCAGTCCGGCGATCTGCGCGACATCCGCGCCTATGCGAAACAGCAACTCGACGCGCTGCCGCCGCATCTGCGAGGGCTTCACGCGCAAGAGCCGCGCTACGAGGTGGCGGTCAGCGACGAACTCGCATGCTATGAGCGGGAGACCCGCCGCCGACTGACCGATTAGATCGCGCTACCTTCGGTCGGGATCGGCCCGAGCGCGGCTCGCGAAAAAGTGGGAACCGGTTTTTCGCATTGAGCGCGCTTAAAATTATTAGAATCGATCACGTGATCTAGAGAGGGTCCTTCCCGTCGATGAACTCCGACGTGAAGCGCTTGAGCGCGATCCTGAGATCGTCGGCATATCCGACCGCCCCGAGCGACTGAAATCTGTCGATGTCGGCGAGCATCAGTTCTCTGACCGGCGCCTCTCCGCGATGCAGATTGGCCAGATAGCCGGACAGGAGCCGCCCGTGTCGCGCGCCCGCCGCCGTCTTCCCATCGCCGATAGCCAAGCCGATTTTCATAGCGATTCCTGATGTTAGCGGCTTCACGCCGCTGCCGCCCGACAAACGCCGGCGCATTCCCTAAGCAAGAATTGCGCTCATTCCGGTTCGGCCGAGGCCGTCGCGAGGCCAAATCCGAAAAAGGCGTCGATCATCGCGGGAAGGTCCTTTTCGCGCGGCGCCCCTTCCCGCGGCCCGCCGACGCATTGGGGCGTCCCGCAAACCAGTCTCATGCCCGCGTCGGGATAGGTGCGGATCGAAATGCGCTCATGCGCGAGCTTGACGACGCCCGAATGACGGGGGTCCTTGCGGATTCGCAAATAAAGCGGCGTCAGCGTCTGATGCGGGCCCTCGAGCACCTGCAGAAAATTGAGGCCGTTGTAGTGAAGCGCGCCGCTGATCTGCAGCGGACGATTTCGTTTTGCGGCCGTCTCGACCATCGCTTCGATGGCGAACAGGTTCAGATCAAGACTGACGTTGCTGAAATAAACTAATCGATGCATTGCGGCCTCCCAAAACCCGCCGCGGCCGGAGTTCGTCGATTTCGTCGAATATCGCGCAAGCTTCGCCGGCGCAGCGCCTATCTGATAGGATAAAAGCACAATTTATGCAATAATTTCATTAAGTTGACAAACATCAAGGCGCCGCTACCCTGTCACAGATTCGTTTCAAAGCGGAGGCTATCATGGCGGCATATTGCATCAATTTTCAGTGACAGAGGGGGCGTCGGCATGGCCGCGTCCCCTCTCTATTTACGGGCAGGCAAACTCTGGAGAGAAACATGATCGCGCTCGACGCCTCCCTGGTTTCCACTTCGCTGAAGACCTGTCAGGACCATACGATCCGCTTGATGGACTTCGGGCTGATCAACACGCGATCGGCGCTGCAATTCGCCGAGGATGTCTGGACGGCGAAATCGCCGGACGATTTCCTCCAGGCCATGGTCGACTACGGCCGCCGGCAGTTCGAGTGCTGGTCCGAGGAGCTGGACGAATTGTCGACCACGACCGGCGGAAAGACGGACGAAGACGACGAAATCGTCGGACTTGGCGATTAGCGCGCCTCGCGCAGGGCGGATGAACCGACTTTCGCGGTTCCGGCGGCGGTGGGCGAACGCACGCTCGACGCCGCGCCGACTTCCGCCGAGCCGTTGGCTTGACGCGTCGTTGCGGGCGGGCGACGACAATTCCGCAGTCGAATCGGCATGGCGTCGCGACTGAACGGAACCAGCCTTCGCCGCATGACCAAGCGCGCTCCCGCCCTCGCCGACTTCAAACGCATCGTCGTCAAGGTCGGCTCCTCGCTGATCGTCGATCCCGACAAGGCGTCGGCGAAACGCGCCTGGCTCGGGCGCCTCGCCGACGATATCGCGGGTCTGCATCGCGCCGGCGCCGACGTGCTGGTCGTCTCCTCGGGCGCGGTGGCGCTGGGGCGCAGCGTTCTCGGCTTTCAAAAGGGCGCGCTGAAGCTCGAGGACAGTCAGGCCGCCGCCGCCGTCGGCCAGATCGCGCTGGCGCGGCTCTGGGCGGAGACGCTGCACGATCGCGGCCTCGTCGCCGGGCAGGTGCTGGTCACGCTCGGCGACACCGAGGAGCGCCGCCGCTATCTCTACGCCCGCGAATGCCTGACCCGGCTCCTGGCGCTGCGCGCGGTGCCGGTGATCAATGAGAACGACACGGTGGCGACGGCGGAAATCCGCTATGGCGACAATGACCGCCTCGCCGCCCGCGTCGCGACGATGGCGAGCGCCGATCTCCTGATCCTGCTCTCCGACGTCGACGGGCTCTACAGCGCCCCGCCCGATTCAAATCCGGACGCCGAGCACATCGCGATCGTGCCGCGGGTCACCGCCGAGATCGAGGCGATGGCGGGGGGCGCCGCCTCGCAATATTCGCGCGGCGGCATGCGCACCAAGATCGAGGCGGCGAAAATCGCCACGACGGGCGGCGCCCATATGGTGATCGCCGACGGGCGGGAAGAGGCGCCGATCGCGCGCATCGCTTCGGGCGGGCGCTGCAGCTGGTTTCTGACGCCGTCCAATCCGGTGACCGCGCGCAAGAAATGGATCGCCGGCGCTTTGGAGCCGAAAGGCGCCGTGCATATCGACGACGGCGCCGCCAAGGCGCTGCGCTCGGGCCGGAGCCTGCTGCCGGCCGGCGTGACCCGGATCGAAGGCGGCTTCGCGCGCGGCGACTGCATTCTGATCCGCAACGCCAAGGGCGGCGAGATCGGCCGCGGCCTCGTCACCTATGACGCCTCCGACGCGGCGAAAATCGTCGGACGCTCGACCAAGGACATTGAAGCGCTCCTGGGCTTCAAGGGGCCGGACGAGATCATTCATCGCGACGATATGGCGTTGGGCGGGGAGTGACGAAAACCCCTCCCGCGCGCGTCATGGCCGGGCTTGTCCCGGCCATCCACGCCGGGACGTTGCGCCTTGCTTACAAGATGCGCGCAGCGGCGCCGCGTGGATGCCCGCGACAAGCGCGGGCATGACGCGGAACGATTGCGCCAAGGTATTTTTCAATGCTCGTTTGCCCAATAGACGGCCGAGCCCGCCATCGCCGTCCTCGTCCTTCGAGACGCGCCTTGCAGGGACTCCTCAGGATGAGGACTGCTTTTGCGACTACAAATTATGGCGCTTCAAACGCGCTAAGGCCCCTCATCCTGAGGAGCCGCCGAAGGCCGCGTCTCGAAGGACGAGGGGCCGACTCCGTTGAGGCGAACCTTATCCCGCTCCGCGCCTCCACCCTCCCCTTGAGGAGGCCGAGGCGTCCCGGACCGCCCTTCTCCAACCCGCGCCGAAAGGCGGCGGGGTTATGCTGCGCGCCGAGCGCCGCCATTGATAAAATTTGCCCGCAGGCATGATATAGGAGGCGCATGCCGAGGCATTCATGACACTGTCCGACACTTCCGCAGCGCCTGTTCTAACGCTTAAGCCCTCGCTCGCCGGCATGACCCGCGCCGAGATCGGCGACGCGCTGCGCGGGCTCGGCCTGCCCGAGCGCGAAATCCGCATGCGCGTGTCGCAGCTCTGGCACTGGGTCTATTTTCGCGGCGCGCGCGACTTTAGCGAAATGCTGAATGTCTCGAAGGCGCTGCGGACGCAGCTTGCCGACGCCTTCGCGCTGCGCCTGCCGGACATCGTCGAGGAACAGATTTCCATCGACGGCACGCGCAAATGGCTGCTGCGGCTGCAGCCGGTCGACGCCTTCGACAAGGGCGCGGAAGTCGAATGCGTCTATATCCCGGAGAGCGATCGCGGCACGCTTTGCGTCTCCTCGCAGGTCGGCTGCACGCTGAACTGCAGCTTCTGCCACACCGGCACCCAGCGGCTCGTGCGCAATCTGACCAGCGCCGAAATCGTCGGGCAATTGCTCGTCGCGAGGCAGCGGCTCGGCGATTTTCCCGATCGCGAGCGGCCGACCGACGGCCTCGTGCCGGCGGGCGAAGGCGTGCGGGCCGTCTCCAACATCGTCTTCATGGGCATGGGCGAGCCGCTCTACAATCTCGACAATGTCATGATGGCGGTCGATGTCATGGCCGACGGCGACGGGCTGGCGCTATCGAAGCGCCGCATCACCGTCTCGACCTCGGGCGTCGTGCCGCAGATCGAACGCCTCGGCGCCGAATGCGGTCCGGCGCTGGCGATCTCGCTGCATGCGGTGCGCGACGATCTGCGCAACGAACTCGTGCCGCTCAACAGGAAATATCCGATCAAAGAACTGCTGCAGGCCTGCCGCGACTATCCCGGCGCGTCCAACGCAAGGCGCATCACCTTCGAATATGTGATGCTGAAGGGCATCAACGACTCGCCCGCCGAAGCCAGGGAGCTGGTGCGGCTCCTCAAGGGCCTGCCGGCGAAGATCAATCTGATCCCGTTCAATCCCTGGCCGGGCGCGCCTTACGAATGTTCGGATTGGCAAACGATCGCGCGTTTCTCAGACATCGTGTTTAGCGCCGGCTACGCCAGCCCGGTGCGCACCCCGCGCGGCCGCGACATTCTCGCCGCCTGCGGGCAGCTGAAGAGCGAGACGGAAAAGCTCAGGGCGAGCGCGAGAATGGCGGCGGGGTGAACGCGCGGCGACGCCTCACGAGAGAAGACGCTATGAGCAGGAAGGAGCTCAGCCCGGAGGAACGCCGCGAGCTTGAGAGACTCGCCGCTTTGCCTGACGATAGAATCGATACGCAGATATTCCAGAAGCGCCCGCTGAAAACTGGGCTTTCGCTCGCCGCGGAGCGATCTACAGGCCCATTAAGCAGCCGGTGAATATTCGTATCGATGCGGACGTGTTGGACTGGTTCAAGCGCCACGCGGTGGGAAGAGGCTATCAGACCGAAATCAACCGCGTGTTGCTGCGCCATGTCATAGAGAAGGAAAAGCAGCGTTGAATTTACGCCTGCGGGCCCACCAGGCGTAACCCGCCAGAGCCGACAGCGCCGCGCAAATCGCGATATTCCAATTCGCCAGCGTCAGGCCGAAAATCCACAAATTCGGCTCGTCGCAGCGCACGACCTTCACCGATCGAAGTTGCTTCATGAAATCGGCGACCGACGGCGCGGTCGAAAGCGGCCCGGAACAGTCCGAAGGCCCGGCGAAAATCTTCCATTCGACGCCCGAATGATAGATCGAAAGCATGACGTTGCCGGCGAAAAGCAGCGCCATCAGCAGAAAAGCCGCGCGGGCCGCACGCTCCTTACCGGTCTGCGCGGCGAAGGCGGCGAGCGGCGCGAGCGCCAAGGCGGCGTAGTAGGGAATGCGCTCCTTGTAGCACAGTTCGCAGGGCAGAAAGCCGAGCGATTCATAGGCCCACGCGCCGCCGATCGCCGCAACCGCCGCCGCGAGAATGAGGAGCGAGGCGTTGCGGGGCTCGATGATGCAATCGAGAAGGCTGCGCCAATTCATGTGTCCGACCAATTCATTCGTCCTGGCCGACCGTTCAAAACATTTTGGCGGCCAGGGCGAAGCCGGCGACGACGATCACCGCGAGCGAGCCCATGAACAATCCGAAATGGCTCTCGAGCTTCGAGCGGATCGGATCGCCGAAATGATTGATCGCCGCCGCCAGCACGAAGAACCGCGCGCCCCGGGTCAGCATCGACAGAACGATGAACAGCGGGAAATTATAGGCGAGAAGCCCCGAAACGATGGTCACGAGCTTATAGGGAATCGGCGTGAAGCCCTTGACCAGAATGA
The DNA here is from genome assembly GCA_051061375.1 of Methylocystis sp. Taxonomy (GTDB): domain Bacteria; phylum Pseudomonadota; class Alphaproteobacteria; order Rhizobiales; family Beijerinckiaceae; genus Methylocystis. The sequence goes on along the minus strand of JBPFDW010000025.1, from coordinate 50,473 downwards.
AGATCGCGCCCCATTGCGCATAGAAGGCGCGCAGCGCCTCCATCTTCTCGCCATAGCCGTAGAGATGGATCAGCCACTGGCCGATCGTGTCGTAAAACAGCGCGCCGAAGGCGTAGCCGAGCGCCCCGCCCGCGACCGAGGCGAGCGTGCAGATTCCGGCGAAATACCAGGCCTTCTTCGGTTCGGCGAGCGTCATCGGCACAAGGATCACGTCCGGCGGCACCGGGAAGAAGGAGCTCTCGGCAAAAGCGATCGCGCCGAGCGCGACGGGCGCGTGCCGGCTGGCGGCAAGCGACATGGTCCAGTCATAGAGCTTTTTCATTCGTTTCCGAGGTTGGGGAGCGCGCCACGCGCATAGCACGTATCCTATGGCGAAAGAAGTTTCGCGGGTTGACGGGCGCCGCGCCGCGGCTAATATCCGCGCCGCTTCGTCGGCTCGCCTGCCGGCGAGAAGCCCCTGTGGCGGAATTGGTAGACGCGCTCGACTCAAAATCGAGTTCCGCAAGGAGTGCTGGTTCGACTCCGGCCAGGGGCACCACCCAAACAATTCAGACGATTTCAAAAGCGCTCAATTCGAGCGCTTTTTTATTGGTTTTCAGGCAATTACCGAGCTTCTAGCCGGCCAAACCATTTCGCCTCGTTTCATCCTTTCTCGCTTCTCGGGTGGGGTCTAAGGTGGGGCCAAGCGAATCTTTGAGGGTGGGGCCACGACGACGTGACGCGCGAAAAGCTAACAGCGGCGAAAGCCAAAGGCGCGTTGGCGCCGGGCCGATATCTCGACGGCGCAGGACTCTATTTGCAGGTGAAACCCTCGGGCGCCCGCTCTTGGATTTTTCGATACAAAGTCGCCGGCAAACCGAAGTTCATGGGGCTCGGCCCCTTCCCTGCGGTGTCGCTCGCCAAGGCGCGAGAGAAGGCGAGCGAAGCACGTCGGATGCGGGCGGAGGGCAGCGACCCAATTCGACAGAAGAGACGCGCCGACGCCCAAGCGGCGCGCGAGACAGCCGCCGCCATCACATTCGAAAAGGCCGCGCTTGAATGCATCGCCTCGAAACAAGGCGAGTGGCGGTCGCCAAAGACGGCCTACATCTGGAATCACACGCTGAAGACGTATGCCTTCCCGGCCATGGGCGCTCTGCCGATCGGCGACATTGAATTACAGCACGTCAAAGAGGCGTTGGAGCCGGTGCGCATGGCGAAGCCCGAGACGGGCCGGCGCCTGCGTCGGCAAATTGAGGCCGTTCTGACTTACGCCAAGGCGCACGGTTGGCGCACTGGCGACAATCCCGCGGCGGAGCGTCTTGTTGACGCTGTGATGGCGAAGCCGAGCAACGGCGTGGCGCATCGTCCTGCTATGCGCTGGCAGGACGTTCCCGCCTTCATGGCGCGGCTGGACGATCTAAAGGATTTGTCCGCGATTGCGCTGCGCGTCGTCATTCTTACGGCCTGCCGGACTAGCGAAGCGCTCGGCGCCCGCTGGAATGAAATCGACCTGAAGGCGAAGGTCTGGACGGTTCCCAAGTCGCGCATGAAAGCTGGCAAGGAACACAAGGTGCCGCTATCGCGTGAAGCGGTCGCCGCTCTCAAAACTGCCGCGCGATTCCGGCTCGCGAATTCCGACTATGTGTTTCCGGGCGCGCGGCTCGGCCAACCGTTATCGAACATGGCGCTGTTGACGTTGCTGCGGCGAATGCAGGTCACAGGCGTCACCGTTCACGGCTTCCGGTCATCGTTTCGGGATTGGGCTGCAGAGACGACAGACTTTCCACCCGAGATTTGCGAGGCCGCCCTTGCGCATCATGTGGGGAACGCCGTCGAGAGGGCCTACAGGCGAACAAGCTTCTTTGATCGCCGCCGGGATTTGATGGACGCTTGGGGCGCGCATTGTGATTCGGAAACGGTTTAGGGTGTGTCTCTCCGAAGTTGTGCAAGAAACAATCGCGAACCATTTGAGGCTGCCATGGCGTGGGACATTCCAAATTACGTCGCGTTACCCGTGGGCGTTCTTCTTAGTTCTTTGGCAACAGTAATTCTTGCGGTGTATCAAGAAAAAATTGCGAACTACCTCTCGGCGAAACGAGACCACAGATTGCTGAGGTCACAGCGTAAGGCTTTTCGTTCCTACGCCGAGATTAGAAAAATGAAGGATGATCCGGTATATTGCTTCTCTCAACTGCAGAAGATTGCTCTTAGCATAAATGTATACCTACTAATTGCACTTATAGGTGGGATTGGTGGGGTCGTATTTTTTATGGCAAACGAGTTTTTCGATATTCAATATTTATTGGCAATGGATATAAATCAGAGAGATGCTTTCATACGCGAACATATTAATGTTTCGTCGAATGAGATGAAGATATATTTGATAATCATGCTTGTTGTATTGAACTTGCCAGGGTTTCTCGCGCTTCGATCCTACATCCGGTTTAGTGAAATAGCGCACAAACTGCGTTACTTTGATGCTTTTGAACTCCACCTTAGCAAACAATGGTCTAAGGAATTCAAAGAATATCTTGAAAATTCTGCGGAAGAAGAGGAAGAAGATTTCAACTAACTCAATAATGGTATGATGCGCGAGCCTACCCCGCCCACGATCGCCGATCTGCAAAGCCAAGGCGTTCAAGCCGCCAGGGCTTTTTGCCTGAATCGAGCTTGCCAACGTTGCGGGGTTATCCCATTCGATGCGCTGCGGAAACACGCCCGCCATTTTTGGCGGGCGTCTCTTCGTCGGAGTGGATACGTGTCACCGGCAAGCCCAAACCCAATGGCCTTGATCCCACACCCAACAGGGGCCGTGAACGTGTCCACCCTCATATCCATAGTAATGGTGACCGCTCCAATCCCGGTGTTGATGGCGGCCATGCCCTCCATAGTCCGGGACATACCGGCCGTGGTGCCATGTTCCGGCTTGCGCGGCTGATATCCACAAGGTTGAGGCTGCTAGAATTGCGCCAAGCTTCAGGATTTTGCGCATAGGGTCCTCCCTATTTTTCTACCGGAAGAACTATGGCGCTTTGGGGTTTTTTGAAGGGCGTAAGACGATGGAGGTTGACGCAACATCAGCTTGTGATGGAGCGCCGCCCGTCAACCCATTTGCGCAGCGGCGCACAAAAAAAAGCCCCGCCAAACAGGTGGGGCTTCTTTTTGTGGGCCGATCGGCCACGCTAGCGGTTGAAGTCGGGGCTTGACGAAGTGCGAAGCCGCCCAACGTGATCGTTTATCCTCCTCTCTATGCCTTCAGGCGGCCTTGCTTACGACCAAGAGCAGGCCGCCATTTTCCATTACTGTGAAGCTCAATCATTGACGCTTTACCCCTCCGCGCCAAATGATGCGTGTTGGATGCAGCTAAAAGGGGATGATCATGGCTGAGAAGGAATTCGAGATTACCCCTAACACGTATATATTTGCTGCCGTGGGCGCCGTCATCTTGGGCGGTCTCGCCTATGCGAGCCTCGGCGGCCTTCAGAACACGATCGCTGCGGCTGTCGTTGGAGGCTTGGCCGGCGGTTGCCTGGGCCTGTTCTTCTAAACGCTACGCGCCGACGCAGTTTCGTTTGGCGCTGCGTCGGCACTGTGAACCATCAACGCTGCGCTTTGCGGCGCTCCGCCTTGCGCCATATTCGCACGGCGACGCGACTCGACGCAACGAAAGCCCCTCCAGTTTGGCGAGGCCAAAGTCTGCGTTCACCTTCAAGTTTCGAACGGCGAACAATAGCGCTCGTGCATCACGGCGTGCCCTGCGTCAAGCATCTTTCGCGGCGCGAAACGGCACAACGTTGTCTTCGTCATCCCCGATCGCGGCCTCGATTTCTTTGGCAGCGGCTTGGGCGGCGTCGTTAAACGCTGTATCGGCGTCCAACTTAAACGCCCCGTCCATCGCGAGCCATGCGTTGCGCCGATGCTTATGCACGCTGTCCGCCAAAGGGTGCGCCGCGCCGTCATCGTCGGCATTCATCGCCGCCTCTAACGCGCGACGCGCGAAGGGCGCGAGCCGCTCGTAAATCGCGCATTCAAACGCGGCGGCGAACATTCGGTTCGCGACAATCGTTTCATCAACGGCCGGCTCAATCGTGGGGCGTTGAACTGCATTGCTCATGTGTTGGGCTCCTAATGCGTGTGAGATATTCAGGCGGCAAGGTCGCGCCGGTCACGCGCGACGCGCCACGCATACCGGAGCGCATCACCGAAGGTGTCGAATAGCCGGCGGCGGTAGAGGCTGTGCGCATGACGCATCACGGCGGCGCGATCGATCGACGCGACAGACGGGGGCGCTTTCGTTCTCACTCTTTTCATGGCGGACGGACTCCAGCGCATACGATCACGATCCGCGCCTTTTGCTCGCGCCCTAGGCGCGGCGTCCCCGAATAAGCTTCCGCCTCTATCGCGCGCGCGGCTTCCGCCATGACGGCGAGCTTCTTTGCGAGCGCAAGCAACCGAATCTCTTTGCGCGTCAGTTCGCGACGATCGTGAAAGCGAAGCAACCGCTCGCTCTCGGGCGCGAGTCTCGCGTCTAGCGCAATGATCGAATGTGCGAATTCGGTTAGTTGCATCGCCCCAAACTCCTTTCCGGCTCGCCATTTCTGCGCGGCCTAAAGCTTAGATAGACGTATTCGCGTGGCGCCGTCAAGCTTATTCTAGCTTAAATGTTGTCATACGATGTATATGCGCTATTTCTACATGTCACAACATTCGCACAACAAAGACTAGAGACAAAAAAAGCGCCGCCAACCTTTCGGCTAGCGGCGCTCCCCACCTTCATCGGAGATTTGCTTGATCCTATGGGCGGATTTGTCTGCGCTCGTTTGCAGCGCGCCGGGCTCCGCCCATAGGTTCGCCGTCAAGCGCGACGATTAGAGGTGCCCGGCTGTTCGCTAAACTTGTGGAGGTCTGGAAATCTTTCAGCGCGCAGATGGCGCAGCGTGCGCACATAGGCAATCACGTCGCGAGCGCCGAGATAGACGCCATAGACGAAACATGTCGCCGCGAACCACGCGAACGCCACCACGATCGCAGTGCCAATCTGTGCGGCTAATGGTAAGTCGGCAATCATCATGGCAGCGGGGTCCCGAGGCATTTCAATTCGCACTCGACGCGCGAAACGTCGTCGTCGCGAACGGACGAAACCTCATACAACTGGCCGTCGCAAAGCCGCTTGATCCTGTCGCCGTGATTGATCGCGAACGGCAAATCGAGCCGCGAGAAACTGGCGCACAATGGCGCCGTTTCGACTCTCGCATTTAAGCGACCCCCCGCCATCTCAAATCCGACGTGCGATCGTTGCGAGATGACGCCGCACAAGGTTAGGGCCTTGTCGGGATATGGCTCGGCTGGATAATTCGGCCGCGCGTGGCAAGGCATGATTTCCAGCGCCTCGCCGAAGGTTTCGTTTATGGATTGGCTGACTCGCGCCATGCCGGCGCGCCAATTGGAGTTTACGAAGTTCATTGCGCCCCGCCTCCCGTTACAGTTTCAGCGGCGCGGGCGCGGGCGCGAGAACACTTCCGCCCGATCGAACGGGCGAATTGCTGCCGCTGTTGCTTCCGCCGCTCATCGTGCGCCCGAGCTTCATTATGGAGCCCTGAACCTGCGCGACCGCGTGTTGCGCTTCCGACATTTTCGCCATGAACAACGGCGACGGATCGATACGCAAAGATTGATGGATATCGACGGCTCCGCGCACGTTGCCCTCAACGCCAACTTCCACTTGTTGGGGCTGAGAAGCCGCGCCGCCAGTCGCGAAGGAATGCGCAAGCGCGTTATCCTTGCCGCTGAAGAGCGCGGACAGGGAACCTTCGCGCGCGCCGTCACGCGCCGCGCTCCGCAAGGATTCGAGCCCTGAGACGCGCGACAATGCGCCTTCCCGCGCCGAGCGCGCGGCGCTTAAATGATCGGCGTCATAGGCGGGCAGATTATTGGAGAGGTCAGACGTGCGCCCGCCGCTTGGCATAAAGCGTTTAATTTCATTCCAGGCGCGCTCATTGATTTGAGAGTCCCATTGCCGACGCTTCGCATCGGTCCAGCCAAACCACTCGGCGGTTTTCTCCTTATAGAGTTGCATCCCGCTGTAGAGCAGCGCCATTTCGCCGAGCGCGCCGAACGGGGACTTTTTTGCTGCGGCGACAGCGGCGACCGCGCCGGTTGCCTCGCCGGACAATTTGGCGCCGGACATAACGCCAGCCGCTCGCGTGAGCGCCGCGGCGGCGCCTTCGAGTTGGGTCGCTGCGGCCGTGAGGCCGAAGTTCCCCTTGAAGAGGTCAATGAGGCTTTTGACGCCGAACGCGCCGCCCACAAGCGCAGCGCCGCCGCCTGCGGCCGTCCATGCTCTTTGCGTCCCGGCGTCCGCGTCGCCAAACCACTTCGCAATGCTCTGCGCCGCTCCGGCGCCGAACTTCAGAACGCCTTCATTCGCCTTGACGAATGAGTTCGAGGTGTCTTCGACGGTCGCTTTGAGCCGATCGAACGCCGACGCAAGCGAAGTCTGTTGCTCGCCTGCGATCTTCTGCGTAATGCCAGAGCCGCTAGCCAAGCCGGATTCATACTCGCGAAGCTGATGCAGTTGCGACAGGATCGAAGCGGCTTTGGAGCCCTGCTTCACGCCAAGGAACGCCATCGCCTCTTGGGGCGACATTTTCTCGACGATCGTATTCCACAAGGCGGAGCCGTCAACTTTGCCTTGCGAGACTTTCCAGAAGTCGGTCGCCTGCTTGGCGAGCGCGTTCAAATCCTTCGCGCGCTGATGACCGTGTTCGCCTTCGAAGTAGCGAATGACGGACTGCGCGAAGCCGCGCGCATCGGCGATCTTGCCGCTATCGAGCGCGGATTGCAGCGCCTTGGTCGCGGCCGGCCCCAATGTCTTTCCGATGTTCTCCCCGAGCGCGATATTGAGCGCGCTCGCGTCGCGGCGGGTCGGATCGATGAACTTGCTGAGGTCAATCCCGGCCGCGGCTAGCGCCATCCGGCCTTCGCGCGTCGGCATCATAAGCCGCGCCGCAAGCTGCCTTGTAAATACACCGGCCTCTTCGCCCGCGAAGTTCTCACGTTTGAGCGTCATGCCGAGCGCGGCGGCTTGCTCGGGACTCAAACCCGCCGAGCGCGCGCCGGCAGCGGCGTATTTCCAATAGCCTTCGATATCTTCAATCGACATGGCGCCGCGCTTCGCCATGATCGATGAAATATCCGCGTAGCGCTGGCCCAGACGCGCGGCGTCTGCAGCGCTCTTGACATGCTCGCCATAGCCGAAGATCACGCCTTCGAGCGCGGTCGTGGCGCGAGCAACATCGGTCCCGAGCGCCTGCGCCAGGACAGCCGACTTTTCGATGAATGCCTGAGTTGTGGCGGCGTCGAAATGGCGCTTCACCATTTCATTCTGCGCGTGTGCGATGTGCTCGGGCGATTGGCCGTAAACCCGCGCAAGGTCACGTTGCTGTTGCGCCATCAGCGACATAGCGGCGTTATCGAACCCTCCGACCGCTCGCATGGTCGATAGCTCGCGATCTAGCGGCAGATAGTGTCGCACGGCTTCAGCGGCGACGTGCGGGAGTTTGACGGCGGCGAGTCCAGCCGCGAGCCCTGCCAGGGTTTTCATCGTGGCGAGCGTGGCGTTGAGAGAGCGGCCCCATGTATTGGTCGCTTTATTGGCCGCGTCGAAATGCGCCGCCATTCCGCCGCCAGTCAGATGGCCGCCGCCGCCAAGGCGTTCGTATTTGCGCGCGAGTTTGTCGATATCGCCGGCCATGCGTTGAAGGGTTGCCGTCATTTTATCGACGACGGACACCTCCGCTATAATGCTGGGGCCTTTAGACATTTCTAAATCTCCAATGGATATGCCGCCGCTTGTTCATGCCTTTTGCGTGTGGCGCATTGCGACGCATTCAGCGCGTTGGCGCGTGCTCGCTCGGGATTCTCTTGCGCCCATTTCTTCGCGTTTCGGCGCATGCGTTCCGAAGGGTTTTCCTCAAGCCCCGCTGCGATTTTGCGACGCCGCGTTTCCCATGTTTTTTGAGCGGCAGCACGCCGTGCTTCTGGCCCAATGCTCTGGAGTCGCTTGTCGTGAGCGGCCTTCACCATCTCTAGCGTTCGCGAGGCATTAGCCTTACGCATGCGCGCACTTCGTTGTTCCGGCGTTAGTGCCGCGCTCGCCCGGCGCGCGATTGCACTTCGTTCTTCAGGAGTCTTGCACTCCCACATTTTGCGCTTAACTTCGCTTCGTTCTTCAGGAGTCAACTTGGCGTTCGCCTTGCGCACGGTTGCGCTTCGTTCCTCGGGAGTTCTAAGCGCCTGCCAAGCGCGAACCTTCTCACTTCTTTGTTCGGGTGTTTGTGCCGCAGTTGTCTTACGCAAAACCTCGCTTCGCTCCGCGAGCGTCTTGTTGCCCCACACCTTTATACTGCGCGCGCTATATTCCGCCTTTAACCTGTCAATGTCCTCTTGCGTCGATTGCACTTCATACGCCCGCGGCGCCCAAAGGCTTCGCGCAGCGAATTCACACAAGATGCGCCCGCCTCCGGGCGCAACATTATATCCGTGGCGCCTGTCATCAGCGGAAAGGAAGTCAATAAACTCTTGCTCTAGCGCGTCGGCCTCTGCACTGGTTGCGCATGTCATTACGGGCTCTATCCAGAAACACTCCACACCATGCTTGCGCATGGCGTTATGCAAGAGGCTGCCTTTGCCGCTCAATGCGTCCTCAATGTGCCCTCGCCAACGTGTATTTAGGGGCCGCTTCGTTTGCCCGACATACCATTTTGAGTTGATGATGTTTTTGATTATGTAAATGGTATACACGTCGCACCTGCGATCGAATGCAGAGACACGAGCGCGCCTAAGCAGCGCGCTCGCGTTCACGATCCTTGACGAGCTTTGAGAGGTTCGACGCCCACCAAAGCAGTTCGCTCAAAGTGAGATTGTCGATTTCAGACGGCGGCCAGTGCAGGTCCAACGCGAGAGTCGCCATGATCCGAGCGACTAGATTGCCTCCAAAGGGTCGGCGCCGATTTCCTCCACAAGCAATTCCAAGAGCCCGTTGCGAGCTTTGAGGAAGTCCGCGGCGCTCAAATCGTCCAAGACGATTGAGTCGTGGGTGGTCATGTCCTGAAGGAACGCCAGCACAATATCGTTGTTCCACTCAATCTCGCCGCCGGAGCGTATCTTGAACGGCTCGCCCTTTCGGAAGGTGCGCGCCTTCGGCTCATTCAAAACAAGCTCTTTGAGGGGGCCTTTGTGCGTTTCCAGGACGGCGCCGAGGGAAATCGTCTTCGATTTAGCCATAAGTCATAAACTCCAATGAGGTGAGAAGGATTAAGCGGCGACGCCGAGCGCGCGCTTCGCTGCATCGCTAACCGCAGCAACGTCGGCTCCGGCACTATGAAGCGCCTTGCCGATCGGTTCGCCGCCCCGATAGCTCGCGAGCGCAGCGTTGAGGCGACGCGCTTCCGCCTTGGCAGCTTCATCGCCGCTAGCGCCTTTCTGACTGAGGCCAAGCGCGCGGATTTCGACCGATCGCACGATGACCTTTTCGGTTGCGGCGTCGGCGTGGGAGGTGAATGAATAAGACATTGTGGAATGATCCTTAGTGTTCGAGCGTTCCTCGATTGGGAGGGCAGCAAGGATGGCCTCAGCCTCTTCGAGACTCGGCCGTGACGATTTTTCACGATAGTGATTAACGAGGAACGCGGCGGCGCGCGGCCTTACGCGCGCTTCGTCAAGCGCCAGAATCGCCGCCGCGTATGGCGACAAGGGTTGCTCCGGCTCTGGCGATGGCGATGGCGCGGACGATTGGGGCTTATCGAGCGTTGCGGCTTTCGGCTTACGCACGGGACGCCGCGGACCCGCATAGGCATAATCGAGACAAAGCCCTTTTTGCGCCGCTTCCGGCGCGAAGCGGCCGACACCCTCAATTTCGGCGTCGCGCTCATTGCCAAGCGTGCTCTTAGAGACACAATGCAAGCCGCTGGCGAGCGCGTCGCCAAGGGGCATAACCTCGCCAGTGACTTCAATCAACGCCTTGCCGCCGATAAGGGGCCAAAAGAACTGAGTGTGCTCCATAATCAGTAGCCCCAATGATTGAAGCCGCGCGAATAGTATCCGCCAGCCCGCACCGCATAACGGCCACCGAGACCGCCTTGCGATTGCGGGCAGATGGCCGATAAGCGATCAATTTCCTGCTTAAGCATTTTGGCGTCGCCTTTGTGAAAGCTCTGCCAAAAATCGCCGTGTCGCACTTCCTGAGTTTGCGCGCCGGACAAGAGCGCGTAGTATGCCGCGCGCAACTGTTTGAGATACAGACAGGGATCGTCGACAGACGACGGCGGCGAGTTCGCAGGCGAATGGCAGCCCTGGTTTAGGGGCGCTCGATTGAACGGCGGATTCGTCGTCATGCTGCTTGAACTTTCCTACGTTGTTGGGCCGCGAAGAAAGGATGTTCGAGACCTTTGCTTTCGAGGAACGCCTTTTCGGCTAGCAGCGTCTCTATATGCGTTTCGAAATCGCGCCCTTCCTCCGAAGCGATTTCCGTCATCGTCGCGAGCCCGGCTTCTAGCCGGCGAATTTGCGCATTGGCCGTCTTCAGTTCATCGGGCGAAACACGCCCCTTCCCCAAGAACCGCGCGCTACACCAAGCCGACTTCGCCTCATAGAAATCGGGCGCGCTGGGCGGCAGTTCGATCGCGCCAAGCGCAACCATCTCTTCCAACCAGCAATCGAAAACCGCCTTATAAAGACGCTCAACGATTTCCTTGCGCCGCTTCAGCGTGATCTCATGGGGCAGCGCGGTCGCGAGCCGTGAGGCCGAAAACGATGTTTGAGAGAAGTCGCCGCTTAAATCTTCCCAACTTGAGCCAGCGGCCTTGGCGGCCTTGCGCATCAAGCTCTTGTCGAAAGCGTCGAAGGTGTCGTTCGGCGCCTTGCTTTCGTGAAGCTCCAATTTGTCGGACGGAAGCAGGTGGAAGACAGACCCAACGTCGGGTTTTATCTTCGCCTTCGAATAGAAGTCCGTCTTGAGCGTGGCCCACTCGCCAAGGTTCTGTTGCGCCGGAATGCCGGATTTCGCGTCATCAATCGAGAGCGCATCGAATGCGGATTGTGCGGGCGCGTCACTTGTGATCGTCCACGCGACGCTACTGTGGAGCAACGCTTTGCCGAGTTCGTATTCGGAAAGCGTGCTGGCCTCTTTCGAGGGCGTCAGAGTCCCGATCAGCGGCGAGACGCCGCGAACCGCCCTCGGGTCTTCCGCCGAAAACAGGTGAATGACCTTCTGGCGACCGAATGAGGTGTAGGCGTCGACGATCTTCGTTTGCGCAGCGGCCCCATTAGGAGCGCCAAGCGGAAGCTCCCGAATGGCATAAGCGACGACGCGGCCGCTTTTGAAGCCGACGCCTTGCGTAAAGGAAATGCCGCCTTCAGTCTTCGTAAAGCCGCGGTCGAGTTGGTCCGCGTCCAATAGACATAGCTTCGTCTTTGTGCGCGCGCCGGGCGCGTCCTTGAAATCGAGGACCGCAAGGACCTCGCCCGATAGGAGATAAGAGCGGTAGGCCGCGGCGGCGAGCGAATGAAGGTCCTGGCGCCCGCTCGCGTCCACTTCCAGCGGCGAGCCGGCGTATTCCTGCCAAAGGCTTTCAATCCTGTCGCTCAATTCGCGAGCGACTTCCGGCGATATGCCGAGCGCCCGCGCACGCGGGCGGCTCGCGAGCGTCAAGCCAGTTCCTACGGCAGTCGTCACAGCGTTCAATACGAGCGTGTGAATGACGCTGTTCGACATGACTTCGTGATGCGCGACGCGCGACGCCAGGGAAGAGTCGCGCGCCGTGCGGCCGTTGTGGTTTAAGCCCCACAACCCGCTGAAGCCGTCGAAAAACGATCCGCTTCCGACGCCTGAGTTCTGCCACGCCAGCCGGCGCTCGCCCAAGCCGGAGTTCGATTCCATGAAATTAGCTTGAGGTTTGGCGTCGAAGGAAACGGCGGCCGGCGCACCGGGCGGCGCGATGGCCTCTTTGACTAGATCAATTTGCATTGGCTTACGCCTTCAGCTTTTCGGCCGACACATACCCGTGAGCGACGGCGTGTTGCGTTGCCGTCTGCTTTAACGATGCTAGGCGCGCGGCCTTCGGATCGTCATTGGACAGGGCGCCGACTGGCGCGGTAATGCCTAAGTCGCCCTCTTGCGCCATCGCGGCAAAGAAATTCGCGGCGCCCTCGCGGGGTGTATCGGCGAGCATGTCCACGATCGCAGCCGCCGACAGCGGCGAGTTCACAAGCAATTTGACGGCAAGGTTCGTCCGCCCCTTGGCCTCGGGCGACATGAGCACGTCGCGCATGCGAATACGTTCCTCGGCGCGCACGTCGGCGACCGTCTGTGAATTGTTGGGCGAAGCAATTTTCGGTTTGATCGTCACGGTTATGCGACCTTTCGACAATTGGAGTTGAGCGCGGCAATGCGCGCGGCAATGTCTGTGTTGGAAGGTTTGGTCTTATCTTCCGCTCGGGAAGCGCGGCTGTTCACAAGAGACGACGCGGCATAGTTCAAAACCGCGGTGTCGAAAGCCTCGTTCCGAGTTTCTGGCGCCTTGATCCAGGTCTGAATCGGAAAGCCCCTCCGAAACGTTGTTTCAAGTCTCTCGGCGCAGCATTGCTGATAGACTTCCGCGTCGAAATGATCCGCGACCTTGATGGCGCCGGATTGCAGTCCTTTGGCCACGTCAAGCTTTGCCGGATCGACTCCGACTATGAGCCCGCGCAAGAGTCCCTTGACCTTCGCGCCCTCGCGAACAAGGACACGGTTCCAACCCGATCGCCCGAAGGTCGCATATGTGCGGCGGCCTTTCTGGCGCTGGCGTAGGACAAAACGGCAAACCTGCTCAGTAGCAAACCCTGCATCACAAAACGTGACGCTCGGCGTAAGCTCGCGCCTGTCGGCGGTCGGAAACACTCGCCCCAAGGCGCTGTCAAGTTCCTGCCACACGGCGGCGCCCGAGGTGTCGCCAAAGATTTGCACGTGATCCACAATCGCGCGCTGCGAACCGTCCGCCGAATGAAGCATCCATTGCAGTTCGACGCGGTTGCTTTGCACGTCGACTGCCGCGGTCGCAAAGGCGTATTCTTTGTCATAGGGCGCGGCGAGCGGGACGGCGCGGCTCATGAGGTCGTCGGGAGAAACCTCGATATCCGCCGCGGTCTCGTATGGCCGGCCGAAACACAGGTTTTGCAACGTGCGCCTTTGTTCGGTCGTTTTCGCCGCGTCGATTTGCCCGGCGATGCGCTGCAAAGAAGAAAACTCGGAATCGCCTTCCCAACAATGCACGCTGATAATGCCCGGCGGCGCGCTCGGATTTGTGGGGCGCAACTCACATTTGGCAATCAGCCGCAGCCTTGCCGCTTCGTCATGCCCCGCCGAACAATGCGGACAATGCAGGGTCGCACCATCCGGCTTGCCGGGCTCAAACTGAATCTGCGATGGCTCGATTATGAAATCTTCGTCGCAATGCTCACAGGTCACGAATGGCCGATGTTGCGAGCCTTCAAGATACGCCTGCCACATGCGCCCCTCTACTAACAGCGGCGTCGAGGCGAGAATGAGCAGGCTATTGCGGAAGGTGTGCAAGCGGCGGCGAACAAGTGCCGATGGCTCAGACTCGCCGTTCGACGTGAGGCGCGGCGCCCGTTCTAGTTCGTCAATTGCTGCCCAACGTATCGCGCGCCCGCTGAGTTGCGGCGCTTTATAGGCGCTCGCGATTCCGAGTGAGAAGCCGGGACCTTGTAAGCCCTGCGCGTTGGAATGCGTCACCATGTTTTTGAGCACGGGCGAGGCATCTATGAGGGGCGACAGGTTCTCACGGTAAAAGGACTCGGCGTCGTTGGTGTCGGGCCTCACAAATAGTAGGGGTCCGCCTTGCTGCATGGCATGGCCCATGAGCGTCAAAATGAGCGTCGTCTTCCCAACTTGGGCTGAGGTTGCCAGCCGCAACTCTCGCGTCTCCGACGTTACAAGGTCCGCGATTTGCGCCTGAAGGCGACTCAGTTTCAGACGGCCGCCGCGCGCTCCGCTTGCGCGGGGGAGAATGAGATTTGAGGCAAACTCGCTCGGCTTGATCTTCGGGGGTGGCGCGAGCGCCTTAATCATGCCGAAGAGAATCGACGATGCGTCGTCGAGTTGCGCCGCGGTCATTCAATCATCTCGCCAAGAACGTATGAGTCAACATCTGACAGCGCAGTCAGTTCGTCCCTAATCGCTTCGTCCAGGATGCGTTCGGCGTCTTCGGCCGATCGAACGCCAACGAAGCGATGCGCGATCTTCGCCGGCAGCCCCAAAAGTGAATTGCGCGTGTATGTCGCAAATTCATTGGCAGCATTTTGAGCCGCTTCGCGCGAGACAAGCTTTCCCGTCTTCGTCTCGACTTCAATCAAGAGTTTTCTGGCGCGCGCTTGCTCGCTAGCCGCGCGTGCGGAAGCGAGGGCGGCGAGGTGCATGTTTCGCTCGCCAACTTCGGAAGGCGGCGCGTCGGCGCCAATCTGCTTTCCAATTGAAATGCCTGCGTCGCTGAAAGCGGCAAGCGCGGTAATGGCGTCGGCGACCGGATACAGGCGATTCTTATCGGCGCGAATTTTGGAGACTTTCAATAGCTCTGCGACACGCCCGCGAGACATGCTCGCATAGTCGGAAATGGCCGTTATGTTCGCGCGCTCGCCAAGCTCGGCAACCGCAAGTTCCGTGTCCAATTGCTTGCCTCACGTTGAGAAATGCGGCTGAGATTGATTGGTTTTTTTCTATCGATTTGACGGCCGGACACTTGAAAATGTGTGTCTTTTTGATATTTGTGTCGCGGCCGCGCCCCCGCGACGCATCGCGGCGAGGTCGCCGGAGGACCCTAACAGGTTGATACATCGCTATGTTTGGTCGAATAGACCAAAAAGCATTGGTTTTCAGGGGCATTCGAGGGGTTGCCCCATGTGGGCCAGTCGATAGAAAGCATCTATCGACGACGCGCGCCGCGAGTGCGGGGTTTGCAGCTATTCGCCTTCCGAGCCGTGGCCGCTGGCAGACACATGGCCGCCGTCAAACACAATCTGAAGCGCGCTCGAAACCTCACGGTCCAACTCTCGCTGCGCGGTTTGGATAAACATCTGCGCGGGCTTTTGCGCTTCGTTGTGCATCGTCGCCTTTGCCGAGGCAGCATACAGTGCTTTGATCGCGCTGCGCGCCTTGCCGGTTCGAACCATGACCATTGACCGCCCATGGCCAGCGCCGCGCATGACGAACGCCTTTGGAATGCTCAGACTCGCGCTGCCGCCGCCCGATAGCTTGTGAGTGCTTGCCGACAACGATCCGCGATTCCACGATAGCTTTGGCGAGAACGTCGCGCCGCCCGTTCGCAAGATTGAGTGCCTGCCTGCTTTAAACGCGATGCGAGCGGTCAGGTTTCCGGGCGACGCGGATTGCACGCGGCCAATCTCTTTCGTGATGGACTCGGTCAGGTTCGCATCGGCCTTGATGACCGGGACCGTGTATTTCCTCGCGGCGCGCGCGGCCGTGTTGACGGCGCCCGAGAGAGCTTCCGGCGTCTCGCGCGCAACCTTCATAATGAGAGGAGTCAACGTGTCCTTGACCGTGACGTAGATTCCGACCATCGCCCTACTTCCCCAACTTATCAGGGGCCGCAAAGACGCGTCTATCGACTACGGTTCCGCCGCCGCTGGCAATCGTGACGTGCAAAGCGATTTGATCTAGCGGTTGCACGTCAATCGACTCCAACATCCTGTGAAGGTGCAAGCCCGCCAAGGATTGAACGCGCGCCTTGTAGAGGTGATCGATCGGCGGCCTCGGGAACACATAGGAATCGGCTTCAGACATGATCGCCTCGGGGCGCGCCGGGGCAATCGAGGCGCTGTGCGATCGGCGTTCCGCCGCCACGACGAAGCGCCGCACGATAGTTCGCGACCTCGGCGTCTCTCGGAAACTTCGTGGGGGTCGGCTCGCCCCAAGCGTTCAATTCGCGCGGCGGGAGGTCGGGAAGATCAATGAGCGCAAGCCGCTCGTATAGGCGCACTGCGCCGTCAAGCAAGCGCGCGCCATGTTCGAGCGCGCGCAGCGTCTCGCCGCCCATAGCGGCGAGAGGATTGATTGAAACCATGCTTGTGAAAACTCCAAAGAACGGACGGGGCGGCGCTCAGGCCATCAAACCCCACTTCGCGATTTGCGCGATGTCGCCGCCGTCGAGAAAGGCGTCTTCCGCCGGCGCCGGTTCGCCGCTGCGCTTCGACGCGTTGCGACTCGCCTTCAATTCAAGCACGTCGCTAAGCCGCCATCGCGGGCGGCCGGGCAAAGCAACCGGCTCGATAAATTTGCCGTCGCGACGCCATAGGCGCAACGTTTCGTCGCACACACCTAGCAGACGCGCGACTTCGTTCGGCGGGATGAGCACATCGCCGCCGCTTACATGTTCTTGCATGTGGGGGTCCTGTTTCTAGGTGCGCTCGGCCAGCCGTTTGACGCAATCCACGACGGTTGCCTTCGCCGCTTCTGCGCTCATGCCGACGCAAGCTCCGGCCTTGTCGAAACTCTCTTCGTCCACAAGGACGGCGCGCAGCAAGGTTAGCTCTTGGTCGGAATATTGGCGCTCAACCGCCGCCCGGCGTTTCGCTTTCGCGAGCTTCGCCGCGTGATCGGGCGCGCCGTGGGCGGGCTTTGAAATACTGACGACGGAGTCTTGATGCAGCCGGTCGCGTTCGCTCGCGACGGTTTGATAAGCCCAAGCGCGTTCGAGCATGCCGCCCTGCCCGCCTCTCGGCGAATCTTCAGATAGTAGCTCGGCGAGCGCGAGGGCGCGTTCGTATAGATCGCGAGACAGGCGCCGTTCGCTGAAGCAGAGAGCGGCGAGCGGCGACAGGGCGACGGTATCGGCCTCAGGTTCGGGAGCCTCTTCGCGCCACGCGTTATGCTGACGCCAAAACTGCGCGAGCGCTTCAGCGCGCCATCGTGGCCGCTTGCCGGGCGCGTCGGATTCCGGCTCGGGGAATGAGCCGGCCTTTCGCCACAACCTTACAGATTCGGGGCTTACGTTGAGGCGCCGAGCAATTTCGGCCTGCGTGAGAAGCATCAAAAACCAATCGCTAGAATTCTGGACGCAGTGCGCCCGGGGTGAATTTGGGCTTTTCCGCGCAAAAGTACAAGCTGTTTGATCATTAAATTTTCGTTAGGCAATTTTTGTGCGCGTCGTCGCCGGATTAAGGTGCGGCGCGCCGTGACCGCGAGACAGGCGGAACCCTAAGACGGCGGGAGTTTCGTTACGCCGCAGCCGAACAGGCGTCGCTAACCGTCGCGCCGACGCGTTTCCCGAGCGCGGCGAAGGCGTCTTCCAACTGTGACAGCCGCGACGCGTGATCCAGGCGAAACAGCCGGTCAACGGACTCCCGCGACCACCCAAGCCGCCGCTGCAAGTCCGCGCGGGTCATGTTGGCTTGCCGCAGGGCGACGTAAAGTCGCAACTTCAATTCGTCCTGCAACGGCAACGCCACAAACTCGCCTTGCACGTCGGAGCCATACTCGGGCAACGGAATGTCGTCGCCGTCAGCCATCATGCTGGCGATAAGCGTTTCAGCCGCGTCAATGGCGTTCTTAAGCGCGGACGTGCGATCTTCGCCATAGGTTACAAGGCCGGGCAGGTCTGGACTCGTGACCAAAACCGTATCGTTGTCGTCTGGCGACAGTTCAAGGCGATATTGAATCATCGTTTGAGCCCCAACTGCTTTTTTATCGTTGCCACCAAGCCGGCGCCGAGTTCCTTGTTTGCGCCGTGCATCGGCAACACGGTTTTCTTATCCCCATAGCGCACAGTTATGTGGCCACCCTTGCCCTTGCCCACGTCAAACGTGCACCCTTGGGCCTTAAGCCATCTTTTGAATTCGGCTGCGTTCATGGAATATAGGTTATTCCACACTTCTGTGGAAGTCAACAGATGTGTGGAATTATGCCTTACGCCTGTGATCGGCGCGCGGGGGGGGCTGGACGTTCCAAGGTGCTGGCAGTCGCGGCGGGGAGCGCCAGGACGTGCGAAGGTCCGGGCGGGGGCGGCTCCTTTCTCAGAGCGATGAGCGCGGCTTGTGAAGGCGCCACGCTCTATCCAAAAATTCGGGGGCGCGTTCGGTTGTTCGGCTCTTTCCGCCTAAAGGCGGAAAGAGAGAGCCGAACGCCGAACGACAAGCGCCGGGCGTTCGGCCAGCGTTCGGCGATTTTCTTCAAAACCAACGCCGTAACCATCTACCTTTCAATACGTTACGAGAAAATCGTTCGGCGCGTTCGGCGCAGCGTTCGGCGCGAGCGTTCGGAAAAAACGCTGTCACAATCGCCGAACGCCGTTCGGCGGTTTTTCGCTCCGCCGAACGCTCAAAAAGCCGCCTCCAAACCGCGTGAACAACCTTGCACGTTTGCAGGTCCAAAAAAAAACCGGCCCTCAAAGGCCGGCTTTTGGAATTTGAATGAGCCCCGATCGAAACTAGGCGTCGTCATCGTCCAGCGCCTCATAGTCCGCGTCCGCGTTTTCGAGGGCCGCTCGCCAGTCCGTGACCTTCTGGCGTCCTTTTCGAGTCAGACTGAATTTCCCTCCCCCCAACGCTTTGACCAATTTTTCGTCGGCTAGGCGGTCCAGCCGCTCGCTAACGCTGCCTTTCGATCGCAGGCCGGCCGCAGTCGCCAGGGTCGTGAACGTGTAGCCCCCGGCCTCTATCGCCTGTAGGAGCGACACGTCGGACGCTGCGCCGAACGCGCCTGCCCCGTCGCGATCTTCGGCGACCGCCTCGAAAGCGTCGCCCTTCGGGACCGCCGCGAGGGAGGTCGCCATTCGTCCGAAATCGTCTTCGCCAAGGTTGTGCGGCCGGAATGCGATCAATTCGCAGATTCCGTCTTCGCCCTCTTTCTGTTTGTCGATTTCGATCTTCGTCAACCCGCTCCGCTCTTTCACAACCTTCATGCGAAACGTCGCATCGGTTTCATAGACGATGCTACCCTTCATGCCGCGAGACAGGTCCTTGCCAGGGTGTCCGAGCGCACAGATTGTGGTCGCATTCTTCCGGGCCAGCGATTCCAGTTCCGAGATGATTGGCGACAGCTCGATATCTTGCCCGGTTTCCAGCCTCACGGCTTTATTCCACGTATCGATGAACACAAGTCCACAAGGCAGGTCCCGGAATGTCGCGTTGTAATCGCCAATCATTTCGCGCAACGGGCGCCGGCCCTCTTTGGTTTTAAGGTCCAAGCGATCGGTAACGACGGCGACTCGCAGTTCGTCATCGAGTCCATAGCGAGCGGCGTATTCCGCGAGCCATGCCTTAAAGCGTCCGGCGACGCCGCCCGCGCCTTCTGTCGCCCAATAGATCACGCCTCCGCGTTTCGTTTCCCAATCACGCCACGGCCGGCCACAAACGACGTGCGCCGCGATATCCATCGCAACGAATGATTTACGCGACTTCGACGGTCCGAACATGAAGCCGACTTCGCCCTCGGGAATCCATTTGTTGACGACGTATCTTGTTGGGCGCCAATCGCGCGCAAGATCGCTCGCGATAGCAAAACGCCGGACAGACGGCGCCTTTTTCGTCTCGGCGCGGGCAGGCAACTCGCCATCGTCGACAAGTGCGCGCAACTGCGCCAGACGCTCCGCCGTGTCTGCCACTTGCGGCTCGCGAATGATCGCATTAACCGCGCGATGCGCCGCAAGCAATGCTTCCGCGTCATCGGCAAAGCGCGCGTCGCCTTCCAGCGCGGCGAGCAACATAGGACCTGAAACCGCGGGCAGCGCGTCTGGTTCGCCGAATATGTCGTCGTCGCCCGTGAATAGCGCGCCTTGTTCGAAGGTCGCGAAACGTTGGCGCGTCGTCAATTCGGCTTTCTTCTGGCGCTTCCGTTCCTGGCGCTCCGGGAGCATGCCATCGGCCTCGGCGATGGAGTCGAACGCCTTGCCGCCCGCGGTCGCGACCTTCGCGCCAAATCCATTGCGCGCGCTCCGGTAGCCCTCTTCCAACTTCACGGCGATTTCCGAAACTGTGAAATCGTCCGTCTCGGCAAATGGATTCTCGCCCTCATGCTCCGCGGCCAACGCTTCTCGAATCTCGGCAATCCGCGCGAGCTTCCTTTGAGCATCGGCCGCCGAGAATCCGCGATCGGTCAGCATGTCGCGCAACATTTCGGCATGATCTTCATCGGGCATAGCCCACGCGAGTGTTACGGCCTCGGCGAGTTCCGGCGAAATGCCGTAGTCGCTGAAGTCGGCGCCCGCATAGACGATCGAAAGGTGACGGCTGTTGCTCGCGTGCTCTAATCTGCGCGTCGCCAGCTTTTCGATTGCATCGCCGAGCGCGTCGGGATCGTCGATAGTGACGCCCTCGGGCGCGGCAAGCCCGCGCGCCTTGCCGGTCTTGCAGACCGGCTCGGGCAGCACGTCCGGCACGCTAACGCAGGGCTTGCCGTCGATTAGCGACCAACGCTCGGGGCACGGATCGGCGCCGCCCTCTACAATCGGATTGGCGACATAGATCGGTTGCACGCGACGCCAAATGGAGGGGTCCAACGTCGAGACTTCAACTTCTTTGCCGTCCTTGCGCTTGCGAACTGTCTTCGGCAACGTGTCGGGCGCTATGAGCCATGCCGACTTCTGATTTTCGGTCACGGGTTCGCTGGCGAAGAAAAATAGCCGGAACGATTGCTGGCCTTCTTTCGTATTGAACCCGCTTGACGCTTGGGCGACGCAACTCGCGTCCCGAAATTCGACCGGCAGGAGTGCGCGATATTCCTTCGCGGCTTCGTCAAGCGCTCGCGCGTTTGTCTTGAAGCCGTCGATATCGAGCACGATCGTGCGCAATGCTTGATCGGCGAAAAATTCGTTGCGCCGCTCGCAATGCACGCTCGGCGTATCAGGGAGCGCGGCGCCGTGGATAAGAATTTCGTCCCGGCCTTCGTGTAGCAACGTATAAAGGTCATCGACACCGGCAACTTCGCGCGTGAGGCGTCGAAAGGTTTTGGCGTTCGCGGCCGGCTCCTTATGGATTCCGTCTGGCGTATGCACCAGCCGCTTGCCGGTGAAAACCTTGGGCCGCAGGATCGTGAGTTTGTCTTTGGCTTCCGGCGAAGAATTATGTGTGTCGGAAGGTGTCAAGTCTGACTTGACAATGGTGTCAGTATCCAATATACAAACCCTCGCATTCTTGGTTCGAGACCTTGCCCGGCGTTTCCGCGCCGGGCTTTTTTGTTGCCATCACACCGGCTTCACTTCCGCTGTTTGTAAGCGCGCGTGCATGGCTTCGATTTCCGATCGCATAACGTCGGCAAAATGCGGATCGTCGCTTGTGATGATTTCCTCGGCAAAGGCGAGTTCGCGCGGCTCGGCTCCGGGCGGCGCGAAGTCGAGTCGCAAAACGCCATCGGCGTCCGGTTTCAATGTTGGCCAGCCGGCCCTGCGAAATTCTGACCGCTGGCGTTTGGCAAGCCATTCGTCGAATTTGAAAGCAGAGTTCCGCCGCCAATTCTGCGCGAAGCCTTCCGCATCGATTATGATTTCCGCCTTGACTGGCGGCCCGATGTGAATCGGTTCCGGCGCTTCGCCCGGACGGACGCGCCATGCGACCACAGGGTGAAACGTTGGCGTGAGCAGGCCATCTTCCGGCTTTATCTCGACGACGGCCCAACCTGGCGCCGCGCCGACGATCGTTTCTGCCGGCGGAGAGTCGAGGTCGGCGAGGTCGCCAAGAAACCACACATCTCGCGTCGGCTCGCGGAAATAGACTGCGAAACCTTGGGGCTCGCGTTGGGTCACGACGCTCTTGATCGCGACGCGCGGAAACATCCGCGCGTCGCCATGTTCGTTGGTCAATTTTACGAAGTTCGTCATTCGGTCGCTCCTTAGTGTTCAGCGAACGGCCGGCCCATGTGTAGGGCCAAGTCGCGCCGCGCTTGCAATTCGTGGCGAGCGTCATGGGTGCGGCTGCGTTCTTCCGACACTTCACGGAAGACGGCGCGCGCTTCGTCAGTCATGTCGCCAGCTTCAAGCGCGTCTCGCCACGCGAGGGCGAAGGCTTGATCGTCGAGCGAAAGAAGGTGGCGCCGAAGGTCGGCGCCGTTGTCCTGAGATTGCGCCATGTCACGCCACCTCGCGGTCACGACACGCGATCACGCGCACGGGTTCCTCGCCGCCATAACTGCGACCGCGCTGCGGCGGCGACCACTTGCGCTTCAGACGATCGGCGATTGCTTCAACGGTTGCGGTCGACTCTAGTCCCAACGCCGCGCGCAAATCGTCCGGCGCGTCGGCTTCAAGCCGCAGTTCGGCAACCAAACGTTGAGCGTCGTGATATTGAGGCGTCTTCCGAGCGCGCAGCGCCGCCCGGATTTGCTCGAACAACGCAATTCGGGTGTCATGCTTTTCGAGCATCCAAGCGCCAAACGCGCGCAAATCGCCGCCGGTCATGCCGTCGCGAAACGTCGCGATTTCATCGACGGTCACACCTTTCGGCGGCGGGTTCATGAGCGCGGCGCGATGCGCGGAGCCAATCGACCGAACGCCTCGGCTCGCGACGACGGCCGCACGAAAGATTTCAGGCGAAGTCGTCATGCGGCGATTCCTTTGATGGCGAGGATTGTGGAGCGGCGCCAGCGCGGCGCGCCGGGAAGGTCAACGGGCGGCGGGATTTTTCCGCTCTTACGCCAGCGCCAGAAGGTCGCATTGGAAATAGGCCGCTCGCCGTCGCCGAGTTCGGCGCGAACACGGGGGCCGCTAAAGAGGGGATCGTCAACTGTGGGCGTGAGTCGTTTGGTCACAACAAAACCTCTGCGATTCGCGCTCGCGGACGCGATGGCGCGGCCTTGGGCGCAAGGTTGGGGATTTCAGAGGTCAGTAGGCAGGGCGCAGGAAATCAGGGGCGCAGGAAATCAGAAATCAAACGATCAAAAGACAGTCAGTTCACAAGCCGTCACGAACATGGTTCATGGCGCCGGCGCATGTCAATACAAAGTGGCGCAATTTTATTCATGCCCGCACAAGGTGTGGCCAGGGGTGGGGCTGTATATCGAGCGTCTGCGCTTATGTTATTGAATTTACACGCTTCAGAGATTCAGTTTCGTGCCGGCCAGGGCACCATCTCCTTTTATTTCTCTCCAAATATCAGTCAACTAGCATCAAGTTTGGTCGGATGCCGGTTTCGTCTCCAGCCTTGTCCGGACTCGCTTCGAACGAAAGCCGGCAAGCCGCGTTAAAGGAGCGATCGCTTCACGAACGTAACCATACGATCACACGAAGCGACGATCCTCCCAAACTCAAAATCTTCGAAGATTGGCTGAAGGATATCGCGCATGTATATGACGCCAATCGACTTTATCGACTTCGGGCTGCGCACGTTCATGCGCAATCCATTTTTCACTCCCGAACGAATTTCCCTGCGGCCAGGGGAAAGCGACTTTCGCCTGTTGGACGCAAGAGAGGGGCTGGTGGTGACGCTTGGTCCCGACACGTCGTTTTTTGATCGGCCCAGCAGATCTGTTTGCCGATGGCCTGGAGTGCGAACGATTCCGCGCCAGAGTCCGCATTCGGCGCCGAAACGCTCCTGGATCGCGAATGAGTTCGCCAACCTCCTGTATGTGTGCTTTGGCGGCGGAGACGTGAAGCTCAATCGCATCGCTGCTTCCAGCAAGCAGAGCGAGATTTTGCTGACCGCCGGCGAAGGCAATGTCGTCGAGAAGATCGATCTGACGAGACTGGCGCGTAGCAATTCGCAACCGCTATTGTTTCTCCAGCCCGCCTATCTTTGTTCATCCTCGAATGTCGCGATTCGCTCCGTTTCATGCGACGCGTCGACGATGAGTTGGGCGCGGGCGCCTTATGTCTATCAAGCCCGCCCGACTGACGACATGTCGACGCCGGCGATTCTATGTCTCGCGGGTAAGACCCTGATTTGGTGCGAAAAGATCGAGCCCGGCGAGAGCCGCGACTATGCTCTTGGCAACGTCATCGCCGCGACCGCGAATATCGTTTCGAAGTTGCGGCCAACGAGTCAGACGCATCCCGAAGATCGCAGGATCGCACGCATCCAGCTCCATCATTCGAGAGCCAATGAGCTCGTTTCAGCGTCGACGAAATCCTCCCGCAATAATCCGTTCCGCACGCGGCTTCGCGAATTCGCCGCCGCCACGAAAATCCTTTTCGAATCGATACGCGCCCGCGAAGGATTCTTCTTGTGCGAAATGACCAATGACTCCGACATGCCGGCGCATGTTTTCATCCAACTCAACAAGAGCGACTTTTATGGCGGCTCGGGGCTCGTGGGTTTCGCGATCAAGTTCCTGTCCAGCATTTTCCGTCTGTCGCATTTATCGCTGGGTCATTAGAGCGCAATGAAGAATGCGCGCGCCGGGCCCGTCTATGGCGCGGAGGCGCCGAGCGGGCGCGGCGCGCCGGGCGCGTTGGGATATTTCGACGGCTCGAAGGCGTCGCCGCGCCGCGCTTTAGGCCGGCGCGGCCCCTCGCCGACTTTCACCGTCGCGGAGACGGTCGTGCGTCGCGGCGCGCGTTGATCGAGGATGACATATTCGCTTCGCGACGAGCGCGCGCCAGCTTGCTCCGCGGTCGCGCTGGGCGCCGCAGGCTTGGCGGCCGCATCGCGTTGAAGGCCCTCTACCCGACTGGAAAGCGCGCCAATCGCGGCGCCGGTCTCCGTCTTCATTGCGTCGATGCGCTTGCCGAGATTCTCGACAGCGTCCGTCGTCGGAGTCGCGGCCTGCGTCGAAGCGCGCATCGTCTCCAATTCGCCGCGCAGCGCCCGTATCTCCTCTTCCATTTTCTGCGTCGTGCGCAGCAGGGCGGCGCGATCGGCGCTGTCCTGCGTCGCGATCGTCCTGATGAAGCCAGGCATCGTGGCGAGGGTCGGCGATACGGCTTCGGCGATCAGCCAGCCGGCGAGGCCGGCGGCGCCATAGACCTGCGCCGCCCACAAAAGCCGAGCGCCATAGATCACGGCGCCCTTGAACGCCGCAGACCGCCTTTCTGCAGCGGGCGTCGCGGGACCATCCGAGATCGGCGCCGAAATCGCCGCGTCCGGGCGCTCGGCCCTCAGCTCCGGACCTTCGGCGGCATGAGACGCGGCCGGGCTGAAGTCGAGGGCGGCTATTCCCATTTGATCGGTCGAGGAGAAGGATCGGATTGACGCACGATTTCCAAGCGTCACGCCGATTGCTTGAAAATGAATTAACGCAGCCGACGCCGCGACGACGCCGGCCAATCTCACAAGGACCCCCAGGCGTCACGCCGTCGCTTGATCCGCCTTCGTCGCGGGCCACGGCGGGCAGGTCCTGAAAGCGACGTTCAAAAGTCGTTCAGCCCTTTTGAACGCGTGCATATCCTTGGCGTTCGGATCAGCTTCGACCGAGGCGCAGTCCTTCCCCGTGAACAGCCGATTGGCGATATGAAATCCCAATGCGCGATAGACTTCGAACTGTTCCTCGCTAAAAAACTGGTTCAGCGTCGTTTCATGCGGGAAGTCAGGATTGCGTTTCTTGTAATCGGTCACATAGTCGTTTTCATCGCCGGTCAACGACGCTTTCAAATAGATCAATACGCCCAATTCCGATTGATCGGGCTTTGCGCCGGGATATTCGATGATCCCGATCGCCGCATGCGGGCCGGGGTTCTGGGTCCGCCCCTGTTCCGCGGCGATTTCGTCGCTGGCCTGTCTCGTGTGACGTTTGATTTCGCCCCAGGGCAGGCGGATGCGGACGCCAAGGTCGATGCGCGCCAGTCGCTGAAGCTGCACGAACGAGGGAAAGTCCATGCCCCCGTCGGCTTCGCCGTCAACGACAACGATGACCGCGGCGCGCCGGCGAAGCAATTCATAGACGCCGAGATTGTCGATATGGCCGCCGTCGCTCAGGAAGACATATTTAAAGGTTTCCCTTGTGCGAAAGAAAGCCTCCGCGAGGAAGTAGCGCGGCCGGGGCCAGTTTCTACGCTTGCCGAATCGGCCGAGCTCCTTCGGGTTCGGGAACCATCGCCCGAGGCGCACGTTGAGCAGCGCCAGCGTAAAGGCGAGCGGACGCAAGGAGGCGATTCCCATATTGGGCGCCGCCGCCGCTCCCGAGATCGCCATGGCGGTGCCGATGTCCCCGGTCCAAAAGTCCTGCACATCTTCCGTTTTGACATAACCGGTGACTTCGCTGCCGACGAAATTACGGCTAAGCAGGAAGAAATCTCCGTTGCGGCCACGGCGATTGGCTCTGGGCGAGCCCGGCACGTTGAGCGTCGTGTTGATGAGGTGATAAGGCGTATCGACGTTCGAAATTTCCGTCAGGAGGAAATCATTCGCGGCGACATTCCTGTTCTTATTTATTTCATCCCAGTTTTTCGTGGGATCGAGGAGAAAGGCGTCGACCAGCCGATCCCGGTAGAATTGATGCAAGGAGTTCGCATTGACGTCGATAAAATACCAGGCGAACAAGAAAATCGGGAGCGCGATTGCGAGATAGACGATGACCGAAGGCGTGACATGCGCGCCCCAGGCGCCCGCGACGATTTGGCTCCCAGTAGCCCATTGAGCGGCGCCGAAGAACTTTTGAAGAAATTCAGGAGCGTGCGAGTAATTCCATTGTTCGGCTGACGACGAAATTCCCCAGTAGGAAAGCAGAATATAGACCACCCATAGACCCAGGGGGATAAAGAGCGCCACGATATAGATCACGAGCTTGCTCGCGAATTTGGCCGCCTTTTGAGTCAGGCTGTCCTTTTTCTTGTCGACCGCCGACTTGGCGATCAAATTCATGAAGGGCACGACGATCGGGCTCGCGATCGCCGCAATCGTGGAATAGTATTTTGATAATTCGAGAATGCCCTTGGCGACGGCGCCGCTCGCGCCGCCCTTGTCGAACTGGGCAAGGATGAAGATCGGCTGTATTTCGAATATAAACGCCACTGCAATAAGAGTGACGATCGCGCCAAATCCCGCGGCGATCGGCCGGCGGATGTCTCTTGGCGGCCCATGCGCCGCCAAGGCGTAAATGATCAGCAGACCAGCAATGAACAAACTCACGGCGGTCGTGATCGGAAACGGGTTGTCGCCGAGAAGCCCGGCTAAAATGCCCCCAAGAAAGCCTCTCGAATCCAGATCGCTATAGGTCGGGATCAAGAAGATGGTGAGCGCCGCCAGCGACAGCAGAATCGGGAGGGCAATCAGCGCGCCGGAGAGCAGCCCTCTAAAGTAAATCGCCGCGAATACTGGAACCGACTTTAGCCCATTGGGCACGAGATAGCGCGAATTATCCCGAATATGCTTAGTGTGGCGCGTTTCTCCGTCATAGCTGTTCGCCGGATCGAAGGGAAACCTGCCGCCGTCTTTCGACATGGCGAGCGTCATCGCCGAGCCGATGTAGCCCCCGCCCGATACGGTCGAGAGATAATCGAAACGGTTGATCAACCGGGCGCTGTCGAGGCCCTGCAGCGCGCCCATGCAGAAGGCCGCGCATCTGACGCCGCCGCCGGAAAGCGCCAGGCCGACGAGTTCTTGGTCGGTTGAGGGCTTGGCGTTGTCAGCCGAAACGACGGGTCGCTTCAAATTCCGCCGACGATCGTTGATAACCTCAATCTCCTTTAAGAAAACATCCGGAAATTCCTTTGTCGCGCCAGCGCTCATTCTCGACTCCAACAATCAGCATTTCATCGCAATTGCCGGCGGCTGTCCGCGTCGCAGCGGCGACCGCCGTCGCCAAACGTTAAATCAATTCGCCGCCATTGGACAAGCGGGCGACGCGCGCCGCCCAAGATTGAGGCGAATTTCGGAGGCGCCGCAGGGCTTCCACTCCACTCGCGGGCGAAGGGCGCTTCCCGCCAGCGATCGTTTACGCTTTCATAACGGGATGCTGCTCCCCTCATTCGCCATTCGACATTCGTCGCGCAAGCGTGGAGCAGCGCAGTGAACGAGCCGGGCGCGCCAGACGACTCATCCGCCGAGGCGGAGATGCAAGGGCGCGAGGAAAATGCCGCGCCCTACGGACTGGAGAGCGCGGTCGCCGTCTCGGCTTGCGCGCCTGCGACATTGGTCTCCGCCTGTGAGACCTCGGACGGTCCGGGAAAGCTCGAGATCAGGGTCAATCTCGGATTCGACGACCGGGCGCTGCAAGATCTTGTGTCGTCTCTCAACATCGGTCGTCGGTTGCAGCCGGAGACGGCGGAATACATCAGCCTCAGCGCGCCCTTCAAGGATGAGGCTTTCGCCGCGCCTCAAAAGCGCGCCGGCGACGATCGCGGCGTGCGGATTTCTCCCATCGCTCTAGTCTTGATTTTCGCGCTCGGATTCGGATTCAAGCTGCATTTCCGCGACGTCCGTTTAGCGCTGTTTCCCGATCAGGCCGCGTCCTCGTTCAAGGCTTTGGTCGACCGGATCATCATGTCCGAGTCGCAGGGAATTGCCGACGCGCGAAACAAATTCTCTTCCGCCGCCGGACTGGGACAGTTCATCAACGCCACCTGGATGGCGTTGATCAGGAAACACCGTCCCGACCTCGCCGGCGCGATGAGCGACAAGGAGATTCTCGACTTGCGCAAGGACCCGGAGCTGTCCCGAGAAATGACGGCGCGCTACGTCGAGCAAAACAGCTCGATCCTGTTGAAGAAGGGTCTCCCCGTTACGCCCGGCTCGCTCTATCTGGCGCATTTCGCGGGACCAGGCGGCGCGGCGGCGATCCTGTCCGCTCCGGAAGAGGTCGATGCGGCGACGGTGATCGCCAGCGTCGACGGACAGCCGGCCAGAACCCGCGAAAAAATCATCAGCGGAAATCCCTTCCTGAAGGGTTTTACCGTGAAGGACCTCAAGAATTGGGCGCATCTCAAGATGCAGGGGATCAGCTTGGAGCTTCCCGCGCCGGCGCAGGAAAATTAGAGCGCTAACCGGCGAAGCGGGCGCCGGTTCGGCGTCGAGGATCGGTCAATTCAAGAAACTAGAGCGCGGCGTCGCGAAGCTGCGCGCGGGCGACCGTATCCAGGAGCCTCTGCGTCGATTCTTTCCATGAGAGCGCCGGCAGCGGATGCGCGCGCTTTGGCGATGCGAGCATTTCAACAATCCGCTCCTTCAAAGACTCGGGGTCGAGCATATCGAAATAGGCGATCGCATCGCCTCCGACCTCATGAAAAATTTCGATGTCGCTCGCAATGATGGGCGCGCCGGCGTGAGCCGCCTCGATGAGGGGCAAACCAAACCCTTCTGCATAGGACGCGCAGATCACCGCGCGCGCGCTGCGATAAAAAGACTGCAATTCGGCGTCGCTCGCGTCGCTGAGCCAAAACAATCGCCGTCCCTGCTCAGGGTGCTCGCGCAGGCGCCGCTGCAGAGCGGTTGTGCTCCAGCCAGGTCGACCGACAATCACTAATGTCGCCTCGACGCCGCCTGCCCATAATTTTTCAAAAGCGGTAAGAGCAAGCGCCTGGCCCTTGTTCGGCGCCAGCGTTCCGACGCTGAGGAAGAAGGGCCGGGAGGCCTCTATGATCGCGCGCGCGCGCTTCGTCGGCGGCGACTGAACATCATTCGAGAAATCCGCGCCCAGCCACCATACCTGCATCGTCTGTCCGTCCTTGCGCGCACAATTATATTCGGCGCAATACCTCTCATAGTCGCGTGCGACGCTGTGCGAGATTGCAACGATATGGTCGGCGCGAAGGATCACGCGCTCGAACCATTTGCGAAAACCCAATTGCAGCGACAATGAAAACGCCGAGGCATATACCAGGGGGAACAGATCATAGAGACATACGATAATCTCTCCGCCCTGAGCGGCCACCGAGTCGATGACCGGGCCGTATTCCTCGACAAATATCCATCCGGCGTCGAGCAGGAGAAATCTGTCGCCCGGTTCGATCGCGACCGGCTGGGGCAGCGGCGCGCCGCGCGAAAAGAAGCGAAGACGACCGTCGACGATCGCCACGGGCAGACCGCAATTCGCGTCGATCGACGCTTTGGCGACTTCGCGCACGACGCGCTGGATCCCGGTCTGCACATCGGCGCGCCAAGTCGTGGTGACGTCGATCAGCAGCCGTCCGCGGCCCGAATTCGCTGCATCAGGCTCGACGATCATCCAGTCGGGCGGGATCTTCTGTTGCGCCTGCGGCGCTCCGCCGACCCGGGCGCGCGCCGCGCGAACAAGGCGCGAGATCGTCCAATAAAATTCGCGCGCGCGGTCATACGCCCATCTCAGCCGAGCATCGAGCTGCTGGCCGCCGCGCTCGCAAACTTCGTCATAAAGCTGCGAGAGAAGATAGGGCGTGATTTTATCTTTTCGCGGACGGGCGTCCGTGCCGGCGAGCGCGTCGCGAATGGCCGCGGCGTCGAGCTGATAGGCGTTTTCGCGCAGCATGGTCGCCAATGTCGCGGATGAGTCGCGCCAACGGAGGACAGGGACCCGGCCATGCGTTTCCGTCCCTTGCTCCCCGGCCTCCATGACGCGGGCCGCCAGCGCCTCGGCGTCGAGAAGATCGAAATAGGTCACGTCGCCGCCGCCGACTTCGCGAAACACCGGAATGTCGCTCGCGATGACAGGCGCGCCGCGATGCGCCGCTTCGATCAACGGCATGCCGAAGCCTTCGACGAAGGACGGAAAGATCAATGCGCGCGCGCGCGGATAAAGATAGGAAAGATCGGCGTCGCTCGCATTGTCGAGCCAGAACAGCCGGCGTCCGAATTCCTGATGCTGGCGGATACGGCGTTGCAGCGCCTGCGTATTCCACCCCGGCCGGCCGACGATGACGTAACGCGCGTCGAAACCTTTCGACCAGAGACGTTCGAACGCGTCCAGAGCGATCGGATAGGCCTTGCGCGGTTCGAGCGTGCCGACGCTCATGAAAAATGGCGTCGGCCCCGCGGCGATCTGCTCCGCCGTCCTTGACGGCGCGCCCCGCGCGTCCGCGCCAAAATCCGCGCCGAGCGGCCACCAGCCGATGCGCATATTGTCGGGCGCCGCGAGCCGCTCTTCGCGCAGAAAAGCGACGAGGTCCTTCGCGACGCTTTGCGAGATGCAGACGATCGCGTCGCAACGCAGCAGCGCCTTCTCAAACCAGGACGCAAAAGGCGCGCTGTTCTTCAAGGCGGTGGCGGCGGGATAACGCAGAGGGATGAGATCATAGAGGCAGCCGACGACTTCGGCGCCGGCCGCGCGCGCCGCGTCCAGCAGCGGCGGATATTCGTCGACATAGCCCCAGCCTGAATCGAGCAGGAGCAGCGTGTCGCCCGATTGCAAGTCGATCGTGTCGGGCAAATTTTCGTGCTGAAACTGACCATAGAGCCGGCCGGCTTCGAGATAAACCGGAATCCCCGCGCCGCTTTCGACGCAGGCGCGCGCGATTTCCCGCACGACGCGCTGCACGCCGGAATGGCCGCCGAAACGATGCGTCGCCGTCATGTCGACGAGTAGCCGGTTGCGCGCTTGCGGAACGGGAATTTCGCCGTCGAGCCGCGTGCGCAGCGCCTGCGCCTTGGCGGCGTCCGGCGCACGCCAGCGTCCGTCATGGAGGCGGCCAAGGCCGAAGAGGCGCGAGAGCGTCCAATAGAGCTCAACCGCCTTTCCGTAAATGAAACGCGTGCGCGGATCGGCGTCATACTGCTCGAAATCGCACAGTTCGCGATTCAAGTCCTTGAGCAGATAAGCGTCGATTTTTTCCTTCATTCCGCCTCCGGGCGCGCGCCGCGCCGCCGCTTCTGCTTGCGTTGCGAAGCGTTGGTACGGCAGGTTGGCGCCCATGACAAGGCTCGCCCGTCGATGACGCTTTGCGCTTCCGACATCCGCTTTTCCGTGGCGCCGATGATGGATTGGACGGATCGGCATTGCCGATACTTCCATCGCCTCCTGTCGCGCCGCGCGCGGCTCTATACCGAAATGCTGACGACCGGCGCGGTGATCCATGGCGACCGCGCGCGGCTGCTGGCGTTCGACCCTTTCGAGCAGCCCGTCGCCCTGCAGCTCGGCGGCGCCGAGCCGGCCGCGCTCGCGAAGTCGGCGGCGATTGTCGAGACTTTCGGCTACGCGGAAGTCAATCTGAACGTCGGCTGCCCGTCGGATCGTGTGCAGAACGGCGCGTTCGGCGCCTGTCTGATGCGCGAACCTACGCTGGTCGGCGACTGCGTCAAGGCGATGAAGGACGCGGTCGCGATTCCGGTCACGGTGAAATGCCGCATCGGCGTCGACGATCAGGACGCGGCACGTGCCCTCTTCGCGCTTGCGGAGGCCTGCGCGGACAATGGCGTCGACGCGCTCTTCGTGCATGCGCGAAAGGCCTGGCTCAAGGGGCTCTCGCCCAAGGAGAACCGGGACGTTCCGCCGCTGGACTATGCGCTGGTGCATCGTCTCAAACGGGCGCTGCCGGATGTTCCGATCGCCATCAACGGCGGGCTCGCCAGCATGTCGCAAATTCGCGAGCAGTTGACATTCGTCGACGGCGTGATGATCGGGCGCGCCGCCTATCATGACCCCGCCCTGCTCCTTGCGGTCGATCCGCAATTGTTCGGCGCCCCTGCCCCGGCGGCCGACCTTTTCGAGGCTGTCGACGCCTTCCTTCCCTACGTCGAGCGACAATTGGCGGCAGGCGAACGGCTCGCCAATATGACGCGCCACCTTCTCGGGCTTTTCGCTGGCATGGCCGGCGCGCGGTCGTTCCGCCGACGATTGGCGCTCGAATCCGTCAGACCCGGCGCCGGCGTTGAAACGCTGCTTCGCGCCGTCGGCGAGGTGCGCGCCGCCGAAGCGCGCCGCGCCGAATTCGCCGAAACCGGATAGGGCTCACGCCGCCGACAGCGCCGTCAGAATGGCGATTTCCGCCAATTGCTGCGCGGCGCCGAGCACATCTCCCGTGTAGCCGCCGATCTCTTTTTTCGCGAGTTTCGCGACGAGCGCCGCCGTGGCGAAGGCGGCGACAATCGCGACGACGGTCGGACCCGCGCCCGCGCCCGCCAGCCAGGGCGCAAGGCCGATGGCGGCGGCGATGACGCAAGCCCGAATCCAAGCCTCTCGTGAAGGCGCGGCGACGCGCGCGCCCAATCCATCCGCACGCGCCGGCGCAAGCCACAGCATCGGGGCCAGGCCGGCGACGCGCGACAAGGCGCCGGCGAAGACGAGCGCAAGCGCCGCCAGCGTGACGCTGAGCTCGAGGATCGACCCGAGCGCCGCGACGCGAAGAAGGACGGTGAAGCACAGCGCCAGAACGCCATAGGCGCCGATCCGGCTGTCGCGCATGATCGCGAGTTTCGACTCGCGCGTCGCGCCGCCGCCGAAACCGTCGGCGACATCCGCAAGCCCGTCCTCATGCAACGCGCCGGTCACAAGCGCGACGACCGCGAGGGCGACGAGCGCGCAGACGAGCGACGGCAGATGGCAGATGCGCGCAACGACGAGCGCCGCCGCGCCTATGGCGCCGATCATGGCGCCGGCGATCGGCAGCGCCGGCGCCATCCGCGCGAAGTCGAGCGGCGCGGGAGCGCCCGCGCCGATCGGAAGGCGCGAATAGAAGCGCAAGAATGTCGCGACTTCGGCGAGGAGCGGGCGCGGCGTCACTCCCATTTTCGGCCCCCCGCCAATCTGTCGAGAACCGTCGAACGTCGACTCGCAGCGGCGCCGACCTAAATCGTCTGATTATAAGCGCCGACCTCGGGATTTTCGCGCAGCACGGCGTCGATCGCCGTAAACATTTCCTTCATCCGCGCTTCCGACACCGGGCTCTCGACGACGACGACGAGCTCCGGCTTGTTCGACGAGGCGCGCACGAGGCCCCAGGTGCCGTCGGCGACCGTCACCCGCACGCCATTGATCGTCACGACGTCGCGGATCGGCTGACCGATGATCTTTTCGCCCTGCGCGCGCATCGCCTCGATGCGCGCCGTCACTTTTTCGATCACGCCATATTTCTTCTCGTCGTCGCAATGCGGCGACATCGTCGGCGAGCCCCAGGTCTTCGGCAGTTCGGCATAAAGATCCGCCATCGACTTCGTCGGATTGCGATCGAGCATTTCAAGCACATGGATCGCGGTCAGCAGCCCGTCGTCATAGCCGCGCCCGATCGGCTCGTTGAAGAAGAAATGCCCCGACTTCTCGAAGCCGGCGAGCGCCTTCTTCTCGCTGACCCGGCGTTTGATATAGGAATGGCCGGTCTTCCAATATTCGGTGACGACGCCGCGCGCGACGAGTTCGGGGTCGGTCGCGAACAGGCCGGTCGATTTCACGTCGACGACGAATGACGCATTCGGATGAACCTTGGAGAGATCGCGCGCCAGCATGACGCCGATCTTATCGGCGAAAATCTCCTCGCCGTTATTGTCGACGACGCCGCAGCGATCCCCATCGCCGTCGAAGCCAAGGCCAACGTCGGCGCCAGTCTCCCGCACCTTGTCGGCGATGGCGTGCAGCATATGCAAATCTTCAGGGTTCGGATTGTAGCGCGGGAAGGTATAGTCCGGCGTCACGTCGAGCGGCACCACGTCGCAGCCGAGACGCTCCAGCATCTGCGGCGCGAAGGCGCCGGCGGTGCCATTGCCGCAAGCGGCGACGACCTTCATCTTGCGGGTGAAGGGCGGTCGGCGCGTGAGATCGTCGATATAGCGCGCGCCGAAATTTTCGATGTAGCGATAAGAACCGCCCTCGGCCTCGCGAAACTCGCCGGCGAGAACGATTTCCTTCAGGCGGGTCATTTCCTCCGGCCCAAAGGTCACCGGCCGACAGGCGCCCATTTTCACGCCGGTCCAGCCATTGTCGTTATGCGAGGCCGTCACCATCGCGACGGCGGCGACATCGAGATCGAACTGGGCGAAATAGGCCATCGGCGACAGAGCGAGACCGATGTCGCGCACGCGCACGCCGGCGGCCATGAGACCGCTCACCAACGCCAGTTTAATGGACGAGGAATAACTGCGGTAATCATGGCCGACGACGATCTCGGGCGCGACGCCCAATTCGCGCAGCAGCGCGCCAAGGCCCATGCCGAGCGCCTGCACGCCCATCAGATTGAGATCGGCGCCGAACAGCCAACGCGCGTCATATTCGCGAAAGCCGGTCGATTTGATCAGCGGCGCCTCTTCATATTCGAAGGTGTTCGGGCGCAAATTCGGGTCGGGCTTGGGAAACATCAACGATCCTTCGCTTGGACGAGCGTCGCCTTGGCGGGTTTGACACAGCGGCCTTGGCATAAGCGAAAATCCGCGCCGCGCCAAATTGGGGCCGGAGGGAGGTCGATCTCAGCTTACTGCCTCATCGCGATACGTCTGCGACGACCGCGAGCAGCGCGCCTTGATCGAAAGGCGCGCGTGACAAGAACGCCACGCTTCGTCTCGCGACCTCACCCGCCCCGCGGCTTGGCGCGGGTCGTCGGCTGCGCGGCCGCCGGATCGTCCGGCCAGAGATGGCGCGGGTAGCGCCCTCTCATCTCCTTCTTCACCTCGTTCCATGAGCCCTTCCAGAAGCTCGGCAGATCGCGCGTCGTCTGTATCGGCCGATGCGCCGGAGATAGCAGTTCGAGCGTCAGCGCCGCGCGCCCGCGCGCAAGCGTCGGGTGGCTTGAGAGGCCGTAAAGCTCCTGCACGCGCACGGCGAGGATCGGCCCGTTCTCGGTCGAATAATCGAGCGCATGGCGCGCCCCGGCGGGCGTTTCGAAAAAGGCCGGCGCCTCGGCGTCGAGCCTGCGCGCCAATTCGAATGGGAGCAGCTGCGCAAGCGCCGCTTCGAGATCGTCGGGTGTGATCTCGGCGACCGACGCGCGCCCGTGGATAAAGGGCGCGAGCCAATCCTCGGCGCTCGCCGCCAGAGCGGCGTCGGAGAGGTCGGGCCATTCGTCGCCCTCGGCGCGACGCAGAAAGGCGACACGGTCGCGCCGTTGCGCTTGCGATTTCGTCCATGGCAGCCGCACCAGGCCCAGGCCGGCGACGCCCCGCGCGAGCAGCCTCGCATTGTCTTCGCAAGCTTCGACCGCCAGATTGCGCTCGGCGAGCCGTATCGCGCCGAGGCGCCGGAAGGCGCGCCGCCGCAGGCTGGCGCTCGCCGCGTCGAAGATGGTTTCGTCGCGAGTCTCGAAGCGCTCGCCTGCGATCTCCTCGACCTCCTCGGCGGTGAGCGCGCAAGCCGCGAGGATGCGCGCCTGCGCCGCCCGGCCGGTGATTTCGGCTATGGCGAGAAATGGCGCGCGCGAAAGCGGGTCTTCGACGGACAACACGGCGGCGCGGCCGTTCGCCATCAGGAATTCGCCGCGCGCGCCGCGCGATTTCGCGATGCGGTCGGGAAAAGCCAGCGCGATCAGCGCGCCGTCCGAGAGCGGCGAGAGGTGAGTTTCCTCGTCCTTCGAGACGCCGCTGCGCGGCTCCTCAGGATGAGGAAACTCTTTGTCTCGCGCAGCTTTCCTCGACCTCATCGTGAGGTGCGAAGCCATCGGCTTCGCCTCGAAGGACGAGGTCGAGGAAGCGACAGTGATCCCCGGCCGCGGCGCCGTCGCCTGCTTCGCCCATTGCGCGGCGAGGCGCAGCGCGTCGCCCGCGCGTTTGGAGCGATCGCCCTGTAACCGCTCAAGCCGATGCGACAGGTCGGCGTCGGCGCCGCCGAGTCCGCGCTCCGAGAGCAGCAGGGCGAGTTCGGCGGCGCGCTTCGCCTCGCCGTGACCCGCCGCCTCGAGCGCCATTCGCGCCAATCTGGGGGCGAGCGGCAGCCTTCGCATGGCGCGTCCCATGTCCGTCAGCCGACCGTCCTCGTCGAGCGCCCCGAGTTCGCGGTCGAGCGCGACCGCCTCCTTCCAGGCGGGCGCCGGCGGCGGATCGAGCCAGTTGAGCCGCGCCGGATCGCTCACCCCCCAGGCGGCGAGATCAAGGGCAAGGCCGGACAGGTCGGCGTCGAGAATTTCGGGCGCGGCGAAGGCCGGCAGCGCCGCGGTCTGCGGCTCGTCCCACAGGCGATAGCAGACGCCGGGCTCGGTGCGGCCGGCGCGGCCGCGGCGCTGATCGACGCTGGCGCGCGAAGCCCGCACCGTTTCAAGCCGCGACAGGCCGAGATCAGGCTCGAAGCGTTGCACGCGCGCGAGGCCGCTGTCGATGACGATGCGCACGCCGTCGATGGTGAGCGAGGTTTCCGCGATCGACGTGGCGAGCACGATCTTGCGACGGCCCGGCCGCGCCGGCGCGATGGCGAGGTCCTGCTCGCCGCGATCGAGCGCGCCATAGAGCGGCGCGACGTCGACGGCGTCGGGCAGGCGCGACTCGGCGAGGCGCGATGCGACACGCATGATTTCCCCCTGCCCCGGCAGAAAGGCGAGGATCGAGCCCCTCTCTTCGCGCAATGCCCGCAGGATCGCGCGCGTCATCGTCTCTTCGATGCGCGCATCGGCGTCGCGGCCGAGATAGCGCGTTTCGACAGGAAAGGCGCGCCCTTCGCTTTCGACGATTCGCGCGCCCATCAGGGCGCCGACGCGCGCGCCGTCGAGCGTCGCCGACATGGCGATGAGTCGCAGATCGTCGCGCAGTCCCGCCTGCGCGTCGAGCGCCAGCGCCAGGCCGAGATCGGCGTCGAGCGAGCGCTCGTGATATTCGTCGAACAGCACTCCCGCGACGCCTTCGAGCGCGGGGTCGTCCAGTATCATCCGGGCGAAGACGCCTTCGGTGACGACCTCGATTCGGGTGCGCGCGGTGACTTTCGATTCGAGGCGCATCCGCAGGCCGATGGTTTCGCCGACGCTCTCGCCGAGCGTCGCGGCCATGCGGCTGGCCGCCGCGCGGGCGGCGAGCCGTCGCGGCTCCAACAGGATGAGCTTGCGTGCCTTGGCCCAGTCGGCGTCGAGCAGTTCGAGCGGCGCGCGCGTGGTCTTGCCGGCGCCCGGCGGCGCGACGATGACGAGATTGGACGACGCCGCGAGCGCGGCGCGGATCGCCGGCAGCGCATCGTCTATCGGCAACGCCGAAAGGTCGTTGGTCATGGCAGGCGCGCGCTTCAAGGCTTTCGACCCGCCCGCAAAAAAGCCCCTCCCTTTTGGGGAGGGGCGAATAATCCGGGCGAAGGCGGAACTTACGCCGCCTGCTGGATCGCCGACAACTTCCATTCCTGCGCGCCGGCGCCGGCGGGCCGACGGAACGTCCAGGCTTCGGCCGTCTGCGTTTCGCCGGGCGAGCCCGGCGCCGGCTTGCCAGTGGCGCGATCCAGAATTTCGTCGTTGAGCGCGAAGCGCATGGCGACGGTGGCGTATTCGTCCACCCCTTCGCGCCAGGCTTCCGACAGATCGCCTTGCAGCAGCTTCACGTCGGAAACGCGGTTCAGCACGCCCTTGCGCCGGTTTTCCTCCAATTCATCGTCGAAATAGGAGGCCATTTCCGGCGTCGACATGCCGCGCAGCGCGCCGATGTCCTCGCGGCTGTAGGCCGCCTGGGTCTCGCCGAGCAGCCGCTCGAAGGCGTTGAAATCATCGGCCGCGAGCTTGATCGGCTGCGCCATCGCCGCCTGCGGCGACGCGCCGGAGCCGAAGCCCGCCGCGCCAAAAGGCGCGCGCGTCGTGAAGGGCGAAGTGAAGCCCGAGCTCGGATGGCGACCCGCCCCCGCCATGGCGGTATTGCGGCGCGTCCACCAATTGAAGGCCATGCGGGCCAGGAAGACGATCAGCGCGATCTGCAGCAGCAGGCCGATGATCGACATGAAGCCGCCCATGCCGCCGAGGAGGCCGTGGCCCGTCAGCAGGCCGAAGAGACCCGCGCCAAGCAGGCCGCCGGCGAGACCGCCGAGCAGGCCGCGGCCGAAAGAGCCGCCAAAGGCGCCGCCTGGCTGCGACATCGGCCCAGCCATGCCTGGCGAAGGCCGCGGGGTGACGCTGCGCTCGAAGGGCGAGGCCGTTCCCGGCATGGTGCGGGTCGAGGGCGGCGCGGACCAGCTGCGCGAGCCGCGGCTGCCAAAGCTGCCGCCGCCGCCCATGCGCGCCTCGGCGATGGCGGGCGCGAGCGCCAGCAGCGCGGCAAGGGCGAGAGAAATCAGCGATCCGCGCTTAAAGGCGAAGAAACGCGACATTGTTCTATTCCCCATCTGTCGGGAAGCGACGCTCCCCCAGCGGGAGATATATAGGAGCGAGGATGGGACGTCGCAAAGGCTTGGCCGGGGAAATCGGTCGTCGGGGGCGCGCCCGCATTTTGCTGGCGCGCGCGTCGGTCGTCGATCCGTGGGCGTAAACCCTTTGTTCGGGCGTCGCGCCGGGCGTAAGGATGAGCGCCGAAATCTGTGACCGAATTAAACCCTCCCCATGCGCCAATATCTCGACCTCCTCGACAAAATCCTGCGCGAAGGCGCGCGCAAGGACGATCGCACCGGGACCGGAACGCTGTCGCTGTTCGGCCATCAGATGCGCTTCGACCTTTCGCAAGGCTTCCCGCTGGTGACGACGAAGCGCGTGCATCTCAAATCAGTGATTCACGAATTGCTGTGGTTCCTGCAGGGCGACACCAACGTCAAATATCTGCGCGACAATGGCGTCACCATCTGGGACGAATGGGCGAATGAAGCGGGCGACCTTGGTCCGATCTACGGCATGCAATGGCGGCGCTGGCCCGACGGCGACAGGGATATCGACCAGCTCGCGCAAGTCGTCGACGAGATCAGGCGCAATCCCTTCTCGCGCCGGCTGATCGTCTCCGCCTGGAATCCGGCGCAGGTCGACGACATGGCGCTGCCGCCCTGCCACTGCCTGTTCCAGTTTCATGTCGCGGAGGTTGGCGGCGAGAAACGTCTCTCCTGCCAGCTCTATCAGCGCTCGGCCGACGTCTTCCTCGGCGTGCCGTTCAACATCGCGAGCTATGCGCTGCTCACCCAAATGGTCGCGCAGGTCACGGGCTGCGCTCCGGGCGATTTCGTGCACAGTTTCGGCGACGTGCATCTTTACTTGAATCACGTCGAGCAGGCG
Organism: Methylocystis sp.; assembly: GCA_051061375.1. Taxonomy (GTDB): domain Bacteria; phylum Pseudomonadota; class Alphaproteobacteria; order Rhizobiales; family Beijerinckiaceae; genus Methylocystis. The sequence goes on along the minus strand of JBPFDW010000025.1, from coordinate 10,577 downwards.
CGCCTTCAACTCTCCCGCGAACCAAAGCCCCTGCCCCGCTTGAAGCTCAACCCGGCCGTGACCTCGCTCTTCGACTTCAAATATGAAGACATCGCCGTCGAGAACTACGACTCCTGGCCGGCGATCGCCGCCCCGATCGCGGTGTAGGCGCAATGACTTATGACGAACTGATCGAGCTTGCGCTGGAGCGCCTCCACGAAGCCCAGGCTCTGCTCAACGCCGGCCATTGGTCGGGCGCATATTATCTTTGCGGATACAGCGTCGAACTCGTGCTCAAGGCGCACATCGCAAAGCAATTTCGCGCTTTCGAGATTCCGGATAAGAATATTGTCAACGCCGTATGGACGCACAGTCTCGACAAGTTGCTGGAATTGGCCGAGCTTGGGCCCGACCTTGAAGATCGCTTCACAGCCGCTCCACGATTGCAGGCGAACTGGAACACGGCGTTGGGCTGGAACGAAGGTTCGCGCTACTGAAAAATCGGCGAGACCGAGGCGCGCGCCTTGGTCGAGGCGCTGGGCGATCCACGGGACGGAGTATTCGCATGGATCCGATCCAAACTGTAGGCGGCGTCGCCGGGCTCAAGCAGATCGCCGACGCGCTTCGAGGGGAAGGCTTCCCCGTCGACGCAATCTATCTGATCAAGCTCGTCTCCGTGGAAGGCGAGGTCGATTGGGTGGTTCGGGTCGTGACGCGCGGAAGGAGCAAGGACGCAATTCTCAAAATATTCGAATTGCGGCGCGCCGGACGCATACCCTTGTTCGGCGGCCGACTCCGCGTTGACGCCATTGCGCCCGATCACCCTGAAGCCGCCCGCGTCATTGCCTACGCGCGCCGATTTGGGCGTCCGCCAGTCGAGATCGATACCGTGCTGCTCGACGGCATGCTGGTGACATTCGCACTCGTGGCGGATTTTCGAGCAGCCGACGCCGCGGCCGCATGACTCTAAAACTTGTCGCCGTCGTCGCGCGCGGACGCAATGGCGTGATCGGCGTCGCCAACGGCCTGCCCTGGCGGCTCTCGAGCGATCTCAAGCGCTATAAGGCGCGTACCTGGGGACGGCCGATGATCATGGGGCGGCGCACCTTCGAATCGATCGGGCGGCCGCTGCCGGGGCGGGAAAGCGTGGTTCTCACCCGCGATCCGCATTTTTGGGCCGAGGGCGCCCATGTGGCGGCGAGTCCGCCCGAGGCCTTGGCGACGGCGCGACGGCTGGCCGGTTTGCTCGGCGTCGACGAAATCATCATTGCGGGCGGGGAGGACATCTATCGCGCCTTTCTCGATCTCACCGACGTGATCGAACTCACCGAAGTCGCGCTCGATATTGCTGGCGACGCGCATTTCCCTGCGCTGAATCCCGCGGACTGGCGCGAAATCGCGCGCGAAGCGCCGCCCCGCGGCCCGAAGGATGACGCGGATTTCGCCTATGTCACGCTTGAGCGACGCCGCCCGTGACGCGCCTGAAACCAGTTGCGGCGCAATCCCGGTGTGGCTATAAGCGGCCCGAAAGCGGCTTTCGGCCGTTTCAATCGGAGTGTAGCGCAGCCTGGTAGCGCACCTCGTTCGGGACGAGGGGGTCGGAGGTTCGAATCCTCTCACTCCGACCAATATTCTCAATCACTTAGGGAATCTGAGCGCTTCACTGGCCACAGATATGGCCACTGAAACGAACGCGCTATGCACTCCGACTTGACGCGCTTGCCGCATTCCTCAGAACACTCCCGAGTATGCGTGTGCTCGCGGGAAGCGTTCGACGTCGCCGCGCTCCCCTCAGCGACTGTGCGATCATCAGCCGCCGACTTGGCGTCGTCGCTCGAGAGCAGCCGATTGACGAGTCCCCGCTTACGGGCGTTACTTTCGAGTTAGACGTAGACGCGCGCGGCGCCGTTCGCGTCGCGAACGGTGAAGGGATTACCGCGCTTGCTGGGGCGAGGCGTAGCAAGTGAGAGTCGTGTCAGCGATCGTTCAACGCGCGCCAATCATGGCGGCGTTTGTCCTGACAACCGTTTCGGTGGGCCAGGCAAAGTCGCCATTGCTGCCTGGGATCCCGCACGAGGAACAACTTCAGCGCCATGACAGCTATATCAACAAGCAAGGAGAGCTTGTGCATGCGCCGTCGCGGAGCCTCACGGGGTCTTCTCCCGATGGCGCGACTGCCAAATGCACGGACGGGACCTATAGCTTCTCACATTCGCGAAGCGGGACGTGCTCACGGCATGGTGGCGTCGGGCAGTGGCTTAGATGATGGAGTTCGACTCTAGCATCGCCAGCCGCTTGCAGACGAGCGCCTTTACGCGTTCCCAATTTCGCCGCTGCCGATTGACGTCGACCTCGCGGGAGGCGTCCAATTGGCGAACTCGCGCCTCCAAATAGGCATCCGATCCGAAGCGCTCGACCCGCGCGCGGGCATCGGCTTCGGCATCCGCGCGCCATTCGATGCTGCGCCGAAACCATTGCAGCATGGCGGCACTCCAATCGTTCGTATCCCGCGCCACCAACGATCATGGGCGGAGGCGCCAACGATCCTTCAGCCCTGTGAAATGCGCAAGCGACGAGACCGATTCGCTGCCGCGCGCGGGTCCATGTAACTGTCATCCTTGAATAATGGAGCGTGGCACCCGGCTAGATTCTTAATGGCCGTTCGACCGGATGGCAGTTCCGGCGAAAAATGGCTTTTGCTAAGATCGATTCCAACCCGCAGGCGACTTACGGCGATCGGTAGCAAACGGCCACTTCGCGCTTTCTCGGCAATTCGCTCGCCTTACGCATCGAACGCTCTTGTTCGCTTGGCAGATGAATGCTGTTCTTAAAGTGACATTTGGAGGCGAGGTTTGCGAAGCTACAGAGTCGCGCGCAGAGGGTTTCAAATTGGCAGTGGGCAAGGCGCCGCGATATTTGGAGGACAATGGAATAGCCCCGGCTCGCTGATTTACAGCGCAGATACGGTCGCAACTGCATTACTAGAGACATTCGTAGAGCGACCTCCGGACAATTGGCCGCTATTGGCGATGGCCGAGTTCGAGATTCCAGACCATCTCATCGAGCGGCCGGATCCTATGAACATTCCAACCGACCTTGCCGCGAGACGCGCCTTTGGCGACAATTGGCTTCAGCATCAAGCGAGTGTCGCCCTGATGGTCCCTTCTGCTCGCGTGGCAGGAGCGCGGATTGTCCTTCTCAACCCTGGTCATCCAGATTTCCGCGCGGTCAGTCTTAATGCCCGCGATATGGATTTCGAGAGCAAGTTTGCTCAAGGCGAGCTGGGAGAGCAGTCGATAGAGCTGATAAGGCCGTCGACGCTAAGTATAGTGAGATGGCCTGGCCTTGTGGCTGCGAACGGGGAGCCGCTCAATTCTAATCAAGCAAAAATCATTCAGCTCGAGATTGGAAAGCTTGAAGCCGCCCTCCTCGCCCATGTTCGGTCCCGACCCGAGGTAATGCACGAACTAACTCCTCGGGAGTTTGAGCAAATGATCGGCGCATTCTATGAAGAGCGCGGCTGGAACGTTCAGCTGACACCAGCAAGCAAGGACGGTGGCAAGGACTTGATCATTGTGAAATCCGATGAAGCAGGAAGGCGGATTTGCTACGTTGAGTGCAAGCGCTACGCGTACAACCACCCGGTTGGCGTCGCAATTGTCCGCCAGCTTTACGGGGTAGTTGAACGAGATTCAGCCACGTCAGGCATTGTCGTAACCACGTCATCGTTCACGAAAGGAGCGCGTAAGGAGGGGGGTGCCTTCGCCCACCGAATGACGCTGCACGATTATGAAGCTCTCGTGGAAATGTTTAAGAGGTCCACGACACGTTGAGGCCGCACCGTCAAGCTAGCCGGGAGGTTTTTTCCGGCATGCTCTTGTAATGCACGAACGAGGGGCGGACTGTCCGCTATCGGCCAATCTGGGTCCTTCCAAATCGCATGCCCGGATTCTGGGTTGGCTTCGATGCGAGAAGTAAGTCGAGCCATGATCAATGACGAATCGTCGTCGCCGACTGCGGACCAGTTGACGCGGCGCAATATGATCCATCCTGCAGCACATCCTCTGGCGGGTGCAGTACGCGCCGGCGTCACTGCCTGTCACCCACGCGCCGATATCCCGTCAGTCGAGGGTGTCGGGCGTGCGATGGGCCCTGGGCACTAATCGTCGTGAAATCGCATTGGCTCATCAAGAGCGGTTGCAGCGTGATAGTCTGTTTTTTGGCAGGCTAATCTGCGGCTCCGCTGGATCGTGGTGGTTCAGATAAGCGTAACAGCTCCGGCAGTGATCAGAGCCGCCACGAGGATCAAATAGATTACGAAGAGAACCTCGCGCGTGTCGCGATAATTTTGTATGGCTTGCTGAATCGGCAAGTCGGCAATCTCCTCGCGCTCTTTGGCGGAAATATAGGTGTATAGAGTCTGCATCCAGCTCCGACGAGATTGCTCCTGACTTTTCAAATAGGCATCGTTGATCTGCCACTGCAAGTAGAATGATACTCCGACAAATGTGGCGGCTGCAAAATAAAAACCGGCGGCGACCCAGGGGGTAGCAACCTTTCCGGCATCCGCCAATAACTTGATCACAAAGGGTGCGGCCGACACGGCAAGATCGCGTCCCAGACCCGCTGCCATGTCCTGAGCACGTTGAGCTACTTTTTGGGTTTCCTCGATGACCGTCTTCCGTAAATCCGCAAGAGCCTTCAAGGTCTCGCGGCTCGCGGACTGCACATGGGCATCATAGGCGACCTTCGCCGCTTCGAACGCGCGCGCCAATGTCGTCCCCAAATCCTGGCCTGGACGCGCGGCGCGGCCAAGTTCGCCGCAGAATAGTCGGTGGCGCGCCTCGATGTCAGATCCGGAAAGGAAGACCCACAAGGCTATTTCGGTAAGCACTTCCCAGGCCGCGACTAGTTCTGGATCGGTTGCAGCCACGCGGTATATTGGCGGACCTGCGACCTGGAGCCAAACGGTGTCTGCCTCGAGCGAAGCACTAGATACGAGGCCGCTCAGCAATCGTCTGGCGCCGACCGCTCGCCAAACCTCAAACGTAATGGATGACTTTGCCGGTGGCGTGAGCAATATCCAAGGTGACAGGTCACGAGGAACTTCACGGTTCGGCACATGGTCGGCGACCAGCTTGCTCGGATTGATCTCTATAGAGGTCGCGGGCAAGCCAACATGAATCTCATCGCCTATCCAAGGTCCGATCTCCAGTCCACGCGCCCGAAACGCTGTTTGCTCGGAAAGATCGGCAACCCCAAGAGCGACAACATCAATCGGCCCGGAAAGATACTGATCCAACGCTTCCTCAAAAAAGAAAATACCTGTCCTTTCAACCATGGGTTTGACGATCGTGAGATTGATTCTTCGATCGGGATCGAAAGCGTCCCCCGGTCCGACATCCCCACCGATTTCCGGGTCATAGACCTGCACCGCTATCATGGGCATGGGCGGCGCATGAGTGAGCGCGACCCACGCTCCCTGGCTGTCGGCGTCTGGAAATCGCCCTTTAAGAACTAGGGTATCGATCCGTTCGTCCAGCTCCGCGCCCGCAGACCGGAAATTACGAACGAGATCGATTAGAGGTCGTGAGCTCGACATCGTTCAGCACGATCCTATCCCGGATGATAATTTGGCCCTTAGCTTCGTCGACCAACACCATCGATTCCTGCAATGTCGTCGGAAAGATGACCTTCACCCCGTTTGCCGTTTCCACTCGACGGTTTCGGGGCTGCGGCATGGCGTCTTTGGCTAGTTTGAACGACTCACCGGCGATGCCTTCGCGCGATAACTCAGACCGAAAGTCCTTCAGGACCGGACTGTCTTGGGGTAGAGGGCCAACGATGTTCATGAACCAATCATCCGCTCGTTCGCCATCGACCACGCCGCCGGACTGACTGGCGTCGAACAGACGCTGCGACAAAGTCTTCAAAACGTCAGGTGGCAGTAGTTTCTTGTGTTTGACAGCGATTTTCCGCGTGGCCTCGACAATCGCTTTGGTGAGTTCGCCCTCGGAGCGTAGTCGACGGACGTGGAGGAACCGTTCGAAATATGCCGCCGGTCGTTGTGGGTTCTGGCGGTCTACTACGAAAACAGCGTCTTCTTCATCACGGAGCCTGATCAGCGCCGCCTTTTGAAGCGCATTGCGGTTCTGCACGAAGGTGCGTTCGATCTCCCCGAAAGTGGGCGCAGGCTTCCCCGAGCGGCCTTGCTTCAAACCATAGCTTAGCACCTTCTCGTCCTCGAACTTTAGCAAGGCAAAGACCTTTCCGCTTGGACAAGCCAAAGAAAAAAGCAAGAACGCGCCTATTGCTGCAGCGCCTCCGTGCGCCTCATTGAACGCTGTCGCCAGCTTCTCACTTTCGTCCTGAAAGGCACTAGCCTCCGCGTTGATCCGCCCGAGTTGAGCCCTTACCGGGGAGTCATCTAGAAAGCGATAAAGGTTGCCACCATTCACGGATCGGATACGGCCCAGAAAGAATGCGCTATGGGGCCTCGGATCGAACGCCTCAAGTATTTGAAAGTGCTCTTTTCCCGGCCCCACGATGTGGAAGACACTTTGCTCGATCCGCAGGCCCTCAAGATCGTCGTCGTTAAAGCACGCCATAATGGCTCCCAGAACAAAAATAGAACATTCATCGCGCGATGGCAATGGTTGCCGGCCCCCATTGGGTGATCCAGGAGCAATGTTAGTTTAGCAGCGGCATTCGGTGAAGGGGCCGCACATGACAGGAGCATAGCGTCGAGCCCGCGCAAAAACAAAAAACCCGCCGGCCGGAGCCGACGGGGATATGAGCCGCTCTCGCCAGAGCAGCGCAGGAGGATCGCGCGCGCCTATCGAGCTAAATCGAAAGGATCAGCTCGATGACGAGCAGAGCAACACCGAGCCGACCAAACAGCAAGGTGTCTATCGCATCACAAATGGCACTCAGGATTGCGGCCCAAGCGGGCGATTAGGTCATTGAAGCGCGTGTCCAAGCCATCAAGACGGGCATCCTGGCGCGCCAGTGTCGTTAGGATGTCGGTCTGCTTCTTGGCTTCGCCCTCCAGATCAGCGAGGCGCGCGTCGAGCGATTTGAGCTGGAAGCGCAGCGCGCCAAGCGTCATCAGGCCGCCAGCCGCGATGACGATCGTGTTCAGGATCGCGCCGAGCGAAATCGTGTAATCGATATCGATCATCTGTCTTCTCGCTGGGAATCGTCTGGGCGGAGCAGCCCGGCGAAGGGGTCGCGAAATGCGGAAGCCGCTGTTGCGGCTAGCGTCGGTTCGGCGGCACTAATCTCGCAACAGAAGATAGCGCCAGCCCATCTCGCGGCCGCGAAGCCTGAGGCGCGCGCGCCAGGGATCAAAGAGCGGCCGGTCGCCAATGTGGATTTTGGCGCGACGCCCCGCGCCGGGACGCGCCCAATGCAGGTTCGGCGAGTCGTCGGAGCCCAGGGAAGCGCGGCCCTCGCCGATCGACAGGGCGAGAATAATGCCGGCAAGAACGGCGGTCCTGGCCATGATGCTCTCCAATGTTTCGATTGGCTTGATCGCAGCGCCGTCGCTTTGCCGGCGTCGACGAATGCATGAGCCGCCACGCGGCTTCAAAATCGTTCCGCGCTGTAGTTTCGGCGCACGTCGTCATAGAAGCGGCCAGCCTCGACTTGGCGGCGGTTGCATGTCGTGGCGGCGGCGCGATTGCGAAGACAGAAGACCTTCAGAGCTGCGCAGCCGTCGGATCGGGCAATGGCACCGGCTTTCCGAAATTTTCTGGCGGCTCCGGCAGGGTCGGCGTCACGATTTCCGGTCGCGTCGAACGCGCGCACGACGGCAATGTAATCCCGATCGAGAAACAGAGGCCGATGAGAAGCATCCGTCGAGAAATCCTTGGCGGTCGGCACATGGGGCTCTTCCTTTCCGGTGAGGTTCTGAATGAATCCGGCCTGTCTTTCGGCGCCGCGCGCATCTTCCTTGACGCGCGCCGCCGCCGCGGTCTTGATATTCGTCGACGCCGCGTCCCATTCGGCCCGCTTCGCCGCCGCTACGCGCTCGGCCTCGGCATGCTCCGCCGCGATCCGCGCATCGCATGCCGAATCATGACGATGGCCAGACCAAATCCATGCGATTGCGAAGGCGAGCACGAATCCGCCGATCCATGTTTTCGTGAATTCGAAGAGACGCGCGAAGAACTCGCGCGCGAGCATAAGGATGAGTTCGACAGACATGGTCTGGCCTCAGATTTTGGGAGTTTGCGTAAAGCAGAATTCGATGCTTCGGATTTTGCGTAGGACCGGCGCCGCGCGCGTCACGATCTGCCGATATTGAGCCCGAGATGGCTGTCTTCGATGCGCGCGCGAATGATCCGGCGCAGCGTGCCGTAATTGCGCAGAGAGAAGACGACGAAGATGACGATGCAGGCGATGAGCGCGAGACTATGCCAATGCGCCTGAGCCCAATGGAGCATGGCCTGGGCGCTGGTCACCGCCTGCGTCGCGGTATCCACTGTATTGGCGATCGTATCGATTTGATCGGTTGCCTGCGCCAAATGATCGCCGATCGTGCGCGGCGGCTCGTTCGATTCATCGGACGCCACCGCGACGGCAGTCCCGGCCGTCAAGCCCTTGATGGCGAGATCGGTGATCGCGCTTTGCCCGCCTTTGACGATTCGCGAGCCGGCGGCCGCGAGATCGCGCTCAGTCACCGGCTCTGGCGCTGCTTCCAGATGACCGTCGTCATTCACATCTTCCGCTTCGCCGCCGGGCTCTGCGGCTCGCGCGGCGACGCGCATTCGGCTTTGCGCGGCAAGCGCGCGAGTCGCAGCGGCGATCGCATCCTTACGCGCCTCAAGGCCGTTGTAGCCGTTGTTGATCGCCTTCGTTTCCTTGTCGACATTGCCGGCGTCGGCGAGGCGAAGTGGAACATGCATCAGATAAACGACGCAGGCCGATTCGAGCGCATGATCCGGCGAGACAAGCAACTTCCTGGCTTCTTCGATCGAGACGCCAATTTTTTCCGCGAAGGCGCGGATCATGTCGGCGCCGGTCAACTGCAGCAGGCCGGTCCCGCGATTGAGATAGCCGTCGTCGGTTCCGGGACGATTGCCCATTCGGCCGTTGTAGACCTTGTTGGCGAGCGCGATCGGATTGCCGAGATAGCCGACGCAAGACGCTTCGGTACGAAAGCGCCTCGGCCAGGCGCGCATCAACGCGCTCGCCTTGCGATAGTTGAGGTTTTCGTAAAACGTCGAAAAATACGAGCTCTCGACCGCCATATGACCGATGATGGACGCCTGCCTCCGGATCGTCGTGAATCCATAGCGGGGGAACATCTCGTCGGCATGATCGGCGACCGCCGAAAGGATTTCAGGTCTTACGCGCGATCTGCGTTCCCGCGGAACGGTCGCGAGGATGACGGCTTTCCAGTCGGTCATGAGGCTCTTCCTCTGGTAATACGCACGTCATTGTCGAAGCGATCGACGTAGCGGCGCAGAATTTGGAGAACGTCGGCGCGCGTCATCGGCATGCGCAGTTCGTGCGCTTCAGCGACGATGGTGGTGACGCCAAGGCCTTCGCGATGCCTCGCGATGACGAAGCTGCGCCAGACGATTTTCGCGTCCGGATCGGCGGGGAGCATCGGGCTCGCTTGTCTTCAGTCGAGCCGAGCGAGGCGCGCGTTCAAGGTCGCCCAATCAAGCACGGCCGCCGCGATGAGCATTGCGACGCCAGCCCAAAGAACGATGCGAAACATCAGATCGGCGGTTCGACGCCGACCGGCGCCTGCGTCTCTTGCGGCGGATGGAACTTCTCGCCGTCATAGAGCCAGCCCGGCCCGCACATGCCGGCGAGAACAGCGAGAACCCCTTCCTCGGGTGCATAGTCTTCGTCCGCGAGAATGACGTTTTCGACGACGCCGTCGCGAATGAGCGCGATGCGCATCAGTCCCTCCCAATCTGGAACAGCGGCGCAAGAATAATCAGCGCGCCAACCGCGGCGCCGAAGATCGTCAGCATCACGGTGAAAGTCGCTTTGGCGGGAGGCGCGCTGCGCCATCGATTATATTTTTCCAACATCTTCCGCTCCGATCAGAAATATTCGAAGATGATCGCGAGGCCGTTGCCGCCGCCGCCGCCCGCGCCGGAATTGGCTCCGTTCTGCGAGGCGCCGCCCCCGCCGCCGCCGCCGCCGCCGAGCCCGCCGGCTCCTCCGGCGCCTGGCGCCGTCAGATGGGAAGCGCCGCCGCCGCCGCCCGAGCCGGCCTGCTCGATCGGCCCCGCGCCGCCGGTCCACGAGGAGCCGGCGCCGCCGTTTGCGGCGCCGCCCGCGATTCCGGCCGCGCCGAAAACAGGCGTCCCGCCGACGTAAACGACGCCGCCGACTGCGCCATTGGCGACGGCGTTGGCTGCTGTGATGCCGCCGCCGGCGCCGCCCCCGGAGGCGCCCTGATAGAGACAGGACCCGCCGGCGCCGGCCACCGCGGCGGCGCTGCAACCGCCTCCTCCGGACCCGCCGAAAAAGTGCGAGCCGCCGCCCCCGGGCGCGCCGGAGCCGCCGGTTCCTATGCCAAACGAGCCGGCGCCGCCTGTCCCCGCGGCGCCGCTGAGACCTGAAGAGGCGGA
>JBPFDW010000024.1:0-30864 GCA_051061375.1 Methylocystis sp. | reverse complement strand
GAGAAGATCGGCGTCATGCCGGCGCCTGATCGCAGCGCAAGTGGCTACCGCGTTTACGGCGCCGACCACCTCAAGCGCTTGAGCTTCGTGCGACGCAGCCGGCAACTTGGGTTCAGCCTCGATGAAATTCGCGGCCTGCTTCGCCTCGTGGATGGACACGCTTACACCTGCGCGCAAGTTCGTGAGCTGACGCTGGATCACCTGGTGGAGATTCGCCGCAAGATCGCGGATTTGAAGCGGCTCGAAAGGGTGATGGCGGAAATGGCGGCTCAGTGCAGCGGGGACCGGGCGCCTGAATGCGCGGTCATCGACGCTCTCTTCGATACGCGGCCGCCAGCCGTTGAACCCTCCGGGCGTCAACCGCCAATGCCGACGGCAACCTCAGTCATGAGGCGGCGGTAGCGTCGGTACATTTTTCCCCGCTCCAACTCACGCGCCGGCTTACCGCCAACGCCAATCACCAATCGCGCCTCAATGGCGTCAATTGTCTCTTCTGCCGCAGGAGCTTACGGTGGTATCTCAAGCTGCCAGCGAAGCGTCCCAAGCTTCTGGGGTCGATCAATGGAGACCGAAGCGCAAGCCTCGATGCAGAACCTCCGAGCGCACGTCGAACAGCTGGCTGGCGAGATCGGCGAGCGCAACATTTATCATCCCCGAGCGCTGCAGGCGGCGGCGTCATATATCGAGCGTCAATGGGAACAGCAGAGCTACGTTGTCGAGCGATTGGTGTACGAAGTTTCGGGAGTTCGCTGCCTCAATCTTGAGATAACGCTTAGCGGCGGCGCGCGGCGGCGCGAAATCCTTCTGATGGGCGCACACTACGACACGGTTATGGGCAGTCCCGGCGCTAACGACAATGCGAGCGGCGTATCGGCTCTGCTCGAGATATCTCGCCTGTTCGCCAGCGTCGAACCGGCGCTGACCGTGCGCTTCGTCGCTTTCGTTAACGAGGAGGCGCCGTTCTTCACCAGCCGCCAGCAGGGAAGCATGGCGTACGCCGCGGCAGCTCGCGGACGAGGAGATAACATAAGACTCATGGCGTCGCTCGAGACCATCGGCTGGTACTGCGATGAGCCCGGCAGCCAAAACTATCCGCCGCTGTTCAATCTGTTTTACCCGGACCGGGCGGATTTTCTCGGCTTCGTTTCGAATTTTCGTTCAAGGGCGGCAATGCGTCGGCTTGCAAAGGCGTTTCGCGCGAACTCGGATTTTCCGTTAGAGACCGCGGCGACGTTGCAATCTGTCCCAGGCGTCTCTTGGAGCGACCACCGGTCGTTTTGGAGCCAAGGCTATCGCGCCATGATGGTTACAGATACGGCTTTCTATCGATATCGCCATTATCACATGCCCAGCGACACCCCGGACAAACTCGCCTACCCCGAACTAACGCGGGTTACTTCCGGCTTGTTTGCAGCTTTCACCGAACTGGCGCGTGAAGGCGTGGACTAACGGCGTTACGGCGGTCAATAGATTGTGACTTGCGACATTGGTGAAGGAGCTTACGGGTTCGGGGCCGACGAAGGCGACGGTAACCCTTCAACGCCCAACTCGATCGGCATCTGCCGCGCCCACCACGCGCCGTGGTCTTGTTCGAAAACGCCCGCGCATCGCGCGCCGCAGCTGCGGCAACAGTCGTTGTCGTCGAGCGCCCATGAGGTGATCTCGTACCAGTTGCGGCCGATGACGCGTTCGCCGCAGGCGTGACAATAGGTGCTCTGCCCCACCTCGTCGTGAACATTGCCGGTATAGACGTAGCGCAAGCCGGCGCTCTTCGCGATTTCTCGCGCACGAGTGAGCGTCGCGCGGGGCGTCGCCGGGACGTCATGCATCTTCCAGTCCGGATGAAACGCCGAGAAATGCAACGGCACGTCGAGGCCGAGCCGGCTCGCGACCCATTCCGAGAGCGCGGCGATCTCGGAAGGAGCGTCATTGCAGCCGGGGATCAACAGCGTCGAGATCTCCAACCACACGTTGGTCTCGCGCTTGACGTATTCGAGCGTGTCGAGGACGGGCCCGAGTTCGGCGGAGCAAAGCGCGCGATAGAAACCATCGGTGAAGGCTTTCAAATCGATGTTGGCGGCGTCCATTGCCGAGAAGAACTCTTCGCGCGCCTTTTCTGAAATATAACCGGCGGTGACGGCCACATTCTTTATGTCTTGCGCGCGCGCCGCCCTCGCGACGTCGACCGCATATTCGAGGAAGATCACGGGGTCGTTGTAGGTGTAAGCGATCGCGCGCGAACCCGTCGCCCTCGCGGCGGAAACGATCGCCTCGGGCGAAGCTTCAGATTGCAGCCTGTCGAAGCTGCGGGCTTTCGAAATATCCCAGTTCTGGCAAAACTTGCAGGTGAGGTTGCACCCGGCCGTGCCGAACGACAGCGCGGGTGTTCCAGGCAGAAAATGGTTTAAGGGCTTTTTCTCAATCGGATCGATGCAGAAACCAGAGGAGCGGCCGTAAGTGGTAAGCAGGATTTCATCGCCGCGGCGCGCGCGCACGAAGCACAGTCCACGCTGGCCATCGTGAAGCTTGCAATATCTGGGGCAGAGGTCGCATTGGATGCGGCCGTCGGCGAGTCTTTCCCAATAACGGCCGGGAACGCCGGCAACGGCCTCGCGCAAGCGTGCGCTTTGTGGTTTGTTCATGGGCTCCAAATGGAAGCGTGGGGACGGATTTTCAATGAACAGCGCGATGGCCGCCTTGTCCGTTGATGTCGGCGCCACGGCAGACTCGCAACGGCGCGAGTTGTTCGAACCAGCTTATCTTCGCCTGCTGCGCTCGGGCGAGCTGGCTGAACGCGCTCGCTCCGCCCGCCAACATCTCGAAAATTGCGATCGCTGCGCCCGCTATTGCCGGGTCGATCGGCGTCGTTCCAACCGAGGAGCCGTCTGCCGCACCGGCGAGCGGGCGGTCGTCTATTCGGCCACGCCGCATCATGGCGAAGAGGATTGCCTGCGCGGCTCGCGCGGTTCGGGCACGATCTTCTTTTCCTGGTGCAACCTGCGTTGCGTCTATTGTCAGAACTGGGAAATCGCCTGGCAGGGCGAAGGCAAGGAGACCAGCGACGAGCAGCTCGCCGAGACGATGCTGCGATTGCAGGCTCTCGGCTGCCACAACATCAATCTGGTGACGCCAAGCCATGTCATCGCGCAAATCCTCGCTGCGGTGGACATCGCCGCACAGCGGGGCCTGCGTCTGCCGCTCGTTTACAACACCAGCGGCTATGATAGTCCCGAGGCGCTCGCGCTGCTCGATGGCGTCGTCGACATCTACATGCCGGACATGAAATATGGCGATGAGACGTTGGCGCGGAAATACTCGCATGTCCGCGATTATGTGCGCGTCAACAGGGAAGCGGTGCGCGAGATGCATCGGCAGGTCGGCGACCTCGTGGTCAACGCGGACGGGCTGGCCGAACGCGGACTTCTTGTGCGTCATCTCGTCTTGCCGAACGGAGCTTCCGGCGTGAAAACGGTGACGAGGTTCTTGGCCGAGGAAATTTCGCCCGACACCTACCTCAATCTCATGGGACAGTATCGCCCCTGTCATCGAGCCAGCCAGCATGCGGAGCTGGACCGCAAAATGACTCGCGCCGAATTTTCAGAGGCGCTCGCGATCACTAGGCGCTATGGCCTCCATCGTCTCGATCCGGGTGCATTGGGGCGCTGGTGACGATGCCGATCGCTGACAGAACATGAGCAGCGGGCGGCGACGACGCGATCCCGCTCTCTCTAAACTCCTTGGGTTTTCCGCTTATGCACCGAACGCCCCGTCATTGGTTTTGTTCAGGCGTTATCGCTTCGAGCGAGCGTCGCTTCCCGTCGACGGGGACGTCACCTCGTCGTCTCGCTTCGGCCCGCAGCATCGGCGTCGTTCCATCGTGAGCGGGCGGATCTGAACGCGCGACCTTATATGCGTTCCGCGTCGTCCAGATGATTTCGTTCTCTCAGAGGGGCCGTCATTCTCGCTGACGTTCGGTCTCGCGGTAGCTTGCTGCGCTGAAATCGAGGCGCAACCCGCGGAGCTTCACGAGCGCCCAGCGTTTCTGACGATCCGAATTCGCCGCGTCTCCTCCCGTCGCTCTCCGTTATGAGCGCCCGCCTCCGGTTGCATGGCGTTTCGTCCTATGGCCGCAGGCGCCGCCCAAAACCCTGCGGCCGCGACGATTTTCCCCTTGGCGCTAAAGCGCCAATTCCTCGCGCGGCAAAATTGTCGCCGACTTCGGGTCCTTCGCTCCGCTTCGGCCTCGCGCCTTTCGGCGCTTCGGTTCGGGCGTCGCCTTCGCGGCCATCACGGACAGCCATCGCAACCGGGGCAGCCGCCCCAACGATGGAGAGCAAGATGAAGACATTCGCGGAATTCCAAATCCTTGGACGCATCGGAAAGGTTCGTGAAGTCGGGCAAACGACGCGCGTTTACGCTTCAAAGACCGCAACGGCGAGACAAAGGACAAGCCGTATTGGAACGAAATCACGATCTGGAGCGAGAGCGCCCGCAAATATGTCCGCGACTATGCGAAGCCCGGCGACCTCGTTGTGGCGCGCGGGACGCTGAAGCAGGGCAGCTTCGAGAAGGGCGGCGAGAAGGTCTATGCCGTCGACCTCAACTGCGACGACTTCTCGATCCTCGCCTTCGCCAAGGCGGACAAGTCCGACAAGGACGAGGCTGACGCGGCGCCCGAGACGTCGAAGAAGACCGCGAAACGCAAGTGAATCGCAAGAGGGGCGGCCGACGCGAGCTTCCTTGGATTTGCGACGGGCCAGCGGATGACTGCCCGATTTCTTCGCGTCGACCCGCTCGACCCAGAGCATGGCGGGGTTGCGACTGGTCTTCGCGTGCCACGACGCATGCGCTTGCTCCGGACGACGGAAGCAAGCGCCCGCGGGCGGTTGCGGCTCTGGAGGACAAGATCGTTCAGAAAGTGTTCGCAATTAACGCCTTGGTCAACTCAGCGCCGCTTTAGCGCCCGTGGCGGGCTTGAGCGCGCCTTTCCGGTTTGCTCAGTTCGCTCAGCAAAGCAGACATCCTCTCAGGCAACGGCCCGCGGACAACTCCGGCGAACGTGATTTGCAGATGTAAGCCAATCGCTTTGGCGACGCCGGATCGCTGCTCAGCTTCACGGGCGGCGGCGTTGGCGCCAGGGCTCTCGCGCTTTGTCTGGCATGACGCATCCTGCCTGAAGGGAAAGGAACTGCGCCAACAATCGATCGGTTCCCTTACCGGGAATCCACAAAGGGACTGAAACGTCAAATCATAGTTTTTCCTTACTGGCGCTATGGCGCCGCAGCAACGAGTCATTGTTGCCACAGACGCCACAGACGTTTAAGAATGGCCGAGCGTTACGCTTTGTGTTAAATTGCAATGTTTCACTCGGGCTTTGCGGTGCTGAGTTGCGCGCCTTAGTTCGTCTCGTTCTCATCGACAAAGAGAACCGCATTCGCGGCGATACGGCGAAGTTTGCATCCCGTTCCCGTGCATGGGCTGCCGCTTCGGCTCGCGCCAGGAATAACCTAAAAGATGTCGCAACGTTGGCCGCACGCTTGTTAGACGCAAGGCTTGGCAAAAAGGGCCGGAGCTATCGGTTCTCCGCCTTCGCGCCGAAAGCTGAGTCAGACGGTTATTTTATATTTGATTGCGGTGATCGGGCCACCAATCGGCCGGAACCCCTATCGGACAACGCCGAGCCCGAGGCCGCCGCGGCGGTCATGACCGCATGTTTCTACGTTGGTTACGTTCACCGCTGCCGTTGACGATCACATGCGGCCCACCTCACTTTGTGCGGCATTGCGGCGCCTCTTCTAATTCTCTCAGTAGATCGCGAAGCTCGGCGGGTAACGGCTCGGCGGCGATCTTGGCGAGCTTAGACTGCAGTTGCTCCCCGATGTTTTCGAGCGTGGCACGAAAGTCATCTTGAAATTCGTGGGCCACCGTGCCCCGCCATTCGACTGGTCTTAGTTCACTCATACGGCTTCCGCCCCGGCGTCATTGTTTTCGCCGTGATGGTGCCGTCAGAAATATTTCGAATGCAATTCGTAATGATGTCGCAGCAGCTCTTGCCTGCTTCATCGATGGCGCCGTTGCTCTGCGCCAGATGACCGTCGCCACCGAGGCGTTCTTCATCACGTGCAGCGGCGTGGCCGCTATTACGATGGACAGGTGGCGGACGTCACCGATTGCCAATATGACGCGGAGCAGGTTTTTCCGCTAAACCGCCACATCAGCAACACCGTCATTCCAAATCATATCAAGAAGTGCATGGAGCGGCTCGGCTACGAATGGGCGGCCGATCCGCTCGACCGACACCCGCGGCGCCGCTCGCGCAGCCGTTTGAGAATCGAGTCCTTGAGCGGGGTCGAGCGGCGCGAAGTCGATGTGGCCGCCCTCGGTCTCGATTACATGGCTATGGCCGCCGCGGCGCAAGATTTCCGCGACCCCGAAACCGGTGCCTGGGCTGGGCCGACAATGCTGATCACCCCCTGCGCTGGTCGGCAGGCTCCTGGTGGAGCCAAGCCGCATGGCGAGGGGCTCGCTTTGTGCGGGACCACTCCTCGAGCATGACGGGAGCCAGATCCTTCAGTTCAGCATACTGCTCGGGCCTGCCGATGTTGCAGGCGAGTTCGAGGCGGTGGCCGTTGGGGTCGAAGAAGTAAATTGACTTGAAGATGCCGTGATAGGTCGGCCCCAGAACCTCAATGCCCTGCGCTTCCGCATGGGCCTTGGCGTTTAGAAGCGCCGCCTCGTCTTCCACCTCGAATGCGAGATGCTGAACCCACGCGGGCGTGTTCTCGTCGCGCCCTATCGGCGGCTGACTAGGCAACTCGAAGAACGCCAGGACGTTGCCGCCGCCTGCATCGAGAAAGATGTGCATGTAGGCGTCATCTTCCCCGGTCGATGGCACCTTGTTCTCGGCGAATGCGGTCGTGTACTCCATGCCGAGCACCCGGCCGTACCATTCCACTGTCTCCTTCGCGTCCTTGCAGCGGTACGCGACATGGTGAATGCGCTTGAGGCTGGGAGCGCTGGTCATTCCGCGGCCTCCTTGACCTGGAGGGCGCCACGGCGAAGCTGATCCCGCTCCATGCTTTCGAACAGCGCGGTGAAGTTGCCTTCGCCGAACCCTTCCTCACGCTTCCGTTCGATGAACTCGAAGAAGACCGGGCCAATCATAGTTTCGGAGAAGATCTGCAGGAGCAGGCGCGGATCGCCTTGTGCGGTCGAACCGTCGAGCAGAATTCCGCGGCTCTGTAGCTCCGCGACCGGCTGGCCATGGCCGGGCAGTCGCTCGTCGAGCATTTCGTAGTAGGTCTCGGGCGGCGCGGTCATGAACGGCGTACCCAGCGCCTTGAGCTTGTCCCATGCCGCGACGAGATCGTCGCAGAGGAAGGCGACGTGCTGAATGCCCTCGCCATTATACTGGCGCAGGAATTCCTCGATCTGGCCGCCGCCGGCCTTGCCTTCCTCATTCAAGGGAATGCGGATCTTGCCGTCGGGCGCGGTCATCGCCCGGCTCGTAAGGCCGGTGTATTCGCCCTTGATATCGAAGTAACGGATCTCGCGGAAGCCGAAGACGCGTTCGTAGAACGCACCCCAGTGCGCCATGCGTCCGGCATAGACGTTGTGGGTGAGGTGGTCGATCGTGTGAAAGCCGGCGCCGACGGGATGGCGATCCACGCCCGGCTCGTAGACGAAGTCGATGTCATAGATCGAAAGCGCACCATCGCCACCCACCTCGTAGCGATCGACGAGATAGATGATTGAGCCGCCGATGCCCCGGATAGCCGGAAGGACCAGTTCCATCGGGCCGGCCTTTACCTCGACGGGCTCGGCGCCGCGCTCGACCGCAATGGCGTAGGCCCTCGCTGCATCGCGCACGCGCCATCCCATGCCGCAGACTGAGGCGTCATGCTCGGCCACGAAATAGGAGGCTGGGCTCTTCAGCTCGTAATTGGCGATGAGGTTGATCCCGCCCTGGCGCCAGAGATCGACATCCTTCGAGCGGTGCCGGGCGATCCGAGTAAATCCCATGCTCTCGAAAACGGGCTCCAACACGCCCTTCTGAGGTGCGCTGAACTCGATGAATTCGAAGCTGTCGAGCCCCAGGGGGTTTTCGAATAGGTCAGGCATATTTCACATCCCTTCGCGCAAGATGCGGCCCGCTCGCGGCTTTCTCTCGCCATCGGATAGTTTCATTTGCAACCACATCGCACATTGCCAAACTAGTGTCAATTGATACTATCTCGGCATGGCTATATCCCCGTTGCGCCTCCAGAACTTTCTTCCTTATCGCCTGTCCTTCACCTCGAATGCGGTCAGCGAGATGATCGCCGGCCAATACCAGAAGACGTTCGGGCTTACGGTGTCTGAATGGCGCCTCATTGCGGTCGTTGCGGAGGCAGGCAGCGCTTCGCAGCTGGAAATCTGCCGGATCACCCGCATGGACAAGGTGACGGTCAGCCGCGCGGCGATGGCGCTTGCTGACCGCAAGCTGCTCGACCGGCAGACAAATCCCGCCGACAAACGGTCCCATCTCCTGACGCTGACGAAGGCTGGCGCGAAGCTCTATGCCAGCATCGTTCCTCGTGCGACGGAGATGGAGCAAAGCATCTTTTCCTGTCTCTCGTCCAAGGAGCGGATGACACTCATGCGCTTTCTCAGCCGCATCGACGATCACGTCGATTTGCTCAGCCAGAATGGCGGGATTGGATGCTGACCCAGCCGTAACTACCCCGTTCGTGGCTCCTGGCCACGATGACGATCGCGCATTGTCACGTCGAACGGGCCGCGGGAGGCGCTCGGTTCAACAGCTTCCCCAAGTCGCATGCTGCTGCAGACTCGCATGCGCCGGGGCGGAAGAAAATCCCCCTCCGGATTCAAATGTCAGACGCAATAATGGCCAGCCAGGCCGCCCAACAAGACTCAAATCACATCAGGTGCACAACTCAAAGCGGGAAGAACTCACACCTTCAATGTGAACTCTGCCCAGCCCGAACCCTTGCCTGTTTCATTGCTCCCGAGCCGACATCTCTCGTCATGTCTTCCTTGACAGCGTCGCCACATCGGACTCGCCTCGCTTCTGCTCGACAAGGACGGCACGCCCGCGCCGGTCTTGCTTCTCCCCATTCATTGGCGCTGCGCCATCGTGATTGGCTGGCTTCGCGCGCGTGACTGTGGCTGCGATCGACGTCGCCCAACGGGATCTTCCCGGAGGCGCCGTCAGTCGCCGACGGTCTGTCGACAGCTGGTGCGATGAAATCGAAACGTGCTCGCCCACATTTCGTGCGGCTTGGCGTTCCGGCAATCCAAATTCGCTCCGTATTCTCACATCGCTCTCCGTTATGAGCGCCCACCTCCGGTTGCATGGCGTTTCGTCCTACGGCCGCAGTCGCCGCCCAAAACCCTGCGTCCGCGACGATTTTCCCCTTGGCGCTTACGCGCCAATTCCTCGCGAGCCAAAATCGCCCCGGCCTTCGGGTCCTCCGCTTTGCTTCGGCCTCGCGCCTCTCGGCGCTTCGGTTCGGGCATCGCCTTCGCGGCCATCACGGACAGCCATCGCAACCGGGGCTGGCGCCCCAACGATGGAGAGCAAGATGAAGACTTTCGCGGAATTCCAGATCCTCGGCCGCATCGGCAAGGTTCGTGAAGTTGGGCAGACGACGCGCGTTTCGATCTGCGCCAACTACGCCTTCAAGGACCGCAACGGCGACACCAAGGACAAGCCCTATTGGAACGAAATCACGATCTGGAGCGAGAGCACTCGCAAATATGTCCGCGACTATGCGAAGCCCGGCGACCTCGTTGTGGCGCGGGGCACGCTGAAGCAAGGCAGTTTCGAGAAAGACGGCGAGAAGGTCTATACCGTCGATCTCAACTGCGACGATTTCTCGATCCTCTCCTCCGCCAAAACTGACCAGTCCAACAAGGACGAGGCCGACGCCGCGACCGAAGCGCAGAAGAAATCCGCGAAGCGCAAGTGACGCGAAGAGTGGGGCGGTCGCGCGCCGCCCCGCTTCTTGCGCTTGGTTTGGATTTACGACGCCAGCAGATCGCTGGCAGCTCTTTTGTTTTGGTGTGCGGCGACCGACGTCTCAGGCAGTGGCCGCCGCTCTCTCTGTCCAGCGCCGTAACAGAACCGCGCCATGTCGTCGGCACGCCGGCCGCGCTCGTTACGGCCGTCACGAGCATGCCCATAGAAAGCGCGAACCGAGGCTTTCGAGAGCGCCGTGGATTGCACCACCGCTTCGTCCAGGCGGCAACGAAGCGTTTCGTTGGCGCACTTCGTGAAGCAGCAATATCGGATCCGTGGTTTGCACCACGTTGAAGCGCGAGTGAAGCTCGTCGCGTGGCGCGCCGCTAACCAAGCACATCGTTATCTCCGGACTAATTACCCACCCCGGTGAATCTCCCCAGAAAACGTGGCTGCCGCACTCATCGCGCAAACGAGGCATCATCGGCCCTGGCTTCCTCACCCTGTCCATTGTGACAGGGCGACTCCGATCAAGAGTCGCGTCATTGATCGCAGGAAGTCGGCGCCGTGGTGCAAATCACGCTTACGACCGCAGCCCCAACCGACGTTCCATTCTCAAGGCGACAGCCGCATGAAGACGATTGTGATCAACAACCAGAGGGGCGGCGTCGGCAAGACGACGCTCGCGGTGCATCTGGCCTGGTACCTGGCGGAAGCCGATCGCCGCGTCTTGATCCTCGACCTAGATGCTCAAGCGAACGCGACCGACACTCTCGCTCGCCATGCAGGGAACGCCTCCGCGGCGGGGTTACCCGCGACTGCGGCGCCGATGACGCCGGTTTGGTGGAGATCAGTCGGCCCGCGCTCGACTCCCAGAGGGACGCGCTTCTGCATCACTATCCTTGGACCAGGACACTGCTGGGCTTCGTCGTCCGCATGAACCGGGAACCGATCCGCAGCCCGGCGCGCTCTGTCGCCAACGTCGAGTTTCACCATTCGGGACTCGATGTTGACGAAGTCGGTCGTCGGGTGGTGCAGCGGCTCGAGGCGAAAGGCATTCGCGCCGTCAGCCCGGCGATGGGCTTTCCGATGGAGATGTATCAATTCCCCAGCGCCATATGGATCGTATCGCACAAGACCGTCGCCGTCGCCGCCGGGCTCGGCCACATGGGCGTCCATCGCAATTTAATACACCCGAAATTCGGGAACTTCGTCCTGCTCGGAACCGTGCTGATCGGGGCGGAGGCCACGGAATATGACGCGCCGATCGATTACAACCCTTGTCTGGAGTGCCGGTTGTGCGTGACGGCCTGTCCCGTCGGGGCCATCGCCCCCGACGGAGGGTTCAATTTCTCGGCCTGCTTCACCCACAACTATCGCGAATTCATGGGGGGCTTCACCGATTGGGTCGAGCAGGTCGCGGACAGCAAAAACGCGCTCGACTATCGCAGCCGCATGAGCGAGCCCGAAACCGCCTCGATGTGGCAGAGCCTCTCCCATGGGGCGAACTACAAGGCGGCCTATTGCATGGCGGTGTGTCCCGCCGGCGAAGACGTCATCGGGACGTATCTAGCGGATCGCGCGCGCCACATTCAGGAAATCGTCAAGCCGCTGCAACAAAAGGAGGAGCCGGTTTATGTCGTGAAAGGCTCGGACGCCGAGGCGTACGCCAAGAAAAGATGGAAGAACAAGACCGTCAAGACCGTCGGCAACGCGTTACGACCGCGGAGCATCGACGCGATGCTGCAACTCTTGCCTTTCGCGTTTCAACCCAACCAGGCGCGCGACCTGCGCGCAACGTATCATTTTGAGTTCACCGGCGACGAGCAGCGCAAGGCGACGATCGTCATTCACGATGGCGTCATCCGCGTCCAGGAGGGCCACATCGGCTCAGCCGACCTCCGGGTCACCGCGGACAGCCAAACCTGGCTCGGTTTTCTGGCGAAGGAACACAGCCTGGTTTGGGCGCTGCTGCGGAGAAAAATCCGCGTCGGGGGCTCGCCCAAACTGCTTCTCGCCTTCGGTCGGTGCTTCCCGAGCCCCGGCGTTCGCCACGATCCGACGCCCCTGCGCCCGGTTCCATCAATGCTGCGTCCAAACCCCGTCCCCTACCGCCAGAACGACGCGGCGACGGGAAAGATCAAATGGTCGGGCGCGCTGCGATTGGCCGAGATCATCGAGGTCGCGGACAACGTCAAAACCTTCCGATTCGTCGAACCGGCGGGAGGAAAGATTCCTTTCGAATTCCTGCCGGGGCAGTTCCTGACGTTCGCAATCGAGCCTTTCGGCATCCCAACCAAACGCTCCTACACCATCGCGTCCTCGCCCACGCGCCAGGACTCGATCGAGCTCACGGTGAAACGGGAAACGAAAGGCCTCGTTTCACGATGGCTTCATGATGCGGCCACGCCAGGCGACCTCCTCGAAGTCGTGGCTCCGAACGGAACCTTCACTTTCACGGGCGAGGAGGAACAAAGCATCGTCCTGATCGGCGGCGGCGTCGGCTTGACGCCGCTGATGAGCGTGACGCGCTATCTCACCGACACAAGCTGGCCAGGCGACATCCATCTGCTCCTGAGCTTCCGCAGCCCGCGCGAATATCCCTTCCAGCAGGAAATCGCGGCGCTGCAAGCACGCAACAGCCGCCTGCGGGTCGCGGCCACGATGAGCGATCCCAAAGTCGAAGAGTGGACCGGGGCTCGGGGCCGCATCGACAAGGCGTTCCTCGCCTCGGCCGTTCCGAATATCGCGACGCAGCGCGTTCATCTCTGCGGCCCTCTTGCGATGATGAACGCCGTCACGGCCGCATTGCTCGATCTCGGCGTGCCTTCCGAGCGGATCAAGAAGGAAGCGTTCGGAACCGAGACGCGTGATCCGACCCGCAAGGCGGCTTCGGCCGGCAGGATCGTCGGGCGCGTCACCTTTCAGATGTCGCAGGTCTCGGCCCCGATCGCCGAGAATGACACCATTCTCGACGTCGCCGACAAGGCGCATGTCTTTATCGACAATGCCTGTCGATCGGGCACATGCGGCGCCTGCCGCGTCAAGCTGCTCTCAGGCAAGGTGCGGATGCCGGTCGAGGATTCCCTGACGCAGGGAGAGAAGGACCGCGGGTACATTCTCGCTTGCCAAGCGCTCGCCGAGAGCGACGTCGTCGTCGAATCATAGGAGGACGCCATGTCGAATGTTGTGATCTTCGGTCTCGTCGTTGTCGTGGCGGCGGCGATCGTGCTTCTTTCATTCCTCGTCGAGGCGATGCGGCCTGTCCCGCCAACTCCGGAGCGCCTCTCCTGGGCGCCGGACATTCCGATCCGATATATCAGCGTCAACAGCGTCCGCCTTCGCTACATCAAGACGGGCGAAGGCCCTGCGCTGGTTCTTTTGCACACGCTGAGGACGCAACTCGACCTCTTCGAAAAGGTCGTCCCCGAGCTCGCGAAGAGTTTCACCGTCTATGCGGTCGATTATCCCGGCCACGGCTATTCCGACATACCACCCGCGAAATACGACGCGGACTATTTCGTTGAGACGATCGAAAGCTTTTTCGAAGCTTTGGACCTACATGACGTGACGCTCGCCGGCGTTTCGATCGGCGCCTCGATCTCGCTCATTCTCGCGGCGCGCAACAATCCGCGGATTTCGCGCGTTGTGGCGATCAATCCTTATGATTACGCCAAGGGACGCGGAATGGCGCGCAGCTCCTCTCTTGCGCGTCTCTTCGTCGCCCTGGCGGATCTGCCGGTCCTCGGCGACACAGTGATGCGCCTGCGTCAATTCTTCATCATGAAATCGGTGCTCGACGGCGGAGTATACGACCCGCGGCATATTTCGCCGGAGCTGCTGAAGGAGATGTATCTGGTCGGCAACCGACGCGATCATTATCGCGCCTTCCTCAGTCTGCTCCGCAACGCCGAGAGTTGGGAGACGGCGACGAAGGCCTATTCGAACATCAAGATTCCCGTGCTCCTGCTCTGGGGCGATCGCGACTGGTCGCGGCCAGACGAACGAGAACACGATCGCCAGATCGTGCCCAGCGCAAAAATGGCGACCGTCGAGCGCGGGGGTCACTTCCTGCCTCTCGATAGGCCCGATGCGGTCGTCGAGCATCTGCTCGCCTTTCAGGCGCCGCTCGTTGGGAAGGCTTCGTCATGAAGGCTTGCCTATCGGCGTCGCCTTCGTCTGGACCGCGGCCGACGTTTACGTCGGCTCGATGCTCGGGTTTGGCCTGCAGTTCCGGGGACTCAAGTGACTTTTTTGAAACGGTTCTTTCGATTTTCGTTCCCCCCTTTGTCATGGCAGTGACCTGCGCTTCATTCAACTTCCACGCGACGCTCGTGAACGGATTTCCCGAATTGATCAAGATAGCTCCTATCAACGGACGCGTCCCTTCTCTAGGTTCGCGCTTAGCTGTCCGGGGTCGCGGCAGGCATCATATTCGGCGCTGGCCTGCAGGATTAGCAGGGTATGACGCTAGTTTTCCGGATCTTTAACTTCCACTGTGGGCTCTTCTGCCACTGCGTCATCATCAACAAAATAAATCCGCATGCCCCATCCCGCATAGGTCGTGAGCATCCGACCGAATTGTTGAAGGTCCAACTTTTGATCGTCGACGTAGACGACCAGCTTACCCTCCTCGTCATCCTCAAGGTGGCATCGTACGACTTGCGCGCGAGGGACCCACTGGTCGCCCTCTTCAAAATACTTGATCTGCGGCCGCCCAAGCGGAACCTCGATCACTCGATTTTCGGACTGGGCTGAAATTTCGTCTCGGGCGTCCACGGTCATGTTGAGCAGAGCGAGAATCGCTTCGTCTGTCATCTTCTCGATCTCGGAACCGAGCCGCAAACGCACCGATGAGATAGTGGGATCAGCATATTCAATAATCGCCCATTCCCCTTCGCGAGATATTCGAACCTCCTCGGGTGAGGCATGTCGTGGTCGTCTCAGGCGCATAAGTTGAAATCCCCCAGAGTCAGCGTCAGTGTTTGACATTTAGCCCAGGTAAATTAGCGCTCGAGGTCGAACGCTGAGGCATGAACATTGCTCTGCTCCATTTCCAACCAGATCTGGACGATGGCCAAACTGAGACGCGCAGCGATTGCGGCTGGCAAGGACCCGTCCTTCGTTCCCCACGACGCCAGGGGCGCGTGAGACAAGGGGGAACATCAGTCGCGGCAGTGAATTTCTTACTTTCTCGGCCAACGCGATTATGATGATGCCCGCATAGATAAGGTCGGCGTGGACGGCGCGCGTCTTCTCTGACGAACATGCCAGTGGCGTGGGATGTTCGCAGAACGACGCCAAGACAATGAGGTGGGACAATCGATCAGCGCGGCGACAGCCATTCCTTGAGTTTGGTCCATCGTCGCTTGCGTCCGTGAGTACGAACCGCGATCGCCAAGGCCTTGCGCTGCCCGACAAGGACGACAAGACGCTTGCCGCGAGTAACCGCAGTGTAGAGGAGATTTCTGGCGAGCATCGCGTAGTGCTGGGTGGCGATGGCGATCACGACTGCGGGATATTCTGATCCCTGCGATTTATGGATTGTCGTCGCATAGGCGGGAACGAGCGCGTCGAGTTCGCCAAACGGATATTCAACCTCGCGACTGTCAAACTCCGCGATGAGGACGCCATCGGCCTGGTCGATACGGCGGACTCGACCAAGGTCGCCGTTGAACACCTCGCGATCGTAGTCGTTCTCGATCTGCATCACCTTGTCGCCCGGCGCGAAGCTGCAGCCAAAACGTTCGATCTTCTCGGCCATATTCGGGTTGAGGGCGTTCTGGAGATCGCTGTTGAGCGCTCGTGCGCCGAGAACGCCGCGTTGCATTGGGCAGAGCACCTGAACGTCGCGAATGGGATCAAGGCCGAAACGGCGCGGAATTCGGTCGCGAACAATGTCGACGATCTTGGCCGAGCCTTGCTCCGGCTCTTTCGCCTCGACGAAAAAGAAATCCGTTTCTTCGCCCGGCTTCGGCCATTCGGGCATTTCGCCACGATTGATGCGATGGGCGTTCCTGACGATCCGGCTTTCCGCCGCCTGTCGGAACACTTCCGTCAACCGCGCGACGGGAACGACGCCTGAGTCGATGATATCGCCGAGAACTTGACCCGGACCGACCGAGGGAAGCTGGTCGACGTCGCCAACGAGCAGCAAACCGGCCTTTGCTGGAACCGCTTTCAACACCGCGAACATGAGCGAGGCGTCGACCATGCTGGTCTCGTCGATGACGAGAAGATCGCAGTCGAGCGGATGGTCAGCATCACGGCGGAAGCCCCCGGTCTTCGGATCGGTTTCGAGCAGGCGGTGAATGGTCTTGGCCTCGATCCCCGTCTGCTCGCTCATGCGCTTGGCGGCGCGGCCGGTGGGCGCTGCGAGCAGAAGGCGCGTTCCTTTGGCCGCGAGAATGCGCAGAATGGCGTCGAGCAGTGTGGTTTTACCGACGCCGGGGCCGCCGGTGACCACAGCCGCCTTAGAATTGAGAACCATGCCGATCGCGGCGCGCTGAGACGCGGCGAAAGTCTTGCCGGTGCGCTTCTCGACCCATGGAATGGCCTTGTCGACATCGATCATCGGCCAGGGCGGCGCGCCGCCTGTCAGGGAGCGCAGCCGATCGGCGATGCCACGTTCGGCGAGATACAAGCCCCGCAAGAACACGCAAGGCTTATTTTCGATCGTATCCGCCACCACGTCGCCGCCGCCAAGTTCATCCGTGAGGGCGGTCCGAATGGCTCCCTCGTCGACTTCGAGCAGGGCCGTCGCCAGCTTGATCAGTTCCTCAATGGGGAGACCGCAGTGACCTTCGTCTGTCGCCTCCTGCAAGGCGTAGGAAATGCCGGCCCGGACCCGTTGCGGGGCCTCCCGCGTCATGCCGAGCTTCATGGCGATGGCGTCGGCAGTCCGAAATCCGATGCCGCGAATGTCGCGCGCCAGACGATACGGATTCTCGGTCATGACCTGAATGGCGTCGTGGCCATAGGTCTTGAAGATGCGCACGGCTCGGGACGTGCCGACGCCGTGCGCGTGCAAAAAGACCATGATGTCGCGCACGGCTTTTTGCTCTGCCCAGCCGGCGACAATCCTCCCAGCCCGGAATGCGCCGATGCCGGCAACCTCGCGCATGCGCCCCGGCTCCGCCTCGATAAGCTCGAAGGTCTTCTCGCCGAAAGCCGCGACGATCCGTTTGGCGAGCACGGGGCCGATCCCGCGAACCATGCCAGAGCCGAGATATTTTTCGATTCCCTCCGCCGTCGTTGGCGGCGTGGTCTTGAGAAAGTCCGCTTTGAACTGGAGGCCGTGGGCGCGGTCCGTGATCCAAACCCCGACGGCGTGGATGAATTCGCCCGCCGAGATCGAAGCGACATGGCCGACGACAGGGACAAGATCGCGCTTGCTGCGCGCCTTCACCTTCAGCACGGCGAAGCCGTTGTCCTCATTGTGGAAGGTCACCCGCTCGACAGAGCCGACGAGCGTCTCTCTAGGCGGCGTCGCGTCAAAAGACGGGGGCAAGCTAGGTGAACCGTTAACGAGGCAGCGGGAGGGTATCCTAGATCGGAATGGGGAAGGATGCGACCGTGAGCCTTGGGGATCGTGTTCGTCGCCCCCAATTTCTCCTCGGAGCGCAGAATTTCGGGAACCCCTAGGGGATGCAAGAATGACGCTGACCCACCGCATCGCAGGCCAGCCGAAAGCCGTGAGTCAAGGGAGCTCGCCGTTTTCTTCGTCGCTGCCTCCGACGTCGCTCCCATTAGGTTTCGCGGCGCTGACACCAGGGATGTAGCCAACTGCTCATCCGGCGGCGAGGGTCCGGAATGCCGAATCGAGCTCCGCGGTCGCTTCGCTCAAGGCGGTGCGGATTTCACTCAGCCTGGAAATGGCGGCTTGGTCGGCAGCGACGATTTCGGGTCTCAGGCGCGAAGCCCCGCCCTTGGCCTTCGCGATTTCCAAGCGATTGAGCCGTGTAAAAACTTCCTGGCGCGCGGCCGCCTCCTCCTGTTCCAGCGCCTCGGCCCTGGCATATGCCTCGCGATAGCGCTCCAGCGCCTCGATGGCTTTCTTCTCGAGATCAGCCTTTCCCAGGCCAATGGTGGATGATTTAGGGGTAGTTCGGCTGAAGAAACTTTTAACGGCTTCGAACCGCGCATCTGTTTAGGTCGAATATCCCAAACTGGGATAATTCCAAAAACCGCATTATCGGACGAGCTCGCTTTCTTCGAGCCCCGTCCGCATCGATGTCCAAGACGCTTCGATCGCCTCGCCAGCGCCAGCTGTTGGCTTTGCTGGTTCAGGCGCGACAGGCGCGCAAGCTGACCCAGGCGCAGGTTGCGGCGAGACCGCGAAAACCGCAATCATTCATCGCGAAAGTGGAAGGCGGCGAGCGGCGGCTCGACGTCATCGAATTCATCGATCTCACTTCCGCCTTAAGAGTCCGCCCGGCCGAGCTGATCGAACGCTTGCAGCCGGCGCATCGGGCGAAGCGCGTTTCGCTAAAATCGAAAGAATAAGATGCCTTCGCGTGATCCCACGCGACTTCGCCCGTCGCCAGAAGCCGTTCGGTCTGGCGAATCGTCATGCCGATCAACGCCTCAAGTTCTTGTTTCATCAGAAAAGTCGCCTATTTACCTATCGCTCGCCCAACATGGCAAATGTTGGACTCTTGTCACAACATTGATATTTTGAGGAGCTGCGCCGCAACGCGTGTTGATCGGCAAACACGGAAACGGTTATTCGCGAGTGGATTCGCACAAGAGATTTTCGAATCTGAGACGCTGAGGTCGTAGCGAAGACGCCGATTATACCCCGAGCAATTCCCGGGGCTCGGGCTGTCCGTCCGGGCCAACGACAATTTCAAAATGTTCGGCGCCGATCTCGTTTTGTGCGTCGTAAATCTCTGCGACGTAGATGATCATCGGCGCTGGCCAGTCCGCGCGCGTCGGCCGCTCCGTGAGCGTGAATATCGCGTCATCGACTTCGAAAAGTGCTGTGCTATTGCATGCGTCCATCACATCTTCGACGCCCTCAAGATAGGAACTGGCGAGCGATCGTGACCAGTGATGTCGAAGGATGAGCGAATGCGACGCCTTGCGGTCGAGATGGTCTATTTCATCGACAACGCAGCCGGCGATTGCCGCCATGGCGCTCGGATCAAGCGTATAAGCGATATGTTGGAGCTCTGGCGCATTTTCCCGACGCGGTCGTTTGGCAAACTTCCGCGAAATTCTGAAGATTCCTGGAAAGTACAGGCGCAACGGTGGACACCAGATACGTCTGTCGTTGGCCTTTGTCTTTCGCAAGCTCATATGTGTGCCGCATCAAAAGGAATTCCGGTCGCCTCGCATTTAGCGCGGAAACGGAGTGTTTGTTGGAAGCGCCGTAAGCGTTGTGAATTGTTAAGGCGATAATTCGGCATTTGTTCGATGCGCGGCCGCGAAGGCGGTGCGCTCGTGGCTACGTTGTTGAAGCACTGGAAGAAATTTGCGTTCAAAGTTGATTGTCATCGTTCAGTCACGCCTTGTCGATGCTCGATGACTGACATGCGGGTTAAATTTGAACATCTGCGAATTCGCTTCACCGGCTATGCATGCCGTTTCGATTCGTTGAGTCGCGGCGAATGGATTTCGGCGATACACTTTTGCAAGCGTCGTTTCCGCAGAAAGACGTTCGCTGTCACAAGGCGCTTAGCCGATCTTTAGGCGGCTGCTTCTGATTGGCGAATAATTAGAGGCGATGCGCACGCTCCAAGCTCGGCCGAGTTGCGCCGCCGGCCGGACGATCGCGAATTCGATCACCATCGTCGCGGCGGCGATCGCGGCCAGAGCGCCAAAGACGGCGGCCGGCACACCGATCCTCGTGGCAACCGATTCCGCTGCGACGCCGATCAGCGGCAGGTGGACAAGATAGACGGAGAATGACGCCCGGCCGAGCGCGCGCATAGCTTCGCCAACATAGCCCCCGATCGGCGTCCCTTTAAGGCGTCCCAGAAGAACGCCGGCACCGATCAGCGCGACATGCGTCCAGGCCAACCCCGAGAAGGGACCAATTGCAATCCGCGCCAACATGGACGCGACCAGTATCCACCATGCAGCCATTCCGGCGGTCACCGGCGGAGCCTTCACCAGCCAGGCAGCGCTCCGCCGCACCTCGCTGGCGAGCGTCGCGCCAAGCAGGAGCGCGTCGGGGCGCAGCGCCCACAGCAGCGAGCCATGCGGGCGGGGAATGAGCGCGAGCAGCAGAATGGCTGCGATCGCCGCGTAGAGCGGCGCGGGTCCTCGAGCCAGCAGAAGCGCCGGCGCCACGAGATAGAATTGTGCTTCGCTCGCCAGCGACCAGAAATGAGATGTCGCGAGCGCGTCGCCACAGCGGACGATTTCGCATCGCGCCCAATGGACGTTTGCGACGAACGCCGCCGCGGTCCAAAGATCCGTGGCGTTCGACGCGGGGCGTGCAAGATCGGTCATTGCAATCGCCGCGACGATCGCCCATGCCGGAAGCGCGATCCGAGTCAGCCGGCGCGCATAGAAGGCCGCGATACCGCGCGTGAAATCGCAGGCTTTATCTGTCAGATCGGCGAGATTCTGGAAAATCAGAAAACCTGAAATCACAAAGAACAGATCGACGCCGACGCTGAGATCAGGAAGGTTGAGCCAAAATGCGACGATCGATTGCGACCCGAAGGCGAGTGCGAAATGCGACAGCATCACAGCGCCGATCGCCAGGGCCCTCAATTCGTCGAGCGTTTCAATCCGTTCCGTCAAACGGCTGCACTCCTCTCAGCTTGAATTTTGTGCAGGTTTGGGCCGAGCCGTGATCGAGAGAGCTTTATCGTATCTGCACCCCGGGTCCTTTCGTCTGCGCCGACCTTGCCGACATATCGAGGAATCGCCTTCGTGTTTCGCCGTCCCGCAGGCGGAGCGCACGACGCATGCCGCCGTAGCGCTCGATGTTAAAGCCAAAACCCTATTCGAGACAATCTTATTATCGTCATTCTTCTAATAAAATGCTAGCAGGCGCGCGCAGCACTTTCGTCCCGGGAATTTGGGCGGTTTTCCGTTTGGATCATTGGAGAGAAGCAATGAGAACAACCAATCTTTTCATTCTAAGAGGCTATGTCGGGCAAGAACCCAAGGCGTTCGACAATGGCAAAATCGCCAAGGTCAGCGTGGCGACGAACCGCAGTTGGATCGACAAGAAATCGCGCGAGCGCATTGAGAAAACCGACTGGATTACGGTCACGGTCCTGAATGAGCGCGACGCGGCTTTCGTGTTGAAGAATGTCAGAAAGGGCGCGCCGATCTATGCCGAATGTCGCGTAGCCGAAACGTCCTATGAGAAGGACGGCAAGACGATTTACGGCATGGACGTTGTCGCCAACGTGTTTGACCTCTTAAGCCGCGCCGATAGCGGTGAAGAGGACGCCGCGTAGTCAGCTGACGCTGACACGCCCGGCGTCTAGGCGACCTGGAAACGTGGAAAGCTCGGAGTTTGCGTTGCGCGCCGCGAACCATTCCGCTGCACGTGCTCGCGCAGCGGCTGCAAAGCGCAAGACCTTCGAAAAGAGCATCGAACAACCAGGCTGGTATTGTTCGCCAAACGCTTGCCGCTCAGGTGCAGAAGCGGGCTTGATCGGGGGGCTTATCAAGACCTTCGCAACTCCCCTGCGACGAGATACGCCTGCATGATTGTGTGCGCAAAATTCAAGCACTCTCCGCGTTGGCTCGGCTACGGCGCCGATCACAGCGCCCGCTTGTCGGGCGCGCACTGGCCTCGTGTCGGCACGCGGCGCGCCGTCGCTATGCTCACTCGGACCAGAGGTCGCTATCATCCGAAAAAAGGGCTGGGGAATAGTCCTTTGGCGTCGCTACGCTCGTGTCGGGGACTATGGCCCCTTCTTGCGCTCGCGTTGCGAGCTTCTTTGTGGCGCGAACGCGCCGTCTGCGCTCCCAATGCGTAGCGAGCGGCCTCGGAACGGACGGACTTTCCTACTTTTCCATTCGCGCGAACCACCCTTCGAAATCATCAGTCCGTCGCGCCATCCATGCGGTTCGATTGCAGTACGCGAATGGCGTCGCGTAACAGTCACAGAGCGTGTCCCGACCACTCGCCTTCCGTCGCAACGCGTCGCGACGCGTGGCTGCGCTTGTCGCTCGGCGCTCGGCGCACCCTGAATGCCGCCACATATCGGCGCTATCGGCTACCTTGCGGCTGTAGCCTTACGATGAGCGATCAAAGCATAGCCTGCGCTTTAACGGAGGCCAACCGTGATCCCCAATCAGTCCGACACGGTCGCAGAGGTAGCGCCGACGACGCTCGAGCTGACCGACTACGATCTCTCGCATATGATCGTATATCTCCGCCTGCTCGATGCGGCGCGCGATGGCGCCGGCTGGGAGGAGGCGAGCCGGATCGTCCTCAACATTGATCCCGACGTCGACCGTGAACGTGCGCGGCGCGTCTATCACAGCCATTACGCCCGCGCACGATGGATGACGCAGCAGGGCTATCAGGAGCTGCTGAAAATGCCGAATTCGTGACGACAATTGGGATACGCGCCGGAGCTAAC
This sequence comes from Methylocystis sp., assembly GCA_051061375.1. Lineage (GTDB taxonomy): Bacteria > Pseudomonadota > Alphaproteobacteria > Rhizobiales > Beijerinckiaceae > Methylocystis. The sequence goes on along the minus strand of JBPFDW010000024.1, from coordinate 8,343 downwards.
GCTTCTCCCGCTTTTTCGCGGGCTCGGCGCGCGGCGCATCCCAATAGAAGCTTCGGCCGCCGAGCACTCCCGTGAACCATTCGCCATCGCCGTAAAGTGTAAAAACAACAGTTTGGGCGCCGCCAGTTCGAGGCGACGTTGCTCCCGATCATAGCGTATGACGCGCGCCGTCATCGTTTCACCTTCGCGATCAGCGTCCGCTATAACAATCTCGTTCATCGCAACACCCTGCATAAGATTGACCTATATTTGGATAGCCGCCGCCCCCCGCGTCGCAGACACAGCGCAACGTCGCCCGTTCTTCGATTGCGCGCAACAGGCGTATCCCGCGGCGACATGGCTTCGTCTCTTACTCGCTTCCTTACGCTTCGGATGTGCACGCGCCCAAGCCGAGTCGACTGTTTGCGCGGCGTAGGGGCCGTCACTCAATAGGCGCGGGGCTTCTCATAATCAGCCCATTTGAACGACGCGCCATGGCATTATTGATACGGCCACGCGGGATCGATCATGGCCAAGCCAATTCTCGGCATTGCGCGATGGTGTGAGAACGAAGAGGCCCGAGGCTCGGCGGACAATTCGACTGACCTGATTGTGTGTCGAACTTTGCACAGATCTCTCTTGCCATGTCGGGCCTTCGCCCGTTGCTCTTTACTGGCTTGTCTAGCGCCGGCGGAGCCACGTCGGCGCCTGCGCCGAAGAATTTTCCCCTTGCCGCTATGCGGCAATTCCTCGCGCACGGGCGCGGCGCGCCCTTTCAAAATTCTCCGTCGCGGTCGGCGCGCAGCGCTTCGCTCGCCCGCTGCGGCCTTACGGCCTTGCGGCTCTGTGGTCTCCTTACCCCGGCGCTTTCAGATCGCCATCGCAACGGGCCGAGGCCCAACGATAGGAGAGAGAAAATGTCGCAGCTCAACACACACATTCAGGTCGGCCGGGTCGGTCAGCTCAAGGAAGTCGGCGCCAATCTCGTCATCACCGTCTGCTCGAACAACCCCTACAAGAACGGCAATGGCGAGTGGATCGACAATCCCGAGTGGATCGAACATACGATCTTTGCCCGGCAGGAATCGCGCATCAAATGGGCGCGCGAAAAACTCGAATCCGGCGACCTGGTTCAAGTGACGTCGCGCCCGAAGCAGACCGAATGGAAAGCGGCTAATGGCGAGCGCCGGTTCGGCTACACTTTCGCGGTAGAGGATATTCAGCACCTTGCCGACAAGCCGGCGAAGAAGACGGAAGCGCCCGCCGCGAAGCCGCAGGGCAAGAAGTCCCGCTGAGCGCGATTGAGGGGCCGCGCGCGGCCCCTCAAACACAAGCAGACCAATTTGCATCATGAGATTGCTTGTCGCGGCGGTCAGCAAACGGCGCCCAAGCTTAGCGCGCATTGACCGGCGCGGCGATCTGCTCGCCGCAAGAGACTCTGTCGCCATCAGCTTGGCGCGGCGTGTCGCCACCTTGATCACGAAAAAGGCTAACGCGCCGCTGATCGCTCAAATACATTCATCATCGGGCCTCTTCTTCGCCAGCCGCGCTTCTTTGCCATGCAGTTTGCGCGAAACGGACGAGATCCATTTCTCCTTGGCCATAAATTTGCGCGAGTCCGCTTTCATCGCAGAGCAGCCCAATGTCGGCGGCCTCGGCGCAACGCATGATTTCAGGCGCCAAGTCCTTTGGAAGAAAAAATGCAACGTAAGGATAGCGCGCTGAGTGGCATCCGCCAAAAGCGCCTGCGTTGCAGCTGGACACAGGGACTGAGCCGTAGGCCGAAATCGCGATTGTCGCGGAGGCGACCCCGACATCCAGCCCCCAGAGTGCGGGTTCGTCGTCGAATGCGGTCGCGCGCTCCTCTTCGAAGGCCGACATTTCCGCTTCGACGTCATCCGCCATCTTCAGGCGGTCAATCAGTTTCGTCTCGATATCGAGGGCTGTGCGAACGACGCCCCAGCCGCAGCCCCGCAGATCGCAGTAGGAGCGATTGCCTGCGAGCGCGCCCTCCTCTTCCGCTTGATCGAGCTCCTCGGGCGATATGTCGGCCAAGTCCGCGACATTCAGGTGGCGATGGATCTTTACGGGGAACGAGCGCGGAGCCCAACGCATGGAGGTCACCTGGAAACGAGAAAATTTAAAGTGAGATGGGCTCGATATGCTATCTCGTCGGTTCGGAACATATATAGAACATGCTGGACATGGCGCCAAAAAGGCGCCAGCTTCGCTGCATGCTCGATTCTTCAAAAAATCAGGCGATTCGTCCGCTGGATCGCATCAATCTTCGGTTGTCACCCGAGACCTTCGAGGCGATCGATCAAGCGCGGAGCGCGCGTCCCGGCAATGTCTCCAGAAACACCTGGATTGCCGAGGCCATCAAGGAAAAGCTCGAACGGGACGATGCTCTGGTCGACGACCAAGCCATTGAGCGGAAGCGTCATGCCTAATTTTTATGAGTTTTTTGCCGGTGGCGGGATGGCCCGGGCAGGGCTTGGGTCCGATTGGACATGTCTGTTCGCGAATGATTTCGATCACAAAAAAGGTCTCGCCTATCAAGCCAACTGGGGTACGGGCGGAGAACTCAAGGTCGGCGATGTTCGCCAGGTCACCGTGGATGAGCTGTCAGGATACGCCGACCTGATTTGGGGGTCGTTTCCCTGCCAGGATTTATCATTGGCCGGAGGCGGAGCCGGGTTGAAGGGAGAGCGCTCTGGAACCTTCTATCCGTTCTGGGATGTCATCACGGGGCTGATCGACGACAATCGCGCGCCGAAGATTATCGCGATCGAGAATGTTTGCGGCACGCTGACCTCCCACGGCGGACGAGATTTCGAAGCGATCTGCAAGACCTTTGGCGAAGCCGGATATCGATACGGCGCCTTGATCATCAACGCCTCTCTGTTCGTGCCGCAATCCCGGCCACGATTGTTTGTGATCGGCGTAAGAGACGATGTGACGATAGACCCGTCGCTCCTGTCGCCGGAGCCAATCGAGCCATTTCATACGCTGGGATTGCGCAGAGCCGTTGACGGCGTTTCCTCCCGCGCCCGGAAGAACATGCTGTGGTGGAATTTACCGACGCCGCCGCGTCGCAAGAATTCTTTCGCCGATATCATCGAAGAAAATCCTTCGAGCGTCGACTGGCATACCGCCGCTGAAACCAAGCAAATTTTGGCGATGATGTCGCCTGTCAACAAGGCGAAGGTTGAAGCCGCCAAGCGTTCGGGGCGTCGGATGGTGGGCGGGGTCTATAAGCGCACCCGCCTCGACGAAAATGGCGTCAAGGTCCAACGGGCGGAAATTCGGTTTGACGATGTCGCGGGATGTCTGCGGACGCCCGCAGGCGGTTCAAGCCGCCAGACGATCGTCGTCGTCGATGGAAACAAGATTCGTTCGCGCCTGATTTCGTCGCGGGAGACCGCCCGATTAATGGGACTTGATGACGCGTATAAGCTGCCAAAAAAGTACAACGAGGCTTACCATTTGACGGGCGACGGCGTCGCTGTCGATGTCGTTCGGCATTTAGCGCGCTATCTGCTTGAACCGCTTCTCGACGTGTGCGCTGCGGCGGAGAAGGCCGCGTGAGCGTTATTCCTTGCGAGCAGGACCCAAGCGTGCGCCAGCAGATCGCAGAATTTGCTGAAGTGCTCAAGACCCAAGCGCATAAACTCGGCGACCACGGGCTTGCGGAGAAAGACTTCTACGCCTCGCCAATTTTCCGCGGCGCTATTCAACAGGTGCGAGGAGAGTTTGCCGCAGCGATGCGAGGTAAGCGGGAGTTCGTCCAGCATATTCTCAATCACATGGAGGACCGAGGCTTCATCGCGGGCTGGGACCGCGCCAAGCGCGGCGTGTTGCATGACTATGTTGTGACGCTACCAAGCGGTCGAACGGCGATCATCGACCTGAAAGGCTGTTTGGACGGCGACAACTCGAAAATTTTCGAGCGCCCGGAAGGCGCAGATGAATTTGTCCTTTGGAGCCTGTGCACCAATGTCGGCGCCGACCCGCGGCGCAACGCCTGGTCTGGGGTTCATACGCGCATAAGCGCTCAGATCATCGCGCGCAATCAGCGCGTTGATGGCCTCGTCATCTGGGATATGGTGTGCGGAACGATCGGACGCGCCTGTCCAAAGCTGTTGGACGAGAGCGATGCCAGAACGACCGTGATCGGTCCTTTCTGTGCGCCGCCGCCCTGCATCTATCTTTTCCCATCTTCCATACCCTCTGGTGAAGCGCCAAAAGTCGGCGCGCAATCACTTATGAACGTCGAACTCCTCGCCGCATTCCATTCCTGCTTTGGAGGTCGCGGCGACGAGATTAATCATGTCAGCTTCGAAATCGCCTCGCTCTGTAACGAGACCATGCGGCGCACTACGATCGAACGGGGAGGCGTGGTGCAGCATTCCTCCGACATGACGGCGATCCGACATGCCTAATCCGAACGAGCCCGCTCCTCGTCGCGATCCCGATTTCATAAACTTTCCACCGTTCGAGACGGAGGATCTGCGAGCCAATCTGGCGAGGTTTCTGGATACATCGTTCGAAGAGGCCGTGGGGCAGACTCGCCGTGTCGGGAATTACAAATGGGGCGTTTACGCCTTCTTCGATTATGACGGCGAACCCATCTATGTCGGGCAGACGAACGAGATGCTGCGCACGCGCATTCGTCGTCACCTAACCAATCAGCGCACTGATGCTGTTGCCATGTCAGTACTTGATCCGTTCGAAGTGCTCGAAATCGAGGTCTGGCCGCTGCCACAATATCAGGAGACAAGTGGCAAGGATGCCGACGCGCGCAAGCAACTGGAGGCTTTGGAGCGATTGATCACGCAGCTCGCGGTTGATCGGTCAGAGTTCAAAGCGATCCTGAACGAGAAGGATCCACCGCCTGGGTCGCTCGTCGTCGAAGCGCCCCGATCCCTGCGCGCGAGAATTGTTTCCGACCGCGTCTATGAGCTCCGATCACATCCCGATTTTCGGATCGCTCGAAGAGCGCTCATTATTTCGCGGCTTGCGCAGGTGATCTCCGAGCGAAAGGTACAGGGTGGATTACGACGCGTATTGCTGACACAGGCCTTGCGTCTTCAGTGGTTGGCGTCGCGTCGCTATGACGCGCTGGGTGGCGCTGCGTCGGTTGAGCAAGAAGGCGATGAAGATGGTTGACCGCGTGCAGCGAAAAATTTTCGGACGTCGCTGACAAATTGGAGCCTTCGTCCCGACTTGGCGCTCTCTGAACACGCCCACCATTGTGACTTCGTCGTGTGGAGACGGGTCGGGATCCGCCCCTTAAAGGATACGTTAATGGGTTGGCGAGGACAACAAAACCGAGAAGACGACGAGGAAGCGCGCTGGCGGCAGCTTCCATTCCGCGAGCGCTATAACTGGCGGGTTGTATTCACATCGATCGGCTCGGCCATCGTCGCCCTCATTTTTATCATCTGGAGCCAGTGGCAGTGATCCACCGGCGCTGGTTTCGGATCGTTGTTGGCGCTTCCCTCCTCTGCGGCATCGGCTCCTTGCCCGTGCGCGCCGGCGATGTGGAAATCCACTACGCGCCTGATGAAAACCTTGAGCGCATCGACGTCGACCTGATCCGCTTGGCGCGCGCGAAGATCGACATGGCGGTCTACTCGCTCACGGACTGGGCCGTCATCGACGCGTTGATCGAGGCGCGCCGGCGCGGGGTCGCCCTCCGCATCGTCCTAGACCCAGGCCAGCAGCACGCGCTCGACCGGCTTCGCCCCATTGCCGACGATGTCCGGATGAAACCGGCGGGCGCATACATGCACCTGAAGTCCTATGCCGTCGATGGGCGCCTTCTTCGGTCGGGGTCGGCCAACCTGTCGGCCTCCGGGCTCAAGCAGCAGGATAATGATCTCGTCGTTCTACACGACCCGTCTGCGGCGAAGTCCTTCGAGGCGCGCTTCCAGCAGCTATGGAATGTTTCCCGGCCGCTTCCCAACTCTGCCGCTTACGCCGAGCCGGCGTCAAAGGACGCGCCGACGCCGTCCAAGGACTGCGCCATCAAGGGCAACGTCAACCGCAAGGGCGAGAAAATCTTCCACGTACCCGGCAGTCGCGACTACGCCCGGGTCACCATCACGGGCGCCGAAGAACGTATGTTCTGCTCCGTGGCGGAAGCGACAGCGGCAGGCTGGAGGCCGGCGGCGGGAAAATAGCGACGGTGTAAGGACTGGCCTCGGTAATCATCCCTGTCGAGTTCGCATCCCTGCAACCCGTTGTCGATGACAGCCGGGGCGCCACTTACGGCGCCAGCGCGCGCCCAATCGCGATTCCGGTGACAACGAGGGCCGCGCCAACCGCCATCCCATAGGCGAGCCACTGCGTCGCCTGCCGTCGCGCCACGTCTCGCGCGACGTCTTGCGCCGCGAGCGCGACGGCGCGGGCGAGGTCGGCCTTGGCCTGTTCGACCCCGGCGCGCATTTGCGCGTCCGCCGTCTCGCGCGTGCGCGTCATGATGGCCGCCGCCTCGGTGGCAATCGCCTTGGGGAACTGGCGATAGAGGCTGTCGTAATATTGAAGCGCGAAGATGACGAGCCACAGCGCGTCATTGTCGCGAAGCCCGAGAACCTCCTTCACACGACGAAGCTGTCGGCGTTCTGTCTCCGTCGCCGTCCGGCCGATCAGCTTCTCAAAGCCGGTCGCGTCGTGGGCTTCCATGCCATCAGCCATTCGGCACGACCGCCGAAAAGACGCCATCGACCTGTGTGAGCCAACGTTTCAATTCGGCGCGATTGCCGATCGGCATATCGGCGAGCGCCTTTCGGATGCTGAGACGCTTGCTGTAAAGGTCGTCGCTCACGCGGTCCGCCATGTCGGGGAAGAGCAGGCTCTTCCCGCCCCGACCTTCGATCGACTTTCGAGTCTTCGAGCCGTTATAGAGTTCGAACTTCTCGTCCGCGCCGAAGTAGCCGTTCTTGACGACGTGAACGGTTGAATTCGGGATCGCTTCGAGAAAATCCTGCAACAGCTCCAACGAATCCCGCTGACGATTGACAACCCACAAGGTCACCAATCGCCGCTTCAGCTCGTCGAGCGTGCCGCTCAGCGTGACGCCGTAGGCCCCTACTCCCTGATTGTTCCGCGCCGCCGTATTGACGATAACGGTCTTATCCGCGTTTTCGTCACAGAGATTGACGAGCCGAATCCAGCCGTCAGCATCGTCCAGATTGACGCCCTCGCACGGGATCTCCTTCTCATAGTTCTGCATGACGTCAGGATTCGAGGTGTCAGCGTCGACCACGACAACCGCCTCGCCCCGCGCCGTCAGAAAATGGATGAGCGCCATTGTCACCATGGACTTGCCGACGCCGCCCTTGCTGCCGCCGACCATGTAAATCGCCTTATCCATTCACCGATCTCCTAGATTTCATCGCGGTCGCGGCGCACGCGGAAAGACGACGCGCGCAGCACAGGTTCAGACTCGACGGTTCCAACGGATGCGGACCCTGCGATTTCCGAGGAGGTCGGCGCGGGCCTTTTCCCGTTCTCGCTGGAGTGATGGCTTCCCCGCTTCACCCCGCGCTGGGCTTTCTGTTCGGCGAGCTGTTTCAGCACCCGAAACAGCGAAGGCGCCGAAATCATAATGCCCTGCTCTCTGAGGTAATCGAGAAGTTGAGCATTCGTCAGTCCCCGGCCTTTCGCCTTCATCAAAGGCTCATAGAGAGCACCAATTTGTTCGCGCAGCGTGAGCCGGCGGTTCGGCTTTAGCGCGTTGATCCCTTGTTTCAGACGCTGCAGGTCCTCACCGGTCAGCTTCATGCGATCCTCTAATAAAATGGCAATTATTTAGACCCACTCCCTTCCTTACGCAAGACCTTTATGACGACGACGCGGAGCATCTTGGAGATTGATCTGATATGCGCCTGATGCGACGGTGATAATTTTATGCGAGTCCGTTGGGTCTCTGTGTGAGACGCTTTCGATGTTGATCTAAGAGCCTCATTAGACTGTCTTGATAGTGCACTGAGAGTGGTTCGAGACTGTCTTGAAATCTGCCAAAACCATTGAAAAACGTTGAGAAAATGGGGGGTTTCGGCTATGCAAAGCGAAGAGTGGTGATGAATGGCAGGATAGGGATTTTGTGAAACAAAATCTTTATGTGCGCTCGCCGCGCCGGCCATGTTCGCGTCCGGCAGTTTGCCAAAGGCAAACCGGACGCTAAGGACGATCGACGAATGGCGGACAAGCGACATTACGATCGGCGCAAGACGCGATTTATCGGTTTCCGCGTCGATGAGACGGAGGCGGCGGCGTTTCTGTCATTCTGCGAAGCGAGGAATCTGACGACAACAGAAGCGCTGCGTCGCATGGTTCGCGCGGCCAGCGACATGGGGC
>JBPFDW010000023.1:0-5465 GCA_051061375.1 Methylocystis sp. | reverse complement strand
TGGGACCAAAACAGCCAAGCGAGATCGAATAATGGCGCGCTTTGGAACCAGCTGATTATGGCCGGGCTTCTGACCACGCAACTCGTGAATCAGCGCAACGTCAATGTCACAGGCGGCAGCAGTTACGCCGCCAATATTTTTGGCTTCGACCCCGCACGGGCGACATTCGTCGACCCGCGTGTGTCGCCTCAATAGGGGAGTGCGATCATGAAGACTCTGCTTTTCATTTGCCTCGCATTACTCGCCGGCGCCGGCGCCGCCCATGCGCAAATGGCGGTGCATGACAATCCAACATTTATGCAAGCGCAGCAAACAGCGTCGCATACGGCGCAGATCATGAACTCGAATGAGAAAATATTGAACACGGTGAACCAGACACTCGCCGCCGTCACCGGAAACCGCTCAACCGGGTCGCTGTCCTCGATGGGCCTTGGCGGCGGCTTTCAAATGTCGAGCGTGCCGGAGCTGGGTTCGCTTCTTGGCGGCGGCGGCCTGTCGATGAACGGCCTCGGCTCCTATGGCGCGCTGGCGTCGGATATCATCAACGGGCTCAATCTTGTCAAAACGCTCACCGGCGGCTCGTCCGCCGGGGCGCCGACCGACCAAGCCTATTCGGGCGCGGTCAACACATCCGCGGCGGTTACGGCGGCGGTGGCGGGCGGACAGGCGGCCTCCACCGCGCGCTCCTCGGCCTTCCAGGGCGCGCAAGGCCAAATCGGCTCGTCCGCCGACATCAAGGCCTCGGTCGATCAAAACTCGCAGATACAGACGCAGACGGGGCTGACGATCAATGAGCTGATCGGCTCCGTGAATCTCACCAACGCGTCGCTCAATGCGCAGCAACAGCAGGATCTGGCGGCGCAGTCGAAACTCTCGAACATGATGTCGTTCGATGCGTCAAAGGCGACGCTGGTCGGGCAGTGAGAAAGGGCAGACGAATGCGGCGATGGTGGATAAGATCGGCGCTTGTCGCCGCCCTGGCGGTCGGGACGGTTGCACTTTCGTCCTGCGCGCACAGGGATTTGATTGCGCCCTGCACACGCGATAGCAGGATGACGTTCGGCGCCGCCTATGCCGACGATTGCGGGCCGATGCGCCCTGTCAATCGCTGAGGCCGCGCCACCATGGATATGGTGACGCAGCTCTTTCAGAGGGTCGACACGATCGCGGTTAGCGCCATTGAAGTGATCTACGATTCGATCGCGACCGAGCTGCTTCCCGTCTTCACCGTCGCTTTGACGGCTTACATCGCATATTGGGGCTATGAAATGGTCTACGGCCGCGCGCCGCTGACAGCGGGCGGGTTTCTGTGGCGAATCTTTCGGATCGGCCTGATTTACGCCGTTGGCTTCTACTGGAGCGACTTTTCGCAGATCGTCGTCGAGGTGTTTACGAAGACGGCGAACGGAATCGCGACGGCCATTTGCACGGGAACGGGAGGCACGTCGTGCGGCGCGCCGGAAACGACCGTCGCGGCGCAGCTCTCGAATTTGTTTTCAACCGCGATGCAAGCGGCAAAGGTGATCGCCGCTTCCGGCGGATGGGGAGCCGCAATCGGACTTTCGCTAATGGCGATTGTCCTGGTTCTGCTCACAGTAATTTTCGTGGCGCTCGCGATCACCTACGTTTTGGTCGGCAAGATTGCGCTCTTCATTCTGCTCGGGCTCGCGCCGCTCTTTATCGCAATGGCGCTATTCGAATTCTCGTCGGCGCTCTTTTCCGGCTGGCTGCGGACCTGCGCCCAATACGCAATCGTTCCCGCGATCGTCTACGGCGTCCTGGGCTTCCTGCTCGCCCTGATGACCGCGACAGTCAACAATCTCGGCGGGATCACAGATGTGAGTTCGGGTCTGACGGTGATCGCGCCATTTCTGATTTTGTGCCTCGTCGGATCGTTCATCTTGCCGCTGTCCCTGTCGATCGCCGCATCGATCGCCGGCGGTCACGCGCTGCACAACGCCTTGCCAGGGACCGCAATGCGCGGCGTGAGAGATTATGCCTATTGGCGTATCGCGCGCGGCTGGCGAAACGGCGGCGGCGCGCGGCCGGAGCCGCCCGCGCTCCCGCCCCCACATGCAACCATAACCCAGGGGGCGGCGACGATTTCGCCGGGCGCGGGCAGTCGCGACTTTTCCGCCGATCCACGCGCCGAGCAAGTGGCGGGCGCGCTGATCGAAACCCGCGTCGCGCAAGCGCGCGCCAGAAATCGTGAAGGCTGAGTCAAATGCAAACCGAGGCGGAAAGCGGGGCGGACCGGCCACTCGTGAACGAGTCCTACTTTCACGACGGCGCGCGTTGGGAGCGCGACATTTATCGGCGTCTTGAGATTTCGCGCAATGTGTGGCGCGTCGTTGCGGTCGTGGCCCTCGGTTGTCTTGCGATCGGGCTGCTTACGCTGCTGTCGCTGGTTCCGCTTAAATCAACTGAAGTGGTGACATTGCTCGTCGACAAGGCGACAGGCTTCGTCGAGGTCGCGAAACCTTTAGAAGAAGGCGGTCCGATCTCGCAGCGTGAAGCGGTGACGCAGGCAAATATCGTTCGCTACATTCGCGCGCGCGAAACCTACGATCCGCCCGCGCTACGAGATAATTTCGAGCTGGCGTCGCTGCTCTCAGCCGGACAAGCCAGCAAGCATCTGCAGGAAGCCTTTTCGCCGAACAATCTCCATAACCCGGTGAAGCTCTACGGGATCGGCGGCCGCATCCGCGTCATCATCCATAGCGTGAATTTCCTGTCGCAGGGATGGATGGAAAACCCCAAATCTCCGGCAACGGCCGCCGTGCGGTTCACGACCATTCGCACAAGCGACCGCGAGCGGATCGAAGAGCACTGGGCCGCGAATGTGCGCTTTCGCTACACGGCGGAGCCGATGAAGAACGAATGGCGTTGGGACAATCCGCTCGGCTTTCAGGTCATCGAATATCGGAAGGACCAGGAGACTGTCGCGCCAATAGTCGGCGCGGTCCCGGTCGAAGCGCCGACCGTTGCGCCACCGACGGGAGCGCCCGCGCCATGAGAGCGATCTCCATTCATCTGGTGATGGCTATGTTTGCCGCCGCACCAGCTTTCGCCGAACAGGCGCCACGCGCGGTCATTCAGGACTCACGCATTCGAACCGTGCCCTTTCAACGCGACAATGTCGTCGTGGTGCATGGCGCGCTCGGCGTCTCGACGATGGTCGCGTTTGGTGACGATGAACGCATCGAAACCGTCGCGATCGGCGATTCCGTCGGATGGCAGGCTTTGCCGGACCAGTCGAAGCGATTTCTCTTCATCAAGCCGCTCGAACCCCACGCCGTCACCAATATGAACGTCGTGACGCGCAAGCGCATTTACAATTTTCTCCTGCGCGCCGTCGATAACCGGGCGTCCGTGGTCTTCAAGGTTCGCTTCACCTATCCCGATGTCGAAGAGGATCAACGCCTGTTGGCGCTCGCGAAGGCAAAAGCCGCGATGCCCAATTATCGCGCGCTCATGTCGCGTCCGGGAACGAATTTCGATTACAGCTACAAAGGCCAGGTGACGGCAAAGCCCGATTTCGTCTTTGACGACGGGATCAAGACCTACTTCCGTTTCGGCGGTGAAGTCCCGGCGATCTTCCTCGTGAAACCCGATCGCAGCGAAACGCTCGCCAATTATCGGCGCGAAGGCGAGATCATTGTGGTCGATAAGGTCGCCGGGCAATTCACCATGCGTAACGGCGACGAGACGGCCTGCGTGTTCAATCTGCGCGCCGAGTCCATGCCGGCGCCGGTCACGCAGGAAGCCGACGTGCAGCCGCAATATCAAACCGAACACGCGCCGCAACCGTTCTGGACGCAGATTTTGGCGCCGGCGCAGGCCGCGTCACCGGCGCAATAGACGAAGGGGAAACCGTCATGGCTGCGGATTTCGATGAGGAAGGACGCCTCGCGGGCGAGACTATCACGCGCCAGTCGTCCAATCCGGGGATGGCGCTCGGCGCGCTCTTCTTCGCCCTCGCCGTGCTTGTCCTCGGCCTGTTCTGGTATGCGTCCGCGCGCAAGCAGAATCGGCCGCAAAACGCCGCCGAAGAAACATTCGCAACGGCGAGGTTGCAGCCGGGTGTCGGCTTCAACGCGACGCCGGCTCCCGCGCCGCCTCAAAACAAATTCGTGATCCCGCCGCCAGCGCCCGTCGTTCCGCCGCCGCCGGTCGTTGTGAACGATCCGCCGCCCGCGCCGAAGTCGGAACCCTTCGACGATAGCGAAGCGAAGCGCCTCGCCGAACTGGAGCGGCTGCGCAAGGAGGCGGAAGCGAAAAAACAGGCGCGCTTGCGCTCACCCATGCTGATCGTCAGCGACAAGGAAGGGGTCGCGACTGGCGATCCGTCGAAAGTGACGGCCGAAGACAAGGAGGAAGATCCGCATCGGCGGTTCCTCGCCAATTCCGAGCAGCAGGTGACGAAGGCTTACGCGGAAGAAATCAGGCGGACTGATGCCCTTGTCCCGCAAGGCTACATGATCCGGGCGACGCTGGAGACGGCGATCCAGTCTGATCTGACGGGCATGGTGCGGGCCATCACGACGGAAGACGTCTATTCCTTTGACGGCCGCCGCGTTCTGATCCCGAAAGGAACGATGCTCACTGGCGAATATAAATCGGGTCTCGCCTATGGGCAGACCCGGGTTTTTGTCGTGTGGACGCGCATGCTTCGGGCGGACGGCGTGTCGCTGATGCTGCAGTCGCCGGGAACGGATGCGCTTGGGCGTTCGGGACTGACGGGCGAGGTCGACACGCATTTCCTGCAACGCTTCGGCAGCGCGACCCTGCTGACGCTGGCCGGCGGGGCGGCGCAATTCGCGTCAGCGCTCGGCCAAAACTATAATCAGTATCAGGGCCAGCAATTCGTTCTCGATCCGGCGTCGGGAACGCTGATCCCGCTCAATGCGGTGTCGCAGGGGCAAATCCTGCTGAACGCGCGCCAGATCGGCGCGCAAACGGTCGCGCAGAGCGTCACGCGCATGGCGCAGGAAGCCTTGCGCAACGACATCAAGGTTCCGCCGACAATCCATATCGACCAGGGAACGCCCGTGATCGTGTTTGTGAAACGCGATCTCGATTTCTCCGATCTCTACCCCGATCCTGTGAAAGAGGCGTTGTATGAACTTCGTCACCCCAAGAAAGCCACAGGCGGCAGAGGAGGCGACACTGTCGCTATGGGAGACGCTGCCGGTCTACTTCCGGCAGGCTGCGCGCCCGATTCAGCGCTGGTTAGAAGATATTGATGTCATCGAAATCTGCGCGAACAGGCCGGGCGAAGTGTGGGTGGAAGCGCTCGGCAAGCCGCACATGGAGCGTTTCGACGTTCCCGAACTGACAGAGGAAGCGATCACGCGGCTTGCAACGCATGTCGCCGCCTCGACGCAACAGTCGGTCAATTCGTCGACGCCGCTGCTCTCGGCCGCGATGCCGCATGGCGAGCGCTTTCAGGGGGTGCTCGCGCC
>JBPFDW010000022.1:0-112922 GCA_051061375.1 Methylocystis sp. | reverse complement strand
TTCGCCCGCGATGGCGCGGGCGAGCAGCGTCTTGCCGGTGCCGGGCGGCCCGACCAGCAGCACGCCGCGCGGAATGCGCCCGCCGAGCCGCTGAAACTTCTGCGGATCGCGCAGGAATTCGACGATTTCCTGCAAATCCTCTTTCGCTTCGTCGACGCCGGCGACATCCTCAAAGGTGACGCGGCCCTGCGTCTCGGTCAAAAGCTTCGCCTTCGACTTGCCAAAGCCCATCGCCCGGCCCGCGCCGCCCTGCATCTGGCGGGACAGGAAAATCCACACCGCGAGAAAAGCGACCAGCGGCAGCGCATTGAGCAGAAGCGTCATCATGAAGCCGCCGCTTTCATTATTCGGCTTGGCGCTGATCGAGACGTTCTTGGCCTGCAGGCGCGGCACGAGATTGGCGTCGTCCGGCGCATAAGTGGTGAACGGCCGATTGTCGTTGAAGTGACCGACGATCTCATTGCCGGCGATCGTCACGTCATGGACACGGCCCTGGTCTATCTGCGTGAGCAGCTCGCTATATGAAATATCGCGGATCGGCGTGCGCTGGCCGGGTTGCTGAAACAGCATCACAAGCGCAACCACGAGCAATGCGATGATTGCCCAAAGCGCGAGGTTCCTGAAGTGTGGGTTCATTTGGGAGCCTGTCGGGAGCCGCTCGGTCGGGCTTATCCCGCCAGCGCTCCGGTCATCCGCTTAATTTAGGCTCACCGGAACGCGTTGCCAAGGCTCGGAAAAGGCCGGGAATCGGGCCGTCGCCATGCAACGGTCGAGCTGTTTCGCAACGTGAGCGTCCCAAGTCACTGATATTTGGCTCAACTCGAGCTTGAACGGCGAGGCGGCGCGGGACGCAGCCGCACGCATCCGTCGCGCGCTTCAATCGAGACGTCGGCAAGCGTGGTTTTAGCCGCGCTGCGGGCATTTAACGCAGCGCCGATGCGCGCGCTGGCGCGCTCCAGTCGTTCGAGGCGAAGCGCGGCAGACGGCGCGAGACGAAGGATCGCGCTTGCCAGCGCCCTCTGGAGAATTTCGGGCGGCGCCTCGCAAAGCGTCGCGGCGTCGAGTTCGACGCATGACGCGTCATCTCTGCGCAAGGCGCGCCGCAGCGTTTCGGCGGCGCAATGGATCAACGCCGCATCGGCCCGCGCCGCGCGCGCGCCAAGTCGCAGGAGAGCGTCCTGACCGAGACCCTGCGCGGCGAGAACCGGCGCGAGCTTGCGCAGCCTCGCGCGGGCGAAACTGTCGTCTTCATTCGACGGATCGCGAAAAAACACTTGTCCGGCGCGCGCGCAGATCGCTTCCAGCTCCTCCTTGCGAAAGTCGAGCAGCGGCCGCAGCAGCGCAAGTTCTTCGCAGCGCGCGATTGGAGCCATGCCGGCGAGTCCCGCGATTCCGGAGCCGCGCATTAAGCGAAACAGAATCGTTTCAGCCTGGTCGTCGGCATGATGCGCGACGACGACGGCCGTCGCGCCGATCCGACGCGCGCATGCCGCAAGCAGGGCGTAACGCGCCTGACGCGCGCGCTCCTGCAGGCGCGTCGAAGGTTTTTCCTCTTCCCAGGTCAGCAGATGATGCGCATAGCCGAGATCGTGCGCCCAGCGGCCGACCGCTTCGGCCTCGGCGCGCGACTCCTTGCGCAAGCAGTGATCGACGGAGGCGACCGCAATGTCGTGAGACGGTCGCGACGACCATTGCGCGCAAAGCAGCATCAGGGCGACGGAATCCGGGCCGCCGGAAACCGCCAGCAGCAGGGAGGGGTAGGGCGCCAGGAGTTCGAGCGCTTCTTCGCGCAGCCGCTCGATCGATTGGTCGACTGCGGCTTCCGCTTCGGCGCCGGGCATGGCTAGGCCGCACCTGCGCCGGTCGCGGCGCAAAGGGCTAGCACTGGATTTTCCTGCTCTCGCGCTGGGCCGCTTCGCGGATTCGAGTCGCCGCTCTCGGGAATTTGACGTTGATCTCGGAATAGGAGGCGCAGGCCTGCTCCTTCGCGCCCATGGCGCTCAGCGACTGGCCGAGTCGCAACAGAGCTTCCGGCGCCTGCGGCGAATCGCCGTATCTCGTCGAGATTTCGAGATATTTCTCGGCCGCCTCGCGGTGGCGGCCGCGCAGAAAATAACTCTCGCCCAGATTGAAGGTCGCGGCGGGGGCGAGCTTGCCCTTGCCGTTCTTCGACAGAAAGGTCGTCAGCGACTTCTCGGCTTCCTCATATTTGCCGGCCCGCAGCGCGCTCACCGCCTGGTCATATTCCTCCTTGGGGCCAGGGATCGCCGGCGCGGCGGCGATCTCGGCCGGCGCGGGCTGATCGCCGACCAGCCGGCCATGGGCGATATCGAGCGGCTGGCCGACTTCCCGCACCGGCGCGCCGGTCGCCGGGCCCGAAGCGCGCGCAGCCGCGTCGAGCGGCGCAGACGCTGGCGTCGTCCCCAGCGGCCGTGGCGCGCCGGGCGCCGAAGGTTGCGCCGCAGGGTCGAAGGCGTCGCCGCGCCTGCCGGCGCCGGCGCTCGCCGCGGCGGCGGGGGACGCCGTTTGCGCCACGGCCGGCGAAGAAGCGATCGGTCCGTGCGGGACGGCGTCCGAATGCGGCGGCTCCGGCTTGGCGGCGCGCAGCTGTTCCTCCAAAAGCTGCATCCTGTGCTGCAGCTCTTCATTCAGTCCGGTCAAGCGACGCAGTTCGCGCTCCAGCCGATCGATCCGCGACGCCGTCGCCGCTTCGGAGCCCGGGCGCTGCTCGGGGCCGTCGTAAATATCCGACGGCGCCGCATTGTAGGTCTGCGCATGGCGGGAGTTGGGCTCGGGCTGAGGATCGTCATAGAGCTCGAACGCCTTGGCCGCGCCCGCTGCAAGGAAGGACAGGGCGAAAATGAGAGCGTAGCGTGAGAACATGTCGCGAAGGCCGTGACTTGACGCATGAGGGCGTCGCGAGAGTCGACGCGGGCGTGATCACGCCGGAGCATAGGCGCCCATTCGGCTAAAGTTAGGCGATGCAATCATCCAATCTTCTCCTTTTCGATCGCCATGGGTTTCGAGGAGCGGCCATCGCCCTGCTGATCGGGTCGGCTTGGCCGGCGTCGGGTCAACCGCTGCCGCCCGCGGCGGAGAGCGGCGCATGCTCGCTTGAAGGCGCCGTTCCAGCGACGGTCGCCGCCGTCGACGAGGATTTCGAACTCCTGCTCGACGACGGGCGCCGCGTCGCCCTCGCCGGCCTCGACTTTCCGCCGCGGGAAGCCGGCGCCCTGCGCGCCGCCGTCCGCGACCGACTAGCGTCCTGGCTAGCCGGCCGCGACGTTTTTGTGGGCGCTTTCGCCGCCGCGTCCGACCGCTGGGGCAGGGCGCCGGCCCGGCTCTATGCGAGCGATCCCGCGGGAGGGGCCTTGGCGCCGCTCGCGTCCGTGGCGGCGGCGCTGCTCTCCGCCGGCGAGGCGCGCTTTCGCCCCGATCCGATCGCCGCCGCCTGCGCCAAGCTCTATCTGGCCGCCGAAGCTTCGGCGCGCGATTCGGGCGCCGGACTCTGGTCGCTGCCGGAATTTCGTCAAATCGACATGGCCGCGCCCGGCGCCGGCAAGGAAATGCAGCGGCGCAGGGGCATGATCGTCGTTGTCGGCGAGATCCGCTCCGTCGGCGAGTCGCGGCGCGCCTTCTACCTTAATTTTGGCGACAAATGGCGCGATAGCTTCACCGTCGTGATTTCGCGGCGCAATTTGGCTATGTTCGGGCGAATCGAGCCCCGCTCCCTTGTCGGGCGGCGAGCCCGCGTACGAGGACTTATTGATACCGGGTCTCGCATCGAAATCGCTGCGCCAGCCGAGATCGAATTTATTGACAGCGGCGTTTCCCGCTAGGCGGGCGACGCTGTCATTGGCTGCGGCCTGTTTCGCGCTGATCCTGAGCGGCTGCGCCGAGCTGGAGCGGCAAGGACATCTTTTTACGGCGCCCTTGCATTCGACGCGGCCGGCCGGTCCGCGAACCGACAATCGCAGCACGGTCCAGCATAAGGAACTCGTCGCTCAGTTCGGCGGCGAATATGAAGCGCCTGCCGCCGAGCGCTATCTCGACGCCATTCTCGTCAAGCTGGCGTCCGTCAGCGATACGCCCGGCCAGCCGACCTACAAAGTGACGATTCTCAACACGCCGGTCGTCAACGCCTTCGCGCTGCCGTCCGGCAATCTTTACGTCACCCGCGGCCTGCTGGCGCTGGCCGGGGACGCCTCCGAGGCGGCGGCGGTGATGGCCCATGAGATCGCCCATGTGTCGCTTCGCCACAGCGCGCTGCGCGCCGAACGCGAACGCGAGGCGGCGGTGATCTCTCAAGCCGCTGCCGTCATTCAGAATCGCCAGAAGGGCGACGAGGTGCGGTCCAGCCAGCGGCTCTCCGTCGCCAGCTTTTCGCGCCAGCAGGAGCTCGACGCCGACGCCGCCGGCGTCCGCGTCATCGCGCGCGCGGGCTTCGATCCTTATGGCGCTTCGCGCTTCCTGACGGCGCTGGGACGCTCCACGGAATTGCGCGCCGCGCTCTATGGCAAGAAGAAGTCGCTGGAATTCGACATCATGTCGACCCATCCCTCGACTCCCGACCGCATCACCAGGGCCGTCGCCGCGGCGCGAGAAATCGGCGCGCCGGGGATCGGCGTCGCCGACCGCGGCGGCTATCTCGAAGCGGTCAAGGGCGTCGCCTTCGGCGACGATCCCAACGAGGGCTATGTTCGCGACCGCAAATTCACGCATCCGCGATTGCGCTTCACCTTCATCGCGCCCGAGGGCTTTCTTCTCGAGAATTCCAACGAAGCCGTCTTCGGCGTGCGCGAACCCGACAATGAAGCCTTGCGGCTCGACAGCGTGCGCGCGCCGTCCGACGAGAACCTCGAATCCTACGTCGGCTCCGGTTGGGTCGACGGGCTTCTTCCGTCCACCGTGCGCGCCATGGACGTCAACGGACTTCCGGCGGTGGTCGCCGTCGCTCGGGCCGGCGAGTGGAACTTCCGGCTTGCCGTGATCCGATCGGGCGAATTTCTCTACCGCCTGATTTTTGCAGCGCGAACGTTGAGCGACGACGCCGACGCGCGCTTCATGGAGTCGATCAAATCCTTCCGCCGTCTCGCGCCTGACGAAGGCGCCGACGTGCGGCCGTTACGAATTTCGGTCGCCGTCGCCGCCCCCGGCGACACGATCGAGACGATGGCCCAGAAGATGGTGGTGCCCAACCGGCCAGTCGAATACTTCATGCTTCTCAACGGGCTGTCCGCCGGCGACCCCGTCATCCCCGGCGAACATTACAAAAACGTAACTGACTGACGCTCGGGTTTTTGCTCGCTTTGGGAACAAGTGTCGTCGCCCGTCAGTTATCCCCGCGAGGCAAATTTTGGCGCGTGGCGCGTCTCGTTATTATTCGGGACGACCGCGTAGGGAGGGCGTCATGGCGTATATGCCTGGGCTCGGGCGCGAATTGATCAAAGCCGCGGCGGAAGCCCCCTTTTTGGAACGAGACGAGGAAAAGCTGCTCGCGGTGGCGTGGCGGGAGCGGGACGATCAAAAGGCGCTCCATAAATTGACCGCAGCGCATATGCGTCTCGTGATCGCGCTGTCGGCGAAGTTCAGACATTACGGACTGCCGCTCTCCGATCTCGTCCAGGAGGGGCACGTCGGGCTTCTGGAAGCCGCCGCGCGCTTCGCGCCCGAGCGCGACGTGCGCTTCTCCACTTACGCGACGTGGTGGATCAGAGCTTCGATCCAAGACTATGTTCTGCGCAACTGGTCGATCGTGCGGGGCGGGACAAGTTCGTCCCAAAAGGCGCTATTCTTCAATTTGCGTCGCTTGCGCGCGAGGTTGGCGCGCGAGAATCAAGGCGCGAGTTCGGTCGACGCCTATCAGACGATCGCCAATGCGATCGGCGTTTCGCGCGCCGACGTCGAAATGATGGATTCGCGGCTTTCCGGCTCAGACGTGTCATTGAACGCGCAGCTCGTCGACGATGATTCGTCGGGCTCCGCGCAGCGAATGGACTTTCTCATCGACCAGAAGCCGCTTCCCGATCAGGTCGTCGAGGAAACGCTGGATTCGGATCGGCGCGCGCGGTGGCTCAAGGATGCGCTCGCCATACTCTCCGAGCGCGAATTGCGCATCGTGCGCGAGCGGCGGCTGGCGGAAGATCTCGTGACTCTCGAAACGCTCGGAAATCGCCTCGGCATTTCGAAGGAGCGGGTGCGGCAGATCGAGAGTCGCGCGCTCGTGAAACTCAGGCGCGCGCTGTCACGCATGCAAGAGTCGGCCCCGGCCGATGAGGCAAGAGCGTGAAACAAAAACCCCGGAAGCAGCTTCCGGGGTTTTTGATTGCCGATCACGCCGCGCGGTCGACGTCGGTTTCATCGCCGCCGTCGTCGCCGACATCCCCATCGGCCTTCGGTCCCCGTCGGGGGCCTTTGAGCAGGAAGGCTTCGATCAGCTTCAGCGATTCCGAATCGATGAGCTTGCGCACGGCGGCGATTTCGCGCGCCATGCGATCCAGGGCGGCTTCGTAGAGCTGGCGTTCCGAGTAGGACTGCTCCGGCTGCGTGTCGGAACGGTAGAGGTCGCGAACCACTTCGGCGATGGTGATCAGATCGCCGGAGTTGATCTTGGCCTCATATTCCTGGGCGCGGCGCGACCACATGGTGCGCTTGATCCTTGCGCGGCCGCTCAGCGTCTGCAGCGCTTTGTCGACGATTCCCGACTCGGCGAGCTTGCGCATGCCGACGCTGACGACTTTGCTCGTCGGCACTTTGAGGATCATCTTGTCCTTGATGAAGCTCACGACGAAAAGCTCGAGGCTGAAGCCCGCGACTTCCTGAGTCTCGACGCCGACGATCTGCCCGACGCCATGCGCCGGATAGACGATGAACTCATTGAGCTTGAATCCGGGCCTTGACGCTGCCGCGGTCTTGGGCTTGGCGGGAACGGCCGGCCGCGCGGCGCCGACAGGGGCGCGCTCGGGGGGCGTCGGCGCCGACGACGGGGCAGGCGCCGGCGTTTTTTCAACGGGCCTCGGCGCCACGTTCGCCAGTTCGACCGGCTTGGCCGCCGGCGCCTTCGCCGACGTGATCGGCGCGGCCGTCTTGACCGGCTTGGCCGCGGGCGTCTTGCTCGCCGCGACCGGTTTAGCCGTCTTGATTTCCGGCGTTTTCGCCTTGGCGCTCACCTTTTCCGCCGCCGTCTTGGCGGCCTTGGCGGCCGCCGCCCGCTTCGTCGCGTTCTTCGCGGCGGATTTGGCTGCGAGCGCGGACTTGGCGTGCGACTTCGCCGCCGCTTTCGGGGCGCCGGCCCGGGTGACGGCGCGACCGGCCGCGGAGGCGCGGCGCGTCGCCGCGGCGCGCGTCGCGGCCTTGGCCGCCTTGTCCTTGGCGGTCTTATCCTTGGCGGTCGATTTGGCTTTCGTCGTCGTCGTCGCTTTTGAGGTCATTTTCTTTAAGGTCTTGCCCGATGTTCTTGCGTTCGCTTTCCCGCTCGAAGCAGCGGCGCGAGCGGATTTCCCTGCCGAAGCGGAGCGGCTGGTCGACTTCTTCGCAGTCGAACTCCTGGCGGCGGCGGTTTTCGTGGCGCCGCTCTTGGCGCTGCTCTCGGCGGCCCGTTTGGCCGGCGCCTTGGCGCTCGCGGCCGAACCCTTGGCGCGCGCGGCTGCGGTGGAGGCAGTTGCGGACGGCTTTTTGTCGGCTTTTTTGTTGGAGGGCATACGCGGGCTACTCCTGATGCTGTCCCGCTGTGGAGACGGGACGGTCGCTGCCGCTGACGAATCCCGCATGCCGCCGGCAGCCGAGCCGCGACACCGCGAAGGCGGCATGAGGAAACCTTGCTAGCGCCGCATGCCCAGCGGACGGGCCATTGGGCCGACCCTTGGGAAAGAGAGGCTCTCGAATTCGTCGCGAGACGGTGCTGCAGCGCCGCATCGCCCTTCGACAAGGCGTGCTTTAGTGTGTGATTTATAACACGTTCAAGTGTGAAAATCAAAGGCGGAAGCGCGCGAAGCGCGCCGGCGCGGAGACCGCCAGGCCGTCTAACACGCTTAATTTATTGGGTTTCAAAATAAATTAACGATATGGAAACGCGTCGGCCCCGGTTAAGGCGTCGGCCCGCCGCCGAACGCCGTTCAATCGCCCTGGCCGGCCTCCGCCGAGAACTGCTCGATCTTGCCGGGTTTGCCGTCCCATTCCTTGGCGTCGGCCGGGGGCTCCCGCTTGATCGTGATATTGGGCCAGTTCTGCGCCATTTCCGCGTTAAGCTGCAGCCACTGCTCGAGGCCTTCCTCGGTGTCCGGCTTGATCGCATTCGCCGGGCACTCGGGTTCGCAGACGCCGCAGTCGATGCATTCGTCGGGATGGATCACCAGCATGTTTTCGCCTTCGTAGAAGCAGTCCACCGGACAGACTTCGACGCAGTCCATATACTTGCATTTGATGCAGTTTTCCGTGACGACATAAGTCATGGGGGTGATCTCTCCGCGACCTCGCCGTTTGCTAGCTTTTTTGCCAGCGTCACGCAAGGCGAGCACAACAGAAGCGCGCGTTGGAGATATGATCGCGCATTGAAGCTACAAGGTCAGAAGATGGTCGACACTATGCAATCTCCGGCGGCGGGCTTGATTCCGCAGTCGCTTACGGCTCGGGCCCTGCTGCTCGGCGAGCGAATCGACACGGAGGGGCTCGAACGGGCCGATCTGGTTTCGACGGCGCCTCTCGCCTTCCATGCCGGGCAGAGCGGATTCGCCGTGCTCTATCGCTTTGGGGTCGCCGTTCTTTTCGGACTGTCCCCGCTCGAGGAGGACGAAATCGTCAAGAAGATCGGCCTTCGCGTCGCGGGCGCGTCGCGTGGCGACGACGAGACGTTGATCGTCGAGGCGACGCCGGACGGCGAGGAGAAGGCGCTGCCTGACGGAAGGCTGGCGGTCAAGGATCTCTCCGACGCGCGTCTGCTGGTGATCGCCGACGTTCTGGCGAAAAGCGTCGCGCTGGCGCGGGACGAGCGCCGGGTCAACGCCGTCTTCGACACGATCGAACCTTTCGCCGCCGAGCTTGCGGCGAAGGGAAGTCCGCCATGGAAACGCAAATCGATGTTGGAGCTGATGGGCCAGACTCTGCTCGTGCGCCACCGCGTCTCGGGCCGAGTCGCCGTCGACGACAAGCCGGATGTGCTGTGGGATCGGCCGGACCTCGAACGACTCTATGCGCGTCTCGAAGACGAATATGAACTCACGCCCCGCGCGCGCACGCTCAACGCCAAGATCGACGTGATCGGCGAGACTGCCCGCGCGCTCACCGATCTCATCGACGCGGCGCGCTCGGTTCGGCTGGAATGGACGATCATCGTTCTGATCGCGATGGAGATCGTCCTCACCCTGTTCCAGATGTGGGTCGCGCGGATGGGCTGAGCGCGTCGTCGACGTCGCGCAGCGGCGTTTCGCCGGCAATCCATTTGAAGCTCGGCAATTGATGCCGCGCGAAGGTGTGTTGGCGCTTGGCGTAACGGCGCGTGTCGAGCTGGCTGCGCAGGATCGCTTCTTCCAGCGTCAGCCGTCCATCGAGATAGGCGATGAGATGCGGGACGCCATGGGCGCGCATCGCCGGCAACGCGGGATCAAGGCCGCGCGCCTTGAGCGCCGCGACTTCCTCGATCGCGCCTTCTCGCGCCATCTTTTCGAATCGCGCGTCGATTCGCGCGTAGAGCGTCTTGCGTTCGGGCGCGAGGAAAAAGGCGGCGCATTCGGATTCATTCAACAGCGGCGGGCTGCGCAGGCCGTGAAAGGAGACGAGCGGCCGGCCTGTCGCCTCCAGCACTTCGAGGGCGCGCAGCAGCCGCTGCGGGTCGGTGTCGCGCAAGGTCGCCGCTGTCTCAGGATCGCGGGCGGCGAGTTCGGCGTGAAGCTCTTGCGGGGTCTTGCCCCGCGCCCAGGCGCGCAGGGCGTCGCGCACCTCGCCGGGCGCCGCCGGAATGTCCGAGAGCCCGTAGAGCGCCGCCTTGAAATACATGCCGGTGCCGCCGACGACGATCGGCGTCAGTTCTCGCCGCTCGAGTTCGCGCAGCGCGGATGCGAAATCCGCAAGCCAGCGGCCGACGGAATAATTCGTCGCCGCATCGACATGGCCGAAGAGGAGATGCGGCGCGGCGCGCTCCTCTTCGAGCGTCGGCCGCGCGGTGATGATCCGCAGGTCGCGATAGACCTGCATCGAATCGGCGTTGACGAGCGCGCCCCGCCAGCGGCGCGCGAGCTCGAGCGCCAGCGCGGACTTGCCCGAAGCGGTTGGACCTGCAATGAGAATGGCGCGCGCGCGCATGCCGCTATTGCCGCTGAAACGATCGAGATGTCAAAGCCCATCGACTATGTCGCGACCTTCGTGGCCGGCCGGGGCGCTGGACTCAATGAACGAGCGGTGTCGGGCGCGCTCTATGACGCTGGACTGATCGACGCCGGACGCGACTGGCTCGCGGAGGGTCTCGCGGTCGACGCGTTTTTATCGGGCGCGGGCCACGACCTCGCCGATCTTCGCGCGCGTCTGCAGGCGGCGATATCCGACGATCCGATCGACGTCATCGTTCAACCGACGGTCGGACGTCGCAAGCAGCTGCTCGTCGCCGACATGGATTCGACGATGATCGGACAGGAATGCGTCGACGAACTCGCCGGCCTTGTCGGCTTGCGCGAACATGTCGCGGCGATCACCGAACGCGCCATGCGCGGCGAGGTAGATTTCGAAAGCGCCCTAAAGGAACGGGTCGCGCTGCTTGCGGGGGTGACGCTCGCCGAGATCGAGACGCTGCTGACGCGCATCACGCCGACCCAAGGCGGGCGCCGGCTGGTGCGCACGATGCGCGCGCATGGCGCCCATACGGCGCTCGTCTCCGGCGGCTTCACGCAATTCACCGAACCGGTGGCCGCCCGCCTTGGCTTCCAGGAGACGCGCGCCAATCGCCTCGAAATCCTTGAAGGCGCGCTGACCGGCGCGGTCGTCGCGCCGGTGCTCGGCCGCGAAGCCAAGCGCGCGGCGCTTATCGAACTGCGCGAGGCGCAAGGACTGCCGCGCGACGCGACGCTCGCCATCGGCGACGGCGCCAATGATCTCGATATGCTGCGCGAGGCGGGACTGGGATTGGCCTTTCACGCCAAGCCGACAGTGGCGCAGGCGGCGGACGCGCGCATCGATCACGCCGATCTGACGGCGGCGCTGTTTGCGCAGGGATTTCGCAGGGAGGAGTTCGTGGATTGACCCGGCGCAAGGGCGCCGGGTCGAGCCTTTCACACGTTAATAGTCCTGAATATCTTCTATAAAAATCATCGGCGCCGGTTGAGATTTCGGCTCCGGGATCAAATTCGATCCGAGGCGATCATGAAATAGGTGCATGCGTTTGCAAGTGCGCCCGCGCACATGGGGCGCGCCGCTGGCCGACTGACGTCACTTCGCGACATAGGGCAGCAGATCGGTGTGGTGGCCGATCATTTTCCACTTTCCCTGCTCCAGCCGGTAGACGTTCGTCGCCCGTAGATGCACGCGCTCGGTCCTGCCCGACGCATTGGTGTTTTCGCCCTGCTCGTAATTGCTGACCACTGCAAGCACATCGCCGACCACGGCGTGAATCTCCACAGGCTCCACCTGCCCGCCAAGTTTCAACGCCGCCTGTCGATCCCAGTCCCGGGAAATTTCCGCCCAGCCGATTTCAAAGCGCCCGTTCGGGCCCATGTAGCTCACATCGTCGGCATGCGACCAGACCTCGCGCATCGGCGCGACGTCGCCCACGAAAATCCTGTTTAGCGCAGCGTAGAAGGCCCTGTTGGCGGCCGCCACATCCGCGGCGTCAGCCGCCGCGGCGCTGCGCGGCGACATGACGCCCGCCGCCGCAATCGCCATCAAAATCAAGAGCCTTGCGACAAAGCGAGATTGTGTCATGGAATTCTCCGCCAGAGCGCGCTGCGAAAAAGTGGGAACCGGTTTTTGCATAGAGCGCGCTCCAAACTTTTGGAATCGATCGGATTGTCTGCGTCACCTAACCATTGATTGAGCGTAGCGACTTGTATCACGGATCGAGCTCGCGTCGCGCCGCGCCGGCGCGGCGGCCTCGTCTCTTCGGCCTAATCAAACGACTCCCCTTGCCGAATCTCGCGGAATGGCCGACGCTAAGCGCCAAGCGTCTGGAATTTTCCCCGACATCCACTAAATTTTCCACA
This sequence comes from Methylocystis sp., assembly GCA_051061375.1. Lineage (GTDB taxonomy): Bacteria > Pseudomonadota > Alphaproteobacteria > Rhizobiales > Beijerinckiaceae > Methylocystis. Next base: position 100,740 of record JBPFDW010000022.1, on the reverse strand, counting down.
TATTGTCGATTTTTTAATACCCGACACAATATCTTGTTGACGCAGGCGGAAGACTCGCACAGCTTAGGAGCTGCGATGACGCGGCGAAGAACGCTCCCACAGACGTTCCAGCGCAGCAAGCGCGAGCGAGGCGTCAGCGCGCTTTCTAGTTACCTGCGTGTTCCTGTCCCGGCGGCGGTCCTGAGCGTCGCGACGGGGAGCGCGTATCCTGCGTATTGCAATTATCTGACGGCGCCGGCGATCGGCTGCGCGCGGGCGGAGGCCTGCGCCTTGAGGGGATGGAACGATGAAAATTGAGCGGCGCTACACGAAGTCGGGCGAATCTCCCTATGCGAATATCGCCTTCCGCACGACGAAGAGCGAAATCCGCAATCCGGACGGCTCGATCGTCTTCTCCCTCGACAATATCGAAGTGCCGAGCCAGTGGAGCCAGGTCGCGGCCGATGTTCTGGCGCAGAAGTATTTCCGCAAGGCGGGCGTGCCGGCGCGGCTGAAGCGCGTCGAGGAGAATGCGGTTCCCTCCTTCCTGTGGCGCTCCGTCGCCGATACGGAGGCGCTCGCCGAACTGCCCAAGGACCAGCGCCACGTTTCGGAAATCTCGGCCAAGCAGGTCTTCGACCGTCTCGCCGGCGCCTGGGCCTATTGGGGCTGGAAGGGCGGCTATTTCGATGCGGAGGAAGACGCGCAGGCGTTCAGCGACGAACTGCGCTACATGCTCGCCATGCAGATGGCGGCGCCCAATTCGCCGCAATGGTTCAACACCGGCCTGCACTGGGCTTACGGCGTCGACGGGCCGAGCCAGGGCCATTTCTACGTCGACTACGCCAATGGCAAGATGGTGAAGTCGAAGTCCGCCTATGAGCATCCGCAGCCGCACGCCTGCTTCATCCAGTCGATCGCCGACGATCTGGTCAATGACGGCGGCATCATGGATCTTTGGGTGCGCGAGGCGCGGCTGTTCAAATATGGCTCCGGCACCGGCACCAATTTCTCCAAGCTGCGCGGCGAGAAGGAGAAGCTTTCGGGCGGCGGCTCGTCCTCCGGCCTGATGTCCTTCCTTAAGATCGGCGATCGCGCGGCGGGCGCGATCAAATCCGGCGGCACGACGCGGCGCGCGGCGAAGATGGTGGTCGTCGACATCGACCACCCCGACGTCGAAGCCTTCATCGGCTGGAAGGTGAAGGAAGAGGAAAAGGTCGCCTCGCTCGTCACCGGCTCCAAGATCGTCAAGAAGCATCTCAAGGCGATCATGCGCGCCTGCCTGAATTGCGACGGCCCCGGCGACGACTGCTTCAACCCCGAGATCAATCCCGCGTTAAAGCGCGAGATCAAGCTCGCGCGCAGAAACGACGTGCCGGACAATTACATCAAGCGCGTCATTCAATTCGCCAAACAGGGCTACAAGGACGTCCACTTCGACACCTATGACACCGACTGGGACAGCGAAGCCTATCTCACCGTCTCGGGCCAGAACTCCAACAATTCCGTGCGCGTCACGGACGAATTCCTCCAGGCGGTGGAGAAGGACGGCGACTGGACGCTGACCCGCCGCCTCGACGGCAAGGCCGCGAAGACGCTGAAAGCGCGCGAATTGTGGGAGAAGATCGGCTACGCCGCCTGGGCCTCGGCCGATCCCGGCATTCAGTTCCACACGACGATCAACGACTGGCACACCTGCCCGGCGGGCGGTCCCATCCGCGCGTCCAATCCGTGCTCGGAATATATGTTCCTCGACGACACGGCCTGTAACCTTGCGTCGCTCAATCTGCTGCAGTTCCGCGATGACGAGACGAAGCGCATCGACGTCGATTCATACGAACACGCCGTGCGGCTATGGACCGTCGTGCTCGAAATCTCGGTGCTGATGGCGCAGTTCCCCTCGAAGGAAATCGCGCAGCTTTCCTACGACTACCGCACGCTCGGGCTTGGCTTCGCCAATGTCGGCGGCCTGTTGATGTCGTCGGGCGTCGCCTATGACAGCGAGGCGGGCCGCGCCATCGCCGGCGCGCTGTCGGCGATCATGACCGGCGTCTGCTACGCGACTTCCGCCGAAATGGCCAAGGAGCGCGGGCCCTTCGTGCGCTTCATGGAGAATCGCGAGGCGATGCTGCGGGTGATCCGCAATCATCGCCGCGCCGCCCATGGCGAACGCGTCGGCTATGAACAGCTTGCGACGGCGCCCGTGCCGCTCGACAAGGCCGCCTGTCCCGATCAGCTCTTGATCGAGCGCGCCGGCGCCGCCTGGGACAGAGCGCTCGCGCAAGGCGAACTCTACGGCTATCGCAATGCGCAGGTCACCGTCGTCGCGCCGACCGGCACCATCGGCCTCGTCATGGATTGCGACACGACCGGGATCGAACCCGACTTCGCGCTGGTGAAATTCAAGAAGCTCGCGGGCGGCGGCTATCTCAAGATCGTCAACCGCGCCGTGCCGGAGGGGCTGCGGGCGCTCGGCTATCGCGAAAGCGACATCGCCGAGATCGAGGCTTACGCCGTCGGCCATGCTTCGCTCTCCAACGCGCCGGCGATCAACACCACGAGCCTGCGGGCGCGCGGCTTCACCGACGAGAAAATCGCCGCGATCGAGGCGGCGCTGCCGTCCGCCTTCGACATCAAATTCGTCTTCAACAAATGGACGCTCGGGCCCGACTTCCTCACCGAGGTTTTGAAAGTTCCGGCGGCCGCGCTCGACGACAAGAATTTCGATCTCCTCACCCATCTCGGCTTCGCCAAATCCGAGATCGAGGCGGCGAATGTGCATGTCTGCGGCGCGATGACCTTGGAAGGCGCGCCGCATCTCAAGCGCGAACATTATCCGGTGTTCGACTGCGCCAGTCCCTGCGGGCGCACCGGCAAGCGTTATCTCTCGGTCGAGTCGCATATCCGCATGATGGCGGCGTCGCAGCCCTTCATTTCGGGCGCGATCAGCAAGACCATCAACATGCCGAATGACGCGACGATCGAGGATTGCGAACAATCCTATCTGCTGTCGTGGCGTCTCGGGCTCAAGGCCAATGCGCTGTATCGCGACGGCTCCAAGCTCTCGCAGCCCTTGTCGGCGCAGCTCATCGCCGGCGACGACGACATCGACGCGATGGACGTCGTCGAGGAACTCGTGACCGCCAATATGCCGGCGCGCGCCGCGGCCGTCGCCGAGCGCATCGTCGAGCGCGTCGTGCATCAGGTGATCCGCGAGCGCGAGAAGCTGCCGAACCGGCGCAAGAGCTACATTCAGAAGGCGACGGTCGGCGGCCACAAGGTCTATCTGCACACCGGCGAATATGAAGACGGTCGCCTGGGCGAAATCTTCATCGACATGCACAAGGAGGGCGCGGCCTTCCGAAGCCTGATGAATAATTTCGCCATCGCGATTTCGCTCGGCCTGCAATATGGCGTGCCGCTCGAGGAATATGTCGACGCCTTCACCTTCACCCGCTTCGAGCCCGCGGGTCCGGTGCAGGGCAATGACGCGATCAAATACGCGACCTCGATCCTCGACTATGTGTTCCGCGAACTCGCCGTCTCCTATCTCGGCCGCAACGATCTCGCCCATGTCTCGCCCGACGACGTCGGCCATGACGTGCTCGGCAAGGGCCAGCATGAGGGCAAGGCGCCGGAGACCAACTCCGTCGTCTCGCGCGGCCTGCTGCGCTCCAAGACCGACCGGCTGATGGTGGTGCAGGGCGGCGAAGCTCTTGGCGCCGCTCGAAACATCGGCGGCGCGGTGGCGCTGCGCGGCGAACCCTCGCCCGAAGCCCTTCGCGAGGCGGAGGCGCTGACGACGCTCGGCTGGACCGAGCCGACGAAGACCGTCACCGGCATCGCCGAAAAACGCGCCGAAGCGCGCATGAAAGGCTATGTCGGCGAAGCCTGCCCCGAATGCGCCAATTTCACGCTGGTGCGCAACGGGACGTGTTTGAAGTGCGAGACGTGTGGGGCGACGACGGGGTGTTCGTGAGCATATGTAAAACGCCTTAGCGAACATCCAGCGGAAAACGCCAATGACTGATGACTTTATTGTCAAAGGGCGATCGGACAAAGAAGTTCGTGAACTCGCAAGACGCGCCAGGGACTTCTTCCAAATTGATCGCAAGAGAGTTGACTTAGACGCATGCATGCGACGCCAAACAATTTGGACCGTCAAGGGCGAGAAACCATTTCAGTTCCGCATTATGCCTGACGAGGAAATGGGTACAGCAGACGGCTTGACAGTTCGCGCTGACAACGCAGTGGAAGTATGGATTAAAGAGTCGGTTTGGAAACTCGCTCAATTAGGAGAAGGACGAGCAAGGAACACTGTTGCCCATGAGATTGGTCACGCAGTGATGCATGATCGTGCTGCAATGCCGCGGCGGGCTAATGGCAATAAAATGCTATCTTGGATTAAGCCATTCGAATCTGGCGAACATCAGGCCAATGTTTTTGCGCCTGCCTTCTTGATCGATGATGCCGTAGCAGACAGCCTTTCCACCCCTGAGGGAATTTCAGTTCAATTTGGAGTCAGTCTGGAGTCCGCAAGAATATACGTCGAGGAACGGACCGAGCAGGCTAAGCGATTTGAATCGGCACAAAAGATTAGGAGGATGTGCGAAGCGTTAAAATCCGAAATCCGCCCAACGGAGAGCCGCCAACAAGTGAAATTCATTGATGTTCCCCGTCCCTCATGCGGGAAGGAAACTATGTTTCCCGTGGGTCCGAAATTCATGTGCCAAACCTGCGAAAAAGTTACTGACGCATTCCCAGACGGCGATCTAAACTGACCTCGTCGTCCATCCCCTCCCGAATTTCTTCCCACGCCTTGCCCGCAGTCTCTCACCGTCATGGCCGGGCTTGTCCCGGCCATCCACGCCGAGACATTGCTCGATTGACGGCATGACACGCGTGGCCCAACCGCGTGGATGCCCGTGACAAGCACGGGCATGACGCGGAAAGGATTCGGATCATTAAAAGAGTCCTGCGTCAGCACGCCAAATCCTCATAGCGTTGAAGCCGCGAGGCTAAGCGCCCTTGCGAAATTACTTCGCGTAACGACACCAACCGCGCGTCATAGTCGGGCTTGTCCCGGCCTTCACTTCCATAACGCGGTGGCAGTGTTTGTCGTTCCGGAACGGCTTAAGTTAGGGATGATTACTGCTTATTGCCGTTGCAAGTGGCGCGCATCTCTCTCAGCTCCACCAGCCGACGCGAGCAACTCCTGCACACGCGCGCGCGTCTCGACGGCGAGTGTCTTGCGATCCTTTGCGCTCGTCTCGATCGCTGAGCCAAACACGAGATGACATTGCGCGTCGCCGCGCTTCATCAACCGCCACAGATGCGGCAGGAAGGTCATGTCGCCATACCAGCCGACATCGATCCGGCGCGCGCCGTCGGAATAGGCGATCGCGACCGGCGCGAGCGTCGGCGTCTCGCCGCGCGCGGCCATTAATTCCAGCGGCGCGAAATGGGCCGAGCGGAAGGGCAGAACTTCGGCGCCGTCGCTCGACGTGCCTTCGGCGAAGACGACGAGATCGCTCCCGCGCCGCAGCACGTCGGCGAGCGCGCCGTTGACACGGGCCACGTCCTGCCTCGCGTCGCGTTCGACGAAGACCGTGCCCTGCAGCCGCGCGAGCAGTCCCAGCATTGGCCAGCTCGCGACTTCGCGCTTGGCCAGAAAGACGAAGGGATAAAGGCTCGCCAACGCGATGATGTCGGTCCAGGACACATGGTTCGAGACGACGAAGCGCGGCGCGTCGCCGGGCAGGGCGCCCTGCGCCTCGACCTTGACTCCGATGACGGCGCAGATCGCGCGGCAGAAGCGCGTCTGGATCGTGTGTTGAATCGTCCAGCCGCGCCGGCGCGCCAGCGCCTGCAGCGGGACGAGAAAGACGAAGGCGCCGGCCAGCGTGAGGCCGAAGGCGAGCGCGCGCAGATAGGGCATGGCGCGCAGATGAGGCGCCTGTGCGACGCTCTTGTGACGCTCCAGGCATCGCCGCTTGACGCCGCCGCTTCAGGCGCCCTTATGTGCGGCCGGCCGTCCTTACGGTGGCGGCCAAGATCAGGCTTCTCGGGAGAACCTTATGACGTTTGTGCTTGCGCGCCGCGCCTTCGCCGTTGCGGCCCTGTCGCTTCTTTCCGCTGGGCTGCTCGCTGCGCCGGCCCTGGCGCATGGTCCCTCGCGCCAGAAGGTCGTCGAAAAGATCGAGATTGACGCCCCCGCGGCGAAGGTCTGGGAGATCGTCGGCAATTTCCAGGATCTAAGCTGGCATCCTGCCGTCGCCAAGGTGGAAGGAACCGGCGGCAATTCCGCCGACGCCAAACGCAAGCTGACCTTGAAGAACGGCGGCGTCATCGATGAAACGCTCAACAAATATGACGCCGAGGGCAAGTCGATGAGCTACAAGATCGACGCCGTCGACGTGAAGGTGCTGCCGGTCAATAATTATGCCGCGACAATCAGCGTGAAGGACGAAGGCGGCAAGAGCGTCGTCGAGTGGAAGGGCGCCTTCTATCGCGGCTTCATGAACAATGATCCGCCGCCGGAGCTCTCCGACGAAGCGGCGGTTAAAGCGGTGACCGATGTCTACAAGACAGGCCTCGCCGCGTTGAAGGCGAAGGCGGAGGGCAAGTAAGCGCCGCGCCATGCGCCATGCGCCAGTATACATCGCCGCAACGCGCCGGCGCTTTCTCGGCGGCGCGGCGGCGCTTGCTTTGTTCCTGCCGGTCGCCGCGCGCGCGGCGCATGGCGCTTCGCCGCTCAAGGTGGTCGAGACGGCCCTGGTCGATGCGCCGCCGGGCAAAGTCTGGGCTGTGGTCAGCGACTTCGCCCACGCCGGCTGGCTGCCGGGCGTCGCCCGCGTCGAAGCGACGGGCGGCGACGTTCCCGATCAGGCGCGGCGCCGGCTGATCATGGTCGACGGCGGCGTCATCGACGAGCTTCTGACCAAGCGCGACACGGAGCGCATGATGCTCGGCCTGCACCGCGAAGGCGACGACGTGAAGCGTCTGCCGGCGACAAATTATGCCGCGCTGATTACGCTGCGGCCAACCGAAGGCGGCAAGACGCAGGTCGAATGGAAGGCGCGTTTCTACCGCGGCTATCCCAACAACGATCCGCCGCCGGAACTCAACGACGACGTCGCCATCGCGGCGGTGACGGCGCTGCAGCGCGCCTGTCTCGCGGCGTTGAAGGCGAAGGCGGAGGGGCGATGAGGCTTGGACCGCGCGCCTTATTCGCCGCTCTCCTTCTCCTTCTCCCCGCCGCGCCCGCCATCGCCGACGAAGCCTTCGTCACCGCGCAAGGCGCGGACGCGCTGTCGATCGTCGATCTTGCCAAAATGGAGACCGTCGCGACCCTGCCGATCGGCGGCAAGCCGGCCGGAATCGCCGTGTCGCGCGACGGCGCGCGCGCCTTCGTCACCAGTCCGGAAGGCAAGTTTCTCACCGTCATCGACGCCGCGACCCGCAAAATCGAGAAGCGCATTCCGGTCGACGGCGGACCGCTCGGCGTCGCGGCGAGTCCGGACGGCCAGCGCGTCTATGTCGCCGATCTCTACGGCCGGCGCCTCGTCGAGATCGATCTCGCGGGCGGCGCGCAGCGCAGCGTCGGCGTCGGCGCGATGGCGTCGGGCGTCGCCGTCGCGCCCGACGGCAAGACGATCGTCGTCGCCGACCGCGACGACAATGCCTTGTCGCTCATCGACGCGGCGACATTTTCGCGGGTCGCGACGATCGCGGTCGGCAAACATCCTTTCGGCGTGGCGATCGACGGTTCCGGCGCGCGCGCCTATTCCGCCAATGTCGAATCGGACGATGTGAGCGTCGTCGATCTCGCCGCGCGAAAACTCGTCGGGACGCTCAAATGCGGCAGCCGGCCCTATACGGTGGCGCTCGCCAGGGGGCGCATCTTCGTCGCCAATCAGCACGGCGACAGCGTCAGTGTCTTCGACGCCGAGAGTCTGGCGCCGCTTCAGACCCTGAAGGTCGGCGAATATCCGGAAGGTCTCGCCGCGAGTAAAGACGGCGCGCGAATTTATGTCGCCAATTGGTTCTCGAACGAACTCTGGGCGCTCGACGCGCAGACGCTCAAAGTCGTCGGCAAGGCCGAAACCGGCGACGGCCCGCGCGCCTTCGGCGCCTTCATACGCGACGCCGATTGACGCGCGTCACGTTTCGATGTGCTCGGGCCGCACGCCGAGCCCCATGAACCGCGCCGGCAGGCGGCGCAGCAGCGGCAGGGCGTTCAAGAGGCGCAGCACCAGCGGCGCCTCCATGGGCTTGTCGGCGGCGAGCACGCTGCGCACCACGCGGTTTTGGATGAACAGCTGAATCGCCTGCGTCACGCGCGTCGGAAACTCCCGTCGCCGCTGCACCGCGGCCACATCCGCGTCGGTCAGAGAATCGCCACGCAGCTTCGCGGAAAGGAGATTGGCGGCCGCGACCGCGTCCTGGATCGCGAGATTGATCCCGACGCCGCCGACCGGCGACATCGCGTGGGCGGCGTCGCCGATGCAGAGCAGTCCCGGCCGGCTCCAGGTCTTGAGGCGGTTGACCTGGACGGTGAGCAGGCTCACGTCGGACCAATCTTTTAGCGTATCGACGCGATCGGCGAGGAAGGGCGTCAGATGCGCGATCGAGTCTCGAAAGGCGTCGATGCCCTTCTCGCGCAGTTCCTGCGCGCCGCCTTTCGGAATGACGCAGCCGCACTGCCAATAGGCGCCGCGGTCGATCATCGCCAGCATGCGCCCCGGCGCGATGCGGCCGAAGCTTTCGTCCGGGTCGCTGTCCTTGCGCGGCAGCTTGAACCAAAAGACATCCATCGGCGCGCCGAAGTCCTCGACGGGGAGCCCGGCGTCGTCGCGCATCAGCGAACCGCGCCCGTCGGCGGCGATGACGAGCCGGGCTCTAATGGTCAGTTCGCCGTCAGGCCCGGTCGCGGAAAGCCCGCAAACGCGGTCGCCGTCGAACAGGAGTTTTGCAGCCGCCGTCTTCATCAACAGCCGGAAATTGGGCAGCGTCCGCGCCTGTTCGGCGATGAAGTCGAGAAAATCCCATTGCGGCATGAAGGCGACGAAATTGCATTTGCCGGGCAGGCTGGAGAAATCGGCGACCTTATATTGACGCTCGCCGATCCAGGCGGAAAGCGCATAGGCCTTGTGGTGCGGCAGGCGCAGGAAGTCGTCGAGCAGACCAAGTTCGTCCATCAGCCGCAGCGTCGACGGGTGAATTGTGTCGCCGCGAAAGTCGCGCAGAAAATCGGCGTGTTTTTCCAGCACGATCACATCGACGCCGGCGCGGGCGAGGAGAAATCCCGCCATCAACCCGGCCGGGCCGCCGCCGACGACGCAGCATTGAGCGGAGAGCGTAGTCGACATGCAGTTCTCCTGTTCTGCGATCGGCAAGCGCGGGTGCTGGCAGATCGTGGCCGCGGATAGTGGGTCAGTTTGAGTTTTCGCTCGCGAGCCGAAGCGGTCATCCCTAAGGGCACAATCTTGGACGAAATGCCGCTCCACCTTTGCAACAAACTGTTACACGCGCCAGCGCCCTAATTTTCAAGGCTTTTTTGATTTATGCACGCGGGCGTGTCCACTTACTTACGAAGCAATCTGTCAACATCCAGCAACACGTCCCGCTCCTCGAAGTAACTCCGAGCAGTATCGGCCAATGCCTCCTCTCCGCCGGTATCTTTCAGCAGTTTCAAAAATGGATTCCTATTGTGTCGCTTGTAGCTGGTCGCCATAACTTCCTCGCTGCCTCGCGCAATCGTCTTCCGTAGTTCGTGTGAAGCTTCTGCATAAGCATCATGCCATGTTCGAATGCGGTCACGACAGTTGTACCTTAAATGCCGTACTGCTGCCCACCTAATCAGATGGATTCGATGTTGCCGAAACCGCGCATGATAACTCCCTAACCGTCCAGGCCGACGATCCGCTTTTATTTGCGAATAGCAGAGTTCGGTAACCGCGTCCGCAACCCACTTTGGTGGTGGCACACGACACCAAGCACAAAACTCAATGGCGTCACGCAATGCGAGAAATCGCCCTTCCGGTAAGTCGTTTGCGCGGAACCATTTCTCGTAGAGCGCCAATCGCTCAGGAGCTTGCTCTCTCAAGCCACTCGGCAAATCGGGGTAGTGGTTGCCTTGCATGGGGAGGCTCTTTGGTCAGGGGCGATGCGTTACAGATACCCCGGTTCGGCCGCTGACACTGAGAGCGAAAATACCCGAGGATTTATCGACCCCACACCGATATCTACGGTCGCCGTCAAGAACCGCCCCGAATTTTCCGGAAGCTAAGGTCCATTATGGAACCCCGATGAAGGTCCGGAAATGGCGCGAAGCGCAAATCCGAACCGACCCCCTACCGCCCGCGATGGCTCCGAACTCGGGTTAATTTCAGCTCGCTTGCAGCGTGCGTCGCGTGGATGGCCGCGACAAGCGCGGCCATGACGCGGTGAGATGGGGCTTCGCTAACCTGGATTCGGAGCCCTGTACCGCCCGCCGCAAGGCTGGACATTGACGCCGGCAGACGCAATAAGGGGCCTCGAAATTCGAGGACTCCCCTACATGTCCTACATCATTCGCTTCTTCACCTGGTGGAACCAGGCCACGCTCAGCACCGGCCTGTGGACGCTGCTTTACGGCGAGCGGGTCGGCGAAGACGAGTTCGGCAATGTCTATTACCGCCGGCGCGGCGGCAAGATCGATGCGGCGCTGGGGTTCGAGCGGCGCTGGGTGATCTACAAGGGCTATTGCGAGGGCTCGGCGACGCCGCCCGGATGGTACGGCTGGCTGCATCACACGGTGGATACGCCGCCGACCGAAGAGACATACCGGGCCCGCGCCTGGGAGCGGCCCTATCAGGAGAATCTGACCGGAACGCCGCAGGCCTATCGGCCGCCGGGCTCCCAGCTCGCATTGGGCGAGCGCCCGCCCGCCGGCGGCGATTACGCGGCGTGGCGGCCGGAAGGCTGAGCGGCGCGGTTTCCATGGAAACGCCTTTGTTGCCTGTTCTGGTCGCCCGCCCGTTATCCGGGCCGGCGGAGAATCTTGCGGTGAACGGATGAAATTGCCCCTGTCCCTGGCGCCAGCGGCCGTCGGCGCATGGGCGCTGTTCGCCGCCGGCGCGTCAGCCGAGCCGATCCGGCATCCGACCGCGGTGTTCGCCGGGCTCGACAAGACCACCGGCCGCATCATCAATTTCGACGTCGCCATCGACGAAACCGTGCAGTTCGGCGCGCTTCAGGTGACGCCGAAGGTTTGCAACACAAGGCCGCCGACGGAAACGCCGCAAACGACGGCCTTCGTCGAGGTCGACGAACTCCTGCTCAAGTCCGAGCGCGGGGCCGATCCGAAGCCGGAGGCCGCCAAGACCGACACGAAGCAGGACGCCAAGCGAATCTTCTCGGGTTGGATGTTCGCCGCAAGTCCCGGCCTCCATGGCGTCGAGCACCCCGTCTATGACGTCTGGCTCGTCGACTGCAAAGGCGGCAAGGAGACCGCCACGCCGCCCGCCGAGGCGGCGACAACGCCCGCGCCCGCCGCCCCGGCCGCCGAGGCCGAGGCGACGACTCCTCCCGAAGGAAGCAGGAAGCGCCGCTCGCGCCGGGTCGAGCCGACGGCGCCGCCGCCGATGGAAAACCAGCCCATCGGACCCGCCGATCAGGCCGCGCCGGCGCCCGTCGATCTCGATGCCGGCGAGGCGCCGCCGGAGCCGGCGCCGGCTGCGCCGCCGCGAAAGAAGAAGCGGCGCGGCGATCAGCCCGCGCCCCCCGTGCCGCCGGCGAATGTGCCGTACTAGTTTTTGAGCGCGGTCAGGGCCGTCGTCCCCGTCACGCGCGCGGCCTTCGGCCAGACGAGGAAGTCGGCTTTCGCCGCCAACGCCCGTTCGAGCGCGCTGTGATAGGCGTCGCGCGAAATCTCGGTCGCGCCGAGCGAGGCGAGGTGCGGCGTGAGGAACTGCGTATCGAGCAATCGGAATCCGCCCGCCCGCAGCCGGGCGACGAGGTGGACGAGCGCGACCTTCGAGGCGTCCCGCTCGAAATGGAACATGCTTTCCCCGAAAAAGGCGCTCCCCAAAGCGACGCCGTATAGTCCCCCGACCAGACGGCCCTCGCGGCGGCACTCGATCGTATGGGCGAAGCCGAGATCGAACAATTCGCGATAGAGCCGTCGGATTTCGACGTTGATCCAGGTGCGCTCGCGGCGGAAGGCCGGCGCGGCGCAGGCGTCGATCACCGCGTCGAAGTCGCGATCGACGTCGACGTCGAAACGATCGGACCTCACGGTCTTGGCCAGGGAGCGCGACACGGCCAAGCGGTCGAGGGGAAAAATCGCGCGCCGCTCCGGATCGACCCAGTAAAGCTGATCGTCCTCGGCGCTTTCGGCCATCGGAAAAAGTCCGATGGAATAGGCGCGAAGCAGAAGATGCGGGGTGATCGCGTAAGGGGCGTTGAGGCGCGACATCCCTTCAAGGATAGCGGCGCGGGAAGGCTGCGCCACCCCGGCGCCCCGACTTTCTTTCGAAAAGACGGATTAATTTTTGCTCGTGCGGTCGAGCTTCTCGCCGCGCCGCGCGGCGACGGCGTCGTGCGGCTTGGCCGCCGCTGCCTTTCAGAAGCCGGGCTCGATGCCGCCCGTCGCCAGAAAATGCTCCAGCCAGTGAATGTCATAAATGCCGTTCTGAACGTCGGCGTTGCGCACCAGCGTTCGAAACAGCGGAAGCGTGGTGTCGATGCCGTCGACGATGAATTCGTCCAGCGCGCGACGCAGCCGCATCAGCGCCTCGGTTCGATTGCGCCCGTGAACGATGAGCTTGCCGATGAGCGAGTCATAATTCGGCGGGATGACATAGCCCTGATAGACCGCCGAATCGACGCGCACCCCGACGCCGCCCGGCGGATGATAATAGGCGATGCGTCCCGGCGAAGGCCGGAAGGTGACCGGGTGTTCGGCGTTCACCCGGCACTCGATGGCGTGGCCGTAGAACCACATGTCTTCCTGGCGCAATGAGAGCGGCGATCCGGCCGCCACCCTGATCTGCTCGCACACCAGATCGACGCCGGTGATCGATTCGGTCACCGGATGCTCGACCTGAATGCGCGTATTCATTTCGATGAAATAGAATTCGCCGCCCTCATAGAGAAACTCGATCGTGCCGGCGCCGGCATATTGCATGTCGCGCATGGCGCGCGCGCAGATTTCGCCGATCTCCATGCGCTGCGCGTCATTGAGCGCCGGCGACGGGCTTTCTTCCCAGACCTTCTGGTGACGGCGCTGCAGCGAGCAGTCGCGTTCGCCAAGGTGCACGGCCTGGCCCTTTCCGTCGCCGAAGATTTGAATCTCGATATGGCGGGGCTTGTCGAGAAATTTCTCGAGGTAAACCGTATCGTCGCCGAAGGCGGCCTTGGCTTCGGTGCGCGCGGTGGCGACGGCGATCGCCAGTTCATGCGGATTGTGCGCGACCTTCATGCCGCGGCCGCCGCCGCCGGACGCCGCCTTCACCAGAACCGGGAAGCCGATCTTTTCGGCGACCCGCATCGCTTCCTTCTCGCTCAGGATCGGCCCGTCCGACCCCGGCACGCAGGGGATGCCGAGCTTCCTGGCGGTCGCCTTGGCCTCGATCTTGTCGCCCATCAGCCGAATGTGCTCGGACTTCGGACCGATGAAGGTGATGTTGTGCTCTTCGAGAATCTCGGCGAAGCGGGCGTTTTCCGAAAGAAAGCCGTAGCCCGGATGCACGGCGTCGGCGCCGGTGATTTCGCAGGCGGAGAGCAGGGCGGGGATATTGAGATAGGAATCGCGCGCCGGCGCCGGACCGATGCAGACCGACTCGTCGGCAAGCTTCACATGCATGGCGTCGGCGTCGGCGGTTGAATGGACGGCGACCGTCGCGACCCCCAATTCCTTGGCCGCCCGCAGGATGCGCAGCGCGATTTCGCCGCGGTTGGCGATGAGGATTTTGTCGAACATCCCTGGCCTACTCGATCACCAGGAGAGGCTCGCCATATTCGACCGGCTGGCCGTCCTCGACCAGGATCGCCGTCACGACGCCGGACTTCGTGGCGACGATGTCGTTGAACGTCTTCATCGCCTCGATCAGCAAGAGCTTGTCGCCGGTCGAAACGCGCGAGCCGATCTCGACGAAAGGCTTGGCGTCGGGGTTCGGCCGCAGATAGGCGGTGCCGACCATGGGCGACTTCACCGCGTCGGCGAATTCGGCGGCCGGCGGCGCCGGGGCGGGCGCGGGAGAGAGGGCCGGTTTTGGCTGCGGCGCCGCGACCCCCGGCAAGGGATGGATGGCCGGCGGCGGCGGGGCGACGACGCTCGCGATGGCGGCGGTCGGCGTGCGCGCCGCGCGGATGCGTAGATCGCCTTTTTCCACCTCGAATTCGGTCAGATCGCTGCCTGCCACAAGCTCGGCGATCGTGCGCAGAAGGTCCGCGTCGATGGCGGGCGCGATTGCCGGCGCCGGCTGGCGGGGGGAAGCGATGCGAGGCGGTTGAGCTTTGCGCGCCATAAGTGTTTCAGTTCTTTCTCGGTTCGTTTTGAAAGACGGCTTCGAGGGCGAGGACATAGGACAGCGGGCCGAACCCAACGATCACGCCGCGCGCCGCCGGCGAGATGAAGGAGCGGCTGCGAAAGCTCTCGCGCGCATGCACATTGGAAAGATGCACTTCGATGACGAACGCGTCCGCGCCCTTGATGGCGTCATGGAGCGCGATCGACGTGTGCGTCAGCGCGCCGGCGTTCAGGATGACCGGCGCGCCGGCGCCGCCGGCCTCGTGGATCCAGTCGACGAGGTCGCCTTCGTGGTTGGACTGCCGGAACACGAGAGAGACGCCGCGTTCTGCGCAACGCTGTTCCAGCGTTGCGCGGATGTCGTCGAGAGTCGCCGTTCCATATATCGCCGGCTCGCGCCTGCCGAGAAGATTGAGATTGGGACCGTTAAGCACATGGACGGCTGACATAGCGCTTCCGAAACGTTCCCGAAAATCTCAAGGGCGGCAGGCCGTCTCTCTTAGCCTCATTGCCGCCGCAAAGGAAGCCCGCCTCCCGGTCAGCATACGGTCTTGCCGCATTTGCGCATGTTGTCGATTTTGGCTTTCAATTGGGCGTAGGGCAGGCCGCCGATGATCGCCTCTTTGCCGATCACCCAGGCCGGCGTCCCGTCGAACCGCAGCTCATCCGCCAGCGACGCCACTTCCTTCAGCGCGGCCTTGGTCTCCGGGCTCGCCATGTCCTTCTCGATGCGCGGCATGTCGGCGCCGACTTCCTTCGCCGCCGCCAAAGCCTGTTGCTTGCCGATATGGCCGCGCGTCGAGAGCAGCTTGCGATGGAAATCCCAGAATTTTTGGCTGTCGAGCTGCATCCGCGCGGCGTTCGCGACCTGGGCCGCCTCCACCGAATCCGGCCCGAGGACCGGGAAATCCTTCAGCACCACGCGAAGCTTGGGATCCGCTTCGATCAACTTGGCGACCGAATTCATGGACTGCTTGCAGTAACCGCAATTGTAATCGAAGAATTCGACGAGCGTCACATCGCCGCTGGGATTTCCCACGACCGCCTGATTGGGCGAATTTACGATTTTGTCGCCATGCTGGCTGACCGCCTTTTCGCGCGTCGCGGCCTCGGCGACCTTCTCGCGCTTTCCGAGTTCGTCGATCGCGTCCTTGATCACTTCCGGATTGGTGATCAGATAGTCATGCACGACCTTCTCGATCTCGACCTTCTGCTGGCCCGAAAATCCTTCTGCGAGAAGCGGCGCCGTCGGCCCGATGGCGAGAAGCGCGCCGGCGGCGAGCGGAATAAAAAACCTCATTGCGTTCTCCTTTGCGCGACAGCGCGTCTGCGTCGGGCGAATCCGCGCTTGGCGGCCGAGGCGCGTCCCGAGGGGCGCGGATCGCGGCGCTTTTAGCACGAGGGGCGGCGGGCGTCCTCCCGGCAGGCGAATCCGACATGTAATTAGGGCGGTTCGGCGAAAGAGAGCGGCTCAGTGCGTCACGTTGGAGCGCACGCCGTCGTTCACCAGCACCGAACCTACGCCGTAGTTAAACTTCGCTTCGCCCAAGGTGCGCAACTGTAGCGTCACCATCACCGTCTGATTGCGGGCGGGCAGTCCCGTGTAGGACTGAGGCTGATAGATTTGCGTATAATTGACCGACAAGGTCGCGCATTCGTCGTGGTAGCCGAAGCCGGCGCCCAGCGTCGCCACCGAGAACAGCGGCGCCGAGCCGGTGAGATTGATGCCGGTCAGCGTCGTCGTGAAGGGCGCGAGCGTCGGATCGGTCAGGGAATTATAGAGATAACGGCTCATGTCGAAGGTGACGGTGCCGTTCATGAAGTAGTTTTTCGTAATATTATACTGTCCGGAGGCCGACAGGCCTTGCCGACGAATGTCGAAGCCGATGGCCTGCTGCGACGCGTAATTCGCGTACTGAACCTGGAGCGAGATCGGGTCCAGATTCAATGTGGCGAACAGGTCCAGACGGCGCGCGCGCAAGTTGCCCTTGTCGAAGCGGCCCTTGGCGACGAAGCTGAGGAGCGAGGAGGGCGCGAAGGCGAACCGCCCGACGATGTCCGAGGCGCGCGAATTCAGTCCGGAATCGAGGCCGACATTCGCCGCGTCGGCCTGCGCGTAGGAGTTGGCGCCGGCGATCTGGCGCGATTGGCCGATCATCGTATTGATGAAGCCGCCATTGGGCAGCGACATCGTGGCCTGGCCGCCATAGTTGAGGCGCGTGCCCGTCTCGAACCGATCGTAGCCGGAAAATTTGCTCCATTCGAACAGGGTCGAATCGTCGAACACGAGGCTTTGCGCGTCGATGTTGACGAGCGACGGGATCGAGGTCTGATTGGAGCGCGCGACAACCTGCGCAATCGGCTCGAAAACGATGTCGCCGATCATGCTCCTGGCAAGGATTGGATAGCGCCATTCGGCGCCGATGCCTGGCAGCGCCTGGCCGCGGAAGCGATTGTCGGCGCCATCGAAGAACAGGCCTTGCGCGCTGTTGGGAATCGGCTGCCCGAATTGATTGTATATCGGAAACAATCCCTGGCGGTCGTAATCGAGATAGCTGCCGACGAGGCGCGTGAAGGCGAAGGGGGTCCAAACGCCGCCGATGGGATCGATAAATTTGCGCTTCCAGGCGCCGCTGATCGTTGCATGCTGATAGTCGCCGCCGACGCCGCGAAGCAAACAGGTGCTGCGCTGGGGCACGACGTCGCGCGCATAGACCGAGCAGACATTGTAAAGGCCGTAAATGCTGTCCAGTCTGCGCGGATTGATCGACTCGTAATTTGCGAGATTGGCGGATGTGCTCGTCACATTGCCGTCGACTTCGATCTGGCCGCCCACGCCGGCCGTCGCCGCCGGGTCGATGTCGAAGACGCGATTATAGTCGATGACCGGATGCACGACGGGCTGTTGCGCCTGCACGTCGTTGGGCGAGAGGAGCTGGAAATAATATCCGCGCATGTCGAAATAGCTGCGCGGCCCCTGGCCGGTCAGATAGATCGTCGATGATGATTCGCGGAAGAAGTAATTTTGCAGAAGATAGTTATATTGCTTGTAGTCCTGGAAGAAATAGCGATCCGAGAGCGCCGTGATGTCCCAGCCGGCGCGCCAACGGTCGTTGAGCCAGAAATCGCCGAAGGACTGAATCGCGCCGCGCCACTGCTTGTTGCCGGCGCCGAGCGGGGCCGCCGCGAAGGCGCCCGTGTCCCCCACATGGGTCCCTTCGGCGCGGATCGAGTATGATCCGGCGTCAAAGCGCTGGCGGAATTCCGCGGTCACGAACGGACCCTGCCGCGAGAAATAGATCGGCGTGACGGTGAGGTCGTAATCCGGCGCGATCGCCCAGAAGTAGGGCACGCCGACGCCGGCGCCGAGCTGCGAGCGATAGACGAACACCGGCGACAGGTAGCCGGACTTGCGCTTGACCGAGGGATCCGGCGACGACCAGAACGGCACATAGGCGATCGGCACGCCAAGCAAGTCGAAGGACGCGTCTTCGTAATAGACCATCTTCTCGACATTGTCGTGGATGATCCGCTTGGCGTGGATCTGCCATGTGCGCGGCTTCGCAGGATCGTCGCGGCAGGCCTCGCAGGCGGTGTAGCTGCCCATTTCGAAGGTCGTCGTCTCGCCCGCCCGCTCGGCTCGCGGCGAGGTGAAATGCGTGTTGTTGGCAGTGTCGACCTGCAGGCTTTCGATGAAGCCGTTCTTGAAGTCGTCGGTAAGGTCGAAACGTTCGGCGCGCGCGATCGAGCCGTCCCTTTCGGTCAGCTTCGCGTGGCCTTCGGCGAACACGCGCGACGTGTTGCGGTCATAGGTGACCCGGTCCGCTTCGAGCAGCCGGCCCTTGTAGTAAATCTGGACGTCGCCGCGCGCCGTAACCGTGTTCTTTTTGTCGTCGTAGACGAGTTCCTTGGCTTCGACGACCATGCGCTCGCCGGCCGCGGGCGCGGGTTGCGCCGCTGCGGAAACATTCGCGAAGGCCGCCGCAACGACAGCGAGCGCGGCGAAGGGAAGGGGGAGACGCCGGAGGGGTCGGGCAAACGCCATCAGCCGTCCTCCGAATAGAGCAAAATCACCGTGCCCAACATGCTCCCGACAAGCGCAGGCGACCAAGCGGCCACGACAGGGCTGATCATGCCCGCGCCGCCGAGATCCGAGAGGACTTTGGTAACGATATAAAGCACGAAGCCTGCGGCCACGCCACCCGAAAGGGTTTTGGCGACGCCGCCAAATCGAAAGAATCTTAACGAAAAGGAAGCGGCGACGAGAACCATCGCGACCAGCAGCAGCGGCCGCGCGAGCAGCGTCTGAAACTGCAGCCGGTAGCCCGTCGCATCGAGGCCCGCCGAGGCGGTGCGCGCGGCCATTTCCGGCAGCGACCAGAATGGCGTGCCTTGCGGCGGAGTCGTCGCCGCCGCGACCTGCGCCGGCGTCAGTTCGGTGGCCAGCATATAGGAGCCGACGCTGCGCGCCGCTTCTCCCGGCACGCTGACCTGCGCGTTTTCGAGCGCCCAGACGCCTGGTTCGAGTCGCGCGCGCTCGGCTTCGATGCGCTCGAGGAAGCCGCCCTTCGGCGCGTAGATATTGACGCTGACATGCGTCAGTTCGGAGCCGCCGTTGGAGGAATTCATCGCGTGCATGATCGCGAGGCCGTCGACGCCGTGCTGGCGCAGCCAGACGCCGTGATCGATCCGCAGACTGCCCGGCACGCCGAAAAGATCCCATTCCATCTGTTCGGAGCGCTGCTTCATCGACGCCGACAGCGGGTTGTAGATCGCGACCGACACGATGCCGATGAGCAGGGCGGTGAGCGTCGGCGGCGCGATGAACTGCCAGACCGACATGCCGGCGGCGCGGGCGACGATCAGTTCGAGCTTTCTGGTCAGATCGACGAAGGTCGCCATGGAGCCGAAGAGGACGGCGAAGGGCAGGATCATTTCCGCGGCCGACGGCACCCGCATCGCCGTCATCAAGGCGACGGTCGCGGCCCCGGCCTGCGGATTGTCGCTCGCGCGCCGCAGCATCTCGACGAAGACGACGACGAACATCAGGCAGAAAATGGTGAAGAAGATCGCCAGAATCGTGCGCATGAACCGCAGCGCGAAATAACGCGTGATCGTCGCCCCGATCATGGCTGCGGCCTTCCTCCTTCTTGTCTTGGCGCGCCGCCCCAAGAGGGAACCGCTCCACGCGCGAACAGTTGACGCTTCGAACTCGATCGCTAGACGCTGGCGCCTTCGCGCGCAAGCGTTGCGCGGCGCCGACGAGCCGCGCCAACACATTCAATTTGCGAGCGTTGCTTTTGCGCCACGGAAGGATTTCTGCGGAACGATCGCGGCGATTCCGCGGCGGGAAACGGGAGCCGAAAATGGCTCCAAAGACGGCCGGCGCGATTGACCCCGGTCGCCCGCCGGAAGATAGTGCGCGCCAATCCAGCCAAATTGCGCGCCTGGCGCGCCGCCGGCGCTAACTTTCTCAAAAAAACCGACGCATTCGCAAGGGAATGGCGGTCGCTTCGGTCAAGGAGGCATGAGGCCCTGATGCTCGTCAACGCCAAATACGAACTCCAGCCATTCGACGCCGCCGAAGCGCTGCTGCGCCATCCGGAAGAGGAGGGGCGGCCTCGCACGCTGGTGGCTTTCGTCGGCCGCGATCTCGCCATGGGCGCGCACGCCGCGAGCGTGCTCAAAGACGCTGCTCCGCATCTGGCGCGCGCCGCGGCGGCGGCGAAGTTCAAGGGTAAATCAGGAACGTCGATCGAAATTCTCGCGGCGCCCGGGGCGCCGGCGAGCCGGCTCATTCTCATGGGCGTCGGCAAGGCGGACGAGACCGAGGGCGGCGAGGCCGCCAAGCCGTTCGACGATTTCTTCGCGCTCGGCGGACAGACCGCCGGGAAAATCGGTCCCGGCGCCAGCGCCGTGATCCTGTTCGACCTGCCGGAGGGGATGCCCGCCGCGCATGATTCGGTCGCGCAATTCGCCCTCGGCGGCTGGCTGCGCGCCTATAAATTCGACCAGTACAAGACCAAGAAGAAAGACGAGGCGGATCGCGAGGGCCCGATGGAGGTCGTCGTCGCCGTGGCCGAGCCCGACGGCGTCGGCGCCGCGATGGCCGAGGCCGCGCATCTGGCGGAGGCCGTCATTCTGGCGCGGACCCTGGTCAATGAGCCGGCGAATGTGCTCACCCCGCAGGAATTCGCCCGCCGGGCGTCGGAGCTGATGAAGCTTGGGGTCGAGGTCGAGGTCCTCGACGAGAAGGCCATGGCCGAACTCGGGATGCGGGCGCTCCTCGGCGTCGGCCAGGGGTCCGAGGCGGACAGCCGGCTCGTCGTGCTGCGCTGGAGCGGCGGCGCGCCGGGGGCCGCGCCGATCGCCTTCGTCGGCAAGGGCGTCGTGTTCGATTCCGGCGGCATTTCGATCAAGCCCGCCGCCTCGATGGAGGACATGAAGGGCGATATGGCCGGCGCCGCCGCCGTGACCGGCGCCATGTATGCGATCGCCGCGAGGAAGGCCAAGGCCAATGTCGTCGGCGTGCTCGGGCTCGTCGAGAACATGCCGGACGGCAAGGCGCAGCGGCCGGGCGACATCGTCAAGTCGATGTCGGGCCAGACGATCGAAATCATCAACACCGACGCCGAGGGGCGGCTCGTCCTCGCCGACGCGCTCACTTTCGTCATCGAGAAGCACAAGCCCGCGGCGATCGTCGATCTGGCGACGCTCACCGGGGCCATTCTCGTCGCCCTGGGCCAGGAATATGGCGGGCTGTTCTCCAACAATGACGAACTCGCCGACCGCCTGACCAAGGCCGGCGGCCACATCGGCGAGAAGCTGTGGCGCCTGCCGATGGGCCCGGCCTATGACAAGATGATCGACTCGAAATTCGCCGACATGAAGAACACCGGCGGGCGTCACGCCGGCTCGATCACCGCCGCGCATTTCCTGCAGCGCTTCGTCGGCAAGACGCCCTGGGCGCATCTCGACATCGCCGGCACCGGCATGGGCTCGCCCACCAGCGACACCAACCAGAGCTGGGGCGCCGGCTGGGGCGTGCGGCTCTTGGACCGGCTGGTGCGCGACTATTACGAGGGGTGAGCCGGTGACAGGCTGCAGCGCGATGTTTAAGCGTTCGCGCTAACCTTGGCGATTACGGCTTAAGTTCAAGTTGACCGAACAAGGTCAAGCAGTAAGCGTCTTGTCGCTTGTCGTAATCTCTGAATTGCTATGTATTAGCTTGCATTTGTTAGCTTAATAACCGGAAATTCGTGGCGCTAAAGCTTTCCGGTTGACACATGATTTAAGGTTATTTCCAATTTTTAATTGGAAACGCTTCGGCGTCGCCCGATCTGATGCTCAGTGCAGTTCGTCTGGACTGAAAGGAACGCATCATGATTGAAACCCGATGGAACGCCGACTTCATCGCCACCATTCTCGGCGTCGTCTTCGTGGCGGTCGGCCTCTTGGGGTTCATCCCCAATCCGCTCGTCTCCAACGTCGGCTACTTCCAGGTGAACGCCGCGCATAACTTCGTGCATCTGATCACCGGCGCGTTCTTGCTGCTCAGCCCCTATTTCGGCGTGCCGGTCATCATGATTCGCGCATTGGCCATCATCTATACGGCGATCGCCGTGCTCGGATTCATCGCGCCCAACGTCGCCTCTCTAGACGGGGCGATCGCCATGAACCACGCCGACCACTGGCTGCATGCGGCGCTAGCCGTCGTTCTTCTGTTCATCGGCTTCACCAAGCCCATGGAACGATCGGTGACGACGGCCCATATGTAAACTGCAAAGCGCGCGCCGCGGCCGTCGGGGCCGCGGCGCTTCGGATCGAGGCGGCGATGACCGGAGTAGAGAAACTATGGATTCGCGCCGCGGTCCGCGAGGCGCTGGACCGGAGCGGCCTGGCGGACCCCAAGTCGATCTCGATCGACTTCGAGGGCGGCGACGTCGTGCTCAAGGGGTCCGTCGCCTCAGCGGGCGAATGGATGGAGGCGGAATATGCCGCCCAGACGGCTTCTTCCCTTATCAAGGTCAGAAACGCGCTCGACATCAGCGTCGTTTTCGAGGCGCCAAAGGACGAAGTCTATGAGGCCGGGGTGGAATCCTTCCCCGCGAGCGATCCGCCGTCGTGGACGCCGGGGTGACGAGGGCGCCCGCCAAGCCGCTAACTCGGATGAATTTCAGTTCGATTTCAGCCGTCATGGCCGGGCTTGTCCCGGCCATCCACGCCGGGACATCGCGAAACGCTTCGCGCGGAAACGATGTGGTTGGCTCATGTCCTCACATTTGCAGCGCGTCGTCTCGTGGATGGCCGGGACAATGGCGGCCGTGAGGCGGAGAGATGGGCCTCGTTAGCCTGGCTGCGCCGCGCTCGAACTTGCGCAAAGTCGAGAGTTTCGACATAGGGGCGGTCGTGCCAAGATGCCCCGAGCGCCATGCCCGAAATCGCCTTCTACCAACTGACCCGAGCGACAGTGGCGGAGAAGCTGCCGACCCTGCTGGAGCGTGCCCGCGCGCGCGGCTGGCGCGCGGTCGTGCAGGCGACCAGCGAAGCGCGCCTCGCCAAACTCGACGAGGATTTGTGGTCGTATCGCCCCGAGAGCTTCCTCCCGCACGGCACGAAGGCTGACGGCGCGCCGCAGACGCAGCCGATCTATCTGACTTGCGAGAACGACAATCCAAACGACGCCGACGTGCGCTTCTTCATCGAAGGCGCGCAAATGGCGCCCGCGCTCGCCGGCGCCGGCGCGCCACGCCAACGCGCCGCGCTGCTGTTCGACGGGCATGACGAGGCGGAGCTTGCCGACGCGCGCGCGCAATGGAAAGAACTGCGCGATCTGGGCTATAGCCTCGTCTATCACCAGCAGAGCGAGGGCGGCGGATGGGAAGAGAAGGCGCGCGAACCGAAGTCTTGAATGAGGATTTCGCCGAGCGCCGGGCGCGGGCGCGCGAAAGGCTCGACGCCCTCGATCCGCATAAACTTCCCGGCGGGATCGACGCCGATCCCAGGCGCCAGGAATGGTTCGAGGCGGTCTATGCGCTCGCCGAAGACGATCCGGCGGCCGTGCCCTGGGCGGATCTGCAACCGCGTCCGCTTCTTCAGGAGTGGCTCTCCGCCCGCCCGGTCGCCGGACTTCGCGCGCTCGACGTCGGTTGCGGGCTTGGCGACAACGCCGAGGCGCTGGCGCGCGCCGGCGCGCGCGTTGTCGCCTTCGACCTCGTGGAGCGGGCCGTGCACTGGGCGCGCGGGCGCTTTCCGGACAGCGCGGTCGACTATCGCGTCGCCGATCTCTTCGATGCGCCGGATGAATGGCGCGGCGCTTTCGATTTCGTGCATGAGCTTTATACGCTGCAGGCGCTTCCCGAGACGCTTCTGCCCGGCGCCGCGCGGGCGCTCGCGTCTTTTGTCGCGCCGGGCGGAACGCTGCTCGTCATTTCGCGGGCGCGCGAGGATGGCGAAGACCTTGGCGGCCCGCCATGGCCGCTCGCAAGGAAAGACATCGAGGGGTTGGCCGTCGACGGACTTCGGCTGGTTGTGCTGGAGGATGTTCCGGCAAGCGGCGGCCTCGCGCGCCATTGGCGCGCCGAGTTTCGTCGCGACGAGGCCGGCGCGTGAACGCGCCGCTGCTGTCGATCAACAACGTCAGCAAGAAATTCGGCGCGGTGGTCGCGCTCGAAAACGTCTCGCTTCATGTCGGCGCCGGAGAATTCTTCGCGCTGCTCGGACCGTCGGGCTGCGGCAAGACCACGCTGATGCGCTGCATCGCCGGGTTTGAATCGCCCGACGCCGGCGCGATCGCGCTGAACGGCGCCGATCTTTCCGGCGTGCCGCCGTTTCGGCGCCCGGTGAACATGATGTTTCAGTCCTACGCGCTGTTTCCCCATCTCGACGTGTTCGAGAACATCGCCTTCGGGCTGCGCCGGCAGGGCGAAGCAAAGGATGCGATCGACGCGCGCGTCGACGAACTCCTCGCGATGACCCAGCTTTCGAACCACGGCCGCCGGCGAATCGACGAACTGTCTGGCGGACAGAAGCAACGCGTCGCGCTGGCGCGGGCGCTGGCGCCGCGTCCGAAAATGCTGCTGCTCGACGAGCCGCTCGGCGCGCTCGACCGCAAGCTGCGCGAGGAGACCCAGTTTCAACTCAAGGAAATCCAGCAGCGCACGCAAACCAGCTTCGTCATCGTCACCCATGATCAGGACGAAGCGCTGGCGCTCGCCGACCGCATCGCGGTGATGCGGGCGGGCAGGGTGGAGCAGGTCGCGGGGCCGATGGAAATTTACGACCGGCCCGCGACGCGTTTCGTCGCGGGCTTCGTCGGCGAAACCAATTTCATCGAGGGTCGCCTGGAGCGCGACTCCGGCGCCGCGCTGATCGCCGCGTTTGGGCGAATCCCCTGCGAGCCTGGCGACCTTCCCGAGGGCGCGCAAGCGACGCTCAGCGTGCGTCCGGAGCGCATCGGCGTCGCGCGCGAAGGCGATGGAATCGCCGGTTTCGTCGAGAATTTCGTGTTTCGCGGCGAAACCACGCTGCTGCGGGTGCGCGTCGCGGAAAATGTCATCCTGCGCGCGGCGGCCGGCCATGGCGAGCGTTATGCGATTGGCGAAGCGGTGCGGCTGAGTTTTCCGCCTGGCGCGGGAACGCTTCTCAAGGACGGGCCGTCAGGATGAGGCTCCAAGGACGAACCCGGCGCCAAAAGGATCTCCTCGCCTTGAGGATGCCGCGAAGCGGCCGTCTCGAAGGGCGAGGACATCCAGTCGCGCGAGTAGCCGCGCCCTCGTCCTTCGAGACGCCTACTGCGCAGGCTCCTCAGGAAGAGGGCGCATACGGCGGCGCCTCGGCATGAGCGGGCGGCGCAGACTCTCGCTGGGCCAGCGGCTCGTGATCGCCGCGCCCTATCTCTGGATCGCCGCGTTTTTTCTTGCGCCGATGCTGCTCGTCGCCAAGATTTCCGTCTCGCAATCGGTGCTGGCGCGTCCGCCCTACCGGCCGATTTTTCAGCTTTCCGACAGTCTCGCCGAGCTCTGGGCCAAGGCGCAGGATTTTACGCTCGACTCCTACCGCGCGCTCGTCAGCGATACGCTTTATCTCGAATCCTATCTCTCGTCGCTCACGATCGCCGCGGTCGCGACGCTGATCACGCTGATCGTCGCTTTTCCTTTCGCGCTCGCCATGGCGCGCGCGCCGGAACGCCTGCGTCCGATTCTCATCGGCCTCGCCGTCGCGCCTTTCTGGACGAGCTTTCTTATCCGCGTCTACGCCTGGATCGCTCTCCTCAAGGATGAGGGGCTGATCAACAATGCGCTGATGGCGCTTGGGCTCATTTCCGCGCCGCTGCAAATGTATGCGACGCCGGGCGCGGTCGTCGTCGGCATCGTCTATTCCTATCTGCCCTTCATGCTGCTGCCGATCTACGCGGCGCTGGAGCGTCAGGACGCGAGCCTGCGCGAGGCGGCGGCCGACCTCGGGGCGTCGCCGGCGCAGGTTTTTTTGCGCGTGACATTGCCGCTTTCGCGGGAAGGCGTCATCGCGGGGTCGCTCCTCGTGTTCATTCCCGCGGTTGGCGAATTCGTCATTCCCGATCTCCTCGGCGGCTCCGAGACGCTGATGATCGGGCGGACCTTGTGGAATGATTTCTTCTCCAATCACGACTGGCCGGCGGCCTCCGCCGCGGCGATCGCGCTTGTCGCCCTGTTGATGGTCCCGTTGCTGCTGTGGGAGCGCGCGCGGCTCAAGGAAGAGGGCGGGCGATGAGCGCCGCCGCCTCATTCGCGCGACGCGCGACGCTCTTTGCCGGCTTCGTTTTTCTTTACGCGCCGATCGTCATTCTCGCGGCGATGAGCTTCAACGCCTCGCGTCTCGTGTCCGTATGGGGCGGATTTTCGACGAAATGGTATGCGGCGCTGCTCGACAATGAGCAATTGCTGCAGTCGGCGAAAATCAGCCTCGCCGCCGCGTTGGTCTCGGCGACGATCGCGACCCTGCTGGGACTTCTCGCCGCCGTGGCGCTGGCGCGTTTTGGCGGCTTTCGCACCCGCCTGCTGTTTTTCGGCGCCCTGCATGCGCCGCTGGTTCTGCCGGAAGTGGTGCTGGGCCTCGCGCTGCTCACCTGTTTCGTGGCTCTTGGCGTCGGACGGGGTTTCGTCACGCTGGTCATCGGCCATGTCACGCTGACGATGTGCTTTACGACGGTCGCGATTCTCGCGGCGCTGCGCGACTGCGATCCGACGCTCGAAGAGGCGGCGATGGATCTCGGCGCGACGCCGCCTGAGGCTTTCCTGCGCGTCGCGCTGCCGCAGATCGCGCCGGCCATCGTCACGGCCTTTCTTCTGGCGTTCACCCTCTCTCTCGACGATCTCGTCATCGCCAGTTTCGCGACCGGCCCCGGCGCGACGACGCTGCCGATGCGGATTTATTCTCAGGTGCGATTAGGAATCTCGCCGCAGATCAACGCGATTTCGACCTTGCTCCTCGCGCTCGTCGCCGTCGCGCTGGGACTCGCCGCGGCCGTGTCCTACTGGCGCGCGGGGCGCAATTTTCGAGGGATGAAAACCGTGGCGCGCTCGCCAGATAAGGCGTCATGACGAATAATTGGTTCGCTTCGGTTCCGAACTTCATCACCATCGGCCGTCTCGTCCTGACGCCGGCGGCGATTTCGCTGATCGTCGAACGTCAATGGAGCGCCGCTTTCGTGCTTTTCGCCATCGCCGGTCTTTCGGACGCGCTCGACGGCTGGATGGCAAGGACGTTCAATCTGCAATCGGAACTCGGCGCGATTCTCGATCCCATCGCCGACAAGGCGCTGATCGTTTCAATGTATGTCACGCTCGCCATCGTCGACGCCTTGCCGGCCTGGCTCGCCATCATGGTGGTGTTTCGGGACATTATGATCACCGGCGCGGTGTCGCTGTCCTGGCTGATGGGCCGGCCGATGAAGGTGCATCCACATTTTTCTTCCAAGGCGACCACGGCGACGCAACTGGCTCTGGCGGGCGTCATCCTGGCCGCGCAGGCATATGGCGTTCACATTCCGCTCCTAAATGTGACGTTGATCGCCCTGGTCGCCGCATTGACCGTCGCTTCCGCCTGCGTCTATCTGTGGCTCTGGGTCCAGCATATGAGGCTGTGACATGTCGCAGAGAAAATTGTTCGGCTCCGATCGTGCGAAATCGGCCGCCCTCCCGTCGCAAAATCGCGAAGCGGAAGCAGACGCCGAATTGCGGCAGCTGCAATGGGCGGGGCTGAGCCCCGAACGGCAGCTCACGCTCTGGGGCTTGACGCTTCTGGCGCTCGGGCTCGCGCTTTATTTTCTGAGCCCGGTCCTCGCGCCCTTCGTCGCCGGAACCGCGCTTGGCTATCTGCTCGATCCGATCGCCGACCGCCTGCAGCGGCTCGGCCTGTCGCGGCTCGGGGCGGCCGGGCTCTTGCTCGTCGTCTTTCTGTTCGTCGTCGGCGCGGCGGCCGTCGTTCTGATTCCGATTCTCTCGCACCAGCTTGCCGGCTTCATCACCTCGCTGCCGGGGTATCTGCAGACGCTGCACGGGCTGCTCACGCAATGGAGCGAGCGCGTGACCAGCGATTCGATCAACGGCTGGCTACAGGAGTTCGGATTCGGCGGCGCCGCGGCGAGTTTCGACGCGCAGAAATACATCAATGATCTGACGAGTCAGGCCGCGACCATGCTTGGCGATTTCGCGAAATCGCTGTTCTGGCGGGGCTATGCGCTCATCAATGTGGTTTCTCTCATCGTCATCACGCCGGTTGTCGCCTTCTATATGCTGCTCGACTGG
Organism: Methylocystis sp.; assembly: GCA_051061375.1. Taxonomy (GTDB): domain Bacteria; phylum Pseudomonadota; class Alphaproteobacteria; order Rhizobiales; family Beijerinckiaceae; genus Methylocystis. Next base: position 72,459 of record JBPFDW010000022.1, on the reverse strand, counting down.
GACCACATGGTCAGGGTCATCGACGATCTGATCCCGCCGCGCCATCGCGACGACGTCCGTTCGCTGGCGCGCGACATCGACCGCGCGCTCGCCGGCTTCGTTCGCGGACAGTCGCTCGTCTGCCTGTTTCTAGGCGTCTGGTATGCGGTCGGCCTGTCGGCGATCGGGCTGAACTTCGGTTTCCTCATTGGCGTCAGCGCGGGTTTCCTGAGCTTTATTCCCTATGTGGGCTCGATCACCGCCTTTGTGCTGTCGATCATCGTGGCGATCGTCCAGGGCTGGCCGCATGTCAATCTGCCGATCGAGGCGGTGGCGATCGTGACGACCGGACTGATCATGGACGGCTATGTGCTGTCGCCGCGGCTGGTCGGCGCTTCCGTCGGCCTGCATCCGGTCTGGATCATGTTCGCCCTGCTGGCCTTCGGGGCGCTGTTCGGATTCACCGGCCTCATCGTCGCCGTGCCGGTCGCGGCGGCGCTTGGCGCCTTCATGCGCTTTCTGGCGAAACGCTATCGCGCGAGCGCGCTCTATCAGCACCCGATTCCGGACCGCACATGACGAAGGCCGGCGCCTTGGACGACCGCGGGTCGGGAAGGCAGTTGCCGCTCGATTTGCCGACGACCCCGCGGTTCGGACGCGAGGACTTTCTGCCCGCGGCGCCGAACCGCGCAGCGCTGGAAATGATCGAACGCTGGCCGGACTGGCCGGATCGCGCGCTCACCCTGATCGGTCCGAAGGGCGCGGGCAAGAGCCACCTCTGCGCGATTTGGGCGGCGCGCGCCGGCGCGTGCGCGGTCGCGCCCGACGCCTTGCCGACGCTGAAACAACTCGCCGCGGAGGCGCCGCGCGCGATCCTCATCGACGACGTGGATCGCGCGTCGGACGAAACGGCGCTGTTTCATCTCTTGAATTTCGTGAGCGAAAGCGGCGCCTTTCTGCTGATGAGCGCGGCGCGGGCGCTTCGGGCGGAGGACGTGCGGCTTCCCGATCTGCTGTCGCGCCTGCGCCGCGCGCCGGGCGTCGAGCTCGGCGCGCCGGACGAGGAGCTGATGCGCGCCGTGCTGGTGAAGCTCTTTGCCGACCGTCAACTGATCGTCGAGCCGCCGGCGCTGGCTTTCGCGGCGCTGCGGCTGGAGCGGTCCCTCGACGCGGCGCGCGAGTTCGTCGCCGCGCTCGATCGCGAGGCTTTGGCGAGGGGGCGGCCTGTCACACGGGCGCTGGCGGCCAAGGTTATGGAAGAATTCATCAGGAATTAGCGCTGCGCCTTTCATCGCGGCGCAAGCCTGTGCCATGATGGCCCGAACGGAAAATGGACATGAAACCCCACATACAGGATCAGCTCGCCGCCGAGCGCACCGGCGCCGATATCGTTGTCATGGATCGCGCCGACGAGATTCTCGTCGAGGATCCCGCCAAGCTTGCGGCTTCTCCGCAGCGCTTCATCAATCGGGAATTGTCCTGGCTCGAGTTCAACCGTCGCGTGCTGGAGGAGGCCTCCAACCGCAATCACCCGCTGCTCGAGCAGCTGCGGTTTTTGTCGATTTCGGCCAATAATCTCGATGAATTCTTTATGGTGCGCGTCGCCGGCCTGCGCGGGCAGGTGCGCTCCGGCGTGACCGCGCGCTCCGAGGACGGCCTGACGCCGGCCGAGCAACTGGCCAAGATCACCGAGCGCGTCACGCTCCTGACCAGCGAGCAGCTGCGGCGCTGGCGCGAACTTCGCGCGGAGATCGAGGGCGTCGGCATCGTCATCGTCGAGCCCGCCGACGTCTCCAAGGCCGACCGCGAATGGCTCGAGGAATATTTCCTCAGCCGCGTTTTTCCGGTTCTGACGCCGCTGGCGGTCGATCCGGCGCATCCCTTCCCCTTCATCCCCAATCTGGGGTTCACCCTGGCGCTCGAACTGGTGCGTCCCGGCGACCGCAAGACTCTGCAGGCGCTGGTCAGGCTGCCGCCGAAGATCGAGCGTTTCGTTCCTTTGCCGGCGACGAGCGGCGCCGGACGCGAACGCTTCATGCTGCTCGAAACGCTGATCGCGATGAACGCACAGAGGCTCTTTCCCGGCTATCTGTTGCGGGGACAGGGGCTGTTCCGGGTCATCCGCGACAGCGATCTCGAAGTCGAGGAGGAAGCCGAAGATCTGGTGCTGCTGTTCGAGACGGCGCTCAAGCGGCGCCGGCGCGGTTCGGTGATCCGGCTCGAAGTCGCCGCCGACATGCCGCCGACTCTGCGCGCGCTCGTCGCCGACGAACTCGACGTGAACGAGCCCGAGACGTTCGAAATCGACGGCATGCTGGCGCTCAACGATCTTTCCGAACTCGTCGCGCTCGATCGGCCGGAACTTAAATTCAAGCCCTATAATCCGCGTTTCCCCGAGCGTGTGCGCGACAACGGCGGCGATTGCTTCCTGGCGATCAAGCAGAAGGACCTTGCGGTCCATCACCCTTACGAATCCTTCGACGTCGTGGTGCAATTCCTGCAACAGGCGGCGCGCGACCCGAACGTCATCGCGATCAAGCAGACGCTCTATCGCACCTCCAACAACAGCCCGATCGTGCGCGCGCTGGTGGAGGCGGCGGAGGCCGGCAAATCCGTCACCGCCCTCGTCGAACTCAAGGCGCGATTCGACGAGGAGGCGAACATCCGCTGGGCGCGCGACCTCGAACGCGCCGGCGCGCAAGTGGTCTTCGGCTTCATCGAACTCAAGACGCACGCCAAATTGTCGCTCGTCGTGCGCCGGGAAGGCGCGGGACTCGTCACCTATTGCCACGTCGGCACGGGCAATTATCACCCGGTGACGGCGCGCATTTATACCGACATTTCGGTGTTCACCGCCGATCCCGCGATCGGACGGGACATTTCGCGCATCTTCAACTACATCACCGGCTATGCGGAGCCTGCGGGGCTGGAGCGCATGTCGGTCTCGCCGATTTCGCTCAAGAAGAAGCTCCTCGAGCACATCGAGCAGGAAATCGCCTTCGTGAAGGCCGGCAAGCCCGGCGTCATCTGGGGCAAGTGCAACGCGCTCGTCGATCCGGAAATCATCGACGCCTTTTACGCCGCCTCGCAAGCCGGCGTGTCGATCGATCTCGTCGTCCGCGGCATCTGCTGTCTGCGGCCGGGCGTACCGGGGCTTTCCGACAATATTCGGGTGAAGTCGATTGTCGGACGATTCCTCGAACATGCGCGCGTCTATGCGTTCGGCGGCGGTCATGCGCTGCCGCATCCGCGCGCGCATGTGTATATTTCTTCCGCCGACCTGATGCCGCGCAATCTCGATCGAAGGGTCGAGGCGATGATGCCGATCCTCAATCCGACGGTGCATCAGCAGGTGCTCGACCAGATCATGCTCGCCAATCTGATCGACAACGAGCAAAGCTATCGCGTCCTGCCCGATGGTTCTTCGATGCGCATCGTCCCGCCGGAAGGCGAGGAGCGATTCAACGCGCATAAATATTTCATGACCAATCCGTCGCTTTCGGGTCGAGGCAAGTCGCTGAAGGACTGGCGTCCGCGCTCGTTGCTGAAGCGTGGACAAAATGCTTGAGACGCCGCAGCGTCAGAGGACGCAGCGGCCCGATTCCGAGCCACGACCTGTCGCCATCGTCGACATCGGCTCGAATTCGGTGCGTCTCGTCGCCTATCAGGCGCTGGCGCGCGCGCTGACGCCGATTTTCAACGAAAAGGCGATGTGCGGCCTCGGCAAGGGCGTCGTCACCACGGGCCGGCTGCCCGACGACGCCGTCGACAAGGCGCTAAAGGCGCTGCGGCGCTATCGTGCGCTGTGCGAGACGATGGGCGTCGACGACATCGAGGTGATCGCCACCGCCGCAGTGCGCGAAGCCAAGAACGGCGCGGTGTTTCTCGAAGCGGCGCGCGACGCCATTCAGCGCGACATTTCTCTACTTTCCGGACGGCGCGAGGCCGAACTTTCCGCGCTCGGCGTCGTTTCGGCGATTCATCAGCCGGACGGCGTCGTCGGCGATCTCGGCGGCGGCTCGCTCGAACTGATCGACGTCCATAAGGACGCGCTCGGCAAGGGCGTCACGCTGCCGCTCGGCGGATTGGCGCTGATGGACGCCGCGCAGCGCTCGATGCGCGAGGCGACGCGCATCGCCCGCAAGGCGGTCGCCGACGCCAAGCCGCTCGATCATCTCAAGGGCCGCACCTTTTACGCGGTGGGCGGCACTTGGCGTTCGCTGGCGAAGCTCCACATGCGCCAGCGCAATTATCCGCTCGGCGTTATGCATCATTACCGCATCCAGACGAGCGAAGCCGCCGACTTCGCCGAGCTTGTCGAACATATCGACAGCGAAGCGCTGGAAGACATCAACGTCGTCTCGGCCGCCCGTCGGCCGCTGCTCGCCTATGGCGCGATCGTGCTCGATGAAATCATCCGCCGCGCCAAGCCCCGCGAAATCGTGATTTCCGCCGCCGGCGTGCGCGAAGGCATGCTGTATGAACGGCTGCCGTCCGCCGAGCGCCGCATCGATCCCTTGCTTTCAGCCACGCGCGAATTGGAGGAGACATTCGCGCGCGCGCCAGGCTATGGCGACGATCTCGTCGATTGGACCGACGCCTTCATGGATAACAGCGGGATCGACGAAACCGAGGAAGAGCGCCGGCTGCGCCATGCCGCCTGTCTATTGTCCGACATCGCCTGGCGCGCCCATCCGGAATATCGCGCCCAGCGCGCGATGAATATCGTCACGCAGGGGCCGTTCGTCGCCATCGATCATCCCGGCCGCGCCTTCCTGTCGCTCGCCATCGTCTTTCGACACGAAGGACTCGACGGGGCCGAGGGGCTGTCGGATCTGCGCACTTTGTTGACGACGCGTCTCTTCATGCGCGCGCGTATTCTCGGGGCGCTGATGCGGGTCGCCTATCTGCTGTCGGCGTCGATGCCCGGCGTGCTGCCGCGCACCCGTCTGCGGGTCTGCGACCGCGCGGCGACGCTCGCTCTGCCGCAAGCTTATGCCGATCTCGCGAGCGAGCGCGTGCTCAATCGATTGAAGGGGCTCGGCAAGCTCATGGGCGTCGATGCGCGGATCGAAGTCGGATCGTGAAGGCGTCCGCGGTCATCGCATCAGACAGTTGGATTGAAAGGAGTCCCGCATGAAGAAGGCGTTCGCGAATTGGCTTCTGGCTGGCGTCGCGCTGGCATGGATGGGCCCTAACGCCGAGGCCTGCACACGCATCCTCTATGGAACCGCCGATAAGGATTACATCGTCGGCCGGACCATGGATTGGGACGTCGATCCGCGAACGAATTTGTGGTCCTTTCCGCGCGGCATGGCGCGCGACGGCGGCGTCGGCCCCGGCTCGATCAGATGGACCGCGAAATATGGGTCGCTCGCCGCCGACTTTTATGACGCCGCCACGGCCGAAGGCGTCAACGAAGCGGGCCTTGTGGTTAGCCTTCTCTATCTCGCCGAAGCGGATTACGGAGATCCGAAAGCGTCAAGAAAGCCGCTGCTCTCGGTCGGCGGCTGGGCGCAATATGTTCTCGACAACTACGGCAGCGTCGCGGATGCGGTGAAGGCGCTGCAAAAGGAGCCCTTCGCGATCGTCGCGCCCGACCTTCCCGGCGGCGTGAAGGCGGCAAGCCATATGGCGCTCGCCGACGGTTCGGGCGACAGCGCCATCCTCGAATATCTCGGCGGAAAGCTCATCATCCATCACAATCCCAAATATACGGTGATGACCAATTCGCCGCCGTTCGATCAGCAGCTTGCGCTCAACACCTACTGGATTGAAATTGGCGGGTCGAATTTTCTTCCCGGCACGCATCGCGCCTCCGATCGCTTCGCCCGCGCCTATTGGAATTTGAACGCGACGCCGAAAGTCGCGGACGAGCGCGTCGCGATCGCCAGCGTCTTTTCGATCATTCGCAACGTCTCGGTGCCGCTTGGGATTTCCACGCCGCAGGAGCCCAACATCGCCTCGACGCGCTGGCGTTCGGTGACCGACATCAAGCAGCGGCTCTATTATTTCGAGCCGACGCTCAATCCTTCGATCTTTTGGGTGGATTTGACGAAGTTGAAGCTGGAGCCGGGCGCCAAGCCGGCGAAGCTCGATTTGTCGGGAAGCCCAATTCTTTCCGGCGAGGTCTCGGACAAATTCGTTCCGGCCGAGCCGTTCAAATTCCTGGCGCATTAGGGGCGCGGATCAGCGCGCCGGGGTGAACGCGTCCGATCGGATGTTCTTCAGACTCGCGCCGCGCATGAACAAGTCGCGCTTCAGGCGCTTCACCAGATTCTCGCCGCCGCAGAGAAATATCGCGGCGTGCGCGACGTTCTGCTCGGCGTCGAGCGCCGTCGCCGCCACGTCGCCGCCATGCGGCGCTGCTGGATCGAAGGCGCAGGGACGATAGTCGACATTGTCGCGCGCGTTCGAGATCGCCTGCAGTTGGTCCGAAAGATAAAGCCCCTTGCGGCTGCGCGCGCCATGATACAGGCGGATCGCCCCGCGATGGCCTTTGCGAAGCGCGTCGCGCAGCACGCCATAGAGCGGCGCGAGACCGGTGCCCGCGCCGATCAGCAGCATCGGCTGATCGGTATGGACGCCCTCGTAAAAGCAGGAGCCCGATGGTCCCGCGACGCGCAATTTGTCGCCGGCCTGCAGCTCTTCCGCCAAATGACGGCTCATGCGTCCGTCGTGATGGAGGCGAATGTGCATTTCGAGGAAAGCGTCTTCCTCGGGATGGCTGGCGAGCGAATAATGGCGCTTGAGGTCTTCGCCGGCGCGAAGTTCGACAAACTGTCCAGGCCGATAGGCGAAGCCGTCGGCCTCGATTCGCAGCCGGACGATGTCGTCGCTTAACAGATCGATGGCGCGAACGACGGCTTCCAGAGGCGCGCCAAGATCGTCGGGCCGCACTATCGTCAGCGGGCTCATTGGCCGGCAGATGCAGGGCAGAAAAAAGCCCATCGCTCTTTGCGCGTCGGTCAGGCCCGACTGAGAATCCGGCGGCGGCGCGCCGTCGATCGCTCGATGCAGGCAGCTGTGGCAATTGCCGGCGCGGCACGAATGCGGCGCATCGACGCCGGCGCGCAGCAGCGCTTCTAGAACGGTTTCGCCCGGCGCGATGTCGACCGTGCGACCCTTGTATGCGATCTGCGTCACGCGCGTTAGCGATTGAGCACGTCGTTGCGCACGGAATTGGCGAGCGCCGCGACTTCCTTTACCGCCGTTTCGGGAACCCCGAGATCGCGCAGCGTGTAGTTGAGATTTTCGATCACCGCGTCGACATGCGAATCGTTCAGACCCTTCTCGACGAGCCGCTTATGCGCATTGCGCATGTCGGCGCCGGTGTAATGATTGGGTCCGCCGAACGCCATGGTGAGAAACGCCTTCTGCTTGGCGATCTGGCTCTCCATGTCGACGTCGTCGAAGAAATGCGCGATTCGGCCGTCGGCGAGCACCTTGCGATAGAAAAGCTCGACGGCCGCGTTGACTGCGCCTTCGCCGCCCAAACGGTCGTATAGGCTGGACATTTTCGCCTCCCTGGAATTGGTCTTATTCGCAACGATAGTCGCGAGCCGTCACGGCGGACGCAATGTCCAGCAGCCGACGATTCCAGGGTTTCGATGGAGCCACCATGCGGCGGCGCAATCAGGCGCCGCCGCTCCAGGGGATGTTATTCAGCCGCGGGATGCGCCGCGATGCGATCGATCTTGTCGACGCGCATCGACTCGGCGCCCTGCGCGCAGCTGAAGCGCAAGGACGAGCCGACCGCCGAGTCGAAATGAGCGGCCTTGCCGTCGGCGACGGTGACGACCAGACGCGTCGCCTGAGTTGCGGGCGTCGGCTCCTCGTCCAGCGACGCGTCGATCACCATCATCGTCAGACGGCAGCCGTTCTCGCCAGAGGCGAAATAGCTCACGACATGCTTCGATCCGGCGTCAAAACTTGCCGCCATGAGCGGCTTCATCGTCAATGACGCGTCGGCGGCGGACAGGCCCGAGCTTGCTGCAAGGCACAGCGCTCCGCCGAACGCCGCCGCGACAATTCGATTTCCTGTGGTCATGTCTTTTCCTTCCATCTTCGAAGCAAGACGCGCGATCGCGCTTGGCCATAGCGCGCCCTGCTCGAACTGGAAGTGGATATTGCAATGCACCCAAGCAATGGCGCGGTACGATTAAACATAATTTATGTGCTATAAATTGTTGAAATATATATATGTTTTCGCTTGCTCAAATTTTAGCCAGCGCCATTGACGCGCTGCTCGACGTAACAATTTATTTCGCGTTGCGGTAGAAAAGTCCCCTACTATTCGGCGGTTGCCGGCTGAGCGGCCTCCTGCCAGTCGAAAGTCACAACCCGGCCGTTTTCAACCGCAAGCGCGAGACGGCCGCGCTTCAGCTCTAGCGCCTTTTCGCCGAAGATCGCATGGCGCCAGCCCCTCAGCGCCTGGACATCGGCGTCATCGTCATGCGCGATAGCTTCGAGGTCGTCGACGGTCGCGATCATCTTGGCGGCGACGCCGGTTTCTTCCGCCACCTGACGCAGCAGCACTTTGAGGAGTTCGACGGTGGCGCCGTTCGAGTTGCGCCGATCGCGCTCGATCCGCGGCAGCGTGGCGGGATCGCGGGCGATTCCGCGCTCGACCGCGGCGATAATGTCCGCGCCCGCGCGGGAGCGTTCCATGCCCCTTGGAAAGGAGCGCAGATTGCCGAGCGCCTCGATCGAGCGCGGCGCGGCGACCGCGATCTCGATCAGCACATCGTCTTTCAGCACCCGTGAGCGCGGCACGTCGCGCATCTGCGCCTCAAGTTCGCGCCAGGCGGCGATCTCCATCAGAACGGCGAGGTCGCGCGGCTTGCGCGCCCGGTGGCGCAGGCGTTCCCAGGCGTTTTCCGGATGCTGCTCATAGGTCGCCGGGGAGGTGAGCGTCTCCATCTCGTCGGCGAGCCATTCGAGGCGGTTGGAACGTTCCAGCCGCGTGCGCAGCGCCGTGTAAATGTCGCGAAGATGGGTGACGTCGGCGATCGCATATTCGATCTGGGCCTCCGACAGGGGACGCCGCGACCAGTCGGTGAAACGCGAGGATTTGTCGAGGTTGGCGCGCGTGATCGATTTCACCAGTTCGAGATAGGAGGCCTGCTCGCCGAATCCGCAGACCATGGCGGCGACCTGGGTGTCGAACAGCGGCGCGGGGATCAATCGGGCGAGACGCCAGATGATTTCGAGGTCCTGGCGCGCGGCGTGAAACACCTTGACGATGTCGGGGTTGGCCATCAGGCCGAAAAACGGCGCGAGGTCGAGGTCCTCGGCGAGGGCGTCGATCGCCACCGCCTCCTCGGGCGACGCGAGCTGGATGACGCAGACCCGCGGCCAGAACGTTGTTTCCCGCAGGAATTCAGTGTCGACGGTGACGAAGGGATGCCGCGCGAAGCGGTCGCAGACCGCGTTCAGTTCCGCGTTGGTGGTGAGGAGACTCATTTCAGATCTGTTTTAAACGTTTTTCTTCCCGGTCTGAAGTCCTAACGCGACTTGGCCGCGTATTGGCCGCGCTTCGGCGGTTTCGGCCCTGTTCGAGCCGCAAACCGGACAGCGCCGGCGCGCTTTTTCGGCTTGTCCCTGAGAGCCGGCCGGAATGTCATAAAAGGTCATTTCCAAGTTGCGGGCGGCGCTCCTTAAGGTAGCATGCGCCGCCACTCTATCGCGGAGCCACGTCCAACCCATGAATGCAACTCTCAATTCCGCTGCGCGAGCGGCCGCGCGGGCGCGGATCATAGCGGCCGTCATCCTCTCCCCGGCGCTGACCGGCGCGCCGGCCCTCGCCGAGCATAAGGGCGGCGTCAGCCCGGGCTGGAGCCAGTGCCGCGCCCCCGATCCCGACGTCCGCATCGCCGGATGCACGCAGGTCATTCAGGAGATCGAAAAGGAGAACCCGCACAATCAGGCGGCGGCCTATGTCAATCGCGCCGGCGCCTATCAGGCGAAGGGCGATTTCGCCCGCGCCTTCGAGGATTTCGGCAAGGCGTTGGGGATCGATCCCAAATCGTCGGTGATTTTTGCCGCGCGCGGCGCCGCGAATCACGCCAAGGGCGATCTCGACGGCGCGCTTGCCGACTATGACCGGGCGATCGCGCTCGACAGGAAAAACGGCGCGGCGCTTCTGGCGCGCGCCCAGATCTGGCGCGCCAAGGGCGATGTCGAAAAGGCGCTCGCCGACCTGGAAGAGGCCGCGAAAGTCGACCCTAAGTCGACCGCGCCGCTTCTGACCGCCGGCGCGCTGCATCACGCAAAGAGCGATCACGACCGCGCCATCGCCGCCTTTACGGAGGCGGCCAAGCGCGATGCGAAACTCGCCGCCGCCCGCAACGGACGCGGCGCGTGCCATTACGCTAAGGGCGAATTCGACAAGGCGATCGCCGATTTCGACGCCGCGCTGAAAATCGACGCCGGCTATGTCAGCGCGCTGGTCAATCGCGCCAACGCCTGGCGCGCCAAGAAGGATTTCGCCCACGCCAAGGCCGATTACGACGCGGCGCTGGCGGCGAAACCCGATCTTGTCGCGGCGAAAAAAGGGGCAGCGGACATGGCGCGGCTCATCGCCAAACAGGGTTCCGGCGCGGCGACGCCGGCCGATGCGGCGCCCGCCGCCGAGCACGACCACAACTAAAAGTCCCAGGCGGCGAAAGGCGCGCTAAAGCGCCTTGGCCGCCGCCAGGACCTCCTCGGCATGGCCCGGCACCTTGACCTTGCGCCATATTCTGGCGATGCGGCCATCGGCGCCGATCAGCACCGTCGTGCGTTCGACCCCCATATATTTGCGGCCATACATGCTTTTCTCGACCCAGACCCCGTAGGCGCCGAGCGTCTCCTTGTTCTCGTCCGACGCGAGCGGCAGCGACAATTCATATTTTGTGCGAAACTTGTCATGGCTCTTGACCGGGTCCGGCGACATTCCGACGACGATGGTCTTCGCCTTGGCGAATTTGTCGCGCAACGAATTGAAATCCATGGCCTCCTTGGTGCAGCCCGAGGTGTCGTCCTTGGGGTAGAAATAGAGCGCGACTTTCTTGCCCTTGAGCGCGGCGAGCGAGAGCTTTTCCCCGCCAGCGCCCGGAAGATCAAAAGCGGGCGCCGGATCGCCCTCTTTCAGACCCGCCTGCTTAGGTTTAGCGTCCGCCTTCCCGACGGTCGTGGTCATGGCGCCTTCCTTTCGTCGCATCCGCAGCTAAAATCGGACCTTAGAATGCAGACTGCGCGCCAACCGGCAAGACCGGCGTCATTTTTTACGCCCAGGCTGCAGTGAGCCGAGAGCGAGGCCAATTGACCGACAGGACGGGGCGCAAGCCGAGCGGCGACGCCGTCGTCGACATGGCGCGGCGTGCGATGCTGCGGGCCTGTCGCGCGGCGTGGCGGCCGAAAATTTCGGCGCCGCGCAGAGGACTTCCCCGGCTGATCCTGCTGAGCGGGCTTGCCGCGTCGCTGCTTTGCGCGCTGACGATCGGCGGATTCTTCCTGCTCCTCTCTCAGGGTCCTATCTCCTTCGCCTGGCTCGCGCCGCAAATCGCCAGATCCCTCGATGAACTCGCCGGCGGACGGTATGAATTTTCGCTCGCCACCGTCTCGATCGGCAATAGCGATCATGGACCGACGCTTTCAGTCGACAATTTCATCGTCAAGAAGGAGGGCCGACCGATTTTGGCCGCGCCGCGCGCGGAGCTGTCGGTCGATTTTCAATCCCTGCTGATCGGCAGCGTAAAACTGCGACGGCTGGAGGTTCTCGATCTGGATTTGCGGCTCTCCGTCGATCATGACGGCGCCGTAGCGATTTCGGCCGGCGCGCCGCCCGTTGCGGCGCCGTCGCCGGGACCTGCGCCGGCAGGGGCGGGGGCGCAGCGCGCCACTTTGCTGCGCGGCGCGGCGGGAGCCTTGCGCGGGCTCATGGACCTCGCCACCAGTCCGGACAGTCCGATCGGCGCGCTCGATCGTCTTGGCGTCGCGCACGGCCGGTTGACCATCGACGATCGCACGATCGATCGCGCCATTCGCTATGACGACGTGACGCTCAGTCTCGACAAGGGCGGCAACGGCATGCGCTTCTCGGCGGCGGCCAATGGTCCCTCCGGCCGCTGGACGGCGATCGCCGTCGCCAAGGGCGCGCCGGGCGGAAGACGCGACTTCCATGCGCAGTTTCGCGATCTGTCGATTGACGAAATCGCGCTTGCCGGCGGCTTTCGCACCGCCCGCTTCGACACCGACGCGCCGCTCTCCTTCGATCTGAGTTTTGCGCTCGGCGCCGGCGACGAAGTTCTCGAAGCGTCGGGCCAGGCGGAGGTGGGCCGGGGCTATTTCCGTTTCGACGAACCGGATCATGAGCCGGTGATGATCGAGAAGATCGCCGCCGTCGCGACCTGGGACAGGGCCGCGCGAAAAGTGGCGATCGCGCCCTTTGTGTTCAAGGCGGGCGGCTTCGACATGACGGTCGTCGGCGAAGCGCGCCCGCCGGCGGGGGCGACGAGCATCGCCGACGCGGCGCGGCTCGACGGGCCATGGACGCTCGCGCTCCGGCTGAAAGCGCCGACGGTGGTCACGCCCGAACGCGCGGGCGAGACGAACATTCGGATCGACAGCGGATCGCTCGACGCGCGCCTCTTCCACGACGAACGCCAGATTGTTTTCGACAAATTCGCCTTCGCCGGCCCGGACGCGAACATCGACCTCAGCGGCGCGTTGGGCTGGCGCGACGACATTCGCGTCACGCTCAAAATGGGCGTCGAGGAAACGCAGATCCGCGCGCTGTCGCGGCTGTGGCCGACCCATGTCGCGCCCGCCGTGCGCGGCTGGTTTGTCGATCATGTGCCGGCGGGCGTATTGAAGCAGGCGCACTACGCGGCGGATTTCGACGGCGCGGCGCTGACCGCGATGCGCTACGAACAGGCGCCGCCGGATGATTCGCTGCTCGCCGAAGGCGACATTGTCGACGGCGCCGTCGCCGATATTCTGCCAGGCATGGCGCCGCTCAGCGGCATCAACGGACGCTTGCGCGTCACCGGCCGGACAGTGTCTTTCGCCGCGACCTCAGGCGTCATGGAAACGAGGCCCTGCCGGCGCCTCGCGCTCTCCTCCGGCCGCTTCGTCGTCGCCGACAGCGCGCTGCGCCCGACGCCCGCCATGGTGGAGGTCGACGTGGCCGGCGAGGTCGAAGCCGTCGCCGACCTCCTGACATTGCCGGCGATCGCCGAACATGCGTCCATTCCCGTCGCGCCCGGAACGTTGAAGGGCACGCTTGAAGGGCGTCTGCGCGTCGATTTCGAGACCGGCCCGGGCGCACGCGACGCGGCGACGACTTTCGCCATCGACGCGACGACGCAGAATCTCGTGGTCGACAATCTGATCGGCAAGGAGAAGCTCGAAGGCGGCGCGCTCCATGTCGTCGCCGATCGGACCGGATTGCGCGTCGGCGGAACGGGCCGTCTCTTCAATGCGCCGGCCACGCTCGAGCTGCGTCGCGGCTTTAGCGACAAGGGCCCCGCCCAGGCGCACGTCGCCTTCACCTTCGACGATTCGGCGCGCCAGCGCGCCGGCTACGCCATCGCCGGCGTCAGCGGCCCGATCCTGGCGACGATACGCACGCCGATTCCAGTCGAGAACGTCGATACGCAGATCGAACTCGATCTTTCGCGGACGAATTTCGACAATCCGCTGCCGGGCCTGGTGAAGCCGGCCGGCAAGCCGGCGAAAGCCTCATTCAACCTGACGCGCCGCGGCGAGGCGATGGCGCTCGAACAATTCGTCTTCGACGCGGGGCCGACGCAGGCGCAGGGCGTCATCGAATTCGGCCGCGACGGCGCCTTCCGCGCCGTCCGTCTGACCCAGGCGCGGCTCTCGCCGGGAGACGACATGCGCATCGAGGTGCAGCGCAGCGGCGAGACCGTGAAAATCACCGCGCGCGGCGCGAATTTCGACGCGCGGCCGATGTTGCAGGGGCTGTTGCGCGCCGACCGCGGCGGCAAGGGATCGATCGACGACCTCGATCTCGACTTCAAGGCGCCGGTCGTCACCGGCCACAACAAGCAAATTCTCTCCAATGTGGAGCTGAAAATGGAGCGGCGCGGCGGCAAGCCGCGCGTGCTGGCGCTGACCGGCGCTTTTGGCCGCGAACAACTCTCCGTCGGCATGGATCGCAGCGCCAACGGCCAGCCGCAGCTGGAAATTTCGACCAATGACGGCGGCTCGCTGCTCTCCTTCCTCGACATCTATCGGAAGATGGATAGCGGCGCGCTGAGCGCGACCGTACAGCTGGGCCAGAACCGCGCCGACGGCGCCTTGCGCATCCGCGACTTCTACGTGCGCGGCGAGCCGACCGTGCGCCAGCTGATGGCGCAAAGCGGAACGGCGCGAACCGACGATCGCGGCAATTACCGCTTCGACCCCGACCTCGTCCGCGTCGGCAGATTGGAGAGCGGCTTCGGCTGGTCCGGCGGACAGCTCGCGGTGCGCGACGGCGTGCTGTCGGGCCCCGAGATCGGCCTGACCTTCGACGGCTATATCGACTTCCAGCGCGAACGGCTCGATCTCGTCGGCACCTATGTGCCGGCCTATGCGCTGAACAGCCTGTTGTCGAATATTCCGGTCGTCGGCGTGGTGCTCGCCGGCGGCCAGCATGAGGGCGTCTTCGGCCTGAGCTATCGCCTTTACGGCGCGCTCTCGTCGCCGTCGATCAACGTCAATCCCCTGTCGGCGATCGCGCCCGGCCTGATGCGCAAGATCATGGGCGTCATCGACGGCACCGCGCGCATGCCGCAGGAGCGGTAGGCCGAGCCGAGCGCGCTCTATGCGCGCTCGAGCAGCACGTGTTTCTTCTTGCCGAGCGAGAGTTTGACGACGCCCTCGCTTGCGAACTCAGCTTCGCCGATGATTCCGCGCTCGTCGGTCACCGGCGCGTCGTTGACGCGCAGGCCGCCGGATTTGATCTGGCGGCGCGCCTCGCCGGTCGAGGCGACGAGCCCCGCTTTGACGAAGGCGGTCAGCACGCCGAGGCCGGCGGCGACTTCGTCGGTCGAAACGGAAACCTTTGGCAGCGACAGCGCGAGCGCGCCTTCCTCGAAAGTCGTGCGCGCGGTTTCCGCCGCTTGCTCAGCCGCCGGGCGGCCATGAATGAGCGCCGTCGCTTCGGTTGCGAGCGTTTTCTTCGCCTCGTTGATCTCGGCGCCCTGCAGCGCCGCGAGGCGGTCGATCTCCGCCATCGGCAGGAAGGTGAAGAGTTTTAGAAAGCGCACAACGTCGGCGTCTTCCGTGTTGCGCCAATATTGCCAATAGTCATAGGGCGACAGCATGTCGGCGTTGAGCCAGACGGCGCCGGCGGCGGTCTTGCCCATCTTGGCGCCCGACGACGTGGTCAGCAGCGGCGAGGTGAGCGCGTAAAGCTGCGGGCAGCCCATGCGCCGCCCGAGATCGAGGCCGGTGACGATATTGCCCCATTGGTCCGAGCCGCCCATCTGCAGCAGCGCGCCATGGCGCCGGTTGATCTCGACGAAATCATAGGCCTGCAGGCACATGTAGTTGAACTCGATGAAGGAGAGCTCATGCTCGCGCTCGAGCCGCAGCTTCACCGAATCCATCGTCAGCATGCGGTTGACGGAGAAATGGCGGCCGACGTCGCGCAGGAAATCGATATAGTTCAGTCCGGCGAGCCAATCGGCATTGTCGAGCATCAGCGCATCCGTCGCGCCGTCGCCGAATGTGAGGAAGCGCTCGAAGACGGTCCTGATCGAGGCTTTATTCGCGTCGACCTGCTCGACGGTGAGCAGCTTGCGGCTCTCGTCCTTGCCGGAAGGATCGCCGACCCGCGTGGTGCCGCCGCCCATCAGCGGCAGCGGCTTGCCGCCCGTGCGCTGCAGCCAGGCGAGCATCATGATCGGCAGGAGCGAACCGACATGAAGCGAGGGCGCCGTGCAGTCGAAGCCGATATAGGCGGCAAGCGTCCCGGAGCGCGCCTTCTCGTCGAGGCCCGCGAAATCCGAACATTGATGGACGAAGCCGCGCTCGACGAGCGCGCGCAGGAAGTCGGATTTTGGGGTGAAATCGCCGGGGGAAGTCATGACGCCGGGTGATAGGCGCTGCGCGCCGGCCGCGCAAGGCGGGGGAGGGGACCGGCGCGACGGGAGAAGGGGAATTGGCATCGTGTCACCGTAATGGTGACCGAACCGGCTTGCGGTATGTACGGTTTTACCGTACGCTCGGATGGCATGAGAATACGGAGCGTCCGCCACAGGGGTTTGAAACGCTTCATCGAGGACGACGACGACCGTGAAATCCGGCGCGATCTCGTCAACAGGGTGCGCCGCATTACTGGCGACCGCACCGGAACGTGGAGCATTTCGGTTTCCGGCAATTGGCGGATCACTTTCACGCTCGAAGACGGAGAAATCGCAAACCTGAATCTGGAGGACTACCATTGACGCGCGACGCGCCTGCGAAAATCGGCATGAAGCCCTCGCATCCCGGCGAATTCATCCGCGAGGAAGTCTTGAACGAACTCGGGCTGTCCGTGGCCCGCGCCGCGGACGTGCTGGGCGTGCGCCGCGCCACCCTGTCCGATCTTGTGAACGAAAAAGCGGCCTTGTCGCCGGAAATGGCCTTGCGCGTCGAGAAGGCTTTCGGCGTCAGCATGGACACGCTGCTGCGCATGCAGGCGTGGCACGACAGCTACGCCATGCGCCAGCGCGCCGGGGAAATCGACGTGAAGCGGTTCAATCCTTGAGTTTGATACCGAGTTAAGCAAAGCCCGCTTTGCGGGCTTTGCAGCGTTTCTTGGATAGCAAGCCGCATTGGGTAACATGATGTGTGACGCCGGGAGCCGGCGATGCGAGTTATGGGGCGCTTATTGCGGGAAGAGGGAAATTTCTGCAATTGAAATCATGTCACCGTAATTGCGTGCAGTCGAAGACGATAAAGGCGGAGGCGTCCGCGATCGCACTTTCTCGTCGAGCTCTCGAAATTGGCGCATTGATGGACGTGGCCCCCGCTCGATGAGCGCCTGCAGGAAGCCGCATTTTGGGGTGAAATCGCTGGGTGACGTCATGAGGCCGGGTAATAGGCGCTGCGCGCCAGCGGCGCAAGGCGGGGGCGGAACGGGCCGCCACTACCAACAGAGGAAGTGGTATTCAGTCACTGTAATTCCCGCTTTACGGGGAGAGGGAATCGCCTCGACCCGCCGACTCACTTTTTCTTGCGTTGCTCGAATTCCTTGGCTTTTTCGAGTTCCGCATTCGCCTCGGCTTTTTTTCCTTGCGCCCTCAATAGCCGGGCAAGATCGGCGCGATAGGTCGAATTGTCGGGCGCGAGTTCGACAGCTTTCCTAAATTCGGCAGCGGCTTCGGTTTTCTCGCCTTGTTGCTCCAAAGCTACACCCAGATTTCGATGATAGTGGGCTTTACCGGAACCAAGTTCGATCGCTTTCTTGAATTCAGCGATTGCATCGTCAAGCTTGCGCTGGTTGAACAGAATATCGCCGAGACTGTCGTGCGCCGCCGCCGAATTCTCAGGATCAAGTTCGATGGCCTTCTTGACTTCGGCGATCGCCTCATCACGCTTGCCTTGCTTGCTGAGAGCGGCGCCAAGATTGTTGTGCGCCATCGCAAATTTTGGATCGAGCGCGATGGCCCTCCTGTATTCGGTGATCGCTTCGTCACGTTTGCCCTGATCGTTCAGAGCAAGGCCAAGATTGTTGTACGCCATCGCAAGTTTCGGATCGAGTTTGATCGCGTCCTTGAATTCTTGGACCGCCTCGTCGGTTTTCCTCTGAGTGCGCAGGAGGACACCCAGATCGGAGTGGGCGCTAGCGACCTTTGGTTCGAGTTTGACGACCGTTCTAAATTGCTCAATCGCCTCGTCGGTCTTCCCCTGAGTATACAGAGTCAAACCCAAATTGTGATAAGGCGCCGCCAATTTCGGATTGAGTTCGATGGCCTTTCGATATTCCACAATCGCGTCGTCGACACGGCCTAGATCATCCAAAGCAACGCCCAACTCGTTGTGAGGCCGCGCATCTTTTGGATCGAGTTCGATGGCCTTTTTGAATTCTTGGATTGCATCGTCGGTCTTGTTCTGGGCCCGAAGAGTGTTGCCGAGCCTATTGTGGGGCTCGGGGTCTTGGGGATCGAGTTCGATGGCTTTCTCGAACTCCCTCATAGCGTCGGAAAACCTTCCATCCAACGTGAAGTCCCCTGTAGCGCTCTTGCTTTGATCGATCAGAATGACGCCCCGAGCGGAGTGAAGCCTTGCAATTTTGGGATCAATTTCGATAGCTCTATCCAACCAGCGGATCGCTTCATCGAGCCGTCTCTGACCATGGTAGAGGGCGCCAAGATTATAGTAAGGCTCTATATATTTTCTATCGATATTGATCGTTTCATTATACTCTTTGATAGCCTCGTCAATCATTCCAAGACTATACAGTGCAACGCCCAGGTTAAAGTGTGATGGGGCATCTTTGGGATTGAGTGCAACGATATTTTTCAAGTCCGGGATTGCCTGATCGGTCCTCTTTAAAATTTTTTCGGCCGTGTTTACGAACAAATCGTCGAGGCGCTCGATCTCGCCGAGAACGCCTTCCTCGACATCTTCCTCATCGATTTGCACTTTGAATAAGATGTTTCTTTGTGCGCTGACAGCTTGTATGCAAATAATTTCGCCGGACACTTTTCTGCGCTTGTCGGGTCCAAGAAAACTACGAAATCCCGCTGCAAGAGCTTCGAGCGATAAGCCAACGTTTGGAACGACGAAATCGAGAAGGTGTGACTGTTGGGCTATGGGAATGGGGTCAGTTACAAAATAGTAAATTCCCAGGTCGGGTGCTTTGACGCTAGCCGCCTTCGTTGCGCCAGCACTTAGAAACTTTGCGTCGTTACGCAATTTTTTGAGGGCGCTTTGCAGACGCTCCGCGACGACCTCGGGCGTGTAGCCCCGATCTATCAGCTCTTTCGGAAGTGGTATGGGTGCAATGGCGATTTTCGGCTCCCGAACTGCTCTTACGAATTGGCAAACGGGCAATTATCACCTTGACGTAGTAGCGGCTATATGTTGATATGCGCCCATAAGGAGCTTCGACATGTCCGCCGACCTTTCCAACCCGATCTTTCATGACGAAGAAGCCGCTCGTAAGTGGCTCGAAGCACGGGTTTGGCCGAACGGCCCTGTCTGCCCGCATTGCAAGGCTGAGAACCGCGCCACGCTGATGCAAGGCAAGACGACGCGCGCCGGACTGTATCAGTGCAACGCCTGCCGCCAGCCCTTCACTGTCACGGTCGGGACGCTCTATGAGCGCTCGAAAGTGCCGCTGCATACTTGGCTCGCCGTCACCTTCCTTATGATGTCTTCAAAGAAGGGAATGTCCGCCCTTCAAATCAGCCGCATGATCGGCCGCCCCTACAAGACGGTTTGGTTTATGTGCCATCGCATCCGCGAGAGCTTCCGCGACGACGCCGCCACGCCGTTCGGCGGCCCGAACTCGCCAGTTGAAGCGGACGAAACCTTCGTCGGCGGCAAGGCCAAGAACCGCGCCTTCAAAGAGCCCGCGCCCAAGAAAGCGGTTCTCTCGCTTATCGATCGCGACAATGGCCGCGTGCGCTCATTCCATGTGCCGAACGTGACGGCGAAGACGCTCAAGCCAATCATCGCCAAGAACGTGCAAGCCGCTTCCGTTCTTATGACGGACGAAGCGACGGTCTACAGCGGTATTGGCAAGCGTTTCGAGGCTCATCATACAGTTGTGCATTCCGCCAACGAATATGCGCGCCTCGGTTCCTATATCCACATCAATACGGCTGAGAGCTTTTTCAGCATCGTGAAGCGCGGTATTATCGGCGCGTATCACCACGTTTCAGAAGCGCATTTGCATCGCTACATGGTCGAGTTCGATTACCGCTACAACACGCGCTCCATGCGCGATTTTGATCGTATGACCGCGAGCATTCCCGGCATTGTCGGAAAGCGCCTCACATATCGGCGCGCTTCTCAGGAAGGGCTCTATCAGGCGTGAAGCCTATGCCTTCATTCGCTGGCGCAAAGCTATGGGAAAAATCAAATGAGCGATTCAAGCGGGAATGGGCGCCCGCCAATACCGACCGAAATCCGGCGGCGTGTCCTTGTTGAAGCCGGCCACCGTTGCGCCATCCCGACTTGTCGATACATCGAAGTCGACGTTCATCACATTATCCCGTGGGCGCAGCGTCAGGCGCATGAATATGACAACCTCATCGCCCTCTGCCCGAACTGCCATAGGCGCGCCGATAGAGGGGAAATTGATCGTAAAAGCCTTCGACTCTACAAGCTCAACCTTCGGTTCACCCATGACAAATTCTCCCAAACAGAGGTAGATGTCTTATTCGAGACTTACAACGCAAATCCGCAGGGGATTATGTGGCCACCATTCATGCACATATTGCTGCGGCGCTTGATCGAATCTGGATACATCCAGATTCATCAACAAAGCGGAATGGTAATTATTTCGGGAATGCGAGCCTCGCCAGATATCATAACGATCACAGCGAAAGGCATAGAGTTCATCAAAGAACTAGGAGCGCATGAACTTTAATTGCGTGTCTTTCCCTTGTGCACGCGGCCCTTGCTCGCGGGGCGTGCTTTCTTATCGACTCCCGCCGGTACCGCTGTCTTATGCTTCGGGCCGCTCTTGACGGCGGCATCCACAGCCGCCTCAAATCGGGTCCATGACTCGGCTTGTTCCGTGTTCGCGCTATAAGGGGTTCGCATGGCTACCATCATGCTACCGAAGGGCCACAAGTACAGGTTTGCCTTTCACCCTACTGTGAACAAAGGCAAGTTGTATATAGGCGTCAAGTGTCATTCATGCCAAGGAGATATTTACCTTACAGAGGCGAACGATCAAAAGGCCCCAACGCTGCCCTTGTTTGTCGGAGAAGGACATATTAGCGCACCATGCGACGCTTGCGGTCACGATGATTTATATACTGCCGGAGAAGTAAGATTATTAAAATCAAATAAAAACATAAAATCATTCCGCGATCTGAGACCGAATCCCTCAAATTCTTCGCGACAACGATTATTTAGGCGTTATCCAAGTGCTAATAGCACTTTTGGCGTCGGATCGCTTGAATATAGGCCAGAATGTGCCAAAGCAATTGCTAGATGTATAACTTATTGGACATACGTCGAATGCGAGCTAGCAAGGCTTCTTTCCGTATTGCTCAAGGCGCGGACCGAGCCTGCAATGGCGGTTTTTCTTTCATTGAGAAACGCAAGAACCAAAACAGAGGCTTTAGACGCCGCCGCGTCGCATACGCTAGACGATAAAGACTACGAGATTTTCTGCGCGTTGATGCAATACAAGGATTCAGTTGAAAAACAACGGAACGATATAGTTCACGGAGTTTTCGGCGTATCATCCGATATCAAGAATGGACTAGCCTGGATAAGCTCAACAGAGTTTGTAAGTCATTTGTCAAGAGGGTTTAACTTAGGGCCGTCTATAGAGGAAAACGAAGCATTTAAGAAGAAGCAATTTGTATATGAACTAGGTGACATTGAAACGATTGCTAGGGATATAGAACATCTCAGAGATCAGATTAGTTTTTTCCTAGGATATCTCTATTCTGAAGATATGGCTTGGCGCGCCTCAAGATACCCCCAACTATGTAACGAGCCTCGCCTTGCGAAAGAGCTATCCCTTTTACGTCAGCGTCGGAAAAATAATCAAGAAGATGATCCTCAATAAGGTCCCCCAACTGCTGAATATCAATTAGGATGTTGCCCTCTAACGGCAACGTCGTCAGAGGTTTCTCTTCGCCGGCCTGTCCCGCCTCACATACCATAGCTAGCACCTACTATGTCAAGGTGATAATTGCCGGCAAACGAGAAACACGAGAACGATAATTCCTACCCCGCTCGAAAGGCCCAGCAAAATTGTCGGTAGGCTGTTCCAAAGAAATTTTGGCAATGTCCAAAAGAAAAATGCCATCCCCTTCACCACCAACTCTGTCCAACTCAATCTCCACAAAGCTTTCGTACCCGCAACCACTTCCTTCCACCCTAGCACTGTGATTTTTTCCGCCGGTTCGGCGTTCACGCGAGTTCTCCACCCGGCTTCGCGCTTCGCCGCCATGCTCGCGATGAAGGGAACATAAGGGTTGGGACGCTTGGCCATGGCAATGTTCCGCCCGCTCTAAAGAATAAGCAAGAGTCGTACATAAAACGAACAGTGAATCACAACGCTCGGATCACGCCAAGCAGTTTATGGACCCGTACCCTAGAGTCCGCTGCAGCCTCTTCCGCTTCAGAGACCGATTTTACAATATCAACTGCTTTCTCAACTTCTTCCAACGGAGAGTCAGCGCCAATCCGTTCCATCGCCGCATTTGCGAGGGTTCGAAGATCGCTTAACATGTTTTTTGTCTCTCTTTAAGTATTGCTTTGCGGAAGCAAAAAAGATTCTTTAAGCAGGGTACCCGCTCTGAGTACCATCGGAATTACATTGACATGATATAGATTTGCAGAAATTCCCTCTTCATGCAACAATTGTCTTTGAGACGCGTATCGCTCGCTTTATTGTTCCCGGCGTCCCGCATCGCCTGGCGCGGCGATCGGCGCCAGGCGATCTTCGCCGAGCCCGAGGAATACGCGCTCTATCGCGATCTCGTCGCCGAGCGCCGCACTGGCCCATGGCGTCGCCTGCTGGGCCCGATCGCCTCATGCCCAATCTCGTCCATCTCATTCTCGCGCCGCCGCCGCCGGACGGTCCGTCGCGCGTCGTCGGCGCGGCCGAAAGCAATCGGCGGATAATCCGTATTATTGTGGTTTTAGGTCGTCGGTTCGGATAGACTACAAATGAACCTAATCGCGCCATGCTGACCGATAAGAGCAATCCGATGTCCGCAGCCTTCACCGTGCGTCTCGATGAGACGACGCTCGACGCGCTCGATCAGCTTGCCGAGAAAACCGAACGCTCGCGCAACTGGATCGTCGCCAAAGCGATCGAGGATTACATCGCGCTCAACGCGTGGCAGGTGGGCAAGATCGAAGCGGGGATCGCCGCCGCCGATCAGGGCGACGTTGCAAGCGACGAAGAGATTGCGCGCGTGCGGAAGAGATTCGCGACCAAAGCATGAAGCTGCGCTGGACGACTCCGGCGCTGCGCGATCTCGAAGCGATCGGCGACGATATCGCCCGCGACGATCCCGGCGCCGCGTCGCGCGTGGTCGCCGACATTCTCGACCAGGCCGATATGCTGACTAAGCATCCGCATAGCGGACGGGCGGGCCGGGTTCCCGAAACGCGGGAGCTGGTCGTCGCCAAGACGCCTTACATCCTTCCCTATCGGGTTCGCGGCGACGAGGTGGAAATTCTCGCCGTGTTCCACGGCGCCCGCCGCTGGCCGGACGGCTTCAGCTAAGGCTGCCCGAATTCGATCGAACCCGAGCACTATGCGCTCTATCGCGATCGTCTCGCCGAGCGCCGCAAGGCCAATGGCGTAACCACCCGGGCCGATCGCTTCAGGCCCAATCGCGTTCAACTCATTCTCGCGCCGACGACGCGGGAAGGTCTGTCGCGCGCCGTCGGCGAGGCTGACTCGGCGCAAGGCGGCGGACGGGACTGGCGCCGCCAAAAGGGATTTGGCATCATGTCACTGCAATTGCGTCATTGAGGAATCCCGGGCGGCATTATCCCGTCACATCCGACTTGTTTCGTCGGAATCCGCCGGCGCGGCTTTTGCCGATCCTTGCGGGGAGAATTTATTTCAGAGAAGGGAGTGCATCATGGTCGAGAAATTTGGCGCCGAAGAAGGCGTGACCGATGAGGATCGCAATTATCGCGGTTCGCGTTTCGCCGATGTCCGAGCAGCCGTCTTCGCCAATCCCTATTATAAGGTTTGGGGGGCTGAGGACGAACCGCCGTTGCCCGACACGCCGACGCGCCTATCCAATGTGTTGCGCGGAATTTGGACTTTCGGGCGGCGATATTGGTTCGGCAAGGCTGCGGCGCGCGCGGTCGACTCGCACGCCGATCTGCGCTGGGGGCCGGACGGCAAGGGATTTCTGCGCCTGCTTCATCCCAACGGCGTCTGTCTCACGGGCCTTTGGGAGATTACCGAAGAGACCGCGTACTCTGGCTATTTCAGGCGCGGGCGCCGTGCGCTCGTCATTGCCCGCTATTCGTCGAGGCTTCCGCGGCGCGGACAGAAGACGCGCTCCCTCTCGCTTGTCGGAAAGCTCTATCCCACCGACGATCCCAATCATGCCGATCCGCTGCGGACAGCGAATTTTTTCACCCAGGAGGATATCGGCGGCGCCTACACCGACTATATCAACGACGCCGAGCTTCGTAACGCGCCGGACGTCACCCCATTGCGCCAAGGCCTTGGTCTGGCGGTGCTGCTCGTCAATGGCGTCGTTTTTAGCCTGACCGACAAGGTCTCGACGCATCGCCAGGCGCACCCGATCGCGGAACTCGGCAAACCGCCTTTCGAGCCGACGCGCGCGCCCGCCTTCCTGCGTCTCGCCGTTGCGCCCGAACAGCCGAGGATCGAAGGGGAAGGCCTGGACTTTCGCGACGAAATCCTGGGGCAGATTTTCGACAAAGGGGACCCGACACCAAAGCGCAAACTCGTTTTCAATGTGGAGGTCACCGATCAGGGCGTCGAGCGGAGAAAGTTTGGAAACATCAGATGGACATTCGAAAACTGGCGGCGCATCGGCCGGTTGAGCTTCGACAATGCGGTCGCATCGCATAATGGCGACCGCGTTATCCATTTCAATCATCCGCATTGGCGCGACGATCGCAACGATCCCAAGACCGCGTTTCGTCCGCCGCTCGAAGCTGGTCGCTAGCCGCCGGCCTGTTCGATGGCCTTCGCTTCGGCCACGGACAGGCCGAAGCGACGGCTGAAGTCATGCGCCAGAACGGACGTGGCGACGCGCCGAGGTCTCCTCACGGCTCGCCTAGTCATCGAAGATGGGCCTTGGCGGGATCTTAAAACTCGACTTCGAGTTCTTCAAAGCTGTCCGCTTCGAGCCGCGCCTGTTCGATCCAATCCTGCATGTCGGGCCACGCCAAAATGCGATCGCAATAGGCGTCGCAGACATCGTCGAGCGCAACGTCATAAGTCCGATAGCGCGTCACGACCGGCGCATACATGGCGTCCGCCATGGAAAATTCTCCAAAGAGAAACGGCCCGCCGTGCGCCTGCAGACATTCCCGCCAAATTTGCGAGATGCGGGCGATATCGCCCTGCGCCTTCGACCATACTTTGAATTTGGGAAAGCGCCCTTTGATATTCATGGGCAGGGCGGAGCGCAGCGACGTAAAGCCGGAATGGATTTCGCCGCAAATCGAGCGGCAGCGCGCGCGCTTCATCCGGTCCTTCGGCAGCAGCCCTGCGTCGGGCGCAATCTCGTGAAGAAACTCACCGATCGCCAAAGTATCCCATATCTTCACGCCGTCGTAGGAGAGGCACGGCACCAAAATCGAAGGCGCCAGCAGCAACAGTTCCGCGCGCACGGAGGGGTCGTCCGGATCGACGGCGATTTCGTCAAAATCGACGCCTGATAGCTTCGCCATCAACCATCCGCGCAAGGACCACGAAGAATAATTCCTGCTGCTGATCGTAAGCGTCGTTCGCGGCATGGCGAGTTTCCTGAGCCCAACGCCTTCAAAGCAAGCAAGGCGCCACCCACGCGACGCATGGCACGCGCATTGCTCCGACCGTTCGACGAAACGAATGGCTTTGCAACGGCATGATGTATGACGCCTATCAGAACTACGCCAATCTGAGCCATTCCGTTCGCGTTCTCGCGTCAAGCTCCGAGCGCATTCTTTCCTTGTGGACCGCGATGCAATTCGCGTCGCCCTTGCGGCGCATGGCGGCATATTACGAACTCGTCGCGCTCGCCGGCTTCACCCACACCCGGCCGGATTACGGAATCGCCGAGATCACGACGGACTCCGATGAAACGGTAAGCGTGAAGGAAAGCGAAATTCTCTCGACGCCCTTTGGCGCGCTCCTCCATTTCGCGCGGGAGGGGGGCGAGGATGATCCGCGCGTCCTGCTCGTCGCGCCGATGTCCGGGCATTTCGCGACGCTGTTGCGGGGCACGATCCGTAGTTTGCTGCGCCACCATCAGGTCTATGTAACTGATTGGCGCAACACGCGAGATGTGCCTCTGGCGCGGGGCATTTTCGGCTTCGCGGATTTCGTCCAGCACCTGATCGACTTCATAAAGGTCATCGGTCCGCAATCCCATGTCGTGGCGGTGTGCCAACCCGTGGTCGCGGCGCTAGCGGCAGTCGCCATGCTTGCGCAGGACGATGACCCCAACCAGCCGGCGAGCCTGACGCTGATGGCGGGCCCGATCGACACGCGCATCTCGCCGACCAAGGTCAACGAACTTGCGACATCGCGGCCGCTCGACTGGTTCAAGGAGAGATTGATCGGCGTCGTGCCCCATTCCCTCGCCGGCGCCGGCCGTCATGTCTATCCCGGATTCATGCAACTGGCGGCGTTCATGAGCATGAACATTGATCGACACTCGAAGGCGTTTGTCGATCTCTTTAAGAGCCGTGTCGAAGGCGACTTTGAAAAGGCCAACCAGATACGAACTTTCTATGAGGAATACTTCGCCATTATGGACCTCGACGCCGCCTTTTTTCTGGAGACGGTTGAAATCGTCTTCCAGAAACACGCCCTTCCCGAAGGCAAATTGCTTATTCGAGAGACATTGGTCGAGCCCAGGGCAATCAGAAAGACCTTTCTACTGACGATAGAAGGCGAAAAGGACGACATTTGCGCCGTGGGCCAGACGCTGGCGGCCCATGATTTATGCTCGGGCCTGCGACCCTATATGAAGGCGCACCACCTCCAGCCGGACGTTGGCCATTATGGCGTGTTCAACGGACGGCGATGGGACAAGCAGATCTATCCCATCCTGCGGGATCACATTTACTCGAGCGCATAAGCGAGACCTGGCGGCTGCGGTCAACCGCCGCCGCTTCCGGATGACATTGGCGCAAATCTTGCTCCGTCTCCCCCGCATCAGGCAAACGCCAAGCGGACACGAGGCGGGCCGATGGAGCAGACAACGAGCCGCGTTGAAGTCGACGGCAAGACGGTCGAGCTTCCCATAAAAAAGGCGGCGCTTGGCGCCAATGTCATCGACATGCGCACGCTGCAGGCGCAGACGGGGCTGTTGAGCTTCGATCCGGGCTTCATCTCGACCGCGAGCTGCGAGACGAAAATCACCTATATCGACGGCGAGGCAGGCGTGCTCCTGCATCGCGGCTATCCGATCGACCAGCTCGCCGAGCATTCGGACTATCTCGAAGTCTGTTATTTGCTGCTTCACGGCGAGCTGCCGACTGCGGCGCAAAAGCAGGACTTCGACTATCGCGTCACGCATCACACGATGGTGCATGAGCAAATGACGCGGTTCTTTCAAGGCTTTCGCCGCGACGCGCACCCGATGTCGATCATGGTCGCGTCGGTGGGCGCGCTCTCGGCCTTCTATCACGACTCGACCGATATTTTCGATCCTCATCAGCGCATGATCGCGTCGATGCGGCTCATCGCCAAGGCGCCGACCCTGGCGGCGATGGCTTACAAATATTCGATCGGGCAGCCGTTCAACTATCCAAGGAACGATCTCGACTACGCTTCGAATTTTCTGCACATGTGCTTTTCGGTCCCGACCGAACCCTATGCGCAAAATCCCGTCGTCTCGCGCGCGCTGGATCGCATATTCATTCTGCACGCCGACCTTGCGCAGGTGGCGTCCACGTCGACGGTGCGGCTCGCGGGTTCGTCCGGCGCAGATCCTTTCGCCTGCATCGCGGCGGGCGTCGCGTCGCTCTGGGGTCCTTCGCATGGCGGCGCCAATGAGGCCGTGCTGCGCATGCTGGCGGAGATCGGCTCGCCGGACCGCATCCCGCATTTTCTGGCGCGCGCCAAGGATAAGTCGGATCCTTTCCGCTTGATGGGCTTTGGACATCGCATCTACAAAAACTACGATCCGCGCGCGAAAATCATGCAGCGCACGGCGCGCGAGGCCTTGTCGGAACTCAACGCGAGCGATCCGCTGCTCGACGTCGCGCTCGAACTCGAACGCATTGCGCTCTCAGACGATTATTTCGTCTCGCGCAGGCTCTTCCCCAACATCGACTTTTATTCGGGCATCATTCTTAAGGCCATGGGCTTTCCGACGAGCATGTTCCCGGCGCTCTTTGCGGTCGCGCGCACGGTCGGATGGGTCGCGCAATGGAAGGAGATGATCGAGGACCCGAAGCTGCGCATGGGCCATCCAAGCCAGCTTTATGTCGGCGAGCCGCAGCGCGAATACACGCCGATCGAAGTCCGCGAGGCGTAGGTCTTGCCTCCTTCCTGACTGTGCGTTGTCAGGTGATTTGAGACAGCGGAAGTATCTCATCGTATATTGCTTCCATCACCTTTCCTGGCGCCCCCTCAATTTACCCAGAGCGGCTATCGGCGCCGCGCAGGAATATCCTGCGCAGGCTCGAGCCGAGACGCGGTTTATCGGGAGAGCGGGGAGGTTCTTATGAAGGGCGCAACCTGCTCCCTCTCCCGACCGAAGTCGGCTGTTGCCGACTTCGGGGTCGATGCGCAAACCGGGAGCGCCCGGTTTGCGAAGCGGGGGAGCGTTTCGGAGGAGAAGGCGGCGGCGGCTCGATCGCGATCTCGCGGCGCGATAATTCTGACGACGCAATCTGCTTGAAATTGAGCCGCTCCTTACCTTAAGTAAGGAGTTCCAATCGGTGGAAGGCGTTGCGAATGTCGAAGGCGAGACTGACCAGCAAGGGGCAGATCACTTTGCCCGCTGACGTGCGCGGCGCTCTGAGAGTGGCGGCTGGCGATACGCTGATATTCGAAAAGACCGCCGACGATGCGTTTCTCGTCCGCGCCGCCTCCGCGGACATACGACGCCTTAAGGGCATTGTGCCGGCGCCCGCGAATTCAGTCACGCTCGAGGCTATGGAAGCGGCGATCCGAAGCCGAGCCTGTCGAAAGTGATTGCGCTCGACACGAATGTGCTCGTGCGCTACCTCGCGCAGGATGATCCGGCGCAAGCTCGAACTGCGACGCGCTTCATCGAAGAACGGTTGACCGCGGACGATCCGGGCTTCATTTCGACGATCGTTCTTTGCGAGATCGTCTGGGTGCTTGAGACTTGCTATCATGTCGCAAGAGCGAACCTCGTTTCGATCGTCAAAGCGCTGCTCGATACGCGGCAAATCGTCGTCGACGAGGCGAACGCCGTGCGCGCCGCCCTGAATCATTCGAACGTCGATCTCGTCGATGCGATCATTCATGAGGCGGGCAGGTCGCATAAGTGTCGGGCGACCGTGACGTTCGACCGGAAATTCGCGCGACTCGACGGCGTCGAGCTGCTTGGCGGGTAAGCAACATGCAATTCTGACGACGGGCGCAACCTGCTCCTCTTCCGCGAAGCGGGGGGCGGGCGCTTCGTGGCGCCCTCTCCCCTGCCAATGCGGGAGAAGGGCGAGCGGCGCCGCCGCGCCGGCCATTCAGGGAGACCGTTCCCGTCGAGGCGGCTTTCTTGCCCCATTGCGGCGGTTTTGGTAGAAGCCGCAGGCCTTAGCGCTCGCCCCATGCGCCGACGAACGCAGGACAATCATGCTTTTCTACGAGCCGCTGTTCCTGTTTCTGTTCGGCCCGGCGGTTTACCTCATCTATCTGTTTTTCGGAGAGGTCCGCCTGCGGCGGGCGATCATCCTGTTTGCCGCCAGCGTTATTTTCTACGCCTGGAGCGAGCCGGTCTTCATCTTCCTCGTCTTCGCCTCGGTCGCGCTCGACCTTTATGCGGCGCAACGGATCGCCGCTTCGTCGGAGCAAAAACCGCGCAAGCTCTGGCTCGCGCTTGGCGTCGTCGCCAATCTCGCGATCCTCGTCTATTACAAATATACGGGCTTTCTGGCGCTCAATCTCGACGCGATTTTGAAGGCGCTGACGCTGCCCGGGATCAACATTCCCCAAATCGCTCTGCCGATCGGCGTCAGCTTCATCGTCTTCGAAAAAATCACCTATCTCGTCGATGTCTATCGCGGCGTCACCGCGCCGGCGCGCGCGCCGCTGCTCTATGGGCTTTACGTCTTTTTCTTCCCCAAGCTCCTCGCCGGGCCGATCATCAAATATCACGACATCGCGCGCCAGTTCGACGAAATGCCGCACGCCGACGTCGATGATTTCGTCATCGGCTTTTCGCGCTTCATGCTCGGCGTCGTGAAGAAGCTTCTCTTCGCCGATACGCTGGCGAGCGGCGCCGACCTGATATTCTCGCGCGACGTCGGTTCTCTCGGCTTCACGCAAGCCTGGGCGGGCGTGCTGTTCTTCACCTTCCAGATCTATTTCGATTTCTCCGGCTATTCCGACATGGCGATCGGACTGGCGCGCATGTTCGGATTCCGCCTCTTGGAAAATTTCAACATGCCCTATGTGGCGACCAGCATCACCGATTTCTGGCGGCGCTGGCATATTTCTCTCACCAGCTGGATTCGCGAATATCTCTATTTTCCGCTCGGCGGAAACCGGCGCGGCGAAGCGCGCACCTATGTCAATCTTTGGATTTGCTTCTTCGCCTCGGGCGTTTGGCACGGCGCCGCTTGGACCTATATCGCCTGGGGCGCCTATAATGGCGTGTTCCTGGTGCTCGACCGTCTGTTTCTGGTCAAGAGCCTGCAGCGATTGCCGGATTGGTGCGCCAATATCGTCACGATGATCGTCGTCATCGTCGGCTGGACCTTCTTTCGCGCAACCTCTCTCGAGCAGGCGGGCGCGCTGCTGGCGCTGATGGCGAATCCATGGGCGAAAGCCAGCGCGCCGCTCGCCATTCCGCAAGAATATGTCGTCATGGCGCTGATCGCCGCGGCGATTTGCGTCGCGCAGCGGCTGTCGCTTTATGTCAAGGATTTCGATTGGGGAAGCGCGGCGCAGCGTTACGCCATGGCGTCGAACAGCGCGCTGTCGCTGCTCTTCCTTGCGGCGCTGGCGAAGGGACTGGCCGATCCCTTCAAGCCGTTCATCTACTTTCGCTTTTGAAGCGCAAGGGCGATCAAGCCAAAATGGATAGACGCGTCGAGAATGATCAAGCGGAATTAGGAGCGCCGGCGCCGGCCTCTTTCGCGCGCGCCTTTCTCAACTCGCTCACGCTCGCGCGCCTGCCGATCTTTGGCTGCGCGGGCTTCATCGCTTTTTTGTTCCTCGCCAATTTGTGGAATTTCGCCGTTGAACGCGATTGGCCGAAGCTGCGCATCCGCAGCGCCTCGCCGCTCGCCGGCGTCGCCAAGCCAAAGCCCGCGCCCTGGACGCTCGACGCTTTTCTTTCGGGAGAAACGCAAAAGGCGGTGTCGACGAATCTTGGGCGAATGTCGCCGGTTTTTCCGATTTCCGTACGCGCGAAAAATCAGCTGGTTTTTTCGCTTTTCGGCGGCTCGGCGGCGCCCGGCGTCATGATCGGCCGCAACGGCCAGCTCTATGAAGATATCTATATCGACGAATTTTGCGCGCGTGAAGGCGTGTTCGATCCTGCCCGCGTCGCCGCATGGTCTTCTGCGTTGCGCGAGATTCAGGAGATGGCGCAGGCGCGCGGAAAGAGCTTCGTCTATCTGATTTCGCCGTCCAAGGCGGCGCGCTATGCGGAAGATTTGCCCAAGTCCGCGCCCTGCGCTTCGCGCGCGACATCGATGCCGGAAAAGCTCGCGCCCTATCGCGCGGCGCTCGATGAATCGCATGTGCGCTATGTCGATGGCCCGGCGCTGATCGACGCGGAAAAATCCAGACAGGAGATCGCGCTGTTTCCGCGCGGCGGCTCGCATTGGAACAGCGTCGGCGGCGCGCTCGCCATGCGCGAAGTTACGCGCGCGGCGCCGGCTTCCCCCGTCGGCGCGCTCGACTTTACCTCAATGCCGGCGCCCGAAGCCCTCGGCACCGATCGCGACCTGCTGGACCTTCTAAATCTCCTGTGGCCCGACGCGTCTTATCCGACCGCGTCGATCGGCAGGGCAGGGGAGAAGGGCGATTGCGCGCAGGCGCCGCGGCTCCTCGCGCTTGGCGGCAGCTTTCTGCATCAGGTTCTCGCGGCGGCGACGCTCGCGCCCTGTCCGCCGCAAATCGACTATTGGTTCTATATGCGCACCGCGGACAACAACATCGAACTCGGTCATTACCGGCGCCCGCCCGGCGACGCCTCGAATGGCGAACGGCTGGCGGCGACAGCGGAAGAACTCGACGAAAACCTCGCCGGCGCCGATGTCGTCCTGCTCGAAGAAAACGAAGCGGGCGTCGCCACGACGAAGCAGATCGGCCATCTCGCCGAGGCGCTGCGCCGTATGCGTTAGGCGAGGCGCGGAAATGCGCGTCCCCTTCTCCGAAAGATGAATATGCGAAGGCCCGAAGCTAGGCTGCAGCGCAATAGGGCACAATATCATTCCAGCCAAAGGCGAAATTCAAACTGAGACATCACCCACACGCAGCGCGATCACGCGCGATCGTCGCTGCTCACGCCGCCTGCGACGGATCGTTCCAATAGCCTTCCGAACGGGCGATCCTGGCGTATTCGGCATGCACCACCGCAGGGCCATACAGCCGCTCCAGCCGTCGCACGATGAAATGGCCGCGCGCGAGACTCTGGAAATGTTCCGTGAACGCGACATTGATCGCCGCGCCGCTGATCGCGCCGATCACCGGGACGGCCTGGGCCGCGGTCTTTTGCGTGACGACCACGCCGAAACGCGCCCCGATCGCGCCGATCAGCCGGGCGAGCGCAGGCGCCGCCTCGTTGGAGACGCGCCGGACGGTCAGAAAGCGCGCCGCTTCCGACACCGATTTCGCAAGCATGGCGCGCAGCACGAGATAGCCGCCTTCGAGCACATTATCTTCCGCGGCATGGCCGCCGAGGGCGAAAACCTCGAGGCAGGCGAGGGCCGCGCCCGGCTGACGCATGTCCTCTCCCTCCGCCTGGGCGATTTCCGCGATCGAGCGCAGCATGATCGTCGTCGACACCGGCAGTTCGATCGGCAGGCTGGCCAGCCCCACGGCGCCGCCGACGCCGCCGGAGAGCGCCGCCAGACGTCGGTGAATCCGCGCCGAGTCCTTCCTTGGCTGCGCATCGAGGCTGGCGAGCGCCATTTTCATCGCGGCCGCCAGCGCCTTTTGCGTGGCGGCGGCCGCCGCCGCCTGCAGACGCGGCGGCAAGGTCAAGGAGCCGAAGTTCAGCTGTCGGCTCGCCAGTCCGGCGAGGCGCGAGGCAAAGCTTTGTCGCTCCAGCGCCGCGACGGCGGCGCGCAGGGCGTCAGCGTCTGACGGCGACAGTCCCGCGTCGACAAGAACGGGAAGCGGATGAGAATTCGTCACCGATGGGCCTGGGCTTGGTCGATTTCAGTTAAAATCGGTTACTTCCGCGGCCTTTGCAAGCGCTGCACAGGCGCGACCAAAAAAGCGCAGGTCCCGCGAGGCGCGCGCGGCCGCGCATGGAATGCTTCCAGCAATGATGTCTGTTCTGTGTCCGCCTGGAGCGGCGCTGTTGCATTTCGGCCCATGTCCTGTACTGCAAGGCTTGGTACTGCAAAGCGTGCATTCGCGGCTCGGGTTAAGCTAGAGCCGTCCTGGAATCAGGCGCGACTGCGCAGATCAGCAAGAGGAGGACTGGATGCTGAAGTTTGGTTTAGGTCGCGCGATGAGCGGCGCCTGCCTGCTGGCGCTGCTGGCGCCGGCGAGCGCGCTCGCGGGCGATCGCGTCGGCACCTTGCAATGCCGGCTGATGGGCAACGGCATCAGCGTTGTGGTCGAAAATCAGCAGATGGACTGCATCTATCGCGACGATGCGGAAGGCGCGATTCCGGCTCATTATATCGGCGTCCTCACCAAGGTCGGCGCCAATGTCACGATCAATGGTCCTGGCCAGCTTGCGTGGGGCGTCGTCGCGGCGACTGACCACATTGGTCCGGGCGCTCTTGCCGGCGCCTATATGGGTCCCGAAGTCACCGCCAAGGTCGGGGTCGGCGGCGGCGGCGCGATCCTCGTCGGCGGATCCGACAACACTTTCTCGCTGCAGCCTTTCCAGGTGGAAGCCGGCTCGGGCGTGGGATGGACCGCCGGCGTCGAGCGCCTGACTCTCGCCTATGTCCCGCCGCCGCCGCCGCCGCCGCCCATGCCGCGTCGTCGCCACCATCATCATCGCCACGGCCACTAAACGGGCGCGGAGAAACTCAGCAGCCTGTCGGTAGGGAAGTCATACAGCCTCGCGCTTTCGCGCCAGTCCGGCGCCAGCAGCGCGAGGCATTTTTTTGCGAATTCCTCGGGCGTTTTCAAAGTGAGCGGGTCTTCGCCCGGCATCGCCTGCGCGCGCATGCGGGTGCGCAGCGGACCCGGATTGGCGAGCGTCACCGTGACGCCGTCGCCGGCGACCTCGGCGGCGTAGGTGCGGGCCATCGCTTCGAGCGCCGCCTTCGAGATCGCGTAAGCGCCCCAGAACGGCTTCATTGTCGCGCGGTGCGCCGCGCCCGAGGTGATGAAGACGATGCGTCCGGCGCCCGATGCGCGCAGCAGCGGGTCGAGCGAACGGATCAGCCGCCAGTTCGCGGTGACATTGACCGCCATGACGCGATTCCAATCCTTCGGATCGACATGGGCGAGCGGCGACAGCGGGCCGAGCAGGCCGGCGTTGCCGACGAAAACGTCGAGCCTGCCCCAGCGTTCGAACAGCGCCGCGCCGAGCCGGTCGAGCGCGTCGAAATCGGCAAGGTCGCAGGGAACGAGCGTCGCCTCGCCGCCGAGCGCGCGAATCTCGTCGTCGAGTTCTTCAAGCGCGCCCTGCGTGCGCGCCAGAGCGACGACATGCGCGCCGTCTCGCGCCAACTCCAGCGCCAGGGCGCGTCCGATGCCGCGCGACGCGCCGGTGACAAGGGCGATGCGGGGGGAGGAACGAAGCGTCATGGCGGCTATTCGAATAAGTTTGGCCTGAGGCCTTGGCGCACATGGATCAGCGCTCGGATGAACACATGGTCTCCTTCGTCGCAATAGAAAATCAAATGCGATTGGAAACGAAACTGTCGAAGCCGCGGGAGAATCTCTTCTCTGTTGACTCCTATGGAAGGAAAGTCAGCGAGCAATCCGAATGTGCGCTCTAATCCCGAGTGGTAGGCTTCGGCCTGATAGGCCCCGAACTTCGCCTCGGTAAACGCATAGATGTCGAGAAGATCGGCGTAGGCGCGACGAGAAAGACGGTATTCAGCCACGACGTTGGTCAGCGCGGCGACGAGCTTCCGTTAAAATTTCGTCCATGGTCGCTTCCGACGCAGTAGCGCCTTCAGCATTTGCGAGGACTTCGCGCAGCCGGCGCAGTTGTTCGTCTCGCGGCAGATGCCGCCATTCTTGCGCCTCGGCTTCAGTCGGCGTGGCGGAGGGCATGACCGCGGACGCTTTTACTTCACTTGCCATGGGGCTCTCGCTCGCGCGATTGTCATAGATCAGCTCGCCTCCGCCAGCAGCGACAGTTGCGCGCGATTTTCGCCGACGAGGTCGGTCAGCGAAGTGGGATAATCGCCGGTGAAGCAGTGGTCGGTGAACTGCGGCCGGATCGGATCGCGGCGCTCATAGCCCATGGCGCGATAGATGCCGTTGACCGACAGGAAACCCAGCGAGTCGCAGCCGATATACTCGCGCATCTCCTCGAGCGTATGCGTCGCGGCGAGCAGCTTGTCCTTCTGCGGCGTGTCGATGCCATAGTAGTCGGGATGGGTGATTGGCGGCGACGAAATCAGGAAATGCACTTCCGTGGCGCCGGCGTCGCGCATCATCTGCACGATTTTCACCGAGGTCGTGCCGCGCACGATCGAATCGTCGATGAGGATGACGCGCTTGCCGGCCACGACGCAGCGATTGGCGCTGTGCTTCATGCGCACGCCGAAATCGCGCGCGATCTGCGTCGGTTCGATGAAGGTGCGGCCGACATAGTGATTGCGAATGATGCCGAGTTCGAACGGCACGCCCGACTCTTGCGAATAGCCGATCGCCGCCGGCACGCCGGAGTCCGGCACCGGCACCACGACGTCCGCCTCGATCGGGCGTTCGCGCGCGAGTTCGGCGCCCATCGCTTTGCGCACCTCATAGACCGGCCGGCCGTGGACGATGGAATCGGGACGGGCGAAATAGATATATTCGAAGATGCAGGGGCGCATCGGCTGCGGCGGAAACGGCCGCATGCTCTGAAGCCCATCCTCGGAGATGATGACGATTTCGCCGTTCATCACGTCGCGCACGAAACGCGCGCCGATGATGTCGAGGGCGCAGGTCTCCGACGCGAGGATATATTTGCCGTTGAATTCGCCGATGACGAGCGGGCGGATGCCGAGCGGATCGCGCGCCCCGATCAGCTTCTTGTTGGTGAGCGCGACGAGCGAATAGGCGCCTTCGATCGAGCGAAGCGCTTCGATGAAACGGTCGATCAGCAGCGGTCTGCGGCTGCGCGCGACGAGGTGAAGAATGACCTCCGTGTCCGAGGTCGACTGGAAGATCGCGCCCTCGCGGATCAGTTCGCGCCGCAGCGTCTGGGCGTTGGTGAGATTGCCATTGTGGGCGACCGCGAAGCCGCCCGTATTCAGCTCCGCGAACAGCGGCTGCACGTTGCGCAGCATCGTCTCGCCGGTGGTGGCGTAGCGCACATGGCCGATCGCGGCGGCGCCGGGCAGGCGCTTGATCGTGCCTTCCTGGGAAAAGTGATCGCCGACCAGTCCCAGCCGGCGCTCGCCGTGGAAACGGCCGCCGTCGAAACTGACGATGCCGGCCGCCTCTTGGCCGCGATGCTGCAGGGCGTGCAAGCCCAAGGCGGCGATCGCCGCGGCGTCGGGCAGATCGAAAACGCCGAAGACGCCGCAATATTCGCGAAGCCTGTCGCCATCGAGATCGTCCGTCGAATCAATCTCGCGGGATGAGGATCGCTGAATATCCTCGGCGGCCTCGATCATGCTTGGTCCCCCGTGACGCGCCGACGGGCGATCTAGGAGCGCCCAGGCGTCGTATTCCCGTCATATGTGCCAGCGGCGGGGTCCATCCGCAAGACCATCATTCAGGCTTGTCGGCGGACTCCGGCGCCGCATCGACGGGCGCTTCTGGGGTGGCGTCGCTGGGCGAAGGCTGGACCTTGTCCGGCTCGACGTCGGCCGGCGGCTCCTCATTGGCCGGAGCGCCCTTCTTGGCCTTGATCTTGGCGACGATGCTGTCGATGTCGTCGGGCAGCATTTCCCGCAGTTTCTCTCCGCCTGCCGCCAGGAAGGGCTTGGCGCGGGCGTCCTTGATCCATTGCGGCTGATTGGCTTCAGGCACGAGCCAGCTGTAAAAAACAAAGGCGACGACGGCGATCAGGGCGCCGCGAACAGCCCCGAACACGAAGCCGAGCGTGCGGTCGAGGGCGCCGACCTTCGAATCAAGGATGACGTCCGAGAGCTTCACGGTCACGAGCGACACGGCGATCAGGGCGACGAGAAACACCGCGGCCGCCGCGGCCAGGAGAGCAAGCTCATCCTTGGCGATGTACGGTTTGATGTAGGGCAGGGCGAGCGGATAGAAGAAATAGGCCGCCGCGGCCGCCGCAACCCAGGAGAGGATGGCAAGGACTTCGCGCGTGAAGCCGCGCAAAAGAGCGAGCATTCCCGACACCAAAACGACGATGATCACTGCCAAATCAAGATATGACGGCATCGCTGGCCTCTTGCTTGTTCGCCCCGAGCGCTCGACGCTTCTGATTGGGCTGTTGGTCGCCTTCCGGCGACGCTTGCGCGACCCTCTCCGGAACCTGTGTCAACTTTGCGCCGCCCCGACCGGGCGCCGCCAATCCGGCAGGCCTATGGTGACTTCACTGGCAGCCTTCTAACGCATCTTCGCGCCGGCCGGAAACATTAAAGCGCGGGACTTCGACCGCGCGCGACGGTTTTTTCGCGGTTCGACATGCGGGCGATGGAAGCGACGAGGGCGCCCACGTCGGCGCAGGGACGGATCGTCACGCCGGCGCCGCGCGCATCGTCGGATATCTGTTGGGTCTGCGGGACCACGGCGTGATGAAAACCAAGTTTCCCGGCTTCGCTCAGCCGCATGCCGGGATGAATGACCGGCCGCACCGCGCCCGACAGTCCGATCTCGCCAAAGAAGAACATGTCGGGCGGCAGGATCGCGCCGGAGAGCGACGAGACCAGCGCCGCGGCGGCGGCGAGGTCGGCCGCGGGCTCGTCGGCGCGAAAGCCGCCGGCGACGTTGAGATAGACGTCATGCATGCCCAGCTTCAGCCCGCCATGCGCCTCGAGCACGGCGAGGATCATTGCGAGTCGGTTCTGCTCGAAGCCGACGACGGCGCGGCGCGGCGTGCCGAGCGAGGTCGGCGCGACGAGCGCCTGGATTTCGATCAGCAAAGGACGCTGTCCCTCCATGCTCGCGACGACCGCCGCGCCGGGCGCGCCGGCGTCCCGCCCGGCGAGGAACAGCGCCGAGGGATTGGCGACTTCGGCGAGGCCGAGGCTGGTCATCTCGAAGACGCCGATCTCGCCGGTGGCGCCGAATCGATTCTTGGAGGCCCGCAACATGCGGAAATGATGCGCGCCGTCGCCCTCGAAGGACAGGACGGCGTCGACCATATGTTCGACGACCCGCGGCCCCGCGACCTGGCCGTCCTTGGTGACATGGCCGACGAGAACGATCGTCGCGCCCGTCGTCTTGGCGTGGCGCAGCAGCGCCTGGGCGCTGGCGCGGACCTGGGTCACCGTGCCCGGCGCCGACTCCGCCATGCTGGTGTGCATGGTCTGAATCGAATCGATGACGATCAGCGCCGGCCGTTTGCCCGACGCGCAGGTTGCGAGGATGTCTTCGACCTCGGTCGCGGCGGCAAGCTCGACCGGCGCGTCGGCGAGGTCGAGCCGGGCGGCGCGCAGGCGCACCTGCGCGACCGCCTCCTCGCCTGAAATATAGACCACGCGCGCGCCGCGCCGCGCGAGAGCCGCGCAAGCCTGGATGAGCAGGGTCGACTTGCCGATGCCCGGTTCGCCGCCGAGCAGCAGCACCGAGCCCGGCACGAAACCGCCGCCGGTGACGCGATCGAATTCGTCAATGCCGGTGGCGATCCTCGGCGCCGGCCGGGCTTCGCCCCCCAGTCCCTCAAGTTCGAAGACGCGGCCGCGCGCGGCGCGGCGCGTGATCTCGGCGGCGCCGGCGCCGGATTCTTCTACGAGGCTGTTCCATTCGC
Organism: Methylocystis sp.; assembly: GCA_051061375.1. GTDB lineage: Bacteria > Pseudomonadota > Alphaproteobacteria > Rhizobiales > Beijerinckiaceae > Methylocystis. Next base: position 33,211 of record JBPFDW010000022.1, on the reverse strand, counting down.
CGCAGGAGTCGCAGCGTCCCTGCCACCGCCACGAGGCGGCGCCGCAGTTTTGACAGACGTAGACCGCGCGGCTCTTCGCCATACCTGTTTGGCGCATGGAGTTCCAACGCTTGTCAAGCCGGGATCGCGCGTCCCGCTCTTGAACGTCAGTCCTCGCCGTTAATTCGCGCCCGAAGGATGTTGGAGGGTTTGAACGAAACGACCAGCCGCGCCGAAATCTTGGCGCCGGCGCCCGTTTTCGGATTGCGTCCCAGCCGCTCCTTTTTCTCCCGCACCAAAAAGGCGCCGAAGGAAGAGAGCTTGACGTCTTCGCGCGAGACGATGCGATCGAAAATCTCTTCGAGCACCATTTCCACGTATTTCGCCGACTCCGCCCTAGGGACGCCGACCCTACGGTGGATCGCGTCAGCAAGGTCCGAACGAGTCACGGCGCCCCTCCGTGCGATGCGATTGTCTTCCGCTTCGCCGTCCGGCTTAGCGGTCGCGTCCCCCTTGGCCATCTTCCGCCTTACAATTGATCACAATTGAACTTCGTGGGCCGTTCGAAGCGCGTCGGTGGGACGGCCGGGCGCAATCGACGTAGCCCCCCGCGCAAAGCGGGGCTCTCCATCGTCGATGGTCGGAATTTTTCAGAATTGGACAGGGAAATCAAGCGCCTGTTGTATTCGGCCGCGACATTTCTTCGCAATATTTGCGGGCGCCGAAATTATTATTGTGTTACGCGAGCTTACCAGCGTATCAGGGCCGATCCCCATGTAAAGCCGCCGCCGACGGCTTCGAGCATGACGAGGTCGCCCGGTTTGATCCGCCCGTCCGCGGCGGCGACCGCCAAGGCGAGCGGCACGGATGCGGCGGAGGTGTTGCCGTGCAAATGCACGGTGGCGATGATTTTTTGCGGCGCGATTCCGAGCTTTTGCGCCGACATGTCGATGATTCGCCGGTTGGCCTGATGGGGCACGAACCAGTCGAGGTCTTCCGCGGTCAGGCCGGTTGCGGCGAAGGCGTCCTTGACGACGTCGGTCACTTGGCCCACCGCGAAGCGGAAAACTTCCTTGCCCTCCATGCGCAGATGGCCGACGGTCTGCGTGGCGGAAGGGCCGCCGTCGACATGAAGCTTGGCGCGATGGCGCCCGTCCGAACGCAGATGCGTGGTCAGCACCCCGCGTTCCTCGATCCCGCCCTGGGACGGCCGCGCCTCGATGATCATCGCGCCGGCGCCGTCGCCAAACAGCACGCAGGTCGTGCGGTCGGTCCAATCGATGATGCGCGAGAAGGTTTCGGCGCCGATCACCAGCGCGCGCTTATGCGAGCCCGAACGCAGGAATTTTTCCGCCGTGGCGAGGGCGAAGACGAAACCCGAGCAGACCGCCTGCAGGTCGAAGGCGACGCCATGCGCAATGCCGAGCGCGGCTTGAATCTGCGTCGCGGTCGAGGGGAAGGTCCAGTCCGGGGTCGATGTCCCGACGACGATCAGGTCGATGTCATTCGCGCTCAGTCCGGCGTCGGCGAGCGCCGCGCGCGCCGCCTTTTCGCCCAGCATCGACGTCGTCTCGCCTTCCGCCGCGATATGCCGTTCCTTGATCCCGGTGCGCTGAACGATCCATTCGTCGCTGGTGTCGACGAGCTTCGCCAGCTCTTCATTGGTGAGCGTCTTTTCGGGCAGATAGGCGCCGACGCCGAGAACGACGGAGCGCAATTGAGGCGGACTGATTGTCACTGAGCGGTTTCCCGGGGCGGAGGGGTCTGATCGGCGCCGTCGCGTTCCCCGAGCCTGTGGGCCAGCGCGACAGTGTCGCGAATGCGATTGAGCAGGTCGCTGCCAGCTACTTCATGGCCGATCTCGACGGCCCGGGCGAAGCCGACCGAATCGGCGCCGCCGTGGCTTTTGATGACGATTCCCTGGAGTCCAAGGAACACGCCGCCATTCGTCGCCCTTGTGTCCATCTTGGCGCGTAGTTCGCGGAACGCCCCAAGCGCCAGAAGATAACCCAGCCTGGCGAGCAGCGTGCCGCCCATCGCCTGTTTGAGATAAGCGGCGATCTGGGCAGCGGTTCCTTCGGCGGTCTTGAGCGCGATATTGCCGGTAAAGCCCTCGGTGACGACAACGTCGACGGCGCCCTGTCCGATCCCGTCGCCCTCCACGAAGCCGAGGTAATCGAAACCGGGCAGGGCGAGATCGCGCAGCATGGTCGAGGCGGCCTTCACCTCCTCAATGCCCTTGATCTCTTCCGTGCCGACATTGAGCAGGCCGACGGTCGGGCGCTCGAGACCGAGAATGACCCGCGCCATCGCCGCGCCCATGATCGCGAGATCGACAAGATGGCTGGCGTTGGCGCCCATCGAGGCGCCGACGTCGAGCACCACCGACTGGCCCCTGAGCGTCGGCCACAGGCAGGCGAGGGCCGGCCGGTCGACGCGCGCCATCGTATGCAGGCAGATTTTCGCCATCGCCATCAGCGCGCCGGTGTTGCCGGCCGAGACGGCGACGTCGGCGTCGCCTTTCTTGACCGCCTCGATCGCGAGCCACATCGACGAGACGCGTCGTCCATAGCGCAGCGCCTGGCTCGGCTTGTCGTCCATGCGGATCGAGACGGCGGAATGGCGCACTTCGGCGCATTCGGCGAGGCGTGGGTGGCGTTCAAGCTGGGCGCGGATCGCCGGCTCGTCGCCGATCAGCAGGAAGCGGCTGTTGGGACGCTGTTCGAGCGCGCTGGCCGCGCCCGCGATGGTCACCTTCGGACCGAAATCGCCGCCCATCGCGTCGAGCGCGATCCGAACAGTTTGCGGCATTTATCCCGTTTCTCCCGACTGCGCGCCTCGATTAGCCGCTTTGTCTTCTTGGCCGGCTTTTGTGACGCGTCCGAGAAGCGCATCCGCGCTTCATGGCCCGCGGGCGACTTGCCATTTGCCGGCCATGCGCGCAAGTGCCCATATGTCTCGCCTCAAGGCTCGCCGGACGGCTTGAGGCGCCCCAAGGCGGCGAAAGGCGAAAGGATTTGGGCTCCCTCGCCGGACGGCTCGGAAAATTGCGCGCCCGCCTTGCGCGGATAGGGATCGAGCGCCAGCGTAAGGAACTCGGAGATTATCGCGCCAAGATCGACGACGCCGCCGATCAGCGGATCGGGCGGATCGTCGTCCATGGCGATTTCGGCGATCTGGTCCTGCCGCCTTCGGCTGCGCGGCGCCTCCTCGGCCGGCGGCGCAAAGCGCATGTGGATCGGCTCGACGATCTCCGAATCGAATTCCTCCAGGGTGGCGACGCAGGTCTGTCGGACTCTGGCGCGCAATTCGCCGTCGATCTTCAGCCCATCGCCGCGCCATCGTTGCGCCCGGAGCTCGGCGTGCAGCGCATGCACGGCGGGAATCGCGTTGTGGGACGCCAGGGCCACGCATTCGGCCGGAGTGGCGCTGACGTCGATGTCGAGGCCCTCGGGCGGCGTGTCGGCAAACGCGAGCCGGCGCGACAGCGGCGGTTGAGATTTGGAAATCGCGGTCATGGCGTCTGGCCTCCCGGTCGCATGCTTGCCAATCAAATCAGATATGTGGGCGGGCGCACAAACTCTATCCCGGTCGCCGTGCAAGGAAACGCCGTCTTGCTTTCGCTGCGATCGAAGATTACGGATTTGGCGAAAAGCTATAGGCCGGGCGCAGGCGCGCTTCGGCGAAGGATTGCGGAGAGACATATGGCGCGGGCGTTGCGCATCGGTTCTCGTTTGGCGGCAGTCGCGGCGCTGGCCGTTTCGCTGTCGGGTTGTCTTGGCTATGAGGGCGTCGTCAATCGGGGCGCCGTCCTCGACACGCGCAGCACCTCGCAGGTCAAGCCAGGCATGACGGCGCAGCAGGTGATGACGGCGCTCGGCACGCCCTCGACGACATCGACCGTCGGCGGCGACGCCTGGTATTACGTCAGCCAGCGCATCGAGCGCACCTTCGCCTTCATGCCGCAAAACATCACCGAACAGCGTGTCTATGCGGTCTATTTCGATAAGTCGAAGAAGGTCCAGCGCGTCGCCGATTACGGCATGGAAGACGGCAAGCCGATCGACTTCATTTCCCGCACGACGCCGACGGCCGGCCCCGAATATCACCTGCTCCAGGGCATGCTCTCCAAAGTGAGCAATCTCTTCTAAATCGCGCTGCGTTTAGGCGGGATCGCCCAAATGCGGATGACGGGATCGATTCGATAATCATAGAGCGCGCTTTGCGCAAAAAACCGGCATCCGCTTTTTCGCGATTCGCGCTCCAAAGCCGCCTCCGCCCGATTCGCGACGATGCCGGCGCATGCGCGCCGCGACTAATGGCGTCAATGTGACGGCGGCGGCGCGTCGATCCAAATAACATACTGTAAATATTTGTATTTCTAGCGATAGCGCGTCCGCTGTCCGGCCGCAATTACGGCGCGAGCATGGCTCCCGCCGCCGATCTTTTGCCCCGCCTCGCCGGTAACCTTCTGTTTACGCAAACTTAGCGTAAATGTGGAGAACCCGCGAAGCATGACGGTCACGCTGACGAACGCTCCGGCGCCTGCCAAGGACGAAAAGGCCGCGTCGCCTCTCCCAAGCCGGCGGTCGAACCGGTCGCCCCGCGCGATCCTGTCGAATTTGCTGCTGGATCGATCCTGTTCGCCCCTGTTACGCGCGCTCAGCGTCGCGACCCTGCTGTCAGTGCTGGCCGTGCTGGCTTTGACCTGCGAGCGCGACGATTCGCGTCGTCCGGAGCGGAGCGCGCGCGCCGCGCGGTGGCGTGTCGCGGCATCTCCGCTAACCACGCTCACGACGGCGGCCGTCGGCGACGAGGAAACCGCCCTCGACTCCGACTTTTCGATCGAGCAGGCGGCGCTCACCTGGTCGCATCGTCTCGACGACGGCGATTTCGCCGAGACGCCGGGCATGGTGCGCTTCGGATCGGTCAAGGTGCAGCAGTCGATCGTCGAGCGCGTGGTCAAGGCCGCGCAGACGACCGAGATGGATCCGGCGCTGCTGATGGCGATCGCCGACAAGGAGTCGAATTTCTCCTCGACGGCGAAGGCGCGGACGTCTTCGGCGAGCGGACTCTTCCAATTCGTCGAGAAGACATGGCTGAGGGCGCTGAAAACCTTCGGCTGGCGCCATGGACACAGCGACACGGCGGCGTCGATCGCCAGCGACGAGGCGCCGCGCGTCAACGGCCAAAAGCGAGCGCAAATCCTCAATTTGCGCAATGATCCCTATCTTTCCGCCGTTCTCGCCGCGGAAATGCTCAAGAAGGACAGCGCCAGGATCGCCGAAAAGATCGGCCGTCCGCTCACCTCCGGCGAGACCTATCTCATCCACTTCCTGGGTCCGGACGACGCCGAGCGCTTCATGAGAACCGTCGAGGAGGCCCCTCATACGTCTGCGGCGGCGCTGCTGCCGAGGCCGGCGCGCGCCAATAAGCCGATCTTTTACGAGCAGCAGGGCCGCCGGCTGAAGGTTCGCTCGGTTCGAGAGGTGCATGAAGCCTTCGAGACGATGATGGACAAGCGCACGAGCCGCTATGAGGACGTCGCCGCGAAGCTGCCCGGAGGCGCGACGGCTTACGCGGATTGAGGGGCGAATGGAGAGTAGAGAGCAGCGCATGGTCGCCGCTCTCTACTCTCTCGTTTTCCCGACCATCAGATCGAGGTTTTGCACGGCCGCGCCGGCCGCGCCCTTGCCGAGATTGTCGAGCCGGGCGACGAGCAGGGCATGGCCATGCGCGTCATTGGCGATGGCGAAAACCTCCATCTCGTCGGTTCCGTTCAACGCGAGAGCGTCGAGCCTTCCGTCCGCTGGCGCCGCGGCGCGCCGGACATACGCCGCGCCGGCGTAGTGGCGCGCATACGCCGCGTCGAGGTCCTGCGCCCTTGGCCTGCCGGGCAGAGCGTCGAGCACAAGCGGAATCGAGACGAGCATGCCCTGGCGGAAATTGCCGACCGAGGGAACGAACAGCGGCCGCGCCGTGAGCCGCCCATAGGCCATGATCTCCGGCACATGCTTATGCCCGAACCCGAGCGCGTAAAGCTCGAAGGCCGGCGCCTTGCCGCTCTCATAGGCTTCGATCATCTGCCGGCCGCCGCCCGAATAGCCGGAGACGGCGTTGATCGTCAGCGGCTGGTCCGGCCGGATCAACCCGGCGTCGACGAGCGGGCGAATGAGCGCGATCGCGCCCGTCGCATAGCAGCCGACATTGGCGACGCGGCGGCTTGCGGCGATTTCCGCCGCCTGTCCCTTGCAGAGCTCGGCGAAGCCATAGACCCAGCCATTTGCGACGCGATGAGCGGTGGAGGCGTCGAGCACTTTTGGGCCGCGCTCGCCGAGGGCGTCGCAAAGCGCGACGGTTTCCTTTGCCGCGTCGTCCGGCAGACAGAGGATGGCGATGTCGACGGAGGCGAGAATGTCGCGCTTGGCGGCGACATCCTTGCGCTGCGCCGGCCGGAGCGCGCGGAGCGTAATGTCCGAGCGCCCGGCAAGCCGTTCGCGGATTTCGAGCCCGGTGGTGCCGGCGTCGCCGTCGATGAAGATTTTGGTCGTCATGGCCCGCATCTAGTCGATTTCGCGAAGGAGAGAAAGAATCTTCGACTACTTCCTCGTGAAAGTTATGCTTTTTCTGGCCGATGTAATACATAATGCGATTTAGGGTCGCGATGCTTTTTTGAGATAAAATCAAGAACATTTCTGTCAACAAGTCGCTGTAGTTTGGCTTGTGCCGTGTGCCAGTAAGTTGTGCTCAATATTCTAAGAGCATCGCTTGCGTTTATTCGACCATGCTCAATGACAAAATTTACTATTCGTCGTTCATCTGCATCCAATGAAAATGCAATCGCCTCGCCGAGCGCTTTGTATGCCTCACTGTCCAGAGAGTTTGTCCTATTCGCTACATCATTATATAACGTAGCACTTACACGGTTGTGGTCTGCGTCATATTTTATCGTTGGCAGATGGGCCTCTGACAGCTCTCGTTTGATGCGCTTTGTTCCTTCGCTGATGCAGCGAACCTCGCCAAACTCCCGCAGTATGAACATGAGGAATGGATTTCTTGGCTTATGGAATAGATTTTCAGGAGTCACTGACGGCATGAACCCGCCTGGGCTCTCGACAGTCAGATGATCGTCAAACATCTTTACAAATATAGGCATTGTTCTCGCATGATACGACCTGTGAACGCATGCGTTAACAATAACCTCATACCATGCATCGTGCGGATATTCAGGAGTTTGATAGAACTTGCCGCCACGGAACTCAGTGAACTCCCTCAGGTTTGAGTCGAGCGTACTCGACGCGGAAGCGATGACTTCTAGTATTGTGCCATCAATTATCCTATCCTTTATTATATTGTATTCCTTGCCGGTTTTTTCTATTGTTCCATTGTACCTTAAAAAATGGACGTACGCGCCGGGGAAAACCTGTCGAGGGTCTTTTGCGAACGTCAGCGCGCACACGTTGTTAGGTAGAAATTTGCTATCCCTGATGCGGCCAAGGCGCATCGATTCGAAGACGGCTTCGTCGCTGATGTCATCTGAGCCGTCCCGGGCCATGCGAATTTGTCCGGCGAATCTTTTCATTTGATTGATACGGAAGTCGTCAGGGTAAATCAGAGCGCATAATTCCAATTCGAACGCACGCTCGCCCTTGTTAATGCGAACCTCGGCTTTCTCCGCCTCCGTAAGGCGTCTGCATTTGTCCGACTCGCGGCAATAAGCGTCGTGATTCGTAAGCTCGACGAGCCGATCTTCCACATACAGGATGCGCACCCGAATGATGAAATCGGGTTGACCCTTCGAATTTATGACCTCAAGCCTGTTGGTCTTAAATCTCCCATCAGGGCAATGGTCACGGCCCATGTATTCGATTTGCTGAATTTTTGGTTCAGGTATGTCACAGCATCCGGTGACGATTCCGTCATTGTCTACGCCGATGATGACAACTCCGCCTTCGACCGCAGGACCATTGCCAAAGGCGGAAAGACATATGGCCAAGTCCTTGGGGTCGATTTTGGCCGACTTGCGGTCGAATCGAGTGTTTTCCGGGTGGGAGACTACAAACTTCCAATCGGTTGTGGTGAATACATAGTCGGGCTTTGCCAAGCCTTCGACTGTCGGCCGCTCTAAAATTTCTAGTAGACTAAGCTGTTGATTCATATTTATCTTCGTGCTCAACTCGAGGGTGCTCGAGTAGCTTGGGGGTCGCTACTCGAGCACCCTCGAGTACGGGAAGGATTTTGTCCCGGCTCTATACATTAGGCAGATGCAATCGCTATCGGAAGCCGTCAAGTTGACCCGATGATCGACAGTCCGTGCGTAAAAATTTGCGAACTCGACCGCGACGACGTGTGCGTCGGCTGCGGTCGCACGCGCGCCGAGATCGCCGGCTGGACTTCGATGTCCGAACCGCAAAAGGCCAAGGTCGTCGAGCTGGCCGATGGGCGCAAGCGCACTGAGAACGCCAGCGACGAAGGCAGGCGTCGAGCAAACGGGCGCTGACGGCGACATTGCGTGCTCTATATTGTTTTCAGCATCCAATTTTTGGCGCCTCCAAAGGGAGGAGAGATCATGGACAAGCAGGTAGCGGAAACGGACGGCGCGTTGCGGGCCTATGCGCTGCGGTTGGTGGATTCGGTCTACAACGCCTCGGTCTATACGGTGATCGGCTATACCGCGCTCCTGGCCATGCTTTCGGTCATGGCTTTGGCGGTCTGCCTGAAAATCATTTATGTGCCTGAATTCCACCCCTGGTAGCCGCGTTCATTTGCCAAAGCGCCTGCTGATCATCGCGCATGCGCCATCGCGCAACACCGAGCGGCTGAGGGACGCGGTCGTCGCCGGCGCGCGCGCGTCCGAGATCGAGGGCGTTGAAGCGCAGGCGCTCAGCCCATTTCTGACGACGCCCGAACATGTGCGCGCGGCGCAGGCGGTCATTCTCGGAACCACCGAAAATCTCGGCTATATGAGCGGCGCGCTGAAGGACTTCTTCGACCGCTGCTATTATCCGCTGCTGGACCGCACCGAGGGCCTGCCCTACGCGCTCTATATTCGGGCCGGCCATGACGGGACGGGCACAAGGCGCGGCGTCGAGACGATCGTGACCGGCCTGCGCTGGCGCGCGGTCCGCGAGCCGCTCATTTGCCGCGGCGACTGGCGGGAAGATTTTGTCGACGAATGCCGCGAATTGGGGATGCTGGTCGCGGCGGGACTGGACGCGGGCGTATTTTGAGCCGATCGAACCGTCATCCATAGTCGTCGCGCGGAGCGATCGGGCGGCGCGGAATGAAGGTTTGGCGTGACGGAACCCATGCGGCGACGCGACGATTTTCTCGGCCATCCGCGCGGACTCGCCTTTCTCTTTTCTTCCGAAATGTGGGAGCGCTTTTCCTATTACGGGATGCGGGCGCTGCTCGTTCTCTACATGGTCGACTATTTGCTGACGCCCGAGCGCGCGAACGCGGCGCTCGGCTTCGATGCGCTGAAACGCGCTCTTGAGACGCTTTCCGGTTCGCTCGCCCCGCAGCCCTTCGCATCGCAAATCTACGGGCTCTACACGGGTCTCGTCTATCTGACGCCGATCCTCGGCGGGTTCCTCGCCGACCGCGCGCTCGGACGCCGGCGGACGATCGTCATCGGCGCCGCGCTGATGGCCGTCGGCCATTTCATGATGGCCTTCGATCGGCTGTTTCTGATTGCGCTGTTCCTCATCGCGCTCGGCTGCGGCGGGTTCAAGCCGAACATTTCGGTTCAGGTCGGCGAGCTCTACGCGCCAGCGGACGCGCGCCGCGACCGCGCCTATTCGATCTTCTATGTCGGCATCAACATCGGCGCTTTTTTCGCCCCGCTCGTCTGCGGAACGGTCGGCGAGACGATCGGTTGGCATTACGGATTCGCCTGCGCCGGCGCCGGCATGATCATTGGTCTCGTAACATATGTGTTCGGTCTGCCGAGTCTGCCGTGCGATCCGGCGCCGCGCGAGAGGCGCGCGCCGACGGCGCGGTCGCGCGCGCAGTTTCAACGGTCCGTCGCCGCGCTGATGCTGCTCTTCGCGCCTTCGGCGCTGTTCTGGGCCGCCTTCGAGCAGCAGGGCAATACGATCGCGCTTTGGGCGGCGCAGTCCACCGACCGCGGCGTCGACATCTTCGGATGGCGCGCCGACATTCCAGTTACTTGGTTTCAGGCGTTCAATCCGCTGATGATCTTTCTCTTCACGCCGCCGCTCGTCGCGTTATGGGCGCGGCTGGCGCGGTTCGGACGCGAGCCCTCGACGATTCGCAAAATGACGCTCGGCTGTCTTGGCGTCGCGGCGAGCTACGGCGTCCTGGCGCTCGCAGCCTGGACGAGCGATGGCGGCAAGTCGAGCTGGCTTTGGCTTTTGGCCTATTTCAGCGTGATCACCGTCTCGGAGCTGCATTTCTCGCCGATCGCGCTATCGCTTGTGTCGCATGTAGCGCCCGAAGGCGCGCGTTCGGCGCTGATGGGCCTGTGGTTCACCTCGATGTTTCTCGGCAATCTGCTTGCGGGATGGCTCGGCGGTTTGTGGTCGAGCCTTGCAAGCGTGTATTTCTTCCTGCTGATGAGCGTTCTCGGCCTCGCCGGCGCGCTCATCGTCGAGGCGGCGCGGCGACCGCTCGGCGATCTCCTGACTTTTCGCGAAAGCCCTCGAAACTTGAAAGTTGGATGAAGCTGCGCCAAGCGAGAACGCCAGCGCCCAAGCAGATCGCGGCCGCCGTCATCGGCAATGCGCTCGAATGGTATGATTTCGTCGTCTACGGCTTTTTCGCTTCCGTGCTGGCGCAGGCGTTCTTTCCGAGCGGCGACGACACCGCGGCGCTGCTGCTGGCGCTCGCGAGTTTCGGCGCCGGCTTCTGCACGCGGCCGCTCGGCGGGCTCTTCTTCGGATTTTACGCGGATCGCAAGGGACGCAAGGCGGCGCTGCAACTCATCATGTTCGTGATGACCGCCGCAGTCGCGGTCATCGCTTTCGCGCCGAGCCATGCGACGATCGGCGTCTATGCGCCGACGCTCGTCGTCATCGGCCGGCTGCTGCAGGGCTTCGCCACCGGCGGCGAATTCGCCAGTTCGACAGCCTATCTGATCGAAGTCGCGCCTCAAGGCCGGCGCGGACTGTATGGCTCTTTGCAGATGGTCGGGCAGGGCGCGTCGATTCTGCTCGGGACGCTCGCCGGCATCGTCGTCGCCACTGTCTTCTCGACCCAAGCGCTGAATGATTGGGCCTGGCGGCTTCCCTTCGTCGTCGGCCTGCTGATCGGTCCGGTCGGCGTCTACATAAGGCGCAGTCTCGATGAAACGCTTGCCTTTGAAGCGTCGCCTCGAAGCGGCGGCGCGATGGAGGCCTTTCTCGATCTGGTTCGGCGGCAAGGCGACCGACTTCTTGCCTGTTTCGCCGCCACGGCTGGCGCGACGATCTCGTTCTACGTCATCCTTGTTTATATGCCGACCTATGGAAAGACGGAGTTAGGACTCAGTCTGACGCAGTCCTTTATCGCGCAGGCGCCCGGTCTGCTCTTGCTGATTGCGCTGACGCCATTGATCGGCGCCTTGTCCGACAAAATTGGCCGGCGGCCCTTGCTCCTGGCCTCCTATGGCATGCTTCTGCTTTGCGTCTATCCGCTGTTCGCATGGTTGCAGGTCGCGCCGTCGCTTGCAAAATTGACCATCGCGCAGACCGCCTTCTGCGTCATTCTTTCGGGATTGTTCGGCGCGCTATCGACGGCGCTCGCCGAACAGTTTCCGACGCATCTTCGTTCGTCGGGGCTGGCGATCGCCTATAATGTCGCGGTGATGATCTTCGGCGGCTTCGCGCCCTTCATCGTCGCCTGGCTGATCGGCTTTCTCGCCACGCCGGTCGCGCCGGCCTATTACCTGCTGTTCGGCGCCGTCGTCGGACTCATCGGCGTCGCGGGACTGCGCGAGCGGCGCGGAGAACGGCTCGACTAGAAGCGCCGTGTTGCGACTGTTGACTGAGGTTGCGGAGACGGGAGGTTTCGATGAAGAGAAGCGCTGCATTGATCGCCTTGATCCTCATGGCGCAGCCGATCCTGCTCCAGACGGCGGCCGCAAGGCCCGCGAAATGCGTCGTCATCGGCAACGGCATGACGCCCTATCGCGGGACGTGCAAATTCACGCCCGACGATGGCGGCAGCTTCGCGGTCGAGCCGATCGGCAAGTCTGGATTTGACGGCGTGACGATGGTCAGCGTCGCCATTGTTTCGCCGGGCGTCGCCCAAGTCAGAGGACTCACGCGCGACGGCATCAGCTCCCTCTGGGGGGAAGCGAAGCGCTCCAAGTCCGATCCCGCCTGCTGGCTCGGCAGCGACTTCAAGATTTGCGTTTATTGACCGCCAAAAGAAAAGCGGCGCCGAAGCGCCGCTGTTCAAATGCTTGTTCGCTTTTCGCTTGAAGATTAGCGCTTCGAGAACTGGAAGCTGCGGCGGGCTTTGCGCTTGCCGTATTTCTTGCGCTCGACGACGCGGGAGTCGCGGGTGAGGAAACCTTCCTTCTTGAGCGCGGGACGCAGCTCCGGCTCATAGTTGGTCAGCGCCTTGGCGAGGCCGTGGCGCACCGCGCCCGCCTGGCCCGAAAGTCCGCCGCCGGCGACCGAGACGACGAGGTCGTATTGGCCCGAGCGCTTGGCGACGACGAGCGGCTGCGCGAGGATCATCCGCAGCACCGGGCGCGCGAAATAGGCCTCGATGTCGCGGCCGTTGACGGTGATTTTCCCGGCGCCGGGCTTCACCCAGACGCGCGCGACGGCGTTCTTGCGCTTGCCGGTGGCGTAGGCGCGGCCCTGCTTGTCGAGCTTCTGGACATAGCGCGGCGCTTCCGGCGCCGGGGCTGCGCTCGACTGCAGATCGGAAAGCGATGTTAGAGTGGTCTCGGCCATGGTCAGGCGCTCCGGCTGTTCTTGGCGTTCAGGGCGGCGACGTCGAGCGTCTGCGGGCTCTGCGCCTCATGCGGATGTTCGGCGCCCTTGTAGACGCGCAGATTGCCGAGCTGCTTGCGGCCGAGCGGCCCGCGCGGCAGCATGCGCTGCACGGCCTTTTCCAGGATGCGCTCGGGGAAGCGCCCCTCGAGTATGAACTTCGCCGAGCGTTCCTTCACGCCGCCGGGGAAGCCGGTGTGGTGGTAATAGACCTTCTGGTCGCGCTTGCGGCCGGTGAGCACCACCTTGTCGGCGTTGACGACAATGATGTTGTCGCCGTCGTCCATATGGGGCGTGAAACTCGGCTTGTGCTTGCCGCGCAGGCGCAGCGCGATGATGCTCGCGAGGCGGCCGACGACGAGCCCGGAGGCGTCGATCAGCACCCATTTCTTTTCGATGTCGGCGGGCTTCGCCGAAAAAGTCTTGCCAAACATGGGAGGGGAGTTCCGTTTGAACGGTGCGTTCGGATGGGGAGGGGATAGGCGATGGGGCGGGGGAGGTCAAGAGATTTGTGTTGGATTGGATGGGCAGACGCCGCCAAAACCCTGCGATTCCCTATAGCGGTAGTATGATACCTCCATGAGGCCGCCGTTTGCCCTGGACCGGAATTTCTCTATTCTTACCTCGTCTTACTTTTTAGGTTCGAAAGGCGCGGTCATGGGCGCGGCTGACAGGAGAACGGTTCGGCTCTCGACCAAGGGTCAGGTGGTGCTCCCAAAATCGATCCGGCGGCGGCGAAATTGGGAGTCGGGCGCGTCCTTGACGATCGAGGAGACCGCGGAAGGAGTCTTGCTGAAAGAGGCTTCCTTGTTCGCGCCGACAAAGCTCGAGGACGTCTTCGGGATGCTCGCTTACGCAGGGCCGCCGAAATCCGTCGAAGAGATGGACGCAAGCGTTCTGGCGGAAGCGAAACGTCGCCATGCTCGCGATTGACGCGAATGTCATCGTTCGGCTTTTGACCGGCGACCATCCGCAACAGTCGGCAAAAGCGAAAGCGCTGTTCGAGCGAGAGACAATCTTTGTCCCGCTTACCATGCTGCTCGAAACCGAATGGGTGTTGCGCAGCGCTTATGGATTTGGACCGCCTCGTCTCGCAGCGGCGCTGCGGGCGTTCGCCGGTCTGCGCAATGTAATGATCCAAGATCCTCCAGCCCTGGCGAAGGCTCTCGCCTGGGCTGAGCGAGGAATGGATTTCGCTGACGCTCTGCATCTTGCCCAAGCCGGCGATTGCGAAGCGTTTGTGAGCTTCGACGCGCGACTGGCGAAGGCGGCTAAGCGCGCCGGCGTTGACGCCATAAGCATTCCTTGACGCAGGACCGCGTCCTCATTGATGAAGCGCCTCGCCATGGAGCGCGATGTCCAATCCCTGGCGCTCGTCGTCGGCATTGACGCGCAGGCTCGTGAACAGCGAAGCAATTTTAAGCGACGCAAACGTGCCGACCGCGCACCAGACGATGGTGACAAGGACGCCGATCGCCTGCACGTAAAGTTGATGCGGGTCGCCCTCCAGCAAACCGGCGACTCCAGGATCGCTTTCTGAAGCGGTGATCGCGCGCGTGGCGAAGACGCCGGCGAGCAGCGTGCCCATGACGCCGCCCACCCCATGCACGCCGAAGACGTCGAGCGTATCGTCATAACGCAATTTGTATTTCACCACGGTGCAGAACCAGTAGCAGACGGCGCCGGCGATCAGCCCGATGACGACGCCTTGCCAGGGCAGGATATAGCCCGAGGCCGGCGTGATCGTGCCAAGACCGGCGACGGCGCCGGAGACGACGCCGAGCACCGAAGGCTTGCCGCGCTGGAGCCACTCCAGTCCGCTCCACATCAAGGCGCCGGCGCAGGCGGCAAGATGCGTCGCGACGATGGCGAAGACCGCGCGCGAATTGGCCGCGAGCGCCGAGCCGCCGTTGAAGCCGAACCAGCCGACCCACAGAAGCCCCGTGCCGATCACCGCGAGCGAGAGATCGAAGGGCGAGAGGTTCTCGCGTCCAAAGCCAACGCGGTTGCCGAGCACGAGCGCGCAGACGAGGCCGGCGACGCCGGCGTTGATATGCACGACCGTGCCGCCGGCGAAATCGAGAAGGCCCATCTTCTGCAGGAAACCGCCGCCCCAGACCCAATGCGCGGAGGGGACATAGACGATGAAGAGCCACAGCGCGCAAAACAGCATGAACGCCGAAAACCTCATGCGTTCCGCGACCGAGCCGGCGACCAGCGCGCAGGTGATCACCGCGAAGGTCATCTGATAGATCATGAACAGAATTTCGGGGATGGTCTTCGCCAAGGGGCTGATCGTGTCGAGCCCGATCCCCGCGAGCAGCGCCCTTGACGCGTCGCCGATATAGGCGCCGTCGCCGCTGAAGGCCAGGCTGTAGGCGACGCCGATCCAAAGGAGCGAGACAAGCGCGGTGGCGATGAGGCTCTGCGCCATGGTGGCGAGCACATTCTTCTTGCGCACCATGCCGCTGTAGAAAAGCGCAAGGCCCGGCAGCGTCATCATCAGCACGAGCGCGGTCGCGGCGATCATGAAACCGGTGTCGGCGCCGTCGATCTTGGCGCCGTCCTGCGCGAGGGCGGGCTGCGAGACCATGAGCGCCGCCAGCGCGGCCGCCGCTCGCGAAATCCTGCGGCGCAGGGCGTCGCTCTTATGATGGATGCGGAAATCCTGACTCGGGCCGCGCGCGAACGAGCTGTGCATCGATTGATCCTGACTGATGAGGGAAAGCGCTCAGAGCGCGTCGGAGTCGGTTTCGCCGGTGCGGATGCGCATCGCCCGCTCCAGCGGCGAGACGAAGATTTTTCCGTCGCCGATATGGCCGGTGAAGGCGCTTTGCCGGATCGCCTCGATGGCGCGATCGACGAGCGCGTCGGGAAGTGCGACTTCGATCTTAACCTTGGGCAGGAAGGAAACGATATATTCCGCGCCGCGGTAGATTTCGGCATGGCCCTTCTGCCGGCCATAGCCCTTCACCTCGGTGGCGGTCATGCCGTGCACGCCAATTTCCGTCAGGGCCTCGCGCGCCTCGTCGAGCTTGAAGGGTTTGATAATCGCCGTGATGATTTTCATTTGCGCAAACTGCCCTCAACTGTGGCGAAGTGAGCGTCAACTCAGCAAGCAGCGTGCCATATTGCGTATAAAATAATCGTTTCGCTCGTCACCACCCCGCGCGATTCTGACCAGAGGCGAGGCGATGTGTGTCTAAATTATATGCATTATGCACAATTAATGATCTACAGCAGCGGCTGGCCGTCGACGCCCTCGTGAGCGCTTGATGGCGGCCATGTTATGCGTTTTGTGGATGGCGGCCGTCGATCAGAGTCGATCGGCCTGACGCGGATCAACCTTAGAGGAAGCGGCGGATAGGAATGAAGCTTGAAGACTGGTCGTCTGAGGCCATCGCCATCGATTTCGTCGATAAGGAAGACTGGCCCGAGCGCGGCGCAAAGCTTCCCGAACCGACCGTCCGCCTTGCCGAGCTTGCGGGATTTGAGGCGAAGGCCGGCTCCGTATTCTTTGCGCCGGACGGCGGCGGCGCGCCGCGCGTTTTCTTCGGCGCCGAGGGGAAGCAGCCCAAGGCGCGCGATCCGTTTTTTGCCGGAAAGCTCGCGACGGCCTTGCCCAAAGGCCTGTATCGCCTTGGCGACGGCGTCGAGGCGCCGGGAGAGGCGGCGCTGGCCTTCCTTCTCTCGAACTACGCCTTCTCGCGCTACAAGGCGCGAAAGAGCGAAGCGCCGCGTCTTTGCGCGCCGCAGGGCGTCGACCGCGCGCGCATCGAACGCGTCGCGGCGGCCGTCGCCCTGGGGCGCGATCTCGTCAATACGCCGACCAACGACATGGGGCCGGAGGCGCTCGCCGAAGCTGCCCTCGCCCTTGGCGCGAAGCACGGCGCTGCGAGCCGCGTCATTGTCGGTGACGCGCTGCTTGCGGAAAACTTTCCCCTGATCCACGCCGTCGGGCGCGCGGCCGCCCAGGCGCCCAGGCTCGTCGAGTTCGAGCATGGCCCGGAAGATGGTCTGCGCGTCACTCTTGTCGGCAAGGGCGTCTGTTTCGACACCGGCGGACTCGACATCAAGCCGTCGAACGCGATGGCGCTGATGAAGAAGGACATGGGCGGCGCGGCGACGGCGCTCTCGCTTGCGGCGATGCTGCTTGACTCGCAAGCGCCGATCCGTTTGCGCGTCCTGCTGCCGATCGTCGAAAATTCGATCTCGGCTTCCGCGTTTCGAACGAGCGACGTCTATCGCAGCCGCAAAGGGCTGAGCATCGAAATCGGCAACACCGACGCGGAGGGGAGACTGATCCTCGCCGACGCACTGGCTTACGCCAGCGAAACGCCGCCCGATCTCCTGTTCGATTTCGCCACGCTGACCGGCGCCGCGCGGGTCGCGCTCGGCCCCGAAATTCCGCCGTTCTATACTGGCGATGACGGGCTCGCCGCCGAAATCGCCGTGAAGGCCGCAGCCGCGAACGATCCGGCGTGGCGAATGCCTTTGTGGGATGGTTACGACAGCGGCCTCGACGGCAAAATCGCCGATCTCGTCAATGTGACGAGCGGTCCTTTCGCCGGATCGATCACCGCCGCGCTGTTCCTCAGGCGCTTCGTGGCGGACCCAAAGCGCTGGGCGCATTTCGACGTTTACTGTTGGAACCCCTCGACGAAGCCCGGCCGTCCGGAAGGCGGCGAGATACAGGCCGCGCGCCTCCTTTACGATCTGATCGAGGCGCGCGTCGAACAAAGGAAAGCGCATTCGTGAGCGAGAATTTCGACCGGCGGCTGACGCCCGCGCGCCCCGAAGTCGCCGCGGCCTATCTCAAAGGCCGCGTCACCGCCGAGCGCTATGTCGAGGGGGTCGTGATGGAGGTCAGGGACTGCGTCGTCGACCTTCGGCGCGAGCCGCGACCCGACGCCGCCGTCGACACTCAGGCGCTCTATGGCGAGCGCGTCACCGTCTATGACGAAGAAGAAGGCTGGGCCTGGGCGCAGCTTGCGCGCGACAATTATGTCGGTTGGATCGCCGCCAATACGCTGTGGCGCGAATTGAGCGCGCCGACGCATCGGGTCTGCGCGCCGCGGACGTTCATCTATCCTGGGCCGAACATCAAATTGCCGCCGCTCAACGCCTTGCCGCTTGGCGCCGACGTCGCGATCGCCGAAGAACGCGACGGATTTGGCGTGACGCCGGAGCTTGGATTTATTTTCCGCAAACATCTCGTCCCGCGCGCGGCGAAAGCGCCCGATTTCGTCGTCGTGGCGGAAACGCTTCTAGGCGCGCCCTATCTCTGGGGCGGCAAATCATGGCTCGGCGTCGATTGCTCGGGGCTCGTGCAAGTGTCGCTGCTGATGGCGGGGATCAAGGCCCCGCGCGACACGGATATGCAGGAGGCCGCGCTCGGCGCGCCGCTCGCGCCCGGCGCGCCGCTGATGCGCGGCGACATCGTCTTCTGGAAGGGCCATGTCGGAATCATGCGCGACGCCGCGACGCTGCTTCACGCCAACGCCACCCATATGCAGGTGACGAGCGAGCCGCTGGATGTCGTGCGCGCGCGCAATGAAGCGGCGGGCGCCGGGCCGGTCACGAGCGTGAAGCGCCTGCCGATGGAAGGTTCGCACGCAGCATGACAACGAAGCTTTTTCTCGACGATCTTCATGTCGGGCAGCGGCTGCGTTCGAAGAGCGTCACGGTCAGCGCGCAAGACATTATCCGCTTCGCGCGCGACAGCGATCCTCAATATTTCCATCTCGACGAGGAGGCCGCCAAGGACAGCATGTTCGGCGGTCTTGTCGCGAGCGGCTGGCAAACCGGCGCGCTGAGCATCAAGCTTCTCATCGAGTCCGCCAATCCGCCCCTGGCCGGGCCGGTCATCGGCGTCGAATCCGATATCGCATGGAAACTACCGGTGCGGCCTGGCGACTCCTTGCGCGTCGAGGCCGAGGTCACGCGAATCGTCCGTCCGCGTCGCCATAAAGATCGCGGCTTCGTATCAATGAATGTAGCGACCTACAATCAGCGTGACGACGTCGTTCTGACGCAAAGCATCAAAATCCTGGCTTTCCGTGATCCCGACTGCGCGGACGCGCGCTGAAACGGTGGCGACCCAAGACTCATTTAGCGCGTAATGAGTTTTGCGCTCACTGCAAGGCCGAGATAAAGGCCATCATACTTCCAAGAGGGTGGCGCCGACGAAGCCGCTTGACGCGGGAGAGCGATCTTCCGCCTGGAATCTCTCCGTCAAAACCAGCGGGTCTTGAAGATATATTGATATGATTCCATCCTATCGGCTGCTATTTTGTGGCCGGTCGAGCTATGGAATGACGCCATGAGAACCACGCAGCAATTCAGCATCACGCTCCCGAACGAAATAGCGGAAGTCGTTGAAGCAAAACTAAAATCAGGCACTTATGCCTCCGTGAGCGAAATCATGCGCGACGGCGTGAGGGCGCTGCTCGACCGCGAGGCGGCGGTGGAAAAATGGCTGCGCAAGGAAGTTATCGCCGGGCATAAGGAATATCTGGCCGACCCATCGAAAGGCGTTGCGGCGGAGGTCATTCTGGAGCGGATCAAAACCCGCCGCCGTCGTCCGCCTCGTCAGTAACGGCGAGTCGTGCGGGTCATCTTCACGCCCTTGGCCGAAAGGCAAATTGACGCTCTACATGCCCGAATTTCAGAAAACGCGGGCGAAAAGACCGCCGACGCCTACATTGGCCTTGCGACGTTCCCGGAGCGCGGGCAAAAGCGGGACGATCTTTTGCCCGGCTTGCGGACAATTGGATTTGAGCGCCGGGCGACGATCGCCTTTGTCGTCGCCGAAGACGCCGTGCTGATCGAAGGCGTTTTTTACGGCGGGCAGGATTTCGAGGGAATAATCGGCGGCCCTTAAGAAAGGGAGAGTTAGGAGACTTTCAGAAAAGAGCTTTCAATCCCGCTCGCTTGTTCAGACTGAATTGCCCGGAACCGGCGCCGCCTCGTTGCGAAACGCCGCGGCGAAGAGCGCGCGCGTATAGTCGCTCTTGGGTTCGGCGAAGACCTGCGTCGCGGGACCTTCCTCGACGACCTTGCCGTAGCGCATGACGATGAGATGGGCGGCGAGCGCTTTGACGACGCGCAGATCATGGCTGATGAAGAGATAGGCGAGCGAGCGGCGGCGCTGCAGATCGCGCAAGAGATCGATGATCTGCGCCTGCACCGACATGTCGAGCGCCGAGGTCGGCTCGTCGAGCACGACGAATTTGGGTTCGAGCACCATGGCGCGCGCGATCGCGATGCGCTGCCGCTGGCCGCCGGAAAATTCATGCGGATAGCGGTCCATCGTCGACGGATCGAGCCCGGTTTCCTGCAGGGCGCGCGCGACGATTTCGCGACGTTGATGAAGCGTAAGTTCGGGCCGCTGAACGGTGAGCCCCTCGGCGACAATCTCCGCCACCGACATGCGCGGCGACAGCGAGCCGTAAGGGTCCTGAAAGACGATCTGCATGTCGCGGCGGAGCGGGCGCATGGCGTCGACGCTCTTGCCGTCGATGCGCTGGCCCAGGAACACGATCGGCCCTTCCGAGCGGATGAGCCGCAGCATGGCGAGCGCCAACGTCGTCTTGCCCGAGCCTGACTCGCCGACGACGCCGACGGTCGCGCCCTCGCGCACCGCGACGGTGACGCCGTCCACCGCTTTCACATAGCCCACCGTCTTGCGCATGAACCCGCGCTTGATCGGAAACCAGACGCGCAAATCGTCGGCCGAGGCGACGACGAGCGCCTCCTCGTTCTCTATGATCGGCGCGCCCTTGGGCTCCGCCGTGAGCAGCGCCTTGGTGTAGGGATGCTGAGGCGAGGAAAAGACCGATTCTACTTCGCCCTGTTCGACGATCCGGCCCTTCTGCATGACGCAGACCGTGTCGGCGAAACGGCGCACGAGCCCCAGATCATGCGTGATGAACAGCATCGCCATGCCGTAGGTTTGTTGCAGCCGTTCCAGCAGGGCGAGAATCTGCGCCTGCACGGTGACGTCGAGCGCCGTCGTCGGCTCGTCGGCGATGAGCAGATCGGGCTTGTTGGCGAGCGCCATGGCGATCATGACGCGCTGACGCTGGCCGCCCGAAAGCTGATGCGGATAGGCGCCAAGCCGCGCGGCGGGATCGGGGATGCCGACTTCGCCGAGAAGCTCGACGACCCGCGCGCGCACCGCGGCTTCGCCGCGCATGCCGTGCAGTTCGAGAATTTCCGCGATTTGCCGCTCGATGGTTTGTAGCGGATTGAGCGAGGTCATCGGCTCCTGAAACACCATCGTGATGCGTGCGCCGCGGATCGCGCGCAGACGGTTGTCGTCGACGACGAGCATGTTCTCGCCGTCGAACAGCGCTTCGCCCGAAGCGACCGCGCCGGGCGGCAGCAGGCGCACGATCGACAGCGCGCTGATCGATTTGCCGGAGCCCGATTCGCCGACGATCGCCAGCGTCTTGCCGCGCTCGAGCGAGAAGGAGACGCGATCCACCGCCTTGGTCTCGCGCCCGCCATGCCCAAAGGAGACCGAAAGATCGCGAACGTCGAGGAGGGGGGAGGGAATTGGTTCTGCGATTTTCATCGGCGCTATGCCCGTCCAGACCAGTCGGCGAGAATACGATCGACTCCCGCCTGATCAGGGTAGACGCTCGACATGCCTGCCGGTGTCCAGATGCGTCTGTCGCCAGTCAAAAAATAGGCGCATCCTGACTGAACCGCTGTAACAATGTGTATCGCGTCGAGCAAACGATGCGGCGCGGCCTGACGAAGATCAGCGGTATCCATAAGCACGTCTCGTGTGACTGGGCGCAAATCGATCAACTGACTGCTGACCAGCAGGTTAAGGTAAAGCGGTCGCTTGACCGGAAGCGGGAAAGCGTTTTCGCGTAAAGCCGGAGCAAGCAATTCCGCGAGCGTAAGTTCGCTTGTCACGGCAAAGCGCGGGCTGTCGCGCAACGCCGCCAGCAAATCCTGCACGGGCTTTGCCTGTTCGGCCGAAAATTCGAAGCCCTTGATGAAAGCGTTCGTGTCGATATAAACGAGCGGAGCAGACAAGTTATAGCGAGCCCCGCTCTTCCCGGAGCGCGTCGATATGCGCGATTACTTCATCCATTGACGAATAAACGTCACGACGCATCGTGAACATTTCTTCAAGGGACATTATCCGTTCCGGTTTCTCTTCAGTTTCCACGGTGATCGTCACTTCGGCGTTCGGATCGATGCCGACGCGAAGTTCCTCGGGTAGTTTCGCCGCCGGATAGTGCAGCTTGACGATCTTGTTCATCGCTTCGTCTCCGTTAGCATCCCCGCCAACGATGACGAGGCTGGCGAGAAGCCTTTAACACGTCCTCACCGGAAATTCTTCCTTGGGTCGAAAGCGTCACGAACCGCTTCGCCGACAAAGACCAGCAGCGACAGCATCAGCGCGATGATGGCGAAGCCTGTCAGTCCCAGCCAGGGCGCCTGAAGGTTGGATTTGCCTTGCAGCAGCAGTTCGCCGAGCGAGGGCGAGCCCGGCGGCAGGCCGAATCCGAGAAAATCGAGCGCCGTGAGAGTCGTGATCGACGAATTGAGAATGAACGGCAGGAAGGTCAGCGTCGCCACCGTGGCGTTGGGCAAGAGATGCCTCACGATGATCCGGAAATTGCCGAGCCCGAGCGCCCGCGCCGCGTTGACATATTCGAAATTGCGCGCGCGCAGGAATTCGGCGCGAACGACATGCACCAGCGACACCCAGGAGAACAGCAGCAAAATGCCGAGCAGCACGAAAAAGCCTGGCGTCAGGAACGATGAAATGATGATGAGCAGATAGAGTTGCGGCAGCGACGACCAAACTTCGATAAAGCGCTGGAACACGAGATCGACGCGTCCGCCGAAATAGCCCTGTATCGCGCCGGCGGCGACGCCGACGATCGAGGAAATCGTCGCCAGGATCAGGCCGAACAGCACCGAGATGCGAAATCCATAGAGAAGACGCGCGACGACGTCGCGGCCCTGATCGTCGGTGCCGAGCCAATTATATTCGAGCGCGGCGCAGCCGCGATTGGGTTGGCCCGGTCGCAGGCCTTTCGCCGCGGCGATCTCGCATTGCTTCTGCGTCAGCATCCAGGTCGGCGGCGAGGGCGCCGGGGTCGGCAGCTCCAGATTATGGGTGTCATAGGAGAAGCGGATCGGCGGCCAGAGCATCCAGCCATGCGCCTTGATCTCGTCGGCGATGACGGGATCGCGGTAATCGGTGCGGGCGAGAAAGCCGCCGAATTTCTCTTCCGGATAGGAGACAAAGACCGGAAACAGCAATTGGCCCTTGTACCACGCCAGAATCGGCCGGTCGTTCGCCAAAAAATTCGAGCCGAGCGACATGACGAAGAGCGTCATGAATATCCAGAAGGACCAATAGCCGCGCTTGTTCGCCTTGAAACTGTCGAGCCGGCGGCGGTCGAGTGGCGTCAGGCGCAGCCAGCCTTCGCGGTGAAGCGGGGGCGCGAGATGGGTCGGCGCGTCGGTTGCGGCGCTCACGGTCAGACCTCGCGCGTTTCGAAGTCGATGCGCGGATCGATCCAGGTGTAGGTCAGATCGGAGATGAGATTCACCACGAGCCCGAGCAGCGCGAAAATATAGAGATTGGCGAAGACCACCGGATAGTCGCGGTTGACGATGCTCTCGAAGGAGAGATAGCCGAGACCGTCAAGCGAGAAGATCGTTTCGATCAGCACCGAGCCGGTCAGAAAGGCGTGAACGAAGGCGCCGGGGAAACCGGCGATGACGATCAGCATGGCGTTGCGAAACACATGGCCATAGAGCACGCGCCGCTCGGTGAGGCCCTTCATGCGCGCCGTCTGCACATATTGCTTGCGGATTTCGTCGAGGAACGAGTTCTTGGTCAAAAAGGTCTGCGTGGCGAAGGCGCCGAGCGTCATCGCGGAGACCGGCAGGACGATGTGCCAGAGATAGTCCTTCACCTTGTCGAAAAGCGAGAGCTGCCAGAAATCGTCCGAGGTAAGACCGCGCAGCGGGAAGATTTGCCAGAACGAGCCGCCAGCGAAGAGCACGATCAGCAGCATCGCGAAAAGGAAGCTCGGAATGGCGTAGCCGATGATGACCGCGTTCGAGGTCCACATATCGAATTTCGTTCCGTCGCGCACCGCCTTGGCGATGCCGAGCGGAATTGAAATCGAATAGGAAAGAAGCGTCATCCACAGACCGAGCGAAATCGAGACGGGCAGCTTCTCGCCGATCAGTTTGATGACGCTTTCGTCGCGAAAATAGCTGCGGCCGAAATCGAACATCGCGTAATTCTTCACCATCAGCAGGAATCGCTCCCAGGCCGGCTTGTCGAAGCCGAACTGCTTTTCGAGTTCAGCGATGAACTTCGGGTCGAGCCCCTGAGCGCCACGATATTTCACGGCGGATTCCGCCGCCATCGTGCCGGTTTGGCTCGCGCCGCCCTGTCCGACGTCGCCGCCGCCCCCGGAAAAGCGGCCCGTTGCGCCGACGTCGAAGCCTTGCAGCTGCGCGATGATGCGCTCGACCGGACCGCCCGGCGCGAACTGCACGATGGCGAAGGAGATGAGCATGATGCCGAGGATCGTGGGGATCATCAGCAGCACGCGGCGGGCGATATAGGCTCCCATGCGCTCAGCGTCCCGTAAAGTTCATCTTGCGCGCTTTCTCGTCGTCCCACCACCAGGTCCACA
Source organism: Methylocystis sp. (assembly GCA_051061375.1). Lineage (GTDB taxonomy): Bacteria > Pseudomonadota > Alphaproteobacteria > Rhizobiales > Beijerinckiaceae > Methylocystis. The sequence goes on along the minus strand of JBPFDW010000022.1, from coordinate 8,595 downwards.
ACACGCCGGTGTCGAATTTCGGCGTGCGCTCCGGACGGCCAAACAGGTCCCAATAGGCGATGCGATGCACGGGATTATACCAATGCGGAATCCAGTAGCGCTGTGCGCGCAAGACGCGATCGAGCGCGCGGCAGCATAAGATGAGGTCCTCGCGGGTTTGCGCCTGCAGCGCCTTTTCGACAAGCGCGTCAACCGCCGGATTGGAGACGCCCGCCAGATTGCGCGACCCTGGAACGTCGGCGGTCTTCGAACTGAAATAGGCGCGAAGCTCCTCGCCCGGATTCCAGCCCATGACCAGGACATCGTGGACGATGTCGAAGTCGAAATCCTCCAGGCGCTGCTTGTATTGCGCGGCGTCGACGACGCGGATGCGCGCATTGACGCCAAGCAGCTTCAAATTCTTGATGAACGGCTGCGTATGGCGCTCGAAGACGTTGGAGTTGTCGAGAAATTCGAATTCGAGCGGCGTCCCGTCAGGCAAGCGCAACACGCCGTCCTGGCGCGTGCAGCCGGCGGCGACGAATAGATCATTGGCCTTCTTGAGCAGAACGCGGTCCTGTCCCGTGCCGTCGGAGACCGGGGCGACGAAGGGTTCGCCAAAAACTTCGGCGGGAAGCTCACCGCGAAAAGGTTCGAGCAGCGCCTTTTCCTGTTCGCTCGGCAGGCCCTTGGCTTCAAGCTCGGAATTTTCGAAATAGGACGAGATGCGCTTATAGGCGTCATACATCAGATTACGGCTGGTCCATTCATAGTCGAAGGCGTAGCCGATCGCTTCGCGCACACGGGGATCCTTGAATATCTTGCGGCGCGTGTTGAAGAACCATCCCTGAATCTGCGGAATGTTGTTGTTGGGCGTTGTCGTGCGCTTGACCCGTCCGTCCTTGAACGCTGGAAAGTCGTAACCCGTCGCCCAGACGCGGGCGATGTTTTCCTCTCGCTCGGTGAAGGCGCCGGCCTTGAACGCCTCGAAGGCCACCTGACTGTCGCCGAAATATTCGAATCGCACGACGTCGAAATTGCCCTGGCCCAACGCGATCGGCAGATCCTTCGCCCAATAGTCGGGATTGCGATGATAGGCGATGTAGCGGCCTTGCTCGAAGCCTCCCACTTTGTAGGGCCCGGAGCCGAGCGGCGGCTCCAGCGTGGTCGCCTCGAAGTCCCGGTCCTTGTAATAGGCGCGCGAGAAAATCGGCTGGCCGACGACGCTCACCGGCAGATCGCGGGTGCGGCCGGGCGCGAAACGCACGACAAGAACATCGTCCGCCTCGGCTTCCGCGCTGTCGAGATCGCGCAACAACTGGCTGATGACGGGATGGCCCTTGCTCTTGAGAATGTTGAGGGAAAAGGCGGCGTCATGCGCGGTCAATGGCGAGCCGTCGTGAAAGCGCGCCTCCTTGCGCAGGAGGAACGCATAGGTGAGCTTGTCCGCCGAGATGCGCACCTTCTTGGCGACGAGGCCGTAATAGGCGTCGCGTTCGTCGAGGCTCTGGTTCATCAAACTGTCGAAGACGAGCGACATGCCCGTCGCGGGGTTGCCCCTCAACACATAGGCGTTGAAACTGTCGTAAGTGGGGCTGGCCGGCGACAGCGCCAGGGTTCCGCCCTTGGGAGCTTGCGGATTGACATAGCCGAAGTGTTTGAAGTCGGCGGGCTCGCCGAGGTCGCCGAAGGTCGAGAGGCCGTGGCTCTCGATTTCGCCCTTGGCGAGGGCGCCGAAACGGCTTCCGGCGGGAGCTGGCGCGCCGGTCTTGGCCAAAACGCCGCGCGGAACGACCAGGGCGGCGACGCCGGCGCTGACGATGGAACGGCGAGAGAGACGAATGCGCGTTAGATCGACGATCTTGGAATGAGCCAAGTGTGTCCTCAGGTGGAGAGGGCGGGCGCCGCCGTCAGAGAGCCGCATTATGTCGGTTTTTGGCGGCTTCGCCAGCAACCCGTTTCGGGCCGTCTGCCCGCTGCGGCCATTCTAGCAAAATGCGCGACCGACGCGCCAGAGGACTTGAAATGACCGACTTCGACCTTGGCCTTTGCGAGCGGGCCTTCATCGACGGGGCGTGGCTAAGCGCGGAAAGCGGCGCGACTTTCGCCGTGAACAATCCCGCGACCGGCGCGGTTCTCGGCCAGGTTCCCGATATGGGCGTGGCGGAGACGCGGCGCGCGATCGACTCCTGCGCGCGGGCGCTGCCGAAGTGGCGCGATCGCGCCGCCAAGGAACGGGCGCGGATCATGCGCCGCTGGTTCGAACTGATCATGGCCGATCAGGAGCGGCTGGCGCGAATCATCACCGCCGAAATGGGCAAGCCGCTGGCCGAGGCGCGCGGCGAAATCGCCTATGCCGCGAGCTTCATCGAATGGTTCGCGGAGGAAGGGCGGCGCATATACGGCGACGTGATCCCAGGGCCGACCGACCGTCGTCTTCTGGTCTTCAAACAGGCGATCGGCGTCACGGCGGCGATCACGCCGTGGAACTTTCCCTCGGCGATGTTCGCGCGCAAGGTCGGCGCCGCGCTCGGCGCCGGCTGCACGATGGTGGTGAAGCCCGCCGAGCTGACGCCCTTTTCCGCGCTCGCGCTCGCCGAACTTGCCGAGCGCGCCGGCGCGCCGTCGGGCGTCGTCAATGTCGTGACGGCGAAAGACCCCGCGCCGGTCGGGCTCGAATTCACGCAAAATCCGCTGGTGCGCAAGCTGACCTTCACCGGCTCGACCGAAGTCGGCAGAATCCTGCTGCGACAGGCGGCCGAGAACATCCAGAAATGCTCGATGGAGCTTGGCGGCAATGCGCCGCTCATCGTCTTCGAGGACGCCGATCTCGATCGCGCCGTCGAAGGCGCGATCGCCACCAAATATCGCAACAGCGGACAGACCTGCGTTTCGGCCAATCGCATCCTCGTTCACGCATCGATCGTCGACGCTTTCGCCGAAAGACTCGCGGCGGCGGCCGGCGCGCTGAAGGTCGGCGAAGGAACGCAGGAGGGCGTCGCCATCGGGCCGCTGATCGAAGAGGCGGCGGTGGAGAAGGTCGAGCGTCATGTCGCGGACGCCATCGCCCATGGCGCCAGGGTGCTCACGGGCGGCGCCCGTCATGCGCTCGGCCGCGCCTTCTTTCAGCCGACGGTGCTCGCGAATGTGCCGGCCGACGCGCTGATCTTCAACGAGGAGACCTTCGGGCCCGTCGCGCCGCTGATCTCGTTTGAGACGGAAGACGAAGCGGTGCGTCTCGCCAACGCCACGCCTTACGGGCTTGCCGCTTACTTCTACAGTCGCGACGTCGCCCGCTGTATTCGCGTGGCCGAGCGATTGGAATTCGGCATGGTCGGCGTCAACGAAACTTTGATCTCGACGGAAGTCGCGCCGTTCGGCGGCGTCAAACATTCGGGCCTGGGGCGCGAAGGATCGCGCTACGGCGTCGATGACTACATCGAGATCAAATATGTCTGCCTTGGCGGGCTGTGATACGAGTTCCGTTCGAACGACTCGGCTGTCATTCCCGACGCGCGCAACGCGCGCGATCGGGAACCCAGAGCAAAACCGGCGTTCTTGGATTGGCCCTGGATTCCCGGTCAGGCCTTCGGCCTGCCGGGAATGACAACGTCCAAGCTAACGGATCGGTCGGACTTCGTATAATCACTCGACTTTGATGCGGCCGTCGACGACGGGCGCGATCGCGCCGGTTTTTGCAATCGCGTCGGTGACGACATTCGCCAGCAGCGGGCCTTCGAGTTCGCTGACGAGCGGCTTGCCGCGCGTGAGCGCGACATAGCCGTCCTTGCCGCGCGCCAGGAAGTCGCTGGTCGCGACCTTGTAGCGCTTTGCGTCGTCGAGCGGCTTGCCGCCGATCTCGATCGAAGCGAGCCGCGAGCCGGGGACGGCGTCGCGTCGCACGACGATGCGCGCGCCGGAAATCTGAGCGAAGCGGCCGGCGTCCTTGCCGATCATCCAGACGGCGTTTTCCAGCGCGGCGCGCAGATCGGCGCCCGCAAGGTCCAAAGTCACAAGCTGATTGTTGAACGGCAGCTCCCTGGCGATATCCTTGCGCGTCAGCTTCGTTCCGGACTCATAGAGCCGATTGCCGCGGATGCCGCCGCCATTGATGATCGCGACGTCGGCGCCGGCGACAGCGCGCATCGTGTCGGCGAAAAAGTCGCCGATGGCGGTCTCCTGGCCGCGCACGCTCGCCTTTCGGCTGTCGAGCGGCGTCTTGGTGACGCCAATGTCGACATCGAGCGCCTTGTCGATTTCGGCCTGATATTGCGCGACGCGGGCCGCGATCGCGGCGTCGGGCGAAATATCGGCGGTGTCGACGATGCGAAATCTCGGCGTCCAGCGCTTGACCCCATCGTTAGCGATGCGAACCTCGACATCGATCGCGACGAGATTGACGCCATCGGCTTGCGTCTCGCCGATGGCGGCGCGCCCGTCATAGGCGACAAGCAGATTGTGATCATGCCCCGACAGAACAATGTCGATCGGCCCGAGCTTCATCAGCCGCAGATCGTCCTGCCACTCGGAATGTGTAACCGCGACGACGAGATCGGCCCCGGCGCCGCGCAGCGCCTGCGCCTCGCGCTTCGCGGTCTCGATCGCCGGCAGAAGCTTCAATGTTCCGGGGTCGGATCGCCTTGCCGCCTCGTCGTCGGTCAGGCCGAACAGGCCGATCTTTACGCCCTCGACGTCGATGATTTTGCTGTCGGCGAAACCGGGCAGGGGATGGCCAGAGGCGTCGCGCAGATTGGCGGCGAGCAGCGCGAATGTCGCTTCGCCCATGCGCTGGCGGAATACCGCTTCGCCGAAATCGAACTCGTGATTGCCGGGCGTGAAGACGTCAAGGCCGACGCGGTTGAGAAGGTCCATGATATGCGCGCCCTGGTCGACGCTCGAAGTGAGCGAAGGCGACAGCGTGTCGCCGGCGTGCGCGACGATGATGTTCTTGGCTTTCGCGCGTTCGGCCTTCACCGCGCCGGCGATGCGGGCGAAGCCGCCGCGCCCGTCCCGTTCCGCCATCTCGTATATGTCGCTGAAGACGACGAAGGAAAGATTGACCACGCGCTCGGCGGCGCGGGCGGGGAAGGCGACGATCAGGAGAACAAGAAAGGTCAGAGCCGCGCGCCGTAATTCAAGCAACATCCGATCCTGGCTCCCGTCGGTTTACTCAAGGGTCGCATGTTGCATCGGCGCGATGACATGGGCAATACGCGCGGCCTTTGAGCGCGCGCCATCTCCCTGTGGGAGAGGGTGGTCGCGAAGCGAACGGGAGAGGGGTTTCGAAATCGGGGTCGATATGTATGGAACCCCTCATCCGACCCGGCTTCGCCGGGCTGCCGTCGCCCTATGGGAGAAGGGAAGCGCGCTCGTTCTGGAGCGGGTCTGCGCTTCGCCCACCCACAAAATGAAACGGCGCCCGTGGGCGCCGCTTCGCGTCGTGCCAGGAGATGAGCCCTTAGTAGTTGTAGGCGCGCTCGCCGTGATCGCTGATGTCGAGGCCTTCGCGTTCCTGATCCGGCGTCGGCCGCAGGCCGATGATCACGTCGACCAGTTTGAACAGGATCGCCGAGCCGATGCCCGACCACAGCAGCGTCGCAACGACCGCGATCGCCTGCGCCTTCATCTGCGCCATCATGTCGTAGGTTCCGGTGAAGTCCTCGAGATTGGTGTAGTCGGTGATGCCGACGCCGCCGAGATCGGGATTGACCAGAATGCCGGTCGCCAGCGCGCCGGTGATGCCGCCGATGCAATGCACGCCGAACACGTCGAGCGCATCGTCATAGTCCGCCATCTTCTTCACGAAGTCGACGAAGAACAGGCAGATCGGCGACACGGCGAAGCCAAGCACGATGGCGCCCACCGGTCCGGCGTAGCCTGACGCGGGCGTCACTGCGACAAGGCCGGCGACCGCGCCGGTGATCAGGCCGAGCATGGAAGGTTTGCCCTTCACCAGCCATTCGACGACCATCCACGACAGCGCCGCGGCCGCCGTCGCCACCATTGTGTTGACGAAGGCGAGCGCCGTAACGCCGTTGGCTTCCAGATTCGATCCGGCGTTGAAGCCGAACCAGCCGACCCACAGCAGCGAGGCGCCGACCATCGACAGGGTGAGCGAATGCGGCGGAAGCGCCTCCTTGCCATAGCCGATGCGCTTGCCGACGATGATCGCGCCCACGAGACCGGCGATGCCGGCGTTGATATGCACCACCGTCCCGCCGGCGAAGTCCAGCGCGCCCTTGCCGGCGAGCCATCCGACGGCGGCGTTGATCTCGTCGATCTTCGCCTGCGCGGCCGCTTTCGCCGCCTCGTCGGCCGCCGCGGCGAGCTGAGTCGCGGCGTCGACCAGAGCGTTCGGATCGGCGACGCCCCACACCCAATGGGCGATGGGGAAGTAGATGACGGTCACCCAGAAGGCGACGAAGAGCAGCACGGCGGAAAATTTCATACGCTCGGCGAAGGCGCCGATGATGAGCGCCGGGGTGATCATCGCGAAGGTCATCTGGAAGACGAAATAGGCGTATTCCGGAATGACATGCCCCGGCGTGAAGGTCGCCGCGTTGGAGGCGGTCGTGACGCCTTTCATGAACAGCTTGTTGAAGCCGCCGATGTAGTTGCTCAGCGAGCCGCCGTCGCCGAAGGCGAGCGAATAGCCGTAGATCGTCCAGATCACGCCGACGAGCGCGACGATCGCGAAGGTTTGCGACAGGATCGACAGCATGTTCTTGGCGCGCACCAGGCCGCCGTAGAACAGCGCCAGGCCGGGAATCGACATCATCAGCACGAGGGCCGATGAGGTGAGCATCCAGGCCGTGTCGCCGGGATTGGGCGTCGGATCATTCGCGGCGAAGGCCGGAAACGCCAGCAAGGCCGAAATCGCCGCTCCCGCGATGACCGAAGCGACTGAAGCGCTTCGAGGCGAAGGAAATTTCATGGGTGAGAGCTCCTGATGTTGCGGGGAGGCGATCAAAGCGCGTCGGCGTCGGTTTCGCCGGTGCGGATGCGGATGGCGCGCTCGAGCGGCGTGACGAAAATCTTTCCGTCGCCGATCTGTCCGGTGCGCGCGGTGTTGGAGATTGCCAGAATCACCTGGTCGATCATCGCCGCGTCGACGGCGACTTCGATTTTGAGCTTGGGCAGGAAACTGATCGCATATTCGGCGCCGCGATAGATTTCCGTATGTCCCTTTTGACGTCCGTAGCCCTTGACTTCAGTCACGGTAAGGCCGTGCACGCCGATGTTGGTCAGCGCGTCGCGGACCTCATCGAGCTTGAACGGCTTGATGATCGCTGTGACGATTTTCATCTGCCAATCCTGTTGGTTATCGACCTCGTTGGCGAGCGTCGCTCGCGTGACGGCGGCGTCTCTTGATTGCAATTCGCGGGGAGGACGCCGCCGCGTCGGCGACTACCGCCTTCAAATGCCATGCCAGCCGCGCTGACGCCTGAAATCTACCGGCCGGAAGCGTATCTGCTGTGACACCGACTGTGCCGCAGCTTGCAGCAGGTTGGCTATTGCCTTTGTCCGCCTCGACTATGGGCGAAAGTCAGCGGCGGCCGCGGCTCGCCAGAGCGCTTTCGCTTAGGGCGCCGCAGGCCGGTTATGCGCCTAGAAATTACGCAGACATTGGTCTGTTGCCTAAAATGTCGCCATGTATCAGGGTCGCGCCTAGTCGCGCAGGCGCACCAGGCCTTCCTGGCTCACGGAGGCGACAAGGCGTCCCTCGCGGGTGAAGATCTGCCCGCGTGTCAAGGCGCGCGCGCCGCCGGCCCAGGGGCTTTGCTGCGCGTAGAGCAGCCATTCGTCGACCCGCAGCGGCCCGTGAATCCACAGGGCGTGGTCGAGGCTCGCCACCTGAATCTTCGGATCGAAGATCGTAAGCCCGTGAACGAGCAGCGCCGTATTGAGCAGCGTCATATCGGAAAGATAGGCGAGCAGCGCTGTGTGAATGGCGGGGTCGTCCGGGACCGCGCCGCGCACGCGAAACCAGATCATCTGGCCGGCGGCGCGACGTTCGGGAAAAAATACGTCGTCGGGCGCGACGACGCGCATGTCGAGCGCGCTTCGCCGCTTCAGCCAGCTCTCGGCCTGCTCCGGCAGGAAGGCCCGAAAACGCTCGACGAGCGCGTGCACGTCGTCGAGACCCTCTGGGTCCGGCGCGTCGGGCATGGGGGCGGCGTGCGCAAGACCTTCTTCGCGCCGCTGAAACGACGCCTCCATTGAAAAGATCGTGTGTCCGCGCTGCGTGGCGTTACAGCGCCGCGTCGTGAAGCTCTTGCCGTCGCGCACGCGTTCGACGGCGAAGTCGATTGGAATCGAGGGATCGCCGGCGAGGATGAAATAGCCGTGCAGTGAATGAACGGGGCGGTCTCTGGGGGCCGTCCGCATCGCCGCCACGAGCGCCTGAGCCACGGCCTGTCCGCCATAGACCTGACGGCCGGAAGAGGCCGGGCTATGGCCGCGGAAGAGGTCTGGTCCGAGCTCCTCGAGATCGAGAAGCGCCGGAAGCTTTGATGGCGCGTTTTCGTCCATTGCGGACGAGCCGGTCAGTCGACCTGGCGCGCCTCTTCGGGCAGCATGATCGGAATGCCGTCCCGAATCGGATAGGCGAGCCGC